>CAYNRE010000078.1:0-1056 GCA_964399535.1 uncultured Pirellulales bacterium | reverse complement strand
GGGAACAGCGGGTGTAGCTGTTCCTGAAGCGAACGCATTAACGATCACAGACAACCTTGTTAACACGACAGGCGCCCCGATTACGGCGACCTACAACATAACTCCCAGCAACGGAGGCTGCGTAGGAGCAGCGGTAGCGGTGGTGATCACGATCAACCCGGCGCCAGTGATTACGGCAGCACAGACCAAGACGATCTGCAGCGGCCAGGCCGTGAACTACAAAGTGACGCTGACCCCGGCGGGGCAGCCTGTGGGAACGACCTACAGCTGGTTAGCGCCGACGATGTCGGATGCGAGCGTTCAGGGTTCAGCAGGAGTGGCCGTACTGGAGTCGAGTGCGCTGACCATTACCGACATACTTACCAACACGACGGGCGCCCCGATCACAGCGACCTACAACATCACCCCAACGAGTGGAGCAGGGTGTGTAGGAGCCCAGGTGGCTGTGGTGATCACGATCAACCCGGCGCCCGTGATTACGGCGGCACAGACCAAGACGATCTGCAGTGGTGATGCGGTGAACTACAAAGTGACGCTGACCCCTGCCAGCTCACCGGCGGGTACGACCTACAGCTGGTCGGCACCGACGATGTCTGCAGGTGGCCCTCAGGGTACGGCAGGAGTGGCGGTAGCCGAGGCCAATGCCTTGACGATTACCGACGTTCTTACCAACGCGACAGGCTCACCCATTACGGCGACCTACACCATAACGCCTACGAGTGGCGCAGGATGCACGGGAGCAGCGGTAGCGGTAGTGATCACGATCAACCCGGCACCAGTGATCACGGCATCGCAGACCAAGACGATCTGCAGCGGTGATGCAGTGAACTACAAAGTGACGTTGACCCCTGCGGGACTTCCAGCGGGAACGACCTACAGCTGGCTGGCACCGACGATGTCGGATGCGAGCGTGCAGGGAACAGCGGGTGTAGCTGTTCCTGAAGCGAACGCATTAACGATCACAGACAACCTTGTTAACACGACAGGCGCCCCGATTACGGCGACCTACAACATAACTCCCAGCAACGGAGGCTGCGTAGGAGCAGCGGTAGCGGT
>CAYNRE010000077.1:0-17322 GCA_964399535.1 uncultured Pirellulales bacterium | reverse complement strand
TGGGATACAGACGTCCCCGCAGGTCTTGTTCCCTGGCTGGCAGGTCGTGTGGCACGCAACCGTCGCACCGGTGAGGATGCAGCGGTTCCAGGTCGCGTTGAGAAGCACCTCGTTTGCGGCGTCCTCGCAGGGCATAGCGGCGATCACGCCAAGACACTGCGAGAAGGCGGCCGGGCCGAATGTCTTGTCGTCGGGTCGCAGGTCGCAACGCGTGAAGCTCGACTCGACGCAGGAAGTGCCACCCCCGCCGCACTGCGCCACTCGCTTGCACGCGGAGACGTTCACGCAGTAGCAACCGTCTCGCGCGGACAAGTTGGCGCTCCCGCTGCATCGAGAGGCCCCGCCGTCCTCGCCGCACGACCCCGCCGCGAGCACCGCCACAAGCATCCATCGCATCCGTCATCCTCCTCCCCCGGCCGTGCCGGGCTCCGCGCGATCACGAGGTTCACGCCCCCTCAGCTCGGAACGCGGCCTCCCGTCGGCTGCAGCCGCAAAATCCTGCGGCACCGTGGGCGTCTTGTCCCTACCGTCGCGCCCATATCGAGGAACGAGCGCACGAAGTACGGACCCACGCGACAGATCTTCGCGAGCTCCAGCACCGTCCGCGGCTCCGAGAGAGCCAGCAGGAGCTTGACGTAGGACTCCGCGCGCTCGTTCACAGCACACGATCGTCGCCTGCTGACTGTTGCGCCGCAACAAGCGCGTTCAGGTGCGGCTCGCTCCCACCCCGGCGCCATCGCGCCGCGGCGCGCCAACCCACATTTCCGACCAGGACAGGTGACCCCGGACGATCACGGAAACGACAGGCCCGAGCACGACACGGTGCATCAGTGCGTAGATCACGCACTTCTTGAATCGCCAAGGATTTCACCAGGCGACTGGGCGGATCGGGCTCCCAGTCCGTCGCCGGTCGGTCGCCAGCCGTTTTTCCCAGTCCTTCCGCCAGTCGTCCCCAGTCCGAGCCCTGGGATCCGACTGGCAGCCGCCTGGAACGAGGCTCTTGTCAACGCGGTCGGGAGGGGGATAGGTGGGAATCGTTCGCGTGGCGTTGAAGAGGGAGCGTACATGACGGGCGCGGGAGAAAAGAGGTGGGACCGCGATCCATTCGCCGATCGGCCGCCGATCGGACCTGACGCCGAGCTGTACGTGTGTCGGGTCAAGCCGGCAGAGCTGTCCGGCAAGCTGGACAAGCTCGACATTGGGGGCAAGGGGATTCACCCACTCGAAGCGCTGGGGCTGGCCTACGGGGGCAACCCGGCCACGTACTCGCTGAGCCTGCGCGACCGCGTCGGGCGCGGGAAACAGCAAACGTTCTTCGCGCTCGGCAACGTGACCGTGCGCGACTTCGGGGAGCCCAAGATCCCGATGGAGCTGCCCGCGGCCGAGGAACCGAAGGTCACGACGGCGCCCGCGCCGCCGAAGGAGAGATCGTCCATGGAGTCACCGCCGATGGTGCAGATGCCGCTGGAAGCGCTGGCCGCGGCCGCGCAGAGCGGAGACCGGATGCTGTTGCAGATGCTGGCGCCCCTGTTGACCCAAGCGATCAACGCGCAGGGTCCTGAGTTTCAGCGCAGGGTGCTCGAGGCGCTGACGCGGATCGACGAACGACAGGTGCGTCTGGACGAGCGGCTGACACGTCTCGAAGCGCAGCAAGCGGACGAAGGTGCGCGCAGCGCACGCAACGAGGAGCTGCTCGGGCGGCTGGCCAAGGAGCTCGAGGGGACGCCGATCACCTCGGTGGAGCAGGGCAAGGCGCTGATCCAGCGGCTCGGCCCGGAGGTGTTCGGGCTCGGGGGTGGCGAGCCCGAGGAGCGGGTGAGCCGCTGGATGGAGCTACTCGGCCCGGTGCTCGCGCAGCTCGGGCCCGCGGTGGCGCCGATGCTGGCGGCGCTGGCCGCCAAGATGGCGGCCGCGCTGAGCGGGGGCGTGAGCCTGCCGGCGGCGATCGCGGTGGCGGCCGAGGAGCCAGCCGAACCAGAGCCGGAGCCGGAACTCCCGGCGGCGCCGCCCCCGCGCGCGCCGCCGCGGCGTGCGCCAGCGCCAGCGACCTTCCGGCCGCCAGCGCCAGCGACGTTCCGGCCGCCAGGGGTGACGACCGGCCATGCGGGTCCGGGTCCAGCGGACACGGGCACGTAGGGGCGAGGAGGCGACGCTCCGGACGGTCGCGCTGATCCGGCGCGCGATCGTCGAAGGGTCGCAGAGCTGGAAGGTCCGGCAATGCGCGCTCGCGATCGTGCGCGCGGCCGGGGTGAGGCCGAAGGACTACGCGGGGGAGCTCGGGGCGCTCTTCGCGTGGTGCACGCGGCATCTTCGGTACACGCGAGATCCCGCGACGGCGGAGCTCGTGCAGACGCCCGAGGTGTTGCTCGGGCAGATCGAGGCGGAGGGCGCGGGCGGGGACTGCGACGACCAGACGGTGCTGCTCGGCGCCCTGGCGGCGTCGATCGGATTTCCGGTGGCAGTGCGCATCGTCGGGGACGCGCCGGGGCAGTACCGGCACGTGCACCTGCGGGTCAAGGTGCGGGACCGCTGGGTGCCTGCGGACCTGACGGCGTGGCCGCGGCGCGGACTCGGATGGGAAGCGAAGGCGCCGGCTGAGCGGGTGTTCCTGCTCTCCGGCAAGGAGCTCGGAGCGATGGACGAACCGACGTTCTCGGGGACGCTGGAAGGGCTCGGAGAAGGGCCTTTCGAGCTGTCTCTTGGCGATCTGGCGGAGCACGCCAGCGCGCTCGGATACGGCACGTTCACGTTTCACCCGGCGGGGAACCGGACGGAGGTGCTCGGCCTTGCGGGTCCGGACGACGAGCTCGGGGACGTGATCGGCGAGCTCGAGGGCCCCTTTGATTTCATCTCCAATGCGGTGAGCTCGGTGGGCAGCGGCATTGCGAGCGTGGCGGGGGCGGCGGCGCCGATCGTGGGCCTGGTGAACCCGGCGGCCGGCGCGGGGCTGGCGGCGGGCAGCCGGATCGCGAGCGGCATCACGGGCGTGGTGCGCGGCGGCGGCCGGCCCGCACCGCGCGCGGCGCCTGTTCGAGCGCCCGCGCCGGCACCGGCGCCCGCACCGGCCCCGCGGCCCGCGCTTCCGCCGCCGAGCTCGGTGGCGCCGCGACCGCGGCCGCCGACGCCGCGCGCAGGGCCGCAGGCGATCGCAGTGACGGGCAAGGGGCCAGCGCCGGGCACGTTCTTCCAGCGCTACAAGGTGCCGCTCCTGGTGGGCGGCGTGCTGGCGGTGGGCGTGGGCGCGTACTTCGTGCTGCGCAAGAAGAAAGGACGGCGGCGGTGAGCCTGGGCGTCGACACGCCGCCGCCGCCGAACCCGTGGGCGAGTCCCGCAGGCGGGGGCTCCGTGCAGGCGGGGCCGAGCGTGCGCGAGCTCTATGCCTCGTTCCGGGGCCTGGTCGCGCGCACGCGCGCGGTCTCGGACGACGCGCGCGCGACGCGCGCACGTCTGCGGACGCTCGAGCAGCTGGGCGTTGTCGATGCCGGGGGACCGGTGGGCGTGCCGCCGCTTGCGCAGGTGGAAGCGGACTTCCACGAACACTGGCGCGCGCTCGGCGAACTCGAGGAGCTCGTGCGCGGCGTCGAGGCGAAGACGCACGTGCTGCGGCCGAGCGCGAGCAAGCGCTTTGACCTCGACATCGCGCCCGCCGACGGTGGCGGCAACGCGCTCGGGGCGCTCGGCTTCCTGCCGATCCTCGCAGGCCTGGCCGCGCTCGGGCGCGTCGCGATCGTGCTGGGAGGCATGTACCTGGCCGATCGCGGGCTCAAGTCGTGGGAGACGCACCGGCTGGCGAAGCTGGTGGACGAGGGCAAGGACATCTCCAAGCTCGTCGCGGCGATGAACCCGCCACCGAGCACGGCCTCGGGGATCGCGAGCGTGACGACGCCGATCGCGATCGCGGCGGGCGTGGTGGCGCTGGCGTGGGTGGCGCGGGAGTGGAAGCGGTCGTGAGGGGCATTCGGCTGCCGAAGACGGGGGCGCTGCTCGCGGAAGCGGTGGCCGTCGACCTCGAGACGCCGCGGGGTGAGGTGCGCACGCTCGATCTCCGGGGGCGCGTGCTCGGCACGGACGCGGGGGCGACGCGCTTGTTTGCGCTCGAGGTGCGGCGCGCGCAGGCGCTCGAGCCGGAGGGGATTGCCCACGCGCGCGGGGTGCGCGCCCGGGCGGTGCGCAGCGCCTGGCAGGGCGCGCCGGTGGATCGTTGGGTGGAGATCACGACGCCCGTGCCGCGTCGGCCGGTCTACGTGGGCACGGCGCGGCGGATCTACTACCGGTCGAACAAGCACGGGGCGCGGCGCGCGCGGACGTACGTGCACGACTTCGGGCAGCCCGCGCCGGCGGTGTACCGGGCGGGCGGGAGCTACTTCCTGGTGGGCGGCGGAAAGCACGTCACCGGAAAGGGCATCGAGGGCTGACATGGCAAAGGCGAAGACGATGCGAAAGCGCAGACGGCGAGCGGTGGCCGCGCCGGCAAAGACGGCGCGCAAGGTGCGGCGCGTGCGGCGGCGCGCGCGGAGAAACCCGGCCGGCGAGCTCGCGACGATCTTGCTCGCGAACGGAGGACCCATGAAGCGAAGGCGACGCAAGCGAAGGCGCATCGGCAGCCCGGCGCGCGTGGCGCATGCACCGCGCAGACGCCGCCGGCGGCGGCGCGTGGGCGTGCATCCGGCGCGGCTGCATCGCCTCGTGCGGCGGCGCGCGCGCAGGAACCCGGCCAGCGGGATCGGCGCGATGGTGTCGGACACGCTGGCGACGACGGCGGGCGTGGTGGCGGGGCGCTTTGCGCAGAACTTCTCGGCGATCAAGCTCGAGAAGGGCAAGAGTCCCGCCGACGCCAAGGCGCAGGCGGGCAAGCCCCTCTACATCGGCATCGGCACGGCGGTGCCGATCGCGCTGGGTCTACTGCTCAAGAAGCTGGCGAAGCAAGACCGCATCGGCAATGGCCTCATCGTCGGCGGGCTGACGTTCGCGGTGCACGAGCTCGCGCGGCAATTCGTCTTCTCGAAGGCGTCCGAGAGCTCGCCTCTGTACGCGCTCGGCGAGGACCTCGGGGAGCTCGGCGCGGTGGCGCAGGGCGACGACGGCACGGAGTGGGCGTACGTGGCGGGGCGTGGCTGGCACCAGATCAACGAAGCGCCGCCGATGCTGTCGGCGGGGCGCGTGCAGCGGCGCCTGGTTCGCGCGTTCGATGGCCTCGAGGGCCTCGAGGTGCGCGACACGCTCGGTGCGGTGGAGCTCCGCGACACGCTCGGCGAAGAGGCGCAGTACGTGGGCGCGGACTGGGATTCGATGTCCGGGGTGGAGCTGCGCGACGCGCTCGGCTCCGAAGACGCTTTCATGGGCGCCCCCTACGGCTACGGAGACGAAGGCTAGCCACGGCTGGCGGAAAGGACTTTTGCAAATGGCAGCCCCAGGAACCATCCCGGCGCATTTCGTGCCCCCAAAGCTCGCGCCCGTCGAGCAGGCGGCGATCGCCAAGGCCGTCGACGAGCTCCGCTACACGCAGCCGTGGGCCTACTACTCGACGTATCTGATCGAGGACTTCACGCAGATCAGCTCACAGGTGCTGTCGTTCTGGCAGAGCACCAAGGGCTCGCCGGGTCCCATGGGCGGGCTCGCCATGACGAACCTGGCGCAGCCCGGCCAGATCCCGGAGGCGTTTCGGATCTACGCGATCTCGGTGCGCATCGCGATCTCGCTGTACGACGATCCGCGGATCTTCGAGCTCCTGGCCAACTTCTCGGCGATCGAAGTGAAGGTGGGCCCGGACGAAATGGTGGTGGGCCCGGTGACGAGCTTCCCCGCGGGCGGCGGCGTGACGGGCATGATCGAGCTCGGGCCGCAGCCGCAGCCGCCGGGGGGGGTCATCCCGATCCCGGTACCCGGCGGGGGCGCGACGCCGCCGGCTCCGGCGCCGACGCCGCCGGCCGGCGGCGCGCAGCCGCTGACGACGGACCCGCACGGCTGGCCGCACCCGTACCCGCCGATGGGCCCTGGCCCGCAGCCGATGCCCGGGCAGCCGGTGCCGGGAATGCCGGGCTTCGTCTACTCGCAAGCGTGCAAGCCCATCTACATGATGCCGGCGCACGCGACGCCGTACAACGTGCTGACGAACGGCGCGCCGCACCGGACGAACATGTACGTGCTCGGGCGAAACCCGATCCTGATCAAGAAGGCGGCGAACATCACGACGGACCTGCACATCACGCAGGCGGCCTTGCGCGAGCTGCAGCAACTGCGGCGGCCGCTCGCGCCGGGGGTGACGATCCAACTGCGGCTCGAGGGCCAGCGCGCGCGGGGCGCGGGCTACGGCACGGGCGGGTAGCAGCCCATGCCGCATCCGCAAAGGCAGGCCTTTGTCGGCGCACCGGCGATCGCGCCGGGCGTGGAATTCAAGTACGCGTGCACGCTCGTGGTGGGCGAGCACCCGGGGACGCGTGCGACCGGCGAGATCCTGGTGAACCCGCATTACGATTTCGTCATCCGGCGGATCTCGTGGGACTACGCGACGCGGAGCGGGATCATGCCGAAGGTGCGGGTGACGTGGAAGGACGCGCGGCGCTCGTACATGGACCGGCCGGCGCTGCTCGCCGCAGCGTTCGGCCATCCCGGCGAGGAATACCCGCTCGTGGGTCCGGTGCGCATCGACCGGGGCACGACGCTGTCCTTCGACGCGGTCAATGCGCAGGATGAAGCGAGCGAGATCGACCTCGTGATCCACGGGGTGGAATTGCGGCGGCCCGGCGGCGAGTGATGGGGGCGCTCGAGCAGGTGCGGGACGTGGGCAAGCCGCACCTCTTGCCCGAGGCGGTGCGCGCGTTCGACGAGGTGGGCCAGGTGGCGCTGCCCCGTCGGGACTTCTCGCGACCGTACACGCCGACGTGTCACGAGCTCCTGCGCGTCGTGATCCCGAAAGACAGCGTGGGCGTGTTGACGGTGCTGTGGCAATGGCTCGCGACGCCGTACGGCGCGGTGGCGGGACCGTTTGGGCACCGGCGGCTCGGGCAGCACGTGCGGGTCACGTGGTCGCTGGTGCTCGAGGACTCGGCGCCGCTCGGCGAGCTCCGGCAGCCGGTGGGGATGGACCCGCAGCCGCCGAGCTCGCGCCTTCCGCCTTTCGGCGCGATCGAGGACCTGCGGTTTCCGTGGGGCTGCCACGCGCCGATCAAGGTGTTCGCGCCGGAGCGGTCGACGGTGAGCCTGTGGGTCCGCGTGGTGACGCCAGGCGGCGAGCTGCGCCAGGTGGCGGGGCGGCTCGCGGGGTACACGCAGCACGGCAGAAGCGTGGCCGCGTACGAGAACGTCGCGCGCGGCCCGTAGGAGAGCGCATGTCGAGCAAGTACGACGCGCCGATCGAGCTCTACCGGGGCGAGATCCCGAAGGCGCTGATCAAGGGGCTCATCGCGGCGGAATCGAACTGGAAGCCGAGCGCGGTCAACCCCGCGCCGGACGCGCCCGGCGGCGGGCCGAAAGTCGGGCTCATGCAACCGTCGCGCGCGGGGCTCAAGGACGCGCTCGACGTCGACGTGGTGCAGCAGGAGTACCTGAAGAACCCGATCAACAACCTGCGCGCCGGGACGAGCATCCTCAATTTCTACTGGGGCAAGCTGCGCAAGGACTTCCCGACGGGGTTTGCGCGGCCGCTCGAGCACGACGCGAACGCCGCGGCGATCTTGGTGCACGCGTACACGTTCGGATACGCGGCGACGAGCAAGCTCCTGCGCGACGCGGGCACGACGAGCTGGCGCGAGCTCGTGACGCGCTACCCGGAGGACCTCGGGGTGCAGCGGCGCTGGCCGGATCGGGTGCTCGAGGCGGCGCGGCGCTTCGGGTACACGCAGATCCTTCCGGCGGGGACGCTCGTGCCGCCGAGCCCGACGCCGGCCCCGATGCCCACGCCGCCGAGCGGCGGCCGCGGCGCGATCCCGCCAGGACCTCCGGGCGGCAAGACGAGCTCGCCGTGGTTGCTCATCGCGGCGATCGCGGCGGGCGCGGGGCTGCTCTACTGGGCGAGTACGAAGAAGAAGGCGCGCGCATGAGCGCGCCCCCTGCCCTGCCGGCCCCCGAGGTGGAGGTGCTCTATGACGGCGAGCTGTGGGCAGAGCTGGACTGGAAAGGGACCGAGCGGATCTACACGCAGGGCGCGCGACACGTCGACCTGTACCTGGAGCTCGTCGCACCGGAGCGCGCAGCGGCGACGCTGATCCCGCCACGGTTTGAGTGGTACCTGGAGCTCAACCCTTCGGAGGGCGGGGCGTGGTACGCGGAGACGCGGGAGGAGCTCGAGGCGGACGGCCAGGTGACGCACCGGCAGCGGGTGCACCGGCTGGGCGACCTCGAAGCGGTGGCGACCGACCCGGGCGGGGCGCTCAAGGTTCGAGTGCACGCGCGGCAGCCGGTCAACGCGCGGAACGTGCGGGTGGTGTTCCGGGGGTGGGTCGGCCAGGGGGGGCGCGCGAAGATCACGGCGCAGGGGGGCGCGTGAAGCGGGTGCCCTGGGGCTGGATCGCGGCGGGCGTGGCCGGCGCCGGGGCAGTGACGTGGCTGGTCCTGCGCTCGCGGCGCGCCGGGGCGAGCTCGGGCGCGCCCGGGGGCGGCTCGCCGAGCGCCCCGAGCCCGAGCCCGGGAGAAAGCGCGGCGCAGGCGGCGCGGCGGGCGAAGCTGATGCCGGCGTTCCGGGCAGCGGCGGCGAAGCACGGGGTGCCCCTGCCCTGGCTGCTCGCGATCGCGCGCAAGGAAACCGGCTTCGCCAACGTGCGCAGCGCGCCGGGGCAGCGAGACGACGTGCTGGGCGGCGCGTGGGGCCCGATGCAGGTGACGAGCGAGACGGCGCGCGTGCTGGGCTTCGCGCCCCGGGCGACGCTCGAGGCGCGCGGCAAGGCCCTGCTCGCCGACCCGGCGGCAGCGATCGAGCTCGGGGCGAAGTACCTGGCCCGGCTCGGCGGGGAATTCGGCGCCGACCTGGAGCGGGTGGCGGCCGGCTACAACGCCGGGCCCGGCCGGGTCCGCAGCGGCCAGATCCCGAGCGCCACCGCGCAGCGGTACGTGCCCGCCGTGGTGGCCTTCGCCCGGGGCTACGCCGGCATCGCGTAGAAGACCCCCTGGGCGGCCCCAGGACGCGCCCCGCGGTCCGGAGAGCACCGAGAGGCGCCCCGCCCGGCGCAGGCGCTCTCCGGGGCTCCCAGCCCCGCCCGACGAACACTCCAAGCCAATCCGATTGCGGGGGGTTACAGGGGGGCCGGCGAGGCCCCCCTCCGGCGAGCGTAGCGAGCCTCCGGAAAGCCGCGAGCGATAGCGAGCGTCCGGATCGGGCGGAGCGAAGCGGAGCCCTCTGGGTCCGGTCCGGTCGGGGGAGGCTCGCGAAGCGAGGGGGCGGAGCCCCTCTCTTCTATTCTTAGAAATACCTGAAAAAACACCTGAAAATACCTGAGCTCCGGCGAGCGCATACAAGCCGCTGAGATCTCACGCGTTCTCCGGACTGCCGCTCGCCCAAGATCCCGCGTCGGCTCGCCCAAGATCCCGCGTCGTACTCGCCCAAGATCCCGCGTCGGCTCGCCCGAAATCCCGCGCCACTCGCCCGAAATCCCGCGCCCACTCGCCCAAGATCCCGCGTCGGCTCGCCCGAAATCCCGCGCCCACTCGCCCAAGATCCCGCGTCGGCAGACCTGGGTTTCGGGTCTTTCGGGCGTCCGAGTCTTTCGGGGATTCGCAGCGTCTGGGCTTTTGAGCGCCCAGTTCCATCCGGGCGACCGGGGCAGTCGGGCGACCGGATGCTCCTGGGGCGATCGAGTTTTTTGCGTCAACTGGACTTCGCCCTTAGCGTGGCTGCATGGCAGCAGTCATCGCCGTCGCAAACCAGAAGGGCGGGGTCGGCAAGACCACGATCGCGACCAACCTAGCCGCGACACTCTCCCTACGCGGCCTCCGCACGTTGCTCGTAGACGCGGACCCCCAGGGCACGTCGACCATGTGGAGATCGGTGGCCAACGGCAGTCCGACCGCGCCCACCGTGGTCTCCATTCCCAACCGGAGCCTTGCCGACCCGAGCCAGGTGCCACAGCTCGCCACGGGCGCGGACTTCGTGCTGATCGACTGTCCGCCTGCTCTCGGCGAAATCACCAAGGCGGCGCTCATGGTCTCGGATCTGGCCCTAGTTCCGGTCCATCCGTCGGCCTTCGATGTGTGGAGCGTCGCCGGAATGGCGCGCATGCTCGCGGACGCCACGGCGTTGCGCCGGGACCTGCGCGCCGCGTTCGTGGTCTCGCGCCGTGCCCCTCGATCGAGGTTCGGCGACCAAGCACGAGAGGCGCTGCGCCAGTTCGGACATCACGTCTGCGCGACCGAAGTCTATCAGCGCGCCGACTACGCGGCCGCAGGCCTGGCGGGCAGCACCGTGACCGAGTACGCGGCGGACGACAAGGCAGCCGCCGAGATCAACGCCCTAGCCGACGAGGTGATCGAGCTATGTCGAAGCACCGAGCCCCGCTCTCTCTGATCAGCGAGACCGCCCAGGCCATCGAGCGTGAGCGCGTCCCGACACCCGAGCAGCGCGCATTCATCGTCGATGGCGCGCGACGCGGCGGGCGCAAGAAGGACCCCCACGCGAAGCGGGACACCTGGGAGAAGCGCTCGGTCTACCTGCGCCCCGAGATGTCGAAGCAAGCCGGACACGCGATGGTCGATCAAGGGTGCGACCTCTCCGATCTGATCGATCGAGCCCTGGCCGCGTATCTGGGCGAACCGGGGCAACCGAGCACATGAGCATTTCGGACATCCGCTCCATCCGGGTGAGCCGGGCATCCAGGCGCCCAGAACGCCCAGGGGCGGCAGAAGCTCTGTCAGACGCAGATCGGAAGCTTGCGGCGATGAGCTTGCTCGAGCTCGGCGCACGAGTGGCCGCCGGCATGGACGACCAGCGACGCGCGGAACAGCTCGCCGCGGGGCGTGTCGCGCTCAAGCCCCTGCCGAGGATTCCGAGCCGACCGTTTCGCGCCTGGCTCACTGTTGAGCAGGCGAGCCTTTTCGTCTCCAACGACTTCCGCGGCGACCGACAAACCACCGAACAGAAGATCGTCCATCCCGACACGAAGCAGAGCGGGGTGCGGCGCGTGACCGTCGGCACCGGCGTCGGTGACAAGCAAGGCAGCTTCGGGGTCCTCCGGCAGATCCACCAGGAGGCCTATCACAAGCTGCTCGAGCTCTGGGGAAACGCCGGCCTCCCGGTCCTTGCTTCCAAGAGCAACAGCCGCGTCGGGTACGGCCAGATCGTGACGAGCGGCTACGCGATCGTGGCCGCGATTCGCGGCGGAGCTCTGTTCGCGGATGACGGCAACCTGACGCGTCCAGCGAACCACTCCGGGAAGGACTACGCGCGCGTTCGTCAGCTCGTGCGCGACCTGGCCTCGATCCCGATCGTGGTAGAGGCCCAGTGGGACAGCGGCTCTCACGAGCGCGTGGAGTTCACGCTGTTGCAGGGCGTGACCTGGAAGGAACGCAAGGAGGCGGGCTCCGAGCCCACTGAAGAGGTGTCGCTCCTGTTCTCGGACATCGTGACTCGCGGGTTCCTCGATCACGACGTCAAGATCATGCTCATGCAGCCCTACGAGGACCTGGGCGCGAAGGACGGGGAAGGGCGCAAGAAGCGCGGAAACCGCGCCGAGATGGCGCGCCTGCTCTACCGCCACGTGGAAGGACAGCTGGCATCGAAGGACACGTACACGGCGAACCTTGACACCATCGCCGAGCGCCTCGGCTTCGCGCGCTATCGCTTCAAGTCCGACCAGATCCGCAAGATGAAGCCGGCGATCACGGCGATCGATGGGTTGCCCATTCTGGCCGCGCAGCGCAAGGGGCTCCTCATGCGCACGAGCATCGGCACCGGCGCGGAAGGTCAGCCCATGTTGCTTGCGAGACGTGAGATCGGGGACGGAGTGCCGCAGCTCGACCTCTTCTGAGCGGTCAAGGCGACGCTCGGCCGATCAAGTAGTCGCGCAACATCCCATCGGGCACGAGCGAGAGCACGAGCGCATGACGCTCGAAGATCTGATAGGCGATGATGAACGGGAACCTGCGCAGGATGACGTAGTGGATCCCGAGCTCGGGCGGCGCGGCGGGCAGGAGCGGCCCTGAACGCGGAAGACGCCCGATTCGGCGCATCGAGACATTGATCTCAAGGACGAGCTCGCGCCCAAGCCCTCGGCAGCGCCCATTCATGCCCCTGGCTTGTTCTCGGATTTCCTCGCGCGCCTCAGGATGAAGGCGAACCTTCACGCGTCGTCGAGCTCGGACAGCAAGCGGTCGCGAACGTCCTCCCAGTCCTCGGCCTCGACCGCCCCCTCCTCGACCTCGCGGGCCCGGCGGGCGAGCTCGTTCACCAAGTTGCCGTAGGCCTCACGCGCCTCCTGCGGCTCGGGCGGATCTGGATCGAGCGCGAGCAGATCACGGACGAGGGACCATCGCTCCTCGCTCGGGAGAGCGCGCGCGCCGTCTAGGAGCTCTGCTGCAGTAGCCATCACGAGGGAGTCTAGCATCGCCAGCGAAGGCCATTTGGGAGCGACCTGAACGCATGCCGGCATACGAGTGCTAACGCATGGAACTTTTTGCCATTCCGGGTGTCTTTCCTCGTGCTACCGCTCGCGCGGTTTTCGTCCTCGGGTGGTGGGAGGCGAGGGCGATGGAAAGGACCAGCATGCTCAAGATGACAGGGGTTGCACTGGCGTTCGGCTCGCTTCTTCTCTTCGGTTGCGGAAGCGACACGAGCACCCCGGCTCCGCCGCCGGAGACCACGGAGAACACGGGCAAGGCCGACGCGCCGAGGGGTGGTGGCCAAAGCGGCGATCCGCAGGAGCTGCAGGGCTGCGCGACGCCACAGCACACCGGGGTGCGCTCGCCTCGAGACCGAGAGACGACGAGCCAGCCCGTCCAGTGCAAGTGCACGGACGTGGAGTACCCGTGCGGCTCCAACCGCGACGGATCGACCTTCATGTGCCACAAGAAGGTCTGCGGCTACTCGTCGTAAGCCATGCCGAAGAGGATCCCCGCTGTCGCTGCGCTTGTTATCGCTGTTCTGGCGGCGGGGGTCCTGCTGTTGCGCTCCGTGCATTCCCGATCGGCTGCCCCCCCTGCTCCCGATGCGGGAACAGGAGGTGAGGTGCTCATCGAACGGTTGTGGCGCTCCAAGTCAGCTCCTCACAACCCATCGCCGACTGCCGCCGCCGACGCAGGCGCCGATGACGAGCTCGGCGAGCATGTGCCGACGGCTGACAAGTGCGAGGCTATCTGCGGTTCGCGATGCATCACCGATGGGCGCGGAACACTCAGATGTCCGAAACTGTGCCGGGATGATCAGGACTGTGGCGGAGACGCTCCGCTCTGCGATCTGACTCGCATCGGCGCTGCAGGACACCGATTCTGGCGGTGCGTTCCGTCCGAGTGCTCGGGGCCAACACCGCAGGGACACAGCGAGTGCGGCCCCAACAGCACGTGCTCGTACGTCGGCCGTCAGGAGGGCGGCATCTATCGATGCTCGGAAGCGGGAGACCGCAAGGCTGGCGAACCATGTGGCGACATCGACTACGCACCCGTCGGCCTCTGTGCGGTCGGGCTGAAATGCGCCAACGGACTGTGCCTCCCCACCCGCTGTGACAGTAATTCGGACTGCCCAAAAGGCACCGCGTGCGGGTACATGGCGGGCGGCGCCACGCACAAGAGCTGCTCAACGGCCTGCGCCAACGATGCCGACTGCCCCGCCGAACAACGATGCGTCGAGCTCCCATGGGGGACGCGCAGGTGCACCAAGTTCGACAAGCCTACCTGCCTGCAGGATGGCTGCTCGACCCCTGGCGCCTACTGCCACGTTCACTTCAACTCTCCATGGCAGCTCGCCGCGCGGTGCGAGCGATCCTGCGATCCGAGTGCAGGATCTGACGTGTGCGGAAAGGACGCCTTCTGCGGTGAGACGGACTTCATGAACGCCCTTCCCGGGGTGAAGAACCGCTGCTACCAGCGATGCGGCGACGGCAAGCCCACCTGTCCTGACGGCTTTTTCTGCGTGAAGTCAGCCGGCGAGCCGTTCTTCTGCTCGTTCGCGATGGGCACCGCGCAAGATCGCTACTTCTCGAGCGCCTACCCGGAAAAGTAACGCGACCCCTTGGGGGGCTCCGCCCCCCAAACCCCCCGGGCTTCGAGGAAGCCGTCTCGCGTCGTCCGTGCGACGATGAGTCACCATGCCACCGCGCAAGCAGGGCAGGGCGCGATCGGACGAGAAGCGCGCCGCCCTGTACCACCGGGTCAGCACCCGCGAGCAGAACCCCGCCCTGGCCAGAGCCGAGCTCCGCGCCGCCGCGCGCGCCCGGAGCCTGCGCGTGGTGCTCGACATCGAAGAGACGGCCAGCGCCGGCAAGGGCGCCCTCCGCCCGGGGCTCAACCGCATCCTGGACGCCGCCCACCGCGGCGAGCTCGACACGGTGATCGTGCAGCGGCTCGACCGCTGGGGGCGGAGCACGCTCGACCTGCTGGCCAACATCCGCAAGATCCGCTCCGCCGGGGTGACCTTCGTGGCGGTGGCCCAGGGGCTCGAGATACGGCCCTCTCACGATGCCGTGTCCGACCTGACGTTGACGGTGCTGGCAGCGGCGGCCGAGTTCGAGCGCGCGATCATCGTCGAGCGCACGGTCGACGGCCTGGCCGCGGCCAGGCGCCGCGGCGTCAAGCTCGGGCGTCCGCCGAAGAAGCGCCGGCCGGACCCGCAGCGGATCGCGGATCTACGCGAAGCCGGATACTCGTGGGTGGAGGTAGGAAACCGTCTGCACTGCTCGTGGTCGATGGCGCGCCGGACGTTTCTCGACCCCCCCAGCAAAAAAGGATACGCTGGTGGCCCGGTCGGTTCTCGACGGAGGAGGGGCAGCGGATGAGGGGCTCTCAAAAACGATGGTTTTCGCTCAGTCCCCATCCGACAATCTGATCCCCTCGTTCTCGCTTGCGTTTCGAGCATCCCCCATTGCCGACCAAGGTAGTCCTCGCGGCCCTCCTATGCATGGCCAGCGTAATAGCGTGTGACAAGAAGTGCTCCAAGAAGGCGGACTGCGCCGGCGAGCAAGCCTGTTGGTGCCCAAGCCTCGACCCCAATGCAGGATCATGCGTAGATCAAAGCGACCTGCCTGGCGGGAAATGCATGTCTCGCGCGGATGCGATTGCTGCCACCCGGAAGGAACTAACGCCGGCCTGCACCAACCCGACATATGCGTCGTCGGCCAACAGGGAAGGCCCTTGCCTGACGCTGGCGCGGTTCGTCAAGCGGAGCGATGAACCTGGATCGCTGCTCGAGATGGACGAACACCTACGCAAGGGATGCGAGCATGGCGAATGGGAAGCCTGCGGATTCTTCGGAGGCACCGCATCGGTAGCGATCCCATTGTGGCGCAATGGCTGCGAGAACAATAATGGGAGAAGCTGCAGCATGCTTGCCCGTGAGCTCAAGTCTCAAGCCAACGAGCTCTATCAGAAGGGCTGCAAGCTTGGAGACCCGCATGGGTGCTTCTCTCTGGGCGGCGCCCATGAGATGGGCACCAACGGACTGTCTGTCGACAAGAAACGGGCTTCCGAGTTGTACGCCAGAGGATGTTCGCTGGTGTTTGACGACCTCCCGCTTCTCCCGGACACGTGTCCATCCTACAGCACACTCTGCCCACGGTTGTGCCCACGACGAAAGTCAGACCTCTAGCGTCGCAGGCGCTCAGACGGCCAAAGTGACTTCGGCGGTTTCCCGTCGGCTGCAGCCGTAAGCTCCTGCGGCGGCGTCTCGCGCGCGCTCGAGCTGCCGGCGGCGCGCCGCTCGGGGGGCTGGGCGCGCCTTCGGGGGTGCCGCGCGCGCTCGAGAATGATGTTCAGGGGGGGAGGAAGAATTCTTCAGGGGGTTCTGCTTGGTGCTGGTTCTTAGGCAAGGAAGGCATGTTGAACAGGTTCTAGAAGGGTGCTTCTAGATAGTGCTTCTACTTTGGAGGAAGGCTGCCTCAACCCGCCGGCACTCTCCAACCGGAGGGAGGAACCGTACTTCCCCCGGTGAGAGCTGCAGTTCCCCGCCTCCCCGGAAGTGGCTCCCGGAAACAACCAGCGGGACCTTGCTTCGTATGGACGGCTATCCATAATGGCTGGGCGAGTCGCGGAAGCGTAGTCGCTCCCGCGAAAGGGCGTTCCAGGAAACTGGGACGCCCTTTTTTTTGCCACGCGCGCGCTCGAGCTGCGCGGCGCTCGAGCTGCCGCGCGCGCTCGAGCTGCCGCGCGCGCGCGCTCGAGCTGCCGCGCGCGCTCGAGCTGCCGCGCGCGCTCGAGCTGCCGCGCGCGCTCGAGCTGCCGCGCGCGCGCTCGAGCTGCCGCGCGCGCGCTCGAGCTGCCGCCCATCCACGGCCCGGAAGCTGGCTTCCTTGAGCCCAAAAATGCGGTGCGCGGTCTTGCAGGTACTGGCGCAGTTGCTAACCTGGTCCACGGAGGGAGCGGCTACGCTTCCGCGACTCGCACTCTCGTTGCGTGGTCGCTCCCTTCGTTCGCAGTTCCACGTCTTGCGTCGAAGGAAAGAGGATCCGTATATGAGTGTCGCCAGTTCAGAAGTAGTAGAGCGCAGCGTTGACCAACGCTGGACGCCGCGCTTGGCGCGGCAGTTCTGCCCGGTGTCGTCGTTCTTCTTGGCGAACTATCATCGCCTGCGCCCGCACGACAACGCCGAAGGGTTGAACTCGTCTGAGGCGATGGTGCTCATCCACATTTTCGACCACAAGTGGGACGCTCGCGCCCCGTGGCCGACGGTGAACACCATCGCGAGGCGCATGGGCATCAGCGACCGCCAGGTCCGCTCGATCCTGAAGCGTCTGGAAGACCTGGGCTACGTGCGTCGCGACCCGTTCCCCAACGGTGGCCCCAACCGCTACCACATGGACGGATTGATCTCGGCGCTCGAGAAGATGATGGACGAGGACACGGAGAGGGCGGCCTAAGCATGGAACCCGTCGCCTTCATCCTGATCGGCTTCGTCCTCGGCCTGGGGACGCGCGACGTCTGGCGTCGCGCCCTTTCCCGCTAACCCCGCCCCACACACCTTGCCGGGCGGCGCACCAGCGCCGCCCGGCTTCTCTCAGGGACTCACGCATCGCACGCCGTTCCTGGCGGTAGAGAGCACATTGCGGCCGTTGGGATACAGACGTCCCCGCAGGTCTTGTTCCCTGGCTGGCAGGTCGTGTGGCACGCAACCGTCGCACCGGTGAGGATGCAGCGGTTCCAGGTCGCGTTGAGAAGCACCTCGTTTGCGGCGTCCTCGCAGGGCATAGCGGC
>CAYNRE010000076.1:0-291647 GCA_964399535.1 uncultured Pirellulales bacterium | reverse complement strand
GTCGACGTTTGACTCGCGCAGCACGATCTACGACGGCCACTTCCAGGCCGACAAGCTGATCGAGCAAATCACCTACGACCCAGTGCCCAACGCCGGCCAGCCCCAAGCGAAGCCAATTGCGCTGGGCGGCAGCGGGGTGTTTCAGACCCTAGGGCCGGGTGCCGAAACTGTCGATGAACCGAGCGCCACAGACACCCAGTGGTATAACGATAGCTGGACTGATTGGATCAATCCGGTGTCATGGATCGGTTGGGTGCACGCGGGTTTGAAATCGATAGGCACGCAGATTGGGGAAGGGATCAGTGCATTTGACCAATTCGACGACGCACTTCGGCGCTCGGGCGACCGGCAGGAAAGTATCTTCAATCACCTGGGCCACGATAATCCGGACATTTCAACCCAAGATCTGGGGCAGGCACGAGCGCGCGGCCTGCAGGAAGCTGCTGCGGACGTTTCGGATATGATGGAGGGGGCTGCGGCTGCCACCGACCTAGCAAGCATTGTCACAGCCACCGGCGAATTGGGCTATGGGGCGCTTGCCGTTGTGCGGGTCGCGACTGTTCGGGCCGAAGCCCGCGCAGTGCTCTCCGGAGCTGTTCGGAATACGGCAAGTAGTAATGCGGTTCGGGACCGCGTTCTCGGAAACATTGCCGAGAGCCAAGCTGCCCGACAAGCGTCCCTCAAACCGCCCGGCTGGAATCACAAGTGGACTCTGGAACCTCCATCCGGCGAAGCTGCCGGTGCCTGGAGGTGGTGGGATCCGAACGGCGGCGAGTGGCGTTGGCACGCTCCCGATAGCTGGCACCCAAAAGGCCACTGGGACCACAACCCGTGGTCGAGTTGGAATTCACCGTGGCAGAACATTCCCTACAAGGCACCGGGAAGCTGAGGAATACACATGGAACAATTGGGTTCAAAGTTACGACTGGCGTACTATGATGCGTCGGACGGGCCGAGGTTGATGATTTTCGGCCCTGCAGGTGCGGATTTCGCTGCTCTTAGGCAGTTGTTCAAAGAAATGAGCCTTTCTCCGGGGCAAACTGTGGCACTGCACGAAAAGTCGTTTGTAGCGGCTTTTGGCGGAACAGCGCTTACCTTGCTATCAACAGGTTCGAGCGACTCCACAAATCGAGGATTCCAACAGGGCGTTCGTCGCGTCGTGAATACCACCACGCCCGTTTTTCAATGGATGCGTTCAACCGAAGGATGGGATTATCTAGCAGAACTGATCGAGCCCTTGGCGACCCGGGTGAGCTCTGGTCATCAGTACCTTACGCGTTACCCAGATGAAGACGCTATTGTTGTCGTGTCTCAGGGCGAATACGGAGATGAAGTCCTGCAGGGATAAACGGGGTGCAGGGATAAACAGGGATAAACGGCAGGGATAAACGGGGGCAGGGATAAACGGGGACAGGTCCAGTTTCGTAGTTCCGCCACTACTTTCGAGAAAACCTCGCAGAATAAACGGGCAGAATAAACGACGGGCAGAATAAACGGGGACAGGTCCAGTTTCGAAGTCCCGTAGGTCAGGCTTTAGCCTGACGGTCGTTCGACGTGAAGCTCGGCCTGCCGACCGAAGAAAATCCCCAGGGCATCACCGGCGGCAGCAGCCCCCACACGGCCACGAGTTCGACTGAGTTCCAAGAGGTGCTGACCTTCGACATTTGGGGGCTAAAGCACTTCAACACCTATGGCAACGGGCTAAACCTGAAGGGGCTTCGCAGCTCGACCAGCATCTACCTGCCGATGGTCGAGACGTATACCCGGACCGAGTCCGACCGGACGACCTACACCGAATCGGGCACGTACGACGACGAGGGAGTGAAGTCGGGCAACTACAGCGAGACGACCGAAGAGACGTTCCGCGACCACCGCACGCGGAGCGATTGGGTCGGCGTGGAAGGTTTCAACTACGGCCCGAGCCACGAGTACATTCCGCCCCCGCCGCCGCTGGATAGCACGAGCGAAAAGAAATCGACCTCGGGCCGCACCGGCCACTACGACGGCGGACAAGCTGACCGAAACGGTCACCATCAACGGCGTCTCGGGCGGCAGCACGGTGGCGGCCGCCAGCGCAAACACGCCCGCGACAGCGAGCATCGCCAGGGCCTGGCCCCCCCAACCCAGGTTGGTCGCTCCTGGTCCACCGGCCTATAATCCCCCCGGGGCGGATTGGATTGCCGGGGGCCCATTGGGCTGTGCAACGGGGTCGGCGGGGGCGCGTGGCCCTGGGCCACCGGCCCCCCGCAATCGCCGCTGGTACTACCCATGACCGACGCCGAAACCGAGTACGAACCGCTCTACCTGGCGGGAATTCGCCACTTCAATGTGTGCGATTTCTTCGAGGCCCACGAGGTCTGGGAAGAGATCTGGCAGGAGCACTTCGGACCGAGCCGGAAGTTCTACCAAGGGTTGATTCAGGCGGCCGTGGCCTTGCACCATTTCGGCAACGGCAATATTCGCGGTGCCCGCAAGCTGAACGTGAGCTGCCGCGGTTACCTAGACAGCTACCGGCCGAAGCACCTGGGGCTCGATTTGGACGCGTTCCTAGGTCAACTGGATGCTTGCTTTGCCGAGGTAATGGCCAGCACCGAGGAATACCCGCAGATTGAAATCGTGCCCGATCAGATTCCCGAGATTCACCTCGATCCGCCCCCGCCCGGCGACGAACCGGATGCCTAGCCGGTTGATCGCCGCGGCCAATTGGCCTACGTTCGTGAACCACGTTGCCCGGCGGCATCGGGCTGCAGCACCCGGGGGATGACGGCAGCCAAACGGGCCGGCGCGACCGAAGTGACTTGGGCTCGGCCCCCAAGGGCCACCAAGAACCCCATTTGCCCCCTGCCGCACCGACCGCGAGGAAACACAGGCATGGCCAGCGTGAACCCGGCGGAATTCGATCCCTCGTCGTTTACGGGGCGGGTCCGCGTGTTTCCGCTGCCCAACGTGGTGCTTTTTCCCCATGCCCTGTTGCCGCTGCACATCTTCGAGCCGCGCTATCGCGAGCTGATGCGGGCGGCCTTGGCCGACGACGGCCGCATTACCCTGGCCTTGCTGGCCCCCGGTTGGGAGGCCAACTACGAGGGGAGGCCCGCGCTGGAACCCACGGCCTGTCTGGGGCGGGTTACCACCCACCAGCGGCTTCCCGACGGGCGCTACAATTTGTTACTCGAGGGATTGGCCCGGGTCCGGCTCGTGCGCGAGCTGGAACCGTTGGCCCCTTTCCGCGAATTCGAGGCCGAACTGGCCCTCGACCGGCTCTCGCCCGACGGGGCGAGCGAGCGGGCGACGCTGGCCGAGACGCTCTTGACCCGATTTCGCGAAACGCTGGCCCCGCTTCCCCATGTGTACGAACCGCTGGCCAAGGCCCTGGGCGCGGGGTTGCCGCTCGGAGCGCTGACCGACGTGGTGGCGTTCTCGCTCGATCTGGGGCTGCGGTTCAAGCAAGACCTATTGGTCGAGGTCGATGTCGATCGCCGGGCAAAGCGGTTGCTGGAGCGGATGGCTCAGCTTCCCCGCCACCCCAAGTTTCCTCCCGAATTCAGCGAGAACTGAGAGGCGCGTTGCCACGATGGGTAAGACAGCCAACTCCAACCCCGTTGCCGCCGGTTCGACGACCGCATCGCGGCCGGGCGTGGATCAAGACCGGGTCGAGCGGGCAGTTCGCGAGCTGCTAGCCGCCGTGGGCGAAGACCCCGACCGCGAAGGGCTTTTGGAAACGCCTGCCCGGGTGGCCCGGATGTATGCCGAGTTGTTCCGCGGGCTGCATGAAGACCCGCGGGTACACCTGAAAAAGTTTTTCACGGAGAAGTACGACGAGATCGTGCTGGTGCGCGATATCAGCTTCAACAGCGTTTGCGAACACCACCTGTTGCCGTTTATGGGGTCGGCCCACATTGGCTATTTGCCGAACGGTAAGGTGATTGGTCTTTCGAAGTTGGCCCGGGTGGTGGAATCGGTGTCGCACCGGCCCCAGGTACAGGAGCGGATGACCGAGACCATTGCCGACCTGCTGGTCGACGAATTGGGGGCCAAGGGGGTGGCCGTGGTGATCGAAGCCACGCACACCTGCATGACTATCCGCGGCATTCGCAAACCGGGCAGCCTGTGCGTGACCTCGGCCATGCGCGGCATCTTTCGCTCGCACATGTCGAGCCGGGCCGAAGTGATGACGCTTATTCACGGCAAAGCGGGAGGCTAGCAGTCGGTTGAAACAGGCCGCCGTGGCCTATTTCAACGAGCGCCAAGCCGAGCGTGGAGTTGCTCGCGGCTCGCAGAGTAACGACTTACAACGCATAGTCTCGAATCGCGTCCGCGCGATCACCGGGCTTGTCGAACCCCTGGGCCGGCTGCTAGCGGAACGGAAGCCCCGCCCTGCTTCAGGTGGCCGGCCGATCTTCTTCTTTCAACCGGATGGGGCCGAACCTGTCCGGATGCAGCGCCGTGACGCCGGCATAGTGCGCGCGAATGAAATCCATGTCGGCCCGTACGTCGCCCGTGGGGTAGAACGGCTCGCTGAGCGAACCGATGTGGGTTGCCCAGTCTAGTCGGCCCAGCACGATGGGAACGTGAGCGGCCAGGGCGATGTGATAAAAGCCGCTCTTCCAGTACTCGGCCCGGCCGCGAGTGCCCTCGGGGGGGATGACCAGCTCCAACTCGTCCTGGTTCTGAAAGGCGGCGACCACTTCCTGCACGACGCCGTGCGCCGCCCGGCGATCGATGGGCAGGCCTCCCATCCAGCGCATCAGCGGGCCCAGCGGCCAGCGAAACAGCGTGTGCTTGCCCATCCAGCGCAGCCGCAGGCCCAAGGTCCAGGCCAGACAAAGCATGGCGGGCAAGTCCCAATTCGAGGTGTGCGGCGCCGCGAGGATAATGAACTTGCGCGTCGGGGGTACCTGGCCCTCGAAGCTCCAACCCGAGAACCAGCGATAGATTTTGGCCAAGAGCAGCTTCATGAATCCCCCTGTGCCAGGCCGGCGGCTGTTCAGCGGTGACTGAGCTCGATCAACCGATCGAGCAGCGTTCGGGCCTGGCCCGAGTCGATGGCGGCCTCCGCTCGTTGGGCGGCGGCGGGTAGCTGGCTTTCGGCCCCGGCCACCCACAGGGCGGCGGCCGCGTTGACGACAACGATGTCGCGGGCCGGCCCTGGGCTGCCGGCCAGCACTTCGGCGATGATGGCGGCGCTTTGTTCGGGACCATCGACCACGATGGCCGACAGCGGCTGGGTGGCGATTCCGAAATCTTCCGGCCGCCAGACGTATTCCAGAGGCGTGCCGCGGCCCACCTGGCACACGTCGGTGGGGGCGGCCAGGGTTACTTCGTCCAGCCCATCGCGGCCCGACACCACGGCCGAGCCGGCTGTGCCCAAGCGGGCCAGCACCTCGGCCAGCTTGGGGCGGAGCTCGCTTTGGCCCACGCCTAGCAATTGATGCGCGGCGCCCGCCGGGTTGGTCAGGGGCCCCAGCAGATTGAAGATGGTGCGGATGCCCAGTTGCTGCCGAATGGGCGCCACGTGCTTCATGGCGCCGTGGAGCAAGGGAGCGAAGCAGAAGCAAATGCCCAACTCGTCCAAGCAGCGCTCGATCTGTGGAACCGCGGCCTCGATATTGACCCCCAGGGTCCGCAGCACGTCGGCCGAACCGGTGCGGCTGGTGACGCGGCGGTTGCCGTGCTTGGCCACCGGCACCCCGGCTGCCGCGGTGACCAGGGCCGCCGCGGTGCTGATGTTGAACGTGGCCGAACCATCTCCCCCGGTGCCGCAGGTATCGAGCACCCCGGTGCGCGAGGTGCGGATCGGCGTCATAAACCGCCGCAGCGCGGCGGCCGCGCCGGCGATTTCGTCGACCGTTTCGCCCTTGAAGGCCAGCGACGATAGCAACAGCCCCACCTGTTCGGGTCGGAGCCGGCCCTCCATGACTTGTTCGATCGCCCCCTGCATTTCCTCCTGGGTCAAGTCTTGGGCGCCGGTCAGTTTACCCAGAATCGTGTCGATCATTGCGGCCAGCCTGCTGTCGGGAAACCAACCCCGGGGGGGCGTCGCAGCCCCCGGGGGCCCCGCTGCTACAGGTCGGGTCGGCCCCAGTGCCGCTCGGCGATTGTAGCCCTGGGGCCCTGGGCCGCAAAAGGTGGTTTGGCCCCCCGGCCCGACGTCGGCGACGGCTGCCCGGCCCGATGGGTTTTCAGGCGCCCTGTTCACTCGCCTTGCCGGCGCCCTACAATCCACGCCGGTAAATTTTCCCCGATACGAACGAGTCGCGCATGCCCCGCAAAGTGATCCTGGATGTCGATCCTGGCATCGACGACGCCGTCGCGCTAACCATGGCCTTGTTCGACCCGCGGCTCGAAGTGCTGGCCGTAACGGCCGTGGCGGGCAATGTTTCGGCCCAGCAAGCCACCCGGAACCTGTACGCCATCTTAGAGCAGTTGGATCCGCCGCGCTGGCCGCGCGTGGGTGCCGCGAGCGAACCCGACGACGGGCTGCCGGCCAACTCGGCCCAGGTATTTGGCAGCGACGGCTTGGGTGAAACCGCTTTCCCGGTGGCCGTGCCGCACCACGTCCATAGCTCGGAAAAAGTGATCGCCGATCTGCTCCGGGCCCACCCCGAGGAGATTACGATCGTGGCCTTGGGGCCCCTGACCAACCTGGCCCGGGTGTTTCAGCGCGATCCGCAGTCAGTGGCCCTGGTCGGGCAGTTGGTGGTGATGGGCGGGGCGGTCGGCGTGGGGGGCAACGTCACTCCCGCGGCCGAGTTCAATATTTATTGCGACCCAAAATCGGCCCGGGCCGTGCTGCGCACCCCGACCACCAAGACGATGATCCCCCTGGATGTCACCCATCAGGTGGTCTTTCGGTATGACCTTCTGGATCAGTTGCCCGACGAGGAAACCCGAGCCGGCCGATTGTTGCGCCAGATTTTGCCCTATACGTTTCGCGCCCATCACCAGCGCTTTGGGCTGGAAGGCATCTGGCTGCACGATCCCGTTGCGCTGGTGGCCGCCACGAACCCCGAGCTTTTCACGACCCAGGTCTTGCCGGGGGATGTAGAACTAAGCGGCGAATTGACCACGGGCGCCACCGTGTTCGATCGCCGCCGCCAACCCGATGCCCGGGCCGGGATTCACGTGGCCCTTGAAATCGACACGGTCGCGGTCACCGACGCGGTGCTCCGCGGTCTGGCCGAGGCGGGGCAGGGGAGCGGCTGAGCCCCACGCCCCCGGGCGGGGTGGCCGATTCAATTGGTCGGGCACTTGGGCCACCCGCGTCGCTGGATTTGGGGGGGCCCACTGGCCGCTAAGTTTCCTGCCCCCTGAAGCGTGGCCTGCCGCCCGAGGGCAGGCTAGCATAAGTCGGTCAATCTGGGAGCACCGTCGCTATGCGCCGATCGGAACGCAGTCTGCTGGGATTCGCCCTCGTCCTGGGCTCAGTCGTCGTGGGCCAGGCCCGGGGCGAACTTATCGACCTTTCGTCCCCCGGGCCATTCGGGGCCGGGTATGCCAATGTTTCGGTGCCGCGACCGGGCGGGGGCAGCTTCAGCGCTACTTTGTTCTATCCGGCCACCTCGAGTGGATCGGGCACCCCCTTCGACGGCAGCGGCGGCAGCTATCCGGGCATTGCGTTTGGTCACGGCTTTCTGCAACAGGTCAACAAGTACCAGTCGACGCTCGAGCATTTGGCCAGTTGGGGCTATTTCGTCATTGCCCCCAACACGCAAACCGGCATCTTGCCGAGCCATTCGGCCTTCGCCACCGATCTGCGCGAATCGCTCGATTTTCTCACCACCCAGAACGCCAGCGTGGCTTCGCCCTATTTCGGCAAGGTCGATACCACGGCCTACGGCGTATCGGGGCATTCGATGGGGGGCGGTGCCAGCATTCTGGCGGCCGCGAGCGACTCGCGGATCAAGGCCGTGATGAATCTGGCCGCAGCGAATACGAACCCCTCGGCGATCGACCAGATGCCCAACGTGACGGTCCCAGTCGCCCTCTTGGCAGGACAAGACGACCGCATCGCTCCGGTCGATCGACATCAGCAACCCATGTACGACAACGGCGGTGCCCCGAAGCAAATCGATATCCTGCTCGGCGGCTCTCACTGCGGTTTTGAGGATTCCGACTTCATCTTCTGCGATGGGTCGACCTTGTCCCGGCCCGATCAGCTCGCGCTGACGCGCCGCGAGCTGACCACGTATTTCAACTTTTATTTGAAGGGCGACGAAAGCGTGTGGCGCCAGGTGTGGGGCCCCGAGCGGTTCGACGATTCACAGGTCGACGTGCAAGCCGCCTCGGGCATCGGCCTGAGCTCGTCAGCCAGCAGCCTGACCGTGGTTCCCGGCCAGTCGGCCAGCTACCAGGTATCCGTTTCCAACCAGGGTCGGCAGGCAACCAGCTTCGACTTGCTGGTCGAAGATCAGAGTTGGGCCACGACCGTTTCGCCGGCCGTGACCGGGGTGTTGGCCCCGGGCCAGTCGACGACGGTTACCGTGACGGTCGCCGCCCCCTGGGGAGAGTTCAACGCGGCCGACCAGGTGCTCTTAAGCGCCCGCTCCAACGCGGATGGTTTGACTCGAGGCTACACCTGGCTGAGCACCCAGACTCCTGCTTTCGAGGCCCAGATAGCGGTCGCCTCGTTGGGTTCGGCCCAAGCGATCGCGCTCGACACAATGGGCACCGCGAGCCCCCTGGCCGACAGCGGCGACGGCCTCTTGACCCCCCTGGCCGTAGCGTACGATTCCCAGGGCAATCTCTACGTGGCCGACGCGCTGCGCAGCCGAATCACGCGATTTGATGCCCAGGGCAATGGCACCGTCGTGGCCGACGCCAGCGATGGTCTGACGACCCCCTCGGGCCTGGCGTTTGACGGAGACGGCAATCTCTTCGTCTCCAACTATCTGACCAACACCATCGTGAAGGTAACCCCCGGCGGCGCGGCAAGCACCTTTGCCGACGCGGCCGACGGCCTCGACAGTCCCTTTGGCCTGGCGGTCGATGCCGAGGGGGGAGTGTACGTTGCGAACCTGGCAAGTCGCCAGGTGCTGCTGTTCGATTCAGCCGGCAGCGGCACCGTATTCGCCGATGCGGCCGATGGGTTGCTCACCCCCTTCGGCCTTGCCACCGATCACCTGGGTAATTTGTATGTTTCCGACGTGCTGCGGAGCCGCGTGACTCGCTTCGACTCAGAGGGCGCCGGCTCGATCTTCGCCGACGCAGCCGACGGGCTGACGACGCCGACCGGGTTGGCCTTTGATGCCCTGGACCAGCTCTACGTAAGCAACTACCTGAGCAACCAGGTAGTACAGATTTCACCCACGGGAAGTGGAGTGCTCTTTGCCGACGCGGCCGATGGGCTGAGTAGCCCCTTCGGTGTTGCCACTAAGCTGTTGGGCGCCAGCCAGGCTTTGGCTTCGAGCCTCGGTGCCGACGTGGCCTCCGTGCCCGAGCCCGCGGCGGCGAGCCTGGCCCTGGCGGGGTTGGGCTTTGCCGTTTTGGCGTTCAGGCGCCGCGTGTAACGCTGGCCGTGGCTTCCTGCTAAAATACGCGGCGGCTGGCGGATTGATTTCACCCTGCCCGTTTGTTGCAGGAGACAGGCTGCATGAGCCCCTTGCCGCCGGAACCGCGCGGATTGGCGAATCGTTGGCTGGCGCAACTGGAAAACCCGGAGTTGCGGCGGGCAATGCCCGCGCTAGCCGTTTGGCTGGTGCTGGTCTGGGGGGCACCCCGCGCGGGGGCCCAGGAGTGGACCCGCTTCCGTGGCCCCAACGGCACCGGCATTGCCGCCGCTAGCTCGATTCCCAGCCAGTGGACCTCGAGCGATTGGAGTTGGCAGCTCGACCTGCCCGGCAAAGGGCATAGTTCGCCCGTGGTTTGGGGCGAGCGGCTATTCCTCACCTCGGCCGAGCAAGACGGCGCCCAGCGGCTGGTGCTGGCCATTCAGGTGAGCGACGGCCGGATTCTGTGGACCCAGCGCTTCCCGGGCTCGGAGCACACCAAGCATCAGCTCAACAGCTTTGCGTCGCCCACACCCTGTGTCGATGCCGAGCGAGTGTACGTTAGCTGGTCTTCTCCCGAATCGTATCTGGTGGTAGCCCTAGACCACGCCGGCAACGAGGCTTGGCGCTGCGACCTGGGGCCCTACGTAAGTCAGCACAGCGCGGGGCCCTCGCCCATTGTGTACGAGAACCTGCTCATCGTGGGCAACGACCAGGACGGCGAAAGCTTCCTGGTGGCGCTCGACAAAACCAGCGGCCAGGTTGTTTGGAAAACGCCGCGCCGCTCCGATCACGTTTCCTACGCTACCCCCTGTGTGTACGAGCGGCCCGGCGGTACGCCCGAACTGGTCTTTCTCTCCGGGGCTCATGGTGTCTCGGGACTCGATCCGCGCACCGGCGCCGTGTTTTGGGAGCTAGCCGCGTTCGACAAGCGCACGGTGGCCTCGCCGGTTTGTGGCGAAGGGCTGGTGCTGGGCAGTTGTGGCAGCGGGGCCGGCGGCAACTACGTGGTGGCCGTTCGCCCGGGCCAAAACGGCGGGGTTCCGGCCGAGCTCGCCTTTAAGATCGATAAGTCGGCCAACTACGTGCCCACGCCAATCGTTTACGGGTCGCGACTATTCCTGTGGAGCGACCAGGGGGTGGCCAGTTGCGTGCAACTGCCCACGGGCAAGATCCTCTGGCAGCGCCGCGTGGGAGGTAACTATTTCGGCTCACCCATCTGGCTCGACGGGCGACTGGTCTGCATGTCGTCCGATGGCGAGGTCGTCATCATCGCCGCGGCCGACGAGTATGAACTACTCGGCCGGATCGATCTCGAGGAGCTGAGCCACAGCACTCCGGCAGTGGCTGGCGGACGGCTCTTTTTGCGGACCGAATCGCGGCTGCACGCCCTGGGCCCCGAACCCGGCGCCACCAAGTGACCCGCACGGCGGCGATGAGCCGGGGCTGGCTACGGTCGAAAAAGCCCCCGGGCGAGTGACCCCTGGGGGCTGGTTGCCCAGACCGAGCCACGGCCAACGCGGCGTCGCGCTGCGTGCCGCCCCATGTTCCGGGGCGGGCACGCGGCTTGACACATTCGCCTGGCAGCATGCCAAGAATCGGGCCGGCTGCTAGAGCGGCTTTTCGCTGGATTCGAGCTCCTTGGAGAGCTGCTCGATCAACTGGTTGAGTTTGTTGATCTGTTCTTCGAGCACGCCGCGCAGCTCGTCTCCCTGGGTGCTGAGCACTTCGTCGATTTGCTCGCGCACCTCGGGCTCGCGCTGCCGGATGCGAGCATCGAGTTCGCGCAACTGCTCGACGAACCGTTCGTCGACCATGCGCCGCAACTCGTCGCCCTTGGCGCTGAGCAGCTGCTCAATCTGCCGCCGTACCTCGGGTTCGCGCTCGCGGAGCCGTGCCTCTAGTTCGCGAACCTGTTGCCGGAGTCGCTCCTCGGTGGCGACCCGCTCGTGCTGGATCTCGTCGATCCGCCGGGTCAGGTCCCTCAGGGTCGATTCGACCAGCTGCGAAAGATTACGCTCCAGGTGAAGCACAAGTTCGTCAGCGGGCGGCGGGGGCGCCGGCTGGCCGGGGGCCGGCGGCGCGACCGGGCCAGGCGGCACCGGTGGTACCGGCGGACGCGGAGCCACCGCGACCGGTCCGCGCTCGTGCAGCCGGCGGCGGACCCGATCCATCTCGCGGCGGGCTCGGGCCATTTCGCGCTCGGCGACTTCCCGGGCCGGTTCGCCCAATCGAGCGCGAATCCGCATCTCGGGCCCAAGCATCCGCTCGGCAAACGGGCGAATGTCGTCGGGCAGCGATTCCAGTTGATCGGCGCTCAGTTCCCAGCGTTCGCTGCCTCGCTCGACGATCAGGCTGGGTATTTGCCGGCCTTTGCGCGTGATGGTAATCGACAAATCGTCGGGCATCGGCTCGCCCAGCACCACGCCCGGGCCAAGCCGATACACAAACGCGCCGTCGCGATTTTCGATCTCCTCTTCCTCATCCTGCCAGGCGCTGCCCAGCCCACGCAGGGCTTCCTGCAAGCCCTCGACCAATCCCTCGGGCAGGCCCTCTGCCAGGTCGTCGATCAACGAACGACCCTCGCGGCGCGCCGCCGGGCCGCGTGGCCGCGGCGCCGGGGTGATGTCGACCTTGCGGTTTTCCTCACCTCGGAACAACTCAAGGGCCAGGGTGCTTCCCCCCGCGGCCTCGACCGCGGCAATCAGGTCTTCGACCCGGGCCAACGGGGCGTCGCCGGCTTTCACCAACACGTCGCCGGGCTCCAGGCCCGCCATCTTGGCCGGGCTGTGCGGCAACACATCTTCCACTACCAGGCCGCCGGCTTCGCCCAGCTTCAGCTTGGCACGCAGCTCTTCGCTGGCGGGCTCGCAGTTCAAACCGAGCCAGAAAGCCCGACGCGCCCGCGGTTCGGGGCTCGCCTCGGTGGTTTCGATCGTTTCTTCCGAGGCATTTGGCTCACCGGCCGGCGGCGCGACCGCTTCGCTCTCTCCCTCGGCCCGTACAAGCGCTCCGCAACACAGAATGACCAGGGCGAGCCCCAGCCCGCTCAACCTGGACCGAAGTGATTCCGCGAGCATGATGGTTTCCTTTCCGGCGCGACGAGCCGCTGGGCCAGCTTGCCCGGCACTCGGCGCGCCGCTAACAGGGTGGTTCGATCGCTGCGAACGTTTCTCCGGGCCGCGATTCGGTCGCGGCACACACTACTGGTAGTCGTCGGCCACGAAACGAATTTGAACTTGCTCGACCGGCACTTCGGCGACCTGACCGTCTTCAAGGGTCACGGGCCAAAGCTGCCGCAACCGGGCCAGGCGGTGTCCGCTTAAGGAGAGGGCTCGCTCCGCCTCTGGCGACAGCGAGGGGGGAGCCTCGTCGATCCAATGGTCGATCAGTTCCTCGGGCTCGACCACGGGGAGCTGGACCGGTTTGGCCCTGGGGCCATCGCTTGTCCAGACCAGGTCGACCGCGGCAGGCAGCGCATCGCCTGCCGACGCCGAAAGCGCCTGGGACGCCTCGAAGCTCGGCGTGCTTGGCGTGGAGGTCGGGCTACCGGCGAGGTTCGCCGTTTGGGCGGCTCCCTCCAGGTCAGAACCTGGCCCGGGCCCCAGCAGCCGATCGCGCACCAGCACCCCCAGGCCAAACGCCAAGATAAAACTGGCGGCGATTGTTAATACGGTTTCCACCCCAGACCGGGCACCCAAGGCCAGGCCGCTCGCGGGTTTGGCCGGCGCCGCCACCACGCGACCCGGCGGGGTCGCCAGCGGTTCCGCGGCAGCCGCCCGACGGGTGTCTTCTGGGGGCGCGTGGGCCGCGCTCGCGCCGGCGGCCCGATGGGTGTCCGCGGCCTCGCGTTGCTGCCGTGGGGCGGCGATTTCCCCCAACTCGCGCCGCAGCACCTGGGCTTCCAAAAAGCCCAGGGCCAGCCGCCGCCAGCCATCGGGCTCGTGATCGAGCCGGGCCAGCAGCTCGCGGGTTTGCACCGGAGTGATTTCGCCGTCGATCAGCCGATCTAGCCAAAGGCGATCGGGCTGGGGCCAGGGTGAGTCGGTTTCAAACTCGTGCATGGGCTTCATCGCGATTTGGGCTGAGTATCTCCCGCAGCCGCCCGCGGGCTCGATGCAGTCGAGACTCGACGGCACTGGGTGAAACGCCCAGGTGCCGAGATAATTGGTGATAGTTCCAGTCTTGGCTGTATTTGAGCAACAGAATTTCGGCGTCGCGCGGAGCGAGTTGCTCCAGGGCCGTCCGCACCAATCGCCGCCGCTCGTCGGCCAACAGCCACTGGAGCGGGTCGGGCTCGGCCGCCGCGCCCCCGGAGGGGGAGCGCCGGGCGTATCGGTCGACCAGCTTGCGCTGCCGCCCTTGCTTGCGGCGGTACATGAGCGACTGCAAGACCGCCAGGCGATAGAGCCAAGGGGCGACCTTGGTCGCATCGCTCGGCAGGTTCCGACCGGCCGCCACGGCCAGCGACACCTCTTGCCAAACGTCGTCCACCGCCTGCCGCTCGCCCAGCCGTGCCAATATCACGGTGCGCAGCCATCGCTCGTGCTGGGCCAGGTGGCCGGCCCAGTCGATCGCCGGCCGGGGCCGGGCCGACTCGTCGTTCGGCGTCGTAGGTGTCATGACCACAGGATAAGTTGCCGTGGCGGCGCCTGGCTTTCGCCCCGAGCGTTTTTTTTCAGTCAGGGGGGCCGGCGAGCTGGGTTGGTCCTTACCGGCCCAGGGCGGCTCGGCCGGCCCCGGGGCCCCCGGTCGGATTCGCCCGCCAGAGGCCGATCTTGGCCCTCCGGGAAAAGAAAAAACCCACGGATCGACGAGGATCCGTGGGTTTCGAAGGTTTTGGTTCGCAGGGTGGGGGCCTTGCCTGGCCGTCCCCCCCTTGGCGACTGGTTGGTGGCAGTCGGTTAATCCAAAAAGCCCGACAGTTCCTGCGAGCGGCTCGGCTGCTGCAGCTTGCGAACGGCCTTGGCTTCGATCTGGCGGATGCGTTCGCGGGTGACCTTGAAGATGTGACCCACTTCCTCCAGCGTGTAGCTGTATCCGTCTCCCAGGCCGTAGCGGAGCTTGATGATCTCGCGCTCGCGGTAGCTCAGGGTCTTGAGGACCTTGTTGATCCGGCTGCGGAGCATTTCCTGGGCGGCGCCCTGAGCCGGGTTCTCGGCGCTGGAGTCGGGCAGCAGGTCGCCGAAGTGGCTGTCCTCGCTGTTGCCGACCGGCCGGTCGAGACTGATGGGGAACCGGCTCATGGCCAGCACGCGGCGGGCCTCTTCAATCGGGGTGCCGGCGGCACGCGCCGTTTCCTCGATCGTGGGCTCGCGGCCCAGCTCTTGCAGCAGTTTGCGGGACACGTTGCGCACCTTCGACATGGTTTCGACCATGTGCACCGGAATGCGAATCGTGCGGCTCTGGTCGGCCACGGCCCGGGTAATGGCCTGGCGAATCCACCAGGTGGCGTAGGTGCAGAACTTGAAACCCCGGCGATATTCAAACTTGTCGACCGCCCGCATCAAACCGGCGTTGCCTTCCTGGATCAGATCCAAAAAGCTGAGGCCGCGGTTGCGATATTTCTTGGCGATCGAAACGACGAGCCGCAGGTTGCCTTCCGACAGCCCGCGCTTGGCGCGCTGGTACTGCGAGTACACGGTTTTCAGGTAGGCCACCCTCCGCCGCAGGCTGGTGGGGGTTTCCTGGCAAGCCTTGCAGATCGAGCGGAATTCCTTCAAGGTCTGCTGACGTTGTTCCAGCGGAGCGCGATTGCGCTTCTGCTCGACCATCAGGGCCTTGTATTCGTCGAGGCGCTCGGAGAAATCCTCCAGTACCTTGATCATCAACTCGATGCGCTGGGTGCGCAGCCCGAGTTCTTCAACCAGGCGCACCGCGCGACGGCGGCGGCGGCCCAGCCGCTGCCAGGCAATTCGTCGATCGCTCATACGGTTTGACTTGGACAGGGCAAACCGATAATCGCGGCGATTGCGCTTCAGCAGAATGTCGAGCGTCGCCAGGTTGTGGGGAAGGCGACCGAGAATCTGATCCTTCTCCAGCCGGTCGGTTACCGAAACCTGGACCGTGCGGTCGAACGGCAACTCGCCGGTGTGCACGCGACGCAGCACCTTGACCGCCGCCTGCAACACATAGTCGCAAGCGAGCAGCCGGCGGCGAAAATTGCGCCGGGTGATTTCGATTTCTTTGGCCAGGGCGATTTCCTGCTGCCGCGTAAGCAGCGGAATCTCGCCCATTTGGGTCAGATACATCCGGACCGGATCGTCGGACCAACTCTCGGCCTCTTCGGTGGCCACTAAGAGCAAGTCGTCGGCGGCCTCGTCCGAGTCGCCCTCGACGGGGGTCGCGTCGCCCGCCTCCTCGGTAAGCTCGGCCTCCTCCAATTCGTCGAGCTCGTCCGTCTCGGCGACTACCTCTTCGGCATCCTCCGGGCTCGGCGCGCGATCGTCGTCCAGCTCATCCAACAATACGTCGTACAAAGTTCCACTCCTCTCAGGTGAACCTGGGAACTTGACTCACTTAGAAAGGTGCTGAAAAGACCGGTCTGGTTACCCTCGCAGGGGAGTCGATTCGACCGGCTCACGTTGGGCGGGGAATACCAAGCCGACCTCGCCGCCCCGGCCGCACGTAACGGTGCCCGCCCGTGGCGGACAACCCCTGCGGTGCCGAGTCGATCACTTGGTGAGTCAGTCAAAGGTCGGTTCGGGTTCGCTGCGGCCGACGTGAACCTCCTGCCTGGGTGCTTCATCGCCGCGGAACGAACGATCGCCCGCTTACCCCACCCCAACGGATCGTTCGGGGGGGATCGTTCGGCCGTCATTCGTAGCGGCACATTATCGCAAGTTGAAGGGGCGAAAGCCACCAAATTCTAACACCAGATTGTGACTGTTCTTCACCGCGACGACAGTTGGCAAAAGATTGCGATTGCGGCGATCGAACCCGTCGTTCCTGTTCGCCCCACACATCTTTCCTGTTTTAACAGATTGGTATTTTTGTCTGCCCCCTGCCACCGCTCTTATTAGAACGCGTCTCGACCGCGTTGGTTCATTCGTCAAACCGCAATCCGCGTTTCTTTTGCCCGGTATCTCGCCCGGCCTCGCTCGCGGAGAGCAGCTTTCTTGGCCAAATGGCGGCTTTGGCCGCGATCAACCATTAGCTATTACCACGCAGCTGCCGAACTGGTGTCACCCACTCGGCCCCCGGGTTCACAAACCGCTTGTTGAGTCGTTGGCGGGCCCTGGGAATGCCTCGTCGGGCTGTCTTGGGGGTGGGACGAGTGGTCGTACGCCTCCGCACGACCCATCGCTGGCTCAGTCCGCATTTTTCGGGCGAGACCGTCCCGGGGCTACCCCCCCGGCCCTGGTGAACTGCTTTACCCACGGGGGTGCGCCCCGTTCGAGGCGCTCGGCGGCTTGTCGCCGGGGCGGACCGCGGCCGATAATCGCCGTGCTGCGGCTCGCCGTGTGCCATCGCTTGGCTCGTGGCCGCTCGGTCAACCCTCTTGCAGCGGTCCCGATCTACTCCGTCGAGCTACGGTTGCCGCCGGACCGCCCCCCGGGCAGGTTGCAGAAAAAACTCAAAGGGAGGAGCGTTGTGGGCCGCCGCGTTTTATGGGTTTGGGCCGCCGTATTGGGGCTGCCGACCGCACTGGGTTGTGGGACCTCGGCCCCGGCTACGCCGGAGTCGTCGCCGGCGGCCCTGCACGAGCCCGGCGGAGCTGCGAGCGACGTTTGCCCGGCCGACCTGGTGCCCCCACCCACTGCCGCCGAGCCCGCGATTTTGCCGGCGCGACCCGTGGACCGGGCCGGTTTCGACGACTGGCTTGCCCGGCAACAGGGCCAGGTAGTGCTTGTCGATTACTGGGCTACCTGGTGCGGCCCGTGCCGCGAACAGTTTGCGCACACCGTGGAGCTGGCCGAAAAGTTCCGCGATCGGGGGCTCGTCGTGGCGTCGTTGAGCCTGGACGATCCGGAGGATGCCAGCGCCATGGCCGAGGTGGCCCAGTTTCTCGATGACCAAAAGGCTCGCTTTACCCACCTGGTCAGCCAGTGGGGCGGGGGCGACGAGTCGTACGAGCGGTTCGCCATCGACAACGGGGCGATCCCCCACCTGCAACTCTTCGATCGCCAGGGCAAGCTGGTCCGCAAGTTCGCCTCGGGCGATCCGACTTCGCGGTCGGCGACTCCCCAGGAAGTCGAGGCGGCCATTGTCGAACTGTTGGAACGGGGCTCGTCGGGGGCCGCGGCCGAGTAGATGCTTGGGCCCCGTTGCGGGTCGCCAGCGAACGCAGGGCCCGATTGGCAAAGCGGCATGCGGCGCGTTGGGGCTTGGGGGCCTGCTGCTTCCGCGGGACCCTACCGGCTAGCGCGGCCCATCGATCTGAGAGGCGCCCCCGGGGCCGTTGCGCGCGGTGTGCGCCGGCTCGCCCAAGCGGCGCAGGCGAATCAGTGTCAGGCGATCGGCCTCGCCCGTATGGCGCAACAGCCTCTGACACTCGTCGAGCACCTCGACCTGGCCCAACTCGCCAAGCGAGTCGGCCAGAGCCCGAGGAACCACCGCGTAACAGACCGATTGATTGGCGCTGGCCAATCGCTCGCGGGCAGCAACCGGGTTGTCGACCCGGATCAGCGGCGAATCGAGATAGTAGGCGATCTGGTGCACGGCCAGGCCGAGCAGGTACACCGGCTGACCTGCGGGTACTTGTCGATTGGTTCGGGCGGCCAACTCCGCGACGGCGCGGTACGAGTCGTGGGCCGGCATCACGGTCAATTGCACCGTGACGGCGACGAGCCAGGTGGTGGCAAAGAAGGCCGCCAGTTGTCCCTGGGGCCGGTGGCGGCGGGCCAGCCACCAGGCGGCCGTGCCCCCCAGGGCGACCATGGCGACCAGCACGGCGTACAGGCCCGCGAGGGCCGGCGCCAGAGCGGCCAGAACGGCCAAGCCTATCGCCGAGCCGAGTAACAACAGGGCCAGCACGGCGCCGCCGTAGGGAACGGCCCTCCGCTGGCGCGAGGTCACGTGGAGCCACAGCCCCCAGGCGGCCAGCAGGCTCAACGGCGGCAAGATCGGGATGGAGTAGTGCTTGTGCTTCCAAACACTGAGGGAAAGCAGGGTCAGGCCCGGCACCACCCAGGCGGCCACCCACCGCCAAGGAAGGGTCGACCACCGGCCCTGGCGCACCGCATTGGCCAAAGCCAGCACCAGGGGCAGGGTCCAGGGAAGCATCAGGGCGGGGATCATGTAAAAGTAGAATAGCGCCGGCTTGCGTCCGCCGGCGCCCCCGTCGTCCATGCGGCCGAGAAAGCGGTCGAGGTTGTGCATCCACCAGTCGCGGCCGATTTCCGGATTGGCCTGATAGGCGGCCAGGGGCCAGGCCGACGCCAGGGCCAGAAACCCGGCAATGGCCCAGGGAGCCAGCAGCATCCGGGCGATGCGCCGTTGACCCAGCCAGATGCCGAGCAGCACCGCGGGTGGAAACACGAGCGCCAGCCCCAGTGGGCCCTTGGTCAGAAAGGCCAGGGCGGCTCCCAGGTAAAACACGCCGCTATACCACCACCGCCAGGGCCTGGCATCGTCGGCGGCCATGGCCAGCGCCCCGAGCGCCGTGGTCACAAACGCACAGAGGGGCATGTCGGATTCGGCCAGCCGGGCCTGCATGAGGACGTAAAATGTGGAACTCTGCACCAGGCCCGCCAGCATCGCGAGCTGGGCTCCGAACCAGCGGCTGGCGACCGCCGTGATCCATGCCACGGTGACCAGCGCCGCAAGCAGGGCCGGCAGCCGCACCACCCAGGGGCTTTCGCTGCCTGTCAGACGCATCACCGCGGCAATCGTCCAGGCAGTTAGCGGCGGTTTGTCGTTAAACGGCACGCCAGCCAGCCGGGGAGTGACCCAATCGCCGGTAGCCAGCATTTCCCGGGCGGGCTCGGCAAACATAACCTCGTGTTGCGTCAGCACCCGGCTCGAGCCCAGGCCGATACCCAGCAGGGTCGCGGCATAGCCCAGGACGATCAGCCACCCGCGCCATTCCAGGGGCGTGGCTGCGGCCGTCGTGCTTGAATCGCCCACTTCCAAGACGGCCGGTTGGCTGGGATTCACCATAAAACAATGCTTTCGTAGATGGCGCTTTGGCGCGAAGCGACGAAGCGGCGGATTCTATGAATTCCGCCGAAGTGGGCCGAGAGCAGTTCGCGCCGGTAAAATAGGTAAGCCCCCCGGCCGCCCGGCAGCCCATCGGCGGTTGGTTGTCGAGTCGGGTTTGTCGGCGATAAGCTGCCACCTGCCGCGGCCGCGCGGCTCGGCAGTTCGGATACGTTGGAAAACGTGGCCGTGGAGGAGGGATTCCCGATGGTGGGCAGGCCACGCGAAATGAAGTTGCTTATCGGCTACCGAATGCTGGTGGTCGTTGGCGGCCTGCTGGCGGCGGGGGCCTGGGCAGGGGGCGCCGAAACGGCCGAGACGAGCAGCCCCGAGTTGATCGCCGAATTGATCCAGCAACTTGGCGACGACGATTACGCCGTGCGCGACCTGGCCGAACGGCGGCTGGCCGAACTAGGCTTCTCGGCGTTCGACGCTTTGACCGAGGCGGTCGATTCCGACGACCTGGAGGTCGCCTCGCGCGCCGAGTACCTGTTGCGCCGGCTCCGGGTTGCCTGGACGGCGGCCGACGACGCACCGGCCGTGCGTCGGTTGCTGGAGGATTACGAGGAGCTGGACGTCGACGAGCGCCGGCAGCGAATCGGCTACCTGGCGCGGCTGCCGGCCAGCGAGGGGCTGGGGGCGCTCTGCCGGCTGGTGCGTTTCGAGCGTTCGGTTCCGTTGGCCAAGCGCGCGGCCCTGGCCATCCTGGAGTTGCAACGGCAGCCGGCCGCCGACGTCGCCGCCCTGCGGCCCGCCGTGCTGAAGGCGCTGGATCAAAGCCCCCGCCCGGCGGCTCAATGGGTGCGGACGGCGTTTGAGGAACCGGGCGATCCGGCCGAGCTGGCCGAGCGCTGGGGTCAGCTCATCGATGCTGAGTTCGCCGTTTGGGAGCAATATCCGGAACAAACCCAGCCCGAGATTCTGGCGACCCTGCTCCGGCGTCAGGTCGAAGTCTGGAAGCAGGTGGGGGACGAAGCCCAGGCCCTCGAGGCGATGCGAAGGATCGTGCAACTCGAGCCTGGCCACACCCACACCCTCTTGGTGCTGCTCGACTGGTTGATCGAGCAGCGGGCCTGGCCGCTGGTCGACGAGGTGGCCGACCGATTCTCGAATCGGTTTTCCCAGGAGCCGCTGTTGATCTATGTGCTGGCCGACGCCTTTCGGCTTCAGGGCCAGAGCGACCAGGCCGCCGGGCAAGTCGCCCGGGCCCAGGGGCTGTTTCCCGAAGATCAACAGAGCCACCTAAACGTCGGCGTAAGCCTGCAAGACCGGGGCTGGATCGACTGGGCCGTGGAAGAGTACCGCCGCGGCATTGCCGCCGGTCCGGCTACCGGGCAGCTTACGCTTCGCGCCCAGCGGGCGCTCGCGGAGCTGTTGCACGACCAGGAGCGTCATGCCGAGGCCGCCGAAGTGCTCGAGGTTTGTTTCCGAGGAATGCAGGAAAACGCCCGGCAGGGCAACCATGCATTGAACGACGGTCGCGAGCCGGAGGAGGTCGCCTCGCGGCGGCTTTACTTCCTGGCCTGCGAGGCGGCCGCTGCCGGAGACGCCGCCAAGCAGCGGCAATTGCTCGACGCGGGGCTGGCCCAGTCTCCGCTTGATACCGAAATCTTGATCGCCTTGTACCGTCTCTCGGCCGACGACCCGCCGCATCGCGAGTCGACCGTCAAGCGAATTCAAGAGGCCGTCAAGGGGTACCGCCAGCAGATCGAGGAGGAGCCCGACTACCACCCCTATTTCAATCAACTGGCCTGGCTGGTGGCCAACACCGAGGGGGATCAGCAAGAGGCCCTCCGCTGTTCCCTACGCTCGCTCGAACTGTTGGTCGGCGAGAGCCGGGCCGGCTACCTCGACACGTTGGCCCGCTGCTATTTCGCCCTCGGCAACCTGGAACAGGCGGTGAAGTACCAGAGCCAGGCGGCCCAGCTCGAGCCTTACCAGCGCCAAATTGCCCGGCAACTGAGCGAGTTTCGCAAGGCGGCCGAGGCGGCGGGCATCGATCTGGACGCCGCCCCCGCGGTCGACACCCCTTCGACCACGCGGCCTCGCAACGGAGAGCCGCCGGCCGAGGGGTCTGAAGTCGAGCCAGCGACCAAGCCCTAGGCTCGATCCCCGACCGAGCCGGCGCCGAATTTCCCTGGACTGGGGGCGCCGCCGGTACCCGCCGGGCTGGTGCGGGCCAAGGCTTGGGGGGCTGGTTCCCTCCGGCCGGCGATCGAGCGCCCCACAGGCTGCTGCCCCCCGGCTAGGTCGCCGGCCGGCTGGCGTGATGCCGCCGCCGGTTTTCGTGGGTTGCCAGCCAACGCCCACGTACCCGCGGTCGGTAGCCATACTGAATGGCAAACCATTCGGCGAACCGTTCGCGGTCGACCGGCCGCCGGTTGCGAAAGTCGACCAGATGACCCAGCTCGTGGATTAGAATGTTGTGAAGGTAAAAATCCTGGATCGCTTCTTCCGTCCAGATCAGCTTCCAGGTGTCTTCTCCGTCGCGCTCCCAGCGCCCACCGAACATCCGGGCCTCGGTCACCTGATTGGGCTTGGGAGGTTGCCGGTAGGTTTCTTCGAGCGTGGCCTCGATCGGGTACAGGTAGATCGACGAGCCCCACTGCATGCCGTAGCAGGGAAAGCCCTGCTTCTTGCGGGTCATTTGGCTGAGCTGCACGAACTGTAAGTTCTGGAGCAATTCCGCCGGCAATTCGGCCAAACGGTCTCGAATTTGCTGTGGGGTCAGCACGTGGCGAAATCCTTCGCCGGGCGGCCGCACGATGATGCGGTATTTGCCCGCGGCGCTACGTTGGGCGCCTTCCAGTGGCTCATGCCAATCTTCCGGCGGGATGAACGGAAGCTTTAGATCGCGCTGGCTGCGACGGCTCCGCTGGCTGAGCACGGCCCGATGACCCGAATCGCGCACGATGGGAGATGCCGCGGGTCGATAAAGGCGCGAGGGGTTATGGGCGATCGAATGGGAGCGAGATCGGGCCGCGGCGGTGCGTTGCTTGTGGGTTGGCATGACCGAAGGCTCAGAGAATGCAAAGAAACCAGGTTTCGTCGCACCACCCAGTTCGACGGGCGTTGCGATCGACGTACGGGTTACTTGGCGTCCCTTCCCCCGGGATTGCTTTCCTAGCCTGAGGACCCTGCTCGAGGTCCTGGTACCATGCTAGACAGGTCGAAAATCGACCGGCAAGTGAACACCTTAAGTGGCATTTACAATTGGACTTACGCCGTACGAATCGCGGCTTCTGACGGGGGGTGCGTCCGGTTCTCGACCGCTTGACAAACACCCCCGGATCGGCATCGAAAACCGACGGTTTCAGGCCAGCCAACAGCCAGAGGGGGCCGCTACGGCCGCGATGCTCGCGGTGAATGCCGCGGTGCGGCCAGCGCGCTCGGCCGCACACATAAGTTCGTTCGAGCACCTGCGCCGCGGTAGCGCTTACGGCTGGTACTTGAAGAACACGACCAGCAAGTAGGTCATGCCGATGCCGAACACCAGCAGTCCGGCCACCAGACCACCCAAGACCAAGGGAATGACGAGCGACGATTTATCTTGGGTGTGGCGGAAGGCCGGCATGGTCTTTGCAGGTTCCGCCGAATCGTCGGTGGTCTTCTTCGGCAGGTCTTCCAACTCGGCCAGCAGATCTTCGACCAGCGGCTTAGGGCTCGGCGGAGCTGCCGGCGGTGGCGCCAGGGCCTGTTTCGAGGACCCCGCGCCAGGCCGCTGCGCCGTACTCGGCGATTTGCCGCTGCCGCCGGGAGGGGGCGCACTGGGAAGGCCGCGGGCAGTAGCCCGCTTGGTGCTGTCGGACCCCGTCGGCGCCGGCCGGGTGGGCGCCGAGGAACCACCTGCGGGCGATTTGGGGACCCGGCCCACCACCTGACTATTGCCAACGCCCGAAGCGGGGGAGCTAGCTCGTTGCGGGGCAGTCTCCTCGGGCAAAGGCGCCAGGCCGGGGATCGGAACTGTCTTCAGGGTCGAGGGGCTCGATCGCGAGACCGTGTCGCCCCCCGGATCGGAGGGCGAGCGCGACGATCGGCCCGGCGCGCGGACCACGCTGCTCGAGGTGCCTGTTTCGCCGCCGCGCGGGGTTCGCGGCTGACTGCTCAGCGAGGGCCGGCCCGCCAGTACCGACGCCATGCGCCCCGAAACGTTGTTCAGCGTGGAAAGGTGGCCGCCGGCCAGCCATTGGGCCAGAACATCGCGCACGTCGCCCGCGGTTTGGAACCGATCGGCGGGGGCCTTAGCCATCATTTTTTGGCAGATATCGACAATCGATTGGGGAGCGTCGGGCCGGTCGGCGCGAATATCGCTGGGTTCCTTGGTCTGATGAAACAGCAGACGCTGGGTGAGCGACCCCTCGGGAAACGGGGGATGGCCCGTCAGCAGGTAATAAAGCGTGCAGCCCAGGCTATAAAGGTCGGCCCGGGGGTCGACGCGGTGGCTATCGATGGCCTGTTCGGGGGCCAGGTAGTCGGCAGTTCCGAGCACCTTCTCGTCGTAGGCCAAGGTGAGCGAGGCCTTTTTCTCGTCGGTGGCCAGGGCCAGGCCCATGTCGAGGACCTTGACCACCCCCTGGGCGTTGACCAGCAAGTTGGCCGGCTTGATATCGCGGTGGATCAGCCCCGCCGCATGGGCGCAGGCCAAGCCGTCTGCGGCCTGGCGGATGTATTCGGCGGCCAGTTCGTAGGGGAGGGGGCCCGTTTCCTGGACCAACTCTTGCAGATCGCGGCCGTCCACGTACTCCATCACCAGGTAGTGGATCTTGCCGTCGTTGTCGACATCGTAGGCCCGGGCAATGTTGGGGTGTTCCAGGGCACCGGCGGCGCGGGCCTCGCGATGGAACCGTGCCAGGTACGATGAGTCGTCGACGCGGCTCTTGGGCAGCACCTTGATGGCCCGCCGGGTGTGCATCAGCACGTGCTCGGCCAGGTACACGCTGCTCATGCCCCCTGAACCCAGGTGGGAGAGCAGTTTGTACTTGCCGAGAAAGAACCCTTTGTACCGGCCCTCGAGCAACTGCTCGGCCTGCCAGGCCGTGAGCAGTTTCTGACGCACCATTGCCTCGATCAGGCTGGCACCGTCCTCCACCGCGGCGGGGCCCTCGGCGGCCGACAATTCGGCAAGCAGGCCGTCGAGCCGCTCGGCTTCGAGCAGCCGGCTGCGGCGCAGCAGTTCCATCAGGTTCTCGGTCGAAAGCTTCGGCATGCGGTGCCAATTGCCAAAGGATTCCGCGCGACGAAATGGCGAGCCCGGGCTCGCGATCAGCAAGCTCAGGGCTCGGTGCCCGGCGCCCCCAAAGCACCGGTCGATTCCGCGAACCAGGCTGTCATCCGTTGAAATCGAACCAGAACTGCCCGGGGGCCGTTACGCACCGGCCAAGCGCATCCACTGGGTGTGCTGGCGGTGAAAGGGACCCAGGAGACTTCAAAACTTATCGGCGTCGGGAAGAGGATACCAAGACGCGCAGAGGAGCGTAAACTGTTTTCCACTATTGTACGCGAGTTACCGCCATTGGCACACCGAAATCTGGCGTTCCCCGTTGCCGCGGCTGGCCGCCAGAGGCCGGTTTGCGAGGGCAAAAAGCCGGTTGCCACACGCCGTGACCACCCCGGCCCGGGGGAAAACCGCTCATGCTGCCTACCGACGTCGTCCTGTATACCCGCCAAGGGTGTGGGCTTTGCGACGAGGCCTATGCGGTGCTCGCCGCCCAGGGGCTGCGGCCGCGGGAAATTGACGTCGCCCGTGACCCGGCCCTGGTCCAGAAGTGGGGGCGGTGCCTGCCGGTGGTCGAAATCGAGGGCCGGGTGCGATTCCGCGGTCGGGTTCACCCGGTGTTGCTTCGCCGGCTGCTCGATCATGGCCGCCCGCCGCAGCCGGAACCCTGAATCGGCGGCACCCCCGCCCGTCCGAGGCACCGATGCGCACCGTTGCCGTAATGGCCAAGTACTGGGAGCCGGGCCAGGTAAAGACCCGACTGGCCTGCGCGATTGGGCCCCGCGCTGCCCAGCAGATTTATCGCTCACTGCTCAAGACGCTGCTCGCCCGGCTGGCCGCCGCGGGCGATCGCCGCTTGGTGTTCTACACGCCGGCCGAGCGGGCCGCATCGTTCGCCGAGCTGGCCGGCCCCTCCTGGCAACTCGCGCCTCAGGTGGAAGGGGACCTCGGCCGACGGATGCAGGCCGCGCTGGCCTGGTTGCTTGAGCTGCCTGCGGAGGAGGGCGGCTCGTCGCCACGAGTCGTGCTGCTGGGGGCCGACAGCCCCAGCCTGCCGCTGGAGCGATTGGAGCAGGCCTGGCAATTGCTCGCCCAGCACGACGCCGTGCTGGGGCCAAGCTTCGACGGCGGTTACTACCTGGTCGGCGCGGCAAGGAGCGTTCCGCCCATCTTCGACGGACCCACCTGGGGCACCGATTCGGTATGGCGGCAGACCGAAGCGTTGCTCGCTGCCAACCGTACGCGCTACGCTACGCTCGCGCCCTGGTTCGATGTGGATGAGCGCGACGACCTGGATCGATTGCTCGCCGACCTGGACGGGCGAGCCGCCGGCGAACCGCTCCTGGGCAGTTTGGCCGAACAGGTTCGCCAGGCGCTGGCCCAGAGCTGAGCGCACGCCGCGGGGGAACGGGGCGCGTGGCCCTGCCCGCCGGTGGGTTGTAGATTGCGGGCACTCTGGCTAGTTCATCGGCCGAGCGCCTCGCGCCGGGGCGAGGCGGGGCTCGGTACCGCGTCTAACGCCAAGGGAGAACCTCGATATGTTGCGAGCTGGGGAGCACCACTGGGCCGAGCGAGTCGGGGCACGCGCGGGGTGGGTCGATGAAACGCACCGGCGCGCGGGGGCTCAATTCCGGTGGCGGAACGCGTATCGCATTGCGAGGGGGCTGCTCGCGGCGGCCTGGTGTGGCATGACCCCGGTGGGGTTGGTGCAAGGCTCGGGATACGATCGGCCCGTGGGCGATCCGCAGCAAAGCCGCTCGGCCGTGGTGGCCAAACACGGGATCGTGGCCACGAGCGAGCCGCTGGCCGTGCAGGCGGGGCTCGAGATTCTGCGCCAGGGCGGCAACGCCATCGATGCCGCCATCGCCACCAACGCCATGATCGGGTTGACCGAACCCATGAGCTGCGGCATCGGCGGCGACCTGTTCGCCATCGTCTGGGATGCGAAAACCAAGAAGCTATATGGCCTGAACGCCAGCGGCCGCAGCCCCTTTGCGCTCGACCGCGGCGTGTTTCGTGAAAAGGGCCTGGCACACATCCCCGGCGAAGGGCCGCTGTGCTGGTCGGTGCCCGGCTGCGTGGCGGGGTGGGCCGACTTGCACGAGCGGTTCGGCACCAAGCCCTTGGCCGAGTTGCTCGCTCCGGCCATCCAAGCGGCCGAGGAGGGATTTCCCGTGGCCCCGATCATCGCAGCGGGCTGGGGGTTCTTCGCGGGCGACTTCGCCAAGTGGCCGACTTCGCAGGCCACCTACCTGCCCGAGGGGCGCGCGCCGCGCGCGGGTGAGCTGTTTCGCAACCCACGCTTGGCCGAAAGCTATCGGCTGATTGCCCAGCGAGGGCGCGATGCCTATTACCGGGGCCCCATTGCCGAAAAGATCGTTGCGTTTAGCGAGGCCAACGGCGGCTACTTTTCCTTGCGCGATTTCTCCGAGCACGCCAACGAATGGGTCGAACCGGTCTCGACCAGCTACCGAGGGTACGACGTTTGGGAGCTTCCCCCCAACGGTCAGGGTATCTGTGCCCTCCAAATGCTCAACTTGCTCGAAGAATTCGACCTGAAAGTGCTCGGCCGGGGCAGTGCCGAGTACCTGCACCTGTTGATCGAAGCCAAGAAGCTGGCCTTCGCCGACCGGGCGACCTATTACGCCGACCCGACCGGTCAATCGCTGCCGGTTGCGGAACTGATTTCCAAAGCCTATGCCGATCGCCGGCGACCGTTGATCGACCCCCAACAGGCTGCCCGACAGGTGGCGCCGGGCGACCCGCGGCTGGAATCGGGCGACACGATTTACCTGACCGTGGTCGACCAGGACCGCAACTGCGTGTCGCTCATACAGAGCAACTTCGCGGCGTTTGGTTCGCAGGTGGTGCCGGGCGAAGTGGGCTTTGTGCTGCAGAACCGGGGTTCGTCGTTCGCGCTCGATGACAAGCACCTGAACCGGCTCGAGCCGCATAAGCGGCCGTTCCACACGATTATTCCGGCCATGGTGACCCACGAGGGGCGCCCCTGGCTCAGCTTTGGCGTGATGGGAGGCGATATGCAGGCCCAGGGGCACGTGCAAGTATTGGTGAATATGATCGACTTCGGGCTCGATGTGCAGGCCGCGGGGGAAGCGGCCCGGGTGCGCCACTTCGGCAGCGCCGAGCCCACCGGGCGCGAGGCCGACCCTACAGGGGGCGCGGTGGCGGTGGAGGCGGGTATCTCAGCCGAGGTGCAGGCGGAACTGACGCGGCTCGGCCACAAGCTGCGGCGCGGGTTCGGCGGCGATATGGGGGGCTACCAGGGCATCTGGCTCGACTGGGAGCACGGCACGGTCTGGGGAGGTAGCGACCCACGCAAAGACGGCTGCGCGGCGGGCTACTAAACGAATTCGCGCTCGTGGTGAGCCGGTGACGAAGAAGCTAGCGCCATGGCGTTTTGTTTCTGAAGAAGGTAGCGCCAGGGCGCCAAGGGGCAGATGAGAGCGGTTCTTCATTGCGTCTTTGCGCCATGGCGTTTTGTTTCTGGAGAAGTTAGCGCCAGGTCGCTTTGTTTCTGAAGAAGGTAACGCCAGGTCGCGAAGGCGCAAGGGCGCAAAGAGAATCGCACGGAATGAGCTGTCCCTTGTGTCGCGGCATGGTTGCGCCAATGCGTCTTTTCCTTGGGGGGCACCCATGATCGAGGACGAAATTAGTCGGCACATCGTCGCGGCCGCGATTGAAGTACATCGCACTCTCGGCGGCCCGGGGCTGCTTGAGAGCGTCTATGAGGAGGCCCTGGCTTGGGAGCTTCGGCACAAGGGTCTGCTGACGAACCGCCAGGTGTCGTTACCGATCCCATACAAAGGTCAGGTTTTAACGACTCCCTTGCGGATCGACCTGATCGTTGGGGAACGTGTCATCGTCGAGTGCAAAGCGACAACGCAGTATCACTCCGTATTCGAGGTACAGACATTGACGTACCTTCGCTTGACCGGTCTAAGGCTGGGCCTGGTCATCAACTTTGGAGAACGACTGGTCAAAGACGGGATTCATCGCGTGGTGAACGGTCTCTGAAGACGATCCATCGATCGATTGTGGAATCCAACGCCCGGTCGAGAAGCAGAGTGACAAACTGTTTTTTTCATCGCGTCTTGGCGTTTTGTTTCTGGAGAAGGCAACGCCAGGTCGCCAAGGCGCCAGGTCGCAAAGGGGCAGATGAGAGTGGTTCTTCATCGCGTTTTGGCGTCTTTGCGTCATGGCGTTTTGTTTCTGGAGAAGGCAACGCCAGGTCGCCAAGGCGCCAGGTCGCCAAGGGGCAGATGAGAGCGGTTCTTCATCGCGTCTTGGCGTCTTTGCGTCATGGCGATTCGTTTCTGGAGAAGTTAGCGCCAGGTCGCGAAGCACAGTGACAAACTGTTTTTTGTTCATTGCGTCTTGGCGTCTTTGCGTCATGGCGTTTTGTTTCTGGAGAAGTTAGCGCCAGGTCGCTTTGTTTCTGAAGAAGCTAGCGCCAAGGCGCCAGGGCGCGATGAAGTAGAGAATGAGGTCGAGTGTTTCTGGCGGCACTGCGCCCTTGCGTTCTTTCCTCCACTCACCGCCTGGCGTTGTCCACCTTGGAGAGTGGTCTACTTCGGGTCGACCGTTGCCGAGACGGTCACCACCTTGATTTCCAGGGGCGGCGAGTTCTGGATCTCGCGCAGGGCATCGTCGCTGGCCTCGGAATCGTCCAGCGTGGTCTGCAATCGCTCGAGGTATTCCCGCGCCGGGCCAATATGCAGCTCGACCCGCTCGTCCGGCCGCGCCTCGAACACAGTCGCCGTCCGCGAGGGCTGGATCGGTCGGGCACGCGGGGTGGGCACAGCAATCCCCAGCGGTATCCCATTCTTCAATCGCCGCACCAATTCCGCTTCGACGGCGTTCTCGGCCTGGCCATCAAGATTCAAACTAATCCACACGCTGGCTTCGTAGCGCCCCGCGGGGAGGGTTGCCTGGTGCCCCAACAGGGCCTGGCCCAGCGATTGCCGCGGTTCGTCGCTTAATAGTGCGCAATCGAAATGGAGCGGGCCCCACATGGTCGCCCCGCCCGGAACGCCTCGGAGCGGCCAGGCATCGGGCAGCGGATCGCGAAAACACCACGGCACGCGCCCCAGGTCGAGCGGTCGCAGCACGCAGGTCAGCCGTAGCCGGATGGTTTCGTGAGGGCCAACTCGGGTTGGCAGAGGCTCGTCGACCACCAGCTCGATCTGGGCGGCCTTGAGCTCGAGATCCATTTCTACGTTCAAATCGTCGCCGGGCAGCGTCAGCGGCCGGCACTGCACCTGGTAAAACGGCTGCAACTCGCTCGCTCCGGGGAACATCTCCTCAGAAAAGGCCATCAGCGGGTTGACCGCTTCGCCGCTCAGCGGGGCGATCACCGCGTAATCGCCCGGCGGCAGGCGGCCGGTGCTGAAGGCTCCTTGAGCATCGGATCGCATCCGGCGGATCACTTCAAAGCTGGGCAGGGCCCGCAGGGTCAGTTCCACCTCGGCCGCCGGGTGATCGGCCGTGCCGCGGTAAACCCGGCCGGTGATGGTATGCGCCGCGGCGTTCTGATCGGCGCCGTCGCTGCCGGACAGGAGCGCGCGCTGGGCGTCGGCCAACTCGCCCAACTGGCCGGCGATGGCCGACATTTGTTGGGCGACGGCCTGCTGGCTTTGCCAGCCTTGATAGGCCAGGGCCACGAGCGCTGCGCCGAAGACCGTCAACAGTCCGATCACGAGCGAACGGAACATGATTTCCTCCTGGTGGCCAATCCACCAACAGCGCCATGCAATGGATACGGGGTTGCCAAACTGCCGGCGAACCCGCTGGGCCAGGTCTCTTGGGGACCGAGAGGCGGCGGCATCTTGGGCGGCAGCGTCTTCCGCCGCAGTGGCCAGGTGATCGGCCAGCTCGGCTTCGATGTCGGCCCGCGTCGGAGGCGGCCCCGCCGTCGCGTTGTGGGCAGAGGGCGTTGCCAGGCGGGGATCACGTTTCATGGCCGGCCCCCAAAATGCGGTTCACGGCCGCGGAAAACGCGCTCCATTGGTCGCGCTGCGCCTCCAAGGCTTTGCGACCCTGGGCGGTGAGCTGGTAATACTTGCGCCGCCGCCCCTCGGGCGAATCGCGCCACGTGGCCGACAGTAGCCCCCGCTTCTCCAGGCGATGCAGGGCCGGGTAGAGCGTGCCTTCTTGGGCCAGCAGTTGGCCGCCGCTACGCGTCTTGATGGCCTTGGCGATTTCGTAACCGTAGGTGCGGCCGTCGGCAATGACTTCCAGGACCACGGTATCGAGCGCGCCGCGCAAAAGATCGGAATTCATCGGACCTGGGCTCCCTCGCATAACGGGCGGGCGGCGTACAATGCCTTGCCTGCCAAGGCATGTTATACCTTGCCTGCCAATGTATGCAAGCCCTGGGCTGCGGTTTTTCGAGCAGCGGCTAGGGATTGCCTCGCCCTGGGCAGGCTTCTAGATTGGCGCAGGGTTCGATCCGTTCGTGGCGGGCCGGTAAGCGGCGCCGCTTTCCTTTTTTTCCGGGCAAGGAGCGTGGTGGATGGCTGGCGACGTCGTGCGGCTGGAGCGGGAAGGGGATGTCGCGGTCTTGGTGCTCGATTCGCCGCCGGTCAATTCGCTCAGTGCTCCGGTTGTCGCCGGTTTGCTGCGCTGCCTGGGCCAGGCCCGAGATGACGCGGAGATCCGTGCCTGTGTGGTGATTGGCCAGGGCCAAAACTTTATCGCCGGGGCCGATATTAGCGAACTGGGAAAGGCCAGCGGTGGCGGCGGCGGTGAGCCCGCCTCGGACCTGGCCGACGCGCTCGAGCAGCTCGAGGCCAGCCCCAAGCCGGTCGTCATGGCCATCGACGGCTTCGCCCTGGGGGGCGGGCTGGAAACCGCCATGGCGGGCCACTGGCGCATCGGCACCCCGCGCTGCCGGTTGGGGCTGCCGGAATTGAAACTGGGCATTTTCCCCGGCGCCGCCGGCACCCAGCGCTTGCCGCGCCTGGTGGGTCTGCCGCTGGCCATGGAAATGATGCTCACTTCCCGTGAACTGCGGGCTACCGAGGCGCTCGAAGCGGGGCTGATTCAAGAGATTGTCGAGCCTGCCGGGCTGCGGGCCGCGGCCGTGGCGGCGGCTCGCCGTTTGGCCGACGGGCAATTGGCCCCCGTACGGGCCTCGCAAGACTCGAGCAAGCTCCCCTCGGCCGACGAAGCCCAGAAGATGGTCGCCGGGGCCAAGGCCATGCTGGGCGACAAAGCCCGCAACCAGGTGCATCACGACCTTTGCCTCGATGCAATTTTGTGCGGCGTGGTCGAGGGCTACCCGGCCGGGCTGGCTCGCGAGCGCGACAACTTCAAAAAGTGCCTGGCGACGCCCCAGGCCTCGGCCATGATCCACATGTTCTTCGCGCCGCGCACGGCCGCCAAGGTGCCGGGGGTGACCGACCAGAAGTTTCCGATTAAGGAGATTACGCGTGTCGGCGTGCTCGGCGGCGGCACCATGGGAAGCGGAATTGCCACCAGCCTGCTCGAGGCGGGGCTGGGCGTGGTGCTGAAAGAGGTCTCGGCCGATTTCGCCGACGCAGGCCGGGGCCGCATCGAGGCCAACCTCCGCTCGCGGCTCAACAAGGGACGGCTCACCCAGGCCCAGTTCGACGAAATGCTCTCGCGCCTGACCACCGAAACCCGCTACGACGGGTTCGAGATGCTCGACCTGGTGATTGAAGCGGTGATCGAAGATATCCAGCTGAAACAACAGGTCTTCGCCGACCTGGAACACTACTGCGCGCCCGACGCGATCCTGGCTTCGAATACTTCGACGATCGACCTCGAGGTGATCGGCGCGCGGACCCATGCCGCCGAGCGAATCGTGGGCACCCACTTCTTTTCGCCGGCCCATGTAATGCCGCTGGTCGAGGTGGTGCGCAGCGCGAAGACCAGCCCCCAGGTGCTTAATTCGACGATCGCCCTGGTCAAGCAACTTAAGAAGACCCCGGTTACCGTGGGCAACTGCGTGGGCTTTCTGGTGAATCGCATCTTTTTCTTTTACGGCCAGGCGGCCGGGTTGCTGGTCGACCACGGGGTCGACCCGTATCGCATCGACCAGGTGTTGTACCAGTGGGGCATGCCGATGGGGCCGTTTCGCATGAGCGACCTGGCCGGCAACGATGTGTCGAAGTACGCCGGCGAGATCCTGGGTCGGGCCTATGGCGAGCGGAGCTACGCCTCGACGCTGCTGAATCACATTTACGACGAGAAGCGCTTCGGGCAAAAGGCGGGCAAGGGTTACTACCTGTACAGCCAGGCAACCAAGGCCGAGCCCGACCCCGACCTGGCTCGCCTGGTGGCCCAAGCCCGGGCCGACGCGGGCAATCCGGCCACCTGGAACCCCGGCGACGAAGAGATCGTCGAGCGGGTGATGCTGCCCGTGGTGAACGAGGCTTGCCGCTGCCTGGCCGAGGGCATTGCCCTGCGGCCGTCGGATATCGACGTGGCCAGCGTGATGGGAATGGGCTTTCCGATCTATCGCGGCGGCGTGATGAAGTGGGCCGACCAACTCGGTGCCCGGCGGGTGTGTGAAACGCTGAGCCGCTGGGCCGAGCACGACCCGGCGATGTACGCCCCGGCCGATTACCTGGTCGAGAAAGCCAAGGCGGGCGCCAGCCTGATCGCCTGAATCGCGGCCGAACCTTCCGGACGCCGCGACGAACTTCTCGTCGACGCGATGAGCCAGCGACGCCCATCAAGACCAGGCGATCAAAGTGCATCGACGTCGGTCGCCGTTTTCCGGCCGTGACGAGCCTGGCTGCGCGCTTGGCGCGTGCGGCAGTAAGCCACGAAAACGCCCTTCAACCGGCGGAGAGGCATGGGGGGGGCGGTGGGGAGGCGAACCCCCCGAGCCGAGGCTAGCAGCCTGTTGAAGTATTCAACGGGCTGCGTGATCGCATGGACGCGATCCCGGAATAGCGACGTAAGTCGTTATTCTGCGAGCCGCGACGAGCTTGGCTCGGCGCTCGGCGCTTGTTGAAAAATGCCACGAGGGCTTTTTTCAACGGACTGCTAGCGCGGCACTCGGCCCGTGGCTGTTTCCGGGTACCACGTCTCGGCGGTTCACCGCAGCCTGATTCCTTCGGCCTGAGCCGTCGAGTTGGCTGCTGGCCGCGCTGGGGGCCGCAGGGGCAGTGGGGGCTGCCGGTCGCGCAGCGAGCGGCCGCACTGGTGGTTGACCGCTGTAGAGATTAGCAGTGGAATAAGAGGCGATAGGTTAATCGCACCCATCATAAAAGTGGCACGATGAAAAGAATCTTATTCGCCTTGCCGTTGCTCGCCATCGGCGTCTCGAGCGGCCACCCGTCGCACGCCGGCCAGTGGGTGTATACCAAGATTGCAGACAGTTTGACCCCGAATCCGGTTTTGGGAGGACTGTTCAATCAGTTTGGCGAGGCACCGACCTGGAACGGCGATCGGGTCGTTTTCTCCTCGTCCGGCTATCTCTATGAATACGACCCCGGCAATGGCAGTATTGCGTATCTAACCGGATTCAACACACCCATTCCAGGCGGCGACGGAGTCTTTCAGGGGGGCTTTGGCGGGGCGCTAGCCGATGCGGGGAAACTCATATTCGGAGGTGGCGGATTGAATGGGCAAAAAGGTTTCTACGGGTTGGATTCGCACGGTTCCTTGGAACGGATCGTCGATCTCAACTCGCCGATCCCCGAGGGTTTAGGAACGTTCACGAACTTCAGCGGGTTAGGCACCGGTACTTATCCGGCTCCGCCCTTCGACGCCGCGGGTGGGCGAATTGTATTCAACGGCAGTGGCACAGGCAGTCAGCGCGGGATCTATCTCTACGATCAGGGAACCCTTGAACGTGTAGTGGATACCGCGACGCCCATTCCAGGCGGAGCAGGAACATTTGCGGATTTCGGTCGACCGGTGCTCCATGGCACCAGCGTGATGTTTGCCGGATACGATTCGGCCTATGATCAAGGGCTCTATATTGCCGATGAGACAGGCGTGCATCTAATTGCTAGCGGCGCAGACCTGGCGCCCGGGTATTCGTTCCCGCGCCTCCTGCACGGGTTCCCGTATTACGGCTGGCAGGGAGAAGTGCCGACGTTTGTGGGAGGGATAGGGAATATTTATCAGTTCGTTAATGATTCGCTCATTCCCCAGTTCGGTCCCTCAGATTCGCTTCCCGGGTTGGCAGTGCCCGGCCAATTCAAGACGATCCTGGGTCTGGCCGTCGATGCGAGCGGCTTCGCGGTGGCGGGCAATGCGCTGGATTACGATACCGGGATCTGGCTCTCTCAGAACGGCGTGCTGGAGAAGGTGATTGGACCGGGCGACGTGCTCGACGGATTCACGATTTTCGGCGCCGACGATGAAGTTCCCGATCCTGCACCCGATCCGTTTGTGGGGGCCGTGATCGGCCCACAAGCCCTCAACGGACGCTCGGTCGTGTTTCACGCGACGTTTGCAGGGTCCAATATTTATAAACAAGGGATCTATATCGCCACCTACGTGCCCGAGCCCTCCACTTGGCTGCTGGCCGCGCTGGGGTGCTTGGGAATTGCCTTGATTAGGCGAGTTCGAGGCAAACTACTGGGCGGCAATCGGACGCCGAGCACCTATTGGGCTGGGGAAAGCCTCACTGGGAGAAAGAGCCGGCCATCACCGATTTTCTGTTCGAACTGGACCAGTGGTTCGACTCGCTCGAAGCTTAGCACCGCCACACCTTGCCGACGGTGCGCGCACACCTTGCCGCGTTCGTCACACGCTTCGCGGCGCAGCGGCCCGAGAATTCGACACGCCGCTTACGCCCTCGTGCGCTGACCACGGGCACCTGGTAGTTCCCCTTTGAGCTGTGGCAATCCGCCGGCGACGATCAACGTGGCCAGTGGTCGCGGCACGGGCCGGCCGGTGAAGGAGCGGGCCGGCCGAGGTAGGAGCGGGCCCAGCTCGCCGCATCTTTGAACCAAGCCAGTTTGCCAGGGGGGCGGCGGCTGCGGTCGCGTGGACGTTGCGGGCCGTCATGGTACACTCGAATCCGACTGGCCTACTCGCCCAATGCGGCCGAGCGATCGCCCGCGCCGCGCCGCCGGCAGAATACCTGGTCGAGAAAGCCAAGGCGGGCGCCAGCCTGATCGCCTGAATCGCGGCCGAACCTTCCGGACGTGACTAGCCCAGAGGGCCGATCATCGTGGGTTTCCAAGACGCGCATGCGATTGGCCCGCTGCTCGATCGCCGGGCCCTATTGGCGCGCGGAGGCGGCTTGATCGCGGCGGCCTGGGCTTGGCCCCGGGCCCTTCGGGCAGAGCCAGAATCGACGGGCACCGGGCACGCACTGCCGCCGGCCAGTTCATGCATCCTCGTCTATCTACTCGGCGGACCGCCGCAGCTCGATACCTTCGACCTGAAACCTTTGGCACCGGCCGAGGTCCGAGGGCCCTTCCGGCCCATCGCAACGAGCGTGCCTGGAATGGAGATCTGCGAGCACCTGCCTCGCCTGGCCGCTACGGCCGAGCGGTTTGCCCTGGTTCGTTCGGTGAGCTATCCGAATTCGAACCACACTCCGATGATTTACTACACGCTGACAGGCTTCGCCACCGACCAACCCTTGGTCGATAACGACATTCGCCCCCCGCAGTCGAGCGACTTTCCGCACTTGGGGTCGGTCGTATGGAAATTCGGTAATCCGCCGGATCGATTGCCGGGTTTCGTCGCGATTCCGGGCTTGGGCATTCGTAGCAGCACCGAGGGAGAGTTCAAACGTACCCGGCTTCCGCTGCGCGGAGGCGGACCAGGGTTCTTGGGCGGCCGCTATGCTCCGCTGGCCGTCGACGGCGAGCCGGGCAATTCGGCGGCGGTGCCCGCGCTCGAGCGACCCCCCGAGGTTACGGCCATGCGCTTCGAGCAGCGACGCAGATTGCTCGAAGTTCTTGATCGGCACCGACAGATTGCCGACAGTTCGGCAAACTTCGATCTGTTTCGGCGTCAGGCGGTGGCACTAACCGGCGGCGGCCCAGGGCCCGGAGCGGGGGCCTTCTCGCTCGATGGCGAGACACCCGCGCTGCGCGAGCGGTACGGCAATCACCGTTTCGGACGGGCCCTGTTGTTGGCCCGGCGACTGAGCGAGGCCGGCGTGCCGCTGGTGGCCATTCATTTCAATGAAATGACGCGCTGCGACGGTTGGGACACCCACAGCGGCAATTTCACCGCGCTCAAGGAGGAATTGTTGCCGATGCTCGACCAGGGTTTGTCGTCTTTGCTCGAGGACCTGGACCAACGCGGTCGCTTGGGCGAAACCCTGGTGGTTTGTCAGGGCGAATTCGGCCGGACGCCCAAGATCAACGCCAACGCTGGACGCGATCACTGGGGAGATTGCTCGACGACGCTGCTCGCTGGGGGCGGCATACGCGGCGGCCAGATCTACGGCCAATCCGACCGGCAAGCGGCCTTTCCGCTAAGCCACCGAGTCGATCCCGCCGATATCCAGGCTACCATCTATCATCGATTGGGAATCGACTCGCACACGACGATGCGCGACCACTTGGGTCGACCGTATCCGCTCAGCCGCGGCAAGCCGCTGACTTCGCTTTTGTGAACGGTCGCGGTAGATCGTTGCCGGCGCGAAGCGGGTGACTCGCTGCGGCCGTGCAAACCGAGCCTCAACGCCTAACCACACCAGGGAGCTCTCCGGATGATTCCGACTTTGTCGAACCGTCGATCCAACCTAAGGTGGGTGCGCGCGCTCTTGGCCGGCAGCTTGCTTACGCTTTGGGTCGGCGTGCCCCCCCGGGCCGGCCAGCCCGCTCCCGCCGCCGACGAAGAAGGGTTCACCCCGCTGTTCGATGGCGCCACGCTCGCCGGCTGGCACAAGAACCCCCGGCCGATCGGACATGGCACCGGCGGGCTGTGGCTGGTGGAAGACGGCGCGATTACGGGCGAACAAGATCCGCCCGGCTCGGGCAACGGAGGCATCTTGCTTTCCGATCGGCAATTCGGCGACTTTGAGCTGCGCATCGAACTGAAGCCCGACTGGGGCCCCGACAGCGGGTTGTTCCTGCGGTCCAACGAGCGCGGGCAGTGCTACCAGATGATGGTCGACTATCACGACGCGGGCAACGTGGGGCACATTTACGGCGAGGGCATCGGCGGGTTCAACAATCGCCCCTTCGAGATCGACGGCCGTTACGACGACGCCGGGCAACTAGTGGGCCTGAAGAGCCGCCCCAGCGGGCTCACCGTGCCGCCGGCCTATAGCTGCACGGGCCAGGAGTTTGTCGAGGCTTGGCGCGTCAACGATTGGAACGAGGCCCGCATCCGCGTCGTGGGCAACCCGCCGCGGATCACCACCTGGATCAACGGGCTGAAGGTATCGGAGTTCGACGGGGCCACGTACGAGGGGCCCAACTATCACCGTGGTTCGGTGCTGGAGACCTTGGGGCCCGAGGGCCATATTGCCCTGCAGGTGCACGGCGGCGGCTCGCTGGCCGGTAAGAAATGTCGCTGGCGCAACATTCGCGTGAAGCCGCTTTAGCCGGGGCGCGGTTTGGGTGTAGGGAGAAAGGAAGGACGAGCGATGGCGGTACACCGCGTCAGCGTGGGCGAGGTTACCTTGCACACGGTGGAGCTGGGGCAGGGCCGGCCGGTGCTGTTGGTTCACGGCTTTCCGCTCAGCCACCGCATGTGGGCCAAGCAGCTCGAGCCGCTGGCGGCCCGCTACCGCGTGATTGCGCCCGACTTGCGCGGGTTTGGGGCCAGCGACGTCGGCCCCCCTGGCACCGTGCGGATGGAGCAAATAGCCGACGACCTGGCCCGGTTGCTCGACGCGCTAGGCGTGGCCGAGCCGGTGACGTTGGTCGGGCTGTCGATGGGGGGCTACATCGCCTGGCAATTCTGGAAACGGCACCGCGCGCGGCTCGCCGCGCTGGTGCTGTGCGATACCCGCGCGGCGGCCGACAGCGAAGAGGTGGCCCGGGGCCGCGGGGCCCTGGCGGCCCGGGTGCTGCGCGACGGGTCGGCCGTATTGATCGACGCCATGCTCGAGCGGCTGGTTGCGCCGCAAACCCCCAGCGAGCGCCCGGCCGTGGTCGAGGCGTTGCGGGAAATGATCCTCACCACGCCCCCCGAAGGAGCCGCCGCGGCCCTGCGAGGCATGGCGCTGCGGGTTGACGCGAGCGGTTGGCTTCCCCAAATCGACCTACCCGCGCTGTTCTTGGTGGGGCAGCACGACGCGATTTCGCCGCCCGCGGAAATGCGGGCGATGGCTCAGGCCACGCCGGGTGCCCAGCTCGTGGAAATCGCGGAGGCGGGGCATTTGGCGCCGTTGGAATCGCCCGAGGCGTGCAACGGGGCCATGCTCGAGTTTCTGGGGAGCCTGGGCTAGCCGGTCGCGGCGCTGCCGTGTGACCGGGGCCCGGTCGCTCGGTTACGGCAATTCGAAGAGCGACTGGCTTTTGACGATGGCCAGATCGTCGGGAAAGGTGTGGAAGGCCTGCACGAACAGGCTGCGCTGCCGGGTCTCGACATGAATATAGGAAAGCGCTCCCAGGGCCACGCGGCCGCTGGAATCGAAGCGGTGCAACAGGCCCTGGCGTTGGCCGTCGCAGGCCAGTTCTTGCTGAAAGTTCCAGAACACTTCGGGCTCGACCGGTTCGAGCTGAAAATTCACCTGGTAGGTGGCCCCGCCGTGGCAGGAAAGGCGGTCGTCGCGCTGGCCCCGCAGCCGGTGGTTTAGTAGCCGGCGTTTTTGGGGCAGGGGGTGGTGCGCGGCGGTGCAAACTTCGGTCAGCGTCAGCCCGCGATAGCGCCAGGTAACCAGGTGCCCGGCGCTGGTGATTTGTACGCTGGCCCGGTAATCGCCGCGGTCCACTTCGCGGGTATTGCAGACGGAAAACAGCTCGGGGTGAAGTGCTCGGCCGTAAAGTTGAAAGACCAGTTCCGCGACCTTCGGTCGAACGCTCAGCACGGGACGCACCCTTGTCAGCGGTAGTCGATAGGAACGAAGCAACGCAGCTTGAAGCGGGCATTATACCGACGAAGGAATCTCCGCCACAAATCCAGCCCTATGGGGCGCGACAAGTTGGCCGAGTTCGCTCTTGACAAAAACAGCGCGGGCATTTCGCGCGGTGCGGCGCGCGGCAGATTCTGGCCCCGGCGTCAATCGCTGTCGCGCAGGATCGGCGTTTTTTCAGGCCAGCCAGGCGACGGCCACGAGCAGATTGAACAGGGCATGGGTACCGGCCGCTACACCGAACCCCCGGCACCAGAACAGCAGTGCCAGCACCGCCCCGGCCCAGGCCTGGAGCACCAGCGCCGACCAGTCGCCCGCCGAGAGGCTGGTCCAGGAAAGCTGGGCCAAGGGAAGAAGCAGGCTCGTGATTAACAGCGCCGAGAGGGCGCTCACGGCCAGGTGCAGCCCCAGCCGGCGGAATACCATGGTCAACAGCGGCAAGAGCAACAGTCGGCAGAGCACCTCTTCGTAGAGGCCGTGTCCTAGCCAGCCCAGTAGCCGGGCCAAACGGGCACCCTGTTCTGGCGGCGGCGACTCCAACAGGGCAAGGGCCGCCAGATGGTTGGGCCACCCCAGATGCGCGGCCAGCCAGTGGGCCAGTGCCCAACCGGCCAACGCCAACACCAGGCACTCGACCAGCATCAGCGGGCCGAACCGCCAGCGCCAAGCGGAACGACGGCGGCTAACCAGGTGCCAAACCGCCAACACCACCAGCGGCACCAACGGAACGAGCCAAGCCGGCCCCAGGCCGAGCGATTGCCAGGTAGCCCGGAGCCAGGCCTCGGCCGTGCAAGCCAGACCCGGGGCGCCATAGACCCAGCGGGTGGCTTCGTATCCGGCCAGCGCCGGGGCTACAAAGCAAAGACTTCCCCAGGGCCCGCGCGAGGCCTCGACATAGTCGCGCATCCAGCCGATCATGCCCGAATTGGTTCCGTCCGCCAGGGGCGTGCCTGGCCCGCGACCTGCCGCTGGGCCAGGGGCATGGTGTACTTCGGCAGATCGCCGCGGCGGGCTCCAGCGGCGCGCCGGCCGCAGGCATCGGCGCGAATATGCCGACGCTGACGGCGAAACCCTGACGATTGACCCAACGATGCGGCCCACCACGCTCGGGTGCCCCCAGGGGCGCAGCGGGTGCCCACGGCGGCAAAGGCGCGGCGGATGAAGCGAAAGCGACCCATCGACCAGGTATTCGAACACCTCAAGGCCCACTACGGTCCGCAGCATTGGTGGCCGGCCGAGACCCCGTTTGAAGTCATCGTTGGCGCCGTGCTGACGCAGAACACCTCCTGGAAAAACGTGGAACGGGCCCTGGAGAATTTGCGCCAGGCCGAATTGTTATCGCCCCGCGAGCTGTACCAGGTGCCGCTGGAGGAACTGGCCGAGCTGCTCCGGCCGGCCGGCTATTACCGCCTGAAGGCTCGCCGGCTGCGCAACCTGCTGGAGATGATCGTCGAGCAATACGACGCCGACCTGACGGTAATGTTCTCGCAACCGATCGATGTGTTGCGTGAGCGGCTCTTGGCGGTGAACGGCATTGGCCCCGAAACGGCCGACTCAATTCTGCTCTACGCGGGCGGCTTGCCGCGGTTCGTGGTCGATGCCTATACCCATCGGCTCGTGACGCGCCACGGCTGGATCGAGCCCGAGGCCGACTACCACACGCTGCAGGCCTGGTTCGAAGAGCGACTCGAGGCCGACCCGCCGCTCTATAATGAATACCACGCCCTGATCGTGCGGGTGGGCAACCAGCATTGCCGCAAAACGCCCCGCTGCCAGGGCTGCCCGCTCGAGAAGCTTCTGCCGCCCGGCGGACCGCAATGGGTCGACTTGTAGCGGTGCTCGCAAGCCCGAAGCCGAAGGCCTTTGGCGGGCCTGGCCCGAGCTGGCGCCGCGCCCCCCGGGAGGGTTCCCTGGTATGAGCGAGCCGAAACCCGAGCCGCGACGCGTGGTGGGCCGGGCTTCGAACCTGAAGCCCGACAACCGCTTCGAGCGCTTGACCCGCGAGGACGACTGGGACCAACTCGACGAGGCCGACCTGGCCGAGCAAACGGAGCAGCGGGTTGCGACCCAGTTCTTTGCCGACCAGAGCCGGTCGCTGCTCTCGGAAAACCAGAGCCCCGACATTCCCTTTCGCTGGAGCATCAACCCTTACCGCGGCTGCGAGCACGGCTGCGCGTACTGCTATGCGCGGCCCAGCCACGAACCGCTGGGGTGGAACGCGGGGCTGGATTTCGAAACCAAGATTCTGGTCAAACACCAGGCGCCGGCCTTGTTACGCGAGGAACTTTGCCGGCCGGGTTGGCAGGGGGAACTGATCTCGCTTTCGGGCAACACCGATTGCTACCAGCCGGCCGAGCGCAAGTGGGGGCTTACGCGTGGCTGCTTGGAAGTGATGGTCGAAGCCAACCAGTGTGTAGGCGTGATCACCAAGAACGCGCTCGTGGCGCGCGATCTGGATTTGCTCGCCGAGTTGGCCCGCAAGCGGTTGGCCCACGTGCTGGTGAGCCTGACGAGCCTCGACCAAGCGCTCACCCGCCGGCTCGAGCCGCGTACCGCCTCGCCGGCGGCCCGGCTGGAGACCATCGCCCGCTTGAGCGCCGCGGGCATTCCCGTGCAGGTGATGACCGCGCCGATCATTCCGGGTCTGAACGATAGCGAGCTGCCGGCGCTGTTGCGTGCGGCGGCCGAGGCGGGGGCCCAGGCGGCCGGCTACCTGTTGCTAAGGCTGCCGCAAACGGTCGAGCCGGTATTCCGCGACTGGCTCGAGCGTCATCTACCCGAGCGGCGCGAGCGAGTCGAGGCGCTGATTCGCCAGTCGCGCGGTGGGCGAATGAGCGATTCGCAGTTCGGCCGCCGCCATCGGGGCGAGGGGCCCTACGCGGAACAAATCCGGCAAACGTTTGCCGTATTCGCCCGCAAGCATGGCCTGGCCCGCCGCCTGCCCGAGCTGGATCCCAGCCAATTTCGCCCACCCCGGGGGAGCGACGGCCAAATGCGGTGGTTCTAGACGGCGCGGTTTCCGAGGGGCGTTGGGCCGAATCGGCCGCGCCCCCCACCGGGCTAGGCGGCCGGCTCCACGCCCAGGTCGCGAACCGTAAGCAGCGTGGTGAGCGGGTAACCACGGGCGGCGAAGTTTTCGCGGCCCCCTTCGAGCCGATCGACCAGGGCGATCACGCTGCGTACTTTGAGTCCATAGGCTTCGGCCCGTTCGATCGCCAGGAGCGACGAGCCGCCCGTGGTGACCACGTCTTCGACAATTACTACTTCATCGCCAGGGCGTACGGGCCCCTCGATGTATTGATTGGTGCCGTGCCCCTTGGGTTCCTTGCGGACCATGAAACCCACCAGGGGCAACCCCCGCACACCGGCTAGCGCCACGATCGAGGCCGTAATCGGGTCGGCCCCGATCGACATGCCTCCCACGGCCCGGGGCATCTGGTCGACCAGCAGGTCGAGGATTCCTTCGCCCACCAGGCGCGCCCCCTGGGCATCCAGAATCACTTGCTTGGCGTCGAGGTAGAACTTGGCTTTCTTGCCCGAGGCGAGGGTGAAATCGCCGAACTTGAGAGCCTTCTCTCGAAACAACGCGATCAGCGCGGCGCGGTCGTACATGGCCAAACCAATCCTTCCCAATCCCACCGGATGCAAGAGGCGCAAGGGCCGCGACGCGGAGCGCGGCTCGACGCGCCGCCTTCCGGCCGGCGCCAATCGGCCCGGCCAGGCCCTCGTATACCATTCGAAGGCGCCCTCGGCTAGCCGCCCCAAGATGGGTTTCGCATGGCCCGAGCCAACAGGCGGGCCCGAGAGTTCCCAAGAGCGGCAACGGGCGGGCGAGAGCCAAAGCCGGCGCGTCGTGCTAGCCCCTGGAGAGAAAGCCTTTCAGGGGGGCCAGCTAGCGGCGAATCATGATCCGGCTGCCGGCGACCAGCGAGTCGTACACGTCTTCCACATCGGTCGGCGAAAGACGGATGCAGCCGCGCGCGGTGTCTTGGCCCACGGCCGACAGATCGTTTGTGCCGTGGATTCCAAAATGATTGCCCAGGTCAATCCAGCGCTCGCCGAGCGGATTGTTTGGGTCGTTGGCGTCGAAGATGACATCGGAACCCTGGTAGGCGGGGTTCTCCTGCTTGTCGAGCACCACCAGTTCTCCCTCGGGCATCATCTGGTCGAGCCCCGTGCCGATCGTGAATCGGCCGGCATAGCGACCGTTGAGCCAGAGCGTGAGCCGGTGTTTGTTCAGCTCAATGTACGCGCTAAAGGGACCTTGCAGCACCTTGAGTTGCTGGCCCACGGCCAGTTGGCTGGGATCGGAAACGCCGTTGATCTTGGCCAGCAGTTGCCAGGGCACCTGGTAACGCTCGGCGATGCGGTCGATCGAGTCGCCCGGCTGCACTTCGTAGGGCGGCTCGAGATAGTGCTCGGTCGAGTAAATGACCGTTCCGGTCAACTGGTCGAGCAGTTGAAGCACCGCGGTTTGTTCCTCGGGCGCGAGCCTTGGATCGTCGTACCACCGCGACAGCTCGAGCTGGGCATCGGCCAGCCGGTTGGCGTCGAGCAGGCCATTGATCGCGTCGAGCAGGGTCTGGTACTCCGCGCCGCCCGTGGCCTCGTCCTGCCAGGCGGCGGCCGGTTCGGTGGAAAGCGGCTCGGACCCGGCCGGGAGCGCGGCCTCGCCCGCATAGGCGGCGGCCGTGGCGTCGTACGCGGGCTCGGCCGGGTAGGGGGCGGCCTGCTCGGCCGAGGGAAGGGCTTCCGCGGTGTAAGGGGGAGCCTCGTCGGCGAACGGCGGAGCTTCCGGCGCGCCGGTCGATTCGGCCGAGGGTGCCGCGGGCGCGGGCTCGTAGGGGGGGGCCATTTCCGCGCCCATGTCCGGTGCCGGCGGTAACCCCACACCGGGAGGCCCCGGTTCCGGCGGCAACTGCACCAGCGGTGCTTCGGTTAGCTCTTGGCCTTCGGCCCCGGCCGGTGGTGGCGCCGGAGGCGACTTGTGCAGCGAGACATAAAGTCCGTATCCGACCGCCGCCAAGACGGTCACCACGATCATGGTTCGGATCGAGTTCACGGTCGTCCTCCCTGACGAATCCGTACCCTGCCTGGGCACGCGCCTGCCGCCTAACCAGCGCGATGTTAACGGAACCGCCGTTTTCCTGGCTACCTCAATTGGTGGAGCGCCCGGGCAGCCGGGAAACAAGCCAGGTTCGCGGCGTTCGACCGCGACCTGCAGCTTGCCAGAATGGCCAAATTTATCCACATTGCCGCCATGGACGCGCGAAACTGGCAGTTTTTGATCGACGTGGGAGGCACGTTCACCGATTGCCTGGCCCGTGGACCCGGGGGGGAGTGGTTACGCTGCAAGTTGCTTAGTTCCGGAGTAGCGCGTGATCGCGCGGGCGGCGAATCGACCGCCCGGCGAATCGTCCGACGGTTGCCCAGGGATGAACCCAAGGGTTTCTGGAACGGCGCCACGCTACGGCTGCTGGGCGAAACGGGCGAAACCCTGGCCAGTGCGGTGGTCGCCCAGTCGGATCCCGACGATGGTTCGCTGTGGCTTGTGCATCCGCTGCCGGCGGCTCCGGCCGAAGGCCAACTGATCGAGCTCGACGCCGGCCAGCCTGCCCCGCTGCTGGCCATCCGCTGGCTCCTAGGGCTTGCCCGGGGGGATGAGTGGCCGAGCGTCGACGTGCGGCTCGGCACCACGCGCGGCACCAACGCGCTATTAACTCGCACGGGCGCCCGGGTCGGATTCGTGACCACGCGAGGTCTGGCCGACGTGCTGCGCATCGGCAACCAGAATCGCCCGCGCTTGTTCGAGTTGGATATTCGTCGGCCCGAGCCCCTGTACACGGCCGTGGCCGAAATCGACGAACGGATCGCGGCCAGCGGCGAAGTCTTGCGCGCCGTGGAGCCGGTTCAGATTCGCCAGGCGCTGCGGGCGCTCCGCGAGCAGGGGTGCGAGGCGTTGGCCGTCTGCCTGCTCAACGCCTACCGCCGGCCCGACCATGAATTGGCAGTGGCCGAGGTTGCCCGGTCGCTGGGTTTCGGCCAGGTCAGCCTTAGCCACCAGGCGGCCCAGTTGGCCAAGATCGTGGCGCGGGGCGATACCACGGTGGTCGACGCTTACCTGAATCCGTGTCTGAGCGACTATCTGGCCCAGATTGGGGGCGGTGTCGGGCGTGGTCGGCTGCAACTAATGACGTCGGCGGGAACCTTGGTGGGGGCGGCGCATTTCACGGGCAAAGACAGCATCCTCTCCGGGCCGGCCGGCGGCGTGATCGGCTTTTCGAGGGCGGCGGAGGCCGCCGGCTTTACCACGGCGATCGGCTTCGACATGGGGGGCACCAGCACCGACGTGGCCCGCTACGAAGGGGAACCGCAATTGGAGTACGAAACGGAGAAGGCGGGCGTGCGCGTCGTGGCCCCGATTCTGGCAATCGAAACCGTGGCGGCCGGCGGCGGATCGATCGCCTGGTTCGACGGGGTCAAACTCTGCGTTGGAGCACAAAGCGCCGGCGCCGATCCGGGGCCCGCCTGTTACGGCCGAGGCGGGCCGCTGGCCGTCACCGATTTGAACTTCTTTCTCGGCCGGCTGTTGCCCGAGCGGTTTCCGCTTCCGCTGGCCAGGGGGCCGGTCGAGGGGCGCCTCGACAGCCTGGCCGCCGAGGTGGCCGTTGGCACGGGGCACCCATACAGCCGCGAAGCGCTTTGCGAAGGCCTGCTGCGCGTGGCCAACACCACCATGGTCCGCGCGATTCGTAGTGTGTCGTTGGCCAAGGGGCGCGACCCGCGCCAGTTTCTGTTGGTGGCCTTCGGTGGTGCCGCGGCCCAACATGCCTGTGGCGTGGCCCGGGAACTGCAAATGAACCAGGTGCTGGTGCCCGAAGACGCCAGTTTGCTCAGCGCGGCGGGGCTCGGCCAGGCCCAATTGGCTCGCCACGGGGCCGCGGGGGTCTACCGGCCGCTCCGCGAGTTTCCGCCTGAGCGGCTGCGGGAACTATTCGACGCATTGGCCGCTTCGGCGGCGGGCACACTGCGAGACGAGGGGGTGGCCCCCGAAGAGATCGAAGTTTTGCGGTCGCTCGACTTGCGCTACCAGGGGCTCGATGCCTCGCTGAACATCGCCGAGCCAGCCGAGGGGCTGGACTACGCCAGCGCCTTTGCGGCGGAACATCGCCGCAGGTTTGGCTACGTCCACGCCCGCCCGCTGGAACTGGTCGCGGCAAGGGTTCAGGTGCGCCGTCGCAGGGAGGCCCCCGCCGCCTTGGCCGCGGCGCCCCTGGCGACCAGCGCCGCGCAGGCTAGCGGCCGGCAGCTCAGTTATTTCGAGGGCCAATGGAGCGAAGTGCCTGTTTTCGATCGCGAGCGGCTTTCGCCGGGCGATTGGCTCGAGGGCCCCGCCCTGATTGGCGAGGCCCACTCGGTGACGGTTGTCGAGCCCGGGTGGCGCGCCCAGTGCCTGGCGTCGGGCGGTTTGCTGCTGACCGACCGGCAGGGGCTGGGCTCAAGCCAGGCCAGTACGGCCGAAGACCCCGTCACGCTGGAAGTGTTTCACCACCAATTCACGGGCATCGCCGAACGGATGGGCCACGTGCTGCGCAGCACGGCGTCGAGCGTAAACGTGAAGGAGCGGCTCGACTACAGTTGCGCGCTGTTCGATCGGCAGGGACACCTGATCGTCAACGCCCCGCACATTCCCGTGCATTTGGGTGCAATGGGCCAGACCGTGAGGCGGCTGCTGGTCGATTTTCCGGACCTGGCCCCGGGCGACGTGCTGCTGACGAACGACCCCTACCGTGGCGGATCGCATCTGCCCGACGTTACGGTGGTGACCCCGGTCCACGATCCTCACAGCGGCGAGTTGCTGTTCTTCACGGCCAATCGCGCGCACCACGCCGAGCTAGGTGGCATTCGCCCCGGTTCCATGCCACCCAACTCGCGCAACTTGGCCGAAGAGGGTGTGTTGCTGCGAGGTTTTCGCCTGGTGGCGGGCGGCGAAAGCCGCTTCGACGAGTTGGAGCGTCGGCTGCGCGAAGCACCTTACCCCTCGCGGGCCGTGGCCGACAATCTGGCCGACGTGGCGGCCCAAGTGGCTGCCAACCGCCAGGGAGCCGCCGACCTGTCGGCCCTGGTCGCTCGCTGGAGCTGGCCCGTGGTGTCGGCCTATATGGGTCACATTCAACGAGCGGCCGAGCGCAAGCTGCGGCAGGCGCTGGCCCGCGTGCCCGACGGCATTCACCGCTTTGAAGACCATCTCGACGACGGCACGCCGATCGCGGTGGCAATCGAGGTGCGCGGAGACGAAGCTACGATCGACTTCACGGGTAGCGGCCCGGTATCGCCCGGCAACCTGAATGCCAATCCGGCGATTGTTACGGCCGCAGTGATGTACGTGTTGCGGGTGCTGATCGACGAAGACATACCGCTTAACGAAGGGGTGCTCCGCCCCGTGACGATCCGGGTTCCGCCGGGTATTTTGAATCCGCCGGAGCACGACGATCCGGGCGATTGCGCGGCCGTGGTGGGGGGTAACGTGGAAACCTCGCAGCGGGTGGTCGATACGCTATTGGGCGCGCTGGGGCTGGCGGCGGCCAGCCAGGGCACGATGAACAATTTGCTCTTTGGCGACGAAACCTTCGGCTATTACGAAACGATCTGCGGAGGGGCCGGCGCCACCCCGCACGCCGCCGGGGCCAGCGCCGTACACACCCACATGACCAATACCCGGCTGACCGATCCCGAGGTGCTGGAACAGCGCTACCCAGTGAGGGTGGAGCAGTTCTCGCTCCGGCCCGGTTCGGGGGGCGCGGGCCGGCATCGCGGAGGCGATGGCATCGTTCGCCGGCTGCGATTTCTCAAACCGCTTGAAGTGTCGCTGCTTTCCGAGCGGCGCGGTGCTTATCGCCCCTACGGCCTGGCTGGCGGAGGGCCGGGGGCCGCGGGCCGCAATACCTTGATCCGCGCCGATGGCACGACGCAGCCCCTAGCTGGCCGGGTGCAGTTCACCGCGCAGGCGGGCGACCAGCTCGAGATTCAGTCTCCCGGCGGTGGGGGCTATGGCCCCGAGCTCAGCGCGAGGCAGCCATGAACCTGTTGCGGCTGATCCGCCAATCGCTCTGGCATTACCGGCGAATTCATCTGGCCGTCTGGTTGGGCGTGGCCGCGGCCACGACCGTGTTGACCGGGGCCCTGCTGGTGGGCGACTCGATGCGGGGCAGCCTGCGCCACCTGGTGCTCGACCGTTTGGGCCGGATCGACCAGGTGCTCGTTACCCCGCGCTTCTTTCGCGCCGCCCTGGCTGACGAGCTGCGATCGGCACCGGGATTCGACAAACACTTTACCGGTGTGGTTCCCGCCGTGTTGCTCGAAGGAAGCGTGGCGGCGCCCGAGCGTGGTCGGCGGGCCAATCGGGTCAACCTGCTGGGGGGCGGCGAGGCGTTCTGGCAGCTCGGCGAGGGGGGGCCTCCGGCTCCCCCGGCCCGCGACCGCGTGGTATTGAACCAGCCGCTGGCCGACGAGCTTCAAGTGGGTGTCGGCGACGACGTAATCGTGCGGCTGCCCGACCCGGCCGAGGTGCCTGCCGACAGCCCGCTGGGTCGCAAAACCGAAACGGTGCGCAGCCGCCGAGTGACGGTGGCTGCCGTGATTGCCCCCCAGGGACTGGGGCGGTTCAGCCTTCGCTCGAGCCAGCAACTGCCGCTCAACGCCTACCTGGCCACCGAAACGCTGCAAGCGGCGCTGAGCGAACCCGATCGCATTAACGCGCTTTTGGTTTCAGGCCCGATGCGCGATCGCGTGCCCGCCGAGGCCGACGCGGCCGAGGCCTGGCTGGCAGCCAACCTGCGGCCCACGCTGGCCGACTATGGGCTGGAGATTCGCACGGCCGACCGTGGCTATTGGCAATTGACCAGCCGGCGGTTGTTGATTGAACCGGCCGTCGAGCGCGTGGCGCTCGACCCGGCCGCGGCGCAAGACCCGCAGCCGGTGCTGGCCTACCTGGCCAACACCATTGCCGTTGGCCCGCGCGAGATTCCTTATGCCACGGTCGCCGGCTTGAACATTTCCGCCCGTCCGCCGCTGGGGCCGCTACTGGACGCATCGGGCAAGGCCGTGCCCCCCCTGGGCGACGATGAAATTGCGCTGGGCTCCTGGGCCGCGGAGCAACTGGGTGCCCGGGTCGGCGACCAGGTGCGGCTCGACTATTTTCAACCCGAAAGCACCCACGGCCAGATACGCGAGCAATCGGTGCAATTGCGTCTTGCGGCGGTGCTGCCCTTGGAAGGGGCCGCGGCCGATCGGCAGTTGGTTCCCGAGGTCGAGGGGGTGACCGACCAGGCCTCGATCGCAGATTGGAATCCGCCGTTTCCCTTCGATGCTGCCCGGATTCGCCAGGCGGACGAAGATTACTGGGACCGGTACCGGGCCACGCCCAAGGCGTTTGTTTCGCTAACCACGGCCCGCCGCCTGTGGGGCAGCCGGTTTGGCGATGCGACCTCGATCCGGTATCCGCCCGGGCAGGGGTCGGCCCCCGAGGCGCTGGCGGCGCGGCTGCGATTGTTCCCGGCCGATTTGGGGTTCCAGTTTCGCCCGGTGCGCCGCTGGGGGCTTGAGGCGGCCACCGGCACGACGCCCTTTAGCGTGTTGTTTCTCAGTTTCAGCATGTTCTTGATCGCGGCGGCCCTGCTGCTGGTGGGCATTTTGTTTCAACTGGGTATCGATACCCGGGCTGAGCAGATCGGCACGCTCACGGCGCTGGGCTACCGCGCGGGGCGGGTTCGGCGAGCGCTCTTGGCCGAGGGAATGTTGGTGGCCTTGTTGGGAGCCCTGTTCGGCGTGGCGGGGGGCGTAGGCTACGCCTGGACCATGCTGGCCGGGCTGCGCACCTGGTGGCTGGCCGCCGTTCGCACCCCCTTCCTGATGCTCTATGTGACGCCCACCAGCCTGGTGCTTGGGCTGTTGCTGGGCTGCCTGGCCAGCGGCCTGGCGATGGCTTGGTCGCTGCGCGGCCTGCGGCGGTTGTCGGTGCGCCAACTTCTGGCCGGTTCGACCAGCACCGGCGGGCTCGCGGGGAACGCTCGACCCTGGACCCTTTGGGCGGCGAGCGGGGGGCTTCTGACCACGGTGGCTTTGGCCGTGGCCGGAACCGGTCAAACCGGCCCCGCCGAAGCGGGCACCTTTTTCGTGGCCGGGGCGCTCGGACTGGCGTCGCTTTTGGGGCTGTTGTGGTGGCGCTGGAATCGCACCTCGCTTCGCTCGAGCATCACGGCCCAGCGCTGGCCAATTCTGCGTCTCGCGATGCGCAACGGGGCTCGATACCCCCGCCGCAGCCTGGCCACGATGGGGCTGATGGCCCTGGCCACGTTCTTGATCGTGGCGGTCAGCGCCTTTCGCCTGACACCGGACGACGCCGCGCAACAGCTCGGCGGCGGTACCGGCGGGATGGCTCTGTGGGCGGAAAGCGATCAGCCGATTTATTTCGATTGGAACACCCCCGAGGGGCGCGCCGAGTTGGGTTTCGCCGACCAGGATGCGGCGCTGCTCAACTCGAGCCGAGCGTTTCCGCTGCGGGTGCATGCGGGAGACGACGCCAGTTGCCTGAACCTGTACCAGCCGCGCGAGCCGCGGGTGTTGGGCGTGAGCCCCGCACTCATCGAGCGGGGTGGTTTCAGCTTCGCGGCCAGCGCCGCGCAAACGCCCGCGGAGCAAGCCAACCCCTGGCTGCTGCTCGAGCTATCTAAGACAGCGCCGACAGCCGCGCCCGAGCAAGGGCGTTCGCCCGGGCCGGTGGCTTGCGTGATCGATCAGAATACGGCCATGTACAGCCTGCACCTGTACGGCGGGGTTGGTTCCCGGCTCACAGTGGGCAACGGCCGCGGCGGCAAGGTCGAGCTACAAGTGGTCGGGCTTCTGGCGGGCAGCATCTTGCAAGGAGACGTGCTCGTGGGCGAAGCCGACTTTCGCCGGGTCTTTCCCGACGAAAGCGGCTACCGCGCCTTTTTGATCGAGGCTTCTCCCGGCGAGCGCGAGGCCCTGGCCGGGCTGTTGGAAAACCGCCTCGGCGATTTCGGGTTCGATGCCCAGAGCGCCTCGGCCCGGCTGGCCGAGTTTCAGGCCGTGCAGAATACGTACCTTTCCACGTTTCAGAGCCTGGGGGGGCTGGGCCTGGTGCTGGGCACCATCGGGCTGGCCGCGGTCGAATTGCGCGCGGTTTTCGAGCGGCGCGGCGAACTGGCGCTGTTGCGGGCCACGGGTTTCCGCCGCCGCCGGTTGGCTGCCCTGGTGCTCTGGGAAAACATCTGCCTGTTGGCCGGCGGGCTGGGCATCGGCCTGGGCGCGGCGCTGCTGGCCGTGCTGCCGCACCTGGCGCGCCAGGCGGCCGCGCTGCCGTGGGCCGGGCTGGGCCTGACCCTTGCCCTGTGTGCCATGCTGGGGCTTCTCGCGGCGGCCGTCGCCGTCAGGGCCGCCCTGCGAACCCCGCTCATCGCGGCCCTGCGCGGCGACTAAAGGTGCGAGCCGCTAGGCGCACCTGGTTGCCGGACAAGCTGCGTCGGAATTCTCCGAGTGCCTCGCCCTCAACTTCGAGGTGACCGAAACGGGTTCGAGGTGTCGGGGGGCCCCCCCTGGCCCAGCGATTCGGCGGGCGCGGGCCCGCTGCCCTCTGGGTGGCCGGCATGCAGACTCGCGCCGGTGGCAAAGATCGGATGATGTTGGTAACGCCGCCAAATGACTTTGGTGCCGGCCTGCCGGTCGCCGGCGCGGGGGCCTTTGTACATCTGCATGGCCAGCACGATCGGAGCCAGGGGGAGGAGCAGGATCAGGTTTCGACCGATCGACGCCAGCGGCCCGCAAAGCTCTCCGGTTCGAGTACGCAGCACCTGCACGCCGGTCAGCATCTTCCCAGGAGATCGCCCCCCGAGTCCGTCCTTGGCCAGAAACATGGCCAGCAGGGCGACCGTGACTGGCCAGGTGCTCACCTCGTCCGGAGGTGTTTCGGGGTCCAGCGCCGCTGCGGCAATCAGCCATGCGACGGCGAGAAACATCGACAGCACATTCATGCCAACGATATCGATCAGAAAGGCGATTTGCCGGCGGTTACAAAACGACGAAGCACATCCGCGGCACACCGCATGGCCGTAGAGCTGCTTGGGTCGCTTCATTTTCTTGTCGCTACCACACAGTGGACAGACCGCGGTCATCGTAGATTGCCCCCTTGAGCTCTTGGCGCCCCTCGCCCAGTAGGTTGCGCCGCCCCGTTTCTACCGGCTGCCTGAGCAGGTTGCAAAAAAGTCGGGTCGGAGAATTTCGGGCCGGTAAAGGAGACGTCTGGGGGGTGGTGGGTGTCACGCCTCGACCCGCCCTCGACACACCCTGGCGGCCGGCGGCGCGCCGTATTACGGTCCGCCACACACCCGGGCTCCCCGTTGGCGGCTTGCCGTGCCGGGCTGGGGCGCCGCGATACTCGCCGGGCGGTGCGTCGGCTATATTGCCTTCGGCCCGGGCTAACGCCACTGGACGGAATCACCATGGGACGCGCCAGCCATCACTCGCCCGTGTTACCGCTGGTGGTCGCCTTTAGCCAGCATGCGGATGCCCGCGACTGGGCCCGCGACCAGGTAGAAACCAGGTGGGGTCCGGTAGCGCTGGTCAGCCCACGTTTCGAGTTCAGCGAAACCGACTATTACGCGCCCAGCATGGGGCAGGGGCTCGAGCTGGAGATTTGGGCCCTGGAGCGTTTGATGGCGCCGGAGGAGCTGCCCGAGCGAAAGATTCAAACCAACGCTTGGGAGGTTGCGTATGCCCAGCGGGGCGACGCCGGCGCGGAGCGAACCGCGGCGAGCATGGCGCCCGCTGGCCAGGCCGGCGAGCCGGCAGCGGTACGGCGGGCAATGAACGGGGCGGGAACCGGAGTACCTCGCCCGCTGAACCTGGACCCCGGCTATTTGACGCTGGCCAAGCTGGTGTTGGCCTCGACCAAAGATCATTCCCACCGCCTGTACTTGGGCGAGGGGATCTACGCAGAGGTGACGTTGAACTACGTGTCGGGCCGGTGGCAGCCGCTGCCCTGGACGTATCCCAATTACCGCCGCGACGATTACCAGCGGTTTCTCGATCGGTGTCGGCAGCAGTACGCCGAACGTTTGCGGGAGGAGCGGGGCCGTTGATCTGGTTTTTCGCGGGCACGCTGCTCCCCAGCGCCCTGGTGGCCTGGGTCGCCGGCTTCCTGGTTCGCCGCTGGGCACCGCGGTGGGGATTGGTCGATCGCCCCGGCGCCCGGAAGGTGCACCTGGTACCCAAGCCGCTGGGGGGCGGATTGGCCATTTGGCTGGGGGTGATTCTACCGCTCGGGGCCGCCAGCCTGCTGGTTGCCCTGGTCCATGCCGGGAGCCATGGTTGGAAGGCGCTTTCCTGGCTGGCCGAGCAGCCCTGGCCCGGTATCCTGGCGACCCACTGGGACGGTCTGTGGCAGCAGTTGCCCTCGCTGTGGCTCTTGTTGGGCGCCGGCACGGTGCTGGTGGTGCTGGGCTTGCTCGACGATCGGCGCGGCTTGGACTGGCGCTTTCGCCTGACGGTGGAAGTGCTGGTCGCCGTGACCATGGTGGCCAGCGGGTGGCGCTTCTCGCTGTTTGTCGATTGGCCGCTTGTGGTCTGGCCGCTCAGCGCGCTTTGGATCGTGGCCCTGATCAACGCCTTCAACATGCTCGACAACATGGACTGGTTGTCCGGGGGCGTGGCTTGGATCTCCGCGCTGGCCCTGGCCGCGGTGCTGCTCCTGGCGCCCGATCCGGTGACCCGCGGTCCGCAGTTGTTCGTGGCCGGCTTCTTGTTGGTGCTGGTCGGCTCGCTGAGCGGTTTTCTCTGGCACAATCGCCCGTCGGCCCGGCTATTCATGGGAGACGCGGGGGCGTATTTCTTGGGGTTTTGTCTGGCCACGTCGACCATCGCGGCCACGTTCGCCGGGGGCGATCTGCCCGCGCACGCCATCTTGGCGCCGCTCTGCGTGTTGGCGGTGCCGCTGTATGATCAGGTGACCGTGGTGGCGATCCGGCTGCGCGCGGGGCGGAGCCCGTTTCAGGCCGACAAGAGCCATTTCTCGCACCGGCTGGTTGAACTGGGGTTGAGCCCGGTGCAGGCGGTGCTCACGATTCACCTGGCCACGGCCACCACGGCCCTGGGCGCGCTGCTGCTGTACCAGGTCGATACCTTGGGCGCGATCGTCGTCTTTTTGATGGTGGGCTGCGTGCTGGCACTCGTGGCGATTCTGGAGGTGGCGGGACAGCGCGCGCGTGCCCGTGCCGCCAACACGGCCGAAACGGAGCGGGCGACAACTCCTGGCGAGCCATGACCCCCAAGCACGACCGCCCGCGCCACAAGGCCGCCAGCACCGCGCTGCCCTTGTCATCGGGCGATGTTCAGGCCTGGCTGCGGCCTTGGCTGTTGGCCGCCGCGGTGGCCCTGCTGGTCGCCCGGCCGCTCTTACCCAGCGAGTCGGTTGCCTGGCGCGGCGACGGGCTTCCGCTGGTCATGGGCTGGTGCTGCCTGGCCGTGGTTTGGCTGGGAGCGACGGCCTTGGGCCGGTCGGCCCGGTTCCGGCTGCAATCGACCGACGCCGCCCTGGCGGCGCTCGTGGCATGGCACACCTTGGCCGCGCTCCGGGCAGTGCGCGACGAAGCCCCCCGACCGGCCTGGAACATGCTCTGGGAATGGCTGGGCCTGGGGCTGGGCTATTTCCTGATTCGGCAACTGCTTGCCACGCGCCGCGAGGCCCGAGCCCTGGTGGCGGTGATGGTGGGGCTGGGTGCGCTGCTGGGGGCCTACGGGTTGCGGCAGTACCTGGTCGATCTGCCGGCCACCCGCGCGGAATACCGGGCCGACCCCGACGCGGCCCTGCGACGTTCGGGGCAATGGTATCCCCCGGGCTCGAAGGAGCGGTGGTTGTTCGAGCAGCGATTGGAAAGCAAGGAGCCGCTGGCTACCTTCGCCCTTTCCAATTCGTTGGCCGGCTATTTGGCCCCCTGGCTCGTCGTGGCCCTGGCCCTGCCGCTGGCCAGCCGTGGCGACAAGCGGTACCAGGGGCTCCTGGTACTGCTGGCCGGGGTGCCCATGTTGATCTGCCTGGTGCTGACCAAGAGCCGCAGCGCCTACCTGGCCACGGCGCTCGGCACCGTGGCGCTGGCACTACTGGCCCTGCGCACTTCCGGTCGATCGCTCCGCGGGCCGCTGGCCGTGGGAGCCAGCTTGCTCGCCGCGGCGCTGGTCGCCGGGCTGGCCCTGGGGGGGCTCGATCGCGAGGTTCTGACCGAGGCACCCAAGTCGCTCGGCTACCGGTTGCAGTACTGGCAGGCCACCTGGGGAATGATTCGCGAGTTTCCCTGGTTCGGTTGTGGGCCAGGCAACTTTGGCGACCACTACACCGCCTACAAGCTGCCCGAGGCCAGCGAGGAAATTGCCGACCCTCATAATTTTTTGCTCGAAGTTTGGGCCACGGCGGGCACCCCGGCGGCGGCGGCCCTGGTCGCGCTTCTGGTGGCCTGCTGGCGCGTGGTTTGGGTGCACCCCTGGCGCCTGCCTGCTGGCGAATCGGAAGGGAAAGCCGGGGCGCGAAATTCCCCCGACGCGGTGCCCCAGATTCTCGGCGGCGCGATGGCCGGATTCCTATTGGTTTGGGTGTTGTCTCCGATCGTCGATGGCCCGCTGGTGGGGCTCGAAGTGTTGGCCGCGGCCGGGCTAATGGCGGCCTGGTTGGCGCTGGCCTATCGGCCTTGGATCGCGGCCGGCCAGTTATTGCCCCCGGTTCCGCTGCTGGGGGCCGGAGTGTTGCTGGTCAACCTGCTGGCGGCCGGAGGGATCGGCTTTCCCGGCGTGGCCTCGAGCCTGTGGCTGCTGATCGCCATCGGGTTGGGTGAGTGCAGCGGCTATCGGGCCGATCACGAGCTGCCGCGCGGCGCGGTATTGGGGCTGGGGGCCGTGGCGCTCGCCGCCGCGGTTGGCTGCTTTGTTACGGGCTACCAACCCGTTTTGGCCAGCAGCGCTTTAATGGCGGGCGCCGAAAGCCAGGCCGCCAGGAACCCGGCCCGGGCCGCGGAACTGTTTCAGGCGGCGGCCGAGGCCGATCCCTGGAGCGCCGAACCCTGGCGTGGGCTGTGTGCCCTGTACTTTGTTGCCTGGGAGCGCCAGCACGACGCTCCGACTTGGGAAAAGTTTACGCGAGCGGTGGGCAAGTCGCTGGCTCGGCGACCCTCGTCGAGCAGCCTGCACCAGGAAATGGGTGACTACTACCTGCGGATGTACCACGAAACGGGGCGAGAGACCGCCCTGGCCGCGGCGCGAGGGTTGTATCGCCGTGCCGTGGCGCTGTATCCCAACAGCGCCCTGCGCCGGGCCAGCCTGGCCGTTGCCAGCCACCTTGAGGGGGATCTGCGCACCGCGGCCCGGCAGCGCGATCGCGCCCTGGAGCTGAGCGACGAGACCCCCCACGTTGAGCAGAAACTGCCTGGCCCACTGCGTGAGCGGCTCGAAGCGATCGGTCACTGATTCTGGCCGTGGTTCACCGCGGTTCCACCGGCTAGGGAGATTCCCCTCGCGCATTGCAAACGACTTGGGCCGCCTTAGAATTGAGGGGGCTCGCCCAGGTGTTTCCCCGCCGCAGGGGGTATTTAGAGTCAGTCACGCGCCGGCGCGACGGGCCGCCAGGCACTTTCCAGGGCAGTGACCTTCCCAGGGCAGTGACCTGTCCAGGAGGGTGACCTTCCGTTTTTTGGGGAGCGGGGCACCCCGCAGGGAGAGTCGAAAACCGATCATGAGTCAGGCCGTGCCAAGTAGTTTCGCGCTGGGTGAAGTCCAGGTCTCGCTGACGCCGTTGGAGCGGTTTGCCGAGTTCCTGCAGCACCGCACCAAGCGCATTACGCGGCAGCGGCGGATCATAGTCGAACTGGTCTTCAGCCACCACAACCACTTCGACGCTGAAGATCTGCTCAAAGAACTGGAGCGGTCCGGCCATGGCAAACAGGTAAGCCGCCCCACGGTGTACCGCACGCTGGCCGAATTGGTCGACGCCGGGCTGCTGCGGAAGATGACCCTGGGCGGCCGCGCCGTTTACGAGCATGACTACGGATACCCGCAGCACGATCATCTGCACTGTCAACAGTGCGACCGGTTGATCGAGTTCTCGAGTGACGAAGTGGCCCAGCTTCGCGACGCCGTGGCCCGCGAGCACCAATTCCGGGTAACCGGTCACCGGCTGATCATTTCGGGCATTTGCGCCGACTGCACGCGGCGCCGACAATCGAAGCGGCGGCTTGACCTGATCTGACCTTTATTCGAGCGGCCCAACGCCCGGCCCGCCGCTTAAACCCGCAACTCGGCCGCTGACTGCGTTCCCGGGGCATAGCGCTTGCGAAGCGGCTCGATCACCTCGGCGACGAATTCGTCCACCTGCTGGGGCGCGCGGCCGACGAACTGCCTGGCATCGGCCAATTCGTCGAGGTCCAGGCCCTCGAACGCCGGATCCCCCTTGAGCCGGGCCAATAGGTCGTTGGGCCGGCCCTCTTGCTTGACGACCTGGGCCGCGGCCTGGCTGTGCTGGCGGATCTTTTCGTGCAGCGTTTGGCGGTCACCCCCCAGGCGAACCGCCGCCATCAGCACGTTTTCCGTGGCCATGAACGGCAACTCCTCGGCCAGGTAGCGGGCGATGACCCGCGGATACACCGCCAGATTGGAAGTGACGTTTTGGTAGAGCAGCAGCAGGGCATCGACCGCCAGAAACGCCTGCGGCAGCGTCAATCGGCGGTTGGCGCTGTCGTCGAGGGTGCGCTCCAGCCACTGCGTGGCCGCGGTGGACGCCGCGCTCGATTCCAGGCTGATTACGTACCGGGCCAGGCCGCAAATGCGCTCGCTCCGCATGGGGTTGCGCTTGTAGGCCATGGCCGAGGAGCCAATCTGGTCGGTTTCAAACGGTTCTTCGATTTCCTTGCGCCCCTGCAACAACCGCAGGTCGGTGGCCGCCTTGTGGGCGCTTTGGGCGATGCCCGAAAGCACGCCGAGCACCTGGGCATCGACCTTGCGGGAATAGGTTTGGCCGGTCACCGCGTAATCGTCGGCAAAGCCCAGCTTCTCGCATACGCGGCGAGCCAGCTGCTTCACCCGGGCGTGGTCGCCATCGAACAGGCTGAGAAAGCTGGCCTGGGTGCCCGTGGTGCCCTTGATGCCTCGAGCGCGGAGGGTGGCCAACCGGTGTTCCACCTCTTGCAGGTCGAGCACCAGGTCGAAGGCCCACAGGCAGGCCCGTTTTCCCACCGTGGTGGGTTGGGCGGGCTGTAGGTGGGTAAAAGCCAGGCAGGGCAGGTCGCGCCAGGCCACGGCGAAGCGGGCCAGTTGATCGATCACCGTCGCCAGCCGCGCGGCGACCATCTGCAGGGCCTCGCGAATCAGAATCAAGTCGGTGTTATCGGTCACGTAGCAACTGGTTGCCCCTAGGTGAATGATTCCACGGGCCGAGGGACAAACGTCGCCATACGCGTGCACGTGTGCCATGACGTCGTGCCGCAGTTGGCGTTCGTAGCGGGCGGCCGCGGCGAAGTCGATATCGTCGGCGTGGGCCCGTAATTCTTCGAGCTGCGAGGTCGAAATCGGCAGGCCGAGTTCCGCCTCGGCTTCGGCCAGGGCAATCCAAAGTCGGCGCCAGGTGCTGAACTTGCGTTGCGGGCTCCAAAGCCCGGTCATTTCCGCCGAGGCATAGCGGGCAACCAGCGGGTTGTCGTATTGATCGAGATTCATCGGTCCTGGGTAGCTAGAAATTGCGCGGGGGGGAGGGCGCCAAACCCCTATCGTACAAGCCGGCCTGCCCGCCGGGCAGGGGACCCGCGGGCCGGTTACAGCCGCCGCCGCCTCGCCTTGCTTTACATGTTTGTCGTGTCGTCGGCCACGCCGCCATCGACCAGGCGATCGAGCGTTTGGGCCAGCCGGGCATCGTGCTCGCTCGTTTCGGCGTAGACCCGGCAGATGCGAAAGCTAACCGGAATCTCTTTGAACAGTTCGCTGTCGGTGAGCGGCCGGGTCTGCTTACGGGCCGATTGATAGAGAAAGTTCTGCCCGGGCGCGCTTCCCCGGGTGCCCGGCCGATGGACGTGCCGAGCCAGGTCGAATCGAAGCGGCAGTTCGGCCCAGGGCTGGCCCAGGGCTGCCCGGAATTGCCGCTCGAAGAGCGATTGATCGCTGAAGATGCTGCTGGCCTCGGACTGGCCAGGCTTGAAGTACACGGTCCGCTCGCAAGCCATTTTCCAGCGAATCTGGCGGCGCAAAAGCTGGCGCCATCGCTCGCCGAGTGCGCGCCGCCGTGGGTCGGGCGAGTCGGCCCAGCGCTCCACGTCGACCAGCAGCGACCACTCGGTCAGCCGCTGGTACTCGGCGAGCCGCTCGAGCGGGTTGCCCGGAAAGATCAGCGACTTGCTCTCGGCAAACAGCTCGGCCAGGGTCAGGTCGATGGCTCGCACCGTGCGGTGGAAGTAGACCGAGCGAAACAGCTCGGCCCGGGCACCGATGAAGCGGACCAGCGCGGGGAGTCCACGGTCGTGGATCGTGAGCCCCTGGGGGGTGAAGAAGCTGTAATGCAGAAGCCGCTCGAGGTCGAACACCCGGCCGCTATAGCCGGTCATGTAGGCGTCGCGCAAGACAAAGTCGAGGTTGTCGACCGTGTAGATGCCGCTGAATAAACAGCGGAGCAACCGCAGCCAGTCGGGCTGGTCGTGGGTAGCTCCGGGCACGGGCCGGGTAATGAGCCAGGCGATGTGCTGGGGATCGATCGTTTCGTGCGGGGCCAGCGGACCGTTCGGCGTGCGGCGCACTCGCCGCAAGAGGGGCCCTAGCTCCTGGCAGATGATCGCCGAACCGAGGGTCTCGTGTGTCAGCCCGTGGTGGGCCAGGAAATGGGCATCGAAGAAATGGCCATAGGGGCCGTGCCCCACGTCGTGCAGCAGGCCGGCCAGCCGCATCAGGCTTTCCACATAGGGCCGGCTCGGGCAATCCGGCGCCGACTCGGCCAGGCTCTCGTACAGCGTGGCCACGGCCCGGGAAGCCAGGTGCATGACACCCAACACATGCTGGAAACGGCTATGTTCGGCCGTGGGAAAGACCCACCAGGCGGTTTGCAACTGGTGGATTTGCCGCAATCGCTGCAGCCAAGGGTGGTCGATCAGCTCGCGCTCGCTGACCTCGCCCGCCGCTGGGGCCCCATCGGCTGCGTCGGCCGTACGGGGCGACGTGAACGAGATATAGCCGTGCAGTGGGTCGTGGGTCAGGCTTTCCAGGTGGTAATCGCGCATGGCGGGTGATTATCGCCGGGGGGGCAGCTCCGGCCAACCTCCGGGGGGCCTAGCGGGCCTGCGCGGTTCGCAATTGAGAAAATAGGAGGTTTACGGGGCAATTCGGTTCTGGGAGGAATTGCCGGCATTTGATACTCTACCAGAACCGCAAGTTGGGCGTTCGGATGCCAGGGACCGCCACCAAGGGGCGACTGGGCAATTTCGCTGGAGCGGACCCGGCCCGGCCGACCGCCTAAACTTTGCGCGGGCATTTTCCCGAAATTACCTATAACCCGTCCAATCGCTACCGCTCTCGCCCGCTCGCCCACGGAGGTGTTTCGTGCGCTCTGGAAAGTTGGTTTTAGGAGTCGCCGCGCTTTGTTTCTGGGCTGCGACGGGCCAGGCCTGGGGGGCGCGTCCGAGCGACGTGCTTCTGCCCAACAGCACCAAGGGCTATCTCTCGGTCGCCAGTTACGAGCAATTTCGTGCCAGTTGGAAACAGACCCAACTCGGCCAATTGCTGGCCGACCCGGTGATGAAGGCCTTTGTCGAGGATCTCGACCGGCAGCTTAAAGACAAGTGGACCCAAGCCATCGGCGGCCAACTGGGGATCGAGCTCTCCGATTTGGAATCGGTGGCCGGAGGCGAAGTGGCCGGCGGTTTCGTGGCCATGCCCAGCGGCATGCCCGCCACGGTCATGATCGTGGAAACCGCGGGCCGCGAAGCCGAGGTGACGAAGTTGCTCGAGCGGATCCACCGGGAACTTACCGGCCGCGGTGCGACCCGTTCGGAAAAGAAGTTTGAGAAAGCCACGATCACGGTCTACGACCTGACCGATGTGCAGCGTCCGGGGGAAGAGGACGAAAACGCCGAGCACTACGTCGACCAGGTGGCTTACTTCCAACGCGATGGCCAGCTCTGTGCCGTTTCGCGTCTCGACGTGGCCCAGGGTATTCTGGCCCGGTTCGAGGGAGAGCCGCGCGACTCGCTCCTGCAATTGCCGGCCTACGAGGCGGTGATGCAGCGCTGCCGGCAGGGAGCCGCGGAGCTTGAGCCCCAGGCCCGCTGGTTTGTCGAACCCCTGGGTTTGCTCGAGGCGATTCGGGTGATCCGGCCGCGGGAAGAGTCGGAAGGCACCGATGTGCTCAAGGTCATGAAGAACCAGGGGTTCACCGCGATTCGCGGGGCCGGCGGGTTCATCAATTTTTGCACGGGCGACTACGATTTGCTGCATCGCACCGCGGTCTACGCGCCGCCGCCGTACGAGAAGGCGATGCGGATGCTGGTGTTCCCGAACTCGACCGATCTCGAACCCCAGCCCTGGGTTCCGCCCGACGTGGCCACCTACGCCTCGTTTAACTGGGACATGAAAAACGCCTTCGAGCGGGCTTCGACCCTGTTCGACGAGTTGTTCGGCGAGGGGGAGGAGGGGGTGTTTGAAGACACGCTCGACTCGATTCGCGACGACCCGAACGGCCCCGGAATCGACGTGCGCAAGGACCTGATCGCGCACATTGGCGACCGGGCGACGATGGTCATCGACTACGTGCTGCCGATCACCACGACCAGCGAGCGGATGCTATTCGCCGCGCAAACGATCAACGAAAAAGCCCTGGCCGAAAGCCTGCGCCGCTCGATGGAGGGGGACCCCACCGTGAAGCGCCGCGAGTTCCAAGGGCACGTGATTTGGGAGATCGTGGAAGAGGAAGCTCCGGAGCTGCCCACCGTGGAGCTCGACGGGGCCTTGGCCCTGGGCGGAGAGACCTCGGATTCGACCCTGCCGCTGGAAGACTTGCCGGTGGGCGAAGGGGAGCCGGGCGAGGGAGAAGAGGAGGGGGGCCGCCTGCTCCCCAGTTCGGCCCTGACCGTGGCGCACGGCCACATCTTCATCTCGACTCAGATCGACTTCCTCGAAAAGGTACTCGCGCAGATGAGCGCCGGACAATCGCTGGCGGATATGGCGGACTACCAGCGGGTGCGGGCCGAATTGGTCAAACTGGGCGCCACCCAGAATTCAATGCAGCTCTTCCGCCGCACCGAAGACGAACATCAGGCCACCTACGAACTGCTCAAGCAAGGGAAAATGCCGGAATCGCAGACCATGCTCGGCAAGATGCTCAACCGCATCTGGGCAGTCCCCGAGGGTGAGACTCGCCAGGCCGAGATCGACGCCAGCAACCTGCCCGATTACGAGCAGGTGCGCCCCTACCTGGGGCCGGCCGGCCTGTTCGTGGTGAGCGAGGACAATGGCTGGTTCGCCACGGGCATAACGCTGCGGCGGGCGGCCGAATAACGGCCGGGAGCCGCCCGCGCGGGCTGGCCCCTGGCCCGCGAGAACCCTAGCGGCCGGCGCTAAACACCGCCCAGAACGGGTGTTGTCGATCGCCCCGGCCGCGGACATCTTCCAGCAGCACGCCCAGGTCGCCGGCCACGAAGTCGGACTCGCGCGGCACCCGGGTTCCGTTGAACGAAATGTTGACCCGCTGGCTGAAATCGACCAGCTCGGGCGACAGCCAGATTCGGGCACGGCTGGCGCTGGAGCGGACCTGGATGCCGTTGGTGGCGGTAATCTGGGCTTCGGTCTGGCTGGCGCGCGTTCCGCGGGGGGGAGGCCAGGCCTCCGGCAAGACGACCACCTTGGCCGGGTAGTCTTCGACTTCGACCCACCAGAAGTAATTGTCCCAGGGGCGCATCGCCTGGCAGGAGAATTCCTTGGGGAAAAAGTCGCGCCGGCGGCGGCCCATCCAATCGAACAGGGCCAGGATCTCGTCGGAAAAATGCTCGTGGCCGCGGCCCAAGTACTCGGCCACGGTCAGATCATAGCCGCGTTGCATATAGCGATCGATGTCGCGGGCGTTGGCCTGGGCCTGGTCGCCATCCAACTCGCCCCCCACGACGTAAAACGGCACATACTTGGCGTTGGGCCAGTAGAACGAGCAATAACGGTCGCTACGGGCGGCAATGGGAATTACCCCGGCCCAGAGATCGGGGTGGGCGAGCCCCAGATCCCAGGCGGCGTCGCCCCCCATGGCGTGGCCGCTGAGATAAACGCGGTCGGTGTCGATTGAGAAGCGCCGGCAGGCGTCGCGAAGACAGTTGAGCACCGCCGCGTGCTCGCGCGCCGTATAGCCGTACTGGCGCTGCCCTGGCTTACCCCAGGCGGGGGCGATCACCAGGTAACCCAGCCGCGAGGCGTGGCCCTGCCGCACTTCGCTCCCCTGCGGCTCGCCGGCCCACCAATCGACCTGCTGCGATGCCGTGGTGCCCGCCCCGTGCAAGGTAACGATCGCTGCGTAATAGCGATGCGGGTCGTACTCGGGCGGCACCTGAACCAGGTAGGGGGTTTCGGGCTCGTCGGGCAGGGTGGGCACACTCAGCACATGGGCCCCGGCAACCTCGGCCGAAGGCTCGGGAGCCGGCAACGGCGGATCCATCAGGTTAACCAGCCGCGCCACCAGTTCGGGCGTAGCCCCCTCGCGGCCGCGAATCTGCTCCAGCAAATCGTCGCGGTCGAGTTGGTCCTCCTTGGAGAAAAACGCTTCGATCAAGTCGCGCAGCTCGATCAGCGAAAGGGCAATCGGCAGATTCTCGGTGGCGCCGTCGCCCCCCAACAGCCAGCCGCTCACGGCCAACGAAAGCTTCTCGGCCGGCAACAGGCTCTCGTCACTGGAAAGCCGTTGGTAGGCCGTGAGCCGGTCGAGCGTGTTCACCCCCAGCTCGCTCGAGATCTCCTCGACCAGCCGGGCCAGCGGCGCGTGGGTCTTTGCCTCGTCGACGGCGGCCAGTTGCTGGTCCATCTGCTGGACGAGGCTTTCCCGCAACTGCTCTTGGCGCTCGTATTGCTCGAGTAGCTCGCGGACCTGCTGCAAGATCTCGCCCCCCACGTTTTCAGTGGGAAACTGTTCGAGCATGGACCGCGCCAGGCGATGTTGCCCGGCCTGGCGGCGGGTTTGCACCTCGCCCAGCAGCTTGCGGGCGCTAAGCTGAGTGAGCACCCGCATCCGCTCGTTGATTTGGTTCGACAGCTCGGGAAACTGTTCGGCTAGTTTCTCCAGCTCGATTTTAGCGTCGCTGTAACGCTCGCTCTGAATCCAGAGTCGAGCGATCTTCATGCGATCGTCGGGCTTGGCGGGGTCGACCAGCTTCTCCAGCATCGCGGCCAGGGTTTCCCGGGGAATCGAACTGGTTGCGATCCGCTGGTCCCAAACGTGGGTCAGTCCTTCCAGCTTGGCCCAGCGAGGCGTGAGCTGGGTAATGCCCTGAATGATGTCGATTGGGCCGCGCGAGGTTTGCATGCTGAACGTGCGCCGACCGTACTCGTCCAGCGGACCGATCCGCAAGATGGAGTCGACCGATTGAACCCGTTGGCCTCCCCGGGCGACCCGCTGGTGGAGCGTGAACTTTTCGACGGCATCGCCGCTGGCGGCGCGAATCTCGACCACTTGGCGCTTGGGCACGAAGTAGCGCCGCAAGTCGTCGTCGACCATGACCACCAGCCGCGGCTTGGGGGCAGCGTCGTCGCGCGGTTGGTGAAGCAGCGTCTCGGCCACCGAGGTCAAGGGTGCGACTTTGCCTTCCAACTCCCGGCCATCGCGAAGCACCAGGCGCTGGGCTACCACGATCCGGGGGGCAGTCAGCACCAGAACCAGCAGGACCACGGCCAGCGGCAGACAGGACCGCACGAATTGAGTGGAATGACCCATGGCGATCTCAACCAGCAAGGCAGGACTCGGAGATGTCTGGCCCGAAACGACCGGTGCGGGGCCGGCCCGCGCAGCGGCGGTTGGCGAATGGCGCAATGTGTCCCCCGCAGCGCATTTTCGGCGCGACATTCTCTAAGTCAATGTAGGTCAGTGGGTTGGGTGCTCCGCGTGGGGAATTGACAGGCTCGCCCTGGGAAAGGGAGAATTTGGCCAGCTTGGGTTGAGTGGGAGGGATTTTCCGTGTCGTTGCGAATCGTCATCGGTTGGCTCCTGTTGGGGGGCGTGGGGCTGCCGATTCCAGTGGTAATGCTTGTTGGCGTGGCCCACTTGCTGTCTGCCATGGGAGATCCGACCGGAGCGACCCTGCTCGGCCGCGGGGCACTCTTGCTGGGGATTGGCTGGATCGTCGACCTGATCGCCCTGGTACTGAGCCTGGCTTACCACGCCTGGAGCAGCGAGGCAGGCTGCCGGGATGAAGAGCACGATCCGTAACCGCCAGAGCGCCGGCTATTTCGCAGCCCGCGATTCCAACAGGTCGCGGTCGCACAGCCCGGCCACGTGATGGGCGATTCCCCTGGGGTCGGAATCGGAGTCCGCGGCGAGGTTGGTGAGCACCGCCACGCTTAGCTCGTCGTCGAGAAAGCGAACCAGGTGCGCGTGAAATCCCTGCCAGGCACCCCCATGTTCGACATACCGGCGGCCGTTGACCGAGTCGCACCGCCAACCGTAACCGTAGCCTGCCCGGTTCTCCTGGCCGCTGGCCAGCCGCGCAGGGGTCCACATTCGCTGGAGCGTGGCTTGCGGCAAGATCTGTTCTCCGCGCAGGGCCCGGTCCCAGGCCGCCAGGTCGACGAGGCTCAGGTACAAGCTTCCGTCGGCCGTGGTGTTGAGCGTCGGGGCTACCCAAGACTGGTTCTGTAACCGGCCCTGGTCGAGGCGGTATCCCGCTGCCCGATTGGGCACGATGTCGGCCTCGCTGATGATTCGGGCGGTTGGCATCCCGGCCGGGCGAAAGACTCGCTCGGCGAGAAAATCGCCGTAGAACTGGCCCGACACTCGGTGAATCAGCGCCCCCAGCACGACGTAGCCCAGGTTCGAGTATCGCCAGTCGGTGCCGGGTTCAAACTGCCGAGGCGAGGCGTAGATCATCTGCAATAGCTCGTCCTCCGTCGTATCGCGGCGCATGTCAAACTGGTCGGGGTAGTCGCCCAGGCCCGAAGTGTGCGCAAGCAAATGGGCGATGGTGATTGGCTGCCACGATTCGGGCGAGTCGGTTAGATAGGTTCGCACCGAGCGGTCGAGGTCCAGGCGGTTTTCCGCCGCCAATTGCATTAGGGCCGTGGCCGTGAACTGTTTTCCGATCGAGCCCGATTGAAACACCGTTTCGGGAGCGACCTTGGCGCCCAGTTCAACGTTGGCCTCGCCATAGCCGGCTAGTTTCACCGGCCCCTCGGGCCCTGCCACCAGCAGGGCCAGCCCCGGAATTCGCTGCCGGTTCATTTCAGACAATACATAGCGGTCGATCTCGTCGTCGGCGGCCGATTGGCCGGCCGCGCCCAGCAACAGAGCCGCCAGCAACGCCATGCCGGGTAACTTGAAACAGGCCAAGGGAATCCCTTTCGATGATCAGCGACCCGCGCCGGGTGGAGAAACTTCGGCCTGATACCGCTCGAACGCCGTGCGCAGTCGGGCAACCTGGTCCGGGTGTTGATGTGACACGTCGTGCTGCTCCGCGGGGTCGTGGGCCAGGTCGAACAGCGAGTAGGCCACGGTCGAGTCCCCCGTGCGAATGCCCGGGTATTGTTCGCGGGTCGCCTGGTCCAAAGGCGCCAGGATGGTCTTTCCGTCGGGGGCTCTCCGATCGGGTGGCGAGGGGGTGCCGGGCGGAGGAGGCGGGGCCTGGGGCACCAGGTGCAGCTTCCAGCGAGTGTCGCGAATCGTGGCCAGCCGCGCGCCCTGTTGCCCGATGACCACCCGCTCGTGCTCAAACGGTTTACCGGCCAGGTGCGGGAGCAAGTTCACTCCGTCGATTACTCGGTCGGCCGGGGGGGCGATGCTCGCGGCGGCCAACACGGTGCTGAACAGGTCCATCATCACGCAAACCTGGTCGACTACGCGCGGTGCGCCGTCGTGCCCTGGCCAACGCAGCAAACAGGGCACGCGGGAGCCCCCTTCCCAACTGGTTCCCTTCATACCACGCAAGCCGCCCGTGTGGCCGCCGAACCAGGGGCCGTTATCGCTGGTGAAAATCACCAGGGTATCGTCGGCCAATTGCAGAGCGTCGAGCCGGTCGAGTATCTGGCCGACCGAGTCGTCGAGTTCGGCGATTACGTCGCCGTAAAGGCCCGCGCCGCTTCGGCCCCGAAACGGCAGCGAGCAGGCCAGCGGCTTGTGGGGCATGGCATGGGCAAGGTAAAGCAAGAACGGCTTCTGCTGATGCCGCTCGATGAACTGGAGGGCCCGCTCGGTGTAGCGCCGTGTAAGCGTGGTCTGGTCGACGGGGTACTCGGCCAGCTCGGTCCCCTCGCGCAGTTCCACCGGGCGCATGTCGTTGGAATACAGGATTCCCAGATACTCCTGGAAGCCGCGGGCCGTGGGCTGCCACTCGTTTTCCAAGTGGCCCAGGTGCCATTTGCCGATCATGGCCGTGGCGTAGCCGGCCTGGCCGAATAGCTGGGGAAGCAGCACCTCGCCGAGCGGAAGATGCATCGCGTTGGCCTCGGGGGCGCCATCGGGAGTGGGGTTGCTAGCTAGCCCGCAGCGCGTGGGGTACCGGCCCGTCAGCAGCGAAGCCCGGGTCGGGGCGCAGAACGGCGCCGGGGTGTTGAACTGGGTGAAACGAACCCCCTGGGCGGCCAGGGCGTCGAGCCGGGGCGTGGCGTAGCGGGTCTGTCCGTAGCAGCCCAGGTCGCCATAGCCCAGGTCGTCGGCCAGAATCAGCACCACGTTCGGGGGCCGCTCGGCGAAAACCCGCGAGGAACCCAGGGGGGCCACCGCCATCAGCAGGCCGGCCAGCAACGCGGACGGTATACGACCCATGGATCTGGCTCCTGCGACGGTTCACCCCACCCGGTTGTGGTAACGGCCCAGCCCGCGCATGGCAAGCCGCGGCTGCTTGACCGCTGGGCCATCGCAGCGTCAACTCAGTTTCGGCCGGCGACGCGCGTGTTGCCCGGCGAAGATGGACGACTTTGGGGAGCAAGAGGCCGATGAGCACGATCGAGGTATTGCGGCAAAGCTATCTGTTTCAGCGAGATCGGACGCTGGGGCTGCTCGATCAGATCGAAAAACTGCCCGACCCCCCGGCCGCGCTCGGTTGGCGGCCCGGGCCCGGGCGAGCGCACATTGCCTGGCAGCTGCTGCACATTGCGGTAACCGAAGAGATTTTTGCCACCGAACGGCTTCGCCCCGAGCAAGCGGCCCGCCACCAAGGGCTGTGGCCGCGCTTTCGCGGCGGCAGCACTCCGGACGACGAGATTCCTTCGGCCGCGACGATTCGCCAGGTATTGGCCGATACCCGCGGATCGCTCTTGGAGACGCTGGGCACCCTGAGCGACGGGCAGCTGGGAGAGATTCCAGAGCCCCTGAAAGAGCGGAAATGGACCCTGCTGACTGTGCTGCATGTTATCGGCTGGCACGAGGCCCATCACCAGGGCCAGGCCCATTTGACTTGCAACCTGTACCGGGCGGCCCACGCCAGCTAGGCTGGAGCCGCGGGCAAACGGTTGTCGAGGCGCCCTTTGCGGGCGGCGGGGCTAGAGCCGGACAGACCCCCAGGGCCTGCCCGGCCGTGTGGATCGAAACCAGGCATGTCCGCCCGAAAGCACCTTGGCGGCGAGCCATAGCTAGAGAGCATCGCTGCGTCCATGCGCCATCGTTCGGATTGCTCCAGCCGCCACCTTGCAGCCGAAGCGTGTCGAGTGCCGCTGGCCCCGCGCAGGACTCGCCTGCCCCACCAGGGTTTCACACTGGTCGAGCTTTTGGTCGTGATTGCGATCATAGGCATTCTGATCGCCCTGCTGTTGCCGGCCGTGCAAGCGGCCCGGGAAGCAGCTCGGCGAACCACCTGTCGGAATCATTTGCGACAAATTGGGCTGGCGCTGCACACCTATCACGACGCTCTGAAGAGCTTGCCTCCGGGCTGGTTGGCCTGGGAGGAAAGCACCCAGCGGCCCGATCCCGAGGGGGTGCCCGGTTGGGGCTGGGGCGCGCTGATCCTCGAACAGTTGGAACAGGTGCCGCTCAAGCGCGGGCTGCTGACCCTGGAGAAGCACATCGTCGATCCGGCCAACAGCCAGGCAGTTCGCACGGTGATTAACGTTTATCGTTGCCCCAGCGACGTGGGGGCCGAGCTCTTTGCCCTGAAGCAAAAGGTGACCTCGGCTGTGCCCGACGATTTGGAGCAGACCTGGGATCTCGATGCCGGCAAACCGACGCTGATTGAACTGTCGCGGAGCAACTTCGTAGCGGTGTTCGGCACCCAGGATTTGGAAGAGTGCGAGGATCGGGGGCCCGGGTTCATCTGCGAAGGCAACGGAAGCATGTTTCACCAAAGCGGGATTCGCTTCGCGGATCTCAGCGATGGCCTGAGCCAGACCCTGTTGGTGGGCGAGCGCGGGTCGCGACTCGGAGGGTCGACCTGGACCGGCGTGGTCCAGGGGGGGCAGTTGTCGATGGTGCGCGTGGTGGGTACCACGGATCACACCCCCAATCACCCCGCGGGACACTTCGACGATTTCAGCAGCTACCACCCGGTGGGGGCCCACATGCTCTTGGGCGATGGCTCGGTTCGGCTACTCTCGGATCAGGTGGACCTTGCCATTTTTCAACATCTGGCGACGCGGGCCGAGAGCGACCTGGTGGAACTGGGGGGCGATTAGCCCCATTGCCAGTTCACCGCCGAAAGAGTGGATTTCGCGGCAGGGCCTGGCGACGCCAACCCCGGGGCGAAACGGTGGCTGACCTGGCGGGTCGGCCCCCCGGGGGCGAGCCAATTGGTTGGCGAACGCGCCGGCGGCGCTATAATCCCTGCGCTGCCTGCCCGCGCGGCGCATGCCCGCCGTGCTGCCCCGGTCACCGCTGGTTTTCCCCCCCTAGGCCGGAGCACCCCCGGCGGAAACCTCGAAGAGGGAGTGGTCGATGAGTATTGGTTTGGCCAAGGTTCGTCCCACGAACCTTCGCGAGCTGCGCGACGGTGGTTGGGTTTCCAAAACCGTCAAACAAGAAATCCACGACAACTTCCTCAGAAACCTGGCAGCCGGCGAGGAGCTGTTCTCAGGCATCATCGGCTACGAGGACACGGTGATCCCCGAGATCAACGTGGCGATCCTGGCCCAGCACGACCTGTTATTTCTGGGCGAAAAGGGGCAGGCCAAGAGCCGCATCATGCGGCAACTGGTGCGGTTTCTGGACGAAGCGATCCCGTACATCGACCTTCCCGACCTGCCCGTGCACGAAGACCCGGAGCGGCCCATCACCTCGGCCGGCCGGCGGGCGGTGGCCGAGCTTCCGCCCGAGCAGATTCCAATTGCCTGGTGGCCGCGCGACGAGCGCTATGCCGAGCGGCTGGCACCGGGCACGAAGTTTGCCGACATCATCGGCGAGATCGATCCTGCCAAGCTGGCGGGTGGGGTGAGCATGTCGGCGGAAGAGGCTCTGCACTTTGGCCTGATCCCCCGGATGCACCGCGGCATCTTCGCGATGAACGAGCTGCCCGAGTTGGACGAACTGGTTCAGGTGGGGCTGTTCAACATTCTTGAAGAGCGCGACGTGCAGATTCGTGGCTTTCCGGTGCAATTCGACCTGGACGTGATGATCGTATTCTCGGCCAATCCGGCCACTTACAACCGCTCGGGCAAGGTCATTCCACAGCTCAAGGACCGTATCGGTTCGGTGATTCATACCCATTACCCGCGCCAGCGCGACCTGGGAATTCAAATCATGGAGCAGGAGGCGAACATCGACCTGGGGGGAGACTTCCCGGTGGTGGTGCCCTACTTCATGCGCGAGGTGGTCGAGGAGATCAGCCGCTCTGCCCGGCGGTCGAAGTTCATCGACCAGCAGTCGGGGGTGAGCGCGCGATTCAGCATCGCTAATTACCGCACCATGATCGCCAGCGCGCGGCAGCGTGGGGCGCGGCTGGGTGAACGGCCCGCGGTGCCGCGGATGAGCGATCTGGGGCATCTCTACAGCTCTTCGCTGGGAAAGCTGGAGTTGGATCTGATGGGAAGCCATCAGATGAGCGAGCGGCAGGTGCTCGACGCCGTCTTGGCCGAGGCCGTGCGCACGGTCTTCGAAGAGTATGTCGACCGGCATGGCCTGGCCGAGATTTCGGAAATCTTCGGTCAGGGAGTGAAGATCGAGGTGGGAGACATGCTCCCCTCGTCGCACTATGCCGAGCGCCTGCAGCGGGTGCCGCCGGCCTGGGAAAAGGCCTTTGAAGTCAACGCCTCGACCGATCCGGCGGTGCGGGCATCGTGCGTGGAATTCGTGCTGGCGGGGCTGTACGCCACCGACCGAGTCTCGCGCAGCCAGCATCATGGGAGGATCGTGTATGACCTCTCGTGAACGGCTGGGGGGGATCATCCACACCTATCAGAAATACAACCCCGTCGAGTGGCCCAGCCCCAACCGCCCGCCCCCCGATTTGGTCTCGCCAGTTTTCGACCATTTGCTGGCCCACGGAGATCTCCGCGAGCTGACCGACGAAGAGCTTGCCCGGGCCGTGCGGATCGATCCGAGCATGATCTCGGGGCTGGGCCCATCGCTGGCCGCGCTGCGCGAACTATTGGAAGAGCGCAAGCGCAAGCTACTGGCCACCTACGAAACTCACTCGGTGCAGCGCGACGCGCAGGGCCAATACGCCCGCAGGAGCAAGGGGCTCGAGCCGCCGCCGCAGATCCAGCAGCCGCTTGAAAAAGCCATTCGCCAGGAGCAACTGCGCGAGCTGGAACGGCTTTGGAACCGGGCGGGCAACGACCGCTCGAAGTTTTCCCGCCAGTTGCTCAAGGTGATTTCGGCGCTGGGAGACAAGTACCAGGTTGACGAGTTGGCCGGCAAGTACGCGTTTACCGGCCAAACCCGGCTTTCCATTCCCCAGGCGCTGGAGCTGAAAGACGAACTGGAAACCATCGACCGGCTGCTCAACCAACTGAACGAGGCCCAGCAAAACGCCCAGATTGGCATTATCGATCTGGAGGAACTGGCCCGCTACGTCGACGAGGCCGGCCTGGAGCAATTGCGCGGGCTGGAGCAGCAGGTGCGCGACCTGCTGCGGTCGATGGCCGAGCGCCAGGGGCTGGAAAGCAGCGGACGAGGGTACCAGTTGACTCCCCAGGCCTACCGGCTTTTTCAGGGCAAGCTGCTGGAGGAAATCTTCAGCGAGCTGGAAGCCTCGCGCACCGGCCGCCACGTGGGGCCCGTCGAGGGCGAGGGCGCGGTCGAACTCCAGGCCACCAAACCCTACGAATTCGGCGACGCCCTGAGCGAGCTGGATATTCCTAGCAGCTTGATGAATGCCCTCTTGCGCCAGGGGCCAGGGCTTCCGATCCGGATGACTACCGACGACATGGTGGTTCGCCGAACTCGCAATCTGCCCAAGTGCGCCACCGCGGTGGTGATGGACATGAGCGGTTCGATGCGCTACGGCGGACTGTATGTAAATGTGAAGCGGATGGCGCTGGCGCTCGACGGGCTGATTCGCCGCGAGTACCCGGGCGATTTTCTGCAGTTCGTCGAAGTGTACAGCCTGGCCAAGCTGCGCCGCCCCAACGAAATCGTGGGGCTGATGCCCAAGATTCCCACGATCTTCGATCCCTACGTGCAGCTAAAGGCCGATCTTTCCGATCCCGAAATCTCGGAACTGCAGATTCCGCCGCATTTCACCAATTTGCAGCACGGGCTGCGGATGGCCCGGCAGGTGCTATCCGCGCAGGACACGCCCAATCGGCAGATCATACTGATTACCGACGGGCTGCCGACGGCTCACTTCGAGGGGCACTGGCTCTACCTGCTGTACCCACCTCACCCGCGCACCGAACAGGCGACGATGCGCGAGGGGCTGCTCTGCCACCGGGAAGGCATCACCATCAATATCTTTCTCTTGTCGACCTGGAACCAAACCAGCGAGGATGTGCAGTTCGCCTACCGACTGGCCCAGTCGACCTCGGGCCGGGTCTTCTTCACCGGCGGACGCGAGCTCGACCGCTTTGTGGTTTGGGACTACGTCGGCCGGCGCCGCAAAATCATCGGCTGAGCGGGCCGCGGCCGCCGCGCTGTGGGGGTTCGGGCCCCCCTTTTTTTTCGTCGGAATCGGGTGCAGCCCGGCCAGGGCCCCGTTAGAATTCCGAACCGGGGCCTTGGCCGCCGCCCTCCAGGCGGTGCCGGAGTGCGCGCCGGGCAAGGCTCGGCCCGCGAGAGCGAGGGTGCGTCATGTCAAAAACATCGGTGTGGATGATTTACGGCGCCAACGGCTACACCGGCCGGCTGGTGGCCCAAGAGGCCTGCCGTCGGGGGCTGCGGCCGATTCTGGCCGGACGCCACGGCGAGGCCGTGGGCAAGTTGGCCCGCGAGCTGGGTTGCGAAAGCCGGGTTTTTCCGCTGACCAGCCCCGAGCAAATCGCCGGCTATCTCGAAGATGTGGCGGTCGTGGCCCACTGCGCGGGGCCCTTTTCGGCCACGGCCGAACCGATGATGGACGCCTGCCTGCTCGAGCAGGTGCACTATACCGACATTACCGGCGAGATCGATGTGATCGAGGCCGGTGCCGCCCGGCACGAAAAGGCCCGCGAGGCAGGCATCGCCCTGATGCCGGCCGTTGGTTTCGATGTGGTGCCCACCGATTGTTTGGCGGCGACCTTGGCGGCTGAGTTGCCCGGGGCCACGCACCTGGAATTGGCGTTTGCCGGTACCGGAGGGCTGAGCCCGGGAACCACCAAGACCATGATCGAGGGTTTGCCCCGCGGGGGCCGGGCACGGGTTGGCGGCCGGATCGTGACGGTACCCCCGGCTTGGAAATCGCAGGAAATTCCCTTCCGCACGGGCAAGCGGTGGGCCATGACCATTCCCTGGGGCGATGTGTCGAGCGCGTACTACTCGACGGGCATACCCAATATCGAGGTGTATCTAAGCGCCTCGCCCGCCAGCATTGCCCGCGCACGGCGAATGCGGTGGCTGATGCCGCTCATGGGCATCTGGCCGTTGCCGGCGCTGGCCAAGTGGTGGGTCGGGCGCACGGTGCACGGGCCGAGCCCCGCGGAGCTCGAGCGCACCCGGACTTCCCTTTGGGGGCGAGTTCGCGACGCCGAGGGGCGCACCGTGGAAGCGACGCTCGAGACTCCCGGTGGTTACACGCTGACCGTGCTGACCATGTTGGCGGTGGTCGAGCGATTGTTGGCTGGCGACGGCCCCCGCGGTTTCGCCACGCCCAGCAAGGCGTTCGGCAAGGATTTCATTGTTCGCATCGAGGGAACCGACCTCGAAATCGGGGCACGCTCGGGGGCAATGCAGTCGGCCGCTCGGTGAGCGTTCGAGGGAGCACTCGGGCCGGTTCGCCGGGCCGCTTGCCATGCATAGGTCGCATTTCCAGGCAGTCGTAGAACAACTAGGGTCGCAGACCGAGCTTCAATTTGCTTTAGGGGAGAACGACAACGTGAGCTGCAACTGGCTAGGAACCTTGGCGCCCCGCGCCGCAACGCTTGCCGGGGCGGTGCTGGCCGCCGTAACGCTCTCCGGCGTGGTGGCCCGGGCCGAAGAGCCGGTTTATCAGGCCGAATTCGTGTTTCCCCTCGACGCCAAGCACAACCACGCTCCTGGTGTGGTGGAAACGCCCGAGGGAGACCTGCTGGTTTCCTGGTATCGCGGATCGGGCGAGCGCCAGTCGGACGACGTGGCGGTTTGGGGGGCGCGGCGCCGCCGGGGAGAAACCGCCTGGAGCGAGCCCGTGGTTTGGGCCGATACCCCGCTGTTTCCCGATTGCAACACCGCGCTTTGGATCGACGGCAAGCAGCGGCTTTGGCTGTTTTGGCCGCTGATCATCGACAACCAGTGGGATTCCTGCCTGACGCACTACCGGGTAGCCAGCCAGTACAACGGCGATGGGCCGCCCCAGTGGGACTGGCAGGCGGTGATTCCGCTGATTCCGCAGAATTTCAACGAGCGGATGTTGGCGGTGCTCGACCAGTTGGAGCAAGACCTGGCGCCTTCGGCCGCCCGCGAGAAAATGTTCGCCCAGATGGTGAGAACCAAGATCAAAGAGAAGCTGAACAACCGCCTGGGGTGGCAGCCTCGCTGCAAGCCCACCGTGCTGCCCAGCGGCCGGATTTTACTGCCCTTATACACCGATACCTATTCGGTATCGCTGATGGCCATTAGCGACGACGGAGGCGCAAGCTGGTACGCCAGCGAGCCGCTGGTGGGCTACGGCGCCATTCAACCGGCGGTTGTGCGGCGCAACGACGGCACCCTCGTGGCCTACATGCGAGAGAATGGCCCCGTGAACAAGATTCGCACCGCCGAGTCGCGCGACGAGGGGATTACCTGGGGGCCGGTCGGGGCGATCGATCTGCCTAACCCGGGTTCGGGGCTCGACGCCCTGCGGTTGGCCAGCGGCCGCTGGCTGCTGGTGTACAACGACACGCTCCAGGGGCGCAGCAGCCTGGCCGTGTCGCTCTCCGACGACGAAGGCCGCACCTGGACCCACACCCGCCACCTGGAAAAGCAGGCTCAAGGCGCCTACCACTACCCGACGGTCATCCAGGGGGCCGACGGGTTGATCCACTGCGTGTACAGCTACTTCACCGCCGATGGCAAGACGATGAAGCACGCCCAGTTCAACGAAGCCTGGGTCGACGCCGGCGATTGACGCGTAGGCAAGCGGGGTCGGCGGCTCGCGCAAGACGAGCCACCGCCCGCGCAGGGTTCGCTTACCAGAAGTAAAGGCCCACACGCGGGCCGTAATACCCACGGTAGAACGCGCCGTAGGGCACCGGTGCGATCGGAGCGACCGCCGGGTACGGTACCGGCGCCACGACCACCGGGGGCCGGTAGTAGTAGGCATAGGGCCGAACCACGGGCACCGGCGGATAGAACACCGCTCGGGGCACCGGGGGACCCCAGCAGCGCCAACGGTAGTAGCCGGCCTCGGCCGCAGCCGGAACCGAGCTCAGTAGGGCCACTGCGACCATCGCCAAGAGCCAGCGTTTCATCGGATAGACCTCCTCTGCCTTGCCCGAAGTAAGCGGAACCTGCCCGGCCGATCATTCTACGAATCCTCGAGGGCTAGCCCAAGGGGCCAGTCTAGGGAAGCCGAGCTGACTGGGGCGCGGAGGGCAAAGCGGTGGCCGGCGCGCAACAAAAAAGGCCCCCCGGCGCGGCCTGTTCACGCCGGGCAGCCCGAAATTGACCAGCCCAGGGGTTTAGATGAACCCCGCTACCGAGCGGGCTCCCCGCCATCGGGGAGGCGTGCTAGCAAGCCACTGCCCTCGTGCTCCTGCCGGAGCACGAGGGCAGCAGGCCGCTTAGGTCGTGTTCACCGAGATCTGGCGGGGCCTGGACTCTTCGGCCTTGGGCAGCATCACCTTCAGCACGCCGTCGGTGTAGTTGGCCACAACGCGTTCTTCAACCACTCGGGTCGGCAGCGGGATAATCCGCCGGAACTGACCGCTGTAGCGCTCCACGCGATGGAAGGTCTTGCCTTTTTCTTCCTTCTCCTCGCGCCGCTCGCCGGTGACCCACAACTCGCCGCTCTTGACCTCGACCTTGACATCCTCGGGCTTCAAGCCGGGCAGATCGACGCTCACCTCGTAAGCGCCCTCGGTCTCGGCAATATTCAGCCGCGGGGTGAAGTCGCCTTCCCGCCACGGCAGTTCGGGGCCAAAGAATCGGCCCATCAGGTGCTCCATCTCCCGTTCGAACCTCTCGAGCGGACGATGAAACCGTTCATGCGTCGGCACAAGTGTGCGGAACATGTTACACCTCCGGATTCTTACGGCCTGCCCTGACGATATCGCCAAAGGTCTGTAGCCCCGGGCGCCGTGGCAGGCTACCGCGCCAGGAGCATGGCCGCCTCTTCTTTCGGACGGCCCCTCGGGGCGATTCTCACTCACTGTCCACCATTTCTACGCAGGTCGAGGACAGTTGGTTTTCAAGTTTTTCGCGGCCCAAGCGCTGGGGTGCCGATCGGGAGAAATCGAGCTTGGGGAAGACGGGTGAACTCGGCAAAACTGGCCCCGCCAAACGGTTTCGGTGGCGCAGCAAGCGATTCGGCCGTGCAGCGAGACGACCGGCCTCTTTGGGAGAAACGAAGGCTCCGCGAAGCACAGTTATCGTGCGCCCAAGAAAGACTATTGCAACCGGAAACGCACTGAGAGTTGGCCGACCCAATCGTGCAGAGGCTGGTGGCTCGCCCGCCGCTCGAAACGCCAGCGCGACACGGCGGCGACCGCGGCACCATCCAGCACGGGAAAGCCACTCGACTGGACGACCTTGACTTGGGCAACGTGTCCGTCGGCGGCGATCGTTACCTCGAGCACGGTGAGTCCCTGTTGCCGTGCAAGGACTGCGCCCGCCGGATAGATCGGCGGCGGATTGAAGATGGAATGCGGAGCTGGCAGCTCTTCGTGCGTGCCGACCGTCTGCGGCGCCGACGACACGGCCGCCTCGCCCGAGTTGGGCGCGTCGACGGCGGGCGAGGAGGTATTTGTGACCTCCGCGACTTCCGTTTGGGCCGCATCGACCTGTGGTTTCGACGCCGGCTCGGCAACTGGCTCGGCAACTTTCGGCGGTTCACTCGACTCTTGGGCCCTCTCCTCCGGCGGCATTTTCGAGGCCGCCTCGAGTTGGCGATCGCTCGGAACGCTTGCGGTTTCCCAGTCGGGTTCGCGCTGTTGGCCGATGGGTCGGTCTAATTGCGAGCTGGTGTGAGGATCCCAACTTGAGTCGGAACGGGCCGACTCGGCGGGCCGGTTTGGCGGTTGCACGAGCGCGGCCTCGGCCACGCTCAGATCGGCGGGGGTGAGCGCGACAAACTCGACGTCGCGAAGCGAGGCCCGATCGGGCTGGACCGTCACGGCGGCCGAGTCGACCAGCTCGATCTCCGGCGGCTTGAAGCCGGTGAACTGGGCCGCCACACTTACCGCCGACGCGACTCGCGATCCCGCCGCGAATGGGTCGGGCTGGGGCCAACGGCGCGCCGATCGGGCCAACACCGCCAGCGCGATCGTGTGCAACAAGGCGGAAACGGCCCAGGCCATCCAGCCGCGCGGGCGGACGGCGGGGTTGTCGGCGGCGGTGATTTCCAACGAGGACATGAGTCGCGGCCAGGGCGGCAAGCGGTGTCGGGTACGCGGGGAAACCTGTGACCAAGCGGACGCCTCGCCAGAAGCGCTCCCGCGGGTTCACCGAGGAGTCGCTGCTGTACGAATGCCAATTTAAACCACCGGGGTGGTTCTCGCACGTTTTCGCCGGGCCCCGCGGAGCGAGGTTCCGAGCCGGCTCCACGGCAGGGCCGGTCTGGCCCCGCCGTGGAGTGGCGGCGGATTGTGGCACGCCTGGAACCCCGCCGGTTAGTTGGCGATCGTCGACGCCGGGCCACCCATGTAGCCACGCGACGGACCGGCTCGGGTGCCGAACTGCCAGCCATAGATCACATACATCTGACAAAACGGCTCGCGTGTGGTTCCGAAAAGCCCCACCACGTTGAGAAACGAGCGATTGGTCGGTCGAAACTGCAGCGACGGGCCGACCAGGCAGGTGACATCGGCCGACGACCGCGAGCCGGTCACCGTCGTGCGCGAGGCCACGGTTTCGACGCCAGCCATCAGCTTCCGCTCGATGATCGTGGTGCTCAGAGCGTGACTCCAACCGAGCTCGGTTTCGCGCTCGCCCGAGGTTTCCTGTTCCAGGATCAAGTTCGAGGCGTAGAACCACGAGCGGAATACTTCCTGGGCCAGCAGGAGCTTGAGTTCGTACTTGTTGGGTTTCTCTTGCGGTCCGCCCCGTTCGACCCACTCGGCATAGAGTGTGGGGTTGAACGGAATCCGTCCCCAGTCGGCCAGAGCCCACCGCACTTCGATCTGCACTCCTTCGTGATTGGCCTGTTGTTTGCCGGTGTCGTTTGGCTCAATGTTCCAGCGCTCGTATAAGTCGAGTTGAAAGCGGCCCGGCAGACCCACCGCGAATTCTTCCAACATGCGGAACTCCGGTTTGCCTTCGCGGTCCCAGGTGGGGCGCACCCACTGCTCGACCTGGGCCTGGCCGGCGGGCAGCACGTAGACCCGCGAGGTGGCGAAGGGGCGTTGGGTGGTCCAAACCGGTTGGTTGTACGGGCCCACGCGCGTCCGGTCGGAAGTGATCCGATCCGAACTCCAGGGAATTCCCTGCGTCGGGAAGCCGCCGCGATAGGCCGGGTAGCTGGGCCGGTAGCGGGGCTGTGGGCGCGGCGTGACCGTTACTTCGGGCAGCTCGGGAAGCGATTGATCGGCCGGCGGTGTCGGTTGACGGAAGCTGACCTGGCTCAGGTAGCCCTCGTCCGGGTAAAGCTCGATTAGGGCCTCTGATTCAGGCAAGTCTTCGACAGGCTGCGGACCGCTGGTCGCGGCCGTCTCGCCGAAATTGCCGAAGCCAAAGGTGCTCCAAGCGGGTGAAAGGGCGCTGGCCAGCGAGGTCCAAGTCAGGATACCTGCCGCGGCCAGCCCCAACGGTAAGAGCTGTCTCATTGCGCTCCAATCCTTCCAATCCAAGTTCGACTGGTTGGTTTGGCACGCGGCTACTACCAATTCGAATAACCAGCACAAGTATCAAACTTATCGAATCTGGCCTGACCCCTATCTGAGTCACCAGGCGAGGAGTCGGCAGAGCTTTGCTAACCGGGGTTTTTCGTCAACTGGTAGTTCGGGCCTCTTTCGTCCATCTTCAACTCGTCGAGCCGGATGAATGCCAAGCATCCTTAAGAAGTGGACAGGTCGAGACGGCATTGTTACTTCGATCGACAGGTGAGTCACACCGATCGACAACCCGATCGCCAGCGGAGAACGCCGCTGCACGGGGATGGCCCTGTTTCAGGCCCTTTCGAGCGGCGCCTGTCACGGCGGCACGGCAGATGCATGGCCGGTCGAGTCGCGGTTGGCGCTCGGTCTGGTCCGATTGCCGTCTGCGTCGTTCCGCATTTCATTAGGAGGCGCCGCGTGTCCGAGGACCCCGTTTCTCAGCAGGCGGTGGAGCCGGCCGCCCCGAGTCGAGAGCCGGCCGCTCGGCCTCCGGGCGTGCGGCTGGTGCCTTCCCGCGAGCTTCTCCAGGACCAGCGCGAACTGTGGATCGAGCACCGAGGGCAGGTGTATCGACTGCGGCTTACGCCCAGCGGGCGGCTGTATCTGACCAAATAGCTGGCCGTGCCGCTGGCGGCGGGGACGAGCTGGCGTGTGGACCCCTGCCGGGCCCCCGAGGGGGCTTCACGGGCGCCCGAAACCAAGCGAGCGTGGCTCGCCTTCCGGAGAAGGCGGCCACGCTCGTCGTGGTGCATCGAAGGTAAACGGTCGAACCCGCGCTGGGCGTGTCATGGTCGCCCCTGCGCTGTCCCCTCAGCCTAGAAGGCGATTCGGTCGGCAGGCAAGTCGTCGTCCGGCTCTTCCTCTTCGGCCGAGGCGGCTCCGTCGGTTTGCAGATTCCGGTTGGGATCGTAGAAGCTCATGAAGCCGAACATCATTTCTTCCCAGGTTTGTTCACCCCAGGTGACCTCGATGGTGGGATCCGGGTTAAACGGATTCTCCTCCGAGTTATCGAAGTACGCGGTGCAGGTCATCCGCGTTCCCTTGGGCAACAGCTTGGGCTGGGAAAGCTGGTACCAAAGCTGCCAGTTGAAGTCGTACTTGGGCACGTCGAGCAAGATTTCCTCGGTGCCGTCGGGATACTTCACTTCGTAGCGGAACGATTTTCCCCGCAGGTGCATGTGGGGCAACATGCTCAGCAGCATGGTGTCGCGGCGGAACTTCTTGGTCGAGGTGACCTTGTAGTTCGAATCTCCCGGGGGAATTCGGAAGGTGACATTGCCCGAGAGACCGCCGGTGACTTCGTGCTTGACCAGCTTCGGATCGATGAACTTGAAACCGACATAGCTGCGGTCGGTTTGCTCGACCCCGTTGGGGGTGTAATGCATTTGAAAAGTGAGCCGCGCCCCGGCCGGAATCTTCATGCCGAAGCCGGGTTTGAACTGCCGCGGCGGCATTCCGGGGGCGTAGCCGATTTGGGCGCCGTTGCCACGGCCCTCGCCGCCGCTGCTACCGGGCGGAGAGATGAAGCAAATGATGTGGTGCACCACCGAGCGATTACCAGGTCGCGATTCGGCGGCGGTGATCCATTTGTCTTCCGTGAAGCCGGTGTCGACCGTGAAGTACTGGTACTCGACCGTGCCCTCGGCGGCGACGGTGTAGGGTTCATCGCTCATGTAGAACACCGCGTCGGGCTCGCCGATTTGCCATCCGTCGACAAACTCGGGCAGGGCAGGGCGGCGGGCCATGTCTCCCTGCGGGCAGCCGCATTCGACCCACTGGTAAATCAGTTCGCGCTCTTCCTCGGTCAGGCGGCAGTCGTTCTCAAACTGGCCAAACTCGGGGTTGGCGAACCAGGGCGGCATCCGCTCTTCGCTAACCACCTCGCGGATCATGCCGGCCCAGCCCAACACCTCTTCGTAGTTGGTCAGGGCGAAGGGCCCCAACTCGCCGGGCCGGTGGCAGTTCACGCAGCGATTGTCGATGATCTTGGCGATGTGGTCCGCGTAGGTAATCTCACCGTGCGGCGTGACCCGGGCCACTCGGCCGATGAGGCAGCCAAAGGCCTTAGTCACCGGCTCGCTGACCGGTTTTCCCGAAAGGATTTCGGCCACGGCCAGCTTCACGTCTTCACGCTCGACGGCCACCTTCGCGTAGCCCGAAGCGTTGCCCAGGCCGTATTGGTCGTCGATGCGGCCCCAGTAGCGAATGACGCGATCCTGATCCAAGACGAAGGCTTCCGGAGTGCGGACCGCCCCGAAACGGTCGGCCACTACGTTGCCCGAGTCTTTCAAAATCGGGAAGTCGATGTGGAAGGTGCGGGCGTAGGCCCCGATCTCGGTGATGGTGTCTTGCAGGTTCGAGTTGATCCCGATGATCTGCACGTCTTGCGCGGCCAGTTGCTTGGATAGCTCGGCCAGCCGCGGACCATATTGCTTCACCAGCGGGCATTCCGTTCCCAGGAAGACAACGACCACCGCCTTGGCATCGCTGAACTCGTCGAGCGAGCGCATTCGCCCGTGGTGATCGGGAAGCCTGAAGCTGTCGATCTTGCGACCAATCCGGGCCTCTTCGTTGGCCAGCAGCGGGCTGGTGACCAAGGCCAATCCCAAGAGGGCGATCCAAGCCGCTGGGGAGTTTCGCATTACGGAAGTCCTCGCTGAAACGTCGTTCAGTTGGGGCGGCGCAGACCGGACGGGCCGCCGACGGGTGTTTGTACTGAATCGTCCATGGTAATGAAATCGGAATTCGCGTTCCAACTCATCCAGGGGGTTTACCCGATTCTTCGGCGGATGGTTTCACCAAGTGCCTTGAATTCATGCCAATTTCATCGGCCGAATCCCCCGGCGAAAGCGGGCCGAAGGGGGGGAGGGGCGGCGGACCCAGGTATCCCGTAAGGGTCAAGCCCAGGGCCGCCTGTCACTAGACCAGCCACATCCCCCACATCCCCCCAGAAGGGGTTGCTTGATCCCCAACGGGAATGGCCCCCTGACAGCTAGCCCTGTGAGAGCGACTGCCTTGGCGCGGCCGCTCCGGTCGCCGCAAGGCTTTTTGCTGCCCACCTTTTTCGGCTGCCAAGGCCGATCGGCGAACGCGAGAACCGGTGTGGATTACCAGGCCGAGCCGGCGGTGGGTCCTGACCGAGCTAACGGCTACGGATTACCAGGCGCTGGCAACCCTGGTTCGTGGACCAGTTCCGTGCCGAGCGCCAAGCGCTCTTGGAGCCAAGGGCGGATGGTTTCGGCGAGCCGCTGGGCAATCAGGCGGTTCCCCGCGGCGGTCAGGTGGCAGACGTCGACGAAGTGCTCGGCATCGCGGGGTACCGCCTCGTCGAGGTCGGCATAGGGGCAGTTGCACTGCCCGGCCAGGCGGCGGATGGCGGCATTCTCGGAGTCGACGATCTGGCGCCCCAGTCGAGGCGGAGCTCCTTCCAGCCAAATCTGAAAGCTGGCCAAGACGCGGCGCTCCTGGTTCGCGGTGAATTGTCCTGGGTAAGCAAGCGCGAAGGTCATTGGCACCGCCAGCGCACCTTCGGCGGCGATCTGTTTCAGCAATGCGCGGTAATAGGCTTCAAAGGCCTCGATGGCCTGCGGGCGGAATTCGAGATCGGCGGCATGGGGGCTCGAACCGCCGCGTTCGCGCCAGGTACGCACCAGCAACCGCGCCAAGTGGCTTTGCTGTGCGGCCGCGCGGAGTGGTTCGGTCCAGGTGGGGGTGTTGCCCAGGTCCCCGTCGCCTTGGTAGACGAATGGCGCAAAGGCTTGGCCGTTGAAGTTGGCCTTCCGGTGTACTTCAATCGTGGCCGTGCTGTGATAGGAAAGGTCGTTGATGCCCTGATAAACGGCCACCACGTCGGGTTTCAGACGCCACAGGCGCAGCTCGAAATCGCGGAGCGTGTGCCTGATCGCGTAGGAGGGTATTCCGCCGTTGATGACCCGTAGCGCGGCCTGCGGGTAATGCTCGCGCAACATTCGTTGAAGTTGGGACGGGTAAGTCTGCTGCTGGGGCACCTCTTCGCCAGCAGTGGTCGAACCGCCCAGGCAAAGGATGCGAATTTCGCCCGGGGGCTTGGCCAGCGGAAACTCTTCGTCGCGAAGCCCAAGCGAGTTGATATGGATGTCGGTGTCGTCGAGCGATAGTTGGAATCCGGGGTTGTAGGTCCAGGCCAACTCGGGGTGCGTCTGTCCGCGTTCCTGGCCCTGTTGCCGGCGAGCCTGGAAGATAGCCTGCTGGCGTGCGCGGAACTCGTCGGGGGTAAGATCGTACAGGTGGGTATCGACCGTCCAGCGGTAGGCGGCACGCATTTCGGCCGTGGGTTCGACGAGCCGGACGGTTGCCTCACCGGCAACGAAAACGAGCGCGGCGACCAGCAGGGCGATCTGCCCGAAACGCCGGCGACGTTTCGGCCGGCGGAGGGGTGGGCTTGTCGGGGAACTCGGCTTCATTGAATTGCGGACCTGAGCCGAAATCTTTGGGGTCGGGGGCGCGGCGGACCAGTGCCTGGTGGAAACTTGCCGCCAGCGCCACAGAGGTTATCTTCCGATCAACGAACCGCCCCCCGCAACGGACCGAAATTACGTTTCCCAAAGGAAGGGCAAAAGGCGGCCCGGCGGTTGGCAAAAGGCCGTCGCAGCTAGAGGTTGCGTCGCCCGGGCGCGAGCAGGCCCGGGAGGATGCCCGCCGGCGCGGGGGCCGAAAATCGGGGCGAATCAGGCCGCCTTGTGAGCTGAGCTTAGCGCCAGTACACTGAGGGGCTTAGCGGAGTTGCCTTCCCGCCAGCCGTCGCACGGACAGCCAAAGGGGCTGCCCAGTGGATGGCGCTACCGGTGCGGATGTGCCGGAGGGGGCTCCCGCCGAACGGAAGAAAGTCAGAGAGCCATGAAAGACGGCATTCACCCCAACTACGTTCCGACCGTGGTGCACTGCGGCTGCGGAAACTCGTTCGTCACGCGCAGCACGGTCCGGGAGCTGGCGGTCGATATTTGCAGTGCTTGCCACCCGTTCTACACGGGTAAGCTGAAGTATGTCGATACGGCGGGCCGGATCGAGAAGTTCCAAACCAAGTTTGGTTCGGCCGGTTATGCCAGCGTGAAGAAGAGCAAGAAGGGCGCCGAGGCCAAATCGGGCTCTTAGCCGGTACCGCTTGATTCGGGCGGTCTGGGCGCCGCACCGTCCGGCAGCCTGCGATTCGCAGTGGTCCGATCTTGGACTCGTGCGGCGGTGGCCGGCCGGATTCCGTGGGAACGGGCCGACGCGGCTGGCAACTGCCTGCGGCGGCTGGAAATTGCCTGCGGCGGCTGGAAATTGCTCGCGACGGTAGGGAACTGCCGCGGCGACTATCTCGGCGGTCACGACCAGGAGGGTCAGCGATGCGGATCGCCAAGCCTGAGCCGGTTGGTTTCTCGGGCTGTCTTTCGACGTAGCTAGCGGAGCGATCATTTTGCGCGCGTGGTGTGATGGGTCATGAGTGAAATACGCGAACTGCTCGAGCAGAAACTGCGCCGGTTCGAAGAGCTGGAACGGCAGCTCGTCGATCCCCAGGTGCTGGCCAACGGTGCGCTCTTGGCGGCCGTTGCCCGCGAGCATGGTTCGCTGGCCCGCCTGGCCACCAAGTATCGCCGCTTCAAGGAGCTGAATCGGCAGATTGCCGAGACCCAGGAGCTAATCGCTGGCGGCGACCCCGAGATGCGGGAACTGGCCGAGGCGGAACTGCCCGAGCTGCGCGTGGATCGCGAGGCCCTCTGGGACGAATTGCTGGAACAGACCGCCGGGGGCGAGGACGCCAACCGCACGCGGTGCGTGGTGGAAATCCGGGCCGGCACCGGCGGCGAGGAAGCGGCCCTATTCGCGCGCGACTTGTACGAAATGTACAAGCACTACGCCGAGAGCGTGGGGTGGAAGATCGAGATTCTCGAGGCCAACCCGACCGAGCTGGGCGGCTTCAAGGAGATCGTGCTGGCGGTCGAAGGCGAGGGGGTCTATCGCCGGCTTCAGTACGAAAGCGGCGGCCACCGCGTGCAGCGCGTTCCCGAGACCGAGGCCAAGGGCCGCATTCATACTTCGGCCGCCACCGTGGCCGTAATGCCCGAGCCGGAAGACATTGAAATTGAACTGAATCGTGAAGACTACGTGGAAGAGACGATGCGAGCCAGCGGGCCTGGCGGTCAGCACGTGAACAAGACCAGTTCGGCGATTCGGCTAACCCATGTGGCGACGGGCATCGTGGTAAGCTGCCAGGACGAGAAAAGCCAGCACAAGAATCGCGCCAAGGCCTTGCGCGTGCTTAAGACCCGCTTGTACGAATTGAAGCGGGCCGAGGAATCCAAGAAACGTTCGGACACGCGCAAGAGCTTGATCGGTTCGGGGGACCGGAGCGAGCGGATTCGGACGTACAACTTCCCCGAAAACCGCGTAACCGATCACCGGATCAACGTGAGTTGGTACAAATTGGATCAGATCCTGGCCGGTAACCTGACCGCGGTGATCGAGACGCTGGTCGATCACGACCGGCAGCAGCTCCGGGAGTCGTTCGGGGCGAACGATTGAGCCGGGGCCGGGCAACGAGCCACCTGGCCGGCACCAAGGTTTTTCGATACGGCGCGGCCCAGCGCCGACCCACCTGCGTGGCAAGCCGGGGAAATGCGATGTCGGCTGCGGAACCCTGGACCATCGGCCGGCTGCTGGGCTGGACCCAAGAGTATCTTTCGCAGCGCGGGGCCGATTCCCCGCGGCTCGACGCCGAAGTGCTTCTAGCCCAAGCCCGCGGCTGTCGTCGTATCGAGCTCTACACCGCGTTCGACGAACAACCGCCCGAGAGCGTGCGGAACTCGTTTCGGGAGCTGGTTCGCCGCCGTGCCGAGGGGATGCCCGTAGCTTACCTGGTGGGGCGGCGCGAGTTTTACTCGCTCGATTTTCTGGTGACCCCCGACGTTTTGATTCCCCGGCCCGAGAGCGAGTTTCTGGTTATCGCGGCGATCGATGCCCTGAAGGCGCGGGGCGCGCCGAGCGAGCCGGCGCGCGTGCTCGACGTGGGCACGGGCAGTGGCTGCCTGGCGGTGTCGCTGGCCAAGCACTGGCCGGGGGCGCGGGTAACCGCTTGCGACATCAGCCCCGCGGCCCTGGCCGTGGCCGCCTCGAACGCGGCCCGGCACGCGGTCGCGGACCAGATCCGCTTTGTGGAAAGCGATCTCTGTCGGACCTTGCCCGCCGACGAGGTGTACGACCTGGTTTTGTCGAATCCTCCCTACGTCAGCTCGGCCGAATACGCGCAGCTTGCGGCCGAAGTAGCTCGTTACGAGCCGCGGCTGGCCTTGGAAGCTGGCCCCACGGGGTTGGAGCTGATCACGCGCCTCGTGGCCGAGGCGGCCGAGCGGCTGCGGCCGGGCGGCTGGCTGCTTTGCGAAATCAGCCCTCAGCTCGAGGCGAGCTGCCAAGAGTTGTTCGCCGCACAACCGGCCTGGCAATGGCATCCACCGGTCAAGGATTTGGCGGGGCTGACGCGGGTGGTGGTGGCCGAGCGCCGCGGCGAGCCACCAGCGCCGGGTGAAGCGGCCAACGGCGAGTGAAGCGACCCTTCAAGGAAGCAGCCATGGAAGTGCTCTCGATTACGGGCGGAGCCCGGCTGGTGGGCCAGGCGGAAGTGGCCGGCTCGAAGAATGCCTCGCTGTTGTGCCTGGCCGCCACGCTCCTGGCCGACGAGCCAGTGGAGCTGCTCGGACTGCCCAGGGTCGACGACGTGGCCACGATGCTCGAATTGCTCGAGCGGTTGGACTTGGATGTTTCCTCGGCCCCGGGTGGGGGGCTGCGGCTGGAATGCCGCCCCTCGCCGCGCACCACCGCCGACTACGAACTGGTGCGGCGCATGCGAGCCGGAGTTTGTGTGTTGGGTCCACTCTTGGCGCGGCGGCAGCGCGCCGTGGTGGCGTTGCCAGGCGGATGCCGCATTGGCGATCGGCCGATCGACCTGCACCTGGCCGGCCTGGCCGCGCTGGGGGCCGACATTCGGTTCGATCGCGGTTTTGTCTGGGTACAGGCGCGGCGCCTGCGGGGTGCCCGGGTCGACTTGCGCGGCCCGCGAGGGCCGACTGTGACGGGCACCGCCAATGTGCTTTGCGCGGCCACTCGAGCCGAGGGAACCAGCGTGATCGAGGGGGCGGCTTGCGAGCCGGAAGTGGTGGCCCTGGGCCGGTTGTTGTCCGCGATGGGGGCCCAGATTGAAGGCCTGGGGACCTCGACCCTGGTGGTTCGCGGGGTCGAACAATTGGGGGGCGCGCGACAGGCGATTCCGCCCGACCGAATCGAGGCCGCCACGCTGCTCCTGGCCGCTGCCGCCACCAGAGGCGATGTGCGCATTGCCCCCGTGCTGCCAGAAGAATTGGCCGCGGTGTTGGAACTGCTGCGCCGCGCCGGGGTCGCGATCGACGAGGGGCAAGATTGGGTCCGTGCCCGGGCGATCGCTCGGCCGCGGCCCACCGACTGGATCGCGCAGCCCCACCCCGGTTTGCCCACCGACTTACAGGCGCAGTGGACGGTGTTGGCCTGCCTGGCCACGGGCCCCAGCCGTGTGGCCGATCGAGTGTTTCCCGACCGGTTCGCGCACCTGGCCGAGTTGGTTCGCCTGGGGGCGCGAGTGCGACGAGATGGCGGCACCGCCCTGGTCCAGGCGCCCTCGAGCCTGGTGGGGGCCCCGGTCCGCGCCAGCGACCTGAGGGCGGCGGCCGCGCTGGTCTTGGCGGGGCTGGCCGCCGAGGGTACGACCACGGTAGAACACGTGCATCATCTGGACCGCGGATACGCCGGGCTCGATGAAAAACTGGTCCGGCTCGGTGCTCGAATCGTGCGCCATGGCCCCCCGATGACACCCGCCCAGGGAGCCATCGGAACCACGCGAATTGCGGCGGGCAACTCCAGCGGCGTGGCGACTCGCGCGGCCGTGTAACCTGGCCGACGGTTCTTGAGGTACGGGCGCGCCGGGCGAGATCGAGAATCCCGGATAGCGTGCCTCTCCTGATGGCCCCCAGCGGGACGAAGTGTTCGGCTTATGCGTCTCTTGGCCATTAGCGATCTGCACCTGGGGTACGCGGCCAATCGCCAGGCCGTGATTGACCTGGCACCCCATGAAGACGACTGGCTGATCGTGGCCGGCGACGTGGGCGATACCCTGACCCAAATCGAAACGGGGCTGGCGTCGCTCCGGCGCAAGTTCCGGCAGGTGATTTGGGTGCCGGGGAACCACGACCTCTGGGTCTTGCCGAACCAGGATCAGGGCCTGCGCGGCGAGGCCCTTTACGCGGCCCTGGTTTCACGGTGCCGGGCGTTGGGGGTCTTGACGCCGGAAGATCCCTGGCCGGTTTGGGACGACGGGCGCGAGCCGCATCGCATCGCCCCCTTGTTCGTCCTCTACGATTACTCGTTTGCGCCCCAGGGGCTCGAGCCCGACGAGGCCGTGGCCTGGGCCGCCGAGGCGGGGCTGGTGTGCGCCGATGAATCGCTGTTGCACTGCGACCCGTACCCCAGCCGCGGGGCCTGGTGCGCGGCCCGGCTGGAGCTTTCGGTTCAGCGGCTCGAGCAGGCCGCCGGTTCGCTGCCGCTGGTGCTGGTGAATCACTTTCCACTACGGGCCGATCTGGTCCGACTGCCGCGGATTCCCCGGTTTCGCGTTTGGTGCGGAACGAAGGCCACCAACGACTGGCACACCCGATACGGTGCCCGGGTAGTGGTTTCCGGGCATTTGCACGTGCGCTCGACCGATCTGCGCGACGGGGTGCGGTTCGAAGAGGTATCGCTTGGCTACCCGCAGCAGTGGGACGCGCGACGCGGCTTGGAACCGTTCTTGCGGCAGATTCTGCCCACGCCGTAGTTCAGTTTCGTGGTGCGGTATCTTAGTGCGGTATCGCGGCCGTTGGCCGTGTATGTGCCGTCGGCGAGGCGCTCAGGGCCTTGCGCCTCAGGGCTGCGTACCGCGGTACACGGCTTGATAAAGTGTGTTGTTCTTGGAAGTAAAGGGCCCCGGCCGAGGGTCGTCGCGGAGTGCGGCCGCCATCATCTGGAATTTGGCGTCGATGTCGTCGGCATAATGCACCAGCAGCGCCTCGGGCGTCATGGGAGGCTTGGGCGAGCCCCATTCGGGCAGCCGCTGGTGCGAAAGGATGATGTGTTCCAGCCGGAGTAATGTATCGGGATCGATGGCGTGCCGCGCGGCGGCCTCGCGCACCAGGTCTCGGCCTTGCACCAGGTGGCCGATGAGCGTGCCCGCCGGGGTGTAGGCGGCCCCCTGGGGCGTGGGCTCGATCTCGACCAGCTTGCCGATATCGTGCAAGATGCCGCCGGCGACCACCAATCCTCGATTCAAGCGGGGCACCAGGTCGGGGTACAACGCGTCGTATTTTTCGGCCAGATAGGCACAGGTACGAGTCACACTGAGCACGTGTTCGAGCCAGCCCGCCACATAAGCGTGGTGGTTTCGCGTGGCGGCCGGAAGCCGTAGGAGGGGCTCGCGATGGCGTTCCAACAGATCGAGCACCAGAGCGGCCAGCGGCGCCTCGGTGATTTCGTTCCGGACCAGGGCCAGCAGCTCGTCCCACATGGCCTGCGGATCGAAACGGGATTGGGGCAGAAACATCTGCGGATCGAAACCGTCCGCGGCGTCGGCCGAAGTTGCTTCGCGGGCCCGGCTGATGTCGAGCTGCGGACCGTAATTGGTTTCCCGGTAGACGGCTCTGAGTTTATAGACCGCGCCAGGCGCCCAGTGGTCGCGACAATCGCTCGCCAGGGGCGAATCGCCCCAGATGGGAAAGGTGACCTCGCGGCGGCTGTCGCGAAAGGTGACCTTGAAGTAGGGCTTGCCTTCGCGAGTCTTTAGCTCCTGGCGGTCGACGAGCAGGGCAAACAGGTCGGCTTCCTGTCCCGGTTCCAGCTGATGAAGCGGCACCAGCGAGATGGCGCGCGGCATGACGAGTGGCCCCTTTGCAAAGAAAAAACCCGGGCCCGCGGCCTCCTCGCCCACAGGTGCGGTCGCGGCTCGGTACCCGGCATTCTAAGGGCGGTCCCGGGTGGTTGCATCCAGGCGCCGGCACCGGAACCGATGAATCGGGCCGCAGGGGGCTAACCGAACCTAGGCCGGCGATCAGCCCCGGTCGTCGTACCCGCGAGGGTGGGTGCGATGCCAGTTCCAGGCGGTTTCGATGATTCGCTCCAGCACGGTGTACTGCGGCTGCCAGCTTAGTACCTCGCGGGCACGACGCGAATCGGCCACCAACTCGGGCGGGTCGCCGGGGCGGCGCGGCGCCGACTCGGTGGGAATCGGGTGGCCGGTGACGCGGCGGGCCGAATCGATCACTTGCCGCACGCTGTGGCCCTGGCCGGTACCCAGGTTCAACTTCAGCCCCTCGCCGGGGCGCAGGCGGTCGAGCGCCAACAGATGGGCCGAGGCCAAATCGTCGACGTGAACGTAATCGCGGACACAGGTGCCGTCGGGCGTGGGGTAGTCTTCGCCGAAGATGGCGATCGATGCCCGTTGGCCCAGCGCCACTTGCAACACCAGCGGAATCAGGTGCGACTCGGGCAAGTGGTCTTCGCCCAAGTCGCCGCGCGGCGAGGCCCCGGCCGCATTGAAATAACGCAGGGCGGCGTAGCCCAGCCCATAGGCCTGGGCGTAATCGGCCAGCGCTTGTTCGATGACCAGCTTGGAAAAGCCGTAGGGGTTGATGGGCCGCTGCGGTGTGTCTTCGGCAATGGGGATGCGGTCGGGAGCCCCGTACGTGGCCGTGGTGCTGGAAAAAACGATCCGGTCGACCCGGGCGGCCCGCATCGCTTCCAACAGCGAAAGGCTGCCGACCACGTTGTTTTCGTAATAGCGAGCCGGATTGGCCACCGACTCGCCCACCAGGGCCAGCGCCGCGAAGTGCATAACGGCTTCGATCCGCAGCTCGCGGAGGGTGCCGGTTAGCTTCTCGCGATCGGCGAGCCGTCCCTCGATGAGCCGGCCGCTGAGGGCGGCGGCCCGGTGCCCCTGGACCAGGTCGTCGTAAATCCAGACTTCGTGCCCACGCTCGTGCAGGTAGCGGGCCGCGTGGCTCCCCACGTAGCCGGCGCCGCCGGTGACCAGAATTTTCAAGGGCAGGGCTCCTCGCGGCGATCGAAAACGGCCAGGTGGGCCGACAAATTCGGCGCCAGCCGTGCGGCCCGCGCCGGTGGAATAATCTAGCACACGCCGTTGGCCGGCGCGGCGAGGTGCGGGTGATGCCGCGGGCATGGCCCGCCCGAAAGCTACTTAGGCGGCCTGTTTCGCGGGTTCGCCGGCTGGCCCCACCAGGGTGGGTGCCAGCGTGATGCCGTTCCTCAACCGACCAATCGAGCGGGCCAACCCGTGCGACAGCCGAGGGGAAAAGTCGTTCGACCTGTGGCCGCGGGTCCCAAGGGGGCGGCGGCCTGGGTGCCGCGGTTCGAAGCCTATTTGCGCGGCGAATGCCATTTGTCGGAAAACACGGTGGCCGCCTACCGCCGCGACCTGTTGCGGTTCTTCACCTGGCTGGGCTCGCGCGAGCCGGCCGGGCTGTCGATCAACGATTTGTCGGACTATGCCGCCTGGCTGGGCGATGAACAACTGGCGCCGGCCAGCGTGGGGCGACATCTGGTGTCGCTGAAAATGTTCTATCGCTACTTGCAGCTCGAAGGGCTGGTTCAAGAAAACCTGGTCGAACTGTTGGGCAGCCCCAAGCTCTGGCAGCGCATTCCCGCGGTGCTGGCGCCCCACATGGTCGACGCCTTGCTCCTGGCCCCGCGGCCCAGCGACCCCTGGTGGCGGCGCGACCGCGCCCTGTTGGAAACGCTGTACGCCACGGGCTGCCGGGCCTCGGAATTGTGTCAACTCGAACTGGGCGACGTCCACCGAGAGGCGGGCTTTATTCGCTGCCTGGGCAAGGGCAACAAGCAGCGGCTCGTGCCGCTGGGCCCGGCCGCGGGCGAGGCGCTCGACGCCTACCTGGCCCAAGAGCGACCGAAGCTGGCCGCTCACGCCTCCGCGCCGCCAAGCTGGCTGTTTCTCACCGGGCGAGGGCTGCGATTGCGGCGCGAGCGGCTCTGGGAGCTGATAAAGCGCTATGCCCTGCGGGTGGGGGCCCCGCCCAGCATTAGCCCCCACACCCTGCGGCACTCGTTCGCCACGCACCTGCTGGCCGGCGGGGCCGACCTCAGGCAGGTTCAAGAAATGCTGGGGCACGCCAACATTGCCACTACGCAGATCTATACCCACGTGGACCATAGCCGTTTGAAGGCGGTGCACCAGCGGTTTCATCCGCGGGCCTGACAGGGCAGGGGTGCGCGGGTGGCTCAGGGGATGCGCGATCGAGGGAGATCCCAGTCGCCACGGCAGGCGCTAGACTGTGGGCGCTGGACTGCGGGCGCTAGACTGTGGGCGCTAGACTGTGGGCGCTAGACTGCCGGCGAATCAGGCTCGATAATCGCGAGCGGCCGGCGCCGGAAGGCGCCGGACCCAAGCCCGGGGCATTACCGGACCCGCTAGGCCAACCAAGGAATTGACAAAGCCATGTCAGGCTCCACGCAGATCGACAAGAAGAAGGTGGAAGGCGCCGGCAAGATCGTGGCCACGGCCGCGCACCAGTATGTCGACGGCAAGATTTCGCTGGCCAAGTTCAACGATATTCTCGCCAAAGCCCAAAAAATTCCGGGGTTCATGGACTTTTACAACATCGAAATACTCAAGGAAGAACGGGCCGAGAAGTACCGCAGCGGGCTCGACAACGCCCAACTCTTGAAGTTCGACGGCAACTGGTGGCGAGCCTTGAAGAAAGAGGCCGGCATCCGCAGCGGCAAGCTGTTTCAGTCCGACGCCAAGGTGGGCAAGCACATCGACGAGTTCAACGCGGGAGTCGTCGCTTGGAAGAAGTCGGGCGGCGGCTCGGGCCGGCTGGGCGACCCCGGCAAGCTGCAAAAGGCGATCAAGTCGGGCGAGAACCTGAAACGGGCCTTCGCCGAATTCATCCGCAAGAAAGAGTTCACTTCCGACCTGGCCCAGCAACTGCGGGCCAAGATTCTGAAGTTCGATCAGGATCTAGATAAGATCCTCAAGTACGAGCGCGATACGCTGCAGGTTTACACCGACTACGTGACGAAGAAGAAGAACGAGCTCGAGCAAACGCTGAAGAAGTCGGGCCTGCCGTACTAGCCGCGCCCGGGAAAGAACCGCCCGAGCGACATTTTTCCCCTTCGCCAGGGTCGCGGTCGCGTCGCTTACCAAAGCGATGAATCCGAGCAGGTGTTGCGTGGCACATTCCATGCCGTTCGCGTGCGCGCGGATCGGGTGCCCCCGTCGACCCGCTCCCTTGGGGTGCCGATGGCCCAAGCGGCCATTCGGTTGGCCTGCGCGCCGATTGTTGCCTGGCGAGCCGCTCGACTCCAGCAGCGGAGCCGAGCACCCCCAACCTTAATCGAGCCTGACACAAGCAATTCGTGAGTGGTCAGCCCGGTTCGCCTAGCTCAGATCGGCCAATCCATGTCATGGCGGCGCCTAGGCGTTGGACCGGCGCATGTCAAGTCGCTACCTTAAGGGAACCTGACCGCTAGGAGGGCCCAGATGCAGCGCCCCGCGCCACCAAATGCCTGGTGAGTGAGCCGGGTAGGGGGGATTCCGCACGGCGCGGCGTGAAAACACCGGGTGTGCCACACGATTGGCCGAGTCCGACCGCTTGGCGGTGGCGGGCGGAGCCTACGATAGCGCGATGATAAGACTGATTGGACACGTTTGTGAGATCGTGCGCTACCCCGTTAAGTCGATGGCCGGCACGGCAACCGAGTCGGCGGTGCTGGGCTGGCACGGGCTCGCCGGAGATCGGCGTTTCGCGTTTCGCCGGCTGGGGGACCAAAGTGGTTTCCCGTGGCTCTCGGCCAGCCGCCTTCCGGAGCTCGTTTTGTACGGTCCGGTAGGCTGCGACGGCGGCGCCGAGGAACCGACGCCAACGCACGTGCGCACGCCCGATGGAAGCCTCCTGGAGTTGCGTAGCGACGCGCTGCGAAGTGAAATCGCCGACCGCTTCGGGGGTGCCGTGGAACTGATGGCCCTGAAGCACGGGATCTTCGACGACGCTCCGGTGTCGGTGATCAGCCTGGCGACGATCGTCGGCATCAGTCGCGAGGTGCAAGAGAACCTGGATCGAAGGCGTTTCCGTGCGAACGTCGTGCTCGACACGGGCAGTGACGAACCGTTCGCCGAAGATAGGTGGATTGGCGGGACGCTGGTGCTGGGCACCGGCAATGCGGCGCCGGCGGTGTGCGTCACCGCGCGCGACGTGCGCTGTGCGATGATCAATCTCGATCCCGACACGGCCGCGAACGACCCTCGGGTACTGAAAGCGGTCGTCGGGCTGAACGGAAACAACGCGGGTGTTTACGCGACGGTAGTGCGAACCGGTGCGATCCGAGTCGGAGACCCCGTGAGCCTGATAGCCGCCACGCAGTCGTGACGAGAAGCACCATCGCCGAACTTGGCGCCGCAGTCGACCAACGAACCGGATCGGTGTCGCCGCGCTTTTGGCCCGGCTGGCCAGTGAGTCAAGGTCTCCAGTGAAATGGAAGAACAAGGGGTAGACTTCGCAACCATGAGTAACGCTCCGAAACCTGCGGACACCCCAGGCCGACCGGTCGCCGCGATCGTCTGGAGCGCTATGCTCCTGCTTTGGTTCGTTGGGCTCTCTGTCGTGCCCGATCCTCGACCGCTCAGTGCGCCTGAGTGGTCGGTGAACGCGGTGCGATCGGTCGCCGGCGTTTCCGAACCGATGGCACGGGCAGCCTCTACGCTTTTGTTGCGCGGCGTCGGAGTCGCCATGATCGGCGTGCTCATGGCGCTGGCGCTGGGGCGCTGGCGCTACGCCGTGCCGGTTCTGCTGCTCGCCGCGCCGCTTGTTGCCATCCTCGCGAAACGGATCAATTTCGGATACGTTCCGATCCTGCCGCAGCTCCAATTCATCGTCGTCCTGGCGATCATGGGGGCCCTGGTCGGGTTGACCCTGCGCCGAAACCTGGTCGCGCCGACCGTGCTGGTGGGGTTGTGTGTTGCGCTGGCCGCCTGGGGCGCCGCGACCGGTGTGCCCGACGATCTGTACGAGGCCGCGCGGGCGACGGGGCTTCACCTGCTCGAAAATGCCGAGTCGGTTCCAACCGGTGACGACGCCTTTGCCAGCTTGATCGAGTCGGCGTTCGCCTATGCCGAGGACAATTCGCATGGAACCAGCCCCATGCTGCCGAATCGCGCCGCGATTCTCGCCTTGGGAACGCTTCTCGGTGAAGACAAGGTTGCCAGGATTGCTCGGCGTCCACTCGAGCCCGGTAGCGCCGGGGAGCGGGCCAGCCTCCGCCGCCGTCCGACCATCCACGGCCGCAACGATTTGTCGAGGCACTTTTGGGTCAGCGCCGCTCTCACGGTTCTGTCGGATGCCAATCGGTCGCTGGCCGTGGGGATCGCCAAGGAGGTGAAAGACTCGACCCCCGGCGGGTCCGGTTTCTCCTTTGTCGACATGGCGGCCAACAAGGCGGGCATCCGGTTTGCTGTCGTGGCCACCCGCAGCGCGGAGTCAGCCCGATCTCTGCAACTGCGAATCGCTCAGGGAGTAAACCCCGGCGATTTCGTCCCGGAGATCAGCGGCCTTGCCGAGGGGATGTCGCAGGAGACCTTTCAGAGCGATTACGGCGGCCTGGGTGGCGCGGAAACTAGGCGATTGTTTTCCGAGATCGATCGCCGGGTCAGCGCCTGCCCGGGATTGCAGTAGGGCGGGGGGGCAGCCCCGGTAGGCCAGGCGTTGACCACCCGGTTCAGCCTGCGGTGGGCGTGCTTGTCGTGTAGCCAGCTAGGGATCGCGCACCGCGCGGGGGGGAAACCCCGAAGGCGGGGACGCATGGGCCAGGCGTACCCGACCGGGTTTGCAATGACCAACGGCGACAGGATCCTCGCGCGCTACGCGGCGGGAATTGGCTTCCCCCTGCTCGGGCGCGATTGGGTCCTCGCGGAGATGTTACGTTGTAAAGCAGCCACGCTGGTTCCCGGGGCCAGTTGAGCTGTCCCAACGGTGCCCGGGACTCCTGGGCTCTTAAAGTTTCCAAGCCAACACGATCATCGCGTCTTTTTCCAGGGCCAGTGGCCCGCCGTCGAAGTCGCCGTAGATTTCCCAGCGCTCGTATCCGGCGACGCGCAACAGCAACTCCATTTCGTGCTTGTAGATGTATCGAGAACTGACCTGCGAGCGATAAACGGCCTGCACGCTTCCATCCTCGGCCAAGAGCTCGATTTCGTTCAGAGAATGCTGGATCTGTGCCACGCGGTCGAAGCTCCGCGTGTCGTACAGGCGCACCGGCAATCCCGACTCAGGATGCGGGAACTCTCCTTCGAGCACGCGAGTGTTCTCAGGCGCGCCGATTATTTCCAACGAAGGAAAGAACGTATCGAACGCCAGCAGGCCTCCTGGCAGTAAGTGTTGGTGACAGAATCGCAGGCAGCTGATTTGCGCCTCTTGGGTCATGTTGTGAATGAAGGCATTGAACGGAATCATGATCAGCGCAAACCGGCCTGGCAGTGAAAAGTTGCTCATGTCAGTCTGATGGAGCCGTGGCGACAGGCCCAGGGCGTCCGCCTTAGCGCGCAACGTCTTGAGCATTCCTTCGAATAAATCCAGCCCCTCAATGTCGATGCCGGCCTGCATGCAACGCAAGAGAATCCGGCCGGTGCCACAGGCAACTTCGAGCACCGGGCCCTTCGCCTGGCGTGCCAGCGCCAGATAGAAATCACACCCGTACGGGATGTCCTTGAGCACCAGGTCGTAGAGGTCGCCGTTGTCAAAGACCGATGGCAAGCCGGTGGTGGGCTGATGGTTCACAGGGATTCCGTGGGGCTGGTTTGACTTGCCGGCCATCACTTTTCCGGCCAAAACGTGGCTTCGATCGAGACTTTGTTATCGCGATTTTACCTCCGCGAGGTTGTCTTGGCGCGGCGAGACTCCAATTGGAGTGCGTCACCCTGAACGAGACATTGGCCAAATTCGCGACGTCCTCCTCCGAAGCGTAGAATCCCGGGCATTCCCAGAGGTCGGAGGAGCCAGCTAGGGCCCGCGCCCCGTGCGACCCGAAACCGAGAAGGTTGGTACGCACGACACATGCGCACCCTACCGGGATGCTCTCTGGACTAGTTCAAGTCAAGGGGATCTGGGGTAGGAATCAGGGGACGGGGCAGCCTCTGCGGTCCTGAACCAGTGCAGCGAATAGGACATCTTGTCCGTACCCAAGCGGGCGGGGACAATGTCAATCCTGTGCGATTTACGCAGCTTGGGAGCACTTGAACGAATCAGGTCTGAGGAGACATCGATGCCGCTCCAGTTCCCTGTTCGGAGATCGATTCATCATCGGAGGCCCGGTGAAATGCGTCTCGGCCGGTTGGCCCTGTCGACGTTGATTGTCTGCCTCGCCACGGCTCCGTCGTGGGCCGATGGAACCATCTCCCTGCCGGGCCGCCGCGTAATCGAGGCCTCTGGCGACCAACTTTACCTGGGTGGAGAGCGGGTGCAACGCGCGATCGTTTTCGTCTTTCTCTCGGCCGAATGCCCTATCTGCCAGCAATTCGTTCCCGAACTCAACCGTCTCAACCAACACGCAACCGAACAGGCGCTGGACTTTTTCTGCGTTTTTTGCGATTCCACGGCTTCTCGGGCCGCGGTACGTGCGTTCCAGAAGGAGTTCTCGTTATCCGGCCCATTGCTACTCGACACGACGGGAGAGATCGCCGATTGCCTGCAGCCGACACACGTCCCGGAGGCCTTCGTTGTTGACCCCGACGGCAAGGTTGTTTACCGCGGCCGCATCAACAATCTGTATTCCTCGCCGGGACAAAAACGACCGGTCGCGACCCAGCATGATCTGCGTGACGCGATCGACGCGGTGACTCGTGGTGAAACGATCGAGAATCCTCGCACTGAGGCGGTCGGTTGTTTGGTCGAAACTGGCGACCATGCGGCGACTACGAAGAAGATTACGTTCAGCCGCCACATCGCACCGATCTTGTATGCGAACTGCACGGAGTGTCATCGCCCCGGCGAGGTTGCGCCCTTCTCTCTGATCACCTATGAGGATGCCGCAAAGCGGGCGGACTGGATTGCCGAGGTCACTGCCGAAGGGTTGATGCCCCCGTGGCACGCGGAGGAGGGATACGGAAGCTTTCGCGCCGAACGCCGGCTGAGCCCCGTGGAAAAGCAGTTGATCCGCGATTGGGCTGATACTGACGCGCCGCAAGGGGACGAAACCGAAATGCCAACGCTGCCCGACTACCCCACGGGCTGGCGGTTGGGAGAACCCGACTTGGTGTTCGAGGCATCGCACCCGGTAACGGTCCCCGCCGAGGGGCCCGACCAGTTCCATCATTTCGTGATTCCCGTGGGTGACGTCGAGGATGCGATCGCGGTGGCGGTCGAGTTCCAGCCGGGGAATCCACGGGCTGTGCATCATGCCATTGTCTTTGTCGATGATTCAGGCATGGCGCGGCGATTGGATGAAGCCACCCCCGAACCGGGTTTCACCACCGCGACCGGCACTGTCATCCCTCTTGCGGGCACGATGACGATCTGGGCGCCGGGCGTGACACCGCCGGTGCTTCCCAAGGGGGTCGGCCAGCGTCTGCCCAAAGGGGCGGACATCGTCGTGCAATTGCATCTTCACCCGACGGGGCGGGAAGAGACCGACCGTTCGCGGGTGGGTGTCCATCTGGCGAAAGAGCGCGTCGATCGTTACGTGTCCGATGTTCCTTTTATTTTCGGGCCGCTGGCTATCGACATTCCCCCGGGCGAAACGAACCACGAGGTTTTCGCGGAACTGAAGTTACCCATCGATGTGACGCTGACCGCGGTAATGCCGCACATGCACCTTTTGGGGCGTCGACTTAAAGTGTGGGCGACGCTTCCGTCCGGAGAAGAGGTACCGCTGGTCTGGGTCCAGAACTGGGACTTCTACTGGCAGAATCAATACGTGTACCGCGAACCGGTTCGCATTCCCAAGGGTTCCACCGTGCACGTGTTCGGCTGCTTCGACAATAGCGCCGATAACCCGCGCAATCCGAGCGATCCGCCGCAACGCGTCATGCTTGGCGAAGGATCGACCGACGAGATGTGCTTGGCAATTTTCCAGGCAGTTGTCGATCAACCAGCCGATTCCAACCGGCTCCGTACCGCCATCTTTTCCAGCGCGTTTCAGCAGGTCTACAACTCGAATCTCTCGCCAGAACTGCAACAACACATCGGCAGCCAACTTCGTCAGCTGGCATCTGGACGAAACGGGGCAGATGTGTTGCCGACGAAGAATCCCCCCCAGAAACGGCCGGAGGAGTGACCCGCCCTGGGGCGGTTCCGACTCTCTCGAAGTAGCAGTCTAGGCTGGTAGCCTAGTCCCGCTTCCGTGGGGGGCTGGGGCGAGATTCCGATGCTCGTTCGGCCAGTCCGTTGCATCGTCTGCGGCGATCTGCGTTCAAGGGCGACAGCCCGCCTTGGTCACCTCGACCGAGGGTGAGCATCCGTTCACGAATGCCGGACGCGGATACGCTTTGGCCGTGGTGGTTGGTCAGCTGCACTGGCCCCCCGTCGCCCGCGGCTCAGGCACCCGGAGGCTGGCGCGGCGGCGCGAACTTGATCTTTTCGATCAGGCGCACGATTTGGCGCTCGCCGCCCGACTCGGCTACGAAGCCGGAGACGGCCGAGATGGCATCGATGACGTAGGCGTAGCGCAACTGGTAATCGCAGTCCAACTCAACCTCGGCCGAGTCGGCCAGCGTGCCCGGTCCGGTTTGCCCGCCGACCAGGGCCCGCAGTTCTTGATTCAGTGCCAGGAAGCTCGCAACAGGGCGTTCTCCCAGGCGAATGCCGGTGAGCTCGCCGGCGGGATCGGCCGTGAGCCGCACCTTGATCGGAGGGAGCAGCTCGGTCGATGGCCCGGCCACCGGCGCGGCTAGGGGCATCTTGACGTTGAAATCTCCTTCGAGCGTGGTGATTTTCAGCGTCATGACGAAGAAGGCGATGAGTTGAAACACGATGTCGATCATCGGGGTCATCTGCAACTCGACCTTGTCGCGACCGCTCGTCGTGGTATGGCGAAACTTCATCGTGTTCGATGCTCGGAAAAACGGCCGACTGGGGGCGAAACCGGGGCGCTGGGAAATCGGGGGCTACATCGCGGCCCGGGCGCGTTCCTCTTGCTTGGCGCGGAGGGAAAACTTCTCAAAACCCAGGTCTTGGCAAAGCTTGATCAGGTCTTGCACCTTGCCGGAGGCGGCTTGGGCATCGGCCCGAATGATGATCGTGGCTTCGGCCGGCCGTTTTTCCTGCCGCTCCAGAATCTGGCGCTCCAGGTCCAATTTGCCGCGCAAGGCCGGCAGGGCCAGCTCCTCGCCCGCGAAGAGCACCGTGCCTTGCTCGGTTAGCTGCAGCGTCAGCGGCTCTTCGGCGGCCCCTTCCGGGGGAATCGCCAGCTCGCTGGCGGGCAGCTTGATCCGCTCGTCTTGTTCGGCGGCGGTAAAGTTGAGCGCGATCATGAAGAAGGCGATCAACTGAAAGGTCATGTCGATCATCGGCGTCATGTCCATTTCGGGCGGACTGGCGTCGTGTCGGGCGTATCGCATGGCAAACCTGGCTCAAGCGGTTTGGGGTCGCGTCGAACGGCAGAGCCCTCGGGCCGGGGCCATCCGGTGCCAGGGGTCAGGCTTTTTTGGGGCCCACGTTGGAAAAGCGGCTCATGAGCTGTTCGCTCACCACGCCCGCTTCCAGCACCAGGCGCTGCACGCGATTCTTGAGGAAGTGGTAAAAGGTCACGGCCGGAATCGCGAGCCAAAGCCCCACCAGCGTGGTGACCAGGGCGGTGCTGATACCGGCGGCCAATTCCGAGGGCTTGGGGGTCACCGAGCTGCGGGCGATCACGGTGAACGAGGCCACCATGCCGTCGACCGTGCCGAGCAGGCCCACCATGGGGCTGAGCGTGCCGATCAGCGCGACCCAGCTCAGCCGCTGCTCGAGCTTCATGTTTTCTTCCTCGCCCACCTCCTGCATGGCCTCGATCGCTTCGGAATAGCCGCTGGTCGAAACCTTGGCCAGCCCGGCCGATAGCACCTGGCCCAGGAACGATTCGTCGGCCTTGGCCAGGTCGTAGGCCTCTTGAAACTTCTTGTCTTTCAGCCGCGCTTCGAACTCCTGGACTAAAAGCGGCGGCAGGATGGTTTGCTTGCGGGTGGCCATCACGTTCATCACGATTAGCGCCACCAGGCTGATCGAAAGCAGCAGAAACAAGAAGGTGTATTGCAGCCCGAGCGCCCGGTAGAACCAGGTCAGGTAACTCTCCTCTGGAGCCGGGGGTGCTGCGGGGGCGGCCTGTTCGGGGGCAGCCTGGGCGGCGGGCGGAGGCGCCGCGGGCGGGTCGATCTCCTCCAGCGCCGCTTCCTCGCCGGCATCTTGGCCGTAAACCGGCGCGATCGTTGAAGCGGCCATCCAGCTAGCCAGGCCCAGTACCAGGCAAACCCACCGCAGCGTGGGCAAGGCGGCCGCTGGGCGGTGGGGCAAGTGCGTCAGTCGCGGCATGCAATCATCCTTCGCAATTCAGGAAGATCGAGATTCCTCGGGTTGTCACCAGAGCGATGATCGGTCGACCTGGCCTCGGCGGGCGAGCGCCGAGTTGGCCGGCCCCGTCAGTTTTGCGCCGGGGCGTAGCGCTCGCGCCACACTTCCAGGGTTTGGGCGGCCCGTTCGGGCTGACCGACGGTATTCCACAACTCGGCCAGATTCTTCAGCGCCTCGGCATGGGCCTGGGGCTGGGAGAAGTAGAGCAGATCGACATGCAGGTAGGCCAGCAGGGCGTCTTTCGGCCGGCCCGCCTTCTTCCAGCAATGCCCCAGCGTGTTGTAGGCGCGGGATCGAACCTCGGCGTCTTCGGGACCGGCGGCGGCGATTAGCTGGCGGACCCGCTCGACCGCGTCGTCGTATTGGCCGCCATCGGCCAGGCATTCGGCCAGCCCCAGTTGGGCGGCCAACCGCTGGGCGACGACCACCTCGTCGGTCGCATCGGCTGCCTGGTCGATCACCGACTGATAGGCCGCCTGGGCCTCGGCCGGCTTCCCCTCGGCCCGCAGGACCCGGCCCCGGGCGACCAGCGAACGCATCTGGTAGTCGGGCCAGCCCACCGATTCGAGCCGGGCGTATTCCTCGAGGGCGTTTTTATAGGCCCCCACCGAGGCCAGCAAATTGCCGAACAGCTCGGTCGCGGGGTAGAAGTGGTAGCTTTCCGGGTGATTCTTCACGAAATCGCGAACCAGTTTGCCGGCATCGCGGGGATTGCCCACGCCGGCGAGCGCCATCTGTCCGCTGCTGGCCGCCCGCAAGAACTCGAGCTCGTCGCGTACGAGCTCGCGCTCGATCGAGGCTGAATCGATTTCCGCGAGGGCCTTCAGGCAATCTTCATAGCGGCCCGAGTTGTAAGCTGCCCGGGCCGATTGCAGCTTGGCGGGCTCGCCGTCGAAGGAAACCCCCTTGAGTTGGTTAACCGGAATGGTCTCGGTTTTGCCCGTGGCCGCGTTGATGGTGATTTCGCGAGCGGTGACCGACTGAATCTGGCCGGTGATCGTGCCTTGCAAGGCGCGAACCCGGTCGGCCGCGCCGGCAGGCCCGCCCAGCAGGCACAGGAACACCAACCCCAGAGCTGGCAGCGCTCGCGTTGCCAAATCCGGGAGGGGGATTCTTGCAACTTGAGATCGCTCCCGGCGCGCGAGGGCAGCCGTTCGCGGCGGTTGAAGGGGTGCTTGCGGGTGCCTGGAGTGGGGCGATTGCATCCTAACCTGCCTGGGCCGTGGGGTGGGGCGCCGAGGGAGACGACAGGTCGTGCTCGGCGCGGCCCAAGGCCCGTTGAAGTTGGCGATAAAGTTTGTTGTAGCGGGCCCGCGCCACGTCTCCACCCAGGTTGGGTTCGGTGCGGGCCAGTTGCTCCAGGAGCACTACCGCGGCGGTCAGGCCGCGCTGCTTGTCGGCCCCGGTCGAGGCCCGAGCCTGCTCGAACGCCGACTCGGCCAGGCGGAAGTAGCACTCGTGAAATTGTTGTTGGAAGCGATCGTTTCCCTGCAGCGTGGTCGCCAGCTTTTTCCAACCCCAGACAATGTTCACGATGCTGCCGTCGGGTTTCTTGGCGCGGCGATCGCCGTGAATGGCCGAGGCAAAATAACGCGGCTCGGTTTGGCCCCAGGCCTGGTAACAGGCGGCAGCCTCGATCTGGGCATCGAGCGTGGCCGGCTTTCGCTTCAGTACCTCGACCAGCAAATCGACCGCCTCGGCGTAGTTGCCCAAGGCCCGGTCGCAGCGAGCCAACCGCACGATCAGGCCAGTCTCGAAATCGCCCGAGGGGGCGAAGCCCGGCTCGTCTTGCGCCCGCTGGCGAATGCGCTGATAGACCTGGGCCGCCTTTTCGATGTACTTGCGCGCTTCGGCCGGGGCGGGGCCCGTGCCGGTAAGCCCTTGGCCCAATCCGCTAAAGGTTTCGGCGACCCAACTTAGCGACTGAAAGGTGTTTCCCTCGTCGCGCGCGGCAATTTGGGTGAGAAACTTCTCAAAACTCTGGACGAGCTTGTTCAGGGTTTCCTGGTCGCCCGACTGGCGCAACCGCGTGAGCTGGTCTTCCAGTTCGCGGCCCAGGGCCACGTAAATGCGCGTTAGCTGCGAGGCGCTTTCCCCCTGCGAGGCCGCATAGTTCTCGAGGGTCTGCATGGTAGCCTCGGCCTGAGCCAGGTTCTGCGAGCCGACGTAGGCCGAGAGCGCCGCTTTAAAGGTTTCCAGGGCGAAATTGCCGCGCTGCGCCAGTGGCGACTGCGATTGCACAAGGGCCAGCGGCCCGCTGGCCGGACGCTCGAGCAAGGCCAGGGCCTCGGCAAACTTGGACTCGGCATTGTAAATCTGGGCCAGGTTCAGCTCGGCCCCGGCCCGCAGCGCGTCGCCCTCGGAACCGGAGCCAGCCGAGCCGGCAGCCAAGAGTTCCAACCCGCGCTGAAGGCGGGCCTGGGCCTGAACTACATCCTCTTGAGCCTCGCCCTCGGGGGCCGTGTCGCCGGAGCGCAGTTCGGCCAGATACCGATTCCAAAAGGCCTGGCCGGCCTTGAGCTCTACTTCGGCCCGGCGCGGTGAGTCGGCCGGAACCTGGTCGAGGTATTCAATCGCCTGGGTCCAGTCGCTGCTGCGCAGGGCCATGTCGGCCAGCAGCATCCAGGCCTGATCCCCCTCGGGCTCGGTGGGCCATTTTTCGGCCACGTAGCGAGCCAGATCGACCAGCCGTGCAATCTCTGCCTGGCGCTCGGCGGGCGGGGCCTGGTTATAGGCCTCGACATAGGCGTTGATCGCCACCGCCGCGGCTGGCCGGCCACTGACCCCGTCGGGGTAATTGCGGGCCAGGAATTCACCCAGCACGGCCGAGTCGTAGTAGCGCCCATCGCGCAGCAACAAGTAACTGGTGAAATAGCGAACCTGGTTCAGCTCGTCGATCGGCGTCTCGTCGTCGGCCAAGGACCAGGCGAAGTGAAACTGCGCCAGCGCCTGGGCCCGCATCTGGTTCATCTGCTGTTCGAGTTGGGCCAACTGGTCGGAGCCCCCCGAGGTTCCCGCGAGCTTTACCTGGCGGAGCAACCCCTCGAACTGGTCGAGCGTGGTCTTGGCCTGCTGGCGGGCTTCGGCAAAGGTCGACGCCGACTGGGGTTCGGATTGGCCCCGCAAACGGGCCACCCAGGAACGGGCCTCGGCTTGGTACTCGCCAGGCGAGCGGGCCACGAAGGTCGCCTCCTCCAGGGCTTTGTCGAGCAGGTTGGCGCGCTGGGGGTCGGTCGGCGCAAGCTGGTTGGCCCGCAACTGGTAAGCGCGGGCAAGCTCGTGGTGAATGGCCAACCCTTCGGCGGTTTGTTCCTCCTCGGGCCGCGCCACTTTGATCCACTCGGTCGCTTGCCGAATGGCCTCGTCGAGCTTCGCCTCGGGGCCATCGATCCAGCAGGCCAGGGCCAGCCTAAGGGTTTGAGATTTGAGTTGCCGGAACTCGGGCAGGTCGTCGGGCTGGTCGAGCAGCTCGCCATAGTAGGCGAGCGCTTGCTTGGGGTTGCCCAGCTCCTGGAGGCAGCGGCCCTGCCACATCCGCGCTACCAGGCCCGCCATCAGGCGGCGGTAGTCTTGATACAAGCCGGCATACTGCTCGGCCGCTTTCTCGAGCTGCTCTCGATACTCCGCGCTTTCGGCCGGATACGAGTGGGCCCAGTCGTAGCGCAACTGGGCCGAGAACAGCCGGGCCTGAATCAGGTCGACCTGGGCCTGGCGGCGGGCCTCCAACTCTTCGGGGTGCTTGGAGTCGATCACCGTGGGAAACGAAGCGTATCGTTCCTGGAACTTCTTTTGGGCGGCGGAGAACACCGCCTCGGCATCGGCATAATACTGCCGCGCCTGCTCGAGCAGCACCTCACGTTCGTCGGCCGACTCGGGCCGCCCGGCTCGCAGCACCAGGGTCTTACCCCGCTCGACCAGCACATTGCCGAGCTGGGTGCTGGCGGCCGCGGCTTGGGTGTGATCGGGCGCGACCCGCAGAAATTCCTCGAAATCGGCCCGGGCAGCGTCGAGCTCCTGCAACCGCCGCTGCGGGTCGTGCAGGGTTCGCGCCAATTCCACCCGGGTCTGGCCGCGCTCGAAGGCAATCGTAAGGCGTTGCTGGTCGTCGATCAGCGGATCGGACTTGGCCAGCTCCAAGTACTCGAGGGCCGTATCGTGCCAACCGCGGCGGCGCAGCCCGTCGAGGAACTCGCGGAAGGGCTCGCCCGCTGCCAGGGCGGTGTTGGCTGCCGCCAGCACCAGTGTCCCGAGTGCAATCCAGCGAAGCGTTGGCGAACTACCAGCCACGGGCAACTTCCTGCGGAGTCGAAGAGGGATCCTAATGGTCAACTTATCTCGCCCAATTGCAAGCGGCAAGGAATCCGGCGTCGTGGTCCGGGGGTTTCCAGGCGATGGCAACCCGCTTGCGGATCGCGGCGAGCAAGCGCCTCCGCGTTTCGCGAAATCGGCCGCCGGCGTCGCAAATTCCCCAGGGGCGGCGATTGCCGAGGGCCGGTGCGAGCCGCGTGGGAATTCTTTCGCCGGCGGGGGAGCGGGGCAAGTTTCCTGTTTGGCCCCCCTTGGCTTAAGATTGGTGCAGCCCCTTTGCTTTCGGCCCTGCGGCATGGACGCCCGGCAGGGGCAACCGCGCGATCAGGGTTGACGTGGTCCATGGCCGACACTTGTATTTCGTCGTCATCGTCTCCCCCCGATCGTGGCTCCCGTGGTCGCGGCAAGCCGCGATTGTTGTCGGCGCGCGACCTGCGTCGGCTTCTGAGCCTGGTGGCGGCGCTGGCGCTGGTCTTGCTGCTGATGCGGCAGGCCAGTCGGCCGGCCCATTGGAACTGGTTGTTTGCCCTGGACCAGTCCGATTCCGATGCCCCCCCCGGTCCGCCGGGCAGCTCGCCCGAGCCCCAAGCTGCCTGGTCGCCGCTCGACGAGTTGCTGAGCGGTGTTCGCGACGACGTGGGGTTTCGCAGCGGCGAGCGCCAATCGCTGGTCTCCCTTTGGCTTAGCCTCGAAGCGGTGGACTCGGCCCAGCTCGAATCCCTGGCCGTTAGCGGGCTGAGCTACGCGCAACTGCTTGGGCAGCCTGCCTCGCTGCGCGGCCAACTGGTGCGCTTGCAGGGGACGGTGCGCCGGGCCCGCCGCGTGCCTCTCGCCGCCGGCCTGATTACGGAGTTCTACGAGCTTTGGCTGTCGCTCGATGACGAACCCGAACTGCCGGTCGTGGTTTACTGCCGCGAGCTACCCGAGGGGTTCCCGGTGGCGATCGAGATGGCCGAACCGGTGCGATTAGCCGCGGTTTATTTCAAGCGCTGGCCCTACCAGGCCCAAAGCGAGCTGCGCACGGCTCCCCTCCTGGTGGCCCGCGACGTGGCCTGGCTTTCGACCTCGAAATCGGGTGCCCCGGCCCCCTCGGGCCGGGGAATGACGGGGCTGGTCCTGTTTACCCTTACGGGGCTGCTGGTGCTCATCGCCCTGCGGGGTCGGCAGCGACTGCTCGCCCGGCGGCGGCCGACCCGAGGAGGGCGGGCCGGCCGAGCGCGGGCCCCGAATACTCCGCTCCCCAGTGCCGAGGAAATGGCCGCTGGCTGGGATCGCTTGGGCCGGCAAAACTTGGCGGAATCATCCTCGAAGTCGGATGCCGACCTGGCGCCAGGTAACCACCAAGCCGAGGGCGCGTCATGACCGGTGGTTTGCCTCAGGCCCGCGGTTTCGCTGGCGGCGCTGGCAAGGGGCTGCCTGCCCGCGCTGGCCCGTTCGGAGCCGGCCGATGGGCCCCCTGGTTTGTGCTGGCCCTCGCCGTCGGTGGGTTGGTGCGACCGGCCCCTGGGCAGGTCGAGCCGAGCACCGAACCCCAAGGCGTGGTCTCGGTGCGCGAGCTACTGGAACTGGAAGGCTGCGGACCGCTGCTCCAGCAGGCCCAGTCGGGACCGCTTTCCAGGGCCGACGAAGCTCGGCTGGCTTGGGCCGTGACGCGAGTTGCGCCGTGGCAATTGTCCGGCGAAACCGGCCGGCAGCCCGTGTCGGCCGACGACTGGCGGAAGCCCGAGTTGGTGGTGGGCCGCGCGGTGCGGCTGCGAGGACGGCTGATTCAGTTCGAGGTGGAGCCTCTTGCCGGCGAGATTGCCCAGCGCTGGGATTTCAGCGAACTGTATCGGGGCCGGTTACAACTAGAAGGCACTTCGATCGAAGTCGACGTGGTTTCACGCCAAGCTCCCCGAGAGTGGCAAGCCCAGCCCCCCGGTGCCGTGCTGGCTGGCGGGTGGGGCGTCATGATGGGGGCCGATGTCCAGGCGAGCCCCGTGCGCCCTCGCGTGGTTTTGTCGCGCTGGCAGTGGTACGCCGACCAGCCGCCCGAGTTGGCCGATTTCGACCGTGGGTTGTGGAACCAGGTGCAAGACCGCACGCGGCTGACGGCGGCAGACCACGAGCCTTTCTTCGCCCTCTTGAAACTGGTGTCGCGCGAGCCGGCTGAACCGCCGGCCAAGGCGACGAGCGACTCGGTGGTGCCGTTGTTCAACGAGCCGGCCAGCCAGCGCGGTCGTGTGGTGCGATTGGCGGGCACGGCGCGACGAATTGTACGAATCGCCATCGAAAACGCCGACACTCGAAAGGCGACCGGGCTCGACCATTACTTCGAAGTGGAATTCTTCACTCCCGATTCCCAGCGCAGCCCGCTGGTGGTGTGCGCCCCGCGGCTGGCCGAGGGGATCGTGCCTGGCGAGAACCAATCGCAGCCGATACGCCTGGCAGGGGTGTTTTTCAAGGTGTGGGCCTACCGGTCCCGGGCCGGCGTGCAAGCCACGGACGAGGGGCGCGGGCAACTGCAATTGGCGCCGTTGATCATTGCTCCGGTCGTTGCGCGGGGTGCGGAACCGGCGCCCCCCTCGGGACGGATTGGGTTCTGGCTGTTGGTCGCCCTGGGGCTGGGGGGCACGGGCCTGGTGACCTGGCTGGCGGTTTGGCGCGGGGGTGTGCCGAACCGCGCAGCGGTGCCTCGCGGGTCGGAATCGCCCGATTTTTCTCATCTGAATCCGGAGTAGCCTGGCCCCGCGCTGGTGGGTTGGGTGGGCGAAACAACGCGCCGCCAAGGGCCCCTTGACGCCCCGGTTGGGAACCGGATACTCACGAGGGCCGCGCCTCTGGGCGCGGCGATCGAGTACCTTGTCACGGAATTTCCCGCGCCTTGCTCGCTGGGGGGCCCCGCTGCTGGCCCTGGTTCCAGGGCGCGCACGAAGGAGCCATCATGAGGCGTCATCGAATCACGATCGTCGGGGCCGGCAACGTCGGAGCCACCACGGCTCATTGGTGCGCGGCGGCCGAATTGGGCGATGTCGCGTTGCTCGACATTCCTCAAACCGAGGGAATGCCCAAGGGCAAAGCGCTCGATCTGATGCAGGCCTCGCCCATTATGGGGTTCGACTCACGCGTCACCGGCACCTCGAATTACGACGAAACCGCCGGCAGCGACGTGGTGGTGATCACCGCCGGTATCGCCCGCAAGCCGGGCATGAGCCGCGACGACCTGTTGGCCACCAACGCCAAGATCGTGGGCAGCGTGGCCAGCGAAGTGAAGCGGACCAGCCCCGAGGCGGTGGTCATCGTGGTTTCCAACCCGCTCGATGCCATGGTGCAGCGAGCCTTTCAGGTTACCGGTTTTCCGTCTGCCCGCGTGCTGGGTCAGGCCGGGGTGCTCGACACGGCCCGCTACCGCACCTTTCTGGCGATGGAGCTGGGAGTGAGCGTGGAAGATATCTCGGCGCTGCTGATGGGCGGCCACGGCGATACGATGGTGCCGCTGCCGAGCTACACCTCGGTCGGCGGCATTCCGGTTACGCAGTTGATTAAGCCCGAGCGATTGGCCGAAATCGTACAGCGAACCCGCGATGGCGGTGCCGAGATCGTGGCCTTGCTCAAGACCGGCAGCGCGTACTACGCCCCCGCCGCGGCGACGGCCCAAATGGTCGAAGCCGTGGTCCGCGACAAGAAACGGCTGATTCCCTGTGCCGCCTATTGCGACCGGGAATACGGCGTGGGCGGCTACTATGTCGGGGTGCCGGTTGTTCTGGGCGCCGGTGGCGTCGAGAAGATCATTGAGCTGGATCTCAGCGCCAGCGAGCGGGCCGAGTTCCAAAAGAGCGTCGACTCGGTCAAATCACTGGTCGCCTCGATGGCGAAGCTGGTCTGATAACGCGCCGCTTGCCGCTCCAAGCCGCCCAGAACAAGCCGCCAACGCGCAGGTGGCGCAGCGGCGCCTCTTGCGCCCGTGGGCGAGATGCGCAAATTGGGGCGATCGCCCCCGCCGTGGTCGTTCGGGCGACGGCCGCTTGAGCCCGCCCGCGGCGGGCCGTGCTAAAGCGGGAGGGTTCGCGAATCAGGTTGTGGCCCGGGCGCTTGTCGGCCTAAAACGCCGTTGACCTGGTCTTGCGGCATCGCCTAGAGTCGGCCACTCTCCCTGCGGGGCGCGCAGGTGCCGGCGGGGCAGTTTGCCAAACGAGGCAGCGGTTGCGGGCAATGAATAGGCGGCATCGGTCAAGTCGATGGCGAGCGGCGGCCGCGGCGGTTGTCTTGCTTGTCGGAGCCGGCTGCGGGGCGCGCCCCGGGTTGGTCGGCCCGAGCCGACCCATGAGCAGTTGGTTGGGAGCGATGCGCGCGACCCAAGCCCCAGCCGTGGTCGAGCCTCCGGATAGCAACTTCGCACTGGTGACCAACCAGCGGACAAGCGCGGCGGATGAGCCCTTGGGGCTGGAATCGGCCGAGCAGGGAATCGATCCTCGCGGCCCCTGGGCCCCGGCCGCTCCGCCCGGTGATTGGAAGTACATTGTGTTGCATCACACGGCGACTGAGATGGGCGACGTCGCGTCGATCGATGCCGAACACCGTCAGCGGGTCGACCGCGAGGGCCGCGCCTGGCAGGGCATTGGCTATCACTTTGTGATTGGCAATGGGCGTGGAATGCCCGACGGCCAGATCGAGCCCACCTTTCGTTGGCTCGAGCAGCGCCAGGGCGCGCATGCCGGCGAAGCGGAATACAACCGGCACGGCGTGGGGGTCTGCCTGGTTGGCGATTTCGAGCGCGCCGCCCCCACGGCGCGGCAGGAAACCGCTTGCCGGCAACTCGTTGCGTACCTGGTCGAGCGCTACGGCATCGACCGCCGGAAGGTGGTTCGCCATGGCGATTTGAAAACAACCGCTTGTCCGGGTCGGATGTTTCCCTTTCGCGAAATGGTGGGCTCCGACCAGGCCCCGTCCGGCGACCCGGTTTTGTTTCAGGTCTGGCGAACGCCCCAGGCCAGGGGAAGTCGGTTTGCCCATCGTCCTGGCTCTCGGGAGACGCTAAGATAAGGGCCCGCCTGGCCTTCAGCGCTCCGAGGAGGACGCTGCTTGGCTGCTCCAAGTGGATCGGTCCATCGAGCCGGAACTGCTCGATGGTGAACGACTGGTCAGGAAGACCTCCCTCTCGAACGGATTCCCACCACAGGGGTAGAGAACTCATGCATCGTCTTCCCGCCCTGCGTGCCCAGGGCTCTGGCTCCAGTTCCGGATCGCGAGCCGAATCGCCGGTTTCGGCCGGTCGGTTTTCGGCCGATCCGCAGCGTCCCTGGTCGCTGTTCGTGCCCTTGCACTACGAGCAGAATTACTCGTATCCGCTACTGGTCTGGTTGCCCGGACCACGTGGCGACGAACGTCAGTTGAAGCGGTTAATGCCACACATCAGCTTGAGAAACTACGCCGGGCTGGCGCTGCGCGGTACGGAGATCGGAGCCGAGGCCCCGGGGACGGCGAGCTTTAGTTGGGATCTTTCGCCCGAGGGGGTCGAGCGGGCGATTGACCGGCTCGACCTGGCGCTGGATACCGCGCGGCGGGAATTGAACTTGGCGCCCCGGCGAGTGTTTCTGGCCGGGTTCGATCGGGGCGGAACCATGGCCTGGCGGATGGCGCTGCGGCATCCCGACCGATTCGCGGGGGTGCTCTCGCTGGGCGGCCGGTTCCCCCAGGGGCATGCTCCCTTGTGCAGCTTGCCTCACTCGCGGCGGGTTCCCATATTTCTGGCCTGCGGGCAGCAGAGCGCCGAGTACCCGGCCGAGCAAACCTGTCACGACCTGCGGTTGTTGCACGCCGCCGGCATGTCGGTCGATTTGCGGTTGTATCCCTGCGGCCACGAAATCGCCCAGCAGATGCTGGCCGACATGAATCGCTGGATGATGGCGATTGTGACGGGCCAGGGTCGGCCCTCGGCCAGCTCGGCAGCGCAGGAAAGCTGAGCGGTCGCGACGCGGCTGGCGGAACTGGGTTAGCTTCGAAGGGCTGCCCCGCGCGGCCTTGCTTCGGCAGCGCCCATTCGCATCGCAGCGCCGGTTCGCACCTCCCGCCGCGGCGAAGGCTCGCTCGGGCTACCCCCCGAGGGGGCGCCACCGGCACGCGCCGGCGCTGAAACGTGGATTGACACTCGGAAAACATTTCGAGTAAATACCCCCCGCGTTTCTCTTCTCAAATTGCTTGGATTCAGGCATTTTCGTCCGCTCCAGGACTTGCTCGAAGCGGTGGGTTGCGCGGCGTGTCGGCCGCGTTGCCCGGGGCCTCGCGAGCGGGCCGGGGCGGAGCTTGCGTCCTTCGGCGTCAGGGATCGACGCCGGTCTCATCCCGGATGGAACGGATGCCAGCTTCCTTGCCCGAGCAAAGCGAAGCCTCGGCCGGCGCCGCCGGTTGGGTCGGCTGGATTCGCCGCTTCGAGCGGCTCGGCCGGCAACTAGCGCGCCACAAGCTGGCGGTGGCGGCCGTGGTCGGCTGCCTGGTCATGATGCTGAGCCTGGGCATGGGGCTCGTGTTGTTTCAGGGCCAAGAGGCGATCAAGGACGCCATCCCGCGTCTGAGCCAGGTCCTGGAGCGGCTCGACGCGGGCGACGACCTGATGGCCACCGAGTTGGCCCAGCGCCTACGGTACAAACCCGGCATCAGCGAGGAAGAAATCACCGGCGTGGCCTATGCGCTCGGCATTGCCCGCGCGCGGTTAGCCGATCGCGATTTTGGCGACGATCAGAGGCGCGGCTACCTGGTCGCGGCCCGCTTCCTGGAAACCGTTCGGCAGCGCGGCTGGCCCGAAGGGCGCGAAGCCGAGGGGGTCTGGCACCTGGGCAAGTCGTTGTTCGCCGCCAACAAACTGCACCTGGCCCAGCCGGTGCTGGAGCGTGCCCTGGCGCTCTGGCCCGCCCGAGCCACGGAGCTGCACCAGATGCTGGCCCAAACGTGCTTCGCCGCCACACCGCCGGCGCTGGAAGAGGCGATTGGGCACCTGGACGACTACTTGCGCGACGACGGGCTCGACGAGTTAGATCGCCAGTTGGCGCTCATTGCACAGGCCGAGGCGCTGTTCCTCCTCGATCAGCGGCAGCGCTGCCTGGCCAAGCTCGAAGAGGTGCCGGCCGATTCGCCCGCGATTGCCAAGGTTGAACTGCTGCGGGCGCGGCTGCTGATGGAGGAAGCCCGTACCTTGGCGCGCGACCCCATTGCCCTCCAGGATCCGGCCAGCGCGGCTCGCCTGGTGGTGCTCTACGACTCGGCGATCGCCCGCTTGGCCGCGGCCCAGGAGCGCGATACCCTGCGAACCCAGGTGGCCGAAAAGGCCATGTTTCTCCTGGCCGTCTGCCTGCGGGAGAAGAACGATCCGCGGGCCGCCCTGGAGCAGTTCGCCCGCACGGTCAAGCTGCACTACGAATCGCCCGAGGGATTGGCGGCCAGTTTCGCCCAGGCCGAGCTGCTTTCGCAGTTGGGGCGTGACGAAGAATCGGTCAATGCCTACCGCGCCTCTCTGGAGCGGATCGACCCGGCCGAGGGATTGCAGAACCCCTGGCTCACGGCGCCCGTGTTGTCGGAACAACTGCGGGGGGTCGAGGCCAAGCTGGTCGAGGCGGAACAGTTCGAGCTGGCCATACGGCTGCTCGACCGGGCCGACCGGGTGCTGTCGCCCGAAGAAACCACGCGGCTGCGTGCCGAGTGCTACAGCCGTTGGGGAAAGGCCTTGCTGGCCAATCGGGCGGCCAGCGCGATTCCCGGACAGGAGTTACAGGAACAGGGCCGGCAACGCATGCGGCAGGCCGGCGCCGCGTACTTGGAGCTCGCCCACCTGAAACGCACCACGCGCGAGTATCCGGAGGAGCTTTGGAACAGCGCCGAGGCCCTGTTGGCCGGGAGCGATTTCGAAACCGCCTCGCGGGTGCTCGACGACTACCTTTCGACCGAGATGCGCGGGCACCGGCCGGCCGCGCTCGTTGCCCAGGGTCGCGCCCTGCTGGCTCAAGAGCGGGTCGACGAGGCGCTCAAGGTCTTCGCCGAGTGCATCGAGCGGCACCCGCGCGACGCCGCGAATTTTACCGCCCGGGTGTTGGCGGCCGGGGCCCTGGCCGCGCGCGACGAGCTGGGCGAAGCCGAGCAGTTGTTGCTGGAAAACCTGGAGGGGGAGTACCTCACGCCGCAGAGTCCGGAGTGGCGCAAATCGCTGTTCCTGTTGGGCAAACTGTTGATTCGGGGCGAGCGCTATGAGGACGCCGTGGCCCGGCTGCAGGAAGCCGTGGAGCGCTACCCAGACGACCCACAGGCGGTGGAATCGCACTACCTGCTGGGCGAAGCGTTGCGGCATCTGGCCAATCGCTCCAAGCAAGATACGACGGCCGAGGTAGCCGAGAGCACGCGGCTGGCGCGGGCCAAGCAAGCCGAGCAGTACCTGCTACGCGCGCTGCCCCACTACGAAGCCGCGCAGAGCACGATGGATGCCCAGCGCCAGGACCGGGAGCTGACTCCCGATCAGGAGCTATTGCTGCGCAACGTGCATTTCGCCCGGGGCGAAATTCTTTTCGACCTGGGGCGGTACGCCGAGTCGATCGACGCTTACTCCACGGCCGTCAACCGCAGCCCGCACACGCCCGAAGTGTTGGAAGCCTACGTGCAGATCGCCGAGTGCTACCGGCGCCTCAACCAGACCAGCGAGGCCCGGGCAACGATCGAGCAAGCCAAGGTGGTGCTCAAGCGGCTGGGCAACAGCGCGCCGTTCAAGGAAACGACCAATTACACCAGTGAGGGTTGGGTACAGCGGCTCGAGTGGTTGAGCCGCCTGTAAACCCGGGCGGGGGTTCAAGGCGGCCCCGGCGCGGAGGAGCGGACCGGATGAGTTCGATGGCGCAGACGCAACAGTTCGCCGAGGCCCTCCAGCGCAAGCACGCGCTGCTGCTTCAGGTGCGCGCGCTGGGTTCGCGCCAGTCGCAGTTGATCGAAGAAGGCAACCTGGGCGAGTTGCTCAAATTGTTGGCGGTGAAACAGGGGTTGATTGGCCAGCTTCAAGGGCTGCAGCAAGCGCTGCTGCCGTTGCGGCAGGATCAGCCCCACGCGCACCGCTGGAGCGACGAGGCCACGCGGGCGCATTGCGCCCGCCAGGTGGCCGAATGCGAGCAGTTGTTGGCCGAGATTCTGAGACAAGAAAAACTGGGCGAGACGCTCTTACAGGCCCGTCGCGACGAGGCCGCCCATCGACTGGCGGGGGCGCATTGGGCCAGCGAGGCCCGAGGCGCCTACGAGGCGGGCCCCGGTGCGCCGAATGCGCAACTGGATTTGTCTTCCGGAGACTAACGATGTTGGAATCAGAAATACTTCCCTTTCCTTCGGGGCGCGGCCAGGCCAGCGATCTGCAGACCGTGTTGGCGGCCTGGCAGGGGGCCACGGTGCGGCTCGAACAGACCCACGCCGCGCTCTCGGCCGAGGTGAGCCGGTTGACCGCCGAGCTGGCGGTGAAGAACCGCGAACTGGCTCGCAAGAACCGTCTGGCCGACCTGGGCCAGCTGGCATCGCACGTGGCCCACGAGGTGCGCAACAGCCTGGTGCCGGTTACGCTCTATCTGAGCTTGCTCCGCCGCAGGCTTTCGGACGATGCGGGCAGCCTGGACATACTCGACAAGATTCAGAGCGGTTTCGTGGCGGTCGACACTACGGTGAACGACTTGCTGCAGTTCGCGGCCGACCGCGAACCCCATTTCCGCTCGCTGGCCGTGATCGATTTGGTCAACGAAGTCTGCGCGGCCCTGGCCCCGCAACTGGCGGCGCAAGATATCGAGGTCGACCTGCAGGTACCCGAGCATGCCGTGCTGGCGGCCGACCGCGACTTGTTGCGCCGGGCCCTGGTCAATTTGCTTTTGAACGCCATGGATGCCATGCCCGACGGGGGCCAGGTAACCATTAGCGCCTACGCGGGCCAGCGCTACTTCGATCTCGAGGTGGCGGACAGCGGACCCGGACTGAGCGACGAGGCCCGGCGCCGGGCTTTTGAACCCTTTTTTACCACCAAGCACACCGGAACCGGGCTGGGTTTGGCCATCGTCTATCGCGTGGCCGAGGCCCACGGTGGCTCGGCCCTGGCGGCCAATTGCCCCGAGGGGGGCGCCGCCTTTACGCTGCGGCTGCCCCGCCGCATTGCCGGTGTGCAGGAGTTGGCCGCATGAACGCAACCACCCTGGCAAACACCGTTGTTTCGCCGACCACCGGCCGAGTGTTGGTCGTCGACGATCGGGCTTCTGCCCGAGAGTCGGTCGCCGACATCCTGCGCCACGCGGGCCACAAAGTCGTGTGCCTCTCGAGCGCGGCCGAAGCGCTGCGGCTGCTCGAGGGCGAAACCTTCGACGTGGTCATTACCGACCTGCAGATGCCGGGCATGGACGGGCTGGAGTTCATTCGCCAACTGCAGCGCCGGCCGCACGGGGCCCAGATCGTCATGGTCACGGCGTACGCCACGGTGCGCTCGGCGGTCGAGGCCATGCGCCACGGCGCATTCGACTACCTGGAAAAACCCTTCGATGCCGATCGGCTCGAGTCGCTGGTTTCCCGCGCCCTGGCCCACGGCCGCATGCTCGACGAGTCGCCCGCCCTGCGGCGCGGCGGGGTGGGGGGGCCACAACCCGAGATGATCGGCTCCAGCCCCGCCATGCAAGGCTTGCGGGCCCGCATTGCTCAGGCCGCCCCCACGCGTGAGAACGTATTGATTACCGGCGAAAGCGGCACCGGCAAGGAGCTGGTGGCCCGGGCCGTGCATGCGGCGAGCGATCGGCGGGGGGCGGCGCTGGTGAGCCTGAACTGTCCGGTGCTGTCGGCCCAGCTCATGGAAAGCGAACTGTTCGGTCACGAGCGCGGCGCGTTCACCGGGGCCGACGCGCCCCGCACCGGCCGGTTCGAGCTGGCCGACGGAGGGACGATCCTGCTCGACGAGGTGAGCGAGATCGAGCCGGCACTGCAGGCCAAGCTGCTGCGCGTCCTGCAAGAGCGGTCGTTCGAGCGTGTCGGATCGAGCAAGACGATCGCCGTCGACGTGCGGGTGCTGGCCACCTCGAACCGCGATTTGCGAGCCGAAGTGGCGGCGGGCCGGTTTCGCGAAGATCTTTACTTTCGCCTGGCCGTGCTGCCGATTCAGGTGCCCCCTTTGCGCGAGCGCCCGGAAGACATCGACCAACTGGTCGATCATTTCCTGTTGCGGTCGGCCCAACGCTTGCAGCGCGAGCCCTGCCAACCAACGTCGGCTGCGCGGTCGCTGCTGGGCGAGTACCACTGGCCGGGTAACGTTCGCGAACTGGAAAACATTGTCACTCGGGCCAGCGTGATGGCGACCGACGGCCGAGTCGATGCCGACGACCTGCGTCCTTGGCTCTTGGCCGATCCGCAGGCTCCGCCCCCGTTGGCCGGGGTGCCGGTCGCGCCGATCGGGGCCAGCCTGGAGGAAATGGAGCGGCGGCTCATCGAATCGACCCTGGAGCACTTCGGCGGGCATCGTGCCAAAACGGCCGAGGCCCTGGGAATCGGCATTCGCACCTTGTCCGGGAAACTAAAGGCCTATGGTTACGCTCCACGGGCCAAACACTTCGCGCGCGCCGGTTAAGCGGCAGAAACTGCCGGTCGCCAGCGGCAAGAACGGCCGATGGCGCACCGATCGAACGAGCGGCCCTGGCCGAGCGTGGATCGTCCACCGAGGAAACCAAACCACCGGAAATCACCAGTTCGCCCAACTTTAGCTCGCGCACCGGCGTTCCCGAACCGCGGGGCTCCGGGCGGGAATCGAGAGCTGGGCATGCCAGTTGCATTGCCGAGCGTGTCGAGGTCTGGGGACCGACCCGGCGAGGGTCAAGGATGGCCGAAATGATCGAACAAACACTTTTCGCAAGCAGCCCGATCGAGGCCCTGGAACAAGTCGTGCAGTTTGCCCAGCGTCGCCACGGGGTGCTGGCCGGAAACGTGGCCAACTTCGATACCCCCGGTTACCGGGTGCGCGACCTTTCGCCGGAGCGGTTTCAGGCTCGACTCAAACAGGCCTTGGCGGCCCGCGATCGTGCGGAGAGCAGTTCCTGGGGCGATGCGAGCCGAGGCGCCGGCCATTCGCTGGCCGAGTTGAGCCAGTCGAAAGACGACATTTTGTTCCACGACGATTCGAACGGCACCCTGGAGCATCAGGTTGCCCAGATTTCCAAGAACCAGATGCAACACAACCTGGCGATGACCATTCTCACCAGCCAGTTTCGTTTGCTGCAGGCGGCGATTACCGAACGGGCCTAGGCCACGACCGGCCGTGGTTGATCGACCATAGCCGTCCACCCCCTCCTGAGAAACGCGGCCAATGTTCAACTCACTCGATATCAGCACGAGCGGCCTGGTTGCGCAGCGTGCCCGGCTCAACGCCATCTCGAGCAACCTGGCCAACATTTCGACCCAGGTGAACGAGGCGGGCGAGAACGTGCCCTATCAGCCACGGTTCGTGATCTTTCAGGCCGACGAAGACCTGCGAACCTCGAGCGGCGGCATGGGGGTCAAGGTGGCTTCGATCGAAACCTCGACGACCCCGCCCCGGCTGAAGTACGAGCCGCACCATCCGCTGGCCAACCAAGACGGATACGTGGCCTACCCCAATATCGACATGACCAGCGAGTTTGTCGACTCGCTCGAGGCCACCCGGGCCTACGAAGCGAACGTCGGCGTGATTGAAGTGACCAAGGACCTGACTCAATACACCTTGCGGATACTGGCCTGACCGGGCCGGCGGGTTGGGCGCCGATGGGTCCCCCCGCGGGGATCGGTCGGCCAACCCGGTGAGGAGCCAAAGCGATGATCAACCCAGTTGGGATTCCGCTGCCGCAGGGACCGCTGCAGCCGAGCAATTTGGCAGCCACGGGCGGGGCCGAATCGGCTTCGTTCCAACGGCTGCTTTGGGATTCGCTTCAGCAAGTGAACCAGATGCAGACCGAAGCGAATCAGGCGGTGGAACAGATGGCCACCGGGGCCGATGTGAATCCCGCGGAAGTACTCACCGCCGTGCAGAAGGCCGACCTGGCGTTTCGCATGATGATGCAGATTCGCAACAAGCTGGTCCAGGCCTTGGAAGAAGTGCAGCAGATTCGCGTGTAGCGGTCGCGACCGCCGGGCGGCCCAGTCAGTCAACCGTGTCGATCGATCCCGCGCAGGAAGCGGTGGGAGAGTAGGGAATGGATTTTCTCAACCGAGCCTGGAACCAGTTGGTCGATTTGTTTCGATCCATGACCCCCGGCGCTCGAATCACTTCGGGTTTGCTGCTGGCGGTGGTGCTGGTCAGCGTGGCCTGGTTGTTCAATACGCAAGTGTCCGGCACCGACGCTTACCTGATGGGGGGCGAACGGTTCGCGCCCAGCGACTTGCCCGCCATGGAAGCGGCGTTCGCCAAAGCAGGGCTGGCGGCCTACGAGGTCGACGGCAACCGGGTGCGGGTGCCGCGGGGGCAGCAATCGGCCTATATGGGGGCCCTGGCCGACGCCGGATCGCTGCCCGCCAATTTCGGCGATTACCTGCTCCGCGCCGTCGACGATTCCAATCCCTTTCTCACCAGCGCCCAACGCGAACAGAAATTGAAGGTGGCCAAGCAGAAGGAATTGGCCGCCATTGTCCGGGCCATGCAGGGCATTGAATCGGCCGCGGTGTTCTTCGACGAGAAACTCAATGCCGGCCTGAAACGCGACAAAACGTTTACCGCCTCGGTCATCGTCAAGCCCCAGGGGGGAATGCCCCTGGACGAGTCGCGGGTACCGATGATCCGGCACCTGGTGGCCGGGGCCATTGCCGGCCTGGCACCGCAAAAGGTGACCGTGATCGACCAGAACGGACGCACTTATGCCGGCGACGAAAGTGGCGGGTCGGGCAGCGGCGCCGACGATATTTATTTCGCCACCCAGCAGAAATGGCAGCAGTGGTACCACGATTCGATTCGTAACGCTTTGTCGTACGTGCAAGACGCCGTAGTTACCGTCAATGTCGACTTGGACAAAGAACTCGATCACCTCGAGGAGTCGGTCAAGGTCGATCCCCAGGCAGTGCCGATCAGCATTCGCGAGGAGACCCAGCTCAATACCTCCGAGCGGGGCTCGCCGGGCGGGCAGGTCGGGCTGCAAGCCCAGCAACCCAACGCGGGGGCCAACCTGGCGGCCGCCGGGCAGTCTAATCGCACCAACGAAGACATCAGCAACCGCGAAGAACAGAGCGTAGTTTCCCACGAGCGGAAGCAAATTCGCACCAAGGGCCTGACCCCGACGGGCGTTCGCGTGGCGGTCGCCATTCCCGATAGCTACATCCGCCAGGTGTGGCAGCTCAAGAACCCCACGCCCGAGGGCCAGACCCCGGCCGACCCCGATCCGACCGAGCTGGCCAAGCTCGAGGAAGACATCAAGATCAAGATTCGCTCGCACGTATTCGGTCAGATCATTTCGCCCGGCGAAGTGCAGGACCCGACCCGGGTCGTCACGGTAACCACCTTCGCCCATTTGCCGCAGCGGAGCGTGCCCGAGCCAAGTCTTGCGGAGGATGCCCTGGCCTGGCTGGCCGGCAATTGGCAAACGCTGGGGCTGGTGGGTCTGGCGGCCATGAGCCTGCTGGTGCTTCGGGCCACGTTCCGGGCCGAGCCGGCATCGCCCGCGGCCGCGCCTCTGGCGGTGGTTCCGCAGAGCGAGCCAGACGAGGCACCCGTCGCCGCGGGGCAAGCGTCCACCAAGAAGCGCAAGTTGACGGTCGGTCCGTCGCTGCGCGACGAACTGGCCGAGATCGTGCGCGAGGACCCGGACACGGCCGCCAATATTCTCAAGAACTGGATCGGCAGCGCGAGTTAAACCGGCATGATGCTTCCTGAACCTGTGCGCAAAGCGGCGATCCTGTTGGCCAGCCTCGACCCGGCCTCGGCCGATGGCCTGTTGCGCCAAATGGAACCCGGCCAGGCGGCCCAGTTGCGCGCCGCGGCGTCGGCGCTGGAGGGAATCGACGAAGAGGAACAGCAGCGGGTGATCTCGGAGTTTGTCGGCCGCCGGCCGCGGAGCGCCGAGTTGGTGCCCCCCGGGATCGAGCTGGTCGACAGTTTGCGGGTTCAGTTGCAGGCCCCCAGCGATGTGCCGGGCTCTCCGGCCGCCGGCCTGAATCCGCCTCCGCGCGGGGGGCGGGGTGGGTCGACGGGATGGAAACCCGACAGCGCTCCTCCCTTCGGGTTCTTAGACGAGGTTGGCGTCGAGTACCTCTCGGGCGCCATTGCCGAGGAGCATCCCCAGACCATTGCCCTGGTCGTGTCGCACCTCGATCCGCATCGAGCGGCCGAAGTGCTATCGGCCTTGCCGGCCCCAACCCAGGTGAACGTGGTGCGGCGGATGCTCGACCTGGGCGAGCCCGACCCCGAGATTCTGCGCGAGGTGGAACTAGCGGTGGAAATGCGAGTCGAGAGCGAGCTCCGCCGCGATCGGCGCCGCGCGGCCGGGCTGGCCACGGTGCTACGGCTGCTCAAGGCGGCCGACGAGACGCATGAGCAGCAGATTCTCTCGAACGTAACCGTGCACGACGAGCAACTGGCCGGCGTGCTGCACCACCGGCCCAGCGGTCTGGCACGGTTGGAAGACTTGGACGAACGCAGCTTGCTCACCTTGATCGAGACGGCCGATCCGCAGGTGACCGTGCTGGCGCTGGCCGGCGCCAGTGGCGAGCTGGTCGACCGCGTGCTGAAACAGTTTCCTCCCGGCGAAGCGCAGCGGCTGCGGCGGGCCCTTTCCACGATGGGGCCGACCCGGCTCGACGACCTGGAGGAAGCGCAGTCGCGGCTGCTGGAATCGGCCCGGCAATTGGAAGCGGCCGGTCGAGTTCGCCGGCTGCCCAGCGCCCAGTGGAACGCCGCCGCCTGAGACCGATGCAAACCGCTTCGACAACGCTGTCTCGATCCCCGGCAACACCGCAACGAATCTAGCGCCCGAGCACCGTCCACGAACCCCCGACCCGAAGCGGGTAATTGCCATGGCCACGGTCATCAAATCAACCGACACCGAGCGGGCTTCGCAGGCGGCCTCGTTCAATTTCGAGGATATGGGCCGGCAGGCCCAGCGCTACTTGGCCGAGGTTCACGTGCGAGCCCGGCAGGCTGTCGAACAAGCCCAGCGCGAAGCCGACGCGGTGCGCCAGCGGGCCGAAGCGGCCGGGCACGACGCCGCCCAGCGCGAGCTGGACCGGCTGGTGGAAGCCCGGGTAGCCGAACGATTGAAATCGCTGACGCCGGTGCTGGGACGCCTGGCCGAACAACTCGACCAGGCACGCGAGGCCTGGCTGGCTCACTGGGAGCGTTCGGCGATTGAATTGTCGGCGGCGATTGCCGAAAGGATCATTCGCCGCGAGCTATCGCACCGGCCGGAAATAACGCTCGACTTGGTCCGCGAGGCGCTGCGACTGGCGGCGGGCAGCCCCCAGCTTCGCGTGGCGCTGCACCCCAGCGACTTCGCCGCCCTGGGGCAGCAGGCTCGGCAGCTTGTCGACGAGCTGGCGCGGGCGGCCCCCGCCCAGGTCGTGAGCGACCCGACCGTGAGCGCGGGTGGCTGCCGCGTGGAAACAGCCCACGGCGTGATCGACCAGCAGATTGAAACCCAACTCGCCCGGATCGTGGAAGAACTGGGCTAACGCCCCCGACCCCGTTTGGTTTTCCGGCGGCCGCGCGGTCGACGGGAAGACCCTTCGAGCAACCAACGCAGGTACGACGGCATGTTGGAACTGGTCGACCAATTACCGCAGATCCTGCCCACGGGGCTGGTCGGCAGCGTGGCGCGCACGGTCGGGGCGACCGTGTCGGTCGCCGATTTGCCCGCGCCGGTCGGCGCGCTAGTCGAGATCGAGCGACTGGCGGGTACGCCCGTGTTGGCCGAGGTAATCGGCTTTCGCGATGAACTGACGCTGGTCTACCCTCATCAAGAGCTGGATGGCGTGCGGCGCGGCGACCGGGTGCGCTTGCGGCGCACCACCAGTTGGCTTCGCGTGGGGGCGGGGCTCTTGGGTCGGGTGATCGATGCCCAGGGCCGGGTCATCGACGGCCGCCCGCAGCCAGCCCTTTCGGCGCGCGTACCGCTGCTGCGCGATCCGCCGCCCCCGATCGAGCGGCCCAGGATTACCGAGCCGCTTTCCACGGGCATTCGCGCGCTCGACGGCCTGCTCACCTGCGGCAAGGGGCAGCGAATGGGCATCTTCGCCGGGTCGGGCGTGGGGAAGAGCGTAACCCTTGGCATGATGGCCCGCTACACGGCGGCCGACGTGAACGTGATCGCCCTGATCGGCGAGCGCGGCCGGGAAGTGCGCGGGTTCATCGAGGAAGACCTGGGCCCCGAGGGCCTGGCCCGCAGCGTGGTGGTGGTATCGACGAGCGATCAGCCGCCCGTGGTGCGGGTGCGGGGGGCTCTGGTGGCCACGGCCATCGCCGAGTATTTCCGCGACCAATCGCGCGACGTGCTGTTGGTGATGGACTCGCTGACCCGCTTTGCCCAGGCCCAGCGCGAAATTGGGCTGGCGGCCGGCGAGCCCCCGACCACGCGCGGCTACCCCCCCAGCGTTTTCGCCCAGCTCCCCAAGCTGGTCGAGCGCGCCGGGCGCAGCGCGCGGGGCAGCATTACGGCCTTTTACTCGGTGCTGGTCGAGGCCGATGACCCTAACGAACCCATCGGCGACGCGGTGCGCGGCTTGCTCGACGGCCATACCTGGCTCAACCGCAAGCTGGCCTCGCGCGGACATTACCCGGCGATCGACGTATTAGGAAGTCTGAGCCGGTTGATGCCCGAAGTGGCCAGCCGCGAGCAGCAGGACGCGGCCACGCTGCTGCGCGAGCTGCTGGCCGCCTACCGCGACCATGAAGATCTGATCTCGATCGGGGCGTATCGCCGGGGCGCCAACCCGATGGTCGACCTGGCCCAGGACCTGTTGCCCGAGATCAACCAGTTCCTGCAGCAGCGGATCGACGAGCCCTCGAGCCTGGCGGCAGTTCAGGGCGAGCTAGCGCGGCTGACCCAGGTAGCCCTGCAGCGCCGGGGGGCCGCGGCGCGCCCCCCCGCGGCGGCTAAGAACTAACCCCAGGCCGACGAACTTCCGATTCCCCCAGACCGACCAGCGATTCAGCCTGAAAGCCCAGTACGAGCCATGGCCCGATACCAGTTTCGCCTTGCCACGCTTCTGCGAATACGCGAGTCGGTGCGCGACGACCGTCGCGGCCGTCTGGCCGAAGCGCTGCGGGCCGCGGAAGTGCTCGGCCGGCAGCTCGCGGCGCTCGACGACGAGTTGCACGCGCTGAGCGGTAGCGGCCGCGCGGCGGTCGGCGCGCTCGACGTCGACCGGCTGCTCGATACCGAGCGGTTTCGGCTGCTGCTCAAGGCCCAACAGGCTGGACTGCGCCAACAAGCCCAGGCGCTCGAAAACGAAATCGAGCGCCGCCGCGAGGCGCTCGTGCAGGCCGATCGCGACGTGCGGGTCCTGGAGCGGCTGCGGGAAAACCAGGTCCAGAACTTTCGCGCGGAAGAAGAGCGTCGCGCAATCGCGGCGCTCGACGAAGTCGCTTCGCAACGCTGGCTGCGGCAAGAGTAAACGGACGACGCGAGTATGGGAAAACTACTGAGCGCCCTGGGTTTGTGGCTGGCGTACTTCGCCCTGGCCTCGCTGGTATCGCAGCTCATCGTGGCGGGCTACCTGTTCGGCACCGGCCAGTTGAATGCACAGCGCTGCGGCCAGGTCTTGGCGATCATCCAAGGGACCGAAATGGTTTCGGCCGACCAGGCCAGCCGCGCCGCCGCCCAGGCCGAGGCGATTACGCAGGTGTCTCTGGAAGACGTGGCCGCGGCCCGCGCCGCCAAACAGCGCGATCTGGAACTCAAGGAACAAGCCTTGCGCAAAGGGCTCGATGTGCTCGATGCCAAGACCTTGGCGCTGCTGCAGGAAAAACAGGACTTCGACGCCGCTCGCGTCGATTTCGAGAAGAAACTTCGGGAAATGCGCGAGGGGGCCGTGGCACAAGGTGAAGAGAACGTGCGTTCGATCATCGCCAATCTCAAGCCGCGGCAGGCCAAGGACCAACTGCTGCAAATGATCGAAAAGGGCGAGATGAACGACGTAGTCTCGATCCTGGCAACCATGACCGCCACGAAGCGCACCAAGATCGTCAGCGAGTTCAAGACGGAAGAAGAAGCCAAGCAGTTGGACGAAATCCTCCGGCTGATGCGCAAGGGGCAGCCACTGGTCGACACAATCGGCCAGACGCAAGACCGGCTTCGGCAGCCACAACGATCGAACCCCTAGGAGGACACACCGATGGCCTTGCCCATACGATTCGACCTGCCCTCGGTACCGATCTCGCTGCGCGAGCCGGCGGCGGCGCCCCCGGCTGCCGGCCAGAGTGGGTTCCGCGAGTCGCTCGACCGGGCCCGGGTGCCCGACCCCGTTTCGCCCCCTGTCTCGTCGACGCCGGTCGCGCCGGCCCCCGCACCTTCGCCCGCCTCGTCCGCGTCGCCGCCGAAAGAGGGCTCGGGCGAATCCCGGCCTCGGCGTTCCGATTCCGGAGAGGGTTCGCCCTCGGACCAATCGGCCACCCCGCCCGAGCGGACGCCAGCCACCGAGGTGGTCGACGATTCCAGCGCGGGCGACGGCGCCGAGCCGCTGCCGGAAGAAGCCCAGGACGACGTGACGATCTCGCCCGAATCGGCTGCCGCGGCTGAGTCGCTCACCGCCACGATCAGCGCCACGGTGGCCGCCGACCCCGCGGTGGCCTCGGCCGCCGGAGCCGCGACGCCGCAGACGCCGGAACCCTCCGGGAAGGTTGCCACCGCGACCGGCAAACCGCTGACCAACGCCACGGACCTTGCGGTCGACGCGGAAAAAATCTCCCCGGGGCACCGCGCGGCGGTTCGATCGACTCGATCGGCCGCGAACGCCGCAACCGGATCGAACCCAGGCGCGAATCACTCGAAAACGACTCAGCCGGCGGGCACCGAGCCCGCGGCGCTTCGCTCGGGCGAAGAAGCGAAACGCGTGTCGCAGGTCACTACCCAGGTAGCGGCCGCCAGCGCCGAGGCTGCCCCGGAGGAAGCCACTTCGCAGCAGTTGGTGCTCAATAGCCGGCCGACCGATACAGCCGGGCTGCCGGGCGAATCGGCTGCCGAACCGGCTGCCGAACTGGCCGCGGGCCCAGCTTTGCTCGAAGCTAACAGCGAGGCGGCCGGCGTAAAGGTGGGCACCGCCGGAAGCGATTCCAGTAAGCTACCGGAGGCTGGCGAACCCGTGATTCACTCGGCGGAAGCGACCGGTCAACAACCAGATCGTATCGAAGGCGAGCAGGCACCGCGTGATTCTCGAGCGGCAGGACCATCGACCGATGCTGCCCGGGCGACGGTAGGGGCCAAGCGCTCGCCGGCCACCCGGACGGCATCCACGACAACGGTTGGCCCAGCCCTTGATTCCACGGCGCCCGGGTCGTCTGGCACCGGCACCGACGAATTAGTCGCTGCTGGCCCGCGAACCGACCAGCCATCGCCGGCCCAGGTTCAAACCGTTCCGCCGGTCGCGGCCGACTCAACGCGTTCCACGGCTGGCCCCGCGGATGCCGCCTCGAGCTCCGCCGCCACAAACGCCCCGGCACCCTTGGGCTGGATCGGCCGCGCCGCAGGCGAGTCGAATGGCTCGGCGAATGGCGGCGTTCCGGCCCCAGGCTCGGTCCCCGGGGCGCACGGCTGGCGCGAGGCAGACCGGGTGCGGCTGGTACAGCGCGTAGCTCGGGCGTTCGAGGTGGCACTCGATCGGGGCAGCCCGCTCCGGCTTCGCCTCAGCCCACCCGAGTTGGGCTCGGTACGCATCGAGATCCAGATACACGATGGGAAAATGCATGCCCGGCTCGAGGCCGAGACACCGGTGGCGCAGGCGGCGCTACTGGACAACGCCGGCGCGTTGCGCGAGCGGCTGGGCGAACATCAGATCCGGCTGGAGCGTTTTGAAGTCGACGTGATGGACCATTCGCGACAAGGCCTGTCCGACCGGCAAGACAGAAGCGCGACCGACTGGACGCGGGACGATCCAGAGGGAGGCACCGGCGGCCGTGGTCGGCGCCGCCAGGGGGCCTTGGCCTCGGCCCCCGAGCCTGCGCCCGCTCCGCGCCGAGGTGGTGGTGCGACGAATCTGGACGTGGTGATTTAAGCGGCGGGTCTCGGGCTGCTTGCCCAGCGCAGAAACCAATTCAACTTCAGGAGCGAAAACCCATGGCTACTTCAGGAATCGGCTCGACCGGGTCGGGGCAAGACGCCGCGAAAAGCGCGACCGCGACCGATGCGTTTCAACGTCTCGACGTCGAGCAGTTTCTCAAGCTGCTCATTACCGAACTGCAGAACCAGGACCCGCTGCAGCCGGCCGATAATCAACAGCTACTAACCCAATTGAGCCAAATCAAGGACATTGCCGCCTCGAATAAGCTCAACGAAACGCTGGAATCGCTCTCGCTTGGCGAAAACGTAAGCAGCGCCGCGGGGCTGATCGGCAAGCAAATCCAGGGCCTGGACGACGCGGGAAGTTCGGTCGTCGGGCGGGTCGAAAAAGTTTCGATTCGCGAAGGCCAGCCGCGACTGATCATCGGGTCGCAAAGCGTGAGCCTAAAGAACGTGGCCGAGGTACTGAGCGACAGTTGACCAACCGCGGAGTACGAGCGGCCGGTTGAAAGTTTCAACGGGCTGCGAGCTTGGCTCTGGCTGAAGTAGGCCATGATGGCCTGTTTCACCAGTCCGCCAGCACCCGCGACGCTTGAGAACGAGCCGGACGCAAGTCTTGGCGGCCAGGTCCAGCCGGGGGGTGTCCGGGCGACCATTCACAATCGAACGGAATTTCGCAGAGAGGGGCAGTGTCATGGGTCTTTCCAGCGTCTTGAGCACGGCCGTTACGGGCCTGAGTTCGGCCGAAACCACGATCGACGTGGTCGGCAACAACATCGCCAACGCGAACACGGTGGGCTTCAAAGCCTCGGACGTGGTCTTTTCAACGCAGTTTTTGCAAACGCTGAGCCTGGGATCCGCCCCCTCGGAAACCAATGGCGGTACCAATCCTCGTCAGACCGGGTTGGGTGTGCAGGTGGCCGCCATCAGCCCCAACTTCGCCCAGGGCACCATTCAAATTAGCGCCAACGACACCGACTTCGCGATCCAGGGGGAAGGGTTCTTTGTGATCCAGGGGCCGCAGGGCGAGAAGCGCTACTCCCGCAACGGCGTCTTCGAGCTCAACGGACAGAACCAGTTGGTCAATTCCACCGGCGACCGCCTGCTGGGTTACGGGGTCGACGAGAACTTTCAGATTCAGGAAGCCGACCTGTCCCCCATCACCATTCCCTTGGGCAACGTGCTGGTTGCCCAGGCGACCACCGAAGTGACCCTGACGGGCAACCTTTCCCCCACGGGCGACATCGGTTCCCAGGCCGAGATCCTGCAAAGCGCCGTGCTCGGCGACGCCTCTTTCTCGGCCCCGGAAACCGCCCCCGACGCCGGTACGGCGCCGGTGCCGGCCAACACAGTCGCGGCCACAGGCGCGGCGGGTGCCGGCGCCATGAATCCGGGCGAGGTGTACGAGTACCGCGTGGTATTCGTCGATTCCAACGGTATTACGCCGGCCACCGAGAGCCAGGCCACGACCGCGGTTTCGGTGACCGTGGGGGCGGGGCAGAATTCGGTGCAGCTCACCGGTCTTCCGACAGCGCCGGCCGGCACCTATACCCAGCGCCGCATCTATCGCACCGACAACGGCGGAACCACCTTCAAGCTGCTGGCCACGATCCCGGACAACACCACGACCAGCTTCACCGACAACGCGGCGACCGGCGCCGCGGGGGCCACGCTTGATACCAGCACGCTGCTGGGGCAGTACACCTACTACGTCACTTATACCGACACGCTGGGGGGCGGGCTGGCCACGCCCAACGGCACCGAGAGCCGGCCCATCGCGGCCGACAGCCAGCCGAATGTGAACGGGGCCCGCGTGCAGTTGTCCGATTTACCGGTCGACACTTCGGGGCAGTGGGTCGGGCGGCGAATCTATCGCAACCGGGTCGGCTTTCCCAACGATTTCCGGCTGATCGCCGAGATTCCCAACAACCTTGCCAATCAGACCTTCACCGATTCGGCGCAAGACTCAGCGATTACCGGGAACAAAGCCCTCGATCTCGATGGTCCGGCGATCAACGCCAACACGCTGCTTACCGACGTGCTCCGCCGCCAGACCGACGGCACCTATACGAATATGTTCGAAGTGGGCGACCTGAACTTTCAGGCCCGCAAGGGTACCGGAACCTCCAAGCCGCTGGTGGCCACCAAATCGTTCGAAGTGGCCAGCACGAGCACGGTCCAGGACCTGATCACCTTCATGAACGAGTCGCTGGGCTTGGTTACCACGAGCGACGTGCCCAGCGATACGCCGACCAGCTTGCCGCCGGGCGTGGGGGTGGCCAATGGCCGGCTCCGCGTGGTGAGCAACAACGGCAGTTACACGGCCGTGCAGATTCCCAACGATAGCTTCAACCAGACCGTTGTCGGCAATGTCGATCTGGGGTTCAGCTCGGTGCAATCCGGCGAGGGGGCCGGGGCGCTAACCACCTTTCAAGTGGTGGACTCGCTCGGTCAGAAACTCAGCGTTCGCCTGAGCGTGGTGCTCGAAAGCCGCTCTTCGACCGAAACGGTTTACCGCTGGTACGCCGACTCGGCCGACAACAGTCTCTCGGGAACCAACCAGATCAACGTCGGTACCGGGTTGGTTCGCTTCGACGGTTCGGGCCGGCTCTCGACCGAGCAAAGCGACAACCTACAGGTTTCGATCTTTCGCGAGGGTTTTCCGGCCACGAGCCCGCTGAACGTGCAACTCGATTTCAGCCAGGTGACCGGCCTGGCGACCGACCGCAACACCCTCTCGGCGCCGCGAACCGACGGCTTTCCGCCAGGTCAGCTCACCAGCTTTATCGTGGGCGAGGATGGCAAAATCCGCGGCGTGTTCGACAACGGTGCCCAGCGCGACCTGGGACAAATTCGCCTGGCCCGCTTCGCCAACCCGGGCGGTCTGGTTCAGCAGGGTGAAAACGCGTTTGGTCCGGGCGTGAACTCGGGTTTGCCGGTCGAAGGCAACCCGGGTGAGCAGGGCATCGGCAGCCTGATCGCCGGGGCGGTCGAATTGTCCAATACCGATCTGAGTAAGAACCTGATCGATCTGATCCTGGCCTCGACCCAGTACCGTGGAAACACCCGGGTGATTACGGCCGCGCAGCAGTTGCTCGACGAGTTGCTCAATCTGCGTCGTTAGTCGAGTGGTGACAAGCCTGGCCCGGAGGTGTGCTGCCATGGGCCGGGCGGAGGGATTTCGATGATTCGATTGACCCGGCTTGGCGGAGAGCCCTTTGTGCTTAACGCCGAGCTGATCCGCACCGTGGAAGAGCGCCCCGACACGTTTATTACGCTGGTTGGCGGCGAACGGCTGGTGGTGCGCGAACCGATGGAAGTGGTGCTCCAGCGGACCGTGGACTATCAGCGCGGCAAGCATCTCTGGCCCGCCGTGCCGGCCGAAGTTCACCGCGTGGCCGGCTGAGCGACTTTGATCTAGCGCCCCTGGGGGCAAGGGTAGAGCGGCAATGGAAATCGCATCCCTGGTCGGAATTCTAATGGGCGTGGTGGCGCTGGGCTACTCGGTAATCGCCGCCGGCTCCAGCTTCACGGTTTTTTACGACACGGCATCGATGGTCTGCGTGTTCGGCGGCGCCGTCTCGGCCATGCTCATGTCGTACCCGCTCAAAAACGTGATGGGCTTTCCCAAGGTGATGCTCAAGGCCTTTTTCAACAAGGCCCCCAATGTTCCCGAACTGATCGAAACGCTGGTCCGCCTGGCCGAAACCGCCCGCCGCGACGGCCTCCTGGCGTTGGAAGCCAAGCTGGAAGAGATCGACAACCCGTTCATCGCGGTGGGCATTCAAATGGCGGTCGACGGCACCCAGCCCGAGGTGATCGAGTCGATCCTGCGTTGCGAGATGGATGCCACCAACAGCCGGCACAAAGATGGCAAGGCCGTGATCGACGCGTTGGGGCGATTCGCCCCGGCCTTCGGCATGATCGGCACCCTGCTGGGGCTGATCATCATGCTCGGCAACATGTCCGACCCCGACGCCATCGGCCCGGGCATGGCCGTGGCCCTGATCACTACCCTGTACGGGGCCATCCTCTCAAATCTGCTCACGCTCCCCTTCGCCGAAAAGCTGGGTTACTACAACAAGATCGAGATCGAGGCCATGGAGGTCATCCTGGTGGGCATCTTGGGGATCCAGTCGGGCGAGAACCCCCGGGTGATCGAACAGAAACTCAACTCCTACCTCTCGCCCAAGCTGCGAGCGGGATCCCAGGAAAAGGCGGCTTAGCCCATGGCCGTGGAAACCGATCCACCCCCGGGCGTACCCGAATGGGTCGTCACCTTCGGCGACATGATGTCGCTGCTGCTCACCTTTTTCATCATGCTGGTTTCGATGAGCGAGATCAAAACCGACAAGAAGGTCAAGTCGGCCCTCAGCGCCCTGCAGCGCCAGTTCGGCCGCTACGAGGCCGCCGGCAACACACCTGGCTGGAATCTTACGCATGGCTCGGCTACGCAATCGAAGAGCCCCAGCGGTGGCAAACCGGTCAAGAAAGACAGTGCCTCGGGCATGACCAACGAAAGCGCGCAGGGTACCAACGCCCGCATGCGCAGCTTACCCCGCGGCCAGCATGCCACGGTGGGGGGCGTGGTGTTTTTCGAAGAGTTCTCGGCGGAGCTTTCGCCCAAGGAACTCGAGCAAATTCCTACGATTGCCAACTCGCTGGGGGGGAAACCTCAGAAAATCGAAATTCGCGGCCACACCACGGCCCGCCCCATTCAGGGCCCCTTCCGCGATCGCTGGGAGTTGGCCTACCACCGCAGCCACCGCGTGATGGAAGAACTGGCCAAGCTGGGCATCGATCCCAAGCGCTTCCGTCTTTCCGTCGCGGGCGAGAACGAGCCGAGCCAGGTGGCCGACGACCCGGCGCTGCTCAAAGACAACTCGCGTGTCGAGATTATCATGCTCGACGAGCTCGTGAGCGACTTCCAGGGCTCGCCCGAAGAGCGCGGCCAGCGTGTGCGCCGCCAACCCACGGCGCCCTAGCGCCAGGGCGCTTGGCGGGCCGCTTTCCCCGCCCGGGTTGCCGGGGCGATCGGCCGCCAGCTAACGCTCGACATCGAGCCGGCCATCGCGAATGCGCACGACCCGGGCCGCCCGCTCCGCCAACTGCGGGTCGTGGGTAATCAGCACGATGGTCTTGCCCCGCTCGCGATGCAGCCGGTCGAGCAGGTCGAAAATGGCATGTCCGGTGCGGCTGTCGAGATTGCCGGTCGGCTCGTCGGCCAGCACAATCGGCGGGTCGTTGGCCAGCGCCCGGGCAATGGCTACCCGCTGGCGCTCGCCCACCGAAAGCTGGCGGGGCAGGTGATCGGCCCGGTGGTCCATTTCCACCAGCGCCAAGAGCTGATGGGCCCGCTCCTTGCGCTGGGCGATGCTGTAGTCGGCCTCGAACATGGGCACCTGCACGTTCTCCAGCGCAGTGAGCACGGGCAGAAGAAAAAACGACTGGAAAACGAACCCGATTTGCTGAGAACGAAAGCGGTCGAGGCTTCCCCACTCGCCCAGCGGTTTGCCGGTGAATAGCACCTGTCCGCTACTGGGCTCATCCAGCGCGCCGAGCAGGTTGAGCAAGGTGGATTTACCGCTGCCGCTGGTGCCGACGATCGCAAGGTAGTCGCCTGGGTACACCGCCAGGCTCACCCGGTCGAGCGCCGTCACGTTGCCGTCGGGGTAGTGTTTCGATACGTTCTCGACGCTGAGAATGGGGGTTGGCCGAGCCGCCTCAATCATGGCGCAGGGCCTCCGTGGGCAGCAGTTGCGCGGCCCGCCAGGCGGGATACAGTCCGCCCACCAGGCCCACGACCAAGGCGATCAGAAAGCCCTGGCCCGCCACTTGCGGATCGAACTGGCCCGCGACCATGCCGGCCGCCTGCGGCAATTCGCGCAAGAGCCGGGTGACGACCGTCGCGGCAATGGTTCCGATCACGGCCCCCGCCACGCTCATCAGCAGCGACTCGGCCAGCACCATCGACACCACCCGCCCGCGCCGCCAGCCAATGGCCCGGAGAATGCCGATTTCCTGGGTTCGCTCGAAGACCGACATGACCATGGTGTTGAGCATGCCCACCGTGCCGATCACCAGGGCGATGGCCGAGGTGAGCCAGGCCATGCTCCGTACCACGTTGAGCTGCGAGCTCGAAGTGACGAAGTCGTTGGTCATCATCGGCTCCAGGCCGGGGCTCAGCTTCTTGATCTCGGCCGCGAGCCGCTCGACCGCGGCGCGATCTTGCGAGTCGTCGGCGATCACGTTGAACCCCGTCACCTGGCCGGGGCGGTCCATCAACTTCTGCAACTCGCCGAGCGGTACGATCATGGACCCATTTTCGTAAACGCTGAAGCTTTCGAAGATGCCGATGACCTCGAACGGTTCGTCTTCGATGATTTCGACCTGGTCTCCCAACTTCTTACCCATGTTCTTGGCCAGAATCTTCCCCAACATCACCACCCGGCCGTCCCCCGGCCTGAGCGAGCGGCCCTCGAGCAGCTTCAAATCCTGGAGCATGAACGTGTCGTCGGGCCAACCCTGGACGACCACGGCGAACAGGTCCAGATCTTGAAACGAGACGACATCCATCAGGCCCCAGGCCACGTCGCGCACGCCGGGTACCTGGGCGATTTTTTCTCCCAGGCGTTCATCCAGCGCGCTGGTGAGCCGCTCGGTGACGCCCGCTTTGACCACCACCAGGTCCACCCCGCGGCGGTCGTACAGGTCGAGAAAGGCGCTCTCCAGGCCGTTGGAAACCCCGACCAGGGCCACCACGGCCCCCACCGCCAGCGACACCCCCACCAGGGTCAGCACCGTGCGCACCCGGCGACGAAACAGGTTCTTCAGTACGAATGTGAGAAACGACATCGACAGCTTCCAGCAGCGGAACAAAGAATCCTGGCCGGCCAGGTGTGGCGGACGCCGGGCCGAAACCCGCGGGGAACCTTAACGGATGGCCGCCGGGCCCGTCAAACGCTGCCCCCCTTGCGCTCGGATCCACCCGATGCCTGGGCCGCGCGCCAGGTGCTTCCACGGGTGCGGGAGTCCGTTGGGCCGGTTATCATCTAGCCGGTTTCAGGCCGAAGGCGCGCGGCGTGCGGTTCTCGAGGGTGCGTCGCGATCGACCGACGGCCAGCCATTTTTTTTGGGTGGGGAGATGCCGCAAGTGAGGATGCAACCCGGGCGAGCGCTGCCGCTCGCCGGCCTGGTGGTTCTGGCCCTAGCCGGCCCACTGGCGGCCGACGACGCGCCCCTTCGCGTGCTGGCGATCGGCGGCTCCAGCGGCAGCCATCGGCCGAGCGAAATGCTCGAATTGTTCCAACAGGGGCTGGCGGGAAGCGAGATCGTTTGCCAGTACACCGAGGATTTGGCCGCCCTGACCGACGGCAGGCTCCGAGCCAGCGACGTACTGCTGATTTACAAAGACGATGGTGACCTGTCCGCTGCCGAGGAAGGCGCCCTGCTCGAGTTTGTGCGCGGCGGGCGGGGCCTGGTCGCGGTGCACTGCGCCTCGCACTGTTTTCGGGCCAGCGATGCCTACACGCGCCTCGTGGGCGGTCGCTTTCATCATCACGGCGCCGAGGTGTTTCGCGCTCGGATTGTCGACGCCCAGCATCCGCTCATGGCGGGCCTGACCTCGCTGGAAAGCTGGGATGAAACCTATGTCCACGATCAGCTCTCCTCCGACCGTCGGGTGCTGATGTGCCGGCCGGAGCAGGGGGGGTACGAGCCCTACACCTGGGTGCGGCGCGAAGGTCAGGGCCGAGTCGTGTACACCGCCCTGGGGCACGATCAGCGCACCTGGCAGCACCCTGGTTTTCAGCAACTCGTGCGGCAATCGCTGCGCTGGGCGGCAGGCCGGCTGGGCGATGCCGAGCAGGCTGCCGAAATCGATGGCCCGGCGCCCTACCAGGCGCCGGTCGTCGAGCCGCTCTCCGCCGAACAGTCGCTGGCGCGGATGCATCTGCCCGAGGGGTTTCGCGTCGAGCTATTTGCCGCCGAGCCCGACGTGGTCAAGCCGCTGGCCATGGCTTTTGACGAGCGCGGCCGAGCCTGGATTATCGAAAGCACCGATTACCCCAACACCTTGCTCGACCCCGATGGGGGCCACGACCGAATCAAGATTTGCGAAGACACCGACGGCGACGGCCGGGCCGACAAATTCACCGTATTCGCCGAGGGGCTGAACATCCCCACCGGGCTGTTGCGCTATGGGCGCGGCGTGATCGTGGCCCGAGCCCCCGACATTCTCTTTCTCGAAGATACCGACGGCGACGACCGGGCCGACCGGCGGCAGGTGCTCTACACCGGTTTCAATCGCTTCGATACCCATGCCGTGCACAGCAACCTGCACTGGGGTTTCGACGGCTGGGTCTGGGCCACGATCGGCTACAGCGGCGCCGCGGTCCGCATCGGCGACCAGCAGGTGTCGATGAAACAGTCGATCTTTCGCTTCCGGCCCGATGGTTCGGCGATGGAAGTGCTCACCCCCACCTCGAACAACACCTGGGGGCTGGGGTTCAGCGAATCGGGCGACGTATTCGCCTCGACGGCCAACAACCAGCACAGCGTTCACCTGGCCATACCCAATCGCTACTACGAATCCGTCCGCGGTTGGCACGGCGTGGGCAGCGCCGGCATCGAGGACCATAAGCGGTTTCACCACATCTCGGCCGACCTGCGACAGGTCGACCACCATGGCGGCTACACCGCGGCCTCGGGCCACGAGTTGGTCACTGCCGGGGCGTTTCCGGCCGAGTATCGCAACCGCGCGGCCCTGGTCTGTGAGCCGACCGGCCACCTGATTCACATCGACTGGCTCGTGCCGCGAGGCAGCGGGTTCGTGGCTCGCGACGGCTTCAATCTGTTGGCCAGCACCGATCCCTGGACGGCCCCGATTCAAGCCACGGTGGGTCCCGATGGCGCGGTTTGGTGGCTGGATTGGTACAACTTCATCGTCCGCCATAATCCCACCCCCCCGGGCTACGAGACCGGCCCGGGAAACGCCTACGTTACGCCCGAGCGCGATCGAACGCACGGGCGAATTTATCGCATCGTTTGCAGCGGCGCGGGCGATGCTTTGGCGGGCAGCCCCGAAGCCGATTCTGCCCCCGCTGCCCCCGCGATCAAACAGTCGCCTGCGCCCGTTAGCCTGGCCGGGGCGGATACCGCCGCGCTGCTCGACGCGCTGGGCAACGACAACCTATTCTGGCGCCTCACCGCGCAGCGATTGTTGTTGGAACAAAATGCGCCCGAATTGAGCCAGCGGTTGCTCGAGCTCATTGCCCAGCGACTGCCCGAGAAGCGGCCCGACGACCCGCAGTTGGCCCATGCCGTGTGGACCTTGGGATCGCTCTCGGCAACCGCTCCCGAGGTGGGCGATGTGCTCCGGGCAGCCCAGGGTCACCCGGCGCCGGCGGTTCGGCGGGCGGCGCTGGCCACGATGCCTCGGGAAATCCGCGAACTGTCGTCGTTGCTTTCCGGCAGTCGGCTGAGCGACCCGGACCTGGGTGTGCGCTTGGCGGCGCTGTTGACCATGGCGGAAATGCCGGCCGCCGAGTACGCGGCCCGGGCCATCGTGGCGGCCGCGCTGGAAGCGAGCAACGCGGCCGATCCTTGGATTCCCCAAGCGCTCGTCGCCGCCGCCGCGCGGCACGATCATGAGTTTCTGCTGACGGCCTTGGAACGTTCCGGCTCGGCCACGCCGCTGTTGACCGACACGGTGCGCGTGGTTGCCGAGCACTGGGCGCGGGGCCGGCCCGACCGGCTGGGCACGGCCTTGGCCTCCGGGGCGGCGCAGGCCGACGGCCAAGTGGCGTCCGCGTTTTGGATGGGCCTCGACGCGGGCTGGCAACACGAGCGCCCGGCGGACCTGAACGAGCTCAAGCTGCCGCCCTGGGCCGACCAGCTTCAAACTTTGACGAGCGAGGGACGTCTGGCGCTTACGCGATTGGCCAACCGTTGGAATCTGGGCGATGAATTTGCCGTGCAACTGAAGCGGATGCGAGGTGAGTTGCTCGCGAGCGCGAAGGCGAGCCAGATACCGCTCGACCAGCGGCTGGCGGCGGTCGACTCGCTTGCGGAACTCGATCCCTCGCCCGCCGAAATCTCGGATTTAATCGCTGTCATTGTCCCGCAAACGCCGCTCGAGCTGAGCCAACAGATTCTGGCGAGCCTGGGCCAGAGCACTTCACCGGCCGTTGCTAGCCAGGTGCTGGCCCATTGGCCGGCACTCACGCCTACGCTGCGCCGCTCGGCGGTGGCGCTCTTGCTCACCCGACCCACTTGGACCGTGGCGCTTCTGGCGGCGCTCGAGCGCGGCGATTTGTCGCGCAGCGAGTTGGGCGTGGAGCAGATTCAGCAACTGGTCAATCACCCCAAACCGGAGTTGGCCGCGCGTGCCCGCAAATTGATGATGCAGAGCGGAATCCTGGCCAGCACCGATCGCCAGGCGGTGCTCGACGAGATGCTCTCCTTGGCCGACCGGCGCGGCGACGTGGCGGCCGGCCGGGCGGTGTTCGAGAAACAGTGCGGCAAGTGCCACCGCCATGGCGATTTGGGGGTGGCGATCGGCCCCGACCTGACTGGAATTGCCCTGCGCTCGCGCCGCGAAATACTGGCCGACGTGCTCGACCCGAACCGGTCGGTCGAGGGGAACTTTCGCCAGTACCTGGTTGAAACGGTCGATGGCCGCGTGCTGACGGGCCTGCTGCTCAGCGAGAATCAAACTTCGGTCGAGGTGCTCGACAGCCAGGCCCAGCGCCAGGTGGTGCTTCGCGAACAGATCGAGTCGCTCACCGCCTCGAACAAATCGGTCATGCCCGAAGGTTTTGAGAAGCTCCCCGCGACCGAACTGGTCGACCTATTGGAGTTTCTCGCCGCCCGGGGCAGGTACCTGCCGCTACGGCTTTCCGGTGCGGCCACCGTGGCCAGCGACCGCGGCATGTTCTATGCCCGCGAGAACCTGGGAGAAACCCTGGTCTTCGATCGCTGGGGCGCGCACACCGTGGGCGAGGTGCCGTTCCAGCTGCTCGATCCCCAAGGGGGCAAGGTTCCCAATGCAGTTTTGCTGTATGGCCCCGAGGGCGCCGTTTCCCGCCAGATGCCCAAAAGCGTGATGGTTGCCTGCGGGCTCCCGGCCCGGGCGATTCACCTCTTGGGTGGCGTCAGCGGGTGGGGGTTCCCGCTGGGCCAGCAGGGCAGCGTTTCGCTGGTCGTGCGTTTGCACTACGCCTCGGGCGACCAGGAAGATCACCCGCTGCGCAATGGCGAGCACCTGGCCGATTACATCCGTGTGATCGAGGTACCCGGCTCGAAGCTGGCCTTTCAGCTTGGATCGCACCAGTTGCGCTACTTGTCGATCAAGCCAGGGCGCGCTGAACCCATTGCCCAGATTGAACTAGTCAAGGGGCCCGATCGAACGGCGCCGGTGGTCATGGCGCTCACGCTGGAAACGCTCGACGAGGAGTGATCGGCGTCGAGGTCGCCGGGGGAGTCAACCTCTCGTGGGGCGTTTCCCCCGGCCTGCTAGGCCGGCGTTCGCCAGGCCAGTTGGGCCGCGCGGCGCGCGACCGCCTCGGCGTCGAACCGGGCCGGTAGCCAACCCAATGCGTTCTCAATGGCCGCGGCCATTCCCCATCGAGCCGCGTTTTCCATCGAATCCCCTTGGGCCAGCCCCACGATGGCGCCCGCGGCCAGGCTGTCGCCGCTACCGATCGGGTTCCTGGCCGTAATCCGCGGTGGTTCAAGGCCGCGAATGCCCTCGGCCGAAGCGAGCCAGGCCCCGGCGGCCCCGTTTGTAATCAGCACGTGGGCCGCGCCCTGTCGCACCAGCCCGAGCATCGCTTCCCACAATTCGGCGTCGCGATCCAAGCTACGGCCAACCGAGGCGGCCAACTCTTCGCGGTTGGGTTTGACCAGCGTGGGCCCCAGCGGCAGGGCGGCGATCAGCTCGGGCCCCCGCAGATCGAGCACGGTCGGCACGCCGCTGGGAACCATTCGGAGCAGCTCGGCCGGAAACGTGGGCGGCACGTTGGGGGGCCAGCTTCCGGTAAGCACGACCCCCGCGGCCCGGGGCACGAGCTCAGCAAACCGCGACCGAAATCTGGCCAGCTCCTCGGGCGCGATCGGCCCGGTGTTTGCCACCAGTTCGGTGGTAGGGCTGCCGCCAAGATCGAGTAGCGTCGTGCAAACCCGCGTGGGCGTGTTCGTCTGGACCCAAGAGGCTTCGCAACCTTCGGCGTCAAACTGCCGCCGGGCCGCCTCGCCCGACCACCCCCCCACGGCCGTCAGGGCATGCGCGGCGCCCCCTAGTTGCGCCACGGCGCGGGCCACGTTCAGCACCTTGCCCGAGGCGCACCAGGTTACCTCCGCGGCCCTCCGCACTCCGCCCGTGGCGAAGCCGTTGAAGATCATCGTTTGCTGCCATGCGGGCGAGAGCCCAGCCACCAGGATCATCGAATCCGCTCCAGCAGTTCGGCCAGTTGGGGTTCGCTCAGTTCCACCGGATTGCCGCTTAAGCTGTTCCCCTGCGATCCGCTCACTAGCGCCGGCAGGTGTGCCGGTTCGACCCCCAATTCGCGCAGTCGATCGGGCACGCCAAGCTGGCGAGCCAGTTGTTCGATGCGGGCCAAAAACGATTCGGCACCACGGTCCCAGTCACCCGGGGGCTCGCCGGTCACGGCCGCTTCCAACTCGGCCAGCTCGCGCCGGCAGGCTGCGCGGTTGGTCTCCAGCGTCCAGGGCAACATCACGGCGCAGGCCAGGCCGTGGGAAACCCCCACGACCGAACCCAGCGCCGCCGCCACGCCGTGGGCCAACCCGAGCCCGGAATTCGCCAGGCAAATGCCCGATACCAACGCGGCGTGAGCCAGGTGCTCGCGCGCCGGCCGATGGTCGGCCTGCCGGGCGGCCAGCGGCAGCGCCGCCAGCGCGCCGGGTAGCGCCTGTCGAATCCAAGCCCGCGTGAGCGGCTGTGCCCGACGGGTGAGATAGCTTTCAATGAGCTGAGTGATCGCATCCATGCCCGAATGGATGGTAACCGCCGCGGGGTTACTAACCGTTAGCTCGGGGTCGACCACCACCAGCCGGGGCAACATCGAGTCGGCCCGCAGGCTTTTCTTAAAGGGGGGGTCGTAACTGGTGATGACCGCGTTTTTCGTGGCCTCGCTTCCCGTGCCCGCCGTGGTGGGTAGCGCCACCACCGGTAGCGCAGGCTCGACGAGTTGCCGGCCGGTGCCCACCCCTTCCAAGTAATCGAGCACGGCGTAGGGCGGGTCCTGCAGGGCCAGCGCGGCCAGGGCTTTAGCCAGGTCCAAGGCCGAACCGCCCCCGAGTGCAATCACCAGGTCGCCGGGTCGCGGATCGTGTGCAAGGAGTGCGTCGAGCGCCTGGTCGACGTCGTCGGGCGTGGGCTCGCGGCGAATCTCGGTCAAATGCCGCGTGGTAAGGCCGGCCTTGGTGAGCGTGTAGGCCAGTCGCGCATTTTCGCCGTTATCGGCCAGGGTGCGCGAGCCGGTGACCAGAAAGGCACGCTGCCCCAGCGATCGGGCCAACCGGCCCACTTCGTTGCGGCGGCCCCAACCCAGCACGATCTTCGGCGGCAAGAGCAAGTCGTAGCCGCCGAGCCCGTTGAGCACGATGCCGATCCGATCCACGTGAGATGGTGAGATACGCCTGCGCCGAACCGAGAACGCCAGCGGCATGGTAGCGCGCCCCATCCCCGGGGCCAAGTCGCGTTGCGACCAAAGCCAAATCTTTGGGGGGGAATAGGTCCGGGGCGGTGTCGGCCCCTGGCCCGCCAGGGTGTACACTAAGGAGCCCGATCGCCCCGCCCACAAGGGGCGCGCCGACTGCCCGACCTTCCGCCTGTTCGCCCCAGCGAGCCTGCCGCATGCCTGAGCGCCGCCGGATGTATCTGATGCGCCACGGAGACGTGCGCTATTTCTCCCGCGACGAGCGGCCCGCCGATTTGGGGTCCGTGCCGCTCAGCCCGCTGGGACGCGAGCAGGCGCTGGCCGCGGGCCGGCTCTTGGCCCAGGTGCCGCTCGATCGGGTGGTTACCAGCCCGCTGCGGCGAACCGATGAGACCGCGTCGCTGGTGCTTGGCGACCGTTCGGTGCCCCGCCAGGTGGTGCCCGCCATTGAGGAAATCCGGCCCGGCCAGGTGCTAGGCATGCCCCCGGAGGAAATCGCCTCGATCGTGGTCCAGGCCTTCACGGCCCGACTTACCCACGAGCAAAGTTTCCTGGGCGGCGAGACGTTTGGCGCGTTTCTGGGCCGCGTGCTTCCCTGGCTGCGCCAGGTAGTGGCCGACCCCGATTGGCGCCACCTGTTGGTCGTGGCCCATGGCGGCGTGAACCGGGCGATTTTGACCGAGGTGCTCGGCGCGGGCCTGAATGGCTTTGGCCAGTTGGAGCAGGAGCCCGCCTGCTTGAACATTATCGACTTCGACGAAACCGGGCGGGGCCTGGTTCGGCTGGTGAATTTTACCGCCTATAATCCCACCCACGACGGCGTGTGGGAAACCACCATGGAGCGGCTCTTCGGCGAATATCAACGATTGTTCGGAGGTGCAACGTGAGCTTGGGTTCCCTGTTGTGTTGGGCGCTGTTGGGGGGCGTGGTCGACGAAACCTATCTGGCCTGGGGGGTTCAACCCGCCGCGGCCGAGGCCTGGCCCAAGTCCTCGGCCCAGCGGCTTTCGGCCGACGAGCTGGCCGCGCTGCTGGGGGCCGAGCCCGCGCTGCCCTTCGATGCTCCGACGGTCGCAATTCGCGCCGACAACGGTGCGCTCTGGGTCGGCTCGGCGCGGGGCCTTCAGTACCTGGCCGCGGGCGCGCCGCGATGGCAGGTATTTCATTCGCGCCGCTGGTTGCCCGACAACCAGGTCCAAGATTTGGCCCAGGATGCCGCGGGAGCGGTCTGGGTAAAAACCGGCCAGGGCACCGTGCGCCTGGCCGAGCAGCCCACCACGCTCGAAGCCAAGATGGCCGAGGTCGAGGCCAATCTGCGCCGTTGGCACGTGCGCGTGGGCCTGGTGGGTGAGATCGATTTGAAAGAGCCCGGCCGGATCGACGCGGGATACTTTCAGCCCTCCAGCGATAACGACGGGCTGTGGACCAGCCTCTACGTGGCCGCCGAAGCCTTTCGCTTCGGGACCACCGGCGACGAAGCGGCCCGGCAGAACGCCTGGGAGTCGCTCCAGGCCCTGATGTTTCTCGAGCGAATCACCGGTATTCCGGGTTTCGCCGCCCGCAGCGTGGTGCCGATCGACGACGACCCCCAGCGCTACGGTGGTGAGTGGCACCGTTCGGCCGACGGCAAGTGGTGGTGGAAGGGCGACACTTCGAGCGACGAATTGGACGGCCATTACCTGGCCTACAGCGTTTACTACGATCTGGCCGCCACGCCCGAGCAGAAGGCCGAGATTCGGCCCTATGTCGAGCGAATCACCGACCACCTCATGGAGCACGGCTGGTACTACGTGGGCCCCTCGGGCAAACCGACCACCTGGGGCGTGTTCGCCCCCGAGCGTTTGAACCACGACCTGAGTTGGCTGGTCGACCGGGGGCTGAATTCGCTTGAGCTACTCTCGCACCTGAAGGTGGCCCATCACCTGACCGGCCATGCCCGCTACGCCGAGGCGGCCCGCGAGCTCAACGAAAAACACGCCTACGCGATCAACACGGTCGAACAGAAAATTCTCTGGCCTGCCAGCGCGGTGAACCACAGCGACGATGAACTGGCCTTCAGCGTGTATTACCCGCTCCTGCGCTACGAACGCGATCCGTACCTGCGCACGATTTACCGGGCCAGTTTGAACCGGTCCTGGCAAATCGAGCGTCCGGAGCGTTCGCCGCTGTTTAACTACATCTACGCAGCGGGGGTGCAGGCCGATCGCTGGACCGATCCTGCCAAACGGCCCGACCAGCCGCTGGTCGACCCGCAAGATTACGATGCCGACGCTTGCCTGGAGTATTTTCGCGACGTGCCGATCGATACCTTGAATTGGCGAGTCGAAAACAGCGGCCGCCGCGACCTGGGCCCGATTATGCGGAACCGTTTCGACGAAGCCCGCGCGCTCACCGTGCTGCCGATCAGCCAGCGGCGGGTGATGAAGTGGAACGGCGACCCCTACTCGCTCGACGGCGGCGGCAGCGGCAATCAGCGCGATGACGGTACCTTCATCCTGCTGCCCTATTGGATGGGGCGTTATCACCGCTTCTTGGAATAGCCCGCTGCGCGCGTTTTGAACCGTGCGGGAAGGGTCCGGGCGGGGAACGCGGCGGCCCGCGCGATCGGTTTGCGAGCTATAATCGAGCAACGAGGGCCCGTTGGCGGCCGGCTACCTCGGTCCGGTCGCGATAGCGCTTGCGTCTGGTGCTGTTTCGAGAACTGTGCCGCCTGCCTGGAGCTGAGCCGATGCCGACCCCGCTTGCGACCTTCTTGCAGCGAATCGCTTCGCCTGGCAGACGCCAGGTGGTGGGTTTCGCCCGGCTGGTCCTGGTTTCCGCGAGCCTGCTGCTGGCCACGAGTTGCCCGGCCCAAGCCCAGTTGTTCGGCCCCCGCGACCTGACCGGCCCCTTGACGCCGCACAACGGTCCGGGCGGCACCCTCCCCGCGGGAGGCGCCAACCCCGCGACCAGTGTGCGCTCGGGCGAGGGCGGAGGGGTCACCGAGCCGAGCTTTCTGGCCGCGGCGGGCCAGATGCTTCTGGAGAACCGCGGGCGCGACTCCTTCGTTGGTTCCGACGCGGCAGATCTGGGCCGGTTCGTCGGCAGCGGCGGTGCCCTGACGGGCACAATTGCCTCAACGCTACCCACCCTGGTGCTGCCCAACCGCAGCAATGTGAATCGAGCGCCCCCGCCCCCGCCGGCCGATAGCCGCCATCGGCTGTACCCGCCCCGGCTGCGACTCGGGTTCTCCTCGACGCCCCTCCCCGCCCAGGTCGAGCTTACCAACCGGCGGCTGGCCGAGCGGCTGCAGGAAAGCCTGGGGGTGCCGGTGCAGGTGACGGTTGTGGATCGGAAGGCCACGCTGCGGGGCCAGGTCCCAGACGCTCACTCAAAGACCTTGGCACAGCTATTGGTCCAGTTCGAGCCCGGGGTGTCCACGGTCGAGAACCAACTGACGGTGGCGGCACCGTAGCCGCGGGCGCCGCGGTGGCCTGTTCGGCCATTACCTGGCGCACGATCGCCGCGACCTGCTCGGCCGTCAGCGGGGCCGATCCAGACGGAGCTGGATTTGCCTGGCCGGCAACGCGCGGTCCCCCAGGATGCGTTGCCCCCCAGTACGCCGTGGGCGCTACCGGGCCGGCGGACCAGCTTCCCCCGATGGGCGATCCGGTGGTGGGAACGGGTTGAGCGCTGGTTGACGGTGGCGCCGAGAACTGAGCCGGCGCCGGCCAGGCGCTTCCGGCTCCCGCGGCAGGCGGCCAGTGGGCCGGAGCCGTCGCGGCCCCCGCTCCCGGAGGCATTCCGCCAGGGAGCACCCAGTTCGGATCGCTGCTCGGCGGAGTCGCCAAGCCCGGGGCCACCCCACCAGCTTGCGGCCCCGCAGTGGGCAGGCGCGGCACCGGTGGGGCAGGGCCACGCTGCGTGGGCAGGGCCAGGTCGATCGTGGTGGTGGTCATTCGCGGTCGCTGGCTGGGCAGCTCGGCGCTCAACAGCCGGCCATCGGGCCCGGTTGCGTCTTGAGCGAAACCGGCCGGCCGCCGCACGCCGGGGCCCCCCGGCCCGGCGGGGCGGCTTTCGGCCAGTCGCTCCCCTTCCCCCGATACGATGCCCGGTAGTATTTGTCGGGCTAGTTCCGAAACCACCACTGTCCCGCCGTTGGGTTCGAAGCGGGCCACGAGCGTGACCTTCAGCGGTGGCCCGCCGACCGTTTCCCAAGGCAGCCAAACGCTGTACGAGTGCCCTAGTTCCGACTTGCTGTAGTGCTTGGCGAATTGCTGGGGCGTGAAAACGTAGCGACGATCGGGGATGTGATCTCCGCCTTGGTCGCCGTCCTCCTCAAAGGCGTAGACGATCAGCCGGCCTTCGACCCGAACCGGCCGGGCCCCTTCCTCGACATAGAACATCAGCCGGCCGCCGAATCCGCGCACCCCCTCGCGCCCCGGCTGGTTGAGCACGGTATCGGTCCAAACGGCGGTAAGAATCTGGGGAGCTTGCACCCGGTTCCAGGGGCTCGTCCAACTGGATACCCACCCGCTACGGCTCGGTTCGGCCGCCCCGGCGAAGTGTACGGTCGGCAGGCTTGCCAACGCGGCGCAACCCCAAACCACGATCGCCGCGATTCGCACGGCGATTGCCACGGGGCGGGTAAGGGTGGCCCTGGAGTTCACGGTCCGAACCTTTCCTCTGCCAGTTGGCTGCCAGCGACCCAGTGGGTGACGAGCTTTCGCTTAGGTTCTTTCAACATGCGTTTGGTGCACGGCTACTACCTGGGTGGCCCGGGCGGGGCCGCCTGGTAGCCCACCGCCGCGACCGGGCTCGCTTGTCCGGCGGGCAGGGGGCCTGCCGCCGGAACCGTTTCCGGCGGGATCCCCAGGCCGGAATGCGGCGCGGTGCCCGGGGGTGGCGACGTTCCGGCGGTCGGCACGGGCCTCAGCACGGGAGCCGCCGGCCCGGGCCGGGCTCGTTTCGGCGCCCCGGCCGGATCGGTCGTCGTACCGCTCGGGGGCTCAGGCGCACGCCGCTCGAGGCGCGCCGATCGCGGCGCGGGCGGAACCGGGCTGGGAAGCGCCCCGGCGCCCGCCGACGGCTCGGGCAGCGATTCCGTCGCTGGCCCCTCATCGTCCCCTTCGGGCTGACCCAACATGGGACCGCTGGGGCCGTCGTCGGGAATCTCCTCGAACTCGATCCCCTCGCCGCGGGGATCGATGTCCGGATAAATCACCTCGGTGGGGACCATCATGTGTTCGCAGTCGCCCCGCTGACAGATTCCGCACTCGCCGTGCAAGCGCTGCACGTCGGCCAGGCACCAGCTGATGCGGTTGGCTTCGATCTGTTTCAGCCGGTCGGCGTCGGCCTCGGAGCGAACCACGTGGGGCGTGAGGATGATCAGGAGCTCCGAGCGGCTATTGCGGGTCAGGTCGTAGCGGAAAATTCCCCCCAGCACGGGAATGTTCGAAAGCACGGGCACCCGGCGGGTCTGCTTGAAGGTTTCGTTGGTCAAGAGCCCTCCCAGGATCAGCGTTTGGCCGTCGGCAGCGCTGACCGTGGTGCGGGCCGTGGTCGTGCGGAAGATCGGCTGGGTGAGCGGAGTTCCGTTTTGCGAGATGCCGATGACCACCGGCGGCTGGCTGTTGTCGATCGACGAGCGCTCGGTATCGATCTCCATCACCACCAGCCCGTCGGGGCTGATCCGCGGAGTGACTAGCAGAATCAGGCCGATGTTGTACAGGTCGATCGCGTTGACCGAGCCGAATTGCGAAAGCTGGGTATTGATCACTCGGGGAACCCGCTGCCCCACCTGTACGTAGGCCGGCTGATTGTCGAGCGTCATCACTTGGGGGCGGCTCAGTACATCCAACCGGCGCCGTTCTTTCAGGGCCCGCAGCAGCACGCTCACGCTTTCGCTCGAAGCCGAGAGCACCAGGCCGCCGAAGTTCAAGTCGCTGTTGGTGCGCCCCAGCGAAAAGCTGGACAGTCCCTGGCCGCCGACCTTGTCGGAATTCTGGTATGCCCTGGGTGAGGCGGAATTCCCCAGTGCTTGGTTGTTGAAGTTGTATCCAGGCGCGTTCACCGTAGGTTGGGTGGTCTGGTTGATTATGTTGCCGGCGCCGTCGATAGTGGACTGAATCGTGCCGCCAAGGATTCCGCGGTCGAACAGCAGCGAGTCCTGCAGCCCCAACTCCACGCCGAACTCGTCGGTTTTGTTGAGCTGGATTTCGGCGATCAGAAGCTGAATCAGCACTTGGGCCGGCTCGGCGTCGAGCTGCTCGACCATCCGCATGATCTGGTCGAAGTAACGCGGCGTAGCGCTGATAATCAGGCTGTTGGAAACCACCTCGCTGACCACCACGATCTCGCTCTCGACCCGGCGGAAGGTGTTGGTCAGCCCCGCCTGGGCCTGGGTTTGCTGCAAGCGCCGCTGCCCCTCGACGAACTGGGAGATCGAATCGGCCACATTCGTGGCCGGGGCGTTTTTCAGCCGGTAAACGGCGGTCTGCCGCTCCTGGGCATCGCTCTGGTCGAGTCGGAGCAGGATCGCCTCGACGATGTTCAGCTCGCCGGCCGCGCCGGTGGCGATAATCGAGTTGGTGCGCAAATCGACCGAGAACCTTAGCGGCGCCAGCGAGTCTTCCCCTTCGGCGCCAGCCAACTGCGGGCCAAGCCCCGCGGTGCGGTTCTCCAACAGGTTGCGGAGCATTTCGACCAGCGAGGCCGCATCGCCGTTGATGATGGTGAACACCTTGATCTGGGCCACCGCGGCCGGAATCGCGTCGAGCTGCTCGACCAGCGCCGCCAGCAGCTCGATCGTCTCGGCCGGGGCCGAAATCAGCAGCGAGTTCGTGCGAGGATCGGGCGTAATGCGAATATCGCCGAGAATGCCCGACTCGAGCACCTTTTGACCCTGGGCGTCGATGGTCAGGAACTTGAGCACCGCGGAACGGGCCGTGGCTGCGGCGCCCCCCTGGCCCGCAGCCGCCGGGCCCGTTCCGCTAATGGCTGCTTGCAACACCGGGCCCAAGTCGGCGGCCAGGGTGTTTTTCAGCTTAAAAACGCGCAGCTCGTTGGCCGCCGCGCCGCGCGAGGTGTCGAGCCTGGCCAGCAGCAGCTCCACCTCGGCCAGGTCGCTCGGATCGGCTTGGACCAGCAGTGAATTGGTTCGCGGATCGGCCACCACCAGCACCTTGGCCCCCAGGCCGGTGCGCCGCGCGAAGAATTCGGTCACCGTCTTGGCCGTTGCCTCGGCCGATGCGTATTTCAGGCGAAACACCCGCAGCTCGCTCTGAGCATCGGCCGGCTGATCGAGCTTCTGCACCAATTCGCGCATCGCCCCCAGGGCCTCGCCCCAGCCGATCAGCAGCACGGCGTTGGGTTTGACCAGGGCCGTGATCGTGCAAATGCCCTGCCGGGTGCCGATCAGGTCGAGTTGAACGCCGCGCACCAGCGTGGCCAGTTTCTCGCTCCCCACATGCGCGAGCGCAATCACTTCGATCGTGGGCTCGGCCTCGGCGCTGAGCCGCTCGATTTCTTCAACGATGCGAACCACTTCGTCCACGTCGCGCTGGTTGCCGCGGAGGATGATCACGTCCAGCTCGGGCAAGGCTTCAACCTCGACGTCGGTTCCCAGCTCGCGCAGCCGCTGTCGCAGTTCGTCGTCGGTTCCGGGGAGAAGCCCCTCGGGGCCCGATGCGGGCGCGCTTTCGACGGTGGGGCCCGCGTCGACCTCGGTTTGCTGGGCCACATGCAGGGGCAGCCGGCGCACGGCGGGCCCGCGCCGCTCGATGGGCCCCGCAAAGGCGGCGGGCCGAACCTGGTCGGAAGGCCCCCGCTGGGCGCCGGCTCCCGCGGGGGGTGCCCCGGCCGGCGCGGCCCCGCGATAGGCTTCCACCGCCTGGCGCACCTTCGACAAATCGGCCTGGCCCAACGGCAGGACCCGAATTACCTCGCCTTCGCCACCCCGAGGGTGGTCCAGGGCCGCCACCACTTGCTGAAACTGGCTGACCAGTTTGGGCGGCCCCTGCAGAATCACTTGCCCCGTGCGGGCCTCGAAAACAAGCCGCAAGTTGCCGGCGGCTCCGCAGCTCAGTTGGTAGGCGGCCGTCGAGCCCGCGCCGTCGGGTAGCGGCCGGAGACGCTGCCCGAACATTTCCCGCAACACCGGTTCGAGTTGGTCAACGCGCAGGTGCGCCAGCGGTATCGCTCGCACCTCGGGAAGCTGGGGGGCCGGGCGGGGGCCGACCGTGGGCAAGGCGGGTGCCGTCTCGAATAGCCGCAACCGGGTCGCGGCCTCGTCGTGGATGGCCGCCGGGGCCCAAACCAGGATTTGCCCGTTCCGAGGGTCCGCGGTAACACGCGTCCGCGGCTCAAGCTGGCGAAGCTGCTCGGAAAGCCGGGCAGCGGCTTCCTCCAGACGCCCACCGCCGAGCGGGTAGGCCCGCAGCACCAGTCCCGCCTCGACCGAGCCTCGCTGGGGCTGGTCCAAGGTCTCGATCAATTGCTTGGTCAGCTCGTGCGCCGCGGCCGGTCCGGCGACGAGCAACTGGTTGGCCCGGGCATCGACCGTTAGCTGCGACTGGGCCGCCAGGGGCCCCAGCAGTTGGGCCAGTACGCTCTGTACCTCGGCTGCCTGCGCGTGCCGCAAGGGGTAGGCCAGCAGCTGCGGTGCATCGGCGGCTCGCGCCCGGGGGGCCGGCGTCAGGGCGCAGGCCACGAGCGCGCCCAGACAAGCGGCCAACCAGGTCGACGGCGCGGGGCAACCGGCGCGGCTCCTGGAAATGGGCGCGGTGATTTTCTGAGAAGACGAATGCACGACGAGCTGGACTCGGCAGCAGGAGCCCCCCTGCGAGCGAGACCATCGGGGCGCACTCTCAACCCCGGGGCGGGTCGAGGGAATTGCCCGACAGCATTGATCGGCAAAGTCTGCCCGGATCTCCAATTGGGGACTGAGAATACTTTACCGGTCGCCGTGTGTGCGTAATCTGGGGTGTTTGGGTTCCCCCAGAGGCGCATCCGGCGACGTCTGGAGCGAGGCCAGCTCCGCGGCATTGAGAGGGGCCGCACCGAATGCCGCCGCCCAACAGATCGGCCAAACCGCCCCGCTCGCCAGGGCCGCGCTAGAACTCAGGGGGCAGGGCCGTGGCCTGGCTCAGATTCTCGCCCAGCGAGAGCAGCCACCGCTCCTGGTCCGACTCGACGATCAGATCCAGATCCTCGATGCTGGCGACCGTGCCGAGAAAGTCGCCCACTTCGAAAAGCTGCCCTACGTGCAGTTTCAGTACGGCGCCGGTGGTGCGGACCGTGAACCAGGCTTCGGGCTGACCGTCGACATCGAGAATCGCGGTCAGAAAGGTGAAGTCGGCGTCGTCGAAGGCACTTGCGCCACCATCGCCAAACAGGTTCCGCTGCGCGATGAGCTGGTAATCGGCCAGCCCTTCCGAGGCCAAGCGGTTCGACCGCTCAGCGCTAAGCTGATCTTTGCGATCGGCGCCGGGCAGGATCAGGGCATCGATCGAAATCCCCAAGTCGAGGTACTCGGAGTTGGGCACCGGAGTAATGTTCAGCCGCTGAATCTGGTGCAAGTGGTCGGCCCGGTAGAAATCGTACAAGAACCGGGTGAGTTCGCCGAGCGTGGCCCGGCCGCGGACCGAAAACGGGACACGGCGGTAAATGCCACGCTTGGTGATGGCCTCGCCCGAGTCAACATTGGGCGATTGAAAGCCGGCCCTTTTGACGATTTCCAGGAGCCAGTTCTGATAGAGCGAGCGGGCCACCTCGGTATTGTTGGGCAGCGATTGGCGGTTCCAGACGGTCAGCTTCTGATTGGCCTGGCGCGCGCGGCGGACGATTTGCTGTTTCTTGTCGATTTCGCGCTGCAGGGCATCGATCTTCGCCTGGCGTTCGGCCTGCGGCCCCGAGAGCATCGTCTGGGTGAGCCAGCGGCCGGCCATGCCCAGCAGCAACAGGCCAACCAGCCCGGCCAGGATTCGTTCGCGAGGTTGCATGGCGTTATCGGTTCGGAGGAACTTGGAGTTCGTGGGCCAGCTTGGGGCCGTGGGCGCTTCAGGGGCGCGCTCCCGGCGGCTGGGGCAGGGGGGGCTCCGCCGGGGGTGTTGCGACGGGCCGCAAGGGTTCCGACTCGCCCTGTCGGGCCACCGGCGCAAGCACTTCCGCGGGCAAGCTGGCCAGGTACTCTTCACGAGTGCGCGGGGTGATCGACACCGAGGACTCGAATTGCCAGGTGTAGGAGTGCCCCTGCCTGCTTTCCTGCACGCGCTTGCTGCGCACCTCGTGGTGCGCGTCGCGGAGCGTGTTTTCCATTCGCCCCACGATGGTCGGGTCGCGAACCAGCCCCGCCAGCTCGATCATGCCACCGCCCGAGGGGTTGCGGCCCAGCGTAATGCGCTGCAGCACGCCGTCGCGGCGCTTGGGGAACCGGGCCGACAAGTCGCGCAGCTCATCGAGCCAATTCACCTCGCCATCGGCCCATTGCGAGATCGTGGCCACGGCCTCCTGCTTCTCGTTGGCGCGCTTCACGGCCGAATCGAGTTCGGTTGATTGGGCCTTGAGCCGGGCCAATTGATCGTCGAGCCGGCCCAGCGTTGTCCAGGCGTAGGCCAACAGGCCCGCGGCCAAAAGCACCAGGCCGCCGACCATGCCCACCAGCGATGCCTGTCGGCGGTCGAGCCGCCGGGGCGGGCGCCGCGGGTGGAGAAAGTCGATCTGCCCGCTGTGCTCGTCCGACTCGGCCAGCAAGAGACCCAAGGTCGACGTCCAGTGCCCGCGCGACTCGGGCAACGCGTCTTTGGCGCTGGGAGCCAGCTCGGGGCCCGTCAGGGGGTCGAAGATTTCGACCGGGTGCTTCAGTTCGGCGGCGATGCGTTGGAGCAGTTCGCGGTCGTGCCCGGCCGAGCCACAGACGACGATGGCTTCGATTTCCACCGGTTGCCCGCCCGGCTGGTTGGCCACGGCCACCAGCGTGCGTTTAATTTCACCCACCAGGGGCGAGCCGCCGTCTTCCCCTTCGGCCGGCGCGGGCAGCCGCGCCGTGCGGGTAAAGATCAGATCGCGTCGGGCCACGACCCACAAATCGGCTTCCTCGCCGGCGCGATCGACCAGCAGACAGGTTCGCCCGGCGGGCCGGCCCCAGGCCAGGTACCAACTGGTGCCCGCATAAGGCGAGGCCAGCACTCGAGCGGGCTTGACCCCGGCCGCCCGGCAGATTTCGTTGAGCGTGGCCAGCATGCCCGCGCTCAGGCAAGCGGCCCCCACCTGGCGACGACCATCGTCGGTCGGCTGGCGCGGGACGAAGTCGACGATCGCATCGGCCCCGGCATTGGTTTCGCTTTGCCACGCGGCGCGCACGGCGCCGGGTAGGTCGTCGTCGGCCACTTCGTCGAGCGTCAACTGGCGAAGCTCAATCTGCGGCCGGCCCAGGCCAATCAGCACCCGCGCCCGGCCCGCCCCGATTCGGCGGACCGCTTCGCCCAGTCGGGCCCCCAACTCAGCCGGATCGGGTTCGCCGTCGGCGGCGGGAATCTCGACCCGCTCGAGGGCCTCGATGGTCAGCTTGCCGCGCTGCTGGTTGGCCAGCGCCAAGCGGAATTCCCGCGGATCCCATTCGATGGCCAAGAGTCGAGGCATGACCGGCACGACGCGGGGCAAAGGGGTCGGGGGCCATCCGCGGCGGAGGCGACCGCGTCGAGGACGGCGGGTGGGGCAGGGTCTGGCGAGCAGGCGCGAAACCAACGGCAATCCGACTGCGGATTGCGTACCTATCGGGTAGACGAAACCGGCTGCGCCGAAGCACCCCACAAGACCTGGTCGGTCCAGCCGGGGCCCACCGCAGTCAACGCTTCATAGTCTAACAGCCGGACCGGCCGGCGGGTAGCATCGAGCACAATCGCCGCGCGCAGCGGCGAGCCCCCCGGAGTTTTGCTAATCACTTGTGCGCGAAAGACTTGCCCCCCGCGCGTGAGAAACGCGGCCGCCTGCCGCAACTGGGCCGCATCCAGCAGGTCGTTCTCCACGAGCCAGCTGAGTGGCGGCGCTTCGGCAGCCAGCGGATCGAATTGCGCCGGTCGTTTCGCCAGAATCTCGTCGACCAGCGACGGGCTCCAGCCCGGGATCGCCCCCAGCACCTCGGCCGGCGCCAACCAGAGATTCACCCGCCCCACGATCACGGCGCCAGGGCCGCATCCCAACCGGGCAAGCTGTTCTAGCCGCTCGGGCGCGCGGAAGTAATCGCGATCGGCACCCCAGGGCGAGCGCAGCACCTGCGGCGCGGTGCCGGCCCCCGAAGAGGGCACCAAGACCGAGACATCGTACAAGTCGTAGACAGTGCGCAGCGAAAAAGCGGCGGGCCGCTGGAAGTTGGGAGCAGGCAGTTCGGCGCTCGCTCCGTTCCAAGGGGCTGACGAGGGGCCGGCAGGGCCCCCCGTGGTTACCGGCGGGGCGGGTCCAAATTGGCGATAGGCAACCGCGAAACTGGCGAAATTGCGATCGTACGTGGCCGTCAATTGTTCGTGGAGCAAGGCCAGGTCCGGCTGATTCAAATCGATCGGCGGTTCGCCCGCCGGTCCGGCAACGCGCTCGGCGCTGGCCAGTGTCAACCAGGTCGACCAGCCGCCGGGTGGCAACGACTGGCTGCCCGAGTCGGTCGAGTAGCTGTCCTCTTCGGGAACTTCATCCGGGTCGATCCGCAGGTTGCGATTGCGGTCGAGCCCCAACAGCATCCGCCGACTAACGCCGCGCACCAGCAACAACTCTTCGAGCGCCGCCGGCGGGCTCTGGGCCGGCAGGTAGGCTGGCTCCAGGCTGCTGTAATACTCGCTCTCGGCGCCGAACTCGCGCGGGGTATCGTCGGCGTCCATCCAATCGAGAATCGCGTCGGCTACCTCCAAGGTCATGCCGGGAAGCGCCATCAGACTGGTGCGGCCCGTACCGGGTTGCGACTGGTCCCAGCGCAGCACCGCCAATAGATTCAACCGGGTCGATTCGTCTTCCAGCCCAAAGCGCACCGGCCCGGCGCCTGGCTCTTCGGCGAGCGGGGTCAGCACCGTGAACCGGCATGCCCTTGGGTCGTCGTCCGCGCCTGGCAACGGCTGGGCCTGCAAATGCTCCGCATTGTCAAGCAGGCTGCCGAAATCGTCGGCGCGCTCCTGTGGCGGTTGTTCGATCGCCACGGCCAGCAGTTCCACGGCCGAATCCACGGTGGCTCGTGCTGCGGCGCGGTCGGTCATCGCTCGGGCGGCCAGGTGCTCGCCGAGCATCACCTCCACAAACGCGAAGCCGGCCAGGCTCAGCAGCGCGATCACGATTAAGACCACCACCGAAATCATCGCCGGTTTGGCCCGCGCCGGTACGCGCCAAGCCGGCGGGTCGTGAGAATGCCGTCGACGGCGGGTCATGGTCGAGCTCCCGGAGAGGTTGGCAGGGGAGTGCCGGGTAGCGCGCTGGCCGGCGTTGGCGCCGGTTCGAATTGGGTGTCGAAACCGCCGGCCGGTTCCGCGGCAACCGGGCGGCCCAGCGGCAATACGAACACCTGGCGGTAAAAAACCAGGTCGCGGCGAACCGGGATCGATCCTGCCGCGGCGCTCGCCGCTTCAGTCGGGGGTGGGTAACCGTCAGGGGCCGGCCCTCTGGGACCGGGCCCGCCCGGCGGCGCCGCCTCTGCGAACTCATCGGGCTCCTGGAACCAGGGGCCCTCGCGACGCAGCTCAACCGCCTGGTCCGCCGGAGCCAAGGCCAGCGAAACCTCGATCGCCACCGGCAGCGGGTTTTCGGGTCGGCCGACCCAACCGGTGGTCCAGGTCTGGCCGTCGAAATAACGCAGCTGCCAATCGACCACCTCGGGAATCTGCAGCAGATTCAAATCCGCCGGAGGCGTCTGGCTCGGCTCATCCCCAGAGGTTTCGCCGAGCCGATCCCAGCGGGGCGAGGTTTCCTCGCCGGGGGTGGCTCCCATCGCCCGGGGTTCGGTTTCCGTTCCCAAGAACGACGGTTGGCCTAGTTCCCCAGGGGGTTCCTGCTCCTCGCCCGGTGCCCAGACCCGAACCGAGCGCACCAGGCCCGCGGGCTGAAACGCACCCGCGGAATCGTTGAGGAGGGCTGGCTCGTCCTCGGCCCCAAAGAGCTCGAAATCGACCTTGAGCAGCCCCGCCCAAAGCGCGCGAGCCTGGGGATCGGTTGCCAGTGCCGGGTCGAGCGGCTGCGGTCTCGGAGGCCGCCGGACCAATAGAGTCAGTCGGCGTGCCGACCCCCGCAACAGCGGGCGCCCTCCCGGCGGTTCGGTAGGCAGCGATTCGACCGGTGGCGGCGGTGCCAATTGCGAAGTCGGCGCCCCGGTTCCGCCCGCGCTTGGAGTTGTCGCCGAAGGGGGCTGCGACGGCGCGGTTGGCCCGCTCGGCGCCGGGCTAAGGGGTGCCGTTGCGGCCGGGCTGCCCGGCGCTGCGCCCTGGGGCGCGCTGGCACCCCCTGCTGCCGGTGGCACAAGCGTTGACGGCGGCGCTGGCTCAAGCACCTGGTCGATCGTCCATGCCGAGGGGGGGGCCAGGCTTCGCAGGTCCTCGCCAAGGCGATTCAGCAAGGCGCGGGCCAGTTGCGCCTGCTCGACGTCGGTTCGCCCGGTATGAAACGCCCGCAGGTGCAGGCTGATCGCCGACGAGATGGCCAACAACAGCACTGCCGTCAGCCCCATGGCCAACAGCACTTCGAGTAGCGTAAACGCGCCGGCCTTCGTCGGGCGCGCCCCCCGGGGTTGGCCTGAGGCGCGCGGCGCATGGTCCCTTTGGGGCCGGGCATTCATGGTGCTGCTCCGGGGCCGGCAGGCGAGCCGCCCCCGCCGCGGGGGCCAGCCGGCTGGCCAAGCGGTTGCTCGGTGCCCGGTGTCAGCCGGGGATCCACCTCGCCCCGGACCCAGCGGACCAATTCGAAGCGGACCGGGCGGACCGTGTGCGGCCGATCCAGCCGCACCTGGAGCCGCAATTCGACCAGCCCCGGCTGCGACGCTGCCGAACGGGTCAGCGTGTATTCCCAGTGGGGTTCGTGGAGAAACACTCCCTTTTCCGACGGGCGGCCTTCGTCGGCGCCGATCGCGATCTCGTTCAGCAAACTTTCCGCCAGGGTCTGAGCCCGGGTCAGGTCGCGGGCCGCGCTCGCGCTGCGCAGTCCCTGGCGCACCAACTCGCCGAGCACCGCCACGGCGCCCAACAAAATGGCGGTAGCCAAAAGGGTTTCCAGCAGCGAAAAACCGCGGCGCGTCGAAGGCCCGCGCCAGGGCCGGCTGGAAAGTCGCCGCGATCGGTCGGGCGGGCCATTCACACCGCGGGTGGGACAGCCCGGCCAGCGCCTGGCACCGTTCATGGCATCACTTCGGGGCGAACCACTTCGCCCACGCGAGCGGCGCCGGTTAAACCGCGCAGTTCAACCGGGCAGCGCCAACCCCGGGCGTCGAGCAGCCAAAACTGGGCGTCGCTCGTGGTACCATCCGGTAGCAACGCAAGGGGCGCCGACCACTCCTGGTCGCCCCCGGCCGCCGGCTCGCCGGCTGCGGGCAAAGCTTCGCGCCCGGGTGATCGCAGCGTATTGGGCCGCGGCGTTGCTCTTCCCGGAACGCCGGAGGTTGGCTCCTGTTCAGGCGGCACGAAATCGAGGGGGGCGAATGTGATTCCCTCGGACAGGGTTTGCACTTCAAGCCGCGGCAAGCCATCGTCGCCGGCGGTGTTGGGCTTTGGCGAATCCCCCAGCGACTGCGAGGCGGCCGCCTGCGAAATGCGAAACTCGCCCGTGCCGGGCAAACACTCAAACTCGACCGTCCGTCCCGATTGAATGGCCCGCAACCGCGCTCGGCCCAGTTCGGTGGCGAGCCCCGTGGCGGCGGCCCGCAAGCGGTGTTTGGCCAGCGGCCCGCGGAGCGCCGGCCAACTGAGCCCGGCCACCGCCACGAGCACGGCCAGCACGAGCAGCAACTCAATCAGGGTGAAGCCCCGCGCGAAGCGGCCCGGCGAGCCGAGGCACCCAAAGCGCCGTCGGCCTGGTCGAGCTGCTGATAGCTGCGGGGCGCAACTCATGGTCGGTCCGATGCTTCTTCCGAATCCGTCCAGTTGGTAATGTCGTCCTCCGAACCATCCTCGCCGTCGGGACCCAGCGACCAGATATTGGGGAAGTCGCGCTCCAGATTTCCCTTGCTAGGCGGGTATTCGTATTGGTAATCGCGCCCCCAGGGGTCCTTGGGCACTTCGGAATCCAGGTACGGGCCCTGCCACTGGTCCTCGTTTTCCACGTCGGCGGGCTTTTCCAGCAGCGACAGCAACCCCTGTTCGGTGGTGGGGTAGCTGTTCATGTCCATCGCGTACATTTCCAGAGGTGACTTGAACAACCCGATCTGGCTCTTGGCCGCGCCGATATTGGCTTTCTTCTGCGTATTCAGAAATCGCGGGGCCACGAGCCCGAGCAGAATCACCAGAATGGCCATGACCAAGAGCAGTTCCATCAGCGTGAAACCGCTTCGGCCCGGGTGGCGGGCGGACAATGAGGTACGCATCGCAAACTCCTTCTCGATTGAAACGAAGTGTTCGTCGTGGATCGTGGTGACTGGTTTTTTCGGGGCGCCCGTGGGCGCCCGACGGTCGTTTTTTTTGCCTTGGGCGGTTAGTTGATCGCGGCGCTCATCTGGAAGACCGGCAGCAGCAAGGCCACGACCACCACCAGAATTACGCTCGCCATGACCATCAGCATCATCGGCTCGAGCAACCGCACCATCAGATCGATCTGACGTTGGGTGCGGCGGTCGATGCCGTCGGAAATCTGCACCAATACGTTTTCCAGGTTGTTCGATTCCTCGGCCACGCGGATCATTTCCACCACCGAGATTGGAAATAGCCCACAGGCGGCCAGGGGGGGCGCCAGCGATTCGCCCGAGGAGATATTCTCGGCCGCGCCGCGGATGGCCTCGGCCAGCACCCGGTTGCCCGTCGAGCCGCTGGAGATTTCCAGGGCCCGCAAGATGGGCACGCCGTTTTTTAGCAGCGTGCCCAGCACGCGGCAGAATCGGGCCACGGCCAGGCTGAGCAGGACCTGGCCCAGCACCGGCACGCGCAGCTTGAGCCGGTCGGCGATGGTCTGCCCGCGCACGGTTTTCAGTTGCCGCGAAACCCAGAACGCGGCCGCCAGCGCGGCCACCACCAAGAGCCAGCCCCACTGACGCAGGGTATCGCTCAGCCAAAGCAGGGCGATCGTGAGAAAGGGCAATTCGCCCATCTCGCGCAGCCGGGCAAACAGCTCGGCGAATTTGGGCACGAAGAACACGATCAATACCGTAACCGCGGAGAAACCGGCCACGGCCAGGATAACCGGGTAGGTGGCGGCCCCCACCACGCGGCCTTTGATATCTTCCTGTTGCTCGATGAAATCGGCCGTTCGCTTGAGCACGTCCTCGAGAAAGCCGCCTTCGCCTCCCGCCCGGGTCATGCTCACCGTCAGCTCGTTGAACACCTGGGGGTGGCGGGCAAAGGCGCTGTCGAGCGTGGAACCCTCGGAGACCTGCATCCGTACGTCGTCCATCACCGCGGCCATCGCGGGCTGCGACGACTGCTGGGCCAGCACTTCGAGCGAGCGGAGCAGCGGCACGCCGCTGGAGAGCAGGTCGGCCAGTTGGCTCAGCGAAATCGCCAACATCTGGGAACTAATCCGGGCCCGGCGCGCGCTCCTCGCCCCAGGTTTCCCCGCTGCCGAGCCGGGGTTGAGCCACCCCCGCAACTGGTCGCTCCAGCTTGCGGGCGCGGCGGCCGTGGGCCGCTTGGCTTCTCGGGTCTTGGTTCCCAGGCTGGTTGCCATTGAATTTCTCTTGCGGGCCACCGGGCCGCGCCGCGGCCTAATCGGCCTTGGTAACGCGCATCACTTCATCAATGGTGGTTCGCCCCGAAAGCACCTTTCGCCAACCGTTTTGCCGCAGGCTTTGCATGCCGGCGGCCACCGCGGCCCGCTTCACGCGGTGCGACGCAGTGCGCTCTTGGGCGAATTGGCGAATTTCGTCGTTGGCGATCAGCAGTTCGTACAGGCCGGCGCGGCCCAAGTAACCGGTCTGGCGGCACCGTCGGCAGCCGACCGGGCGGTACAGCGGTTGGTCTTGAGCCGCCAGCTGATCGAGCGGGAAATCGGCCGGAACTTCGTCTTCGCGCGGGGTCCACGGCTGGCGGCATTCCGCGCACAGGGTGCGGACCAGGCGCTGGGCCATGACCCCTTCGACCGTGCTGGCCACCAGGAACGGCTCGACCCCCATGTCGCAGAGCCGCATGAATGCTCCCGCCGCGTCGTTGGTGTGCAGGGTGCTGAACACCAGGTGGCCCGTCAGCGAAGCCTGGACGGCGTTCTCGGCGGTTTCCAGGTCGCGAATCTCGCCCACCAGCACCACGTCGGGGTCGTGCCGCAGAATGCCGCGGAGCGAGGCCGCGAACGTCATCCCGATCTTGGAATGCACCTGGATCTGGTTAATGCCCTCGAGCTGGTACTCCACCGGGTCTTCGGTGGTGATGATCTTGATTTCGTCGCTCTTAATCTCGTTGAGCGCCGCGTACAGGGTGGTGGTTTTTCCCGAGCCCGTGGGCCCGGTTACCAGCAAGATGCCGTGGGGCAGTTCGATCAACTGGCGGAATTGGGCGTACACGTCTTCGTCCATGCCCATGCCCGCCAGGCTGAAGTTCATCCGATCCTTGTCGAGCACGCGCATGACGATGCCTTCCCCGTGAATCATGGGGATGATCGAAACGCGCAGATCGACCTCGCGCCCACGCACCTTGAGCTTAATGCGGCCGTCTTGCGGCAAGCGTTTCTCGGCAATATTCAACCGGGCCATAATCTTCAACCGGCTGACGATGGCCGCCTGAAACCGGTTGATTTCGGCCGGCGTGGGCTGGCTCTGCAAGATGCCGTCGATGCGGTATCGAATGCGGAGCCCCTTGGCCTGGGCTTCCAGGTGCACGTCGCTGGCCCGGGCTTCGATCGCCTCGACCAGAATCTCGTTTACCAACCGCACTACCGAAGCCTCTTGCGCCATCTGCGAGGCTTCGGAATTGTCGAGCTCCAGTTCCTCCAGAATCTCGATCCCGCCGGCGGAGTCGTCGCCACGCTGGGCCAACAGGCCGTCGATGGTTTCGGCGGCCATGCCCAAGTGGGTTTTGATCAGGCGACCTATTTCCTTGGGGCTGGCCAACACCGGCACCACGGTCTGGCCCGTGCTCGAACTGGCCTCGTCGATGGCGAACAGGTCAAAAGGCTCGCTGGTGGCCACCACGAGCGAGGCCCCCTCCTTGCGAATCGGGAACAGGCCGTGGCGGTGAATCAGCTTCAGGGGAAACCCCTCCAGCAGGGAGAGGTCGATCTCGGTCTTGGTCAAATCGACCATTTCCAGCCCCAGGGCGTCGGCCAGGGCCCCCAAAACATCCTCTTCGCTGACCAGCCCCATCTCGACCACCACCTCGTGCAGGCGGTTTTCCGGGGTCTGGGCCTCCCGGGCGCGCTGCAGCGCGTCTTCGTCGAGCAGGTGCGCCTTGAGGAGGATCTCGCCAACTTCCATCATCCCCTCCGGTGCTCGCGGCCGGGTGCGGTGCGACGCTCCCTGCGCCATGCGAGGCGGCAGTCGGATCCACGCTGCGGGGTGGGTAGGCTAACCGATCGGACCGGCCCAGGCGCCGCAACGGCTCCAGGTTCGCTCCGTGGGCCAAACCCTGAAACTTCGCCAGCCAATCGGTCCCGGCAAAATTCCTTCGGGCTTCGGCGGTGCGCTCACTGGCTCGCGCGGCGAGCCTGATTGCTACAAGGGGTAGGTGGGTTTCTTGCCCCGGGGTAGGCGACGTACGTCCGGGTCGCCGCAGGGGCCTGCTAGCGACGCTAACTCGTTGTCACGACTCGCCCTTGAGTGTCGTGACGCCTGTAGACTAGTTGAACCGTTGCGGGCCGGTCAATCCCCGGGCACTTTCCCCCCGCGGGGTGGCCCCGCTCCGGCGGAGCCCCCGCTCCCCCCTTGGTTCGAGGGGCGCCGCTCGAGCAATACTCGCTACGTAGCAGCTTATGCGACAAGCATTTATAATATCGGGGCCGGTTGCGGTTCCCGAGGGCGCCGGCCCCCGCCTGGCAATCGTGGCCTGTTCACCGGTCGATCGCACCACCTCGACCGACACTGGGAAGGACCGTCACGGTGACCCGTAGCCGTACCATCGCACGCCTGGTCGGGCTGTCGATCGTGCTCTTGGGCGTGTTGGCCTGGTGGTGGCAGTCCGACGGGGCCCTTACGCCCCCATTGGCCAAGGCTCCGCCAGGTAAAGCCGCCGAGCGGCGGGCGGCCCGGCTCGCAGCTCGTAATGCGGCCGAGGTCGCCGGTTCCACGGTTACGGGCACGGCTGTACCGACACCCCAGACGGCGGTCCCGGCCGACTCGGCCAGGCCGTCCGGGACCGCGCCCCCTGCCGCCGCTGCGACTGCTGCCTCGGCTGTGACTGCCGCCGAGGCTGTGGCTACGACCACGACCCCGGCACAAGTTCCGGTGACCCCGACCCTGCCGGCCGAGCCCTTGGTGACCGTAACGGTCGAGCCTGAGACCCTGGTGCCGGTCGAATCGCCGCCTACCGCCCCGGCGGGCGACCCGACCGACCAATCTCCCCTTCAGGTCTTGCGCGACGAAACAATCGCCACCGACGTCGCCGAGGGAGAGTTGCCGATTCCGCCCAAGATTGCTCGCTACGCGGCCCAGCTCCTGGCCAAGTACGACTTGAATTCGGACGGGATTTTGAGCGAGCCCGAATGGAGCCGCATGCGTGGTAATCCGCGGTTGATCGATTTGAATTTCGACGGGCTGATTACCCGCGACGAATTGGCCGGCCGTGTTGCGTCGTACGGATTGCGCCGCAGCTTGCGGTTGATGCCGGTGCCGGCCCCGGCGGCGGCCACCACCGACAGCCTGGCGGGCGCCGCTCCGCCGGCCGCGACCGCGCCGGCCAATAGCGCGGCGGCCTCGGCCCTGATGGCGGCCCTGACCGGCGCGTCGGAAGCGGCGCGGGCGGCGGCCCAGCGTCAGCCGCCTCGCTATTACGTACCCATGGAGCGGCTACCCAAGGGGTTGGCCGATTGGTTCGTCGACAACGACGCGGACGGCGATGGCCAGGTGACCATGTCGGAATTCTCGGCCAGTTTGTCCGAGGCCGACGTGCTGCGTTTCCGCGAGTACGATCTGAACGGCGATGGCGTCATTACGCCTCAAGAGTTTGTGGGGGCCGAGATGACCCGCCGCGCCGCCGAAGAGGCCCAGGCCGCGGCGACGGAAGCGGCCGCCGCGGCCACTCAGAGCGAGACCGCTCCGCCCGAGACCACGGCTCGCCCTTAGCAGTTCCGCTCGGGGCTCGGCTCGGGTTGAAACGCGACACGAGGGCGTTTCGGGTTTATTGCCGCCGACGTTCAGTCGATCCCGCGGTATCTCAGACTGCGGCGCGAGCGGCCACGGCTGCTCGGCGACTGGCCCAGCAGCCAGTCGAGCGTGCTTTGCAGCGTCTCGGTGTTGGTTCGCTTCAGGCTCAACACCCGCACGCTCCGCTCGGAGTTTAGAGCGGCCTCGTCGATGGCTTGGGCTAGCGCGGCTACTTCGGAAAACAGGGCCGGTTCGGCCCGCACGATCAGCGAGTTCGTATTGTCGTCGACGGCCAGCGACAGTTCCGGCCCGGCGTTTGCCTGGTTGATTTGCGAAATCAGCGAGGCGAATTCGCGCGATAGGCCGCTGGGGAGCGATAATTGCCGCGCCGCCCCGCCGGAGCGAAGCTGCGTTTGATACACGTCGCGCAGCACCAGCGCCACTTCGCTGGCCTTGGTGTTGCGAATCTCGATGCGCCGCGGAGCGCTGCCCACCAGTGGCGTCGCCACCTCGGGCGAGTCGAGCACGCGAAGCAGCCCGCCAATCGTCGCCAGGTCGTTCTGGCTGGCTCGCACCACGATGACGTTGAGCCGCCGATCGGGCACGATCCGCACCGCTCCCGCGCTGGAAAAGCCGAAGCTGCGGTCCTCGAAAAATTTCTGCAGGGTATCGGCGATTGCGACGGCGTCGACGTGCTCGAGTGCGAACACGGTAAAATCGCGCCCTCGGCCCGCGCCGGGATTGGCCAGGTGCCGCAACAACTCTTCGAAGGCATCCAGTGCCTCCAAGTCGTCGGATGCAATGGTGAGCGTGCCGTCGCCGGGGGCCACGATTATGGGCGCTGCCGGTTCTGGGGCCCGTGTGGGTGCGGGCAAGTCGGCCGGCGGGGCAGGATGCTCGTCGGCGGCCGACTGCGGCTGGGTCGGCGGAACCGGCGCCAGCCCTTGGGCAACCGGCGCAGCGCCCTCTGCCGCTTGCTCGTCCGGGTTGGCCTGCACGCTCGGGCGCCCCGGTTCTTCCGCCGACGCGTCGACCGAATTCTCCGGCACCCCGGCATCGGGTACCGGGGTCACGACCGGGTCGGCGCCGCCGCCGCTTCCTGGCGGCGCTTCCGCGTCGGCCGGCGCGGGTGGCTGCTCGTCGGGCACCAAGGTTGCTTCCGGGGCGTTTTCCGAGTCGGTCGCTCCGCGCCCCCGCCAGGTGGGCACCACGGCCGAGGGGGTGACCACTCGCACCGGGTTCTCGCGCAGTTGCGACCACAATCGCGACAGCTCTTCCAGCGACTGGGGATCGGTACCGCCGGCCCAAGGAATGACCCGCACGTTGCGCTGGCGCCCGTCCGAGCCTCGGCCGGTCGGACCTTCGCTCGGGGCCAAACCTGATTCGCCCATCTTCACCAGCAGGTTGCGAATCTCTTCCAATTGTTGCCGCGTGCCCCGGACCAGCAGTTGTTGGCGATCGGGATCGGAGTCGATCTTGGGGGCGCTGCTGTCGCGTCGCCCTTCGGCACCAAACAGCCGCGAAATCGCGAACTCGGCCGATATTGCCTCGAGCTGCTCGAGCTGAAATACCTCGGCCTGGGGCGCCGAAGTCTGCAATTGTTCGATCGTGGCCCGAATCGTGGCTTGTACCGCCGGGCGGGCCAGGGCCACGATCTGGTTGGCTTGCTCGTCTTCAACGATCTGCGCATCGGGATAGCGTTCGACCAACTGACGAAGCACGCGAATCACGGCTTCGGAATCGCTGGCCCCCAGCGCGTACACCTCGATCTGCGGAGCGTTGTCGACCGAGGTCTCGCCTTCGAGGTCGCGCACCAGTTGGGCCACCTGGGCTTGATCCTCCGGCCGGCCCCAAACGATCAACTTGCCCGCCTTGGCGTCGGCCGTGACCCGCACGTCGGAGCGGGTCGAGAACAATCCGCGGACCACGCTGAGCAGGTTGCTGGGATCGGCGGCCTGGGTGTCGTAGGTCACCAGTTGGTGATCGCCCCCCGCGTCGGCGGCTGTCTCCATCTGGTCGATGGTCGCGGCAATCTGTTCATGCTGGTCGGGCATGGCCGTGGCCACGAGGGTTCGAGCGCCCAGGTCAACCGCCATGGGGGCCGTGGGGAACAGCGGCCGCAGCACGCCAATGGCCACGCTGGGATCGGCCTGCCGAAACCGATAAACGCGGGTCGACAGCTCGGTCTCCGCGCCGGCCGAGGTCAGCATCTCCAGGTTCTGGCGAAGCAGCTCCTGCTGTTCGGGGCGAGCCCAAACCAACAGGTTTCCCGAGCGAGTGTCGGCAACCAACCGGGCATCGGGCAGGGCCGGCTGCAACAGCGAGACGAGCGCCGAAGGGTCGCGACCCCCGAGCGGGTATACGGCCAGTTGTTGGCTCCCCGCGGCAGGGCCGCCCGCGTCCATCGCCTCGATCGCGGCCCGCAACTGCGCATGCTCGGCCGGCGCCGCGGTAACCAGCAGCGTGCCCGCCCGGAGGTCGGGCGCCATCGGCACCGAGGGGAGCAATTGCCGCAGGACCGCAAACGCCGCGTTGGGGTCGGCGTGCTGGAAGCGATAAACCTCGGTGGTCGCTCGCGAATCGGCAAACTTCTCTTCGAGTTGCCTCAGGTTTTCGGCAACCAGCTTCTGTTGTTCCGGTCGGGCCCAGACCAACAGATTGCCCCCCCGGGTATCGGCCACGAAGCGGGCATCGCTCATCGATGATTGCAGCAGCGAAACCATCGCCGAGGGGTCACGGCCTCCCATCGGGTAAACCGCCAGTTGTTGCCCCCCGACCGTCGTCTGGGGCTGGTCGATCTGGGCAATCAATTTGCCGATCGCTTCGTGATCCTCGGGCGCTGCCACCACCAGCACTGTGTTGGCCCGGGTGTCGATCGTCAGCGAAATGCTGGGCCACAGCGAGCGCAGCGTCTGGTAGGCGGCGTAGGGGTCGGAGAGTTTCAGCGGATAAACCCGGCCTTCGAGCTTGGCCACCGGGGCATCGCGGGCCAACTGCGCAAGCGCGGCGTCGATCCGCTGGCGCTCCTCGGGCAGTACCCAGGCCAAGAGCTTCCCGGCCTTGGTGTCGCTGGAGAACTTCACCTCGGGCAAGATCGGCTGCAGGGCATTGATCAGGCTGCTGGCATCGCGCCCGTCGAGCGGGTACACCGCCAGTTCCCGGGGCGGCTCGGCCGTGACTTCGGCTTCGAGCGATTCAATCGCTTCACGTATGGTGCGCTGCTCGTCGGGCCGCGCCCAAACCAGAATCTTGCCGCTGGTGGGCTCGCTACGAACGATGGCCGTGGTGACGGTCGACTGCAAGAGCGACGCCACGTTGGCGCTTCGCTCCTTGACCACGTGATACGCGGCCATCGTGCGCCGGGTATCGTCCCCCTCGTCCTCTTGCATCCGGGCAATGGCGGCGGCGATTTCCGCCTGGTCCTCGGGCGAGGCCCAGGCCAGAACCTGGTTGGCCGCGGAGTCGTAGGTCAGCCGAGCCTGGGGAAACAGCGGGGTCAAAACGCTCACCGCCACCGAGGGGTTGGCCTTGCCGGTGGGGTACACCTCGAGCCGCGGGCGAACCGTCTCGGGCAGCTCTGGGTGCAGCCGGCCCAGGGTTTCCTCAATCAACGCATGATCGCGGGGCAAGGCCCAGGCCACGATCGTGCCCGGCTGCCCCCCGCTGAGCACCTGGGCATCGGGCACCAACAGGCGCAACGCGTTCAGCGCGGCCGAGGGCTCGACCGGGCCCAAGGGATGCGTCCGCAGTTCCAGTTGCTGGCCAGGCTCGAGCTCGCGGTCCATCTGCTCGATGATCGAGCGCACTTGTTCCTGCTCGGCGGGTAGGCCCCAGGCAACCAGCCGCTTGGCCTTGCTCTCCACGATAACCTTTACGCCGGGCAGCAGCGTGCCGAGCACCTGGGATACGGCGCTCGGGTCGGCCGTGGTCAACGGATACACCACGGCCCTCCGGGCCTGGTCCGGGTCTTCAGCCTCGAGCTGGTCGAGGGTCGCGCGGATCGTGGCCTGCTCCTCGGCCGAAGCCAGGGCCACGATCGACCGCGAACGGGGATCGGCCACCACCTTGGCCAGCGGCACCAGGGTCGAGAGCAACGAGGTAATCGCGCTCGGCTCGGCCCGGGTGAGCGGATACACCACGACCTGCGGCGGACTGCCCTCTCCGGCCTGGCCCGAGAGGGTTTCCAGCGACTCGCGAATCGATTGCTGATCGGCCGGCTTGGCCCAGGCCACGAGCCGCCCCCGCTGCGAATCCCAGGTCAGTCGCGCCTCGGGCAACAGCGGCGCCAAAAACGTCAGGGCATCGGCACCACTAATTCCCCGCACCCTGTGCTGCTCCAGCACCGGCCTGCGATCGGCCGGCAAATCCGATCGCATCTCCTCGAGCGTGGCCGCGATCGCCGCCTGGTGCGAGGCCACCGCAAACGCCACCAGCTTGCCCGTATTGGAATCGTGCGCGAGCTTGGCATCGGGCAGTACGGCCTTGAGCACCTCGAGTACCGTGCCCGGAGCCAGATTGCCCAACTCGTAGCTGGCCAGCGTCGGTTTCTCGGGCTCCGAAGGCCGCTCGGGCCGCGGCGACGAGGGCTCGGGAATCGAGTCGATAATCGCTCGAATCGACCGCATCTTGCCCGCGGTTTCGGTCACCAGAATCTGGCCCGTTTTGGGCAGCGGGCTGCTCTTGCCGTAGGAGCCCAAGAGCGGTTTGATTTCGGCGCTTACCTCTTCGGCCGGGCGCTTGCCGATGTCGAACAGCACCGAAACTAGCTCGAATTTCCCCCGCTCGTCCAGTTCCTCGAGCGTTACCTGGGGAATCAGCTCGCTGGGCACCCCGACGGCCAGATTCAACACCAATAGCATCCGCTCTCGACGAACCAGTGAGTAGCCCTTGGTCATCAGCACTCCGTTCAACAAATCGAGTGCCTCGGCCGTGGTGTAAACCCGGTTGTCGGTGTAGTTGAAGGTGCCCGGCGGTGGCGCATCGAGCACCAGCGAAAGGTCGGCCCGTTCGGCGAACCAGCTCAGCACGTCGGCCCAGGGCTGAAATCGGAAGCTGAACCGCATCTGGTCGGCAGTGGTGGCGGTCGACGAGTAGTAACGGTTCCAAAGAGTCATCTGCCTGGCATCGAGCACCGAACGGAAAAGTTGCTCGAAATCGGCCGACAGGGCCGGCCGATCGCTCTCCGGGGCGTTGGCCAGCGACTCGGCCCGGCTCACCACCAGTTGCTCGATTTGGCGCCGCTGGTCGGGGCTGAGCTGCAGCCGCTGGGCCACTTCAGGTTCGGTCAGCCGCAAGAACGAAGTGGGCGCCGCCACCCCGGCCGGCGATGGGGGGCCCGCCGCGGCTGGGACCGCCGTCGCTTCCGTTGGGCGGGGCGGCGCGGGGGCGTCGGCCGACGCGGGCACAGGCTCGGCCGCCGCCGGGGTCTCCGCCGCGCCGACAGCGGCTTCGGCCGGCGGGGGCGCCTCGGGGGCCGCCTCCCCCTGGGCGCGAGCACTCTGGGCTGCGAGCAAAACGCCGAACACCCAGGCCAACCGAAGCGGTCGCGGCTGGCGAATTAGGCGGGCTAGGCAGGGCAGGGAGGAGGCCATGAGATTCGGCTCCGGCGGGGGGAGTTCGTCGAGCCGCTGGTGAGCCGCTCGCTGAACCTATCCATCGTAAGCCGACCACGGGTGGCCTGCCAGATCGGAGCCGGCCACCCCTGCTAGAGCCGTGCGTGAGGGTTACCAGCATCACAGAGGGGGTAGCCGATTGACCAGAGGGACGAAAGCTGGTTCGCGCACTACCAAGGCAACCGCCCGCCCATGGGCCTTTGCAAGAGTCAGGCACGCTCGGGGCTCGATCGACTGATCGGAGGGCGAGCTGCCGCGGTTACCGGAACGAGTTGCGACCGCACCTTGGATCGAAGTAGGTGCTACCCGGTTTGCGAGGCGCTCTGCCTCGGGGCTAGCTCTTGCGCCCCCCACTCACCGGGTTAGCACAAACGCCAGCAGCACCGCGGCCAGGCTGGCTTCGGCCACGCCGGCCAGGTGCAGCACCTGGGGATCGGCCTCGATCAGCAGTTGCCGGATTTGGGCGGGGAACACCGCCAGCAAGAAGCCCTCGGCCAGCCACAGGCTCACGGTTCCCAGGGCGATCCACTCGACGACCTGCATGGAGCAGCTCCCTTGCGGCAAAAGATGCGAATCCTGAACTCCCGACCAATTGCGATCGTCCGCTGGTCGGCCTCGACGGGGGCGGCCCGGTCGCGCCCCCATTGGCCGGGCCCAGCGAAGGCATCCGCGGAGAAATCCGCCGCGGCAGGCCACCAGGCGTGCCGAACCCGCCCTAGGGTTTTGGGGTCATAGCCAACGGCGCCGGCCTGACTATATTCGAGCCCTGGGGGGCGACAACAGCCGCGGGGCGTTGGGCCGGGCCTGCCCCCCCAAGACCGTTTCGCAATCCGGCTCGCCGCGGACCAAACCGCAGGACTACTCGCCAGGTACAGGCGCGGCCCGAGACCCTCGGGTTAGCCGCCAACACGAGGAGCATTGCCCAAACCCATGGCACTATTAGGAGTGAACATCGACCACGTGGCCACGGTGCGCCAGGCCCGCCGGACCCACGAGCCCGACCCGGTTTGGGCTGCGGTCATGGCCGAGTTGGGGGGCGCCGACGGCATTACGGTGCACTTGCGCGAGGATCGACGCCACATCCAAGATCGCGACCTGCGGCTGTTGCGGGAAACGGTTTCGATCAAGCTCAACCTGGAAATGGCCTGCACGGCCGAAATGATCGACATCGCTCGCGCGGTGAAACCCCACCAAATCACCTTGGTGCCCGAGCGGCGGGAAGAGGTCACCACCGAAGGGGGGCTCGATGTCGCCGGCCAGCGCGACCGGATTACACAGGCGGTTCGGCAACTACGCGACGCCGGCATGGAGGTCAGCCTGTTCGTCGACCCCGATCCCCGCCAAATCGAGGCCAGCGCCGCCTGCGGGGCGGGAGCCGTCGAGCTGCATACGGGCGCCTACGCGCTGGCCGCGCCCGCCGGGCCGCGGAGCGAGCAACTTGCCCTGCTGGTCGAAGCCGGTCGGCTGACTACCGCCGCGGGGCTGCTGCTGCACGCCGGCCACGGGCTGAACTACACCAACGTGCAACCCGTGGCGCGCATTGCGGAGATGGGGGAATTGAATATCGGCCACAGTATCGTGGCCCGCGCACTGTGGGTCGGCCTGACCGAGGCCGTGCGGGAAATGAAACGCCTGATCACGGGCTGAACAGGTCTTCGAGGGCACGTCGCGCCGTCGCTCGCGAAAAGGCGCGCTGCCGCTGGCCTGGTTGCGCCGCGCCTCTCGCCGGTCGACCCCGTGCGCCCCTGGCAGGGGGCGGGGCCGATTACTATCATGCCCGCTGGCGAAAAGCAGCCATTGGCCCCCGCGGGTCGTCCGACACACTCGTGCAGCGTCACACGTAGTAATGACGGATGACGCCGCACGACCGCCGAACACGCAAGTGGTTCGGCGGCAAGTAAATGCCTAGTGCGCTGCGATTCGCCCAAACCCGAAATCCAGGTTGTGACAGAGCACTAGCCGAGGAATCGATCGCAATGGCGACCAAGGGTGAGGCGTTTGCCGGGGTGTTCGTGGCACTGACGACGCCGTTTCGCGGCGGCGAGGTCGACTACCCGGCACTGGCCGAGCAGATCGAGTTTCAAATCGCCGGCGGCGTGGCCGGACTTTGTCCGATGGGCACCACCGGGGAATCGCCCACGCTCTCGCACGAGGAACACGACCAGGTCATTGCCCGGGTGGTCGAGATCGCCGCGGGCCGAGTCAAAGTCATGGCCGGCACCGGCTCGAACTCCACGGCCGAGGCGCTGCGGCTCACTCAGTTTGCCGCCCGGGTCGGCGCCGATGCCGCCCTCGTCGTGGCCCCCTATTACAACAAGCCCACCCAAGAGGGCTTCTATCAGCATTTCAAGGCGCTGGCCGAAGCGGTCGACGTACCGATCTGCGTTTACAACATTCCCGGCCGCACCGGCAAGAATATTGAACCGGAAACCATCGCCCGCATGGCCGAGCTGCCCGGCATTACCATGGTGAAGGAAGCCACGGGCTCGATGGACCAGGCATCGCAGATCATGGCCCTCTCGAACCTGACCGTGCTTAGCGGCGACGACAGCCTGACCTTGCCGCTAATGGCGCTGGGCGCGCGGGGCGTAATCTCGGTGGTGGGCAACATCGTGCCGGCCGACATGGTGGCGCTTTGCCAGGCTTACGACGCCGGCCGCCCCGTCGAGGCGCTCGCCTGGCACCGCAAACTCTTCCCGCTTTGCCGCGACATGCTCGGGCTTTCCACCAACCCCATTCCGGTCAAGGCGGCCATGAAACTCTTGGGGCGCGACACGGGCGAATTGCGCATGCCAATGACCCCGCTGGAGCCCGTGCTCGAGCAAAAGCTGCGGCAAACGCTGATCCACTACGGGCTTCTGTAGGCTATGGTTGTGGGTCGAGCGGCCCCGCGCCGGCCAAGGGGGCGGAACCGCGCCCTTGGGCAGTCCGGGGCGCCCCCAACCGCGTTGGCGACCCGGCTCCAGTGCCAGCTTCAACCCCAGGCCCAGCGGTGAACTACTTCTCAAAAGGCATCATTCTGGCGGGCGGATCGGGCACTCGGTTGCACCCGATCACTCGGGTCGTCAGCAAGCAACTGCTGCCGGTCTACGACAAGCCCATGGTGTATTACCCGCTGTCGACCCTGATGCTGGCGGGGATTCGCCAGATCCTGGTGATTTCCACCCCGGAAGACTTGGGCGCCTTCGAGCGGCTTTTGGGAGACGGCAGCCAACTGGGGCTTGAGCTGGAATACGCCGAGCAGCCCAAACCCCAGGGGCTGGCCCAGGCGTTTCAGATCGGCCGAGAGTTCATCGGCTCCGATTCCGTGGCCCTGGTGCTAGGCGACAATATCTTCTACGGCCAGGGGTTTCAGCCCATGCTCACCCAGGCTGGCCAGCGCCGCGAGGGGGCCACGGTCTTTGCCTACGCGGTGAAAGACCCGGCCCGCTACGGCGTGGTCGAGCTTGACGAGCAGGGGCGCCCGCGCTCGATCGAAGAGAAACCGCCCGAACCCAAATCGAACCTGGCGGTGACCGGGCTGTATTTCTACGACAACCAGGTGGTCGAGATCGCTGCCAGGCTTAAGCCCTCGGCCCGGGGCGAGCTGGAAATCACCGATGTGAATCGCGAGTACCTGCGTCGCGGGCAACTCAGCGTCGAGCGGTTCAGCCGCGGCTTCGCCTGGCTCGACACGGGCACGCCCGAGTCGCTCTTGCAAGCGGCCAACTTCATCGAGGCGATCGAGCAGCGTCAGGGGCTGAAAATCGCCTGCATCGAAGAGGTGGCCCACCACAAGGGTTTTATCTCGACCGAGCAGTTTGCCCGCTTGGCCGACGGCATGACGAACGCCTATGGCCAGTACCTGCGCGATCTGTTGCGCCGCGACCTGGGGGGCTGACCGGCCAGGCTGGCATCGGGCGGCGCGGCAGTTTCTCGCAGCCGACCGGCTGCCGCTGTGTTCGGTTAGCTACTTAGCCGGTGAGCTTTCGGCGTCGGCCCCCGCCTGAGTGCGGCCGAGGTCGCTGCCTACCACGGCCCGCGCACCGAGTACACGCCGAACTGGTTCGTGTCGCTGGGCCAGTGCGGCGTGGGCAGAAACGGCCCGCCCGGCGTGGTCATCGGGCCCGGGTAGTTCCGCTGAAACTGGGGATAAATCCGCGACACCCGCGACGACGGCACGCCCCAACTGTAGTTGGTCTGCACGCCGGCCGTGGGGGGAACCACGAGGGCGACCGGCGTTCCCCAGCCGGTGTGATAGTAGCTGCCGTGCCAGGTGGTGGTTTGCTGCCCCATCGCGTAATCGTCGCGCATCTCTTGCAGCTTGCTGGTTCGCCCGCAGCATCCGCGGCAGCACAGCCGCCCGCCGGCCTGGGCCAGGTCGATCGCCGCGAAGGTGACCAGGACCCATGCCAGGGTCCCCAAGGCAATTCGTCGCATCGTCGGGGTTTCCTTCCGGGGGGGAGCAATTCGGGCAGGTCTTCCAGCGCCATGGCTGCCGCAGGCCAGGGCGAGGTCGGCCTAGTCGCGGAACGCCGGGTTCACGCGCCACCAGGTAAACGATCCGCCGCCGGTGATAACCGGGTCGACCTTGGTCTTCTGTGCCACGCGCGGCGTGCGCCAAACCTGGTTGAACGGGTTATAGCCGTACCGCATCCGAACCATCGTGCGACTGCCATCGGGGTTCGCCGATGCGATCGTGCGGTGGTGTCGGTACAGGTACTCGTGCGGCATGAAGGGGGGATACGTGATGTACGTATGCCCCACCAGGGGCGGAGTCGGCCGCGGAGACAGGTACAATTGGGCGGGGGTGCCGGGCACACCGGGAACCGTGTAGTAGTTGGAAAACAGCGGATGCCCCGGCGCGGGCTCGGTTACGGGTTCCGCGTCGCCGGCCGGAACCGGCTCCAGGCTCGAGTCCGAGTCGCCATCGCTGACGATCACTTCGCCGCTAGCGGTCCCTGAGTCGATCACCCGGTCGGAAACCACGGTCTGCCGGCGGACGCGCCCGGCAGCCGAGGCGCTATCGACCAGGGGCCAGGCGCTGGTCGCAACCAGGGCCAGGATCAGACCGCGCCACGATTTGGCTAACATGCCAGGCTCCTTCCTGGACGCCGGCTGCGTCGCAAACGAACCGCGCCGGCGCAAGGCACTCGGTGGGTAGGAGATCGCCGGTTACCTTCCGGGAGCGGGCGCCCCCTTTCCAGTCACCTGGCGATGCTAGGTCGGGCGAGCGCCGGTCCCCGTCGCTGGCCCGCAACCCAAAGTGAATCTCGGTCGCTGACGGTCGCTCGGCTCAATCTTTGTTTGGGGCCTGACACTGTCGAAACGAGCGTAGCGGTTGTAGCGGCGCCGACCGGCTGACAGCGGCGGGCCTTCCCGTTATAATCCGCACGGTTTGCCACCCCTGCTCGGCACCCTCGCGACGGACGCGGCGGGCCGGCCGCCGCGCACGGGTTGCGCGGCACCGAGCGGGGTGTTCGCCGGGGTCGGATCGCGCGTTCGAACTACCCGATGCGCGGTCCGCGGCTGTGGCGTGGGGGCTCGCGGCGCGGGCGGATCGTGGCGCGGGCGGATCGCGGTCCCCGCCGTGCCGCTCGCTTACAACGGGCCGCTCTCCCGTCGAACCGGGGGGTTTTCCAACAAGGAGGTTGCGGTTGGCTGCTACCAACACTCGTCGGCGATTGGCAGAAGCGGCCAGGGACGATGCCGCGGACGACAACGCGGATGCCACGGCCCAAGGCGCCGAGGCCGATTCGGCTCAGGACGCCGCAACCAACGGGCATTCTCGTTCGCTCCCGCGCCGCACCACCGTGCAGGCCATGGCGGCCAAGCAGCGCGACATCTCGGTCAGCGAGTTCTTCGCCAAGAACCGTCATCTGCTGGGTTTCGACAACCCGCGCAAGGCCCTGTTGACCACCATTAAAGAGGCGGTCGACAACTCGCTCGACGCCTGCGAAGAGGCGGGCATCTTGCCCGAGGTTTGGGTCCACGTGGTTCAAACCTCGGAGAATCGTTACCGCGTCGGCGTGCAGGACAACGGCCCCGGGATTCTCAAGAAGCAAATCCCCAACATCTTCGGCAAGCTGCTCTACGGGTCGAAATTTCATCGCCTGCGGATGAGCCGCGGGCAACAAGGCATCGGCATCAGTGCGGCGGGCATGTACGGAGTGCTCACCACGGGCAAGCCGGTCAAGATTCTCTCCAAGGTCGGCAAGCGCAGCCCGATTCACTACTACGAAATTCAGATCGACACCAAGCTGAACCGCCCCGAGATTCTCAACGGCCGCGGCGAGGGGGTCGACATTCCCCCGGGCGAAGAGGGGCTGAAGTACATCGAAAAGCACGAGATCGAATGGATCGAGGTCAACCATGGCACCCGGGTCATGATCGAGCTCGAGGCCAAGTACCACCGCGGCCGCGGCAGCGTCGACGAATACCTCGAGCAAACGGCGATCGCCAACCCCCACGTCACCATTCACTACCTCGATCCCGACGGGCAAGAGGTGCACTACCCCCGCGCGGCCGAGGTGCTGCCGCCCGAGCCCAAGGAGATTAAGCCCCACCCCTACGGCGTCGAACTGGGCCGGCTGGTGGCGATGCTCAAAGACACCCCGGCCGGAACCCTCTCCCAGTTCCTGACGGATTCGTTCTCGCGGGTTAGCCCCTCGGTGGCCAGGCGCATCTGTGAAACGGGCGGACTCAGTACCCGGATGTCGCCCCGCAAAGTCGGCCGCGAAGAAGCCGACCGGCTTTACCGGGCAATTCAGGAAAGCAAGATTCAGGCCCCCACGACCGATTGCATTTCGCCGATCGGCGAAGAGCTGTTGCTCAAAGGGCTGCACCACGTGGTGCCGGGCGAGTTCTACGTCGCCACGACCCGGCCACCGGCCGTGTATCGCGGCAATCCCTTCCTGGTCGAGGCGGCGTTGGCCTACGGCGGGTCGGTCAGCGCCAAGAATCTGTCCTTGGAGGGGCTCACCGAACTGCTCCAGCAGAGCGATGCCCGAACCCTGCGCCAGTTCCTTTCGGCGACCTTTAGCGGGGTGGGTCCGGAAGGGGCGCAGAAACTGGTCAAGGCGGCCGACCTGGGCCAGCGCAGCTCGCCCGGCAAATTGTCGGCGACCGAAATCGCCCGGCTGCACGAGGCCCTGCAGCACGTCACGCTCGACGAAGGCCAGTCGATGAACGTGCTCCGGTTCGCCAACCGGGTTCCCTTGCAGTTTCAGCCCGGCGCCTGCGCAATTACCCGCACGATCATGGCCAACAATTGGCGTTCCTACGGCCTGTCGCAGTCGCGGGGGCAGCTTCCCAGCGGGCCGGTCACGGTGATGGTGCACCTAGCCAGCGTTTGGGTGCCGTTCACCAGCGAATCGAAAGAGGCGATCGCCGGCTATCCGGAGATCGAAAAAGAGCTGCGTCTGGCCCTGCAGGCGGTGGGGCGCAAGCTCGGGCTCTACCTGCGCCGTCGCCAGCGGGTACAGCAAGAGGGCGAGCGGCGCAATATCTTCCTGCGGTACCTGGGCGAAGTGGCCGATGCCGTCAGCACGATCAACCAGGCCGATCGCGACCAGCTTTACGAGCGGCTGCTGCAGGTGGCCAAGAAGAAGACCGCCGAGGCCGACGTGAAACTCGACGACCGCGGCCAGAAAGTGGTCGCAGACGAGGACGAGGAATTGGGCGAACACGTGCTGATCGTCGAGCCGAAGAACTAGCCGCTCCCCTCCAACCGCACCCGTGCGCTCCACCAGGAACCTCCCGCCATGGCTAAAAAGAAGGCAAGCCCCGCCGGCCGTCAGGCACCGCCGCGAGCCGCGGCTGAGCTGAACCAGCGCGACAAGAAAACCATAGGCAGCATCGTGGGCCTGGCCGACGGCGTGGTCTCGGCCGCCGAGCGAAAGCGCGAGCCCTTTGTCGACATTCCCGCCCGAACCCTTTCCAACGTTCGCTACAACAAATCGCAGCGAATTATCGAAATGGGGCAGTCGAGCAACCGCCGGCAGTTGTTCAACCTGAACCAGGCCAAGGTCTACATGCAGACCATGCTCGTGGCCAGCGGCGCCACCCGGCTGATTCAGGAGGGCAAGACGACGAGCCTTCGGGGTTTGTACTACATGCTCAAGCACACGATCGAAGGCACCCGGGAGGAAACCTTCGACGCCCAGGAAGATTCCGACACCATCATCGAAGATGTCGAGGTCGCCCTGAACGCCATGCGGGAAGAGCTGCACTTATACGCCAAAAACAACGGCGCCATGGTCGGCCCCCTGGTGCTGAACGACAGCGGCGACGAAATCGACTGTGCCCGGATGGGCACGGGGGGCTACAGCATTCCCTCGATCGTCGAGCCCGAGATCGTCCAGTTCAAGAAGTGCACGGCCAAGTTCGTGCTGCACGTCGAAAAAGACACGGTCTGGCGCCGCTTCAACGAAGACAAGTTCTGGCGGCAGCATAACTGCATTCTCACCCACGGCGGCGGCCAGCCCCCCCGGGGCGTGCGCCGGCTGCTGCACCGTTTGAATCGCGAGCTGGAGCTGCCGGTTTACTGCCTGCTGGATAACGACCCCTGGGGGTACTACATCTACAGCGTGATCAAGCAGGGTTCGATCAACCTGGCCTACGAATCGAAGCGAATGGCCATCCCCGATTGCCGCTTTCTGGGCCTGCGGTCGATCGACTTCGATCGCTGCGGTCTGTCCAACAGCGTCAAGATCAGCCTCAACGACACCGACGTGAAGCGGGCCAAGCAGATCGCCAAATATCCCTGGTTCGAGCACAAGAAGCCCTGGCAAAAAGAGATCGAGCAAATGCTCAAAAACGGCTTCAAGCTGGAAGTGGAAGCCTTGATCTCGAAAGACATCAGCTACGTGACCGAACAGTACGTACCGGAGCGCCTCCAGGAAAGAGACTGGCTCGATTAACCTTCGAAGGGGCGGCCCGCGGGCCGGCTTGCGCCGCGGCGGATTGCCTCCGCTGGTTGGGCCTGGGCGGCCGCCGCCGGGCGGCACATCTGGGGGGCCCCAGGGGCTGGCAGCCCGGGGGCCAAGGTGCTACGCTCCAGGCTCGCCCGGGGGCCACCCGCACGCGCAGCTTCCTCAGATTCCAACCTGGGACGCGGAGTGTAGCACCCCCGCCGGCGTGCACCTGGCACACCGATATCCGTAGCTTTCTGGGAGTTCTCTCTCGTGAATCGACCAACCCTTCGCCGCGTTCCGCGGCGCTTGCATGTGGCGCTGCTCGGCGCGCTTTGTCTGGGGACGACCGCCGCCGCGCTGGCCGCCGGCCAGAAACCGGTGGTCGTCGTCGCCACGCCGGGCCACCAGCACCTGGTCGATCTGTTGGCCTACATGGGCGGCATTTCGGGCGACTCGATGCTCGCCGATCGGGCCGGCCACCTGCTGGGCACCTTGCTTCAGTCGGGCGAGATCAAGTTACGGGAAATGCCCGGTATCGACTCGGCCAGGCCCTGGGGCCTGGTGGTGCTCGGCGGGGGCGAGGCCCCGCTGGCCATGGCCATGGTGATGCCGGTGACCGATTTAGATGCCCTGGCCCCGGTGCTGGCCGGTGCCTCGCAGCCCACGAAGGCCGACGACGGCAGCTACCGCTTCGCATACGGCGCCTCGACTTGGACGGCCAAGGCCCGCGACGGCTGGGCCCTGGTATCGCCCGATGCGATCGAAGCCGACGATCTGGGAGATCCGGCCGCCTTGCTGGGCGAGGCCGTGGGGGGCGACGACCTGGTAATTCATCTTCGCACGGGCACGCTTCCCGCCGCGGAGCGCGAAGCGTTGGTTAGCCAGTTGCTCAGCGCGCTGCCCCAGGAACTGACCCAGAGCGCCGACGAAGGGGCGGCGCAGTTCGCCTTTCGCTCGCACGTCACGGCCCATCAGCTCGAACTGCTGCAAACCGCGCTGCTCGAAGGCGAAGAGACCCGCATCGGCATCCGTTTCGATCGCCAGGCGAACAAGATTCTGGGTAGCTGGGTAACCCAGCCCCAGGCCGATTCGGGGTTGGCCTCGCAGGTGGCCGCGATGCAGCCGCTGGAGAGCAAACTGGCGTCGCTGGTCGGGGGCGAGGAAAGCATCGGCCTGCATGTCAATCTGCAGCTCACCAGTGCCCAGGTCGAGCAGCTTAGCGCCGAAATGGCCGCTTACCGCGCCGCGGTGCTCGAGCGGGTTGGCACGCTCGCTGCCGCCGACGAGGCGGGCCAGGCCCAGGCCGAAACGCTAACCGGCAAATTGCTCGATCTGATGCAGCGCACCGCGGCCCAGGGACGAGTCGATCTGGCCGTCCGCACCGTGGGAAAGGTGTTTCCCCTGACGCTCCTGGTCGGCGCTCGGGTCGACGGGGCGTCGGAACTCGACCAATGGGTGCGCGAGGTGGCCGCCGCGGCGGCCAACGACGCTGGGTTGGAACGGGTCGAAATCGACTCGCAGCAGCACCAGGGGGCCGCGATTCATGCCCTGACGTTGACCAAGGGCCCTGACTCTGAGCTGCTCGACGGCATGTTTCGCAGCCGAAAACTTTTGGTCGCGGTCTCGGGCGACTACGCCTACCTGGCCGTCGGCCCCAAGGCCCTGGCCGAGCTCAAGGCGGCCCTCGATGCCTCGCCCGCGGTGGCACCGCCGCTCCGCGCCTGGCTGCGGATGGGCACGGTCACCATGGCCATGGGCAAGCTCGTTGAAGACAAGACGATGGCCACGGCCATCAGTTTTCTGGGGTTCAATTTCGTGCAAGGAGCCGACGGACCCATGGACGACCGTTTGACCATTCAGTTTGAAGGGGTCGACGGCAAGCTCACCGGCCAACTCGAGGCCGGCGATGGTTCGATTCGGGTCGGCGCCGTAATGATTACCCTGGGTCAGACCATCTTGGGACAGCAAGGCGCCGCCAAGGCCGGCGGCGGTGGCCGGCCGGCCTTGCCGTTCGGAACCTGATCGGCCCGCGGTCCTTGGCCGGGATCAGACCGGGTCCGGCCGCCGTTGCGTCGGGGGCCCCGCCAGCTCGCGGGGTCCGTTGCGCAAGTGCGGCTGCGAAGCGATTGCCAACCACGAAACGGGGAGCCTAACTTATGTCCGTCGCCGCTCAGTCGCCCATTATCGTTTCGGAATTGCGGGATCGCGTGAAGTGGATTCGCTTCAACCGTCCCGAGGTGCGTAACGCAATCACGCTCGAATCGGCCGACCTGCTGACCGCGGCGATCCAAGAGGCCCCCGGCGAGGGCGCCCGAGTCATCGTGCTGACGGGCAGTGGTGGTTCGTTCTGCGCGGGGGCCGATCTAAAGGCCCTGAGCGGCAACCTGGGAACCAAGGTCGACGTTCGCCAAATCCTGGTCGAACATTATCACCGCGCCGTGCTGGCTATGACCGGCAGCCCGCTGCCCGTGGTCGCGGCGATCGATGGCGGAGCCGCCGGAATCGGCTGCGATCTCGCCCTGGCGGCCGACTTGCGGCTGATTAGCGAGCGCGGCTACTTCTGCCAGGCGTTTGTCAATATCGGCCTGATGCCCGATGGCGGCGGCACGTTTACGGCTCCGCGCCTGGCCGGCACGGCTCGGGCCATGGAAATGGCAATGCTCGGCGAGCGGATCGAGGCCCAGCGGTCGCTGGCTTGGGGGCTGGTCAACCAGATCCTGCCGGTCGACGATTTCGAGGACCGGGTACAACAGTTCGCCGCCGCGCTGGCTAAGAAAGCCCCCTTGTCGCTGGCCCGATCGAAGCGGGCCATTCGCTGCTCGCTGGAAGGCAAGACCCTGGCCGAGGCCCTCTTGCTCGAGGCCGACTTGCAACAGGAACTGATCGAGTCGCAAGATTTCATCGAGGGAGTTTCGGCGTTTCTGTCCAAGCGCCCGCCGGAATTCCAAGGGCAGTGAACCAAGCTTCCTCGCGCCCAGACCGTGCCCGCTGGATTCTGGCGCTGGCCCTGGCCGCCGCGCTCGTTCTGGCCGGTGGGCTGCCCGCCTGGCGCGTGGCCCAGGTCCAGGAGTCGGCCCGAGCCCGCTGGGGGCTGGACCGGATCGACCGCCATACCGCGGCCTGGCTGGCCGGGCTTGCGGGCGTGTATGTGCTGGCCCTGGGGACGGCTTTTGGCAGCTTTCTCGGCGTGGTCGCCTATCGCGTGCCGCGCCACCTGAGTCTGTTGTGGCCCCCCTCGCGATGCGAGGGCTGCCAGCAGGCCATTCGCCCGCGCGATAATCTGCCCGTGCTCGGCTGGATTTTGCTGGGAGGGCGCTGCCGCTGGTGCGGCCAGCAGTTGTCGCTGGGGCATCCCCTGGTGGAACTTGGCTGCGGGCTGGGCCTCTGGGCCATGGTGGCCGCCACGTTACTTTCCTGGGGAGGCAACCTGCCTGAGCCCGCCTCGGCGCTGCCGGCGACGCCCGAATCGCTCGGCGGGTGGCTGACGGTGTCTGCCTATTTCGCCGCGCTGGCCGCCTGGCTCGTGGCCTGGTCCCGGATGGTCGATTCGCCGCCCCCTGCCGGGTATTGGGCATGGGGAGGCGTAATCGCGTTCGGACCCCCGCTGGTTGCGGCCGGCCTTGTTGCCTGGGGCTGGTTGCCCGGCCCGGCCGAGAGCGCACCCGGGCTGGGGCGCATCGGTATTGGCCTGGGCCTGGGCGCGATCCTGGGGGCCTGCGGTGCCCTGGCATTTGGCCCTCCCGCCGGAAGTTCAGCGCCGAACTGGCAGCTCATGCGCAGCCTGGCGGGGGCCCTCGCGCTGTGCGGCGCCGCGCTGGGCTGGCCGGCGGCTGTCTCGCTCTTGTTGATTTGGGCACTGGCTCGGCTGGCCTTGGCTGGCGGGCGGCGCGTAGCTCCCGGCTGGTCTTCGGCCGGCGATTGGGCCGACCGGGTTCTCTTGCCCGTGGCCCTGGTGGTTCAGGTTACACTCGGCCGGACCCTGGCCGAGGCCCGCTTCTGGCCCGGGGGAAAGCCCAACCTGGCGGCGGCCCTGGCGTCTCTGGCCGGTTTGGCGCTGCTGTTGCGATTGGCCGGGCGAATTCACCAACCCCGACCGCGTCGCGGCGCCCCCCCGCCCGGTGCGCCACGCCCTCCCCAAGCGCCATCCCGCCCCGTACACTGAGGGGCTTGGCTGGTACGCTGGGGTGCCGGCAGTAGTACCTTGTCGGTGCCAAGCCATGGCACCTCGACCAGCGAGCGCAACTTGTCGCAATCGGGTTTACTGACGCTGTACTGCCTGGCCATCGTCGCCGGCTCGCTTCTGGGGGGCTGGCTTCCGCTCTTGGTCCGGCTGACCCACGTGCGCCTTCAGGTGGCCATGAGCGGCGTGGCGGGCCTGATGCTGGGCGTCGGGCTCTTGCACCTCTTGCCCCATGGCGCCGCACAGCTCGGGTCGCTCGATCAAGCGGTGGGCTGGACCCTGCTGGGCCTGTTGGGCATGTTCTTTCTGGTCCGGGCGTTTCACTTTCACCAGCACGGCCCGCTGGAAGAAGCCGACCCCGCGGCGGCTGGCGAGCTGCAGTCATCCGGCTGCTCGCACGCCGGCCACGATCACGCGGGCCATCACCACCACGGTCACGGTCACTCCGCGGGTGGCGCCGCCCAAAGTGGCGGCCGAAATCCGTTTCGGTGGATCGGCATTGCCGCCGGGCTGGGACTACACACCATGATCGACGGCGTCGCGCTGGCGGCCAGCGTGCGGGCCGAGACCGAAGCGACGGGGCAGGCCCTGGGCTGGGCCGGGCTCGGTACGTTCCTGGCCATCCTGTTGCATAAACCGCTCGATGCCCTCTCGATCACCTCGCTGATGACCGCCGGCGGCTGGCCCATGGCCTGGCGGCAGGCCATCAACGCGGCCTTTGCCCTGATGTGTCCGCTGGGCGCGGCGCTGTTTCTCACCAGCCTGATGCCGCTGGGTGGCGCCGACGGACCTATCGTGGGGCGGGCCCTGGCGTTTTCAGCCGGAACGTTTCTGTGCATCTCGCTCGGCGATTTGTTGCCCGAGTTGCAATTCCACAGCCACGATCGGCTCAAGCTTTCCACCGCGCTGGTGACCGGCGTGCTCGTGGCCTGGGCCATCGGGCTCGTGGAAGGCGAGCATGTGCACTTTCACGGCCTGGTGCCCCATCTCGAGACGCACGGCAACTCGCACGCACATCCAGACGCGCACCAACCCGCGGCGCGGCAAAACCCCGGCGATCCGCACAGCCCCAGTGAGCCGAACAGCCCCGGTGAGTAGCGCGCCTCGCCCGGGCGCTGGGTCCTCCGAGCGGTCTGCACCGGCTTGCACCCGCGAGGTGGTCGCCAACGATCGGCCCGGGCAGCCCGAAGCGCGGCGGCCCGCTAGCGGTTTTGGGCCCGCGAGGTGAGCGGACGTTCGGCCAGCGGCAGGTTCTCGATGAGCTGGGCTTGCCGCGCCTGGGCCCGAGCGGCCACGTCGGCGGTTAGCAGCACGAACTGCCGCCGCACGCTGGGTTCGATCAGCGTCAGCCGGGCACCCAAGCGGTGCATGCCCTGGGGCGTGTGTTCGGCGGCCTGGCCCAGGCTTTCCACGAAGCCGGCGGTTTGCACGAAGCTCAGATCGGCTACGCGGGCAACCAGCGGCTGAAAGGTCTTGACCAGGATCTCGGCCCCCGCGTGATCGAGCCGAATGAACGCGTCGAGCCGCGAGGTGACGCGCGTGATACCCAACTCGCTCGTTCCACACTCGGTCCGCAGCAGCAGCACGCAGGCCCCGCTGACAGGCCGGGCGAAAATGGGCCCGTCGTAGGTGCCTTCCGCGTAAACCAGGTGCATTTCCGGGCTGCGGTAGAGGAACTCGACGGTGCCGCTGGTGCTGCCGCCGTCCTGGGCTCGAAAGGTTTCCGGCCCGGTGGGGATCAGCGTGACGTCGTCGATGCCCAGAAGCTGCCAGACGTTGGCCAGCAACTCGGGGTGGTTGGCCACGAACAGGTACAGGTCGGGATCGCAGTTGAGCATCTGCGTTGGCAACCGGCGATAGAGCGTGGCCTGCGAGATGACCGCGTTTACCTTGTCCTGCTCGACCGAGTCGAGCTGGTCAAAGGGCAGGGCGGTCAAAGCCTCCTTGCGCGCCGTGCGGCTGTGGGTGGCACGCTCAATTTCTTCCGCACCGCGGGCCGCCAGCGGCATCTGCACCAGGCAGCCCAGCATGGCCAGCGCGCCAAGCCCGGCGCGGCCCGCGACGAGCATCCGGCTTATGGCAACGGCGCGAGCCCCGATCGTACCGCGTGCGTTCGGCCGCCGTCGCGCGGCCGGCGCGCAGCGCCACCCCTTCGAAAGCAACATCCAACCCCCCCCTCGCTCGACCGTAGGGCTCAGACGGCCCGCGGCGGCGATCGCCGCACTGGCAATCCTTGCCGGATGTGACGGTCCTAGGGTTACTTCGGCTGGTGGCCGGGCCTGCCCACAGCCAAAAAAACCGGCGCACCAGGGGGGGCCGGCTCCCGTTTCGAGGGGCGTCGCCAGTGGTTGGCCTTCCGCTGCTGGGGCCGTCTCGCCACAATCGGGCCCCCGGGCAACTGGGCTTAGAAGCGGCCCCCCGGGGGGCTCTGCGGTTTAGGACCATTCCCCCATGTCGAACACCGTGCCCGCCACTTTCCGGCCGAAAACCAGCCGCTGGACCCACCTGGTGCGCGTGAGCGGGTTGGTGGCAGCGATGCTGTCGCTGCTGGCGGTAGCCTGGGTGGCCGACCACCAGCGCCGCTTACAGGGCTGGCGCTCGCGGCTGGGCCAGGTTCCGCCCGAGCACCTGGAATCGCACCTGGCTGAAGCCCTCCGGCTGGGGGGCGATGGGCAAAACGCGCTGATCGACGCCCTGGATGCCCCGCGCGCGGGCATCGCGGTCGCTGCCCGGCAGGTGCTGCGCAGGCATTGGGCCCAGCTCGCTTCGCAGCCCGACGGTGCAGCCGCGCGAAGGGCCTGGGCCCGACGCTTGGCGAACCGCGCCGCTGATTTCTCGCGCCAGGGGCGCTCTCGCGCGGCCGACCTGGCGTGGTGGTTGCTCGACCAGCAGTCGGTCGGCGCGGCCGATGTCGAGTTGGTGGCCTGCTGCACCTCGGTGATCGAGTTGGGAGGCGGCCCGCCCAACTGGGGACGCTCGCCCGAACGTGAGCTGGCCTTGAGCGTGGCCAACCGTGTGCTTGCTCGGCCGAGCCCATCGCCGGCTGCGGCCGTGCCCCCGCTCGCGGCGCCCCGCGACGTGTTTCCTGCCCTGGCCGGTCTACCGGGCGAGGCTCGGCCCATCCGTGGCGTCGGGCCGGCCGGCACGGGAACCGTGGATTCGGCCCAGTTGGTCGCGGGTCCGCGCCATTCGGACGACTCCGGGGTACAACTGGTCGCGCCGCAAACGTTATCGGGTCCCCGGCCGTTGCCGTCGGATTTGCGCGCCGCCGGCCCTCGGGAGCTCGGCTCGCCCCGGTCCGGGAGCGATGCGAGCCATTCCGGAGATGGCGACGGCATGCCCGGCGCCGGTGGCGCCACCGAGCGCCGCGCGACCTCGGCACTGCGAACCTTGAGCTACGCCGTGGACCAGGCAACGCCGAATTCGGCCGCGAGCACTGGCACGGGCAATGGCACGACGGGTACCGCGACGGGTACCGCCACTGGCATCGCGACTGGCACCACGACTGGCACCGCCGAGGCCGGTTCCTTCGAATCGGCGCTCCACGCGCTGTTTCGCCAATTGAGCCAGGCAGACGCCGACGCCCAGCGCGAAGCGCTAAACCGCTTGCAGACTTTGGGGTACACGCCCCAGGAAATCGCGGTGGCCCGGGGGCTATTCGCGGCCGACTCGGTGGCTCGTCGCCAGGCGGTTGAACAGCTGATGAGCCTGGGGATCGACGCCAATCCCTGGTTGCTGTGGGCCACGCGGGACGACGACCCGCTGGTACGCCGCGCGGCGATTACCATCATGGCCACGAGCAACGACCCTCGGCTCTTGGCGCGCGTTGCCCAGTTGGCCAGCGACGACCCCGATGTCGAAGTGCGCCGCCTGGCGCAACAGGTAACGCGGCGGCGTTAGCCAGAGGGGGCCGCCGGCCGGCCGCCGACCAGCTAGGCCAACAGCGCCGCCAGCACGCCCGAGAGTACGATGCCGTCGAAGGTGCCGGCCCCGCCGATCGACAACATCGCCGCTGGCAGCCGGCGGACGTCGGCCAGGTGCAACAGATCGGCTCCGACGAGCGGGCCCAGCACTCCGGCCGTAAACGCCACCGGCGCTCGATGCGCGGCATAGTTCGGGTCGCCGAGCAGAATCCAGGTAGCGCCCAGGGCAGCCAGCGGCGCGGCCCAACCCGGCAAGAGAATCCCCAGCCCCGTCGTGGGTCGCGCGACCCGGTAACAGACAAACACATTCAGCGACACGGCCAAGAGCAACACGCCGAGCGGGTATCCGCCTACCCGCACCAGGTGCAACACCTGCCAGAGTGCCAGCAGGCAAGGAATGACGCAGCCACCGACATTCACGGCCACCAGCGTACCGTATTGCATGCGGCGAATTTGCGGAGCCCAGCGCTCGACCCAGGGTTCGGGGCCCCAAACGGGCGACCACTGGACGAACTGAGCCGCGCTCCCAGCGCGGCGCCAAACCGGAATGTTGATGAAGCCACCCAAGAGGATGCCAACCACCGACAGGGCGGCGACCGCGGGGGGGAGGTGCAGACGTGAGAGGGCCGTGCTGAGCGTGTCGACCAGCACCAGCGGCATCAGGCACATCAGCCCCAGGGCCAAGGCCAGAATCAGGCATCCCCAAGGCGGCATTCCAGCTCCTTCCAGCGGTGTCGAACCCAGTAAAAGCCTAGTCCCGCTGCCCGATACGCCGGCGCGGGCCGGTTTGCCAGCACCGCCAGCGGCGCCCGGAACCACCCAGTTTGGCGAATTTCGCGCTGAGCGGCCAGGGCCGCGGGAACCTCGGGCCAGGTCCGGGTGGTTCGTGTCAATATATTGCCGCCCGAGTGCCGATACAGAGGCCGGCGCAAACTTTACCGATCGCGCAGAATCGACGGGGTGTATGTCGCAGCCGGTGAGCCGATCGCTGACACCTGCTTCGGCCTCGCTGCCGGCCAAACTGGTCGGCATCGAGACCCGGGTCGATGCTGCGCACGCCACGCGGCTTGAGCGCGGCCAGGTGGGCACCCTGCCCGGTGAGGCTCACCATGCCCCGGTGACTGCGCCCCCCGCGGCCGGAGTGCCGCTGGAATCCGCGGGCCCCCCAACCGCCGACCCAGCCGGCAATTGGGAAACCCAGCGTCAACGGCTGGAAACCCAGGCCGAGCAACTTGCCGCCTTTCTCCGGCAGCGCCAGCAAGAGCTCGACCGGCGCGATGCCCGCTACAACGCCCAGGTCGCGGAAATCGAGAACGAAGCCCGGGCCGCACGGCTCTGGGTGGCCGAGCGCCATCACGAACTCGACGAGCGGCGCGAGGCGCTCGACGAGCGCGAGCGGGCCTTGGCCGCCCGCGGGGCGCAGCTTGCCGAGGCCGAGGACCAGGCCCGGCAGTTTGCCGATCAGCGTCAAAAGCAGCTCGCCGAGCGCGAGATCGAGCTCGATCGCCGCGCGCGCCAGCTCGATGCGGCGGCGCAACGAACCCAATTGCAGAGCGCCGCGCTGGAAGAGGCCCAGAGCAGCCTGGTCCAGCAACGAGAGCGCCAGGAAAATCAACTGGCCGCCGAACGGCAACGGGTCGATGCCCGCCGGGCCGCGTCGTTGGAGCTGGTGCGGCAGCTCCACGCCGGGTTGGAACGTCGCCAGGCGGCGATGGAATCTGAGTGGAGCCGGCTGGAGCAGCTTCGCGGCGAGGCCACCCAACAGGCCGAGGCCGACCATCGGCAATTCCAGCACCGGGCGGCCGAGCTTACCCAGCGCGAGCGAGCCTTGGACGATCTTTCGATTCGGCTGGGGGCCGAGGCGGCCACGCTGGCCGCGGCCCAACAGCAGTTGGCCGTCGACCGGGCCCGATTGACCGCCGAGCAGGTCGAGTTCCAGCGGCACCAGGCCCTGCGGCGCGAACAGCTCGAGGCCGAGTGGGCCGAGCAATGCTCGACGCTCGACGATCAACAGTCGGAGTTGGCCGAGCGCGAGGCGCAGCTCAACGCCCTGACCCAAGAACTGGAACAACTGCACCGCGAGACTCTCGAAGCCCGCCTGGCCACCGAAGAGCTGTGGGCTCAGATCGTGGGCGACGTATCTCCCGTGCTCTGGGAGCGTACGCTCAAGGACGTGCGGCGGCGCTTGACGGCCCGGCTTCGCGCGGCCGAGGAGCAGATTCGCCGTCGGCAAGGGGAATTGGCCGAGGCCGAGGACCAGGCGCGACGCGCCGTCGAACAATTGCGAGCCGAGCGTGAGGCCTGGCAGGAGGAAGTTCGCCAGGGTTCGGCAAGCCAGCCCGGCATTCCGCCTCGGCCCGAGACGACCGGACGCGCCCACCGCGGTCGCTCGGCGCGAACGCTCGACCCGCGACTCTGAGCCCCTTGCCGGGGCTGGCGGGCTCAAGTTTTCGCGCCTGCTAGCGAGCCACGTCCTCGGCGCTAGTGGGCAGGGGTTCGGCGGTCTCGGCTACTTGCGCTGCCAGCCGCGCGGCCGCGGCCGATGCCTCGCGTGCGGCGTTCAATTCGGCCGGCGAAAAATAGGGCTCGCTGCCCAACCCAATGCGCACAATCTGTTTGGCCGCCAATTCCTGCCAGCTCATGCCGTCGGCCAGGTGCCAGGCTGCCGCCTGAGCCGCCCGCTGATCGAGCTTGCCCGATCCCAAAAGTGCTAGCAGCGCGTGGACCCGGGTATCGGTCGTGAACTCACTGACCGGGCGAATCTGGTAGGGAATTGCGGCCCGGGGATCGGGTTTGCCATGTTCCAGGCACACGCACGGGACGGGAATTTGGGCCAATCGCTCGGGGGCCACGTTGAAGGCACCGCCACCGCCGCCAAAGCCACCGCCGCCGCCGCCGAGACCGCCACCACCGCCGCCAAAGCCACCCCCCACGCCCTGCGAGCCGCCGCCGCCACCCAGGCCACCGCCGCCGCCGCCTAAACCACCACCGCCGCCGCCAAACTGGGCCAGCACCGGCGTGGCCGCGAACGCCTCGGGCAGTCGCACGTTGAGCGGTTGCCCGGTCTTGTTGCGCAACAACAGCTTGCCTTCCCGCGAACTCTTGGCGATGAACTTCACTTCCAAATCGCCGCTTTGCATGCCGTCGAACAGGCTAACCGTCGGGCTCGAAGGGTCGACCGGTCCCAGGGTGGCAGTGCGCCGGACGCGCTCGGCACCCGACAGGCAGGGCAACGTCAACAGCACCAGCACGGCTAGAATCCGGTGGGTGTTGGTTGGCGACAACATGCGACTCTCCGCGGAGAAAGGTGGTTGGGCCGGACCAGGACCTGTCGAGTCCCGCGATTGCCCGCTGAAAATCAAACAGGCTGCTCGGTGAGGAGCCGCCAAGATTCCGACTTCAGCGTGGCCGACACCGCGGGGGGTGAAATGCACCAAGACGGCGCAACACCCGGCCCAGACGGGGGTTATCTGTTTAGCCTAATTTACCAGGCGACGGATTCCAAGCGAAAACCAAAGCCGGGCTGGCGACGGGCTCCGAGGGCCCGCCGGTGGCTCCGTCCGGCTCTTGGTATGGTTTCGTAACCTTATAGCAGGCAGTGGCTTAGGCGTTTCTCGGCAATCCTAGTTCCGATTGGCGAGCGTGGCCGTTAGCCATCGCACCGTTCGATGGCCCGAAGGAGGATTTCATTTAGGTCGGTCCGCTGACGCAGTTCAACTGCCACGCGCGGATGGGCGAACACCCGCACCCGCTTCACGTAATCGTCGAACTGTTCCTTGGCCAGGGTGCGCACGACGGGCGAGACTTGTTCCAGCCGGCGGTAACACCGCTCCTTGGGGAAGAAAACGTCGATATTGAATTCCACCTCGCGCTCGACGGGCGGGGCGTCGAAGAGCACTTCGTGCGGCGCCACGACGCGCCCCAGGGCCGCGCTTACCTCGGCGGCAAATTGGTCGGCACAGGCGGCCAACCAGGGATAGGGTTGGCGAGCGAGCCGCGCGTAGAGTTCCCCTTCTTGAAAGTAGCTGAACTGGGCCACGCGCTTGTAGAGCCGCCGGGTAGCGCCGAACAGCCCGTCGACCAGTTCGCGGGCCCCGCCCTTGGCCACGCGCAACATCTCGGCGATCCACTGGCTCTCGGTCATCCGGAACAGCGAATCCAGATCCAACTGGGCATGGAGCAGGAAAAACGCACGCTGCAACATGGCCGTGGCCGAGCGCACTCCGTGATGCCAGTACACCTCGCTGAACATGACGTAGCGGGCAAACACCATCAACTCGGCCGCCGTTTTGCCTTTCTCGGAAATCGCCAGCCCGTCGCCCGCTTCGTTCAGGCACAGGGCCCCGATCAAGCGCCCCTGGTCGAAGTAGCGCCCGTAGGGTACGCCCGCGTGCAGGCTGTCGCGGGCCAGGTAATCCATTTTGTCGATGTCGATCGGACCCGAGAGAATGCTGCAGAGAATGCGCGAACAGGGTTCGCGTGGGGTTTCCGAGAGCAGGGCCACCACGTCGCGCGGGTTCAGGCCCCAGTCCTCGCGCAGCGTGTCGGCCAGTTCTCCTTCGAGCAGAAAGCTGTTGGCGAACAATTCGTGATCGGGAACCCGCGCCAGGCGAATGTCTTCAATCGGGTGGCAAAACGGCCAATGCCCCAGGTCGTGTAGCAGGGCCGCGGCGATCAGGAGCTCGGCATCCTCGGGGCGCACCACGGCCGCGAACCGCTCGTCGTACGACAAATGCCGCAGATACAACAGCGCCAGCCGGTACACGCCCAGGCTGTGTTCGAACCGCGTATGGATGGCGGCCGGGTAAACCAGCGATACCAGGCCCAACTGGCTGATTCGTGCCAGGCGGCGGAACTCAGCCGTATCGATCAGTTGCCGGACCCGCGGGGTAAGCGGCACGTCGAGCTCCGGCGGGATCCGCACCAGGCTTTGCTGCGCATCCAGGCTGACCAACTCGGGTAGATCGCGCAAAGCGCTCATGAATGGTTCTTCGTTGGTTCGGTTCGCCTACGGCTGGCGGGTAGAGATTGTCTGCCGCAACGCGGTCCGCAGTTCGCTTTCCAGCGCGGCCAAGGCGGGGTCGCCGGCCCGGTTGCGCAGCTCGCCCGGGTCCGTGGCGTAGTCGTACAGTTCCAATCCTTCGCGCCCCTCCTCCCACTCGGTGTAGCGCCATCGCGGGGTGCGCAGCGAGCGCCCCAGGCGGGGGCGCTGGCCCTTGGTCCCCGGGCGGGTCACCACGGTGTAGGCCTGATTGGAATCGGTCGCCGGGGCGCCGCGCAACAGTTCGGCCCGGCTCGTTCCGTCCAAGCCGCCGCGTGGCGGCAGCCCGCAAAGGTCGGCCAGCGTGGGGTACATATCGACCAGTTCGATCAGCCGCTCGTCTTCCACGCGGTGGCTGGCGCCCGGCGCGGCCACGATCATCGGAACTCGCGTGGCGGCCTCGAACAGGGTGTACTTGTGCCACAGGCCGCCGTGTTCGCCCAGGTGGTAGCCGTGGTCGCTGACGAATACCACGACGGTTTCCTGCCACAGGTTCAATCGCTCGACCGCGTCCAGTACCTGGCCCACCTGGGCATCCAAGTAGCTGACCGAGGCATAGTAGGCCGCTCGTAGCTGGGCCGCCTCGTCAGGTGACAGGCGCCGCTGCCCCGGCCGATAGGTCAGCGCCAGCGGCGGAATGCCGGCCAGGTGATCGCTATCCACCGGGCGGAGCAGTTCACGCGGCGAATAAAGCTCGAAATAGCGCCGCGGCGCGATGTAGGGTTGGTGCGGGCGACGGAAGCCGACCGCCAGGAAGAAAGGTTGCTCTTCGGCCGACAGTTCCGCGAGCATGGCCGCCGCCCGCTGAGCCAGCCGCCCGTCGTAGGCTTCCGCGTCGGGGCAATTCAGGACCATCGAACCGCAGCCGGCCGCACGGAAACGGTGCTGGCTCAGGATTTGTTTGGCGGGCGGGTTCTTGGCCTCGCTCGGTTCGTCTTCGGCGTAGTCCCACGACGCTGGGTCTTCGAACCCGGGGCCCGTGTGGAAGATCTTCCCCAGTTTCACGGCGCGGTAGCCGTGCTGGCGAAAATGTTGCGGCAGCAACACCGCCTGGGGGCCGAGTACGGCTCGCGTATGGGTTTGGTTATCGAGCACGCCGGTGCGCTCGGGGTACAGACCGCTAAGCATCGAAGTGCGCGACGGATTGCAGACCGAATACTGGCAGTAAGCCCGAGTAAACACCACGCCCCGCGCGGCAAGCTGATCGAGGCGCGGCGACGACACCTGGCTATGCCCGAGATAGCCCAGGTCGGTGTTCAGGTCGTCGGCCATGATCAACAGCACATTGAGCCGCGGCGGCGCTTCGGCCTGGCCCGCGTTCCCCCGCGCCGCGAAGAGCGCCACGGCCAAGAACATTTTTGCGGCGCAGGCAAACAATCGGCCCGGAAAGACTTTTCCTGGCGAACGATTACGGGCGTGTTCCCCGGGCGCCGCGCGAAACGGGAAGCAGCGATTCATGGCGCAGAACCCCCTTGGATTAGGAAGGACCGCACTCGACCGGGTCGGTACCCGGCGGCCCGAACAAATCGCAGATCATGTCGGCCAGCGTGGGCGTGGGGCGTTCGGTGCCTAGCCCGCGCAGCTCGTCCCAAAAGCGTTCGCCAGCCCGAAACAGCGCGGCCAGATGCGCGGGGCAGGGCACGGCCGTCTGGGGAGGCGGGGCGACCGCCGCGATGCGGGCCGCGAGGGCGCCGGCCACCTCCTCGAATCGAGCCACATGCTCGAACCCGGTCAGCCCCACCACCAACGGGTTATCGCGCCCCGAAATGGCGCTGCGGGCATCTTCCTTGAAGGCGACCAAGGGCTTGCCCAGAATCCAGGCCATCGCGGCTTCGGATACCGCTCCTTCGTCGGGAACGCGTCCGTTCAGGTTGATTACGAGCGAACCGCAGCCGGCCACGACCTGGTAAACGTCGAGGGCGAAGATCGCCTCGTGCAGCCGCTGGCCAACGGTGGCGGGCTCGTAGCCCTGCTCGATCAGGTAGGGCTGCACGCACGCGAATTCCAGCCCATCGGCATGCGGAACGAACGGCTCGAAGCCGCCGGTCCGGAGCGCGTCGGCCAGCTGGCTCATCTCGCGCCGCTCGGCCGCGTTGAAAAGTGGGCCCGCGCAGTACACGCGCTCGAGGTGGCGAAACGGATAGATCATCATGATCGACGCTGGGCCCCGAATGTTCGCTTCAATGCTGGCCCCGGCGGACCGTAAAATGGCCAAACCGGCGGTACGCGGACGGCGCGCCTCGGCAGTAAAACGGCGGCGCCGACGAGTGGGTAACGTAGCCTGAGCCGGCCGAGGCCGCAATCGTCGCGGCCCGCGGCTCGCGGCCCGTGGCGGGATCGAGCCCGCTGGCACGACGACAGGCGTCAACTGCGGGCTCGTGGCGCCGCTCAAGCGGCCATCCGCTGCGCGGGCAGGGCGGTGTACAATGCGGCCGACGGCTTGCGCACGCAATGGCCCCGGGCGCCTGCGTGCCCCATGGCCCCCGGGGGGACGGGGCCCTGAAGCCGGCGCTCGTGCCGAGTACGGATTCGGGGAGCCTGGCGAGAAACGATGGCTCGCGGTGAACACGATGCATTTTCGACTCTGGTTTCGAATCGTCGCCGCGATTGGGCCCGCCCTTGGCGGAGCCAGTTCTTGGTCGGCGCTGGCCGCGGCGGCGCAGGGGCCCTCGATCGTGGTTGCTCGACCGGCCGACTCGGCCGTCGAGCACTACTCCGGCCGGCTCTACGTGTTCCTCACCAGTCACCAGCGTGGGGAGCCCCGCTGGGGGCCAAACTGGTTCCAGCCCGAGCCCTTCTACGGGGTCGACGTCGACGATTTTGGTCCGGGACAGGAGCGCGTGATCGACGACCGGGCCAATGGTTTTCCCGGTCCCCTGGCCGAGATTCCCGCGGGAAAATACCGGGCCCAGGCGGTGCTCGATCGCAAGCTGGATAGCTCGAATCACAATTTCGGCACTGGCAATTGGGCGAGCGAAGTGGTCGAGCTCGAACTGGGCCCCGGCGCCGAGGGCCCCTGGCGGCTGGCACTCACCAAACCGCTGGGGCCGCCCCAATTTCCCCAGCGGGCCGGTGTACGCGAGGTGGTATGGGCCAGCCCCCGGCTGTCCGCCTTTCACGGACGCGAAATCACCATGCGGGCCGCGGTGCATTTGCCGGCCGGCTACGAGGACCAGCCCGAGCGCCGCTATGGCGTGCTCTTCTTCATTGGCGGATTCGGTACCCAGCATTGGGACCAGGCTCGACTAAACCTGGTCTGGGACGAACAATTACCTGAAGAGGAACCGTTGATTCGGGTGCTGCTCAGCGGCGACTGCCCCTGGGGACACCACGTATTTGCCGATGGGCCCACGAATGGTCCCCGGGGCACGGCTTTCGTCGAGGAATTTCTGCCGTACTTGGACAGTCAGTTTCGGACCATCGCCCAGCCCGAGGCTCGCTTCGTCGCAGGGCACAGCTCGGGAGGTTGGGCCACGCTCTGGATCATGGCCCACTGGCCCGATCGGTTCGGCGCGGCTTGGAGCCTGTCGCCCGACTCGGTCGATTTTCGCGACTATCAGCGGGTAAACCTTTATGCCGACCCGCCGGAGAGCATGTATCGGGATCTCGCCGGTGAGCGGCGGCCGATCGCGCGCTCCGACGGAGAAGTGCGAGTTTGGTACGATGACTTTACGCGGATGGACGACGTGATCGGGCAGGGGGGCCAGCTTCGATCGTTCGAGGCGGTGTTCAGCCCGCTCGATGCCCAGGGGTTGCCCCGCCGCATGTACGACCGCCAAACGGGCGAAGTCGACCCCCAGGTGGTCGCCGGATGGCGCGCCTACGACCTGGGGCAACTGCTGGTCGACCGCTGGCCCCAACTGGAAACGGCTTTGCGGGGCAAGCTGCGGATTGTGACGGGATCGGAGGATACGTTTTACCTGGAGGGGGCGGTGCGCTACCTGGCCGAAACGCTCGGCGAGTTGGGCAGCGATGCGCGCGTCGAGATCCTCGAGGGTGTTTCGCACAGCAGCTACCTCACGACCGAGTTCGCCGCCGAGATGCGGCGCGAGATTTCAGAGCGGCTGCGCGGGGCGTCGTTCGCTGCCCGGCCAGCGGAGGCGGCCGGCCTTGCCGCCGACACAGCTTCAGGCGATGTGCGTCCTGGTTTTTCCGTTCTAAGCGCGGCCGCCGAGCCGGTGGAAACCCCATGATGGAGCGCGTGGTCTCACCCCCAGAGCGGTTTTGGCCTGACGGGGCTCGCGCCGGCGGCTGGTGGCACACCGACGCCGACGGTGAGCGGATCGTCTGCGATTTGTGTCCCCGGGCTTGCATTTTGCGGCCGGGCGATCGGGGGTTCTGCTTCGTTCGCGAGAACCGCGACGGGCAAATGGCCCTCAGCACCTACGGACGCAGCACCGGATTCTGCATCGACCCCATCGAGAAAAAACCGCTGAACCATTTTCTGCCCGGTACCAGCGTGCTTTCCTTTGGCACCGCGGGCTGCAACCTGGGCTGCAAATTCTGCCAGAACTGGGACATTTCCAAGTCGCGCGAAATCGAACGCTTGAGCGAGCGGGCCGATCCCGAGACCATTGCCCGAGCGGCCCGGCAGTTGGGCTGCGCCAGCGTGGCCTTCACCTACAACGATCCCGTGGTCTGGGCCGAGTATGCCTGCGACACGGCCCGGGCCTGTCGTGAACAGGGGGTCAGGACCGTGGCCGTCACGGCCGGATACGTGACCGCCGAGGCTCGTCCCACGTTCTTCGCCGACATCGACGCGGCCAACGTCGACTTGAAGGGCTTCAGCGAAGCGTTCTATCAGCACTACACCCTTTCGCACCTGGCCCCGGTGCTGGAAACCATCGAGTGGCTACACCGCGAAACGCCGGTTTGGGTTGAATTGACCAACCTGATCATTCCCCAGGCCAACGACGGGCCGCAGGAATTGGCCGCCATGTGCGACTGGATCCTGGACCACGTGGGAGACGAGGTGCCGGTACACTTCACGGCGTTTCACCCCGACTTCCGCCTGCGCGATCGACCGCCCACCCCGCCCGAAACGCTGTTGGCCGCCTGGCAGCAAGCACGGGAGCGGGGGCTCAAACACGTGTACGTGGGCAACGTGCACGATCTGCGGCATCAGAGCACCTTCTGTCCGGCCTGTGGCGGGCTGCTCATCGAGCGCGACTGGTACGTGCTGGGGGCCTATCATCTGCGCGGCAATCGCTGCGGGCATTGCCAGCACCCCATTGCCGGTGTCTTTGCCGACCAGCCGGGCAGTTGGGGTGCCCGGCGGCAACCGGTGCGGATCAGCCAGTTCGCGACAGCGCCGAGTGCCCGCCAGTCCACGGCGGACCGCGTCTCGGATTCGACCGCCGCCCAGGCATCGAGCAGCGCCGTTTCGGCGCCGCGGGACGGGCCCTTGCCGCTGGAAGTGGCTTCGACGGCGGGCGCGACGTCGCTGCCCATCGTGGAGCGCCCCGCGGAGCCGGCCGACCCGGCTGAACCGGTTGCGAGTTCCGCATCACCGCCACAGCGCGGCGCCACCCCCGAGGCGCGAGCCGCCTGGCTGACCTTGGCCGCCTACCAACTCTGGCAAACGGTGCAGCAAACGTCGGAAGTACCGGGAGGGCCCCCCAATGGCTCGCTGCGCCCCTGGCTCGAGGCTTCCTGCCATGGGGCGTTCGTCAGTGTGAAGCGTGCCGGACGGCTGCGCTCGTGCTGCGGGCATTTAGGTCAGCCAATGACCGTAAGCGAAGCCATTGGCCGCGCGGCTGAGCGAACCGCTAGCGACGACCCGCGGTTTCCTCCCTTGGCCCCCGCCGAACTGCCTTACCTGGACCTCGAGGTATGGCTGCTCCAGCCCCCCGTGCCGGTCCGTGAGCAAGGCGCCGAACGGATTGCCGCCGTCGAAATCGGGCGTCACGGGCTGCAAGTGGCTCGGGGTACCGCCCGAGGGCTGTTGCTGCCCGGTGTGGCCACCGACGCGGGGCTCTCCGCCGAGCAGTTTCTCGACCAGGTGTGCCTCAAGGCGGGTCTGGCTCCCTCGGCCTGGCGCGAGCCAGACTGCCAGCTCTTTACGTTCGAGGGCCAGGTGGCGCGCGGCCCGCTGGTCCAGTGGCTGCCCGCGCCGCCACGGCCGCTGGGCTGGGGACTGCGGCCCGAGGAACTCCAGGCGCTCAGCGAGTATGCCCGCACCAATGTCTGGGCCCACCTGGCCGGGGCCACGCCCAGCTATTACCTGCTGGGCGCACCCGAGGCGAATGTAAACGGAGTGCTGGCCTGCGTTCGCCTTGCCGATTCGACCGAGCGGATCGACGGGCTGCGGTTTTCGTTCCGCGCCAATCTGCCGCTCCAGGGCACGCTGTTTGGAGTTTGCGAGTCGTTGGCCGCCGCGCTCCGGCAGCGCGGTGTTGCCCCCACGCGCTTGGAGGGAGCCCAGTTCGATCTGGCAGTGCTCGTGGCGCCGATTCCCCAGGGAACCGTGGCCCGGCCCGAGCTGGGTGGGTGGGACGCGCGGGTACGCGGCTGCCTGGTGCTCGAGCGCGGCCGCACGGCGCTGGTATTCGATCGCGAGCGAACCCCCGATCAACTGGTCGGCGAGGCGGCCCGGCTGGCCCAGGTGATGTCGCCCGACGAAGCGGCGGTGTACAGCCTGGAGCTGTTGACCATGGCGCCGCGGATCGCGGTTGCCCAGGTGCCGGGCGGCCATCGGGGTCCGGCGGTGCGTGCCGCGGCCGTGGCCGGGCGGTTTTATCCGGGAAGCTCGACCGCGATCGAGCGCCAGCTCGACGAGATATTCAGCGGGGTCGATACCTCGCCGACGGCCCGGCGGCCCTGGCCCGCCCTCATGCTGCCTCATGCCGGCTGGACCTATTCCGGCCGCGTGGCGGCCCAAACGCTGGCTCGCGTCGAGTTGCCGCGCCAAATCGTGGTGATCGGCCCCAAGCACACGGCGCTGGGGGTCGACTTCGCGGTGGCGCCCCATCAAACCTGGCATTTGCCTGGCCGGCACGTTGCCTCCGACCCGGAATTGGCGGCCTCGCTGGCCGCGCGGGTACGCGGTTGGCAACTCGACTCCGCGGCCCACCAGCAGGAACACGCCATTGAAGTCGAACTTCCGCTCATAGCTCATTTGGCGCCCGAGGCCCGCGTGGTGGGCGTGGCCTTGGGGCCGGCCTCGTGGGAGCTTTGCGAGCGGTTTGCCGAAGACCTGGCCGCCTGGCTGGCCGAACAGAGCGAGCCGCCTCTGCTGGTGATCTCCAGCGACATGAACCACTTCGCCAGCGACGCCGAAAACCGCCGCCTGGACGAATTGGCGCTGGCGGCCCTGGAAACGCTCGACCCCCGCCACGCGCTGGCCATGATTCGCGAGCACCATATCAGCATGTGCGGCGTGGTGCCGGCCGTGGTCGTAATGGAAGCCCTCCGCCGCTTGGGTCGGCTACACCGCACCGAGCGCGTGGCCTACGCCACGAGCGCCGATGCCACGGGCGACACCAGCCGGGTCGTGGGCTACGCGGGCATGTTGTTCGGCTAGCAGGCGCTTGCCAGCGCCGGGCAACCGGCCGCGCGGGCCCGGCCTGGCCGATCATCGACGCCAGGTACCTCAGGGGCTACTTGCCCCCCTGGGCCACTTCAGCCGGGCCGATCAGCTCCAGTTGCAAATGGCGCACGCGCACCTCGGCCTGCCCGCCGCTTCCCAGCTTGAAAGCCAGCACGCCGCGCCGGGGGCTGGCCGCGTCGTCGTAAACCACGGCCGGCTTGCCATCGATGTCGATCTGGAATCGCGGCCCCTGACAGCGAATTTCGATCGGGTGCCAGTGCCGGGCCGACAGCTCCAGCGGTGAGCTTGGCGATGCCAAGAGCCCCCGGCCGGCCGTTTCCCGCAGTTGGCCCCAGTGCCCGCCGCGCAGCTCCAGAAGCGGCCCCCGTAGCGACCCGTCATCGGCCGTTTGGCTGCGCAATTGCACGCCCGCCACGGCCGATTCGGGGGCGAACCAAAGCTCGAAGCGCAAGGCGAAATCGGCCAGGGCCAACTCGCTGACCAGCAGCTCGTCGTGGTCCAGCGAGGCCGCGCGGCCGACGATTTCGCCTTCGCTGACGCTCCAAACCGCCGGGTCGCCTTGCCAGCCAGTCAGGTCGCGGCCGGTGAAAAACTGCGCCAGGTTCTCGGCCGTGGCGGCCAGCGGCACCTGGGCAGGGCTGCCCAGATAGGCCACGAGGTTGCGAACTTCGTCCGGACGAAGCTGCCCCCACAGGTCGTCGGGCATCATCGACTTGTCGGACGGTTGTTGCTCGTCGATCTCTGCCCGGGGAATTTCCAGCGTTTCGTTGGCCGTGACCACGGTGAGCGAGCTTTCGGTTTCGGCCTTGACGATGCCGGTGATCACGCGGCCGTCGGTCGTGACCAGCACGGTGGGAATGTATTCCTTGGCCATCACGGCGCTGGGATCGAGCACATTGGAAAGCAGGTACTCCAGATCGGCCCGATTCGAACCGGTTAGCTCCGGGCCCACCTGTCCGCCCACGCCGAACAGCCGGTGGCACTGCTGACAGGTTTTGGCGAACACGGTCCGGCCCGCCGCCAGGTCGGCCGGGGGCCCGCCGGTTTGCCCAAGCAGACGGCGGAATTCGCCGATCCGCTTGACCTTGTCGATCGGCGAATCGCGAACCACACCGAATACGTCGGCCAGCCGCTGTTGGAAGGCGGGCGACTTGAGTTGACGCAACTGCCGCAGCACCTCGGCACCTAAATCGGCGCGAGGCACCTGGCCGGCGGCGATGGCGTCGAGCAACTGCTCGGCCGAAGCGACGCGGGCCGCCAGGGTGGCCAAGGCATCGCGCCGTTCGGGGGTGTTAAGCTGCGGATACAGGTCCAGAATTCGGCCGGGCGTTTGCGGATGGTCGTAGCCCGCCAGGGCTCGTAGGGCCGGCTGCCGCAGGGCGGGCTCAGCCAGTAGTTCCAGCAGCACCGGGGCCAAGGCCGGATCCTTCCGCGCCACCAGCGCGTCGAGGGCTGCTTGCCGCTGGTTCAGGTCGGCCTGGGAATCGCTCAGTTGGCGCCGCACCCGATCGATGGCCTTCGGATCGCCAAACGTCACCGACAACCCGGTCAATTCTTGCTCCAGCGCGGCATCGGCCGCGGCGGCCAGGCGCTGGGCCACTTCGGACCAGTGAGGCGGCATCGCCACCTGGCGGCGGCCGCGCAGCGCCTCGCGAATACCGGCCAGTACCATCCGCTGCATCTCGGGCGAGGACTGTCGCCCCAGGGTTTCGGTAAGCTGGGCCAGGCTTTCGGCCGAACCCTCGGCCGCGATCCGTCGCACCATGTACTGCAGCACCAGGGGAATCTGCCCCTGTTCGACCAGGGACAGCGCCAGCGCCGGGTCGCTCTCGGCCAACGGTTCGGCGGCGTACCAAATCATCAGCGGCAGGTTATGGTCGGACTGATCTTGGCCGTGGGCCAACAGCCCCCGCAGCACCGCCGGCCGATCGGCCAGGGGAAGCCGCTGGAGCGCGGCCGCCAGCGCCAGGCGCACCTCGGGCGAGGGATCGCCGTGAGCCAATTTGCCAAAAACTTCGAGCGTGGAATCGCTGGGGCGCTCGGTTTCACAGGCCAACTGCACCATCCAGGCCCGGACGTGCGGAAACTCGCTCGCCAAGAGTTGCTCGACCAGCGAGGGTGTGAGCCCGCCGGTCACGTGCAGCGCCCAAACGGCTCGCAAGCGCCGGGTTTCGTCGGCGTGGGTGGTGGCGATTTCGGTCAGGGCCGCGTGCACGGCGGGGTCGGGCCCGCGCTCTTGCAACAGGCGTCGGGCGTGGCGCACCAACCAGTCGTTGGCCGAAAGCTGCAGCGCCACCAGTTCCGCGCTCGACCGGGCGGCCAGGTCCACCGGCTGGCGATCGGGCTGGCCGTAGCTCACGCGAAAGATGCGGCCATTGGAGCGATCGTGTACCTCGTTCTCCACGCGGTGGCATTGGTTCTGATCGTACCAGTCGATCATCACCATCTGCCCGGCCGGATCGGTCTGCAGGTTGATGATTTGCGACCAGGAATCGTGCGTGAGCAAAAAGTCGGGAGCGTGCCGCCCGACGAGCCCCGACCCCCTTGGCTCGAGCAAGTCACGGTTGAGCCGGGCCCCGTGAATGTTGTTCATGAAGATGCTGCCGCGATACTCCGCGGGCCAGGAGCCGCCCAGGTAAATCATGGCTCCCGAATGGGCATGGCCGCCGCCGGCCGAATCGGAGCGGTTGTTTCCGGCGTGCGGCTGGGAACCCAGCCAGTGAACGTGGTCGGCGATCGTCACAAGGTCGCCATAGGTGTGGCGATTGAAGTGCTGACCCGCCTGGCGCTGATAGCGCCCACCGGGAACGATGTGGAACAGGTGCGGTATCACGCAGGCCGTGGCCAGGGCCCGGCCGTAGTCGTCGAAATCGACCCCCCAGGGGTTGCTGGTGCCGTGGGCAAAAACTTCGAATACGTGCCGCGTGGGGTGATAGCGCCAAATGCCCGCGTTAATCGGCTGGCGCTGGTCCTTCGAGCTGCCGGGTTTGCCGACAAGCGAATGGGTGAACACGCCATGGCACCCGTAGAGCCAGCCATCGGGGCCCCAAGTAAAGGCATTCAGCGTTTCGTGCGTGTCTTGATAGCCCCAACCGTCGAGCAATACCTGCGGCGGACCATCGGGCCGGTCGTCGCCGTCGCGATCGGGCAGGAACAACAACTCGGGGGCCGAGCCGATCCAGACCCCGCCGAAACCCACCTCCAGCCCGCTCACCAGGTTCAGCTTGTCGGCGAACACCTTGCGCGATTCAAAGCGGTCGTCGCCATCGCGGTCTTCAAAGATCAGGATTCGATCGCGGGCCTGTTCCTCCGGCACCCGGAACGGGTAGCTGTAAGCCTCGGCCACCCAAAGCCTTCCACGGTCGTCGAAGCACATGGCAATGGGCTGCTGCACGTCGGGCTCGCCCGCCAAAAGCGCGACGCGAAAGCCGGGGGGTACCGTCATGGCGGCGGCCGCCTCGGTGGGCGATAGGCCCGCGTGGGCAATTACGTCGGAGGCACCCAACAGCCGCTGGCCGGGGAAGTCGGGCCGCTGACGATGGAGCCGAAAGTGATCGAAATTCAAATGTCCCCAGCCGCCGCTCGACTGGTCGACCAGCCGCAGGAACACCTCTTGCCCCTGATACTCTCCCAGGTCGACCACCACGGGGGCCAGGTCTTCGGTGTTCTGGCCCGACGCGCGGAAAATGACCTTGCCGCTGGATTGCAGCACGATTTCGGCCCGGGTGGCTTCGCTCGAACCGCCGGCCGCCCAGAAGCTGGCGAAGGGAGCCGTTACCCGGAATGGGGCGCTGACCAGGGTGCCCTGGGGTCCGTCGCCAGCTCGTTCAAAGGTGCCGATCCAAAATCGACCGCGGTGCTGGCTGTGCATGTCGGCCCGGCGGGTATGTACCGCGTCTCCCTCGATCGGCTGCCCGTTAAAGGCGTCGCCGTCGGCGAGCCAGTCGCCGAGCGTGCCCGATTCGAAATCCAGGTTCAGCGCCTGGCCTTCGCGCCCCACGGGAACGATTTCATCGGCCGAGCCTGCTGCCGGGGTCGAGACAGCGGCCGTGGCTTCGCCCGGCGGTGCCTGTTGGGCCGGCGGCGCCTCGTCGGCCCAGGCCGCCGACCAGGTCGCTAGGGCGAGCAGTCCGCCGCAAAGCCCCGTTGTCCACCCGTGTCGACAGCCAGTTCGAGCCCACATGGATCGCATCCCCCCATTGCAAATCGCGGCGCGGGGCCGATGGCCGGGCGCCGATCGAAATTCCGCACCGTTGTACCACAACCGCGGCGGCCCGGGCGAATCGTCCCCAGGCTCCGGCTCGGCGTTCGGGGCGGTTGTCTCAGTCCTCGCACGGGGGCGCATCGACGGGGGCCCCCGACGGATCGGCCCGACGCTGGCACTCGGCCAGCGCGGCCTGGCACTCGGCCAACGTGGCCTGGGCCTCGGGCAATCGACCGTCGATTTCCACGGCCGCCTGGGCCATTTCCAGGGCCTCCGGGTAGCGCTGTTGATCGCGCAGCAACCGGGCCAGGGCGAGAAAGCTGGAGATTTGGCGGGGGTCGCGCCGGACCGCGATCTGGTAGGCCGAGAGCGCTTCGGCCAGCGAGCCCTCGCGCACGAACAGGTCGCCCAGCCGCCCGTGGGCCACGCCGCGCATGGGGGCCAACTCGGCCGCCAGTTTGTACTCCGACATAGCCTCGTCGACGCGCCCCTGAGCCAGCAGCAAATCGCCGAGCGTGATGCGGGTATTGGCATTCAGCGGATTCAGCCGTTGCGCGGTCACTACCTCCTCGAAAGCCTCATCGAGCCGACCAAGCCGCAGCAGCAGCGCCCCCAGCTTGTAGCGGGCCATCATCGCCAGGGGGTTGTAGTGCAGGGCCTGGCGGTAGGCTGCCTCGGCCTCGCCGGGCCGCTCAAGCGACTCGCAGGCCGCTGCCCGCAGCAGATGGGCATTGGCGCTGGCGGGTTCGTGGTGGGTGGCCGACGTGGCGGCCTCGAGCGCCGCGGTCCAGCGGCCCCGCTCGCCTTCCACGTAGCTCAGGGCCAGCCAGGCCCCGGTCAGCTTGGGCTCAAGTTGTACGGCATGGGCCAGGCAGTCGGCCGCGGCGGCGAAATCGGCCAGCCGGGCCAGGATCAGCCCCTTGAGAAATTGGGCCAGCTCCTGCTCGGGGTTGTCGGCCAGGATCTGGTCGAGCTCGGCAATGGCCGCCGCGTGTCGGCCATGTTCGAACAGCGTTTTGGCCAGCGCCAGCCGCGCGGTCGAGGTGCGGCCGAGTGTTTCGAGTCGGGGTACGAAATCGGCCATGACGCGGAGGAGCCAGCCAGGTGCGACCAGAACACGCCGGCGCGGCCCATCTTTAACCGCGCTTTGCAGCAGTGCCACCCCGGTTGGGGGCGGCCCCGCCTCTCTACTATAAGCCGGCGGACGGCCCGCTGGGGGGTGGTTCCAGGCTGAATTGCTGGAAGAATTGCCACATCAGCGTGCTGGCCGAGACCTGGGCCACGACCGGGCCCGTGCCAGCCCAGGGGGTTACATCCTCGCCGCCCGGCCAGGTGTGGCCGCCGGCCAACAGGCGGTACAAAACCACGGGGGCGCCTGGCTCCTCTGGGCGAGGCTCCCAGCGGTCGAATAGGTAATCGGCCGTGCGGTCTTGCGCGACCGGCTCGGCCTGGCAGTGATTGGCCCGAATCCAAAATGCCAGCGTGTCGGCAATGGAGCGGTGCGGCGTTTTTTCGTACTGGTTGGGACCGAGCCCTCCTTCGTAAAGCACATTGCGATCGGCCAACCCGTGAAAGTGCATCACCGGCACGCTGCGGCGGGGTTGCGGGCCATCGACCCCCATATCGCCGGCAACCGGGGCAATGGCCGCGATCCGCTCGGAAAGCTCAGCCGCCAGTCGATAGCAAAACATCGCTCCGTTGCTCATCCCCGTGGCGTAAACCCGGCGCGGGTCGATCGCGTAGCGTCCCGGCAATGCGTCGAGCAACTGGCTGACGAAAGCGACGTCGTCGACCTTTTTCGCCACGGCGTAACCGCAACAGGTGCCTGCATTGAAGGTGAGCAGCCGTAGCCGGCCGGTGCCGTCGGGATAGACCACAACGAAGCCGTATTTGTCGGCCACCGGGTTGAGACGGCTTTGACGAACCATGGTTTCGGCGCGCCCGCCGCCGCCATGAAAGGCGAGCACCACGGGCAGGGGGCGGCGGCCGTCGTAGCTTGGCGGCGTGTGCACCAGGTAGCGGCGCGTACGGCCGTCGGTGGTGCGGAGGGTATGGACGAAGTCGCCGGCCACGCTAGACACGTTGGTTGGCTGGGCCAATGCCGGTGGTGCCGGCGGCGCCTTGGGGGGTTGCGCCGCCGAGGCCCATCCCCCGACCAGGGCCCAGCCCGCCAGGAGCAGACCGCCGAGGACCGTACGCACCGGGCTCAACAGCCGGGGGCCAAACCGGTTGGGCATCCGCGGCGCCCTCCTGATTGCGCGCGATGTCGGGCAGGCACGGGCTACTCCACATAACCCAGCGCTCGCAGCCGGTTGAGAATCTTTTCTTCCGAGTCTTGCGATTCTTCGGCCGTTTCGGCTTCGCACGCCGTGGCGGCGAACTGCGCGGGGCGCTGCGTGGGGGGGCCGATCTTGGCCGGATGAGCCGAGCGAAAACCGGGCTCGAACAGGCCGTCCATAACCTGGCTTTCGAAATCCGAGGGAATCGGCAGCCCCAGGCTGTAGAGCAACGTAGCCGCCACGTCCAGAATGCGCTGCTGCGGAAGCCGCTCCCCCTGGCGAATTCCCGGGCCCGCCGCGATCAACACCCCCTCCGGATAATGGGTGCCGGCCACGACCGGGCGAGTATCGACGATCGGCTCGGCATCGAGCACGCTGAAGAAACCGTGGTCGGCCAGCACCAGCGTCAGGTCGGGGGCCTTGTCGAAGGCCTGGCCGGGGTAAATCTCTTCGCGGCGCAACACGGCGGTCACCACGGCCTGCCCGGTTCGCGGATCGCGGAGGGCCAGCAGCTCGTCGGCCAATTGCCGGCAGAAAGCGCCGTAGTCGGCCCGGGCAATGCCGCCGCGATGCCCCTCTTCGCGGACCCGGATGTGAATCCCGTTGGTGGCGCCGCTCTGGGCATAGGCCTGGGTGTGTTCCCAGTCCAAGAGCACGTAGTGCGCGTTGCCGGTTTTGGGGGCGGGACCCGCGGTTTTGGCCTGCCACCGCAAGTAACCCCGCGATTCCAGCCATTTGTTAATGCGCAGCACGATCTCGTTGGGGCCGAACCCATGGTCCGAGGCAATGAACACCCGGGCTTGGGGGCCGGCCAGGGCGACGATTTCGCCCACGAACTCGTCGAGCTCGCGGAAGTACTGCACCGAAAGTTCGCGGAGCAGCCGCTGGAAGGCGTCGGGCTGGGAGGCCAGGTAGCGGGGATCGAGAAACCGCCAACAACTGTGCTGCAGCTTGTCGGTTCCGTCGTACATCATCGCGGTCAGATCGGCCGGGTGACGCTGCATCACGTGGCGCGTAATCTCGTACCACTGCTGCTCGCGGCGAATGTGGAAGCGGACCCAATCTTCCAGCTCGTCGTCGGGCAGCACCTGGGTGCCCTTGCGTTCGCGCTCAAAATCCCAAGACAACTCCTGCGGCTTGAACTGGGGAAGCGACTTCAGCTCGTCGTACAGCTCGGCCGGCAGCACATTGCGCCGCAGGTGGCGCCACGACAACAGCCCCGGCACCAGGCAGCCGTTGACCGGCGGCGGGGGAGCCATGAGCGGGAAATTGAGCGAGGTGATTCGCCCCCCCTGGCGGCTGACAATGCTCCAGATGGTTTCGCAACGCACGTCGCGAAAGTTGTTCAGCGTGAAGAAGGCTCCGTCGTCACGGATTTCGGCCCGCAGAAAATCGTAAATCCCGTGCTCGCCGGGGCTCCGCCCGGTCATCAGCGTGGTCCAGGCCGGCGGCGTGAGCGGGTGGGGAGTCGAGAGCAGCTCGGCGCGCACTCCCCGGGCCATCAGGGCACCCAGGTGCGGCAGGTGTCCCTCGGCGATCAGGGCGTCGAAGACGGTGAACGTGGCCCCGTCCAAACCAATCAGCACGGTGGGATGCATCAGACCAGTCGTCTCCGAGCGTGTTGGTCATCTCCGCCCAGCGCGAAGCGCTCGCGCGGGTCGGGCCGGCGGAACTCTCGCGTCACCGATCAGGAAGCACTCAAACTGCGGGCGATGAAATCGACCACTTGGGCCACGGTCAGCTCGTCGACGTACTGCCCATTTTCCATGAGCAGTTCTTGGAAAGGAAAATCCCGCCGCTGAAAGCGCTCTTCGATGGCCACGACCAGGTGCACCACGTCGATCGACTCAAAGCCCAGGTCAGCGATCAAGCGAGTCTGCGGGCCAATCGGGCCTTCGCTGGCGGTGTCCCAATCGGCGGTCATGTCGGAAAGCACGGCGACAAGCTCTTTGACGATCGTGTCGCGGTCGGGTGTGGTGTCGGGCATCGGGCAATCCTCGAAACCGTCGGGGTTAGTCGGCAGACTGCGCTGCCAGGGCCGTTTCGCACGCGCGAGGCGACTTGCGGGCCAGGCATGCCACGTGGGCGGCTACCAGCAGGTTGCCCCCCGGCAGCGACCCGAGCACGGCGGTAAGCAACTCTTGGTCCAAGTGGTGAAACAACAACCGGGTAATGAAGTACTGCCGGTTGTGCCGGCAGAACCGCAGCCACCCGTAATAAGTCAGATCGTGCGTTTCCGCTTCTTCAAATCCAGCGCCGAGCAACTCCTGGCGATATCGCGCCAGTACCGCCGGGTAATACTGGCTGCCTAGCTCCTGGCGAAACGCCGCCGGCGCGGGCCGGCCCGCTTCACGCGGCGCACCGACCAGGTCCGAGGCCACCAGCAATCCGCCCGGCCGCAGGATCCGCAGCGCCTCGCGGATTCCCGCTTCCCCCGCGCCGCTGCACCAGGGCCCCTCGATCCAGACCACCCGATCGACCGATTGCGAAGCGAGCGGCCAGGTGGTTGGGCTCTCAGGCGTAGGATCCGCGAGCATTCCCGGACCCCAGGTGGTAACCGTGCAGCCTGGCCAGCGCGCGGCGACCAGGCCACTGAGCTCCGCGCCTCCTCGGCCAATCACCAGCACTCGCTCGGGCGACCCGTGCCGCGGCGCGGATTCGGCACCTGGCTCCGCCCCGGTGTCTGCCGGCACCAGGGCCAGCAGTTCCTCGACGAGCAATCGTGCCGCCCTGGCCGCCGACTGGGTTTCCTCCCGCCAATACCCGGTGTTGCGCAGCTCAGTGCCAAGATAATATTCCGAGAGCGCATCTTCCACCCCCGTGAGGGGACTCGAGGTGCCGGGGCTTGACCGGCTGAGTTGACCATTGGGATGCGCGGAAAAATGTTCGTGCGCTAGCTGTTCTCGGTCGCGGACAGTGTGCCGGGGTTGGTTTTCGCTTCCCCGGCTGGGGCGCGCCCGTTCGCCTAGGGGGCCCGCATCGATCAACCGCCCCGCCTCGTCCCAGAGCGTGTCGAGCCAGGCACTGCGGTCGATGCTTTGCTCGACCCCCGCCGGCTCGCGCAGCGCCCCGCCCAGCTCCGGCAGCGCCAGCACCTGCTCGCCCGGCGGGCTGGTGGCGTCGGGCACCCACACCGGTTCCCGCTCGGCCTCGAGGCTCGGGGGGCGATCGCGCGGGCCGGCATGTTGCCAGGCCCCGTGCCAAACTTCGATCCCGCCTTGCGGATTGTCTTCGTATCGCCAGCCGCCGATGCCGCGCAGCGCAGACCGTGGCCCAAAGGGGTTCGCCGTTCCCACGAACAGCCCGGCCGGCGTGGAGAGCAGCGTGCGAATGCCCCAGTTGTTCGGGTTGCCGAAGCCGTTGCGAGTTACCGGCGACCAGTGATTGCCGTCGGCCGAGCGCCAGAGCTCGCAGCCGCCTCGAAACCGCATGAAGTGTTCCATCGTGGCCGGATCGAAAATGCGTTGGGCCCGGGCATCGAGCTCGGCATAGCGAAGCATCGACGAGCCATCGTAGGTGCCGACGTAAATCGCCCCCTCGTGGGCACACATTCGCCAAACGTAGCCGGCGAACGGGTTGCCAAAGCCGGCGGTGAGCCCGCTGACGGGCACCTTCAGCCCTTGGCGCGTCATGCGCGGCGTGCCGGCCACCAACTCCCAAGTGTCGTCGGGAAATACGCGAATCACTTCCGCGGCGTCGGGCCCCACGTTGTTCACCCGGTCGAAGCCGCCGTTTTGAATGCCGGTGCCCAAGTACACGGCGTCGCCATAAGCGCAGAGGCAAACCACGCCCTGGTTCAAGATGCCGCGATCGGCGCCGCGATCGAACACCTTGACCCAGTGGAACGGTGGCTTGCCCTCGGCCCGGGTTTTCCAGAGCTGACAGCCTTCGCGAATGTTCATCGTGCCGGCGTAGAGCCAATCGCCGGCGACGCACATGTCGTAAATGCCGTAGTTGGTGGGGTCGCCAAAGGAACCTACGTTGGTTCGCTCCCAGCGGCCCGAGAGCGGGTCCTCGGTGCACAGGATCGAGGCGAAGTAGGAAACGTTGGGGTCGCCGCCGCGCGAGCCCGCCGGCGTGGTAAACAGCCGGTCTTGGAAGACCAGCAGCGAACGAAAGGCGGTGACGTTCGGGTCGCCCAGCCCCATTCCCTGCTCGGTAATCGGCTCGAAGTGAACGCCGTCGATCGAGCGGAGCATGACCGGCCCCTTGCCGAAGGAGCCGCAACTGGGAATGGTGTACAGCGCCGGGCGCGGGTCGCTGCGCCCCTGAAACACGCACAGATTGCGAAACCCGGCGGCCAACGGCACGGTGCGCCCTTCGAGCCCCGCGACAATCGGCGAGCGGTAAACGCACTGCCAAACATCGGTCTGGGGATTGTAGCGCCAAATCTGGCCGCCACGGTCGGCCGTGTTGAAGTCGGTAGGTACCTCGACCGGCCAGATCACCGAGGGGACCGTGTAGCGAAACCGCGTCTTGGCCATCACCAGCAAGTCGCGGTTGGTGCCGATGTAAACGTGGCCGTCGTACCAGGCGTAGCCGTATGCGTAGCTATTGCGCCCGTCGCCGAAGCCGCCGGCCGCCACGCGCCGAAAGTGCCCCATCGACAGTGCCCGGGCCGGCCGGGCGTCGCGGGCGGGCGCGCTGAGGGGGGCGCTGCTCACTCGATGTACCCCAGGCTCCGCAGCCGCTCGTAAATGGCGGTTTCCTCCTCGCCGTCCAATTCGCTGGCCTCCTCGCCCGCCGTGCCCGGGGCCTGCCGATCCGCGGGGGCCTGTCGATCCGCCGGCACCTGCTCGGCGGCGCGCCGGGGCGGATCGCTTGCCAGGTAGCTGGGGTCGTACAGCGAAGCGGGGAATTCGCCTTCGTAGTCGGCCGGAATCTCCAATCCCAAGCTGTGGGCCAACAGCGGGGCCACGTCCAGGATGCTGAGCAGGTCGACCTGGGCACCGGCGCGAATGCCGGGCCCCGCGCCCAGAATTACACCCTGCGGATGGTGGGTGCCCATCGGCACTCGGCGGGGCCTGAGCACCACGGCCGAGTTCAACACCGAAACAAACCCGTGGTCGCGCAGCTCCAGCGTCAGGTCGGGGAAGTTTTCCATGTAGGGCCCGGCGAAGACCTGGTCGCGCCGTTTGACCGCCGTAACCACCTGGCCGCCATCGGGACCACGCAGGGCCAGTAGCTCCCGGGTAATCTGGCCGCAGATCGCCTCGTATTGGTCGCCCGGAACCTGCAGAAAGATTCCATTAGCGCTGGGAGTGAAGGCAAACGCCCGGCTTTGCTCCAGGTCGATGGCGTTGGCGTCGTTCTCGGGCTTGGCCGTGGCGCAGGCCTCGTCCTGGTCGAGCTGCTGCTGGCCCTTCCAGACCAGGTAGCCGCGGTCGGCCAGCCATTTGTTGACGTAGAAGATTTCCGTCGAGGCGGTGAAGCCATGATCGGAGACGACGAAGACCCGGCCCCAGGGCCCCAACAACTCCAGCACGCGGCCCAGGAAACGGTCGATTTGCCGGAAGTAGTCGTGACACAGGTCCCGAACCTGGTGGTCCCAGTCGCTGGCCTGGTCGGTCGCCAGGGCCGGATCCAAGAGCCGCCAGGCCAGGTGCTGCAGCTTGTCGACCCCATCGAAAACGATGGCCGACAGGTCGCTCGGCTCGGTCCGCATCAGGTGTTCCAGCACCCCGAACCAGATGCGATCGCGAGCGATGTGATGTTCGAGCCAGGGGCGCCACTGGTCGGCCGGCATTTCCTGCAGCACCTGGCGCTCGATCTCCAGGTCGAGCCCCAGGGTTTTCACGTCGAAATCGGGCACCTGCTCCAGGCGGGCAAACAGGTCGCTGGGCCAGCTCGATCGGCGCAGATGGCGCCCCGAGGTGAACCCCGGCATGGAGTGCCCGGCCAGCGGCGAGGGGGGCGCCAGGCCGAAGTAATTCAGTACGGTTACTCGGCGGCCCGAGCGCGAGGCATATTGCCAGATGGTTTCGGCATGGATGTCGCGGGCGTTGTTAATGTGGCCGTAGTTGCCCTCGGGGCCCCAGCGAAAGCGCACCCAGTCGCTGATGCCGTGATGGCCCCCGGTGCGGCCGGTGGCCATGCTGGTCCAGGCTTGGGGCGTCAGCGGCAGGGCGGTCGAGGCCAGCTTGGCCCGAGCCCCCTGGGCATAGACCTTGGCCAGGTTGGGCATGACGCCCCGGGCGACCAGGTCGTCGAGCACGGTGAACGTGGCCCCGTCCAATCCAAACAATACGGTTCGCATTTCGATTCGTCTCGCCACCCACGTCGAAGCTGTGCCAAAAGCGTCAACCGTCCATCATCCCCGACCGGCGCGACCTGACAAGACGGTTGTTTCACCACGCGCCCTGCCAGGCCGCGTTTACCCACCGTCGGCGGGCAGCACGCAGAGGGCGATTACGTGCGGCCCTCGAATGCGGCAGAAGGCGTCGAGCCGCCGCTCGTGCCCGGGCGCCGAGGCGTAGCGCGGAAACGCCTTGGCCATGGGCCCCTTGAGAATGAGCGAAAGCCGGCCCTGCTGGGCGTCGACCGCGAGCACCTCGATGCTGCGGGGGCCACCCAGAACCCCTTTGCCCAGCGCCTTGCCCACCGCCTCCTTGGCCGCCCAGGCCGAAAGCCGCCATTGATCGACCGGGGCCCCCGCGCCGCGGGCCGCCGCCTCGATCAGGGCCCGCTCGTGGCTATTAAAGGCATCGTCGACCAGGCCCGGGTACATGGTGCCCAACAGCTCGATGTCGACACCCACGCCTGCCACGGACGCGGCGTCGGCCGCCGCGGCCACGGCGGCAAAGTCTTTATGCGCCAGGCTCACCGCCGGCGGCCGGCCCTGGCCCGCTGGCAGCAGGGCCTCGGGTTTGCCGTCCGGATTGGGCGCAATCGCCACGTCGGCCATGGTCAGCCCTGCGCCCAGCCGGAGCCGAACCGCGTCTTTGGCCACGGCCCGCCCGATGAGCCAACTGGCGCTGGCCGAGGGGGGCAGTTTCAACCCGGCGAAAACGCGCCGCTCGGACCGGCCGAGGATGACCCGGGCGAGGGCCTGGGACCACAGCCGATTGAGCAAGATGGGGCCGGTGGCGTGGCCGATTTCGCAAACCGTCACGTGCTCGATGAACGGCGTTTGCAGAAACAGGTCGGTTATTTCCCGGCTACAGGTCACCTCGAGCGGGGCCTTGGAATAATGGTGAATGCCGGTGGGGAAATCGACCAGCTGGCAAACCCGGCCCAGGGCCCGGACCACTACGAGGCCCTCGGGGTCGACCACCTCGAAGGCGGTGTGCAGGTACTGCCCCTCGCGCTCAACCGTGGAGCGAACCTCGAGCTGGGTGCCCACCGGCGGCCGGCGGCCGGCCACCTCGAGCCGCTGGAAGCTGTTGGGGTACACCATGTGCACCTCCGGGTCGCTCGGCTTCCAGTTTCCGTAGACCATGCCGGGCACCTGAAAGGCGACATCGATCAGCGAAGCCGGCAGCACCAGTGAAGCCTGGCTGCCCGTGGGCAAGAGCTGGGCCGGATCGGGCTCGTGGACCCAGGCGTGAACCGCGTGAGGATCGCAGCGGTCGAGCCGGTCGATTCCGCGGAAGGCCGGCCCGTGGAACAGGATCCATTCGTACAGCTTTTCGGCCCACGGCGCGGGGGTCTCTGCCCGGTCGGGAACCACCGCCGGGCCAAGCTCTACCGGGGTCGTGGAAAACTCGACGATGCCCTCGGAAATGGCCGCGCTATAGCCCTCGCGATCGGCTTCGGAAAGCTTGACGCGGATCCGCAAATCGTCGACTTCCGTGGCTTCCAGGCGGACCCGCCGGGCCTCGGTTTCGAACGAGAGCCAGCGGAGGGTTTGTACATCGACCAGGGCCGCCAGGTGCAGGTCGGGGCGCAGCGTGGCGGCCGCTTCGGTCATCAATTCCAGGCTCATCGCCAGCGGCATCACGGGCAGGGCCAGCAGCGTGGGGTCGACCGTGGATAACCGCCGTCCGAAAAACGTGTGGTCGGCCAGGAACGGATGGCGGGCCACGTCCAGTTCGCATTCGGCAATCAGCCGACGCCCCGGTTCGTGCAGGAGCACGTGTTCCAGGTAGGGCCAGCGCCGGGTGCCAGGGGGCGAGGGGGCCGCTTCGGCGACCGGCGAACCGAGGGCTTCTCGCGAGGAGACCCCCAGGGCCATTTCCGACATCGTTGCCAGGATCGAGCGCAGTGTCTTGGCGCCCGTCATGCGCTCCATCAGCCGATCGGCCGGATCCTGGCTCGGCGGCAAGACGGCCCGGCGAAAGGCTCCAATCACCTCGACCCGTTTAATCGAGTCGATTCCCAGGTCGGCTTCCAGATTGGCGTCGAGGTCGAGCATGTCGGCCGGGTAGCCCGTGCGATCGCTCACAATGGACAGCAGCCGCTCGGTAAGCGTCGGCTCGTCGAGCACCGCCGCGACCGACAAGTCGGCATCGCCGGACACGTGCCTGGGAGGGGTGGGTACCACCGCCGCCGCGGTCGATTCGGCAATGGCCGGCAATGGCCCCGCCAGGCTCGCCGCAGAGGCCGGCGCCGGGGACGACGGGCGCGGCCGAGCTGCGGGCGGGGGCGCCTCCGGGCTGGCCTGGGCGTTTGCCTGGGGCGCGGCCGCCCGTGGCACCTCGGTCGGCGGGTCCGTTGCGTTCCCTCGGGCGGTGGGCCCCGCGGTTTGCGGCGGGGGTGAAGCGGGTTCCGCCGCCGTCGCAGCGCTCGGCTCTTCCGCCGTCGCCGCCGCGATTGCTTGCGCGGCAGGTCGGAACGCTGCCCCCGAGGCCGAGGCTGCCTGGCCGCTGCGCAGCAAGACGCGGCCCTGGGTTTCGAGGAACTGGCGCATCGTCTGCTGGAAGGCGGCCAGCACGGCGGCGCGTCGATCAGCGCCAATCGGCGCGGCCGTGGGGCCCGCGCTGTTCCCCGGTGCGGCGCTTGCGGGAGTGGCCAACGCAGTCGGTGGAATGGCTGCGGGCGATGCGGTGGCGCTTGGCGATGCGGTGGCGGGCGCCGCCGCGCCTGGCCCCGCCACGGCCGGGCGACCAGGGCCATCGGCCGGGGGCGAAGACAGTTCGGCTGCCATCGCCGCGGCGGGTTGCGGCAGTAGCTGCGGCCGCGGCTGCGGGGCAGGGGGCTCGACACCGAGCCCCTTCGAAGCTGCGGGCCGCGCGAGCCCCGCCTGCCACTGCCGGGCCGCTTCGTCCGAGACCTGTAGCTCGGGCAGTTTCAATTCCAATTGGGGGTCGAGCCTGGCGGGCTTCGGCGGCGGGGCGTTGAAATCGAGCGCTGCCGGACGGCGGCGCTCGTACAACACCGACCAGTCGAGCGGCACGCCGTGGGCCACGAGTTGCCCCAACGCCCGGCAAAGCTGGGTCACGCCGTCGCGGCGGGGCAAATCGAGCGGAACGGCCAGGTGCGGCGAGCGGGCCAAGGTATCGCTGATAAAGGCCGAGAGGTTGCCGCGCGGCCCCACCTCGACGAACACGCGCACGCCGGCGGCGTACATCGCCTCGACGGTTTCCCGGAACCGAACCGGGGTGCTCCACTGCTGGAGGGCCAGCTTCTGGGCGCCGGCCGCGTCGTTGGGAAATCGGCCAGCGGTTGAACAGCTCCAGAGCTCCACGTTTGGCGCCCGCAGCCCCACGCGGTCGTAGTATTTCCGCATGATCTCGACGGCCGGGGCGAAGGCCGGCGTGTGGTAGGCGCGACCCCAGGGCAACCGTTCGCAGAGCCCCCCCTTGCCGCGCAGCCCGTCGAGCGCGGCGGCGGTACTCTGGTCGTCGCCCGAAAGGACGAGCTGGCTGGGGCAGTTGTCCATGGCCACGGTCAAGGCCCCTCCGGCGGCCGCCAGCACGTTGGCCACGGCCTGGCGGTCGGCGCCCCCCACGGCGGTCAGCACGGCTGGCTGCACCAGGCCGGAGTGGGCCAGCTCGGCGGCGTTTTCCGCCCCCTCGGCCAAGGCGCGAATCAACTCGCCCTCGGTTTTTGGGGCGATGACCCCGGCGGCCATCAGGGCGCCGAATTCTCCACTGGAGTGCCCCACGATGGCGTCGGGCCGAAGCTGCAACTGTTCCAGCAGGGCCCACAGTGCTCGCGAGGCCAGGGTGACGCTGGTAACCGCCCCGCCCAACTCGCGCAGCTCGGCTTCCGCCTGATCGGCGCACTCGGGGGGGGGATAAATCAGCGGGCTGAGCGGCTGCCCCAGGCGGCTCTGCAGGAAAGCGGCGTCGGTCAGGTCGAATTGATGCCGCACCGCGGGAAAGTGCCGGCACAGGTCGGCCAACATGCCGGGGTACTGGGCCCCTTCCCCCGGAAACACGCAGGCCACGCGCCCCAGGTCGGTGGCTCGGCCGTCGGCTGCCCCGGCCGCCAGCGGCTGGGCATACCAGAAAATGCCGCTGCGATCCTGGATTTTGTCGCGGGCCGGGTCGGCCAGCAGTCGCTGGGCCTGAGCCAGTTTCTTACGCAGGTCGGCCAGATCGGCCGCGACGATCGCCAACCGGCTGCGCCCCCGCTCGGCGGCTAGCGACGCCGCCACGTCGACCAGGCTCAGCTCGCTGGCGGGTTCGAGCCAGCCCTCGAGCTGACGGCAGCGAGTCAACAGCCCGGCGCGATCCTCGGCCGAAACCACGACCAACTCGCTGGGCCACTGACGTTCCAGCGAAGGAAGCGCCGCCTCGTTCGGGGGCTCGTACGCTTCGAGAATCGCGTGGGCATTGATGCCGCCGAAACCGAAGGCGTTCACCCCCGCGCGGCGCGGGGCGGCCTGGCCGTGGATCCAGGGGCGCGCTTCGGTCGAAAGATAAAACGGCGATTCGGCCAACTTCAGCTCGGGGTTGGCCTTCTCGGCGTGCAGCATCGGGGGCAGCACCCGGTGGTAAACGGCCAGCGCCGTCTTGATCAGCGAGGCCGCGCCGGAAGCCGGAATCAAGTGGCTGATCATCGACTTGACGCTGCCCACCGCCACCGTGGGGCGGCTGCCCTGGCGCGCACCGAAGCAGGCCCGTAGCGTGCGCAGCTCGGTTTGGTCGCCCAGCGGAATGCCGGTGCCGTGGGCTTCGATCAATTCGACGGTGCCGGGGTCGACTCCTGCCTCGGCGTAGGCCCGGCGCACAGCCAGCTCTTGCCCGGCCTGGCTGGGCGCGAGCAGGCCCGAGCCCTTGCCGTCGGACGAGGTACCCACGGCCCGCAGCAAGGCGTAAATGCGGTTGCCGTCGCGCTCGGCGTCGCGCCGCCGCTTGAGCACCAGCATGCCGCAGCCTTGCCCCAAGAGCGTTCCATTGGCCTCGGCCGAGAAAGGGGCGATGCGGCCCGTTTTGCTGAGCGCTTCGAGATGGCAAAACGCCTTGGTCACCATCCCCGGCGTCGAGACCTGCACGCCGCCGATAATCACCGCGTCGCAGTGACCGGTCTTCAACTCGCGAATGCCCTGCTCGGCCGCGATCAGGGCCGAAGCGCAGGCGGCGTCGACCATGTAGGCGGGGCCGTTCAGGTCGAGCCGGTTGGCGATCCGACCTGCCAGCACATTGTGGGTGAGCCCCGGCACCGTCTCGGCGTTGAAGGGGGGGAGGTGCCGTTTCAACTCGCGGCGAATCAGGTCCAGCTCGTCGTCGCTGCGGCCGGGCTCAAGCCGGTGGAGCAAATCGACCACCTGTTCGACCAGGTACCCCTGGGCGTACATGGTGTACATGCCGCGGTTGACGAAGATGCCCCGGCCGACAATTACCCCGGTCTTTTCCCGCGAGAGCGGTATCTGGGGGTATCCGGCGTCTTCCAGGGCCTCGATCGCGCAGCGAAAGGCCAGGAACTGGTCCGGTTCGGCCCCCTCGATGCTCGAAGGCATGATGCCGTAGCGGGCCGAGTTGAACCGGCTCAGTTCCCCCAGGTAACCCCCCCGGGCCGTGTACACCCGGTCGGCCCGGTGCGGGTCGGCGAACATCTCGGGCTGCCAGTCGGGGGTGGGCTCGGAGACGGCGTCGAACTTGCCGACGATGTTCTGCCAGAAGCGGCCGGGGCTGTCGGCGCCCGGCACGATGCAGGCCATCCCGACGATGGCGACCTCGTCGGCGGCCATTTCAGGGGCCTCGGAGACGGCCCGGCCCTGGCCCTCGGCAGGCGCGTGGTGGCCCTGGGTCACGATGAGCTCCCGGTGATGCGGTTGAGCGCGGCGGTGCCGGCCCCTTCGAGCCCCTCCATGATGCCCACGACGCGGCCGCCGCGAATCAGCCAAACCGTGGCTTTATAGGCCGATTCGTCGGTGCCCGGCTCGACACGGAACACCGCCTCGAGCGGTCCGTCGCCGATCGGGCCAAAACGGTGGAACGCCCCCACGCGGTTGGGTAGCGGGCTGGTATCGAATCGGGCTCGCGACCAGAGCATTGCCAGTTGCGGACAGGCATCGAGCACCACCGGGTCGATCAGCCAGCCGGTGGTATCGCCGCGCCCGATCGTGGCTTCCGGATCGCTGGGGCGGAACACGGCGTCGATGCCGCTGGCGTCGAGCCCACGCAATTCCGTAATGGCTTGAAACAGCGGACCATGAAACAGCCAGCGGGAATAGGCTTCGCCCACGCTGCCCAAGGGGAACCGCTCGGCGATGCGCTCCAGCGCCGGTACGGCCGGTGGCGCCGGGCGGCGCGAGGCGAGCACCACCATGCAATCGTAGTGCGGGCGGCGATTGCGCTGCGGATCGAGAATCTGAACCCGCCAGCGGCCCCCCTCGGCCGAACGCTCCAGAGGTTCGGCCCGCACCACCAGTTCGCGCTTGGCTTGTTGCAGCACGACGCCGGCGAACGCCCGCACATTTTCCACGCGCACCACGTGCCAATCGGGCGGGGCGGCGGCGGCCGCCGCCTCGACCATCAGCTCGGTGGCGAAGCACAGCGGCAGCACGGGGTGGTCGTCGATGCGGTGCTCGTTCAGGTAGGGGTGTTTGGCGCTATCGAGACAGACCTCGGCCTCGAGCAAACCCGGCTCGGGCAGCGTGACCCGCTGGCCCGCCAAGAGGGGCGTGGGCACATCGACCCGGCTGGCTTCATCGGCCAGGCGCTCGGCGCCCTCGACCCAGGGGCCGGGGCCGCAGAGCACGCACGGGTCGCCGGTCTCCTCGCTGGCCAGTTCGGCCAACACGGCCCGCCGGCCGCGAGCAACGGGCACCATGCCCACGCCGCGGGCGGCAAACTGCCGGGCCACTTCGGGGGTGACCATGCCGGTGCCCTCCCAGGGGCCCCAGTTGATGGCCACGACCCGGGCGGGAAGTAAGCGCCCCAACCGCGCGGCCAGGCGATTGAGCGTTTCGTTGGCGGCCGCGTAATCGGCCTGGCCCGGGTTGCCGAAAAAGCCGCTGACCGACGAGAACAGCACCAGCATCTTCAGTTCGGCCGGCTCGATCAGCGAGAGCAGGGCCAGGAGCGAATCGACCTTGGTGTTGACGACGCGGTCGAACGACTCGACGGATTTGTCGACCAGGTACCGGTCTTCGATCACCCCGGCGCCATGGATCAGGCCGTCGATGCGGCCGCAGCGATCGCGAATTTCGCGGACCGCCGAGGCCAGGGCCAGCGAATCGCGGACGTCGCAGGCAACGTACTCCACCTGGGCGCCGGCGGCGCTGATTCGCGCCAGGCTTTCGCGCACCTCGCGCTGGGCCAGGTGCGAGGCCACCTGGCGCTCGACATCGCGCGGGGTCACGCTTTGGCCAGCCGCCTTGAGCCGGGCGATGAGCAGAGCCCGGAGGGCGCCGGCATCGCCGGCGGCGTCGAGCTCTGCATCGGACGTTTCGATCAACGGCGTCCGCCCCATCAGCACCAGCCGCAACGGCACATGGGCAGCCAGCGCTTCGGCCACTTCGGCCGTGATGCCCCGCGCCCCGCCGGTGACCAGCACCACGCTCTCGGCGGTCAGGCCGGCAAGATCGGCGCCCGGTGGCACCTCGGGCAGGTCGCGCCGCATGGGCTCGATGGTAAACCGGCGTGTGCCGCGGTAACCGATTTCCACCGGGCCCCCCAGCGAAAGCTCGCGAATCAGGGCACCCGGGTCCGGTGGCTGGGTGGTATCGATCGCGCGGAAGCGGGCCCCCGTCCATTCCTTGGCCGCCACCTTCAAGACCCCGGTGACCCCGCCCCGCCAGGGGCGCGAGGCCTCCAGATTCGGCTCGAGTCGGAAATCTCCACCCCCCAGGGTTACCGACAGCACGGCCATGGCTCCGTCGGCCGAGGCGGCTAGTTCCGGCGCCAGGGCCTGCAAAAGCCCCAACAGCGAGCGAACCTCGCGCTCGTAGGCCGATTGCCAGGCCGCGGCGGCCACGCCCGGATAAGCCGCCACGGGGGCCAGCGGGGCCAGGTGAATCAGCCCGGCCAGCGGTCCGCGCGTGCGGCGGAGTTCTTCGAGCTGGGCCCGAGCCGCCTCGGGCGAAAGGAGCGCCGATTCCGGGAGCACGACCGCCGAGCGGCCTTGCGCGCTGAGTGCCGCCACCAGCGCGCCCGCCAGACCCGTCTGGTCGTCGGTCAGCAGGAGCGTGCCGGCGGCGAGCGAAGCCGCGGGCACCTTAGACCAGGGCACTTCGACCACGGCGGCCACACAGCGTGGGCAATCGTCTGCCAGGGGTTTGCCCACCGGCGCGTTGGCGCGAACGGCCGCCTCGCCGTTGGGCGATGCTTGGCCTTGGGAATGGTGCTGGTCGGCGTGAACCGGCGCCACGGCCGCCGCGGCCGGCGAGGTGCCCGAGAGCTCATGGCCCAACCGCGTAACGCCGGAGAGGATCGCCCGCATGGTGCCGGCGCCGCTCATTTCCTCCATAAACCAGCTCGGCGGGTCATCCAGCTCGGGCAGGGCAGCGCGGCGAAAGGCGCCCACAATTTCCACGCGCTTGATCGAGTCGATTCCCAGATCGGCCTCCAGGTTGGCATCGAGTGCCAGCATGTCGGCCGGGTATCCGGTGCGCTCGCTGACCACGTTCATCAACAGTTCTTCGAGCGCTTCTTCCCGGACCGTCGCAACCTCGGCGGTGGCCGCGGTCGAAGGCGGGGGCGTGGCGGCGTCGGTTCCCGCCTGCGTGGCTCCTGCCAGTTCCGCGACCGTATCGACGATTTGGCGAAGCGTGGTGACTCCGGTCACCTTTTCCATGAACCAGGCCGGGGGCTCCTGCAACTCGGGCAGGGCGGCGCGGCGGAACGCGCCGACAATTTCCACCCGTTTGATCGAGTCGATCCCCAGATCGGCCTCGAGGTTGGCGCTCATCTCAAGCATGTCGGAGGGGTACCCGGTGCGCTCGCTGACAATGTTCACCAGCAGATCGCCCAGTCCTTGGCGGCTGAGCGCCGGTGCCAGGGCAGGTTGCGAGGAGTTCTCGTCGGCCATGGCCCGGTCGGCGGCCGGCTCGGTCCCAGCCGGGGAGCTGACCACCACGGCGACCGGCGGGAGGGCAGGGGGCGTTTGCGCCGCCGCGGGCACCACTTGCGGCGGCCCGGCTGGCGCGACGACCCCCTGCGGCGCGGGCACCGACGCGACGGCGATCGGGGGCGCAGCAGCGGCCGGCGCGGCCACGGGAATCACCGTGCCCGCGGGGGCAGCCGCGGCCGGTGCCCCTTGGAAGTACGAGGTCATCACCGCTTCCTGCATGGCCAGGAAGTAGCGCATCGTCTCTTGGAAATCGACCAGGGCGTCGCCCGAGACCGCACTCGGGGCCGAGGGAATGGGAACCGCGGCAGCGGAAACCGCCGGAACTTGGGCGGGGACCGGGGCCAGGGGCAGTGAGGCGACAGCCGGTGCCTGAGGGGCCGCAACAGGGCTCGCCGCCGGAGCCATCGACGGCCCGGCGGACGCGGAGATCGCGGGCGCGGCAGCCGGGGCCGGCGCGCTGCCCGACACGGCGACTTCCCCCTCGCCCACCAGGCGAACTCGGCGCGGCATGGTCCGCTTGGGCTGGTGAATCGGGCGCGCGTAGCCGCCGTTGATCAGCCACAGGTGTTTGGCCGGCGGCGCCTTCGGCTGCGCCAGCGCGGCCAGGTCCAAGGTGGCCAATTCGCGGCCTTGATACAGCCGTTCTGGGTCGAGCGGAACCCCCGCGACGAACAATTCGGCCAGACCGCCCAAGAGTTGCCGCACGCCGTCGGTTTCGCTCGGCTGCAGCGGTACGGCCAGGTGAGGGCGATCGCCCAGAATTTCGCGGGTCAGCTTGCTCAACACCCCCTTGGGGCCCAGCTCGACGAACACCCGCGCCCCGGCGGCGTACATGGCTTCAATTTGTTCGACGAACCGCACCTGGCTGGTCAGGTGCTCGGTCAGGCGGCGGCGAATCACGGCCGGATCGTCGGGGTATGCGTCGGCCGTGGTGTTGCCAAACACCTCCCAGCGCGGGGCGCGGAATTCGGTTTGCGAAAGCGCCTCGGCAAACCGGGCTCCGGCCGCGGCGACCAACGGGCTGTGGAAGGCGCAGGCCACGGGCAGGGGAGTGGCGGCCAGCTTCCGCTCGTCGAGCCGCTGCCGAACCCCCGCCAGACCCGAGGCCGTGCCGCTCACGATGGTTTGCCGCGGGCTGTTCAGGTTCGCCAACCATACTTCGGGCAGGCCGGCCAGGGCATCGGCCACTTCAGGCCCCGGCGCGGCGATAGCCAGCATTTGGCCCAATTCTTTCTGTTGACCGCTGGAAACCAGTTCGACGATTGAGCGACCCCGGGCTAGCGACAGCCGCAGCAAGCTTTCGGGCGAGAGGCTGCCGGCCGCGGCCAGGGCCACGAGCTCGCCATAGCTGTGCCCCGCGGCCATGGTGGCGCGAACGCCCAGGCCCTCGAGCAGCCGCAAGAGTGCCAGCCCACAGGCGCCTAGCGCCGGTTGAAGTACGTCGGTGGCCTTAAGCGCTTCGACCTGGCTGCGCTGCTGCTGGGGATTAAACGCCGGAACCGGGAAGACGTGGCGGCTGAGCGGCTTGGACCAGGCGCCGGCGAGCACCGAATCGGCCAGGCTGAAAACGTCGGCCACTTCGCGGAACTGCACGGCCAGGTCGCGAAGCATGTTGGGAAACTGCGATCCCTGACCCGGGAAAAGCAGCGCTACCCGCTGGCCTGTGGCCAACGGCTGAGCCCGGTAGCTCACGCCGGCGGGCAGGTTTCCGTTTCCGCCGGGTGCGGACAAGTGCGCGATCAGCGCGGTCAGTTGTTCGCGAAGGCCGTCGACGCTGGTGGCCACCACGGCGGCGCGGGGCCCCTCGGGCGCCGTCGATTGGCGGCGATGCCAGGTTGCCGCCAGGTCGGCGAGCGATAGTTCGTGCCCCGCGGCAACCGCCCGGGCGAGCGGATCGGCCAGGCTTCGCACTTTTTGCAACAGGCCGGCCGGCGCGTTGGCGGCGAACAGCAGCAGTTCGGCACCCATTTCGCGACGGGCCATGCGGGCTTGGGCCGGAGCGGGTTCGCCCGTGTATTCCTCGAGCACCGTATGGAAATTGGTGCCGCCGAAGCCGAACGACGAGACGCCGGCGCGCCGCGGTTGGGGGCCGGCGATCCAGGGGCGGACCTGGCTGTTGACATACAAGGGCCCATCGACGAGCCGCCCCTTGGGGTTGGGCTGTTCGACGTGCAGCGTGGGCGGCAACACACGGTAGTAGAGCGCCAAGGCCGACTTGATCAAACCGGCCACGCCGGCGGTGCACTTGGTATGGCCGATTTGCGATTTGACGCTGCCGATGGCCGAATTCTCCGGCCCCGCGCCGGCCAACTCAAGCGCTCGAGTTAGCGACAGGCATTCGGTCATGTCGCCCACCGAGGTGCCAGTGCCGTGGGCCTCGAAATGATCGACCGAAGCAGGGCTGAAGCGGGCCTGGCGATAGGCCCGCAGCAAGGTGCGCACCTGTCCTTCGTGGCGCGGGGCGGTCATACCCTTGGACCGCCCGTCGGATGCGCCGGCCACGCCGCGGATGACGGCGTAAATGCGGTCGCCGTCGCGCTCGGCGTCGGCCCGCCGCTTGAGCACCACGGCGGCCAGGCCTTCGCTAATGGCGATGCCGTCGCTCGAGGCATCGAAGGTGCGCGATTTGCCGCGGGGCGAGAGCGCGCCCGCCGTGCCGAAACAGAGGTAGCTGAACGGGCTTTGCAGCGTGTCGACGCCGCCGGTAATGCACAGGTCGGCGGTCCCGTCGGCCAGTTCGCGGCAAGCCAGGTAAATCGCGGCCAGCGACGAGGCACAAGCCGCGTCGACCGTGTAGTTCACACCCCCCAGGTCGAAGCGATTGCTCACCCGGCCGGCGATCACGTTCATCAGAATGCCGGCAAAGCTGTCTTCGGTCCACTCGGGTAGTTGCGACCAGAGCCGCTCGTCGGGGTTTTCCAGGTACTGCGGCAGCATCGAGCGCACCGCGTAACCGGCCCCCAACTCGGCGATGCCGCCGCCGGCTCCGAACATGACGGCGGTGCGGTCTTTGTGTGGGTTGTGGGCATCGTAGCCCGAATCGCGCAAGGCCCGGTCGACCAGCTCCAGGGCCAACAGTTGAATCGGTTCGATGCTCTTGAGGGCCGAGGGGGGAATGCCGTACTTGAGCGGGTCGAACGCCACGTCGTCGAGGAAGCCGCCCCAACGGCTGTAGATTTTGTCGCGGGCCTTGCGGTCCTCGTTCCACCACCGCTGCCACTCGTAGCGATCTTGGGGAATCTCGGTGAGCAAGTCGCGGTTGGCAAGGATATTGTGCCAGTACTGGGTCAGGTCATGTGCGCCGGGCAGCAGGCACGACATGCCGATCACGGCGATATCCAGCGGGGGCGGGGCCGGCTCAGAGACCAGCTCGAAGCGCTCGGGCTCGGGCCGGGGGGCCAGTTGGGCCAAGCGCTCGGTGGCCCCGCCGCAGACCTGCTGGTGCAACTGGCGAACCGTGGTCGGCTCATGCCGCAGGGCGGCCACCTGGCCGATCATGAACATGCCTTCCCGGGCCTGTTCGGCAGCTTCCACGTGGACCAGCTCGCTCTGGCCCGAGGATTCGCTCGTACGGCGGGTAATGCCCTTGGAGGCGATACGGAGCCGCCCCAGGTTCAGGTTCTCCAGCTCTTCGCGGACTTGTTCGGCCGGCAATTGTTGGCGACGGAGCGAGCGTTTCTCTTCCTCGAAAACGTCGTAGAAATGGGTCGCGGCGCAGCGCGTGGCGTGACCGGGCCCGGTTTCCAGTAGCACGGTACGCTCGGTCGCCAGGGCCTGTTGTTGAAAGCCCTCGAGAATCGCGCCGGTCTCCACGATCTCGCGCGTGAACAGATAGGCGGTGCCCAGCAGCACGCCGACCTTCATCCCCCGCGCCACCAACGGCTGGGCCAGCGCCGCCACCATGGCGGCCCCCAACCCGTCGTGAATTCCACCGGCGAACAACACGTGAACGCCGCGGGCCTGTGCCTCGTCGAGCGGCGCGTCGAGCAAGACCTGGATCATGGTCTCCCACAGCACCAGGCTCGAGCGTGGGCCCACGTGCCCGCCGCATTCGCGACCTTCGAAAATGAACCGCCGCGCTCCCTCGGCCAGGAACATCGAGAGCATGCCCGGGCTGGGAACGTGCAGATAGGTCTTGATACCCCGGGCCTCGAGCGATTGAGCCTGGTCGGGGCGCCCGCCGGCGATGATGGCAAACGGGGGCGCTACTTCTTCGATGGCGGCAAACTGCTCAGCGCGCAGCTCGCGCCCCACAAAGCCCAATACGCCCACGCCCCAGGGAAGCTGGCCGAGCAATTGCTTGGTTTCGCTGAGCAGTTGGCGGGCTTGTCCGCCGCTCATCAGGGCCAGCGCCAAAAAGGGAAGCCCGCCGCCATCGGCCACGGCGCGGGCGAAGGAGGCCACGTCGCTGACCCGGGTCATGGGCCCTTGAACCACGGGGAATTCGGTGCCGTGCGATTGGGCCAGCTCGCTGCCGGCGGCCAGGACCCGGCTGGCGCGGCAATCGGCCAGCGCCTGGTCGGTCTGCTCGCGAAACAAGCGCAGGAAGCGCCCCACCGAGGGGCAGCGCTGGGCCCAACCGGCGGCGAAACAGGCATCTTGCCCGGTCGTCCAGAGCCGATCTTTTTCGCCGGCCCGGGAGGCTAATTCCCCCACCACTTGCCGCCAGGCGCGAAGCTTCTCGCCGGGGGCTTGGTCGGCCGTGGCCAATTCGTCGGCCAGCCGTTCCAGCCGCTCCAGGGCGGTCATGCCCGGCTGATGATAGAACCGCAGCCAGCGACCGTCGGGCCCGCGCACGGCCACGGTCTCGCTCCCATCCATGCTGGCCAGACGCTTGCGGAAGCCAGGGGGCAGGGCCGACTCGCCGAGCAGCGCCAAGGGCCAATCGAGCGCGACCCCCGCGGCGCCTCCCACGCTGACGGCCGCGGCCGAACGGACGCCGATCCCCCCCCAGGCAATCACCGGGAGCCGGCCCCAGGCCAAAAGCCGCTGCACGAGGACGAACGTGGTTTCGTCGGCCACGAAACCGCCGGCTTCATGCCCCTTGGCGACCACCAGGTCGGCTCCCAGTTCCGCGGCCCAAGCGGCCTGCGCGGAATCGGCCACGACGAGGCCCACCCGAGAGGCGATCAGCCGCGCCCGCGCATAGGCTTCGGCCAATTCGTGACGATCGGTCGTGGGCACCAGCAGCAGCGTGTGGCAACGATCGATCGCCGCCAGAGCGGCCGATTCAACGATCCCCAGCCGGCCCCACAGCACCAACCCGAATCGCTCGCCCGCTTGCGCGCCGAGGCGCCGGGTTTCGGTCACCAAGGGGGCAAGGCATTCGTCGTCGGCCGAGACGGCTTCCGGCGCACAGGTCCAGTCCAAAAGCCCACAGGCATCGGCGCGCGAAGCGGCGATCGCGATTCCCGATCCGGCGGCGCCGGCTGGGCCTAGAACCAGCACCTCGCCCAGGCGGGCTCGTGGGGGGCAGCCTGATGGTCGGTCGCCCGGCGGGGTCTGTACTGTCTCCTGTCCGTCCCGCGCTGCGCTGTGTTGCACGAGAGTCCTCTCTAGTGGCTCGGTGGCGCAATCATCCAGTCGCCCACGTGTGGGGCCATTCTCGGCGTCGAATCGATGTGAGCAGAACGTCCGCTGGTGATGGGAAGTTCTCACGCCGCGAGCGCTTGCCCGGCGCCGGTCGGTTGACCAGTGCGAGCAGCGACTTGGCCCGAGCGGCAAACCGCCTCGCGAGCCCAGCGTGCCAACGACTTACCTACTGCTTTCTGCGACTGGCGCTTACGCCCGACGATCGGTGGGATGCGACCCGGCGGGTTGCTGGGGTAGTTGCCCTGCCTTGCTTAGCGCGCAACCGACCCTGGCGATTGGGCAGACCATGGTCCTGCGAGTACCTTCCACCCGGCCGTCGAGTTCCCCACCAAATGCACCTCGAACGATACGGGCGAGAAGGCAAAAGCTAGCATAACCCCGTCAACCCGACACACAAGCATTTCCTGCGCTAAAGGTTCTTAAAGCAACGTTGAGTATGCCGCGCGCGACCGGTATCCTGCCCCGGCTGCGGCGCGTGCCCAGCCCGGGCTCGATAGGCCCCAGTTTTTTGGGTCTGGTTGCCGGTCCGAACCGCGCGACGGACCCCACCCGGCCTGCTCGAATCGGTGTGTCCTGTGGGGGGGGTGGTAGTGTCGATACCAGGCAACCAGTTACCCAGTTCGGTCGGGCCAACGACTAGCCCGCTACCGCCCCCGCTCGGCCCGTTAGCGGGTCAGCGGGCCGTGATTACCGGGGGTGCCAGCGGCATCGGGCTGGCCATCGCCCGAGAACTGGCCGGCCGAGGCTGCCGGTTGCTCATCGCCAGCCGCGACCGGGCCAAGGTCGGTCGAGCGGTGAGCGAAATGCCAGGCTCCATCGGGTTTTCCGGCTGCGACGTCCGCCGTCGCGAGGCGATCGACGCGCTGTGGCAACGCGCCGATGAGGCGCTGGGCGGGGTCGATATTCTGGTCACCAGCGCGGGCATCGCCCGCAGTTCGCTGTCGACGCACCACCTGCCCCAGGCCGTGGCCCAGCTCGACGAAGCGGTTTGGGACGACATTCTCGACACCAACTTGCGGGGAGTGTTCTACACGGTGCGTGCGGCTGCCCAGCGGATGGTGGCCCAGCAACGCGGACAGATCGTCAATATCTCCTCGGCCCGGGCAGCCCGTCGCGGGCTGGGCTTCGGGGCCGGGTATTGCGCCTCGAAGCGTGCCGCGCTGGCGCTGCTCGACGCCTTGGCCGCGGAGGTGGCTCCCCAGGGGGTGCGAGTATTCTCGTTCTTGCCCGATGTGGTCGAGACGGGCATGATTGCCGGCACACAGCTCAACAAACAAGGCTCGCTGCTCCCCGAGGAGGTTGGCCGGTTGGTAGCCGAGCTACTAGCGGCGCCGGGACAATCTCAGTGGGACTCGCCCCTTTTGGTACCGATCCGGCCGCGGGCCTGGCAGCGCCCGCCAGAGACCGGTACTTAGCGCTCGAACCGGTCTGGTGAGCTCTTGAAAATGGCTGTTTGCAACTCCCTCTCGATTGACCCGCAGGACGCCTTCCCGTGAGTATTGACCTGAAAAACCAGTCTATTTTTGTCACCGGGGCTGCCAGCGGCATCGGCCTGGCCACGGCCGAATTGCTCGTGGCGCAGGGGGCCCGTGTTGCGATCTGCGACCTGCGGCCCGAGCGCGTCAGCGCCGCCGTCGAGCCGTTGGGGAAGATTGCCGGCGCCCAGGTGCTGGGGCTGGCGGGCGATTTGCGCTCGGCCGACGACTGCCAGCGGCTGGTCGATCAGACGATCGAGCGATTTGGCCAGATCGATGCCCTGGTGCACTGCGCCGGAATTCTCAGGCCGTCGGGGGTGCGCCCGCGGCCGCTCGTCGAGGTCGACGACGAGGAATACGAACTGGTCGTCGGCACCAATCTCAAGGGCACCTTTCTCATCAACCGGGCGGTGCTACGGCACTTGGTGGCGCGCAAAGCCGGGCAGATTATCAATTTGGCTTCGACCAGCGGCCGCAAGGCTCGTCCGCTCGACTCGGTCTATAGCGCGTCGAAGGCGGGGGTCATCAGCCTTTCGGAGTCGATTGCCGAAGAGGTCCGTGGGCTGGGGATTCGCGTTCAGGTGGTGTTGCCCGACGCCATCGACACGCCGCTTTGGCAACAAAACGGCCCGGTTCCGCCCCCTCCCGGGGCGCTGCCGCCGGTGCGGGTGGCCGAAGTGATTTTGATGGCCCTCTCGCTGCCGCTGGACACCACGGGAGAACAATGGGTGGTCTCGCCGCTCTCGGCGCGGCGGATGCGAGGAAAACCCGCTGGCTAAGCGGCGGGGCTCGTTGGCGGAAACCCGCGGCCGGTTTCCCCCCACCAGGATGTCGACAACGGGCCGCCGAGATGGTTTTCTAACGAAAATTTCGTATCAAACTATTTCGCTTGGCACGCGGAGCGGACTAAGATGAGAGGACTTTGCGGCCTCTAGTGACCCTAGGGCCTGTAGCGACCGTCCGGAAGCGGCTTCTCGAGGCCCAAGGGCCGGGTTGCTGCTGGTGGTCGGGTCCAGAGAGGCTAGGGGCTCGCCAAGTGGAGCGCAGCACTCGTCTTGCTGCCAGGGCACCAAGCCAGCGACGGGCTTTCGTCAGGGGCCGACAACCCATCGCCGGTGTTTGGGTGGCTAGGTGTGGGGACATCGAAATCGTCTGCGCGACTCGGAAATAGCGCAGGCCGACTCCTCCCAAGGTGCCAGGCGCAAGAGCCGGCCGTTGATCGGCCGGTTGCGGATTGAGTCTCGGAACGAGATTGCGGATCGAGATTGCGGAACAGAGATATCCCAGGCGGCATGGTCGGCACGAGAGTGTGGCGGCCGGTTGCACGTATTGCGGACGGCATTCGAAGCGCGAGAGCCTTGCTTGTCGCTTAGCGCGGCGGGCGGGGCCGCGGCGCCGAGTGTCGGCACGCCCATCGTATGCCCGTTCGTACCCGGACCGACACGCGTAGCAGGGCGGTTTGGTTTGTATCGCGAAGTTGGCCCGGCAGTTGGTTGGTCGCCCGCAGTTGCTTTCCTGGAAGTTGTTGCCCCTACTCACTACGAGGCGTAGCCCATGTCGTTGTTCTCACAAGCCGGATCGCAGGTGCGCAAGTGGTTGGCACAGGAAGCAAATCGCGGCGAAGCTGCTTCAGGGCGAACCGGACGACATGGGCGGCGCAGGGCGCTGTCGATCGATCCGCTGGAAGACCGCCGGCTGTTGGCGCTGACCTATGTACTCACACCGCTGCCCGATCTGGCTGGGGGCGCGGTCAGCAGCGCGGCCAACGCCATTAACAACAGCCTGATGGTGGCCGGCACCGGCACCATTGCCAGCAACAACGAGCGGGCCACGCTTTGGGACGCCGAAGAACAGACGATTACCTCCACGAATATCGGCACGCTTTCGGGCAAGACCCAGTCGCAGGCCACGGGAATCAACGACGCCGGTTACGTGGTGGGGCGCAGCGGCGCCTCGAAAACCGGCGACCAATCGTCGCAGGCCAACGGCGACCGGGCTTTTATTTGGAACCCCAACACGCAGACCTTCACCAACTTGGGAGATCTGGCCGGAGGAGACGACTGGAGCGCCGCGGTCGACATTAACTCGGCCAACCAGGTGGCGGGCACCAGCGGGGCGGGCAATTTCTCGCACGCCTTTATCTGGGGCGAGGCCAACCGCAACGAAGTGCAGCAGATCGCCATTACCGGCACCCCGACCAGCGGCACCTTTCAGCTCAAGATTTTCAACGTGACCTCGGTGGCCATCCCCTACAACGCCACCGCGTCGCAGGTTCAGACCGCCATCCGCGGGATGTCGAACATTGGCGCGAACAACGCCAATGTGACGGGCGGCCCCGGCCCCGGCACCCCCTGGGTGGTGACGTTCGTCGGCCAGCGGGCCAACATGAACATCCAGCAGATGCAGGTGGTCAACTCCACGCTCGATGGGGGCGCCACGGTCGACGTGACCACGACCACCCAAGGAAGCAAGCTCGGGCTGACCGATATCGGCGACCTGAGCGGTGGGCTCGATATCAGCCTGGCCACGGGCATGAATAACGCCGGCGTGGTGGTTGGCGCCGGCAGCGTGGGCAGTTCGCTCGACCCGGACATCAACGCGTTTGTTTGGGATCCCGTTCGCGGCATCCGCAGCCTGGGGGCCCCGTCGATCTCGGGCGACAACGACTACAGCCTGGCCTCGGATATTAACGACCTGGGCGTGGCCATCGGGCAAGCCCTGGACCAGACTTCGGGGTTGGCCGCGGTGATTTGGGACACCAACGCCACGACTCCCTTTTCGACCATCACGGGGCTGCCCCCGCTGATGGAGGACGGATCGCCCGCCCACAACAGCCTGGGTACAGCGATCAACAACTTCGGCGTTGGGGTGGGCACCACCAAGCTGCCCATCTCGGGAGTGAACAACGCCTGGGTCTGGATTCCCGGGCGCGGCACCTTCAACCTGAACGACGCGGTCGACTCCTCGGGCACGGGTTGGGTTTTGAATTCGGCGACCGACATTAACGATCTGGGCATCATCGTCGGCAACGGCCTCAATCCCCAGGGCCAGAACCAGGGCTTCGTGCTCACGCCGGTAAACAACCGCCCCTCGCTACCCTATGCTCCGCATCTGTACGTGAACCAGGGGAGCACGCTCAACTACACGATCACGGCGACCGACCCCAACAACGACACGCTTACCTATTCGCTGGAAAACGCCCCGGCGGGGATGACCATCAACCCCACGACCGGGCAGATTACCTGGACCCCCTCGGCCAGCGATCCGGCCGAGGTGGCGGTGACGGTGGTGGTTGCCGACGACGGCTGGCTGACCCTTGAAGATCGCCGCACGGTAAATGTGGGCGTGAACCGGTCCTCGACGTTTTACGACAACTTCGACGCGGGGCTGAACGGCTCGTTCTGGACCACCACGTCGACCGGCCAGGGCCAGGCAGCGGTAATTCTGGGAACCTCGGTCGAACCGGGTGGTCGCAGCCTCAGGTTCCGCTCCTCGGGGGGCGACGCGGTCAAAGACCTGGCCGCGGCCACGCTGACCGTGAACCTTTCCTCGCTCAGCGATGCCACGCTCACCTTTCAGCAGTTTGAGGGAAGCTACGGCACCGCCAACGACGATGAACCCGACCCGCTCTCCGATGCGTTCCTGCTCACCGATCCGGGGGCCCTGGGCGACGGCGTAGCCATCTCCAGCAACGGCGTCAATTGGTATCGGCTGATCGACATCACCGGCCAGGATATGACCAATCGCCAGGGCGACGGGCTGTGGCGGCTGATGGAGTATGACCTGGGCGATAATATTCAGCGGATCAACACCCAGTTCGGAGCGGGGCTCACCTTCAACTCCTCGTTCAAGATTCGCTTCTCGCAATACGGTTTGGCCAATGTGCCGGTCGACGGCTTCTACGTCGACGACGTGCGGATTCACAACCAGGGGCTGTTCTTCTCGCCGACGCTGCCCACGGGCGTGTTTCAGGTGGCCGACACGGCTGATCCGGACTTGAGCTACCGAATCGGCGTTTTTGGCACCGTCAATGCCAGCACGCCGATCATCGTGGCCACGCACGGTGCGGGCCGCGAAATTGGCGCCATGACCACCTATTGGCAGAACTACATCGCCAACCCGGCCAACGGCATAACCGGGGCGATCGTACTGGCGCCATTCTTTGCCGCGGGCGGCCGCTACGACGACTACGGCCGGCTGAGTTGGAATACCAGCAACGACGCCGCGGCCGACCTGGCGCTGCTCAACATCATTACCGAGGTGACCGCCACGGGGATCGGCAACCCCAACGACTTGCGGATGTTCGGCTTCTCGCGCGGGGCGCACTTTGCCGAGAACTTTGCCTATGCACACCCCGATCGGGTAAACGCCATCGTGGCCGCCAGCGCCGACCGCCAGACTTTCCCGCTCGACAACGTGATCTTCCCCTATGGCGCCCAACTTACAGCGCTCTTCCCGGCCCCGGCCGGAACCACCACCAACCAGGCTGGCACCGCGTTCGACGTGCCCGCGTTTCTACAGAGCCGAATCATGCTCTGGGTGGGGCAGAACGATACCACGCCGGAAGACACCAGCGAATTCGGCAATGCCCAAGGGCTGACCCGCCGCGAGCGCTCGGCCAACATGTACACCGCGCTGGGGTTGGCGGCCGCGGGGGCGAGCCTGCCCGCCGGAAGCTTTGACTACGAACTGTTTGTCAAGGAGGCCCAAGGGCACATCTTCAATCCGGACGACATCGGCACCTTTTACAGCTTCCTCTTCGGTACGACCCCCGCGGCTAACTCCGAGGTGAAGGTCTACGGCGTTCCGGTCTACGTTCCGACCACCACCGAGCGTTCCGGTTCGCTTCCCAGCCCGGTCGGCACGGTCACAAAGAACACCGATTTCTACGTCGAATTCTGGGTGCAAGCGCCCGGGGCGACCGGCATCGCCGGCGGCTCGGTGAGCCTGGCCTACGATACGGCGATTTTGAATTCGAGCACGGGCAATATTACGCCGGGCAGCGTCTTCCCCAATTCGCGGACGGGCACGGTCAACGACGCCAATGGCCGGGTGACCAGCCTGGGGGGCAGCACCGGGCTCTCGGGCGTGGGCGTGGGCGAGTATGCCCTGCTGGGGCGGGTGAAGTTCACCGCCTTGACCGATGCCACCACGCCGCGGCAGATTTTCGCCGCCCTGCAAGGGGGTTCCGTCAGCTTCACCCTGCAAGGGGGCGGCGCGGTCAGCTCGCAGTTGGTGCCGTTCCCCTTCCTGCAGCTCGATTCGCTCAACAATCCGCCCACCGCCGGCGCGGGTGGGCCCTATGTGATTAACGAAGGCCAGAGTTTGAACCTGGCCGGCAGCGGCACCGATGCCGACGTAGGCGACACGCTCACTTACAGTTGGGACGTGAACGGCGACGGCGTCTACGGCGATGCCACGGGCCAGAACCCGTCGGTGACGCCCGTGCAGCTGGCGGTGCTGGGGATCAACAACGGCACCAATTACCAGGTGCGGGTGCTGGTGAGCGACGGCAAGGCCCAAGTCGTGTCGAGCGCTACCACGCTGACCATGAACAACGTGGCCCCCACGGCCAACGCGGGCGGGCCCTACACGATTGCCGAAGGCCAGAACCTGGTGCTCAACGGCTCGGGCTCGAGCGACCCGAACTTGCTCGACGTGCTGACTTATAGCTGGGATGTCAACGGCGACGGCACCTTCGGCGACGCCACGGGCGTCTCGCCCACGATTACCTGGGCCCAACTCGTGGCCTATGGTTTCGGCGAGGGCCCGACCTCGATCTCGAACGTGCGCGTGCGCGTCAGCGACGGCGTGTCCACGGTGACCTCGGCGGCCACCACGGTGACGATCAACAATGCGGGTCCCACGGTGGCCGGCAGCGGCACCGGCGGCTATCGCGGCGAAGTGCGCAGCTTCACGTTCACCGCCACCGATCCTTCCACGGTCGATCAAGGCTTCAACTTCACCTACAACATCGACTGGGACGGCAACGGCAGCGTTGACCAAACCGTGGTTGGCCCGGGCAGCGGCGTGAACGTTACCCGCTCGTTCTTCACCGCCGGGGTGACCACGGTCAAGGTTTCGGCCACCGACCGGCAGAGCGCCACGGGGCCGGTGACCAACTACCCGGTGACCACCAGCGAGTACGTGCTCCGCGACGACGGCACCGGCAAGATCGACCTGATCTGGGGTGGCACCAACGGCCTGGACGGAGTGTTCTTCTTCACCGGGGTCAGCAATTCGGTCACGGTGTTCGTGCAGCTTGAAAACACCACCCTGGTCAATCGCACCAGTATCGTCAGCGGCGTCACCGGCAAGGTCATCGCCTACGGCTACGATAACAACGACGGCCTGATCGCCGAGTTCCTCACCACGCGGCAAGTGGTGCTCTACGGCGGAAACGGCGGCGATACGCTCGTCGGCGGCTTCTTGGGCGATACTCTAGACGGCGGCGAGGGAAATGACCTGCTCATCGGCGGCACCCAGGGCGCCGACGGCAACGACAGTCTGTTCGGTGGTAACGGGAAAGACATTCTTATCGGCCACCGCGGGGCCGATCTGCTCGACGCCGGCGCCGGTGAAGACCTGCTGGTTTCGGGCATCGTGCAACTGTCGCCCAATTACCCGACCGCCATCTTCTCCATTCAAAACGAATGGAACTCAACGCGTGCTTATCCCGACCGGGTCGCCAACATTTCCGGCACCGGCAGTGGGCCACGCCTGAATGGAAACTTCTTCCTGCAAGCGGGCGTGACGGTGCTGAACGACAACGCGGTCGATACCTTGGTCGGAGGCGCGGATCTGGATTGGTTCCTGTACTCGATCGCCCAAGACCTGCTCAACGATGGCGATCCGAGCGAAACCAAGACCAACGTTCCCTAACAGGCCGGAGGAGTTGGCCCTTCGCGGCCAGCTTCTCCCGAACCCCGCTGGTACTCAGTCGCTCCGGCTGTTGCCCGGCGGCCAACTCAGCACACTGGCCGAAGGCCGAACGGGTCGGGCGACCGGCCCTGGTAGGTCAGCCCTGGGTAGCCGCGTGCCGCCGTGCGGGGCCGAAACCGCCTCGCCGATTTGCGCGGGGCGCCTTGGGCGATCGGCCGCGCGGGCTGGCGAACTTCAACGCCGAGCGTGCGCCTCGGTGGTTGTTTGGCGCGAAGCGATCGGGCCTTCTTGGGAGCGGTGCTGGAATCGATCGAGCGCGACGGCGGCGAATCTCGGTGCATAGCTCCTCCTCGTGGTGCAGGCCGGCCGTGTTCCGCCGCAGTGGCCAATTGGCCCAGCAGGGCCGCCGCACAGGTTGGCCCGGACCCCGCCGCTCGAGCGCTAGGACGACCGTAGTACCATGGAAACCGTGGAAACCTCACCCCCGTCCGTAGATACCAGAATGACGACCTCGAGTGACAACCGTATGTCACACCCTGACGGAATCGCGACGGGAAACCCGCTGCCCAGCTCGGTCGCCACGCCAGTCGATTCGGTCCGGACGCCATCGGGCGCGGGTTGGTGGTCCACGCGGGGCCCGACCAGCCGATTCCGCCGGCACGCGATCGCCGCCAAAGCCCTCGGGGCAGCGCTCCTGGTGCTACTGGCCGTCGGCCCGACGACCCCCTTGCCAGCCCAAGCCCGGCGCCCCAGCGTGCTGGTCATTGTTTCCGACGACCTGGCTGCACACGCCCTAGGCTGTTATGGCAACCCCCATTGCCTCTCGCCACGGCTCGATCGGTTGGCGGCCGCGGGAATGCGGTTCGAGCGGGCTTTCTGCAACTCGCCGGTCTGCACGGCCTCGCGACAGTCGCTGCTCACGGGCCGCTACCCGCGCTCGCTGGGGGTTACCAAGCTCGGCACGCCGCTCCCCGAATCGGCGGTGACGCTGGCCGATCGCTTTGCGGCGGCCGGCTACTTGACCGCCGCGCTGGGAAAAATGCATTTCAACAGCCAGCTGCAGCATGGCTTTCAAACCCGGGTCGACCTGGCCGACCACCGCGGCTTCCTGGCGGGTCATCCGGGCGAGCCGCTGCCCGCGGAGCTGGCGACGCTGGGGCCGTGGAAGCCGTTTCGCGATCCGGCCCGCATCTGGCTGAACAGCCAGGTGCTGCCCTATGCGCTGCGCGAGCCAGAGATGGCCTCGAGCTACCTCGTAGATGAAGCCGCCAAGTGGCTCACGGCAGCCGGCGAAGCACCGTTTCTGCTGTTTGTCAGCTTTTACGAACCGCACTCGCCGTTTCATTTTCCGATCGAATACGCGGGCCGGGTTTCGCCCGAGCAATTCGCGGTACCGCCGGTGAGCGGCTCCGACCAGCGGCAGATTCCCGAGGTGTTCGCCGAATTGACCGACGCTGAGAAGCGGGGCATCGCCGCGGCCTACCATACTTCGGTGGCGTTTCTCGATGCCAGCGTGGGGAGGTTGCTCGACTCGCTCGAGCGCGCAGGGCGCCAAGACGACACGTTGATCGTGTTTCTGGGCGACCACGGCTACCTGCTTGGCCACCACGGTCGATTCGAAAAGCACTGTAGCTGGGAGGAGGCCATTCGGGTGCCGCTGCTGGTTGCCGCGCCGGGCCGAGTGGAGCCCGGGGGCGTTTCGTCGGCCTTGGTCGAGTTGGTCGACGTGGCCCCCACGGTGCTAGAGTGGGCCGGGCTGCCGCTGACCGACGACCTGGCGGGCGAGTCGCTTTGGCTGCTACTCGAGCGCCGGGCCACGGAGCATCGCCCCAGGGTCGTCGTGGAGTATGCTCCCAACGAAGAAGCGCTCATTCGCGACCAGCGCTGGAAGCTGATCTATCGGCTGGGGCAGGTGGCTCGCACCGATGGTTATGCCACGCTCCGGCCCCCGGCCGGTGTCGAGATCGAGCTTTACGACCTGGAGACCGACCCGCACGAAACCACCAACCTGGCCCAGTTGCCCGAGCATCAGCCACGCGTGGCCGAGCTGTTGGGCCACCTGGTCGACCATCTGCGGCAAACCGCTCGCCGCCCGCTGCCGGTTGGTCCCCAGGCCAGCCCGGCGGAAGAACTTAAGGCAGCCCTCGTCTCGGACGACGTGGAGCCCTGAGTTTTGCCGTGTTTCGGCTGGGGCGGAGCGCCGCGGGGCCGTGAGCTTGCCGTGTCCGCGGTCACCGCGGCGCGGTGCCGCCGGCAGTTCCGGTGGTGCCGGTTAGCGCGATTTTTCCTTGGCGTGCCTACCGAGGGCGACTAGACTCGAAAGTATTGAAAAACAGCCCCGAAGCGGATCCTGCCGGCCGCGCCAAGTGGTTCGGGCAAGGCGCCCCATGGGAGCTGGATTTCGATCCTTTCAGATCCCGGAACAGACTCTTAAATTCCTTCGCCAACCCCACTGGGCGCTGCTGCGCCCGTGGGGTTGCGCGGGACTTCGTTTCGATGAATTTCAAGCCTTGGAATTGGGCCCAGGGAGCGCGGCAGGGCGGGGGTGCGCGCCCCGCCGGCCGTCGCCGTGCGCGGCTGGGGCTGGAGTCGCTCGAGCAGCGTCAGATGCTGGCCGGCGAGCCGATCGTTACCGCCAGCCTGTTTACCGACACTGGCAGCAGCTCGACCGACCGCATCTCCTCGGAAACCGAGGTGGTCGGCACGATTACCGTGCAGGGAACCGTCAGCAGTTTCACCGGCTCGTTCGGCGGAGCGCCCCAGGGTGCCTCGCCGGTCGAGCTCACCGGCCTGGGAGTACTACAGCCCGGCGGCCAATACCTGATCGACTTCGCCACGCTGCAGTCGATTCGCCTAGCCCAGTTCGGCTCGGGCGTGGTTCCCGACGGTAGTTATACGATCAACCTGCGGGCCACCGACAACCTGGGCCGGCTGGGCCTGGCCAGCCTGAATTTCACTCGCGACACCACGCTGCCGGCGGCCCCCGCGTTTTCGATTTCGTCGGTATTCGACCCGAACCAGGACGGCGTGACCAACAGCGAACTGGTTACGTTGGTCGGCACGACCGAGCCCAATGCCCAGGTGAGCCTGGACCGGGGGAGCCTGGTCGTAACCGCCGGCCCGACCGGCCAGTTCCAGTTTACCGGCGTGCAACTGTTCGCGGGGCTCAACTCGATCGGCACCGTGGCAACCGACCTGGCGGGCAACGTCAGCGCCTTTAGCCGCACGGTCACCTACGATCCGCAGACGTCGGTCAACCAGCCTCCTTCGTTCACCAAGGGTGCCAATCAAACGGTCAATCAAAACGCGCCGCCGCAAACCGTGGTCAACTGGGCGACGAACATCAGCCCTGGCCCTCCTGGCGAGGCGGGGCAGACCGTGAACTTTCTCGTCAGCAACAACAACTCGGGGCTGTTCAGCCTGCAGCCGGTTATTTCGCCGACCGGAACACTGACCTATACGGTGGCCACGGGCAAGTCGGGCACGGCGACCGTAGAGGTGCGGCTGAAAGACAATGGCGGCACTGCCGGCGGCGGCAACGACACCTCGGCCGCGCAGACGTTTACGATTCAGGTCATCGCCGCTCCGGCGCCGCGTATCAATCGCTCGACCGTGGGTTTCTACGACCCGGCGGCCAGCCAGTTCTATCTGAAAAACTCCAACAGCCAAGGGCTGTCGGATCTGATCTTCAGCTACGGCCCCGGCAACTCGGGTTGGATTCCGCTGGTGGGCGATTGGAACAACGACGGCACCGACAGCGTGGGCTTTTACGCGCCGCAGAGCAGCACCTTCTTTTTGAAGAACGGCAATAGCCAAGGCACGTCGGACCTGACCTTTAACTTTGGCCCGAGCAACTCGGGTTGGGTGCCGTTGGTGGGCGATTGGAACGGCGACGGCACCGACAGCGTGGGCTTTTACGCGCCGCAGACCAGCACGTTTTTTTTGAAGAACTCGAACAGCCAGGGGGTATCGGACCTGGTTTTCACCTTTGGCGCGGCAGGGCAGGGCTGGGTGCCGCTCGTGGGCGATTGGAACGCCGATCGGACCGATTCGATCGGGTTCTACGTCAGTGCGTCGAGCACGTTCTTTCTGAAGAATGCCAACGGCCAGGGCCTGAGCGATCTGACCTTCAGCTACGGCCCCAGCAACTCGGCCTGGCGCCCCTTGGTGGGCGATTGGAACGGGCCTGAGAATCGCATCGCCGGCGACGCCGATGGCGATGGAATCGTGGGCGCCGGCGATTACGCTATTTGGGCCGCCCAGTTCGGCAAGACCGGCGCCGGTTGGTCGGGCGATTTCAACGGCGACGGCTCGGTGGGGCTGGCCGACTACGCCATCTGGTCGGCCAACTTCGGTTTGGCCCCCACCGGCGCGGCGCCGCTGGCCCCCGCCGCAGCGGAAGCAGAAATCGCCGAATTCGATGTTTCTCCGCCGCAAAGTTGGGCGGCTGCTCCGGCCCTGTCGGCCACCGCTCGAAGCGATTCGAACGCCACGACGAAATCGGTCGCTGCCGACGACCACCTCTTGGCTCCGCGGCCGACTATCGCACCGCCCCGGGTCGTAGCGATCGCTCCGCCGGGAGGGTTTCTCAGCCGGCTGGCCACGCGGCTCCGCGGCGAGCGACGCGCGTAGCACGGTCGCATCGGTGGGCTGTGCCCGCGCGTGTGCGCTGCGGCCTCGATTGCGTCCTGGGCGCCGCTGTCACCCTCGGCGCTCGCCAGGCGGGCACCCCAGCGGGTACACTGCCCCAACTTGCGCTGGCCAAGCTGTATCGAGGTCGAGGCCAAGGGCGCACCACGAGCTGAACACTTAAGATCCAAGGGGGCCCGCGATGCAGCGACTCACCTGGCTTGTCGTTTTTCTGGGGGGACTGAGCTTGACCATCCGCCATGCGAGCGCGGCGGCCGAGGGCCGCCCCATGACCGTCGACGATTTGTTGGCCATCGAGCGACTGGCCGACCCGGAAATCAGCCCCGACGGGCGGTGGGTGGTTTACGTAGCCACGCGGGCCGACGTGGCCAAGAACTCGACCAGTTCCACGCTTTGGCTCGTTTCGACCGAGGGTGGGGCGCCGCGCCAGCTCACCACCACCGACAAGAAAGACTCGCATCCCCGCTTCAGCCCCGACAGCAAGCAGGTGTTGTTTCAGTCCAATCGCTCGGGCAGCTTGCAGTTGTGGGTGATCGACGTCGATGGGGGCGAGGCACGCCAACTCACCCGGTTGGCCAGCGAAGCCTCGGGGGCCCTCTGGTCGCCCGACGGAAAGTGGATCGCGTTCGTCTCGGCGGTGTTTCCGGAATACTCCTCGCTCGCGCCGGCCGAGGCCGACGCGGCCCACCAGCGGCGGATCGACGAGGCCGAAAAGAACCCGGTCAAGGCCCGGGTGTTCGACCGGTTGTTCTTTCGCCACTGGGATAGTTGGGTCGAGGGGAAGCGCCAGCACCTGTTCGTCTTGCCGGCCTCGGGGGGCGAACCCCGCGACGTGACGCCTGGCGATTGGGATGCCTATCCCACGTCGACCACGTTTTCGGTGGGCGACGACTTCACCTTTACGCCCGATGGCCGGGCCCTGGTATTCACGGCGCCGGCCCAAGTGAACGAGGCATGGAATACGAATCACGACCTGTGGCGGGTCTCGATCGAGGGGGGGCCGGCCGAGAACCTTACCGAAGACAATCCCGCGGCCGACGGCTGTCCGCGGTTTTCGCCCGACGGCCGGTGGCTGGCCTACCGCGCCCAGTCGCAGGCCGGGTTCGAAGCCGACCGCTGGCAGCTTTACGTGCGCCCCGCGGCCGGAGGCAAGGCGCGCTCGCTTACGGCCGAGCTCGATGCCTCGGTCGATCAATTGCTCTGGACCGCCGATGGTAGTGCACTGTTGTTTCTGGCCGAAGTGCGCGGCGCTACGTCGGTGTATCGCGTGCCCCGCGACGGGGGCGGGCCCAAGCCCTTCGCCACGGGCGGGTCGATCGCGTCGCTATCGGCGGCCAACTCCGGCGAGCGCGCCGCCGCCCTGCGAGCAACCATGAGCAGCCCGCCCGAAGTGTGCCTGATCGACGGCAGCGGCAAGCTGACCGTGGTGAGTCAGGCGAACCGCGAGCTGTTGGCCAGGCTCGATTTGCCTCGCCCGGAGAGCGTCGACGTGCCGGGGGCCGGCGGCACGCCGATGCAGATGTGGATTCTGAAGCCGCCGGGGTTCGATCCGTCCCAGCGATGGCCGCTGGTGTACCTGGTGCATGGCGGACCGCAGGGGGCCTGGACCGATAGTTGGAGTTACCGCTGGAACCCCGAGGTATGGGCCGCCCAGGGCTATGTGGTGGCCATGCCCAATCCGCGCGGGAGCACCGGCTTTGGGCAGCAGTACGTGAACGAGATTTCGGGCGACTGGGGCGGCAAGTGTTTCGAGGACCTGATGGCCGGAGCCGATTACCTGGCCCGGCTGCCCTATGTCGACCCGCAGCGGATGGCGGCTGCCGGGGCCAGTTTCGGCGGCTACATGATGAACTGGTTCGCCGGCCACACCGACCGGTTCCGCACGCTGATTTGCCACTGCGGCGTGTTCAATTTCGACAGCATGTACGCCAGCACTGAAGAGATTTGGTTCGACGAGTGGGAACACGGCGGCCCACCCTGGGTGAACCGCGAATCGTACGAAAAGTATTCTCCGCACCTGTTCGCCGGCAATTTCAAAACGCCCATGCTGATCATTCATAACGATCAGGATTTTCGCGTGCCGGTGGGCGAGGGGCTGATGATGTTCACCGTGCTGCAGCGGTTGGGGGTGCCCTCGAAGATGATCAACTTCCCCGACGAGGGGCACTGGGTTCTGAAGCCCGCCAATAGCGTCTTCTGGCACCAGGAGATCTTCGCTTGGCTCAAGCAGTATTGCCCTGCCGGGCCGCAGTAATCGATCGGGCGACCCGCGCCGGGAGACTGCCGCCATGCGAGTAGCCGTAACCGGAGCCAGCGGGTTTCTGGGGCGCTACCTGGTCCGCGCGCTGGTTGCCCAGGGCCATGACTGCCGGGCCTGGTTTCGGCCCTCGAGCGACCGCGGGGGGCTGGAGGAACTAGCCGGTCAACTGGTATGGGTGCCGGGCGACCTGGCCGATCCGGACAGCGCGGCCACGCTGGTGGCGGGCTGTCAGGCGGTGGTTCACGCGGCGCTCGATCGGCCCGGGCGCGGGTTTCGCCGCGCCGAGGGGAGCGTGGTCCAGTTCGTCGAGCGCAACGTGGTTGGCACGCTACGGCTGATCGAAGCGGCCCGGGCCGCCGGCGCGGGTCGCTTCGTCTTCCTTTCGACCTGCGCGGTTCACGAAGTAGTTCTCGACGATCGGTCGCTCGACGAAGCGCACCCGACCTGGAGCAATCACCACTACGGGGCTCACAAGGCCGCCATCGAGCAGTTTGTGCGCAGCTACGGTTGGGGCGAGGGCTACGAGATTTGTGCCTTGCGGCCGACCGGCATTTACGGCCTGGCCCATCCGCCGCAGGCGAGCAAATGGTACGACCTGGTAGCCGCCGTGGTGCGCGGCCAGCCGGTGGCCTGCCGGGGCGGCGGAAAAGAGGTGCACGCGGCCGACGTGGCCCGCGCAGTGTGCCGGCTGCTGACCGTGCCCGACATCGCCGGGCAGGTGTTCAACTGTTACGACCGCTATGTGTCCGAGTGGGACGTTGCCCACTTGGCGCGCGAGATTACGGGCAGCTCGAGCGAAATCGCCGGCGGCCAGTCGCGGCCGCGGCACGAGATCGAGACCGGCAAACTGCGCGGGCTGGGGCTGGAGTTCGGCGGCCAACGGTTGCTGGAAGAGACGGTGCAACAACTCGTCGCGACAATCCAAGGCGGCCGTGCCGGCGCTTAGCGCAAGCCACCCGGCAGAACGCTTCCCGCACCCGCATTTTGGGTGGTCCCTGCGCCGGGCCGTCTGCCGACTGGCGCCCACCGCTACGGCGCTAAATCGTGTGGAGAGCAGCCGTTGGATCGGTTTGTCCGGTGGTGCCCCCCCCGGGGTCATTGCTGAGCTGCCAGCCAACAACCAACCATTCCGGGGGGGCTTCGTTTTTTTTTGGAATTCGGCCGTCCGGCGCACTTAGAGGGTGTAAGGAGGGCGATCCTATGGGATTCAACAGTTTCCATCCGAACGAACGGTGCGATAGCTCCCTTGATCGCCTAGGGCGACCGGTTAGCACTCAGCTCGATGGTGAGGGCGGCGGGCGTCTCGCGGGTAAAAGACCGATTCCACCGTTCTTCGGAGTTTCGTCTTGGGAGTGTGGGGATGAACGAACTGATCGAATTCACCAACCTGCTGCACAAGCACGGGAGCGGTGACGCACCCGAGGTGCGAAAGTATCTGGAGGAACGCGGCAAGAACGATCCAACCTTTCGGGTTCGTGCTGAAGCAGTGCTGCTTGGATTTGCCACGCGAGCAGTCCCGTCGCCTGCCGGCAAGACAGTGTCGCCGACCGCTGGCGGCTCGCCGAATAAAGCCTTAGGTCGCTAATCTGCGATCGCGTCCGCGCGATCAAGCAATTTGCTGAAACCTTTCACAGGCCGTTCGTCCAGCCGATTTAGCGGCTCACCGATGGCGGGCCCGATGGTGGGCATGCGGCCTTGCGTCGCCGGCGACCGTGAGCGAGCCAGGCTGCCAGGCCCAGCCCGGTCCAGATGGCGAACGAAGCTGGCTCGGGCGTGTGATGCGAACTGAGTTGGAACGAGAAGTTCTGGCCGGCCTGGCCGAACGAGGCCCCCTGGTCGGTGAAAAAGGTGAGATACGCCTCGAGCGGCGATGCCTGACTTGGCGCATCGAACTGGACCACGAGCGAAGTCGACTGCTGTTCTCCCAGGACCAGGCCGGGCTGGAAGCCAAGCAGTTGAAAGGCGCCCGCCCCCGGGCCTGTAATCTCGTACCCCAACAGCGTCAGGGCGGTCAGGGTCGTATCGCTCATCGAGGCGAGCGTAGGGACGGACAGTGCCAGCACATCGCCAGAAAGCTGGGTGCTGGCGTTGGAGATCACCAGCGTTTGGCTGGCCGAGCCGCCGGCCGGCACGTCGACGAATTCGATCTCGCCGGTCGAGGCCGAAGCGGCGAAAAGGGGCGTGAACCCTTCGCCGGTGAGCATAACGGTCACGTTTTCCGGCAGATTGCTCCCGTCGGCTCGACCGTTGGTCAGAGCCGCGGTCACAATCGCCTGCTCGGTGCCGGGCGTGGTCGGCGCGAATTGGAAGTTGAAAGTTCGCGAGGCTCCATCGGCCAATTGAATCGTACTGCCGCCGCCGAGGAAGGCGTGCGAGCCCAGCGGCGCCCAGAGCATTCCCTGCAAGTTGCTCATGGTTCCCAGGCCCGATTGGTTGCCGTCGCCCGTATTGAGGACCGTGACCGAGGCGGTGCTGGTTTCGCCGATCCGGGTATTGGGCGGGTTGACGAAAGTAACCTGGTTGACCGGGGCCACCCCCTGTCCTGAGAGCAATACCAACGGATCGGCAAGGCTGGCGGCGGTGGTTTGCGTGGTGAGAAACTGGGCGTCGCTGCCGCGGTTTTTGGGTGCGTAGGTGTAAAGCTGATCAACGCTTTGGCTGCTATCCAGGTCGAATGCCTGGCCCGTCCCGCCGAATTCGGCGCCGACCGGAGTGGCCGTGGCTCCGAAGAGCACGCTTTCAGCGGGGCCGACGTTGGAGACCTGAAACGTCCGCGTGCCCGTTTGGCCGACCAGCACTTTGCCGAAGCTCAGCGTGCCGCCGGGGCCAGGGTTGGTTTGCACCACCGGCGCCGGCCCGACCAGGTAGACAGTGCTTCCCACGGTGAGCGTGTTGTTCGCGCTGGTGTAAGCGTTTCCGCCCAACGTGGCGGCGAAGTTGTAGTTCAGGTTGCGACTGGTGGGAACCAGCGTGGCGTAAACCTCGTTGGCCGCCAACGCGGTCAGTGGCGTGGGGCCACTGCCGCCGAAGGCCGGCTGCGCGGCGAATCCGCCTTGCTGTGCCTGGGCCAACACTCCGCTGCCTACCCCCAGGCTGGGCGCGTCGAGGGGGCGGGTTCCGTACCCCCGCACGTTGACGTAATAAAGGGCGTCGTAACCCGTGTAGTTCTCGCCCAGCAACTGGGCCGAGGGCTGGCGAACCAGGGCCGCGATCGCGAAATCGGGCGCTTCGGCAATGGTGCTGGCGAAATCTCCGGTGGCGCTCAGCGCGGTCAGCCCGTAGGCCTCGGCTCCGCCGGCGAGCCCGGCGATGAGCGCGGTTTGCGGGGTGCCGGAGACATAGGGGTTGGCATTGGTGGGCCCGACAAGCGTGGTGGTGACGGCACCGCCGACGGACCCGCCGAAAGCCGCGCTGGTGTTGTTACCGAAGAGAAACCGGCCGTCGCCTCCGGCGGCGCTGCCACTTCCCCCCTCGACGTTCACGGTCGAGGCCGCTCCGACGGTTGCCGTGCCGACCAGCTTTACGGTGCCGCCCGCGCCGCCCCCGCCGCCTCCGCCCGATCCTCCGTTGCCGCCGCTGCCTCCTCCGCCGCCGCTGCCCCCATTGCCGCCATAGCCGCCGTTGGTATTGACCGCCTGGGGAAACGGTCCGGGCAGGTCCGGGTTTCCTGGTGCGCCGCCGCCGCCCCCGCTTCCGCTGGTGCCGCCGGTTCCCGTACCCGACAGCAGAGCGTCTCCTCCGCGAGCCGAGAAGCTGCCGCCATCGTAAACAAGGCGGCCGTTGGCCAACACTTCGAAGGCGCCGCCGCCGCCGCCGCCCGCGCCCCCCGCACCGGCGGCACCGCCGGATCCTCCGTTGCCTCCACCGCCGCCGCTGCCTCCGTCTCCGCCGATACCTCCCCAGAGCGGAAGGATGAAGCCGATATTGGTAAAGCCACCGGCGCCGCCGCCGCCGCCGCCACCACCACCGGCGCCGCCGCCCCCGCCCCCGCCCCCCCCTTGTCCGCCACCGCCCCCCTGGCCGCCGCCACCGCCGCCAGAGATCGCTGCGCCCGTGCCCGTGTTGAGCCCCGCGGCCCCGGTTCCGCCGGGGTTGCCAGCGCCGCCCGCGGCCCCCGGAGATCCGTCGCCGCCGGGCAAGCCGGGTGTGCCAGGCGTAAACCAAATTGCTCCACCCGAACCGGCGCCGCCACCACCGCCGGTTGCGCCGGCGCCTCCGGCGGCTCCACCGGCACCAGCGCCGCCGCCAGTGCCGCTGCTGCCGGGCGAGTTGACGCCGGCGCCGCCGCTAGCTCCGGCGGTTCCCGAGCCACCGGCCGCGCCGCTCGACGCGCCACCCCCGCCGTTGCCAGTGTTGCCTGGCAGTCCGGGGAAGGTACCGAGCACGGCGCCCGCGCCGGCACCGCCGCCCCCACCACCGCCGCCGAAGCCATTCTGGCCCCCTCCCGATCCGGCCGCGCCGGCACCTAGTCCGCCGCTGCCGCCGCCGGCCCCCGCGGTGACGCCGCTCGCATCGAAATCGAAGGTGGCGCCGGTCGCGAGCAGGTCGTCGCCGACCAAGATCGAAACGGCACGGCTGCCCGAGCCGGTGACAAGATCTCCGCTGACGTCCCAATCACCAAAAAAGCGAATCACGGTTGTGGTCGCCGTGTTCGAGACCGTGAAGTTGGTACCGCGCCAGACACCCGACGAAACGCCGTTGACGGTTCCGGCCGACGAGTCGATCAGGAGAGTTCCCGCGGTTGCCAGCCGTACGCTGGCCAAGCCGGCAGCGAGCCCGAGCGATACGGCGATTGCCCAAAAGGGTGGGCGGCTAGCGACGGTGCCGAACAATCCTCGGCGTCCGGAATGGGCCGCGCGGCGGTTTTCCAACGACCCAGCCATTCTGTGAGGCATTGCTTCTATCTCCGCTCCGCGAAAGCGCATCGTCCCAATTCGGTGCGTCAATGGTGCCCAGGTATCCTGACTGTACTCAACCTTTGACGGGTCAGGCGACCCCCCATTGTTGGCCCCTATTCTAGGTGGGATTCAACTGTGTGTCCAAGTCGACTCGTGTCTCCGAGAAAGCATTGGATTTTGCTTCCTCCCTGCTTACCGTTTGGCGCCGCGGATCGAACTACTTAGAATGGGGGGTCGCTATTTTGGGGGGTGCGATCGATTGACGTCTGGGTGGATCAATGCACGACCGGTTGTCTGATTTCATGCGTGCCAGCGTACTCGGCGGTCTCGCAGCTTGCTCCGACGGCCGGAGTTCGGGATGCCCAGGTGGGGCTCGGCGAGCGCTGATCTTGCGGGTCGGGCTCGTGCTGGGAGTGCTCGCCTCGGCGTGTTCGCCGGCGCGGGCTCAGCCCCGAATCCTGGTAACCGGCGATAGCTGGGGCGCCTTTTCACAGCCGGTCTGGGACACCGTGATCGCGACCAACGGCTTTGTGGGTACGACCCACGTGAATACGTCGATCGGCGGAATGACCGCGGCCGGGTTGAACACGCCGGCCCTGGTCAGTTCGCAGATAATCGCCCCGCTGCTGGCCTTTCCGACCATCGACATGGTCCACCTGAGCATTGGCGGCAACGACTTCCTGGGGGCCTACAACACGGCGCTCACCCCGGCCCAGCTCAACAGTCTTTACAGCGGCGTCCAGGCCAATGTGCAATCGCTGGTCGATCAGATCCTGGCCGTGCGGCCGACGATTCAGGTCACCATCGCTAGTTACGACTACCTGAATTACATCGAGCCGGTCTTGGCCGGCGACACGGGAACCACGGCCCTGTGGCTGCTGCAGGGCGCGCCCTCGGCGGGGCAATTGAATCGGGCCCTGTTTGGATCGCAGAAAGCGCCCGACTTCAACAACTCGGTTTTCGGGCTGGAAGACTTCAAGACCAACGTGGCGGTGGGCAATCCGCGAGTGCACTACAGCGACAGCGAAGGGCTGATGCAGTTGATCAGCTGGGGCTTCAGCAATTTGGACTTGCCCACGCCGCTGGCCCGAATGAATTCCGCCTTCGGGTACGACCCGATTCACCTTGACCAGGTGGGGTACGCGTTTTGGGCCCAGCAGGCGATGCTAACGGCCAATAACAACCTGCTCGCCGACACGAGCGGGGTGGCAACCAATCCGGGCAGCGGGGGCAGCGTCTCGTTTGGCAACGTGCTGGTCGGCCAGTCGGCGTCGCAAACGGTGACCGCCACGAACACCGGCCAGGTGGGCAGCCGGCTGAGCATCAACTTCGTCGATCCGGCGAGCGAGTTCCACACGGCGGCTGGAACGCAGTACGGATTCGTCGACCAATGGATCGGTGGAGTACCCGTTGGGGCCCAATACGGCTACAGCCCGACGGCCCGCGGGTCCGATTCGCAGGGGGCCTCGATCGTCACCCAGAAAGGCACCTCGACGCTGACGCTTCAGGGTCAGGGGGTCGCGCCGGTTAGTGGGGCCGTGACCAATGCCAACGCGGGGCCGACCCTGGTGGGCGCAACGCGGACCATGCAGGTCGACGTGGGCAACGTAGGAGACGGAAACCTGTCGGGCGCGGGTAGCGTCAGCAACCTGCACGGCAGTTTGCCCGGCGCCAGTGGAGAGTTTGCCCGGTTGGGGTCTGGAGGGTTCGAACTGGGAGACGGCCAGAGCGGCCAGTTTACCTATAGCTACACCCCCTCGGCCCGCGGCAGCGACAGCCAGGCGCTCAGCGCGGCGTTTACCAATGGCAGCCCGGACGGTACGAACCAGGCCCACACGCGCGGGTTCACGATTAGCGGCCAGGGGGTGGCCCCGGTCAGCTCGGCGTTCGACGAATCGGCCAACAGTGCCGGAATCGTACTGGTCGGCCAGGTAGGCAGCGCCAGCGTGGGGCTTTCCAACCTGGGAGACGGCAACCTCTCGGGGTTGGGAGCGGCGACCAACTTGCGAGGGCAAATCTCGACCGGCGGCGGACCCTTCACCCTGCAGGGTAGCGACCTATTCTCGCTGCCCGACGCCTCGACGGAGAGCTTCCATTATCAATTCGCTCCGGTGCAGCGGGGGAGCACCACGGTAAACCTGGCGGCGGAATTCGAGAACGGCAGCGCCGATGGGACGAACCAGGTCCACGGCCGGGTGTTTTCGCTTTCCGGGCAGGCCGTGGCCCCGGTCAACCAGGTGACGGTCGCCCAGGCGGGTCTGGTCCGCTTCGGCACGGCGACCACCGTGGCCGTGGTCGACGTCCAGAACGTGGGCGATGGCAACCTTTCGGGTTTGGGCAGTGCGAGCAACTTGCACGGCAGCGTGGGGTCTCCGCTCGGCTCAACCGCGTTTAGCGGCGCCGGCGGAACTTTCGACCTGGATGACGGCGCGAGCGCCAGCTTTCAGTTCGTCTATGCTCCGAATCAGCGCGGGTTCGACAACGCGGCCCTGATCGTGTCGACGACCAACGGCAGTACCAACGGTTGGAATCAGCCGGAAATGGTGGGAGTGAACCTGTTGGGCCAAAGCGTCGGTCCGAATTTTCAGAGCACTCCGGCTAATGGCTCCCAAATTACCGTGTTCGACAACACCCACCCCGGCCCGCCGAGCGGAACCGACGTGCTGTCGATCGCCAATACCTCGACCGACCCCAACGGGGGTGATTCCACTCTTACCGACCTGACGCTTCTGGGCTACAGCCTCACGGGCCCCGACGCGGCGGCGTTCTCGCTGTTGGGCTTCCAGCCTGGCCAGGTTCTGGGGAGCGGCGAGTCGGTCGATTATCAACTGACGGCCGATCCCTTGCTGGGGCCGGGGCGACACTACGCATTTCTCACCCTGTTCACCGATCAGGGGGCGGCCTTCGGGCAAGCGGGGCAATCGTTCCAGTTCCTGCTCGAAGCCCGGATGGTGCCCGAGGCGGGAAGCCTGACGATTTGGTCCCTGTTGTCGGCCGCGGTCTGCTGGCAGCTTCGCCGGCGGCGCCAGGCGGCTGGCAGGGTTTAAGACCTCGCATCGAAGTTCCTGCGGGTTGTTTGATTCGGGGCCAATCGGCGTTCACCCAGGCCGGCTTGATGCGTCGGGTCGCGCCGAATCCGTATTCAGATAGGTGGCGGCGACATGTCGCGTCGGCCGAGGACCCGGCACCGGAGATGGTGGGATCGTTTCCGCCCGGGGCATCCCGAGCGCGCGGCGCGGCGCCAGGTGCTAAACCTGCGTTGGCTGGGGGCGCCGCTCTGCCTGGCGGTGCTGGCCGTGCCGGCCCTTTGGGGTTGGCATCGCTGGCAGATGAGCCGCATGGCGGACTGGCTTGCGGTTGCCGCCGGCCGTGCCGAACAGGCCGGCCGTTGGTCCGAGGCCGAGTATCGACTGCGGACTTACCTCAGGCTGCGCCCCGGCGACCCCGCCGCTCTGACTCGCCTGGCCCGAAGCGTCGATCACCAGGCGACGACCCCACGCCAGCGGGCCTGGGCGGCGCACCTTTATGCCGTTGCCGTCGACGCTAACCCGACCGATCCGGCCTTGCGGCTGCGGCTGGGCGAACTGAGACTCGAGGCCGATCCGGAGTTTGCCCTGGCGGCGGCCGAGGCGGTGCTCGAGGCCAACCCCCGCGCGGCTGGCGGCTGGCGCCTGAAGGCTCGAGCTTGCGACCGGTTGACCGAGCGCCCCGGCGCCCAGGGGGCGGTCTTCCGGCGGGCCATCGAAGCTTACCAGGAGCTTGTCGAGCGTGAGCCGGAGAATCTGCTGGTGGTGCTTCGCCTGGCGACGCTGCTGCACCGCGCGGCCCAGCACCGCGACGCACGCCCGGTACGTTTCGCGACGCCCGAGGCAGCCCTGGATGCCGCCCGGCAACTGGTCGACGGGGCGGTGGAGAAAAAACCTCAGGCCCTCGAGCCGCGGTTGCTGCGATATTCGTACCGCCGGCTTCATGAACCGGGTGTGCAAACTCCTCCGCACCTAGCGCAGCCGCGACTCGATTCCGATCTGGCCGCAGCGCTGCGGATCGCGCCTGACAACGTCGAGGTGCTCTTGGCCGTGGCCGAGTCGTATGTGCCGCTAACGGTTGAATTGGAACTTCCACCGCTCGACTCGCTTCCAGCGATTCACCCGGCGCGCCTGACCGAGTGCCGCCGCTACCTGGAAGAAGCAGTCCGATGCGCGCCGACCGATCCTCGCCCCGCTCTGGCCTTGGCCCAATGGCACGCCCTGGCCGGTAGCCCCCAGGCCATGGCCGACGTGCTTGCGAAAGCCGAGCAACACGTGCCGCCGGGCGTGTGGTTGTTTTCCGCGCGGGGGGCGGAACTATTGCTCTGGGCCGAACAATGGTCGGCTGCCGGCGAGCGACTCGACCGCTGGATCGACCGGCTAGGCGCCTCGGCCCGGCAGGCGACTCCGGCCCCGGCCCAGTGGCGGGTGTTGGCCAACCTGCTGCGGGCCCGGCGGTGCCTGGCGGAGCGCAATCCGGGGCGCCGGCCGGCCGCGGGATTGGCCCACCTGGAGGCGGCGGCCGCGCTGGCCCGCCGCGAGCGCGCCTCGGCCGCGGTCTGGGGCGAAGTGGGCCGAGCGCGGTTTCTGGCCGGACAGATCGATCTGGCCATTGCCGCCTACCGGCAGGCCCTCGAGCAATCGCCCGAGGCCACGGCGCTGCGGCTGGGCCTGGCCCGCGGTCTCGTGGCGGCCGGTCGGTGGGAAGAGGCCAACCAGCAGTTTCGTCGTGCCCTGGGGCCGCCGGTGCCCAACCCCTGGGCGATTACGGGAACGGCTTGGCGCGAACTGGCCGAGTCGTGCTTGCGGCTCCAGGCCAGCCGATCGGTCGCGGAGCGAACGTGGGACGAATTCGACCAGGCGTTTGCCCAGGCGGCCGAGCTCGCGCGCGGCGATTACCGCCTGGCTTTGGTGCTGGTCGAATCGCGGCTTTACCGCACGGCCATCGACCGAGCCCAATGGCTGACCGAAGTGCGAACGCTGGCGCGAGTATTTCGGCAGAATCCAAAGTTCTGGCGTGACCTGGCCTCGTTGCTCGATCGGGTCGGTGAACCGGAGGCGGCGCGCGAGGCGGTCGAGCGATCCGAGGCCCTTGCCGGCGATGAGGCGCTGGCGCCGATCCTGTTGGCCGACGCCTCGGAGGGGGAGGATTCGGTCGAGCGGGCCGGCTACGCACAGTGGCTGGACGAAATCGAGCGAGCCCTGGCCGAGGGAGACTTACCGCGGCTGCAGTGGTGCGCCGCGCGATTGCGCGAGCTGGGTGCCGAGGGAACATCGCTGGCCGACTTTGCCACGCTTCGCGGCGAGTTGGCCCGGGCTCGAACCGGCGAGAGGGCCGCGCTCGACCGGGCACAGGAACTGGCCAGGTCGCTGGTCGCCAGCAGGCCCGACTGGCCTCTGGCCGAGGCCGGTCAGGCCCAAGTCGCCGAGTTGCGGGGCGACTGGACCCGCGCCCAACAAGGGTACCGCCAGGCCTGGAAGTTGGGCGATCGCCGGCTGGCGCTGGCTCGCAAATTGATCGGACTAGGGCTGCTCGCGCGCGATCCGGTACTGGTTGCGACCACCTGGGACCAGTTGCCCCCAGCGAGCCGACTTAAGCCCGAGGTGCTCCCCTTGGGAATCCGGATGCTGATCGAGCGGGGTGAATTCGACTCGGCCCTGGCGCTGATCGACGCGGCTTTGGTTCGCCAACCCGGCGAGGTGGCGCTAGAGCTTCTGCGGGGGCGGGTGCTTTGGCGGCGGGGGGGGCCGCGCGACGCCGCGGCGGCCGCCGAGCACTTTGAATCGTTGATCGAACGCCATCCCAACTCGTTGGCCGCCTGGCTGACCTGGGCCGCGTTTATGAGCGAAACGCTCGAGGGCAGTTCGAGCGATCGCGCCCTGGCGGGTTGGCGCGCCGTGCGCGTTTGGGGGCGACTCGCCTGCGAGGATCAGGCCCTCTGGCGACAATTGGTGGCCGGGATCGGGGCGGACCTCGATGGTCGATTCGCAGAAGCCGAAGAGGCGTTGCGACGGGTGGCTGCCCTCGAAGACGGGGCGTTGCAATCCGTTTTCGACCAGTGCTCGGTGTTCCGGACCGACGCCCTGGTGCCGGATGCACCGGCGGCGCACTCGCCCGCCGTGCCCCAATCGAGCCTGGCCCAAAAGCTAGTCTGGCTTTCGACCGGCGAGGACGAACCCGCGGCGGCGGACCACCCGCGGCTGCGGGCGTTGGCGCGATTATTGGACGGGGGACCGGTTGCTCGTCGCGAGGCGAGAGAACTGCTCTCGTCGCTCCCGAGCGACGCGCAGGGACCGGGAGACCGGCTCGTGCTCGCCCAGTTAAGTTTGCTCGGCGGCGACACGGAGGAGGCAGCCCGGCTGTTGAAGTCGCTGATCGACGCCCCTCGCAACTCCGGCCCGCCGCAACGGGGACAACTACTCACGGCGGCCGAATGGGCGACGGCGGCCGGTCTTGCCGATGCCGCCGAAGCGCTGCTCGAGGCGCTCGAGGCCGCTGGGGGCGGTTTTCCGCGGGCGGAGTTTCTGCGTCTGCAATGCGCCGTTGCCGGGGGGCGCGCCTCGGACACGGCTCGCTGGGCCGCGCAACAACTTCTCGACATCGGCCAGGGCCAGCCTCCGCCGGCCTGGGGCGCGCAGCGCGTGGTGGAAATCGCCGGGCTCTGGGCGCGCATCGACCCGGCCGCAGCCGAACAAGGCGTCGAAGACGCCGCGCGATGGTTGCCCCCCGAGCAGCGCTGCCAACTTCGGTGGTGGACGACACGTCCGGACGGCGGCCCGCGGTTGGTCCAGGCCCTCGACGAGGCCGCCGGAGCCGAGCGGCTTGCCCTGGCCGAACTGTGCTGCCAGTGGCTGCTGACGGCCGAAACGCAGACGGCGGGCTACGCCGAGCTGAACCGGCGCGTAAGCGATTTGGTGGACGCCACCGAGCGATCGGCCGATCCTCCACCGATCGGTTTATGGGCAAGCTGGGCAGTGCTACTGGATCAACAGGGCCGCCCGGACGAGGCCTTGCGGCTGACCGAGCGGGCCCTGGCGCAAGACCCCGCCAACCCAGTCCTCTGGAACAATCGGGCCTGGATCGAAGCAACCCACCTGTCGCTGGCCGATCGAGCCCGGGCGACATTGGCCGAGGCGACCCGACTGGCGGGGCCGCTCCCGGCGTTTGTCGACACGCTGAGCGTGGCCGAGCTCTCGGCCGGACTTGCCGAGCTAGCGGCTGGCTGGAGCGAGTCGATCGTGTTGCGCCCCGGGGCGCCGGGCGGGTGGTGGCTGCACCTGGCCGAAGCCTACGCGGCGCTGGGCGAGGACCGCGACGCCCGGTTGGCCCTGGAGGTTGCCCGATCGCGCGGGTTGCGTCCGTTGCCTCCTCGCGATCAGGCGGCGCTCGAGCGGCTCCAGTCGCATCTGGCGGTCGAGAGTTCGCCAGGGCCGCGGGAATCGTAGGCTTCGCAAGCGGTCGAACAAAAGCCCTCGTGACATTTGTTAACCTCGCCAAGTCCGGAGCCAAGCTCGTCGCGGCTCGCAGAATAACGACTTACCTCGTGATTCGGGCCTCGCATCCCTGCGAGGACGCAGCCCGGGGAATTCTTCAACAGGCTGCTCGCGCGGAGGGCGCTTTTCAATTAGCTCGGCGGCCACTTAGGGGGCTTCCTCGCCGGGGTCGTCGTGCAATACCTTGGTGAGCTCGGCCAGTTGCAGCCGCTCGGACGAGGAGAGATGTCGCGCGTCGAGCTGGGCTCGCTCGGCTTCGGCCAGAGCCCGCCGCGCTTCGTCCGGCTGGCCGGCCTGTTGCTGTAAGACCGCCAGGTGGAACCAGCTTGTCGGCGAGGGGCGGGGTTCCAGCGCCAGCGCGGTCAACAGGTCTCGGGCTTCGGCCAGGTTGCCCTGGCGGAGCCGAATGACCGCCAGGGTTTCTTGCAGCCAGGGCCGCGGGCCGGCCAACTTCAAGGCGGCGGTCAGCCGCTGTTCGGCTTCGCTCAACGATGGAGGGTCTTCCGAGAGCAGCATCGCCAGATTGTTGAGAGCGGCCACGTGGTCCGGTTCTCGCTCGAGCACCCGGCGAAAATAGTCGATCGCCGTTTGAGACTCGCCCGCCGTGAAGGCCAGGTTTCCGCGAGCCAGGAGAAAACCGGTGTGGTCGGCGAACCGCTCACCGGCGACCTCCAAGAGCGGGCGGGCCCGGTGGATCAACTCTGCGCTGGCGCCGGCCACGGTTAGCGTGTCGCAAAGGGCGATGGCTTCTTCGGGGGTGCCGCGGTCCGACAATCGCTGACAGCAGTGGTCGACCGCTTCGCCGAAGCGTCCGCGGGCGGTGAGCCAGCCGGTCCAGGTGTGGCTTCCCTGGGGAGCCAGGCTCAGGGCTTGGCGAAAGTGGCGCTCGGCCGCGTCGTCTTGCTCGAGGGCCGCGTAGAGCCGGCCGGCTTGCCAGTGCACCAGCCCCCGCCCGGCGGGATCGTCGACCGAATCAAGCTGCGATTGCCAGATGGGCTCGAAGGTGCTTTGGATAGCCTCGACTTGCCCTTGCAACCGGAGCAAGCGCCCCCGCAGCAGCAGCGTGGTCCAGGCGGTCGGTTCGCGTTCGGCCAGGCGCCGGATGTACGGCCCCGCCTCCGCGTCGGCTCCCAGCCCCAAAAGCACTTCCGCGGCGGCGACGAGGTCGCCGGACGAGGCTTCCTCCCGATCGGCCAGTTGGGTCAGCAGCCGGCGGGCGTGAGTCGGTTGTTCGAGTTCGCGATAAAGCTGGCCCAGCAGGCGCAGATCCTCGTCGCTGGCCTGCTGGAACTCGTAGCGGAGCTGCGACAATCGTTCGACCGCCTGTTTTCGTTCGGCGGTGGTGCCGCGGCGCGAAAGCACCCAGGCTTCGAGCCGAAGATCGTCGGCCTGCGGCGGACGCGACGAGGGCCGGCCCGCTTGCAGCAGCCGCCAGGCTTCTTGCCAGGCCCGCTCATCGCCCCGGCTTGCCAGGGTGCGAATTAGCTGTTGGCGCGCCGACAAGGGGTTAGGAGCCAGCTCGATCAGGCGGCGAAGCAACTGCTCGGCGAAGGCGTCGTCGCGCCCCAGGAAGAATGCCGCGGCACGCTCGTGCAGCCCCGGATCGGCGGGCGCCAGGCGTAGGGCCTCGCGATAGGCCTCGTCGGCGAGCTGCGCATCGCCCAGCCGAGCGAAGCCTTCGCAGAGAATGCGAAACTTGGCCGCGGGGTCGACCGCCGAAGTGGCGGCCAGGCGAATCAAGGTTTCCCGCGCTGCCGCCTGGCGCTCCGCCGCGAGCTGGCAAAGGAAAAGCCCGGTCCATGCCCGCCCGTCGCCGGGCGAGCCTTCGATCACCGTGATGAACTGGGCCTCGGCGGCGCGGTTGTCGCCGATGGCGGCCAGGGTTTGTGCCAACCAGAGCCGCCGCAGCGGATCGCCCGGACGCTGGTCCACGGCGAGCCGGGCAAGGCGGACGGCGCGGCCCCCTTGGCCCAGGGCGAGAAGACTTTCGATGACCCGGGCACTTAGCCAGCGCGAGGTCGTCAAGCGGTCGGCCCAGAGGTCGACATAAGGTTCGGCTTCGGCCAGACGCGACTGCCCGTCGAGCAGGGCCACCAATCGTTCGAGCGCCAGCAAATCGGCGTCGGGGGCCTGGAGTGCCTGGCGGTAGGCGGCGAGCGATGCCTCGGGCGTACCGCCCTGCGCCTCGCTCAGCAAACCCCGCAACAGCCAGGTGCGCGACCAGTGCGGGCGGCGGACGGCCAACTCGTCGGCCAGCTCGGCGGCGTGGGCCAAACGGGGATCGTCGGCCCGCTGTACCTGGGCCAGGAGCCGCCGGGCCTGAAAGTAGCGCCAGCCGGCGCCGTCCCTGCCTTCGAGTTCGCGGAGGCGATCTTCCCAGACTTGCAGATCGGGCCAATCGCCCCCTTGCAGTGCCAGATCGGCCAATTGCGTGGTGAGGGTCGGCTGGCCCGGCTCGAAAAGGGCCCGTTCGATCAACGATCGTCGCGCGGCCGCAAGGTCGCCGGCGGCCAGGTGAATTTCGGAGAGAATCTGCAGCAGCTTGGTCCGATCGGCATCGTTGGCCTGCTCCAGCTCGGCGCGGACAGGGACCAGGGCCGCGGAGAACTGGCGCTCGGCCAGGTACCGCTCCACGGTCGTGCGCAGTACCTCGATTCGCGGCCAGGAGGTCGTGCCCGGCTCGCGGAGGAGCTGGTCGGCCTCGTCGGGCCGCTGGGCTTCGACCAGTGCCAACACCAGCCGGCGCCAAACCTCCAGCGAAGCGGGGAATTGCTCGCGGGCCTGCCGCAGAACGGCCACGGCCGCAGCCTGTTCGCCCGAGAGCGAGCGCCGTTCGGCCGTGAGCAGCGCCAATTCCATCCGGCTCTGGGTATCGCCGGCCATGGCGTTCAGAGCGGCATCGGCCGCTGCCCAACTGCGTCGCGCGGGGGGCTGCAGCCGCTGGCTGGCCACTTCGGCGCGGGCCACCGCCCGCCGCAGGCTCCGCGCCGCTTCCGATTCGGCCGGAGTCAGGCTTTGGGCCTGCTTCCAGGCTGCCAGGGCCAGGCCGGGTTGCCCGGCGGCCAGCCAGGCCCGCCCCGCGGCCAGGCAATGGGCGGCCGATTGCGGCTCAATTTGCCGCGCCGCATCGTAGGCCGCCGCGGCTCGATCTTCTTGACCGAGCTGCCCAAAGCAGCTCGCCTGACCGTAGTAGGCCGTGATGCGCTCGGCCGACGTGGGACCGCGATCGCCCGCGGCCGTCGGCTCGGCGAAAACCGCGGCGAACGAATCCAGGGCCGCGGCCCATTGCCGCCGGGCCAGGTGGAACCGCCCCTCAACCACGGCCAGCGCCCGGGCGCGGCGGGCGAGACGAACCTCGCGATCGGGTTCGTTACCCAACCACAGGCTCGCCGAGGCCCGTTCGAGGTGTTCGCCTGCCGCGTCGAGATCGACCGATAGCAAGCGTTCGGCCAGCCGCAGGTTCAGCAGTACATCGCGAGGGTCGGCCGCTTCGAGTCCGGCTCGGAGGGTGGCGCGGCACTTTTCATCCTGGCCGGCCCCGGACTCGGCCTCGGCTCGGCCGAGATAACCTCGGCGGTTGTCGGGCTCCAGCGCGATGAGCCGATCGAAATGCAGCGCCGCTTCGTTCCAGTCGCGTCGCTCGAGCGCCGCTTGCCCGGCCGCCAGGCGAACCCCCACCTGATCGGGCCCCAGTTCCACCGCCCGGCGCAGGTCGTCGTCGCCGCCGGGCAGCCTGAATGCGCGGCGATACTCCCAGCGGGCGAGAAACGCCGCGGCCGATCGGGGCGCGGCGAGCACCAGCCGATCGAGCACGGCATCGGCGGCCGCCGGGGCGGGGCCCTTGGCGGTTTCCGGGCGCTCGCGATAGAGCCAGGCCAGTTGCAGTGCCAGGACCTCGTCGCCGGGCAGCCGGGCGACGGCCTGCGCGAGTGCTTCGGCCACGGTGTTCCAGCTTACGGAATCGCCCGAGAGCGCCATTCCAGTGAGCGCCCCCACCCACGATCGCAGCACTTGAGATTGGTCGGGGTCGATCCGCAGTGCCCGTTCGGCCTGGGCCACCGCCAGGGGAAGATCGCCCACTTCCAGTGCGAGCCGGGCCCGCACCGCCAGGAGCTTGACGCGTTGCGGCGAGTGGTCGAGCACTTCGCCTGCCAGCTTCAGGGCTCGCAGCTTCTGCTGTCGGGTTTCCGCGACGTTGGCGAAGGCCAAGGCCCGGCCCGTCAGGCCAGCCGGTTCGCCGGGGCGAAGTGCGAGGAACTTTTCCCAGGCTTCCAAGGCGCCGCGCCAGTCCGCCCGGGTTTCGGCAAGCTGAGCCTCGGCCAGTAGCTCTTGAGCCAGACGCTGCCGCTGGCGTTCGACGTGCAGGTGCGCCAGCCCGCCGACGACGACGCAGAAAACCGCCGTGGCGGCAAGCAGCCGGTAGTTCCAACGACGGCGCGACCGCCGGCGCTGCCGGTCGCGTCCTCGAGATCTCGACGAGACCATACGACGGACGCGCCCCGCACCTAATCAGCCATCGCGCGGCGATCCCCCAAGAATTCACCGCTCACTCGATCGGCTGTGTTCGTTACCATGGATTATAAACCGACCGCGGGCCCGGTGCCGAGCCAATCGTGGCTCGACCCCCCGCCGGGCCGCATCGCCCACGGCAGCCAACCCCCGGGGGGGCCGGAAACCGCCCGGTATGGCTCGCGCAGCCCGGCCCGGCCGACTAGAATCGAGTTCGTCGGTTGCCGGTGGGTGACGTGCAGGCGGTGCGCACGACCTGTTGCGGCAAGCGACTCTCTTCCTTCTAGGCCGGACATGGGACCAGGGCGACGCAACATCGACCAAGGCCTGGCACCCGGCCGCTCCGCTGGGCGAGGCGGGTCGGGCCGGTGGGTGGGGGGCGCGTGCGTAGCCGTTGCGGTGCTCCTGGCCTGGGGCTTGGGGACCGGCGACGACCGAGCTGCCCGGACCCTGTGGCGGCCTCGGACCGGGTGGGGGCCTCGGAACGTGTGGGCCGAGCCGGCGGCAGGGGGCGGCGCGTCTCGGGCAGCGCCGCCAAGCGATTGGCTGCGAAAGGCCCGCTTCCTGGGTGCCCAGTCGTGCCAAGGCTGCCACGCCGCGTACTACGCCTCGTACGTCCACACCTCGCACGCGCAAACGTCGCGGTGGCCTTCGGAGGAGAGCTTGCTCGGCGATTTTACGGGGCCCGGTCAGCGGATGAACACCCGTCGCCCCGACGTCTGGTTTGAGATGACGCGCCGCGACGACGGTTGGTACCAAACGGCGGTCGAGGGCCAACCGCCCCGGCGGCGCAGCGAGCGAATCGACATCGTCACTGGTTCCGGCAAGCTGGGACAATCGTACCTTTACTGGCGCGAGAACCAATTGTTTCAGATGCCGGTTACCTATCTCTCGAGCTTAGACGCCTGGGTGAACAGCCCCAACTATGTCGATGGCCAGGTTTGGTTCGACCGGCCGATCATTCCGCGATGCCTGGATTGCCACGCGACCTGGCTGGAATACGAACCGGGAACGACGAACACCTATACACGCAGCCAGGCGTTGCTGGGGGTTTCCTGCGAGCGGTGCCACGGGCCGGGAAGCGAGCACGCTGCCTGGCACCAGGGCAACCCTCAGGACAAAACCGGCAGGGCGATCGTCAATCCGGTGCGGCTGCCGCGGATGCGCCAACTGGAAATTTGCGGTCAGTGCCACTCCGCGGTGGGCCGGCTGTTGCGCCCCGCGTTCGATTTTCGCCCCGGCGACGTGCTGGCCGAGTATGTCGACCTTGGCTCGGAGATCGAACAGGCCCGGCTGGATCTGCATAGCAACAACCAGTTGCCTCGGCTGTGCCGGTCGCGTTGCTTTCAGGCCAGCGAGGAACTGACCTGCACCTCTTGCCATGACCCCCATGCCCGGCAGCGCGGCGACCTGGCCGCGTATTCTTCTCGTTGCGTGCGCTGCCATCAGGTCGAATCGTGTGGCTTGCTCCCCAGGGCGGGCGCTCGGGGGCGAGCGAACTGCATCGACTGTCATCTCTCGAAGGTCGAGTCGATCAGCGACATCACGTTCAACACGCCGGACCAGAACAACCTTGCCCCGTTGCGAATGCGCGATCATCAGATCCGAATCGATCGCGAGCTGGCGGAACGAGTCTTGCGGTTGTGGGAGAGCGAGGCGCAAACCGTGCCCGGCGAGACAGATTCAGCGGCCGAAGAGCGTCGATCTTCCGGCGAACCGGCCGCATCGCCTTCCCCGGGCGACGCAGGTTTCTAAGGCCAGGCGGGCGGAGCGCACCCGAATGTCGAACCCCTCGCCGTTGACTTCGGTCGAACCGGGCAAAAGCGCGGCACTGCCACTTCTGCTCGTTTGCGGCGCCGCGGGCGCGGCCTGGGCCGGAGAGTTTCTGCTGGCTTGGAACCGAATCCAGGCCGCCTGCGGTCAGACCCTGGCAGTGGAGCTGGCGACGCTGGGCGGAATCGGCGCCGGAAGCGCGTGGGGTGCTCGATGGTGGTCCGCGCGGCGTCGTCGCGGCCAAGCCCATGCTTCGTCCGCCCGTCGCCGATTGGCCGCACGGCTAGGTGGCGGAGCCCTTGCCTTTGCCATCGCGTTTTTGCTCCCCCTGCCGTGGCCAGCCGGGCTACCCTGGCCCTGGGCCGGTTCGGGACCCTTGCCGTGTACCTCCTGGGGAGCAGTTCTGTGCGCCGGCGCCGTGGCCGCGCTGCTGGGCGCCGTGGCGGGGGCCACGCTACGGGCCGCGGCCGAGGTCGTGCCGGCGGAGCGAGAAGCCGGCGTTCCCCGCCTGAGCCTGGTCGCCCTGGCCGCGCTGGTCGGTGGGCTAACGGGGTTTGCCGCCGCGAAGTTCGCCTTGATTGAGCTGGGGGGGTTCACTCGTTTGGGTTGGGCGGCGGTTGGGCTGCATCTGGCCGCAATGCTGCTGGCCGGTTTCGGCGGTCTTACGGGCGCGCCGCGGCGGTCGCGTTCATCGCGCCGCAAGTCGAAAGACGCGGATCGCTTCGCGCCGCGCGAAGGCCCGAGGGAGCGCGGTGGCCGGTTGCTGGGGCCGGCGGGTTGGATGGGCGCAGGAATCTTGGTCGCTTGCTGGAGCTTAGCTACCTGGCGCGCGCTGGACTTGCTCCTGTTGCCCACGGTGTATTTCCGCGCCGCGCTGACGATCGGTGCCGGAATCGCCTTCGCCCTGGGAATGGGCTGGGCCGCGCGCCAAGGGGCCGGGCGGGGCGTTTTGCCGCGCCCCGGCAGCGCTTGCCTGTTTACCGCCATGGCCCTGGCGCTGATTGTCGTCGTGGGCGACCCCCGCCGGTCGGCGCCCCCCTGGGCGGCTTGTTTGGCCGGGTGCCCGGCTGGAATCGGGCTCGGCTGGCTGACGGTTTACGCCCTGGAAGGTCCGCGGGGTTGTCTGCTTTCCGAGGCCTGCAGCCGCCTGGCCTGGTGGACCGGCGGACTGCTCGCCGGCTCGCTGGTACTGTGCTGGGGCGTGCTTCCTTACGCCAGCGGCGCGGCGGTCATTCTGGGGGCGGCCCTGGCGGCAAGTATTCCCTGGTGGCTCGAAGCCACGCTCCGCCCACGGTGGATCGCGGCCAGCCTGCTTGGGCTGGGTCTGTTCGTGGCGGTGTTCGCCGGAGCCCAAAGCTTCGACGCGTTTGTCGTCGCGCAGGGTTGCCGGGTGTACCGCGATGCCCGCGTAACCGCCGTGGTGTTTGGCGAACCCGGCCAGAGCGCCTCGGGGCTAGCCATCGGCGGAGTCGGCCGAGCGCGGCCCGATCAACTCGACAAGGTAAGCGTGCATCTGGCGGGTTGTCTTTGTCGAGAACTACCGCGGCGCGGCCTGGTGATCGGAGCCGGCCTGGGGACCGGGGTTCGCAGCCTGAAAAGCTGGGGAATGGACCTGCTGGTGGTCGACGCGTCTCCCGCGCTGCTCGCCGTGGTTCGCGACCAGCAAGCGTGGGAAACGAACCAGTCGGCTTCGGCCCCGCGGCTGGTGAACGACGACCCGCGCCGCGTTCTGCGTTGCTGGCCGGAACCGTTCGACCTGATCGTTGTCGATCCGCCTCGCCCGCTGGAGTGGCCCGGGGCGACTCAAGTGCTATCGAGCGAGTTTTTTGCGCAGGCGGGGGCTCGCCTGTCGCCTAGCGGCGTGTTTCAGCTTTGGATGCCGGAGAGCGAGCCCGCCGTGGGGCGAGCCGTGCTGGCGGCGATGAGCCGCTCGTTTGCTTTTGTCCGAGTATTTCGCGCGTACGAGGGCACGGGCATGCACTACCTGGCATCCAACCAGCCGTTTCCGGAAATATCGCCCCGGGCCATGGCGGCTCGCATGCCCGCGGCCGCACAGGCCGATTTGTTGGCCTGGAGCCCGGGGGAAACGCTCGACAGCCTGGCTGCCCGCATTCTCGCCCGCGAGGCCAACCCGGGGGCGCTTTTGGCGGGCGCCCCGGTGGCGGCGCTGTCGGACGATCGGCCGATCGAGCAGTACTACGCCCTGCGGCGCGGCAGCTTGGGGGCCGCCGTACCCCCGCGTCCCGACTGGCGCCAGGTGCCGCGCCAATAACCGCAGAAAGCCGCCGGAGGGCCTGGCGAGATCCGGCGACCGGTCAGGGCGCCGCGGCCGCGCCGGCCGCGGGCTGGCGATACGGCTGGCCCTCGCGATAACGCTGCGCCCGCTCGCGAATCGCCGCTGCCTGCTGGGCGGACTCGGCCGCCGCGGCCAGTTCGGCCGCCTGGTCGGCCAACTCGACTGCCCGGGCGAAGTCGCCTTGTTCGGCGTAGGCAGCCGCCAAGAGATCAAGGTACGGGTAGTGCCGATACTGAGTGCTTTGGCAGAGGTGTTCCGCGATCATCACCGCGTCACGGGCGTTGCGACGATCGGGGTCGGCGTGGGTCGCCAGAGTCCAAGCAATCGCGGCCTGGATTTCCGGAAACTGCGGGGTCACCGCCAGAACCTGTCGGAACCAGGCAAAGGCTTCGTCGACCTGGTTGTCTTGGAGCAGGCTTAGCCCCAGGCTCGCCATGGCTCCAACGTGCTTGGGCTCGAGCGCCAGCGCCGCGCGGTAATGCTGCCTGGCTGCCTCGTGATCGTGGACATGCGCGGCCAGCCTGCCCAGGCGGTATCGGGCCTCGGCGTGGTCGGGCTGCATTTCCAAAACGCGCAGCAGCAGCGATTCGGCCTGCTCGATGTGCCCAATGCCGAATTCGTCGAGTGCGTCTTGCCAGGTCAGGTCGACGAGCGCTGCCCGGGCCGATTGATTCTCGAGGTCGGCCCTCGGACCCGTCGCGGGGATCGCCAGCGCGGCCTCGTAGTAGCGACGCGCGTCGGGTCGGTAGCCAGCCTGGCGAAAGGCGCCGGCCAGATCGAGCCAGGCGCCGCGGCCGGGTGGCTCCTGCCAGCGACCCGCAAAGGGCAACCCCCGCGGTCCTGCGAACTCGGCTTGGGCACCGAGCTGGGCCGCCCGGGCCAACACCAGCTGGGGCCCCACCGCGCCTCGGTAGACCGCAACCAAGCGATTGTCGGCGTCGACCAACAGGCTGGCGGGCAGCGCCAAAGGGCGGTCGAAGTAATACGAGGTTCGCGACCAAAGTTCGAGCTTCTCGACCACCGAGGGCAGCGCCCAACCGGCCCCTGCCGACCAGCCTAGCTGCTCCAGTACGGCCGCTCCGGGGCGCAGTTCGACCGCCGGATCGGGGCCGGCCGTTTCCAGGTTCAAGGCCAGTACGTCGAGCGATGATTGACGAAGCGGCTCGGCCGCTCGGGCCGTGGCTTGCAACTCTTCAAGGCAGGGTTGGCACCAACTGGCCCAGAGCTGAATCCAGAGGGGCCTCCCCGCGGCCCGGACCGATTGCACTTCGCCGCTGGAATCGCGGAAGCGAAGGTCGGGCAGGGGGGCGGGAAAGGCTACGTTCTGCTCCGTGGCTGGCCGGGGGGGCTCGGCCGGCAGCGGCAGCGCGCTTAGCCCGCGGGAATCGTCGCCGGTGGTCCAGGGAACGGCGCGACCGCTCCCCTCGTCGACGGTGTACCGGCGGTCGACCGCCAGGTCGGCAATCCGATCGATGGTGCCACTCGGCCAGAAGATGGTTAATTGAACCGGGTCGGCGCGGCCTCCCAGCCCCAGATGGATCCATTTGCTGGCTTGCGACGAATACCCTTCGCCGGCTCGCAGGCTGCGTACCAGGGGGGCTCGACCGTCTCCCAGGTCGACTTCGACTCGGGCCCCGATGCCGTCGCGGTTTGAGCGCTGCCCGGTCAACCGCACGGCGCAGTAGTGGCCGCCGCCGGGCCAGCGGTTTTCGAGAAATCGCAACTGGGGCGCGGAATGGTTCTTGATCCACAAATCCTGGTCGCCGTCGCCGTCCCAATCGACCACGCCGATGGCCCGGGCATCGTCGAGCAGGTCGAAGCCGCTCGCCGAGGAGAAGTCGGCGAAGGAGCCGTCGGCGGTGTTGAGCAGGCAGACATTGCGCTCATGACCGCTCCACGAGGCCCCCCCGCGTACCAGCCGGTCGAGCTGCAGCAGGGCCTGGTAGTAGGTGGCGGTTCGCGGATCTTCGACCGCGGTGGTTGAGCGCGACACGACCTGTCGCCAAAAGAAACTTCACAAGTCGTGCGTCTGAATGTTGGTGATGAATCCGTTGGCCACCAACAGATCGAGCCAGGTGTCGTTATTGAAGTCGACCAGTAGCGAACTCCAGGCCCAACGCCCCACGGTTGCATGGGCGGCCAGGCTCACGTCGTGAAACGCGCCGGTTTGAGTTCCCGCGAAGAGGCTGTTTCCGCGGGCCAGGCGCTGGTAGCGAGCCCGGTCGGCATCGCTCAGGTCGGGTTTGAATTGCCGCTGCACGGTAATTCGATTGCCGGCCGACGACCACATATTGCCGACGTACAGGTCCTCCCGGCCGTCGCGATTGAAATCGCCCCAACTGACCGACATTCCATTGGCGATATCTTCCACCCCGGCCGAGCGGGCGACGTCGACAAAAAAGCCGTCGTCGTTGCGGTACAGGTTGTTGCGGCCGAAATCGTTGGCCACGTACAGGTCGGGGTCGCCATCGCGGTCGTAGTCCTCCCAGGCCGCCGCGTAGCTCCAGCGCTGGTTGCCGGCGTCGAGCCCCGTGGCCCGGGTGGCATCGACGAAGGCCAGCCCCCCCTGGTTGCGCAAGAGATAGTTGGCGGCCCCGTTCTGAGCGTCGAAATAGGGCAGCGGAATCCAGCCTCCGCCCAGGCCGGCGTAGCCCGAACCGTAGCAGGCCACGTACAAGTCGACGAGGCCGTCGCGGTCGTAGTCGGCCGCGGCCAGTCCGTTGGGTCGTCCCTCGGTGGCGAAGCGTTGGGCCGGTCGAAACCGCCCGCCGCCGACGTTTTCATACGTGGCGACCTCGCTGGCAAACGCCAGGACCAGGTCCTGGTCGCCGTCGTTTTCCAGGTCGACCCAGAGGGCGCTGCGGGTGAAATCGAGCCAGTCGAGCCCGGCCTCGGCCGCTGCTTCGATGACACTCCCGTCGGGCTGGTGAAGAAACAAGCGATTGGGCAACCCACCCGGCTGGCAGACGTAAACGTCGTCGCGGCCATCGCCGTCGGCATCGCCGATGGCGAGCCCTTGTTGCTCGAAAATGTCCTGGCCCAGGGCGGTCGGCAGTCGCTCGGCCCAACCCACCACTCCAATTCGAAGCTGATCCCGAAACGCCGGCTGACTACCCAGCAGGTCGGCGGTGACGTCGGCCCAGGGATGCGGGCCCGGCCCGAGGAATTCGCTCTCTTGGAACTCCTCGACGGTAATGCCGGACAAGCGCGGGGGGGCGCCGGTTGCGCCGAGCGCCCAATCGCAACGCCAACCGACGTGAAGCTGCCGCGAGCCATCGTCATTGGCGGCAAGCCAATCGGCGTACACCCGCGTGCTGGCGATCCCCTCGGCCAATTCCACTTCGTAAAGTTTGAACTCGACCCGAAGCGGACCCCGCTCCAGCAGCGGGGCGGCCAGGCGGCCGAGTGCTTCCGCCGCTGCTGCCGGTGCCGCTGCCGCGCCACCGGTAAGGGCCGGCCCGCGAGGTGGGTCCCCCGTGAGAACTTCGCCGCGAAACACGCGCACCCCTTTGGCCTGGTACGCCAGCTTCCGTTCGGCCGGCCGCAGCGGCCGGGGCGACCACGATTCGGCAACCAGCTCGGCCAGTCCGGCCTCCCATTCGGTCGGGGGCCGTGACAGTAGCCGGGCCAGCCGAGCCAGTTGCGCCGCCGCCGCGCTCCCCACCGCTTCGCTGGTCCAGCCATCGGCCAGAGGATTATCGCGCTGTTGGAATGCGGCGTCGGCGATCGCACTAGGAGCCGCGGCCAAGCCGCTAGCGGCCGACTCGGCCGGGCGAGCCAGGCTGGTCGGGTCGGCGGGGGTGCCCGCTGGGGGCTTGGCCTCTGGCCGGGCCGTGCCCGCGGTCGGCTCGGGTGGCCTCCCCGGACCCCGCATGGGGAAACGGGCCCAGGCCAGCAGCGCCAGGCCCGCGAGAAGCAGCGCGATCGCGCTCGCCGCGCGAAGCGGTCGACCGCGGTGCGGCGTTCCGGAGGGTTCCGACGCGGAGGGCATGGCGAATCCTTAGGGCTCCGAAGTCGGGCTGGCCGCCGCCGCGGGCGACAATCGGTTCTGCTCGCGCTGGGCAACGTACGCGCGACGCTGACGGTAAAGCTCCAGGCGTCCGGCGATCGCGGCGCTCAGTTGGGGTTGGTCGCTTCGGGCCAGTTCCACGGCCCTGGCCGCCACATCGCTCGCACGGTCGTAGCGGCCCTGAGCGGCGTAGGCCGCGGCCAGCGTATCCAAATAGCCAGGGTGGCGGAAATCGGTCTCGCGACAAAGATCCTCCGCCAGCCGCGTGGCCTCGTCGGGGCGGCGCAGGCGCTCGTCGGCGTGAGTGGCCCGCAACCAGGCCAGGTTGTTCCGGGCAGTGCGGGCCTGGGGGTCGACGGCCACGATGGCTTCGTACTGCGATGCCGCGGCCGCGGAATCGCCCAGCCGCTCCAAGGCGCCCGCCAGGTTGGTGGTTGCCTCGCGGTGGCTGGGGTTCCGGCGGCAAGCCTCGCGGAAGGCATGGGCCGCTTGTTCCCATTGCCCGCTCAGCCCCAGCGTGGTTCCCCAGTTGTTCCAGATGTCGGCGTCGTCCGGCGCAAGTTTGTGCAATTGGGCGAAAGCCGAGGCCGCTTCGTGCGGGCGACCTTCGGCCAGCGCGTCGCGGGCGGACCGTTCCAGGGCCTCGACCAGGCGGTTGCGGGCCGCGGCGACGTCGGCCTCGGAGGCGTTTTCTCCCAGCCGCTGGTACCACAGGAAGTCGGCTTCGAGGTACCGCAGGTAATCGGCCGGCGAGCCCTTTTCGAGCATTTCGCCCGCCAGCTTGGCCAAGTCAACCCGATAGGTCGAGTAGCTCCAGCGGCCAGGCCACGGCACGGCATGCGCTTTGAGTTCCACGGGGTCGAGATCGACCCGTTGCGCATCGGCCAGCACCTGCTCAACCTCGACCGGGCCGAAGTACACGGCGGCGATCCAGCCTTGTCGGTCCAGTAGCAGGCTGGTGGGAACCCCCAGCGGGCGCCATCGATCGCTTAAGTGCCGCAGCGCAAGTTCCAGGCGCGCCAGTAGCTCGGAATCGGCGTAAACGCTGGGCCAAGGGAACTCGAGCCGCTCAAGCGCTGCCCGGGCTTGGGTAAGGCCATCGCCCGCGCCATCGGCGGCATCGGTCGACATGGCCAGCACATCCAGCCCGCTTGCTTCGAGTTGGTCGCGGGCGCGAACCAGACTCTTGAGTTCCGCCAGGCACGGCTGGCACCAACTGGCCCACAGTACCAGCAGCCGTGGCCGCCCCGGCAAGCGATCCAGTTCCAGCGTTTCTCCGTCGGCGTCGCGGGGGCGGCAGACCGGCAGCGGCATCCGGCCCGCCAGAAACAGTCGGCTTCCCCGCGGTTCGCCGTCGCTCGTCGTATCGTCGGCCAGCTCGTGGGTTGGGTCGGTCCCGCCGGCCGGCTCCGTGTATGCGGGCATGGACAGCGGCGAGCCGGGGCGTGTCCAGGGGCTAAGCTGCTCGTCTCCCTCGAAAAGTTCCCAGCGCCGATCGACTTGGGGAACCGCGAGCTCTTGCACCAATCCCGAAGGCCAGCGAATCGAGAGCCCGGCGACCGTGTCGTGCTCGCCCAGGCCGAAATGAAGAACTTTGCTGCTTTGGGCAATGAATCCTTCGCCCGATCGGACTACCCGCACCAGCGTGGTGCCGCTGGGCAGCCGCAGCTCGGCCCGGGCACCCACGGCGTCGCGATTCGACTTGCGGCCGTGGAGCCGGAGCTGCAGGAAATGGCGTTCCCCGGGCAGCCGATTGCGAAGCAGCCGCAGTTGGGGCCCGGTGCGGTTGCTCACCCAAACGTCGAGATCGCCATCGACGTCGACATCGACCACTCCCAGGGCTCTCCCGTCGTCAGCAAAGTCGATTCCCGAGACAGACGAGATATTGGCGAACGGGCCATGGCCCAGGTTCAAGAACGCGCAGTTGCGTTCGTGTCCGCTGAACGAGGCGCCCCGGCGGATCAGTTCGCTGAGCTCGTCCCAGGCCTGCTGGTAGTCCTGAGTTGCCCGCGGTTCCGCCCGATCGGAAGGTGAACGCGACACGACCTGCCGCCAGTACAGGCTTCACAAGTCGTGTTCCAGGCCATGGGTCAGAAAGCCGTTGGCCACGAGCAGGTCTTCGCGGCCGTCGTTGTTGAGGTCGACGAAATTCGAGCTCCAGGCCCAGCGGCCCTCGCGGACGCCGGCCTCGTCGCTGGTCTCGCGAAAGGTCCCGTCTCCCTGGTTGAGGAACAAACTGTTTCCCACCGCGTGTCGTTGAAACAGTTCGCGGGTATCCGAGGGAAGCTCCTGGTGAAAGCGGGGCTGGAACACCACCCGGTGGCCGGCCGAGGACCACATGTTGCCCACGTACAAGTCGTTCCACCCGTCCTGGTTGTAGTCGCCCCAGGCGACGCTCATGCTCGAGGCCACGTCCTCCACGCCGGCTTCGGCCGCCACGTCGCGAAACCGGCCCGACTCGTTTCGGTACAGGTTGTTTCGGCCAAAGTCGTTGGCCACGTAAAGATCGAGATCGCCGTCGCGGTCGAAATCGTCCCAACTGGCCGCATACGACCAGCGGTAGTTGTGCTCGTCGAGCCCGACTTCGGCAGTAACGTCGCGGAACTGCCAATTCCCCTCGTTACGGTAAAGCACGTTGGGGCCGCCGTTCGTGGCATCGTGAAAGGGGACGGGTCGAGTTGTCCCGGTAATCGCCAAGATGCCGCCGTCCTGGTAGTTGCACACGTAGAGGTCCAGATTTCCGTCGGAGTCGTAATCGGCCAGCGCCAGCGACGTGGGAGATTGGGGGCCCTCGAGTTGCGTTACAACCTCGAAATGGGTTCGGCCGTCGTTCCGCAAACACCAGATGCCACTCCGGTCGACCGCCACCAGGAGCAGGTCCTGATCGCCGTCGTTGTCCAGATCGGCGAACTGGGCCGCGGCGGTCGGCATGAGCCAGTCGAGCCCCGCGGCGGCCGAGAGGTCGTCGGCGCGGCCATCGGCGCGCATGACGTACAGCCGATTGGGGAGCCCGCCCGGCTGGCATACGTACAGGTCGTCGAGCCCGTCGCCGTTGGCGTCGCCCACGGCCAGGCCGGTTTGCATTCCGAAACTCATCCCCAATTGCCGCTGGACGCGGCTCACCCAGTAGTTTTGGCCGTGAGCCAATTGCGCCCAGTAGCTGGCGTGGTGGCCCAGGACCGCCGCCGCGTCGTCGACAAACCAGGGCCCCTTGGCCTGTAGCCAGGAAACTTCTTCCAACTCGCCGACCGCCAGCGACCGCAATTGGGGATGCGCGTCCGGGCCGCCAATCAACCAGGTTGCCCGGGCACGCAGGTGCAGACCGACTCGGCCGCTGCTGGTTGAAAAGGCCACTTCGCCAATCAGGTCGGTTGCCAATTCGGGGGGGCTGGGCTCGACGCGGACTACTTTCCAGTGGCTTTGCACCGCGCCCCGAGGAGCGTTCTCGGCCCAGAGGGCACCGAGGGCGCTGCGCGCTGCCTCGGCGCCGTCGTCGGGCGCTGCGCGAGCCGTGCTTCGGGCCGAAGGCGCGTCCCCGGCCCCGGCGTTGGGCCCCCGGCGGACCACTAGCGTGGCTTCGCGATGCACCTCTTGAAGTTTGTCTGAGCGGGGCCACACGATCGAAATGTCGTCGGTCACCAGCGGACGAAGCGACTCGGCCCGTAGCGCAGGGCCGTCGCGCAGCACTTCGGCAAGCCGTTTTAGTTGTGCCGAAACCGCCAGATTCAGGGCCTCGGTTTCCCAGCCGTCGCGGCGCGGGTCGTCGTTGTCCGCCACGGAAAACTGCGAACGGACGCTGAACGTTTCCTCGCTTGGGCCGGCGCCGTGGGTTACTGCCCCTGAAGTCCTGGGCCCGGGCGGCACCTGGCCGGAACCATCGCGCGAGGCGTCGTGGCCCAATGGTGGGCGCCGCGCTACCAGTGCCCAGCACCCCAGCGCCGCCAGCACCAGGCCCAGGGCCAGCAGACCCTGGCGGGCGCGGAAGGCCGAGTTTAGGGATCGGTAGGGGGTCATGGTCGTTCGCGTCGCGCGGGAGCCGGGGGGAACCCCCGGGGTGCCCGCGAGCGGCGCGCTTTCTACTTTGCAAGGGGCGGGCTGACGACGGGTTCCTTGCGCAAATACCGTTCCCGGCGGGCACGGATCGCGGCCGCCAGTTCGTCGGCCCCCGTGGCGGCCGCCTGATCGGCGGCCAACTCAGCCGTTGCGCTGGCCCGCGAGAAATCGCCTCCCGCAGCATAGGCCGCGGCCAGGGTGTCGAGATAGCTGGGAACGCGGTACTCGGTTCGTTCGCAAAGGCGGCGCGCGATCGCCAGGGCCTCGTCGGCCTGGCGGAGCTGCGGGTCGGCGGCGGTTGCCAGGGTCCAGGCCAGGTTGTTTTCCAAGACGGCCGCTTCGCTCAGGCGGGCGAGCGCTTCGCGATAGACCTCGAGCGCGTCTCGGACCCGGCCCTGTTTCTCCAGCACCGATGCCAAGTTGCCGGCCACGGCCGACGAGGCGGGGTCGACGGCGATTGCCGCGCGGAGCACCTGTTCGGCCTCGCTCCAGCGAGCTTGTTGCTGGAACACCACGCCCAGGTTGTTGAGGGCGTCGCGATCCCGAGGCCAGACTTCTAGCGCGGCCGCGTAATGCGATTCGGCGGCTTGGTGGTCGCCCGCCGCGAACCGCTCATCGCCCAGCTCGCGAAGCTCTTGGGCCAGCTCTTGCGCGAGGTTGTCGGCCAGCGGCCGATCGTCGGCGGTGCCCCATTGCCGTAGCCAGTGAACCTCGGCCCGGGCGAGGTCTCGGGCTTCGTCGAGCCATCCGCGGTCGCGGTATTCGCGCCGCAGGCCGGCCAACTCGGGATAAAGCGAACGCCGAAAATACCAGCGGCCCGGAAACGGCACTGCCGCGGCACGAATCGACTCGGGATCTTGGTCGAGGTGGCCCAGGTCGGCGGCGAGCTGCTCGCGCGCCAGTGGTCCTCGATAGAGCACGGCTACCTGCCCGTGCGGATCGATCAACACGCTGGCCGGAACGGGCCAGGGGCGGATGGGGTCGATCAGTACTCCGGCCAGAACTTCGAGTCGTTCCATGGTCGCCGTGGTGGCCAGGCCGGCGGGAAAGCGGACACCGAGCCGGGTCAGGGCTTGGTTCGCCCCATGGGCCACGGCCTGCCAATCGGTTTCGCCGATCGGAGCGTCGCTCGCCCCGTCGAGGCCGTCGACCGAGAGCAACCGCACGTCGACCTTGGCCGCGGCAAGCTCGCGCGCCGCCTCGCCCAGCATGCGAAGCTCGACCTGGCAGGGCTGGCACCAGGTGGCCCAGAGCACCAGCAACTGGCCCCGGCCAGGCGCTCGAGTCAGCGGCTGCTCTTGTCCCGCGGCGTCGCGCCAGGTGAGCCGCGGCGACGGCACCCGCGCGAGCAGCGCCACCCGGGCCGCCGACGAGGCTTCTTCGGCTGTCGCGGGGGCCGGTCCGGAAGGTTGCCCTGGCAGCTTGCCATCGGCGGTCGCGCCGGTGTCGCCCGCAGGGGTTGCGGCGGTGAGCTGGGCCGGGGGTGGGGGCGAGTGAGGTACGAGCTGGCTCGCTCCCTCGCGCACTTGATAGGCGCGGTCCAGCTCAAGCTCGCGGAATTCTTGAACTGCCCCGCTAGGCCAGTGAATAACCAGCCGGTCGAACGAATCGGCCTCGCCGAGAGTGAAGTGAATCCACTTGCTTGACTGGGAGAGAAAGGCCTCGCCGGCCCGCACGGTCCGCACCAGGGGTGGGCCTGCCGCGGTGGGCCACAATTCGGCCCGAGCGCCGACGGCGTCGGTGTTGCTCTCGGTGCCGCGTAGCCAGAGCCGGAGGAAACGGCCTTGCCTGGGCCAGTCGTTGCGCAAAATCCGCAGTCGAGGCGTGTTGCGGTTGTGAAGAAACAGGTCCAGGTCGCCGTCGGAGTCCCAATCGGTCGTGGCCAGAGCCCGCCCGTCTTCGGGGAAATCGACTTGGGCCGCTCCCGAAACGTCGACAAACGCTTTGCCCTCGACGTTCAGGAACAAGCAATTCCGCTCCCGCCCGCTCAGCGACGCGCCTTCGCGGACCATCATGCCCGTACGGTGCCAGGCCTGGTCGTACAAATCGACCGGGTCCGTGTTCTCGGCCAGGCGGGGTGAGTGCGACACGACCTGCCGCCAGAAGAAACTTCACAAGTCGTGCGGGTCGCTGTTGGTAACCATTCCGTTGGCGACGTACAGGTCTTCCCAGCCGTCGCCGTTGAGGTCGACAAACTGCGAGCTCCAGGCCCAGCGGCCCAGCGTTACCTGGAGCGTCTCGCTCAAATCGTCGAACCGGCCGTCACCGCGATTGTGAAACAGGCTATTGCCTCGCGCATGGCGTTGGAATTGCGAGCGGGTCAACTCGGCCAGCCCGGTTTGGAATTCGGGTTGAAAGGTCACCCGGTGACCGGCCGAAGACCACATGTTTCCCACGTACAGGTCCATCCAGCCGTCGCGGTTGTAATCGCCCCAAGTGACCGACATGCTGGCGGCAATGTCTTCCACGCCGGCCTCGCCCGCCACGTCGTGAAAGGTGCCCTGGTCGTTGCGGTACAGGTTGTTGCGGCCGAAATCGTTGGCCACGTAAAGGTCTGGATCTCCGTCGCGGTCGTAATCTTCCCAAGCGCAGGCGAAGCTCCAGCGGCGGTTGTTGGCGTCCAGGCCCACCTCGGCCGTGACGTCGCGGAATTGCCAGTCTCCTTGGTTGCGGAGCAGCTTGTTGGGAAGCCCGTTGTTGGCGTCGTGAAAGGGTAGGGGGTTGCGCGTGCGGGCAACCACGCCCACGTTGCCGCCGCCGGCGTACTGGGTAACGTAAACGTCGAGCTGGCCGTCGCGGTCGTAATCGGCCGCGGCCAGCGAGAAGGCCTGTTCCAGTTCGACGATCGTTCCCCGCAGCGTGAATTTACCCTGGCCATCGTTCTCGAAACCCACCAGGGTCGAGGCCAGCAGAACCAACAGATCCTGGTCCTGGTCGCGATCGACGTCGACGAATAGGGCCCCGGTGGTCATGTCCAAAAAATCGGTGCCCGACTCAGCCGCGACGTCGCGGAGCGTTCCGTCGGGCTGGTGAATCAACAGGCGGTTGGGTAGCCCGCCGGGTTGGGCCAAGTAGAGATCGTCGAGCCCATCGCCGTTGACGTCGCCCAGGGCGAGCCCGCTGGCATTGGATTCGACCATGCCAACGCCGCGGGGGATTCGCGCCACCCAGTAGTCTTGTCCCCGGCGGAACTGAGCCGGCCAGGCCGGACAATGCGCCAGGACCCGATCGGTCACGTCGCGCAGCAGCGGCTCGGTACCGCAGTCCAGTTCCAACTCCTGAAACGCTACAAGTTGAATCGTCCGCAGCCGGGGAGGCGCCTCCTCGGTTTCCGGGGTCCAGCCGCAGTGCCAGGTGGCCTGCTGTTGTACCCGGCGACCGTCGCGCTGCCCGCAGGCGGCGTAGCGGACCGTGGTGGTGGCCCCCTCGTCCGACAGCTCGACCGCCACGGTTTTGAACGCCGCATGCCCGGAGCTTGCCGTACCGCATCGTTCGGCCAGCGTGCTGAGGGCTACTGCCAGGGCCTGGTTGCCGACCGTGACCTCGACGGCGGAGCCGGCGCGTTGGTCGCCGCGGTAAACGCGAAGCGGCCCCCGTTCGACCACCAGCGACAAGCTCGCGGGCCGGAGCGGGTCGGCCGTTACCTGTGGATCGACCAGGGGGCTGAGCGAATCGACCGTTATGCCACCGGGCTGACCGAGCAGCCGAGCCAATTGCTTGAGTTGCTTCTCGCTGGCGGCGCTAAACGCTTCGGACCGCCAACCGTCGTCGTCGGGGTCGTCGCTGGCAAGCATGCCCACGCGCAAGGAGGTAACTTCGTCGCGGGCCGGACGCTCGCCCTGGCTGGCCAGTTTGGGGGGCAGGTCCGCTCCGGGGTTGGCTTTCGACCGACGGGCGGCGGATTCCGGCCGCGAGGTCCGCTGAGCCCCGGGACCGCACCCGAAACTGCCGCTTGCCACGAGCAGGCCAACCACCAGCGCCGACCAAGCCCGGCGACCTGCGTGCGGGCATTGGGAAGTACCCGTTGGTGGGGATGCGGTCTGCATGGGCTAAATCCGGAGGAACCGCGGGAAATGCGGGGCAGGGGCGCCCCGGCCCGGCGGGGCTACAAGGATACCGGTTCCGCAAGGTAGAAGCCGAGCCCGATCCCCCCCTTTGAGTGTAACGACGCTAGGAGTCGACAGCCACCTGGCCACGACTTCCTGGGGGGGACTGTCTGGGGTCGGGGCTCTTTTCGCTTGACAGACGCCTGTCGAACTTGCAATATTTTATTCGACCTTTGGGGGGGTACGTGCCTGCTCCGTTTAGAGGGTAAGTGTCCGCTCAGATTTCTTGCCTTGTCGGTGCCCCGCGCTCAGCCGGGACCTTCGACGAACCTAGCAGAATTAGGGTGCCAGCAATGGGCTCGACCCGTTCGCGTCCTCTCGTTTCGCCGCGTCTCGCCTTTTGGACCGCGGCCTGGGTGTTGCTCTTGCCGCAATTGGCATCGGCCGCGGTGGTGACGATTAACACCTCGGCGGGCACCTGGGATGGCTTGACCTCGGGCAGCTACGGCGGAGTGCCGTTTAGCGTGGCCAACAGCGGCAACGTGACCATCGTCACCTTTTTCGGCGACATGAACGTGAGCGGCGACACGATCAACGCCAGCGGTTCGCGCGTGGTGCGGTTTCTGGTCGGCGACGATGTGAACGCCTCGGGCACGTCGTTCAATTTTCAAGCGGTTGGCACCACGGCGGGGCCTGGCGGTGGCGGTACTTCGTCGGCCGGCGGCGGCGGCGGGGCCGGTTCCGGCGCGGGAAGCGGCGGCGGCGGAGGAGGTGCCGGGGGCGGTGGTGGCGGCGGTTGGACCGCGGCGCACGGCGGTGGCCCTGGCGGCGGCGGCCATAGTGGGTCTGGTGGCGGCTCGGGCAATGGTGGTAGTTCCGGCTCCGGTGGCGGGGCAGGCTCGGATGGCGCCATCGCAACCGGCGGTACTGGGGGCGGTGGCTCGGGCGGCAGCGGAAGCGCCAGCCCCGGCGGTGGCGGCGGCGGCGGCTGGGGAAATCAATCGCCCGGCGGCGGCGGTCCCGGTGGTGGTGGTGGCTGGCACGGCGGTGATGGATCGGGTGGCGGCACCGGCGGCGGTGGCGGCACCGGTGGAAACGCCGGTGGCGGAAACGGCGGTGCCAGCGGCACGGGCGGGAGCAACCCGGTTTCGTCGGGTGACACGATCGCGGCGGGGGGCGCCGGCGGCAGCGGCGGTGGTGGTGCTGGCGGTGGCCAGGGTGGCGGCGGTGGCGGCGGCGCCGGCGGCGGTGGCGGCGGTGGTGGCGGTGGTTCGACCTGGGGTGTCTGGCCGACCGTCATCTCCGGCTCGGGTGGCTCGGGTGGCTCGGGTGGCAACGGCGGCGGCGGTGGCACAGGCGGCAGTGGCGGCGGTGGCGGGAGCGGCGGCCAAGGGGGGGCCGGCGGCGGCGCGTTCGAGATCCTGGCCAACGGCGTGGTGAATATTGCTAGCTCGGCCCTACTCGCTCAGGGCGGCAACGCCGCCGGCGGTTCGACTGGGGGTGGCGGAAACGGGGGAGCCTCGGGTGCCAGTGGCGCGGGCGGTAGCGGCGGCGCCGGCGGCCACGACCATGGCGGACACGGTGGCGCCGGCGGGGGTGGTGGCAGTGGCGCCACAGGCGGCGCGGGGGGCGGCGGTGGTGGCGGCGGTGGTGGTGGTGGTGGTGCCGGTGGCACCGTCAAGGTCTTTGGAACCGCCATCAGTTCGACCTCGGCCTCGGTCAACGTGGCCGGCGGGGCTGGCGGAGCAGCGGGCGGCGGGGGGGCCAGTCCCGGCATTGCAGGCGCCAGCGGCAGCGGCGGAAGCACGGGAGCAGACGGGCGGTTTCTATTCGGCACGAACACTACGGACGGCTATGCCGGCGGTGTGACGAGCGGCGCGCAGACCACGTTCGACGGAACCCGGGCCACGAACCCGTATCTTTCGAGCCTGCCCGATACGCCGATGATTCCCAATTTGGTCGGCGGGGCCGAGGCCTATGGCCGCACGACTTTAACGCCGGCCGACTCGGCCTTTAGCGGCGTGGTGTCGGGAATGCCGTATGCCAACTCAACCTATGGGGCCGTGTACCGCATGGACGTGGGCCCGGCTAGTGGCGGATACAACCAGGATTTCGCCGGATTCGACATGGTGGTGTATTTGAACCTCAAGGGAACCGCGCTGACGACGCCCCAGTTCAGCGTCGACGGCTACCTGGCCCAAACGCTGGTCCAGCGGGGATTTGCCAATAATCCGGCGTTTGGCGGCGGGGGCGCCGTGCCCCTTTCGGGCAATCAACTGGCCGGTAACGAGGTGTATGCCACCTTGGTGCCGTCGTCGTCGAGCACCTTCACGGCCGTCGGCACCACGCCGATTGCCAACACCTTGAGCGACACGCAGTCGCTGGCCAACGGCCAATGGTTCTACCTGAACAGTTTCCTGCTCCCCACGGCCGAGGCCAACGGATCGTATGCCTTCAACGCCAGCAATTTCGCCGGGATTACCCTCAGCTCGGCGGGCAGCAGCGATCCGGAAGGGGGCCCACTGGGTTACGACTGGCAGGTCAATGCGTTCGGTTCGTCGGCGGCCAATCCGACGCTGACCCTGGCCGCCTCGGGCCTGACGATTACGACCTCGACGGCCACGATCGACCTGACCGTGACCGACGAAACCTCGCTCACCGACAGCGATTCGGCCGGGCTGAGCTACACCAACGCGGCGCCCGATGCGCCCCTGGCCAGCTCCACGCTCAATCTCGATTACTCGGTCACGCTCAACGGAACCTTCACCGATGCCGACCTGGTGGTGAATTCCGCGGTTGCCGATTTCGAGCAACTTACCTTCGAGTTCGACACGGTAGCCGCGACCATGGCCTCGGACATCGGCGATGGCTTCCTGCTGGGAATGACCTCGCCTAGCGAAACCCTGCAGGGCACGCTCAACGCCACGCTCAACTACAATCAGCTGTTGAACCTGTTCGGAGCGCACGGCACGTACACGGTCTACGCCAATGTTCGCGATCGGGCGGGCAGCGTCATTTTGAATTCGCCGATTTCGGTCCGCGTGGTTCCCGAACCGGGCAGTATCGTAATCTGGGCCATTCTCGTCTCGTTGGCTTGGGTTGGCCGCCGCCGTTATCGGGCCGCCTAAGGCGACCGACGCGCGGCGGAACACCTGGTCGGGTACTGGTTACCCGCGGCCCGGGCCGCGCGGCGAATACAATCGCCCGGTCGCCGCGGAGCAAGGTGGGCCCCAGAGCGATTCCGCTCAAGCACCGTCGACTTGGGCGTTCTGTGGGGGGCGCGGAAAGGCACAGGCGCGATGCTGCCGGGCCCAAGCGGCTCTCAGTAGGCTCGGCCTGGTTCCGGGCCCCTCCGCCGGAGTCGCGGTATTGCCCCCCCGGGAAACTGCCGTTGCCGCTGGCGTGGGGCGCTGCATAGACTCCCCGCCCCCCGAAGTCTCGTCTCTTCTTCGATCCGCGTCGGAGCGTGCTAGCATGCCAGCAGTACGTGGGCAGACCGTGGCCGTGCTCGGCCTGGCCCTGGTCGTGTTTTTCAGCAATCTGGGCGGAGCCGGGTTGTTCGATGAGGACGAACCCAAGAACGCCGCCTGTGGCGCCGAGATGCTGGCCCGGGGCGACTGGTTGGTGCCCAGCTTCAACCACGAGTTGCGGACCGACAAGCCGATCCTGCTGTACTGGCTGATGCTGCTGGCCTATCACGCGCTGGGGGTGAGCGAGTTCTCGGCCCGGCTGGCCTCGGCCACCTTGGCGGTGGGCTGCGTGCTGCTGGTCGAGCAACTGGGCCGGCGGCTCTATGGCGGCGCGGCAGGGTTCTTCGCCGCCCTGGTGCTAGCAACGAGCCTGATGTTCGACGTGGTGGGCCGGGCGGCCACGCCCGATGCCACGCTCATTTTCTGCACGACTTTGGCGCTGAGCTTTTTCGTCGCCGGGGGGCGCGGCTGGAAGGTCGATGGATCGGTCCCAACTTTGGCAGCTAGTAACTGGCGAGACTGGATTCCCGGCCATCCGGGCTGGACGATCGCCTGGGGGGCGGCCATGGGGTTGGCCGTGTTGGCCAAAGGCCCCGTGGGCCTGGTGTTGCCGACCGTGGCGCTGGGAACTTTTGCGCTGGTTCAATGGCCGGTGGGCAGCATCGCCCCGGTCCCCGGTGGAGCCACTTGGTGGACCCGCGCGCGGAACAACCTGCGGTGGCTGGCGTCGTGCTTCGCACCGCGCCGGGTGGTGCAAGTGGCCTGGCACCTGAGGCCGTTGCTCGTCCTGGGGGTGGTGGCCGTGGTAGCGCTCCCCTGGTACGCGGCCGTGGGCATCGAAACCGAAGGCCAATGGCTGCGCGGTTTTCTCGGGCAACACAACGTCGGGCGTTTTCTCACGCCCATGGAGGGACACCGCGGGCCGATTGTGTACCACCTGCTTTCGATCGCAACGGGCTTCTTTCCCTGGTCGGTGCTGTTGCCCTTGGCCGTGGCGACCGCGGTCGATCGGTTGCACACCGGCCATGCCCGCGGCGCCGCCGATCGCCTGACGCTATGCTGGGTGGCAACCTACGTGCTGTTCTTCAGCCTGGCCCGGACCAAGCTGCCCAACTACGTGCTGCCGGCCTACCCTTGCCTGGCGCTGTTGATGGGCGCGATGCTCGCTTCGTGGTGGTCCACGGGCAAGGTCATTCGGCCCCGGCTGCTCCGATTCCTGTTGGGCATCTACCCAATCGTAGGGCTGGGGTTGATGGTGGGCCTGGCGGTTACGGCTCACCTATTGCTGCCGGGCGACGAACTACTTGGCTTGTGCGGCCTGGTGCCGCTGGTGTGCGGCGGCCTGGCCTGGAAATGGGCCTGTGACCGGCCGCGCTGGTCGGTGGCGGCGGTGTCGGGCCTGGCTGTCGGCTTTTCGCTACTTGCGCTGGCGGTGGTCGCTCCGCGGGCGGCGCGGCACCAAACCAGCCGACAGGTGGTGGCCGAGGCCCGGGCACGTTCCGGGGCCGCCGCGCGGCTGGCCACGTTCGAATTCTTTGAGCCGAGCCTGGTGTTTTACAGCGGGGCTCGCGTCGAGCGCCCCGCGGGCGGAGAGCAAATTCGCCAGTTCTTTCTCGATTCGCCGCACGCCTACCTGGTCACGCGAGCCGATCGGCTCAAGCTGGTCCAGGGCTATCTGCCCGAGGGGGTGGGACCGGTCTGGCGACATCGCCGGTTCTTGCGCACGCATGAACTGGTGGTGCTGGGCTATCCCAATCGGTCGCTGGCCCAGCAACCCGAACTGCCGACGCGGCGGTAGCTGTGGCCGCGCCCGCGAGGCCGACCGCGCCGCGCCCAACGCGGGCCGGCGCCGAACCCCGTCGAGGGCGTTTGGCCCGGAACCGCCGAGTTGCCCGGGAACTAGTTCAACACCTGGTTGGCGGGCGGAATGATCTCAAAGTACTCGGCGAACTGCCCCACGGTGGGCGTTACCTCGCCGCCGGGGCAAATTTCCAATTCCAGGGTCAGCCCCGAGGGGGCCTGGAGCACCAACCGCATCTGGTGGTGGAGCTGCCGCAAATGCATGGGGTAGGTGGCCTTGGCATATACGGCCTCGACGCGCACCAGCGTGTACTGGATATCGCTGGGTAGCACCCGGCCCTGGTCGCTCGGCGGCAGGTGGAAGTATTGGTTGCCCATGACGGGGCCGGTGCCGATCGCGTATTTGGTCGAATAGGGCAGCAGCCGGCGATCGTGCTTGAGACGCATTTTGGTACCGTGCGGCAAGTACCATACGGGGCGGGCAGGGAAGGAAGATCGCTTCCAGGCGTCCCACGAGGGAAGCTCGTAGAGCTGTTCAAAACGGGGCAGGATGCGTTCGTCTTCCCGGGTCGGGTATTGCCCTTGCGCGCCTACCAAGCGGGGGACCGCCAGCAGCAGCGCGCAGGCCAGTAGCATTCGCGTCATGGGATTTGAAACTCCGCGAAACACGGGCAGATGAGGAGGCGGGAACGTCGAGACGCCGCGGGGAAGCCCCGTGGAGCCGCTGGATGCGAGCGGACGGTGCATGCACCAGCCCGACCGGGCCCGGAACCGGGCTCCGAGAATCGTTGCCAGCCGAACAGGCTCGCCGTCGCTCAATTCCAGTATAAACCGAACTTTCGCTTGTCCAGCGCGAAAGCCGGACAACCCGGGTCTCGACCTGAGCGACCACGTGGGCCCCGGCCGCGGCAGTGGTTTTTCTGGCTAACCAATCGGCAGGCCGGCGGCAGGGCTTGGCCGGCGGCAGGGCTTGGCCGGCGGATCAGTCGGTCCAGCGGTCGACGGCCGAAATGGGTACCCGGGCCGTGGTGTTGGCGGCCGATTGGGCGTGCCAGCCCCGCAGCAGCGGCCGTCGTTCGGCGGCTTGGGTCGCGATGGCCTCGGTCGCGCGGAGCGGCACTTCGCCCCAGGCGAATCCGGCGGCGGTCAGTTCGCGGAGCAGCGTTTCACAGGATGGCTGCGGCCAGGCAATTTGGCCGAGCACTTCGCGTCGCACCAGCTGGAAGGTTTCCGACGACCCCCAGGCCTGCGAGCCCTCCGAATCCGGAGCGATCCAGGGCCGGAGCGGCCTGAGCGGGCGGCGGTGCCCCAGCGGCGCGGCCTGGGGGACCCGACCGACCACCAGATCGTGGCTGGCCATTTCCTGCCAGAGTTTGGGTAGATCGTGCAGGTTCAGTCGGCCGCTTTCGTCGCGCAAGAAGATCCATTCTCCGCAGGCCATTTGGGCCGCTTCGCGGAGGGCCTCGTACCGCTCCTGTCCGGGCCGGGGGCGGCAGTGGGTGACCTGGGGATACCGCCGGGCCAGGTCGGCCGCCAGGTCCGAAGTGTCGTCGCAGTTGCCCTGGTCGACCAAGACGATTTCAAAGCGAGGGGTCAACTCGGGGGCCACCTCGAGCAGTTCTGAAACCGCCGAGGCTAGCGAGCCAGGGGCGTTACCCACGGACAACAACAGACTGAGCGACAATGGCAAGGCGGGAACCCTCGCGGAGCTAGTGGCCAAGATGCCCACCCCGTCGCGACTTTGTGCGAGAACCAAGTCGGGCGGTTACATCGCGGTGGGGTTTGGCCCCCCTGGTCGGTGCCGGTGCGGGTTGGCCGGGGTGGCGGTGAGCCGGGTACCGAGAGATTCATCGGCCGCGCCGGCGACGCACTCGAACCGGTCGAGAAATCCGCTACCAACAAGGGTTGTGGCGCCCTGTTGGAATGCAGCGGTCGGTCTACCATTTGGGATCGTGCGGGAGTGCCAGGCTGGGTACCTGCTTGGCGGCTGGCGCTGGACCGAGTTAGGAACGCCGGCGGGCCGCCTAGGGCCACGCCCCGGCAGAGGGGTTTTTACTGGTCTTCGCCGGCGCGCCGGCCTATCGTTAGGTGAACGTGGCGTGAAGCCGGGGGGGGTCGTTGGCACCGCACTCGGCCCGTGTCACGGGGTCGTTTCCGCAGCCAAGATGGGGCAAATCGCTACCGATTGAAGCGGTTACTGAAGGGGCATGCATGGGCCGATCAAAACACCGATCGCAGATACCGGATTTCGACAAGGGGGGAGGCATCTTGCCCGTCGTGGCCCAGGATGTCGACACCGGCGAAGTGCTGATGCTGGCCTATATGAACGCCGACAGCTACCAGGAGACCCTGCGGACCGGACAGGCGGTGTATTTCAGCCGCAGCCGGAAGCGGCTCTGGCACAAAGGGGAGGAAAGCGGGCACATTCAGCAGGTGCTGGGTATCTTTGTCGACTGCGATTGCGATGCCATCCTGCTCAAGGTGCGCCAGGTGGGGGCTGCCTGCCACAAAGGCTATCGGAGCTGCTTCTTCCGCCAATACACCGAGGCCGGCTACGAGAAAATCGCCGAGCGCATGATCGACCCCCGGCAGCGATACAGCCGACAAACCTTGGAAGACCACCGAGAGGACGAAGATGACGACGCATAGCCAAGCCGGCCCAGCGGCCGGCCACTCGATTCGGCGGGGCGCCATGCCCTTCGGCGTGGGGCTGGTGAGTTGGCGGCTGGCGGTGGTGGCGGCCATGGCCGGGGGCGCGGCTGCCCTGTTGCCGGACGGGACCAAGGCCGACGACGGCTGGCCGCGGCTCTTCCGAGATGATTTCTCCTCGTCGGCCCAGGGGTGGACCTATACCGACGCCAAGGCTTGGAGCCTGGTTGAAGCCGAGGGGGGCCAGGCCCTGGCACTGGTGGCGGCCAGCCAGTACAAGCCGCGCCACCGCAGCCCGTTTAACATCGCGCTGCGACAGGAACCGGTGGTGGGCGATTTCGAGCTTACGGCCCGCCTGAAGACCACGACCCGCAGCTACGGCCACCGCGACCTGTGTCTGTTCTTCGGATACCAAGACCCCGAGCACTTCTACTACGTGCATTTGGGCGAGAAGGCGGACGACCACGCCAACCAAATCTTTATCGTCAACGACGCCCCGCGGACCAAGATTTCGCTTACGAGCACCCCCGGCACGAAGTGGGACGACGCCTGGCACACGGTGCGCGTGCGGCGGCAAGTTTCCGAGGGAGCGATCACCGTGTTTTTCGACGACCTGGAACACCCCGTGATGACCGCCAGCGACGCCACGTTTACCTGGGGGCAGGTGGGGTTGGGTTCGTTCGACGATACCGGGCTGTTCGACGAAGTCGAACTCAAGGGCCAACTCGTCGAGCGGCCGGTGGCGAAGTAAATGCCGATCGAAGCGGTCCTGGGCGACCCGCTCACCATGGCGGCCGACGTTCTGGTGCTTCCGGTCGGCCCCTACTTGCTCTTGGAACACCCCTGGGATGCCCGGCTCGACGCCCTGGGGGCAGCCGCCGATTTGGAGCATGCCCTGCAGCAGTTTCTCGACGCGCACCAGTTCGCGCTCCTGCGTCCGGGCACGATTATCGAGACCCCCGCCGCGGGCCTGTTGGCCGGTCGCTTGCTAAACCTGGTCACGCACGATGTGTTTGGCGATGCTAGCGAGGAATCGCTTTGGGCCGGCTGCCAGAGTGTTTTTCGCCGCGCGGCCGAGCTCGACTGCCGGCGGTTGGTCATGGGAGATTTGTCGCTTTCGATCGAGTCGATTTCCCGGGCCGATTTCGCCTGGGTGCTGCGCAAGTTTCGCGAGCCGGGCTCGATGCACCCCGCGCTACGGGCAACCGTTTGTTTCGAGGCCGCCGATTCGCTCGAGGAAGTGCTTTGCGTGTTGGACCGGGGTTGACCTCGAACCGTGTACCGCCCGCAGGGAGCCGCCCCGTTTCCAGCGTTGCCGGCCGGCACGCTCTGGGGGGCCGATCCGCGGTCGATTCGCGGGCGATTTCCCCCGGCAATTGCCCGCCGACGGCCTAGCGACTGGTCGGCCGCTCAGTTAGGGTGGCGTTTTGCTCCGCGGCCCGCGCTTGCGAGCCGGCATCACCCATTCCTGGCGGTAAGCCGAGAGAGGCTTCGACAATGTCTTCGGCCGATTCCGCGACAACCACCCCCGCCGAGCCGCCAGAAACGGCTCCCGGATTGGGCCAGGCTCGGGCCGTGCTTCGCCCCCGCAAGGCTCGTCCCTTCTTCGGCAGGCACCCCTGGGTGCTCGATTCGGCCATCGACCGTTTGGAGGGCAGCCCGGCGCCGGGCGACGTGGTCGACTTGCTGACCGATAAAGGAAAGTTCGTAGCCCGAGGAATCTTCAATCCTCAGAGCCGCATCCGGTTGCGGCTGTATACCTGGAGCCCGGGGCAGCCGCTCGACGAGGGTTTTTGGCAGGCCCAGATAGCCCGGGCGGTGGCCTGGCGCCGCCAGTTGGGCTACGACCAGCCCCAGGGTGCCGCGCGGCTGGTTTTCAGCGAAGCCGACGGGATCTCGGGGCTGATTGTCGACCGCTACGGCGAGTATCTCTCGGTTCAGACGACAGCCCTGGCCATGGCCCAGCGGCTGCCAATGTTGGTGCCGCTGTTGGTGGCCGAAACCGGTGCGCGGGGCGTCGTGGTTCGCCACGAGCGAGGCACCGCTCAGGCCGAGGGGATCGAGGCGGTCGAGGGGGTCGCCTGGGGGAAATCGCCCGAGGGGCCCGTGTTTATCGAGGAACATGGGCTGCGCTACGGAGTCGACCTGCGGGAAGGGCAGAAGACCGGCTTTTATCTCGATCAGCGCGAGAACCGCCGGGCGGCGGCGGCCTATCTGCGGGGCCGGCACGTGCTCGACGTTTGCTGCTACAGCGGAGGATTCGGGCTCTGTGCCCTGGCGCTGGGTGGCGCTCGCGAGGTGATGGCGATCGATACCAGCGAGCGGGCCACGGCGCTGGCCCGGGCCAACGCCGAGCTCAATGGCCTGGCGATCAATACCGAAACCGGCGACGCGTTTGCCCTGATCGACCGGCTGGCCTCCGAGGGGAGGCGATTCGGAGGGGTGATTCTCGACCCCCCCAAGTTCGCTCGCAGCCGACAGTCGCTGCCCGATGCCTTGCGGGCTTACCATCGGCTCAATCGCCGTGCGGTCGACCTGTTGGAGCCCGATGGAATTCTGGTTTCGTGCAGTTGCACGGGTCAGGTGACCCGCGAAGACTTCTTGGACATGTTGGCCGGCGTGGCCCAGCAGACCGGTCGCGATGTGCAGATTCTCGAACAGCGCGGGGCCGCCCCCGACCATCCGGTTTCGGCCAGTTGCCTGGAAACCGAGTACTTGAAGTGCTTCATCTGCCGGGTGGGGTAGCGGCCTGTCGAAGGTTTCCAATGGCGGCCTGATCGCAGGGACGCGATCGCGGGAATCGCGACGTAAGTCGTTATTCCGCGCTTTCGTGAACCGCTCGGCTGCGCTTGGGGCGCTGGTTGCCCTGAGCCAGGAGGGCCTCATTCAACTGGCCGATCGAAGCTTCCGGGCGGGGATCGCGGCAGCCAAGCGCCGCCGGGCAAGGCAACGCGAGTCGCCGGGCGGCAACTTCGAGAACAGCGCGTAGAGATGATGAATCTTTGCGCGGATTGGGCCAGGACGCCCCGCGAGTCACTCCCCAAACCCCGCCCAGAGTTCTAAAATGGTGGCTTGGGTTCGGCCCGCGTAACGCTTTTCTTTGGAGATGCCGCGGATGGATGGTGTGTTGGCTGTGGTGCTCGCGGGCGGCAAGGGATCGCGGTTAGAACCTCTCACCCGGGACCGGGCCAAGCCGGCGGTTCCCTTCGGCGGGGCGTACCGCATCATCGACTTCACGCTCTCGAATTGCCTCAACAGCGGCATCCGCCGAATCCTTGTACTGACCCAGTACAAGGCGATGAGCCTGGATCGGCACATCAACGTGGGTTGGCGCGGCTTGCTCTCGCGCGAGCTGGGCGACTTTATCGACGTGGTTCCTCCCCAGCAGCGCATCGACGAGAACTGGTACCAGGGTACCGCCGACGCCGTTTATCAGAACATTTACACGCTCGAGAAAGAGCGCCCTGAGTACGTGGTGATTCTGGCGGGCGACCACATCTACAAGATGAACTACCACCAGATGGTGGAGTTTCATCAGCAGCACCAGGCCGACGTAACCGTGGGCGCGCTGCGGGTCGCCGCCACGGAATCGCGGCACTTCGGCGTCATGCAAATCGACGCCGACGGCCGCATCCGCGGCTTCCAGGAGAAGCCGGCCGTACCGAAGACCATTCCGGGCGACGAGCAGCATATTTTGGCCTCGATGGGCATCTACGTTTTTACGGCCCGGTTTCTCTTCGAGCAGTTGTGCAAAGACGCCACGCGGACCGACAGCCGCCACGACTTCGGCCACAACATCCTTCCCACCGTGGTCGACACGCACCGGGTGATGGCGTTTCCGTTTCGCGACGAGAACCGCAAGCAAGAAGCCTACTGGCGCGACGTAGGCACGCTCGACGCCTATTACGAAGCCAACCTCGAGTTGGTCTCGGTCGATCCGCAACTGAACTTCTACGACCGCAAGTGGCCGATCCGCACCTATCAGCCGAACTTGCCTCCGCCGAAGTTCGTTTTTGCCGAAGAGGGCCCCGAAGGCCGTGCCGGCATGGCCCTCGACAGCCTGGTTTGTCCGGGCACGATTATCTCGGGTGGCCGCGTGATTCACTCGGTCGTGGGCCCCAATACCCGCATCAACAGTTATGCCCGGGTGGAAGATTCGATTTTGTTCGAGGGAGTGAACGTGGGGCGTCACGCGCAGATTCGCCGGGCGATTATCGACAAGGGAGTTCACATTCCGCAGGGGGCGCGGATCGGGTTCAATCACGACGAAGACCGTGCCCGCGGCTTCACCATTAGCGACGGCGGAGTGACCGTGATCGCCAAGGCCGATGGGGCCGAGCATTTTCACGAAGGGGAGTAGCCCGGCGAGGGGCTGGTGGCGCTCCGTGGGCCTCGTGAGCAGAATCGATTCACGAAGCGATTCCGGGTGCCCCTGACAACGCGTTGGCGGGATGCCACAGGCACCAGAGGCCGTTGGCTCGTAGGTGTCCATCGAGGACCTCGGGCCAATTCGCAAGCCGGGCAAGCTGACGGGCTTGGGCCACCGCCCCCGGTTGGCGGCGTCGACCGTTCTTGCCTAGTTTGCCCAGCCGCGCCCAGCAAGCCCCCGGGGCGAGGCTCGTGGCGGCCCACCCGACCGCAGCGGTGTTGACCTTGCCAACGATCGGTCGGTAACGTCCGGATCCTTTCTGCACCCAGGTCGTGCGGTTCCGCTCGGCCTGGAATGCGCCGCTCTTCGTGCGACGGGTCGTTCGACCTTGGCAACTCTCGAACCAACTTGCGCGCTCGTGCGCTTGCCGCCCCGCGGGCTGGCGCCAGAAAACACTGGCCCGCCGCGTGCCTCGCTGGCTGCGCTGACGACGGCGACGGTGCTGGCCATCGCGCTGGTGGCGGGCTGCGCCCAAGGCACCGGGGTTACGGTCCGCAAGATGGCGGCCAACCCGCTGGCCGATACGCTCGAGCTGGCCGACCCGCGGGGGCCCCAGCCCAGCGATCGCACCTTGTTGGTTTTGCGCCGCTACGACCTGGCGGCCGATCTGCCGGGCGATCCCCGGGTGCTGTTGTCCAAACTGCAGCAGGAGACCAGCCAAGAGCCGACCCCCGAGAAGCTGTATGCCACGGCCGAGGTTGCCTACCTGGGCGGAAAGGTATTCGAACCACACGATCGCGCCACGGCGCTGGATTTGTACGCGGCCAGCGTGGCCTCGGCCTATCTGTACCTGTTCGATCGCCGCTGTGGGTACGCGCGCAACCCCTACGATCCTCAGTTTCGCGGTGCGTGCGATTTGTACAACGGCGCCCTGGAGAGCTCGCTGCGCTTAATGCGGGCCGCCGGCGGCTTGCAGCCTGGCCGCACGCTCGAGGTGGAGACGAAGACTCAGACCCTGCGCCTGAGCGTGGTCTCGCGGGGCAGCCAGTGGCACGATTGCGATTTCGGCAAGTTCGAATTCGTTTCCGACTACCAACTGCAGGGGCTGCGAAACCAGTACCGCACCTACGGGCTGGGGGTTCCGCTGATCGTGACCCGGCAGTCGCACCCGGAAGAATCGTCGGTCGAGAGCCATTACCCGGCGAACCTGGCCTTTCCGGTGACCGCTTTCGTTCGCGTGACGGGGGAACAGGCGGCCCCCGGCCCGCAGGGAAAACTGCACCGCGAGGCGCATCTGGAGCTGTACGACCCGCTCACCTCGACCGACATTCTCGTGGGAGGGCACCGGGTTCCCCTGGAGAGCGACCTGACCACGCCGTTGGCCTACTTTCTGGGCGAGGCCCAATTCGATCAGCTCGGCAAGCTGGGGTTGCTCGATCCCGAGCGGGGACAGAAGGGGCGGGGGCTGTACATGATTCAGCCCTTCGATCCGCAGAAGATTCCGGTGCTTATGGTTCACGGGCTGGCTTCGAGCCCGATGACCTGGATGGAGATGTTCAACGATCTGCGCAGCGAGCGAATGATTCGCGACCATTTCCAGTTCTGGTTCTACCTGTACCCGAGCGGTCAGCCGTTTTGGCAAAGCGCGGCCCAGTTGCGCGAGGACCTGGCGGCGCTGCGCCAAGAGGTTGACCCGCAAGGCCAGCTCAGATCGCTGGACCAAACGGTGCTGGTGGGGCACTCAATGGGCGGGCTGGTCTCGAAGATGCAGGTGCTTGAAAGCGGCGACAGAATCTGGCGCGAGATCAGCGACCAGCCCGTGACCGCGCTCGACGCCGCGCCCGAACAGCTCGCGCCGCTGGAAGAAACCTTTTTCCTTCGCCCGAACCCCAGCGTTCGCCGGGTGGTGACCATCGGTACCCCGCACCGGGGCAGCCGGTACGCCAACGGGTTTACCCGCTATTTGGGCCACAAGTTGATCAAGGCGCCGATGCAACTGGTGGAGCGCGACGCGATCGTGCGGAAGAACTCGGACCGGATTCGCGACCCGCGGCTACTGGAGATTCGCACCAGTATCGACTCGCTGGATCCGGAGTGCCCGATCTTCCCGCTGTTGCTGGAAAGCCCACGCCCCTCCGGGGTGCGGCTGCACAATATCGTGGGTCTAGTCGAAGATTCCGACCTGATTACCCGGCTCTCGGGCGAGGGAGACGGCGTGGTCGAACGGGCCAGCGCCGAGCTGGACAGCGCCGACTCGCAAATCGTGGTGCCCGCCGACCATGTTTCGGTCCACCGCCACCCACGGGCCGTGCTCGAGGTGCGGCGCATTCTGCTCGAGCACCTGTACGAACTGCACGGCGGGCGGGCCCCTCCGGCGCCGGCTTACCTGCGCACGGCGGCCGCGCAGGGCTACTGCCCTGTCGAGGCGGTGGTGGCGCCCTCGCCGGTTCAGGAACAAGCTGCCCGGCCCGCGGCGGCCGAGCGGCATTAGGGCGCTGCCTGGCGCAATTGCCCCGGCCCATCGCAGAACCTAATCGGCCACCTGCCGGGCAATGGCTCGGAAGCAGGCCACGGTTTCCGGGTCGCGGTCGGAGAAGTTCGGGTCGACGCTGGTTTTGACGATGACCACGCGCCGCCCGGGGTGAACGTAAACATACTGCCCCCAAACGCCAATGGCGGTGAACTCGCCCTGGTCGCCGGCCGGCACCCACCACTGGTAGCCGTAGCCCAGGTCCCAGCCCGGGAAGTACAGGTCGATCAGTCGCCAGGCGGGCCGCTCTGGGCACACGCTGCGCAGCACCCACTGCGAGGGCACCAATTGCCGGCCTTGGCGATTGCCGCGATCGCGATAGAGCGCGCCGAACTTGGCATAGTCGCGCAGCGTGGCATTGAACATGGCGAAGGCGATGATCTGGCCATGGTTGTCGGTGGCCCAGGTGGCGTCGGATTCGGCACCCATGGGCTGCCAGATTTTCTCGGCCAGGTACTCGGCCAGATTTCGCCCCGTGGCGTGTTCGACGGCCCAGCCCAGCACCTGGGTATCGACGCTGAGGTAATCAAACGCTTCGCCGGCCGAGCGTGCCCGGGGCAGTTTGCGGACAAACTCGTGGACCGATTGCCCGGCCCCCAGGCCGGCTACCAGGCGGTTGATGTCGGACTCGAGGTCGTCGTACTCCTCGCGAAACTGGATGCCCGACGACATGGTCAGAAGCTGGCGCAGCGTGGTGGCGCCGTAGGGCACGTCGGCCAGCTTGGGAACGAGTTGCCCAACTGGCTGGTCGATATCGCGCAGGTGGCCTTCGGCCAGGGCGATGCCCACGAGCGCGGAAACGATCGACTTGGCCACCGACATCGAAGTGAAGCGGGACTGGCCGTCGCAACCGCGGAAGTAGCGCTCTACGCAGATGGTGTCGTCGTGCAGTACCAACAGGCCCGTCGTAATGGTTCGCTCGAGAAACTCGTCGACCGATTGGGTCTTGCCTTCGAATTCGTAGTTGGCCGGTAGCTGCTGGGGCGACTCGGCCAGTTGCCAGGGGTGTTCGCTCTGGGCCACCGCGCGCACCGGGAACACGCGCTCGACCTGGTGGAAGTTTTCTACCCGACGCGTTTCGTCGAGGAATGCGGCGAGCGCCAGGGGGTCGACTTTTTCCCGACGGGTCGGCGTTTGTGCTTTCGCAAGTGGTGGCCCGGCGGTCAGGGCAACCGAGGCGATAACAAGCACCGCGAACTTGGCCGGTCGGCGGAGAACTCTCCGCGGCAGCCCGTGTTCGATCGAACCGCGGTGGCGACTTGCTGAGCAAACACAGTCCGAGCTTGGCAAGGCTGTTTCTCTTGGTGCCTGCGGCATGATTGCGATCCGTGGGAAGATTTCTAGTTGCGATTTCGAACGACGACCGAACGGACGAGCGCCGTCGGCCGGAAAGCAGGGTCGCCGGCGAGACCGGCGCCGCGCCCCGCGCGGCACGATGCACCCCCTCGCGCCGCGGCCCCGGGCACACGATTGGCTCCGGCAAATTGCAAACGGACAGCCAATCGGGCTGCCGGAGCATCTTTGGGCACGCATTTGGCGGGTGTGCCGCACGATCGCTGGCGGACGGTGTGAGAAGAACTGTAGCGGTTGGGCTTGCGGGTCGCCACCGCCGAAGGATACGCCAAGGTGGTTGGTCCGATCGTTTGGCGAGCGATTGCGCGCGGGGCACGAACTGCCCTTGGCAGGCCGTCTCGGTATCTAGCGAGGCACGACATGCGAGAATCGAGTTGATTTTTCCCGGGTGGCCAGACGATTTCACCTGGCGGGCCGCGCGGGTTCTGGCGACAGGTTTGCCAGAAGTTTGGCAACGCAACTGGCTAGCTGGCAAGCATTTATCGGCCCCGGGCCGGCTGGCGAACCAGTTCCGAGCAAAGGTGCGTAGAACCAGACCAGGGTTCGTGCGTATATTGTTGAAAGTAGCGACCTGTTGGTGACGAGCGATCGACGGGCCTTGCCGGCAAGGCGTTGGCCCACGGACCGATGGAGAAATCGGTTCGGTCGA
>CAYNRE010000075.1:0-7338 GCA_964399535.1 uncultured Pirellulales bacterium | reverse complement strand
GTTGCCGGGCGCGTTGGCCAGCGTGAGCGAGTCGACGTCGAGCGTGAATTCGTTGCCCGCACTCGCCGTGATCGTGAGCGTGCCCGTGGCGTCGAGCAGGTCCCAGCCGGGATCGGCGCCGCTGATGCCCGTGGCGTCGTTCACTTCCAGAAGAAACGTGCCGCTGGGCCCCCAGGTGACATTGCCCACGACGCTCATCGTGCCGGGGCTGTTGCCGGGCGAAAGCGTGCCGCCCGAGTTCACCGCCAGGTTCCCCAAGACGAGACCGTTCCCGCTCAGGAAGCCGCCGGCGTGGACAGTCAAAGTGCCAGTCCCTCCCAGGTCGATTGTGCCATTGTTGGTGAGCTGTCCTTCGCTATTGATCAATCCACTGGCCAGCGTTCCACCAGCAATGTCGACCGAGTTACCTCCCCCGATACGCAGGGCCGACGTCGTGAAGTCAGCCCCGGTGCCAACCGTTAGAGCGGCACCAGTCCCCAGCGGAACTCCTCCGAACAACGTGTCGTATCCCAGAAACGTCGCGCCACTGGCGGTGACGGTTGTGCCTGCTCCCGACACGACCAGGTCCCGGCCGGTTGAGGGGCCGGTTGGGTTCAGGTAGACCGTTGTGGCCGCGTGATTGCCCGCCGTGAAGCTGAGCGTACCGTCCTCAACGGAAAGAGTGCCAAGAGTCGAGCTGCTTCCGGAAATCGACACGCTCCCCGTGCTGGTCTTGGTGGTGCCGGTCGCGATCGACAGGCTGCTCGACAAGGCCCCGTCCTGCACCGTGAGCGTATCGGCCGCGAGACTCGCCGCGCTCCCCGCGATACTTCCGGCCACCAGCGTTACGCCTTCGACGGCGTTTAAAGTGCTCCCGGCGGGCAGCGTCAGGCCGACCGTTCCCGCCCCGCCGCCCACTTGCAGGCTCTTGACCGTGGTGCTGCCCGCGCCGCCGGTGATAGCCACACTGCTGGCCGGGTCGAGAATCACCTCGTGGACCTGGGCCGGGTCGGTCGAGAGGGTGAAGTTGGTGCGGCTATCCCACTGGCCGTCGCCGGCAGTCCCGCGCCAGTGGAGCGTGGGGGTCCAGAGGAAGATGCCCTGACCGGTCAAGAGCGAGGCCAGGTAGGCGATCTGGCCGTAATCGTTCAGGCCGGTGGGGCGGCCGTCCTCGCCGCCGGAATTCGCGGTCAGGGCGAGACCGGTGACGGTTCCGCCCGCCAGCGAGCTGCCTTCTCGCTGGACCTCGACCAGCTCGACGCCGTCGCCGATCCAGATGCCCCCGTCATTGCTCACGGTGACTCCCCCCACGCCGGTCTGCAACGACCCCGAGAATGCCGTCTGTCCCGCGCTGTTCAGGGCAGGGCTACCGAAGTTGCTGAAATTCGCCCCGGCGACCCCCGGCACGCCCCCCACCCCCTCGCGGGCGATGAGGCTCAGGGTTCCCGCTGGATCGGGTCCCCAAATCCCCGAGTCGTTGCTGGACGTGAGGCCCCCGACAATCACTAAAGCGGCGCCAAACGCTACGTTTCCTGATCCATTGAGGACCGGCGAGCTGAAGCTGCTAAACGCAGCCAGAACGAACGAGATTCCCGGCACGCCTCCCACGCCTTCGCGGGCAATCAGGCTCAGGTTGCCTCCCGCGTCGGGTCCCCAGATGCCCGAGTCATTGCTCGAGGTCACGCCCCCTGTGCCGGTTTGCAAAGTACCGTAGAACGCCGTCTCCCCCGCGCCGTTCAGGACGGGGCTACTGAACCCACTGAAATTGGCCCCGGCGACGCCCGGCACGCCACCGACTCCTTCGCGGGCCACGAGGCTGAGGTTGCCTCCCGAGTCGGGTCCCCAGATGCCCGAGTCATTACTGCTGGTCACGCCCCCCACGCCGGTTTGCAAGGAACCCCAGAACGCCGTCTCCCCCGCGCCGTTCAGGACGGGGCTACCACTGAAACCACTGAAATTGGCCCCGGCGACCCCCGGCACGCTCCCCACGCCCTCACGGGCAATCAGGCTGAGGTTTCCTCCCGAGTCGGGGCCCCAGATGCCCCGGTCATTGCTGCTGGTCACGCCCCCCACGCCAGTCTGCAAGAAACCTAAGAACGCCGTCTCCCCCGCCCCGTTCAGGACGTGGCTACCGAAGGCGAGGAAATTCGCCCCGGCGACCCCCGGCACGCCCCCCACGCCCTCACGGGCCACCAGGCTCAGGTTTCCCCCCGCGTCGGGTCCCCAGATGCCCGAGTCATCGCTGCTGGTCACGCCCCCTACGCCGGTTTGCAAAACGCCAACAAACGCCGTCTCCCCCGCCCCGTTCAGGACGGGGCTATTGAACTGGCTGAAATTCGCCCCGGCGACCCCCGGCACGCCCCCCACGCCGGTTTGGGCGATGGTTTGCGTAACGCCCGATTGGGCCTGGGCCCAGGAAAGGAAGTGAACATTCAGAAGCAGCGCGGTCGTGAACGCCAGACGCGGGACGGGCATCGGTGGGTTTCCTGGGCAGGGGGCAAGTCGGTCCAACAACCACAGCGAAGCCGATCTTTGGTAAAATCAAAAAACCAAAGAGACGCCGCGTGGTCTCCTCCTATCTGAAAAGGCGAAATGCGATCCCAAAACCAGACGCCCCGCCGGCAAAGATTTTCAAGAAAACCTCCGAGCTCCCACTGGAAGCTGGAGGAAACCTAGCCAGACGCGGGGGTATTGCCAGGGAACGATCGAGAATTGCCCCGCCAGCCCCGGGCTTGATGGACGCTGCAGAGGGGGGGCCACTCGGCCCCTGCACTGGGCCCCTGCACACGGCCACGGCATATGGCCCGGGCATCCAGAGGTTATGGGCCCGCGCGGTTGTCGCCCGGCAGGGGCGCGGTCAGGGGGAGCCAGAGCAGCCGGGTCTGCTCGAGCGGGGTGTGATTGAGCACGTAGATTCCCGCTCCCGCCGGGTCGGGCATGCAACCCACCCAATAGCTGTTTGCCATTTCTACGCGTAGCGTTAGCCGTCCCGTCGGCAGACTCCAGAACATCAGACCCAAATCCGGGGCGATGCCGAAGACGGTCCGCTCGTCGGCCGAGAAATGAGGCTCTGCTAGGCCAGCCTCAACTCCGGAGAGGGTCTGCCGGAGCCGTTTTCGGCGCCAGTCCCAAATCCGCACCGCCAGGTCGTCGCCGGTGGTGACTAGCCAGGTCCCCGAGGGGGAGAAACGCAGCCATTGGATCGAACCGGCATGGCTGGGAAGCCGGGCCATGGTTTGCAGGGTTTTGGTGTCGAGGAGCCACAGCCCGCCGTCTTGCCCGCCGATGGCCAACGTTTTTCCGTCCGCCGACACATCCCCATTGCGGATCGTTTCGTCGAGCTCGGTGCGCACCGTCACCCGGCCCGAGGCCAGGTCGACCCGGCGGAGTTCCCGGGCGTTGGCCGTCCAGACCGAGCGCCCGTCGGGCAGAAAGCGACTCGTTCCGCGCGGCCCGACCAGTTCGGAAAGATCATGCCGGAGTTGGCCCGAATCGACCTGCCAGACGACCGCACTTGGGGGATTCTCGGTCCGGGCTAGAAGCTGCTGCCCGTCGGGCGAAAAATCGACTTCGTCGATCCGGCCGCCCGAGGGAACGAGCAGCTCGCGCTGGATCGCCACGGGTCGGGTGGCGAGGACGATCACCCGGCCTTCGGCCGTGCCGACGGCGAGCCGGTCGCCGGCGGGGGACAGCGTCAAGCATCGCGGATTCCAGGGGCCGGAAACGAGGGAGCGAACCGCCAGGCCATCGTCGCCCAGCCACTGGCGGAGCTCGCCGTCGCGCGAGCCGGTAAACACCCGTTGCCCGTCGGGGGTGGCGACGATGTCGAGCACCTGGGCCCGGTGGCCGCGGCGCAGCTCGTGAGGCTCGGCCTGGCCGCGGGTCCAGACCAAGACCTCGCCTTGGTTCGTGCCGGCCCAGAAGGTTTGGCCATCGCTCAGCAGCGCGGCCGTGCGAAGAAGATTCTTCGGGTAAACGTCAAGCACGGCGAGGCCCGTGGCGCTGGTCTGCCAGAAGCTGACGCTGGAGCTTTCCAGGGTAACGGCCAGCGTCTGATCGTCGGGGGCCAGGGCCAGGTCGGTGGGGCGGGCAGCATCGGGCCCCGAGGCAAATTTCAAGTGATGCTCGTCGACGAGCCCCCCAGTGGCGACGTCCCAGAGTCGAAGCTGCTGGTCCTCGCTGGTGGTGGCGAGCCGCTGGCCCTGCTCGACGAATCGCGCCCCGCGGACGATATCGCCATGCTCGGCGAGCGTGGCCCGACAGGTGCGGCTGGCCAGGTCCCAAACCCGTGCCGTGTGGTCGCTGCCGGCCGAGGCCAAGAGCTGGCCATCGGGCGAGAAACAGACATCGGCGACCCAGCCCTGGTGACCCTCGAGCATGGCGACGGCCCGCCCGGTGGCGGCCTGGAAAAGCTGCACTGGCCCCTGGTCGGCGGCCACGGCCAGGAGGAGACCGTCGGGGGAAAACGCCACGGCGTTGATCTCGTTGCCCTCCTCCAGCGACTGCCGCCAGAGGGGCGTGCTAACCTGGGCTTCGAGCCGCCACACGGCCAACGAGCCGTCTTGCCCCCCGGCGGCCAACCACTCGCCGCCAGGCGCCACGGCCAATGCCCCCAACCGCCCCTGGCGGCGGGCCACAAGTTGGGAACTGCCCAGCAGCAATTGGTCGAGATACTCGGCCTCGATAGTGCGGTGCACCGCCAACTCGCCGCCGGGCCGATAGGGCGCGACGATGCGGTCGACACTGGCCAGGTCGTTGGCAAGCCAGGCTTGATGGGCCGCGCTTAAATCGCTGGCGTAAACATGGTCGCGGGCCAGGTACTCGCTGGCCTGGGCCCGAGCCCGCTCGGCCTCGGAGGTGCGCAGCGAATGGCTCAGCCGCTGGTTGAAGATGAGCGAAGCGGCGAGCAAGGCCACGAGGGCCGCGGCGGCCAGGATCGACGAGCCCGCCAAGGCCGGCGAGCGCCGAGCCCAGCGGATCAGCCGCCCCAGCGGCGAAACCGGGCGAGCCATGGTCGGCTCACCTCGCAAATAGCGGCGCAGATCAGCCGCCAGGTCGGCCGCCGTGGCGTAGCGGTCGAGCGGCTTCTTTTCCAAGGCCCGCAGACAGATGGCTTCCAGGTCGGCCGGCAGCCCGGGCCGTAAGCCTCGCGGGGCGGGCGGACGATCGAGCAAAATTCCCTTGAGCAGCTCGGTTTGCGAGGCCCCCTGAAACGGCGGCCTGAGCGTGAGCAACTGGTAGAGAATGGTCCCCAGGGCGTAGATATCGGTCGCCGGCCCGACGGGTCCGATCGAGCCTTCGAGCTGCTCGGGGGCCATATAGGCCGGAGTACCCAGGAGCGCTCCCGTGGCGGTAAGGGTTCCTGGCTCGTGGTCGATGCGAGCCAGGCCGAAGTCGACGATCCTGGGGAACCAAGCCGATGCGCCAAGCGAACTGGCTGGCCGCTCGGGCGATGTGAGGTTTGGCGAGGGGGCGGCGTCCGCTTGGCTGGGGGGCGCGCTCCGCGGTTCGGCCACCCGCGATTCGATGAGCACATTTCCCGGCTTCAGATCGCGATGCACCACGCCGCGGCGATGGGCATGCTCGACACCGTCGGCCAGCCCCGCCACGATTTCCGCGGCCAAACGCGGTGCCAGTGGACCTGGGTGCCGAGCAAGCCAGGTCTCTAGGTTTTCCCCAGCGCAGAACTCTTGGGCCAAATAACAGATCGGGCCCGATTCGCCGGCCTCGTACACGGCCACCAGGTTGGGGTGGTCAAGGGCCGCGGCCGCGCGCCCCTCGCGCAGAAATCGCTGCCGTGCTCCCGGCGCGACCAGCAGTTCCGGACGGGGCACCTTGAGTGCCAACCTGCGGCCAAGCTGGGGGTCGCGGGCCAGCAAGACGATGCCATGCCCCCCCCGGCCAATCTCGCGGAGGATTTCGAACCGGCCTAATCGGCGAACTTCGCCGCCGAAGCTTCCACCCGATTCCGACCCGGGGGAGCCTAACCCGGACGCACTACCGGCCGCGGCGCTTGATCGGCGAAGATTCTCGGCGCTGTTGGCCGCCGAATCGGAGCCGGCCCCACCAGGCGGCGCGGCACCCGAGGCACGCATCTGCACCAGGCGGGATAGCACCTCGCTGAGCTGGGCAAACTGACCGGCCAGCGCCGGATCGAGCGAGGCTTCCACGGACGACAGCGGGGGCAGGTCCGGGAGTTCGAGCGCGGCCTCGAAGCTGCTCAAGGCAGCGACCAAACGCGCTTCGTCCGGGCCGAGCGCCGCTCTGGCCTCATCCCAAGGGGGCCCAGACTTATCCCAAGGGGGCCCAAACTCATCCCAAGGGGGCGCTGTCATCCCGAGGCCACTCCTGGGCAAGGCGGGCCAGGGCTCGCAACCAAAGTTTCCGTACGGAGTCGGGCGAGCGGTTCCAAGCGGCGGCGATCTCGGAGAACGACCGCCGCTGCCAGATACGCTCGGCGATCACCAGGCGATATTCGTCGGGAAGCCGGGCCAAGGCCTGCCGCAGCTGGACATTGCGCTCCGCGTCGGCCAGCTCCCGCCAAGGGGTTGTAGAGACTGCCTGGGCCTCGGCAATCTCGCTCGCGCCCCCCAACTCTTCGAGCGAGATCTCGCGTGCGATTTCCCGTTTCTCGCACTCGACGAAACTGCGGCGGAGGTCGACGATGTCGTTCCGCAGAATGCGCCGCAGCCAGCTCAGCAGTTCGGCTGGGCTGTCGCCGCGAAACTCGCCGATCTTCTGCTGGGCATCCTTGAGCGTTTCCTGGACCAGGTCGCTCGGAGCCACCTTGGCCACGAGCTCAGCCGGCAGCTCTTGTTGGGCCACGAGCAACAGGTATTCGCGGCAAGCTGCCCACAGCCGACTGCCGGCAGCAGTGTCGCCCGCGCGGTAGGCGGCCCAAGCGACCGCGACCAATCCCCGATCAGCCGCAGGCCCAGGGTGGCCGGAGAAATCTTCCAGAGGAGGTGCCGGTGTCGACGGCATGCCGGGTTTGCCAAAGGGGCACGACGGAAGCAGAAACCGACAGTCCGATAAACACGATGAACACTGCCCGAACGGCAGCTTGAGTATCGTGTGGAGGGGCGGCCGATGCAAGACCGCCGCGCGGCCTGATTGGCTATCGCGAGGAACTTGCCAGCGCGGGCATGCCCTGCGCGGGTCGGCTTAGCGGGCTCGCTGCCGTCGCCGCCGCCAGGCGCCGGCTCCCACGGCCGTGCCCAGCAGGCTCCAAATCACCAGCGTGCCCGGTTCGGGCACGGCGGCCGGGGGCGGCGTGTAGAGCAGGTTCAGGTTGCTCCCCATCTGGGCTACCGAAAACGTGCCCGTGTAGGGGTTCGTGAAGCCCGAGAGGTCCAAGAG
>CAYNRE010000074.1:0-144208 GCA_964399535.1 uncultured Pirellulales bacterium | reverse complement strand
GCCGACTACGCGATTTGGGCCGCCACGTTTGGCCAAACCGGCGGCTGCTTGCCGGCCGACTTCGACCGCAATGGTAACGTGGGTGCCGCCGACTATGCCCTCTGGGCGGCCAATTTCGGCAACACGGCGCCCCCCGGCGGCAGCCCTGTGCCCGAGCCCTCGGCGGCCGTACTGGCGCTTTTCGGTTTGGCGGGTCTGGCCGCGGCCGGCTTTCGCGCTCGCCAGCGGTAACGCCCAACATCGATCGTCGGGGCGCACCGCGTGCCCGTTGCGGCGCAAGCCGGGCAGGTGGGGTCTCAGCCGCAAAGCTTCAAGGTGCGTAGTTTAGGGCGTTTCGGCGGCAATCGCCGATCAAGATTTCGCGCCGCGCCGCCCGAACGCTCGATTCCTCGATCCCCCGTTCGCCAGTCCTCGCGGTCGAGCACCTCGAAATCGCGTCGTCTCGCACACCGAGCCAGCCCACCCAGCCGGGGTTGCGAGTCGACTTAGCTTGGCCCCTCGCACTGCTCTTCACACTGCTCTTCACACTGTGCGCCCGAAGCCGGTATGAACAGGTCCTGGCCCGGTGCGCAATGCCGCGGCCGTACGGAATGGAAACCGTCCAGGCAAAATGCAGGAAGCAGGCAATGCCGCAATTGGCAACGATAAGGCAATCCTTCGATCGCTTTCCCGCGTGGCACCCGTTGACCAAGTTGGGGGCCTGGCTCGCGATCGTGCTTGGCCTGGCAGCGACCATTCAAGCGGCGGCTTGGCTGCTGGGGATCGACTTTAACATCTTGTCCCACGGCAACGGTGGCCGCGGCGTGCTGCTGGTGCTGGCCTTGGGCGTGCTGCTCGTGCTGATGGCGCTGGAGCGCCGCCCGGCAGCCGATTTCGGCCTGGTCGCCGGCAGCGACTGGACCTTCGCCCTCGGAGGGGGGTTTGCCGTCGGCGTGGTCAGTTACGCCGGCTATTGTTTGCTGGCCACCGCGGCGGGCGCCTTCGAGTTTCATCCGGAACGTGGTACGGCGTACCGCTGGGTCAGTTCGCTGGGCGAGGGGCTGGCCGGGTTTCCGCTCGCTGCGGCCCAACAACTGATCTTTAGCGGGTACCTGCTCACCCTCTTTCGCGGGCGGTACCCGCGCCCTGTCTCGGCGGCGCTCGTGGGGGTGCTTTTCGCGGGGCTGCACTATGTCGATCGGCCCTGGGCCGCGCTCTCCGCGGCCGAAGCCCCGCTGGCGTTGGGGCTCGGGCTCATCGCCGCGCTGCTGGCCTACCAGCGGATGGCGCACGGCGGCGTGCTGGTCCCCATCGGGCTGCTATCGGGATGGCTACTCGTGCGGCGGGTAATGAAGAAGACCGCACTTGTTTCGCTGGGCGACCCGAGCGCCGCACTCTGGTGGTGCCCCGACGCCGATCCGCGTCGGGCCCCGCTGATGTGGTTGGCGCTTGCCTGCGGGCTGGTCGGCTACATGGTCTGGGTGCGGCTGCGGGGCGAACGCCAGCACACCGACCCTCTGGCGATTACCGCCAGCTTCAAACAGGTAGCTCCCCTGTCGAACGTATCGATGTTGGCCCCGCTCGACCTCTGGATCGGCCGGCTCTGGCAAGCCCGGCTGGCCGTCGGCTGGAAATACCTGCCGCGGTTGGCGGCGATACTCGCCTTTTCCAGCGTAAACACCTTGCTATCGCTTCCCGAGCGGCTGCTGGCTCCCTTGCTCTTGCGTCGCAAACAGGTCGCCGACCCGCTGTTCGTCTTGGGGGTGCACCGGAGCGGCACGACCCATTTACACAACCTGCTGGCGCTCGACCCGCAACTCGTGGCTCCCCTGGCATACCAGATCATGAACCCCCACGGTTTTCTCAGCACGGGCTGGTTGTGGGTACCGTTGTTCGGCGCGTTTTCGCCTTGGCAGCGACCGATGGATTCGGTCCGGTTTCATATTTTCTCGCCGAACGAGGAGGAATTCGCCCTGAGCGGCATGACCCGGTTGTCGCCCTATTGGGCTCTGACGTTTCCGCGCCAGGTGGCCTACTACGACCGGTATATTCACCCGGCCGATTTCTCGCCCCGGGAGTTGGCGGCCTGGCAACGATGCTACCAAACCTTCGTCCGGAAGCTGACCGCGTGGACCCGCCGACGACCGGTGCTGAAGAACCCCCACAATACGGCTCGTGTGTCGGCCCTGCGCCAGATGTACCCCGGCGCCAAGTTCATCCACTTGCACCGCGATCCCACGGCCGTGTATCGATCCAACCTGCACATGGCCCGCGAGGGGCACTGCGTGCACCAGCTCCAGGACCCCGACGCCGACGACAATTACTCCACTCGGTTTCTGGCCAATTACCGAGCGATGGAGGAGGCCTATTACGAGCAGACCCGAGATTTGCCGCCGAACCAGGTGGTCGAGGTGCGTTACGAGGATCTCGACCGCGACCCGCTGGGCACCCTGGCGCGGATCTATGGTCAACTCGAGCTGGATCTCTCCCCGGAATTTCGCCGCCGGCTCGAGCGCTACCTGGGCAGCGTGGCCGACTACCAGAAAAACCGGTTCCGGCCGATGCCCGAGGAGCAGGCCCGGCTGCTGAATGCCGAAGTGGGCTCGCTCTTCGACCGCTGGGGTTATCCACGACCCAGCGCAACCCCGCCGGCAGCGGCCGCCTAGTGGACGCGCCCTGGAGTGTAAGAGCCAGCCGGCGGCGGCGCTTAGGCTGAATTGTCTCCATCGAGCAGGCCGCGCAGTCCGTGCAGCAGCGTCCCCCCTTCCCCCTTGGTGCCGCCGGCGCTGGGCGCGTTGGCCAAGACCCGGGCAGCCAGGCGCGAGAAGGGGAGCGATTGCAGCCACACCTCGCCCGGTCCGCGAAGCGTGGCGAAAAACAGGCCCTCGCCGCCGAAGAGCGTGTTCTTGATTCCGCCCACGAATTCGATGTCGTAATTCACCCCGGGCGAAAGGGCCACCAGGCAGCCGGTGTCGAGCCGTAGGGTTTCGCCGGCGGCCAGGGTGCGGCGAATCAGGGTGCCGCCGGCGTGCAGCAGCGCCAGGCCATCGCCGGTGAGGCGCTGCATGATGAAACCTTCCCCGCCGAACAGGCCGGCCCCGATTTTTTTCTGAAACGCCACGCCAATGTGAACTCCTCGCGCGGCGCAGAGAAACGCATCGCGCTGGCAGATCATTTCGCCCCCCAGTTGTCCCAGATCGAGCGGCACGATCTTGCCGGGATAGGGCGCGGCGAAGGCCAGGGGCTGGCGCATTCCCCCGATATTGGTGAAGGTGGTCATGAACAGCGACTCGCCGGTCATTACCCGCTTGCCGGCCGCCAGCACCTTGCCCATCCAGCCAGACTGGCTGGCCGAGGGGTCGCCAAAGACCGTCTCCATCTTGATGCCGCTGGTCATGTACATCAGCGCCCCGGCCTCGGCGACGACCATTTCGCCCGGGTCGAGAGTTACCTCGACGAACTGCATCTCGCTGCCGAAGATTTCGTAGTCGATTTCGTCAGCGCGGCGCACGGTCGGAGGCGGCGGCGGGCTGTCTTGGTCTCGGCTGGTGCCGGAGAGCCCCGGAACGTGGCGCGCCTCGACCCAACTGGCGAGCCCCGGTCCGTAAACCAGCGTGCTGGCGCCGCCGGCGGTGGGTAGTTGGCGACGCAGTTCTTCCAGGGTGACGGGCCCGACCGATTGGCCACCCCGGGCGTAGTACCAGACTGCTTCACTGGACATGGGGCATGCTCCTCGTCCGCTTAATAATCCAGGTTCTCGCTCGGCCGGCCAGAATGCGGGTTCCCGATCGGCCCCGGTTTGCTGGGTCGCCGCGGACCGCGCGCCCGCCAAGCGGGGGCCAGTGTACCGCGCCCGGTTTGGGGGCAAGCATACTCGAGAAAAGACCGATCAGGCCGCGGCCCGGCTGTGCCCGCCCGGGACCATGCCAGCCGAAGGAAACCCTGCCCTGGCCGTGGGACGAGGACCGGGGCGCGGCCAGACTACCGCAAGAGCGAGGCCACGGAGGGGCTCTTCGGGCCGCCCCCCAGGTCGGTAACCATCAGATAGGCCCGGAAATTAACCAGCAATTGGTTGGCCTGTTGAATGGCGGCCGAACGGCGGCGGTCGCGGTGGTTGGCGGTGCGGATCACCACGTGCAGCCGGGTGGCGGTGCCGGGAGGAACCGAAGCATCGGACGGCCCCTTGGTGTCGATCTCGTCCAGTTCCAGGTCGACCACCAGGGCATAGACGCTATCACCTTTGCGGCGCAAGAAGGGGATCCACGAAGCCTGCGTGCGCAGTTCGACGTGGTTTCCTTGAATCGACACGATCTCCATCTGGTTGTCGTCGACGAAGCCGCGCAGCTTGTCGACCACCAACGGCAAGGTCACGTTGGTGCCCAGCCACTGCTCGGCCACCACCGATTTATCGGCCGCGGCCGACTTCGATCGCAAGCTGTCGGGCCGCTGCCCGCCGCCGGTCAGGGGCACCACGGCGTTGCGCCCCTGGTCTTTGGCGCAATAAAGTGCGGCGTCGGCCCGGCGGAGGAACGTGGCGGGGTTGTCCTCGGCCTGCGACTCGGTCACTCCGAAACTGGCCGTAACCTGGCGCTCGCCGAGGGCCGGATAGGTCAGTTCGCTGAAGCCCTTGCGCAGCTCTTCGGCCCGTTCGGTAGCGGTTTTCAGATCGCAATCGGGGTAGAGCACGACGAACTCTTCACCGCCGTAGCGGGCCACCAGGTCGCCCGCGCGGGCAAAGCGCTCGAGCAGCCGGGCAAATCCCTTGATCACTTCGTCGCCGGCCGGGTGGCCGAAGGTGTCGTTAATCGCCTTGAAGTGGTCGATATCGCAGATCACCAGGCTGCAAACCACGTCCCGCTGCTGGTGGTCGGTGACCGTGCGCGCCAAGACCCGGTCGAACTCGGCACGGTTGGCCACCTGGGTCAGGGGGTCTTTGGTGAGCCGCTCGTACAGGCTGCGGCAGCGCGATTCGAGCGACGCGGCCGGCGTGGCGTCTTGAAACAGCAGCGTCGCCCCCTGGGCCGACCCGTCGGGGCCGACCACGGGGGTGGCCTGCACGTCGACGATCAGCATCTGCCGTTCCTGGCCGCGAAAGGCGAACCGGCCGGCACCGCTCTGCCGCAACTCGACCGCCTTGATCAGCGGGCAATCCTCGTGACGGACGACGTAGCCCTTCTCGTCGCGCATTCCCAACAGGCCGGGCTCCCAGCGGCGCTGCAGCATTGCCTCGCCGTTGAAACCGGTGAGCCGCTCGGCGGCCGGATTCCAGTAAATAATGCGCAGCGACTGGTTCACAAACAGCACGGCCGCATTCATGGTATCCAGCAGGTGTTGCTGGAACAGGTTGCCCCCGCCGGCTGGCACCACCAGCCCGCTGTCGAGCGTTTGCATGGGCTGAGACTGACCGCCGGGGCTAGCGCCCCAGGCCTGCAGCACGTCGTCGGCCTCGGCCTGCAGCCGCTGCGGGTCGAGGTTGCTCGCCTCGGCGAAGACGCGCACCAAATCGGGGTCGAACTGGGTACCGGCGTTTCGCGTGAGCTCGCTGATCGCGCGGTCGATCGACATCGCGGGGCGATACGACTGGTCGGTCGTCATGGCGTCGAAGGCGTCCATAATCGCCAGCATTCGCGAACCGAGCGGAATGCTTTCTCGCGACGTTCCATCTGCCGACCTGGAGCCGTCGAACCAGGTCTGCACGTTCGAGACCACGTCGACAACGTCGGGCAGGGCCAGGCTGCGTTTGACCAGTTCCAGGCCCATTTGCCGGCAACGCTGCATCACCCCGACTTCTTCCGGAGTCAGGCGGCCGGGCTTTTGCAGAATGCGTTCCGGTACGCCGATCTTGCCCACGTCGTGCAGCAGCGCCGCCAACTCGATCGCGTCGCGGTCCTGGTCGGAAATGCCCAGCCGCTCCGACCAGTGGGAACAGCCGAGCAGCACTCGGGCCGAGTGCTTGGCGGTGCCGCCATGCTTTTGCCGCAGGGTATTGAACAAACTGCGGGCAATATCGAGTTGCGCGGGGGCCAACACCGACCGCGGCGTGGTTCGAGCCGCCGAACCCGGCGCTAGTTCGGCACGCAGCTCGCGAGCCAAGGCCGAAAGCTCGTGCAGCAGTTGTTCCGGATTGCCGGCCGAAGTACCCGCCACTGGATGGTCCGCGCTGGTTTGGGAAAGCGTTGAACTCATGTTGCTTCGCTTGCCTTGTGCAAGGACATCGCCCGGCCGCCGGTCGCGCTCCGGGGTGGCCTGGCGATAGCTTGCGCCGACAAGGCTGGCTTCCAACTTTCCTGAGCGGTCGATGCACTCCGACCCCGTCCCCCGCGGCAGGCGCCGGACTCGGGGGGCGGAAAAAGTTAGGTCGCGCTGGGACCAAGGTCAAATCTGGAACCGACTTAAAGGGCCTACCCTCCGCGCGCCGGGGGGACCAAAACGACAATCGGGGGGGTGCAATCACGAGAATCCGCAGGAACCGGCTAGGTTTTCCCGGCACAATGACCCGTCCGAACGATGGATGGTCGCCGTGGGGTCGGTTGACGGGTCCCGAAGCGCCCGATACCATACGTGACTCGGCACTTAGAACGGCCGAAAGTGCTGACAGTTTCCCGGTTTAGCGTCGGGGTGCGGGCCGGGGGTTCCCGGGGATCGCCGCGGCGCCTGCCGGGGGGCGCGAGGCCCTGCTCCGATGGTCGGACCGGGCGCGTGCCAATTGCTTTAACCACGTTAAACGGCCGAACCACCGAACGCCGGACGCCTCGCGACCCCGCCCCGACGGGAAACCCCGTTTCTGGCGGCGTGCTGCCAGAGACCCCCTCTGGAAGCCAGGTCGCGTCGACATCGCCGGTGTGCCCTCTGCCAGCAAAGGAACGACGCTTTGGCCACGGTATTGGTAAAGGAGCTGATCGAATCGGGAGTTCACTTCGGGCATCGCGCCAGTCGTTGGAACCCGAAGATGCGCCCCTACATTTACGCCCGGCGCAACCTGATTCACATCATCGACGTGCGGGAAACCATTCGCGGTTTGCTGCGAGCCCGCAAGTATCTGAGCCAGGTGGCCTCGTCGGGCAGCCTGGTGCTGTTCGTGGGTACCAAGAAGCAGGCGGCCGAAACCGTCGAGCGCGAGTCGCTGCGGTGCCAGATGCCGTTTGTCAACGAGCGCTGGCTCGGGGGCACGCTCACCAATTTCCGCACGATCCGCAGCCGTCTGAGCCGTTTGGAAGAGCTGGAAAAGACGATCGGCGGCGAGCAGTTGGCCAGCTACTCGAAGAAGATGCAATCGGCCCTGCGGCGCGAGCACCGCAAGATGTTTCGCAATCTCAATGGAATGCGAACCATGGCCCGGCTGCCCGAGTGCCTGGTAGTGATCGACCCCCGGAAGGAGCACAACGCCGTGCAGGAAGCCCGCAAGTTGGGCGTTACCACGGTGTCCCTGATCGATACCGACTGCGACCCGGACCTGGTCGATTTGCCGATTCCGGGCAACGACGACAGCATTCGCTCCATCGAGCTCATCGTGCGGAAGCTGGCCGACGCGGTAATTGAAGGCCGGGCGTCGCAGGCCTCGCACGAAGGGCCGAGCGGCCGGGGTCGTCGCGATCAGCCCACCGCCGCGGACAAGCCGGGCGAAGTCGAGTAACGGCGCCGCGGGGCGCAGCCCGCCCCGCCGGCAGGATTGCTGCCAAACGCGGACCGCAACCCGGCGGCTTCCGGCCCTCCCCGGTGCGGGGGCAGCGGGCCAGACAGCAGTGACCGCGGCGGCGGTTGCCGTGGCGGCAGAAGTACCAAATTCAAGTGCCGCGCCGCCGGCGCCTGTGGGGGCCGGCGACCGGCCCAATCTTATTCGAGGGGAAGGAGAACGATTCTCATGGCCGAAATCACCGCCGCAGCGGTCAAGGCCCTGCGGGAAAAGACCAATCTGCCGATGATGGAGTGCAAACAGGCGCTACAGGAAACGGGCGGCGACGAGGCGGCCGCGATCGATTACCTGCGCAAACAGGGCAAGAAAACCATGGCCGGCCGGGCCGGACGCGAAACCGCGTTTGGCCGGATGGGCGTGTACGCCGACCTGGGAAAGAAGGTCGGCGCCATGGTCGAATTGCAGTGTGAAAGCGCTCCCGTGGCGGGGCACGAAGAGTTCGTCGCGCTGGCCAACGACCTGGCCAAGCAACTGGCCCTGGGGCCAGGCGCCGCGACGGCCGACGAATTGTTCTCCCAGCCCTCGCCCAGCAAGCCAGGCAAGACCCTGGGCGAAGTGCGCGACGACCTGGTCAATCGCATTCGCGAGGTGTTCAACCTGGCCCGCATGACCCGCATTGACGGGCCCACCGGCGGCTATTCGCACCATACCGGCGCGCACGGGGTGCTGTTCGAGATCGAAGGCGACAACCAGGCTTTGGCCAACGAGCTGGCGATGCACGTGGCGGCGATGAGCCCCGCCGCGATGGTCAAGGAAGACTTAGACCCCGCGCTGGTGGCCAAAGAGCGCGAGATTCTCCGCGAAGCAGCACTGAAAGAAGGCAAGCCGGCCAATATCGTCGACAAAATGATCGACGGGCGGATGCGCAACTTCTACGCCGAGCGGGTCTTGACCGAACAGCCTTTCGTCAAAGAAGAACAGAAGACCGTGGGGAAAATCGCCCAGGAAGGCGGTTTGAAGCTGAAGCGATTCGTTCACTGGCAATTGGGCAAATCGTAGTCGGACGGTTCCGGCTTCGTGTCGCTGTCGCCGGCCCACCTTAACCGCCGCAGGGAACCCTCGTTCATGGCCAACGATTCGGGTGCTCGCCGCGCTTTCGGGCGCGTGGTGCTGAAAATTTCCGGAGAAAGCTTTGCCCATGCCGGCGAGCGCGGCATCAGCATGGAAGAAGTGGTGCTTATCGCCCGCCAGACCGTGCGGGCCGCGGCGCAGGGGGTGCAGATCGCCATTGTCATCGGCGGCGGAAACATCCTGCGCGGGGCCCAGTTCACCTCGGGCAACTCGAGCATCCAAGAGGCCACGGCCCATTACATGGGCATGCTGGCCACGGTGATGAACGGGCTGGCACTGCAAGACGCCCTGGAATCGCTGGGGGCCGAGACCCGGCTGCTAACCGCCATCCGCATGGACGGCGTGGCCGAACCCTACATTCGCCGCCGGGCACGCCGGCACCTGGAGAAGGGGCGCATAGTGATTCTGGCCGCCGGCACAGGTAGCCCGTTTGTCACCACCGACACCGCCGCCGCGCAGCGGGCCTTGGAGCTCGAGGCCGACGTGCTGCTCAAGGCCACCCGGGTCGATGGCGTGTACAGCGACGACCCGGAAAAAAACCCGCATGCCATCCTTTACAGCGAATTGACCTACCAGTCGGTGCGGCAACAAAACCTGAGAGTGATGGACTCCACGGCCATCGCCCAGTGCATGGAACACAACATGCCCATTTTGGTGTTCAATTTCCGCAAGGATGGGAACATCGAGCGGGCCGTGCGGGGGGACCGCGTGGGAACCATCATTGCCAGCGAGGCCGCGTTGGCCGATTCGCTGAGTTCGTAAATTGCCGGCCCTGAGGCGCGCGGGTGCGCCGATTCCGGCCATGCCCGGCCGGACCCAGGGCGAGCCCGCTAGCCTGAATTCCGTAAGCGAGAGCGCGTATGACAGCGGATGAAATCCTCTTCGACGTCGAAGAACGCATGGAAAAAGCGGTCGACGTTTACAAGCAGGCCCTGACCGGAATTCGCACCGGACGCGCCAGCCCGGGATTGGTCGATACGCTCCGGGTCGAGGCCTATGGCTCGCCCACGCCGATCAAACAGTTGGCTTCGATTGGCGTGCCCGAGCCGACCCAGATTCTGATCCGGCCATTCGACCCCGGAACGATCAAAGACATCGAAAAGGCGATTCAGGCCAGCGGCCTGGGCATGACCCCCAACAGCGACGGCCGCGTGATTCGACTTAATGTGCCCCCCCTCTCGACCGAGGTTCGCAAGAAGATGGTCTCGCGAATCAAAGAGCTGGCCGAAGAAGCCCGGGTGGCCATCCGCAATGTGCGCCGCGACGGCAACAAGGCCGCCGAGCAGGCGGAGAAAGACAAGTCGATGACCGAGGACGACTGCAAATCGGTGCAGTCCGACGTGCAGGATCTGACCAAGAAATTCGAGGCCCAAGTCGGCGATCTGGCTAAGGCCAAGGAAGCCGAAGTGATGGAAACCTAGCCGCGATTTCCGGGGCGGACCGGGGGCAGGTCGGCAAGCCCCCGCGCCCCCCGATGCGATCGCGGCGCTCCCCAAAAGCGCGCCCGGAGGGGGGCTCGCTCGTTCCCCCTCCCGGTCGGTTTTTCGCGGGAACTTCATCCCCCTGGGGCGTTCGGCTGATTAGAATTTCGCGGGTAGTAAACCTTCCCTGAGGTACCCCCGCATGATCCGATTTGCCAACCCTTGCCCGGCGGCTTGGCTTGCCGCCGCCCTGTTGGGCGCTGCCGCGACGGCCTTCGTCTTCCCGGCTCGCCTGGCCGCCGCCGAGCGGATTCCCGCCGCGCAGCTCGTGGAATCGAAACGGGTGCTCGTCATCGGGCACCGGGGTGCCAGTGGTTGTGCGCCAGAGAACACGATTCCCGCCTTTCAGCGAGCCGCGCACGAGGGGGCCGACCTGATCGAGCTCGACTACTATCACAGTAGCGACCAGGTGCCCGTGGTGCTGCACGATTACACGCTCGACCGCACGACGAACAGCGAACAGGTCTTTGGCGCGGCGCGGATTAAAGTGACCGAGAAAACGGCCGCCGAGCTGGCCGGCCTGGATGCCGGTAGCTGGTTTCACGCCGATTTCGCCGGGGCGCGACTGCCCACGCTGACCGACGCACTCGACGTGATTCAGTCTGGCTCGACCACGCTCATCGAGCGCAAAGGGGGCGACGCGGCAACCTGCGTGGCCCTGCTCAGGCAGAAGGGGCTGCTCGATCAGGTCGTCGTGCAATCCTTCGATTGGGATTACGTGGCTGATTGCCACGGCGAGTACCCCGAGCTGGTCACCGCGGTCCTGGGCCGAGGTCCGCTGGCCGAAGCCCAAATCGAAAAGGCCCGGGCCACGGGAGCCCGCATCGTTGGTTGGCGCCACAACGACGTTTCGCCCGAGGCCATCGCCCTGGTTCACGCCAGCGGGCTGAAGGCCTGGGTCTACACGGTCAACGATCTGGCCCGGGGAAAAGAGCTGGTCGACGCCGGAATCGACGGCATCATCACCGACATCCCCGGCCGGATGCGGGCCATGCTCGAAAACGATCGGTTCGTGGAGCCGGCCCCGCTGCCGGAGACCGAGCCCGCCGCCGGCAAGTAGGCCTCCCCGGCGAAATACTCCGTGCTCCGATTCGCAAGCGCACGGGGCGTTGCCGAACCACGATCCGGGGGTCGCCGCCTGAGCGCGGAGGGCTATTTTTTCTTGGCGGCGATTACCGCCTGGGCCGCGGCCAGCCGGGCGATGGGCACCCGAAACGGCGAACAGCTTACGTAGTCCAAACCGATCCGGTCGCAGAACATCACGCTGGCCGGGTCTCCGCCGTGCTCGCCACAGATCCCGATCTTCAGGTTGGGTCGTGCCGTGCGACCTCCGGCCACGCCCAGCCGCATCAACGCGCCCACGCCGTCCTGGTCGATCGTCTGGAACGGGTCGTTGGGGACGATGTCGTTCTCGCGGTAGTAGTTGATAAACCCGCCGTAGTCGTCGCGGCTCATCCCCAGCGTGGTCTGGGTCAGGTCGTTGGTGCCGAAGCTGAAGAATTCGGCGCTGGCGGCGATTTGCTCGGCGCACACGGCGGCACGCGGCACCTCGACCATGGTGCCGACCAGGTATTCGACCTCGATTCCCTGCTCGCCAAAGACCTGCTTGGCGGTCTCGCGAACGATCTGTTCCTGGTTCTTGAATTCGGTGGCGAAACCAGCCAAGGGAATCATCACCTCGGGTAGCACGCTGGCGCCGGCCTTCTTCACCTGGCAGGCCGCCTCGAAAATGGCCCGGGCCTGCATCCGCGTAATCTCGGGATAGACGATTCCCAGCCGGCAACCGCGGTGGCCGAGCATGGGGTTGGCCTCTTTCAGGGCATGCACGCGTTCGGAAATTTCCTGGGGGGAGACCGTGCCGATCTTCTTGGCCAGCTCGGCTTGCTCGGCCGGCTCGTGCGGCAGGAACTCGTGCAGCGGCGGATCGAGCAGCCGGATGGTTACGGGCTTGCCGGCCATGGCCTGAAACAGCCCGGCGAAGTCTCCGCGCTGGAACGGCAGCAGTTTGGCCAAGGCCTTTTCCCGGCCGGCAAGGTCGGCCGCCAGGATCATTTCGCGGAATTCATCGATGTGGTCGAAAAACATGTGTTCGGTCCGACAAAGCCCAATGCCCTCGGCCCCGAAGGCCACGGCTTCGGCGGCCTGCCCCGGCACGTCGGCATTGGTCCGCACCTTCATCCGCCGGGTCTTGTCGACCCAGGTCATCAGTTTCTCGAAGCGGAGAAAGACGGGGGCATCTTTCGGCGCCAGGGTTTTATGGATCAGCACCTCGACGATTTCGCTGGGGCGGGTTTCGATCTGGCCTTCGAAGACCTCGCCGGTGAAACCGTCGATCGAAATCGTATCTCCCTCGCGGAAAGTGCGCCCCTCGACGGTGAGCGTGGCCGCCTTGTAATCGATTCGCAGCGGTTCGCAGCCCACGATACAGGCCTTGCCCATCTGCCGGCTAACCAAGGCGGCGTGCGAGCTGGCCCCGCCGAAGGCGGTGAGAATGCCGTTGGCGATCTTCATTCCCCGCAGATCTTCGGGGCTGGTTTCGCGCCGCACCAGAATGAGCTGCACGTTGGGGTCTTTGAGCCACAGGGCCTCGGCGTCCGAGGCATGGAAACAAATCTTGCCGCTGGCGGCCCCGGGCCCCGCGTTGATCCCCTTGCACAACAGCCGGCCGGCTTTCTGGGCCTCGGCCTTGTTCTGGGGGTTGAAGATCGGCTGCATGAGCTGGTTCAAATCGTCGGCCGGAATGCGCCGCGGCTCGAGCGCCTCTTCAGGCGTAATCAGCCCCTCTTCGGCCAGCTCGACCGCGATCCGCACGGCGGCAAAACCGGTCCGCTTGGCGTTCCGGGTTTGCAGCATCCAGACCTTGCCCCGCTGGATGGTGAACTCCAGGTCCTGCACCTCTTTGTAGTGCTTCTCCAGCCGGACGCCGATCTCGCAGAGCTGCTGGTAGCTCTCGGGCATATCCTGCGAAAGGCTGACTTCGATCCGCTTTGGGCTGCGGATGCCGGCCACCACGTCTTCCCCCTGGGCGTTGATCAGGTAATCGCCGTTCAAGCCCGGCGAACCCAAGGCGCAATCGCGCGTCAGCGCTACTCCGGTGGCGCAGTCGTTGCCCAGGTTGCCGAACACCATGGCCTGCACATTGGTGGCAGTGCCCCATTCGTGCGGAATGCCGTAGGTGCGGCGGTAAACCACGGCCCGGTCGTTCATCCAACTGCCGAAAACGGCGCCGATCGCTCCCCACAACTGCTGGTGCGGGTCGGTCGGAAAGTCTTTACCGGTCCCCTTCTTAATCGCCACCTTGAATTCCTTGACCAGTTCCCTGAGCTGCTCGGGCGTGAGCTCGTTGTCGGCCTTGACCCCGGCCTTGTGCTTCTTGGCTTCGAGAATCTCTTCGAACGGGTCGTGATCGGTCTTGGTCTTCGGTTTCATGTCCAGCACGACATCGCCGTACATCTGCACAAAGCGGCGGTAGCTGTCCCAGGCAAACCGCTCGTTTCCGGTGAGCTTGGCCAGCGTTTCGACCGTCTCGTCGTTCAGGCCGATGTTGAGCACCGTGTCCATCATGCCCGGCATCGAATCGCGGGCGCCCGAGCGGCAGGAAACCAAGAGGGGGTTCTTGGTGGAACCGAACTCGGCCCCCATCTCGCGCTCGACCTTGGCCAGAGCCGTTTGAACCTGCTCGCGGAGCACGGCGGGATACTGGCGATCGTGGGCATAGAAGTACGTGCAGACGTGGGTACCGATGGTGAACCCGGCCGGCACCGGCAGGCCAATCCGGGTCATTTCGGCCAGGTTGGCCCCCTTGCCCCCCAACAGGTTCCGCATCGAGGCGTCGCCATCGGTGCCTTCGGGACCAAACGAGTAAACGTATTTCTCTGCCATGGGAGTGGATCAACCCCTGATCTGGAAAAAGAAAACGGCCACCAACATCGACGCAGCACCCCTCCCTGAGGCGGGGGGGCCTGGTGGTTGGTGGCCAGCCGATTGGTTTGGGCCGCGCGTGCACCAACCCGGTTTGGCACGCGGTCGCGGTTCCGCCGTACTATCCGCAACTATCGTCGCGGAAGGAGTTTATCAGCCGGTAGCGCCGATCGTCAAGGAACCTTCCAGGGGGAGCATCGCAACCACTCTGACAGCCATCTTGGACGGAAACTCGACCCGGCCGCCGACCACCGCATGTTCTGCAAGTCCGCCGGATGCGTCCACGGCACAAGGCTCCGGCCGGTTGACCGCAGCCCCGGGGGGCCGAGCCCGCGCGCGATGCTGCCATTCGCGGTTGGTCCTTGGAGCCCAGGTAGGTTACCCCGAGGGCAGCATACAGCGTTTATGGCGATCGCAACGGTGGCCGTGGCCCACCTCGGATGGCAATCCGCCGAGTCTCTTGCTCCCAACCACCGGGGTATAATCCCCAGGGTGCGATTCCGAGTTCGGCGTTGCCCGGCACTTCGGTCGCAGTCGTGGAGCAGCCCGGCGCAAGTTTCTCAGAAAGCAGCAGGCAGCCATGCACCTCGCGGGAAGCGATTGGAGACACTTGGGGGCGGTGGTTTGCGCGCTGGCGGCGCTATCGATTTCGGGGGGAGCTGGGGCCGCAGATCCTCCCGCCTCGCCCCCTGGTCCGGCGGCCGCTGCATCCGCCGATCCGGCGCCGACGGACCCAGCTAGCCCGCCGGGGGCAGCGGCCTCCGACGATCTCGACGCCTCGACCGAGATCGAGCGGACCGAGTTGGATGCTCCCGAGGTGAAGGCCTTTCAGGCCGCGATCGCGGCGATCGTCGAGCGCACCGCCAAGATTCGCGAATTCGCCGCGCAGCAGGCCGACCCCAACCGCCGCGCGGAATTGGCGCTCGAGGCGCAGCGCCTGCTCGATGAAATGGACGCCGAGGTTACCCGGGCGATCTCAGTGGCGGAAGCCGCGCTGGAAAAGTTTCCGGGGTTTCGCGAAGCGGAGCGATTCTTGCTCGGCACCAGTTATCGCCTGGTGGAGCAAGACCGCCTGGAGGAAGCCGACCGAGTCGCGCGTTCGCTCGAGCCGCGCCACCCGGAAAGCATCCGGCTGATCAATTTTCTCGGTCGAGCTGCCTATGAGTTGGCCGACCTGGATCGGGCCGAGTTGTATTTTCGCCGGGCCAACGATCGGCAGGCGCTGGAACCCTATAGCCGGCAATTACTGCTCAAGATCGACGAGTTGCGGCCGCTCGTCGAGGCCGAAGCGGCCCTTCGCCAGCAAGAAGCGGCCAAAGACGACTTGCCCCGTGTGTTGCTCAAGACCACCCGCGGCGACATCGTGATCGAGCTTTTCGAAGATCAGCAACCGAACCTGACCGCCAATTTTCTCAACCTGGTCAACCAGCGGTTCTACGACGGGTTGGCCTTTTACCGGGTGACGCCCGCCTTCGGGGCCTCGGCCGGGTGCCCTCAGGGAGACGGCAGCGGCGGCCCCGGTTACGAGTTGAGCTACGACGCTTCGCAGGCTCCGCGGCTGCATCAGCGGGGCGCGGTGAGCATGGTGCGCCAGGGAGACCTGGTTCATGGATCGCAGTTTTTCATCGACTATCGTTTTTCGACGCTCAGCGCCGCCGATCGCCAGATGCCGGTCTTCGGCCGAGTGGTCGAGGGGATCGAGGTCGCGGCCCGACTGCACCGAGCTGATCCGCTCGAACCGCTCACCAAGCCGATCGAGGACCGCATCGTCGAGGCCAAGGTACTGCGGGCCCGTCCGCACCCCTACGTGGTCAAAACCACGCTGGGAGAGGTGCTCGACCAGGTGCGCAGCGCCCTGGCCCTGGCCACCGAGAAGAAGCTGGATCAGGCTCTAGCCATCCTGGAGCCGCTCGCGGAGAAGCACCCGCAGGTGTTCGATGTGCAACTGGGGCTGGGGCTGGTGCTGGAAGAAGCGGGCCGGGGGCCCGAGGCGCTACCGTTTCTCGAGCGGGCGATTCAGCTACGGCCGCAACATCCCGAGCTAAGCTTTCGCTTGGGGGTATTGCTCGTAGGCCAGGAGCGTTTCGCCGAGGCAGCCGAGCGGTTTCAGGCGGCGGTGGCCCTGAACCCGCGCGACGTGAAGGGGTACAACAACCTGGCCAGCATGCAGGCCCGTCTGGGGCGCAATTCAGAGGCCATTGCCACGCTCGAGGCGGCGCTACGAATCGACCCCAACTACGAGCAAGCCAAGCGGAACCTGGCCAAGCTCAAGGCCTTGCCCGCGAGCGGTGGCGCCACGGACGACACTCCGGCCCCGGGCTCGCCGAGCACTCCTTGAACGGCCGGCGATTTTTTCAGCGCATTCAGCACGAGGAGCGGTACTGGTGAACGGACCCTTTTGGCGATCGGTTTGCTTGGCGCTTTTGGGGTTGCTCGCCGCCGGCCAGGGGGGCCGCGCCGACGAAACCCCGCCACCGCCGGCCGCGCCGCAGCGGACGGCCGCAAACCAACGGTTTCACGATGCCCTCGACTCTTGGCGGCAGGCGGGCGCGAAGCTGCGACAGGTCCTCGAGGAGCCGGCCGACCCGAAAAAAGTCGACGAGCGGCTGGCCGCCATTGAGCAGGCCACGGACGAAAGCAACGAGAAACTGGAGTTGCTCTGGGACGAGGCGCTCAAGGCCTTCCGGGCCGACTCCCAGGATCGTGAGGTGGCCGAATTCATTCCCTACATGGCCGGTCGCCTGGCCGCGGCCGATCGCTTGGAGCGAGCCCTTGAAGGCGTGCTGCTCGTGGCCGAAAAGGTGCCCGCCGAGGCTTCCCTCTACCAATTGATTGTCGACTGCGCGGTGAACGTGGGCGACGTGGCCACGGCGCGGAAATTCTTGCGGCGCGGCATCGATGAGAAAGTGTTCCCGCCCGGCGACCCCGAGGCCTTTGACCGGCTCGACGCCTTCGAAAAGTTGCTGGCCGAGGAGGCTCAGCATCGCCTGGACGACGAGCAGGGCGAAGGCCTGCCGCGGGTGCGAATCGTCACCACGGCGGGCGACCTGGTGGTGGAGTTATTCGAGAACGATGCCCCCAACGCCGTGGCGAACTTTCTCTATTTAGTCGACCACGACTATTACGATTCGCTGCCGTTCTTTCGCGTGCTGCCCGGTTTTGGCGCCACGGTGGGCTGCCCCCAGGGAGATGGCAGCGGCGGCGCGGGATATGAAATCGTCCGCGATACGGCCGGCCGGCGGCTGCCGCTGCGTGGAACGCTCTGCATGCTTGGCACGGAGAAAGCCGTGCACGGCTCGCAGTTCTTCATCAACTTTCGCAACTCGAACGCGGAAAAACTGCTGGAGAAGACCGAGGTCTTTGGCCGCATTGTCGACGGTCTGGACGTGGCCTGCCGGCTGACCAAGGCCGAACCTCGCACTCCCAATCCCGACGCTCCGCCCGATCGAATTCTCGAAATCCAGGTGCTTCGCAAACGCGAGCACGAATACTTTCCCGAGACCACGACGGGCATTGCCCTGCAACAGGTGCAGAAGGCGGTCGAACTGGCCGCCCAGGGGCGGACCGACGAAGCCATCGTGATTCTCGAGGAAAACCTCAAGCTGGCTCCCGACCAGTTCGAGACCAACTTTTCGCTGGGCGTAATCTACGTGGCCCTGCGCCGTACCATCGACGCGCAGCGTCACTTCAAAGTGGCCGAGGCGGCGCGCCCCAATCACGCCGAAACCCACTTTCAACTCGGCGTGCTCTTGGCCGGGCAGCGGAAAATCGCGGAAGCGATCGAGCAGTTCCGCGATTGCATCCGGTTCAACCCCAACGACGCCCGGGCTTACAACAACCTGGCCACGCTCTTGGGCAACCGGGGCGAGGTGGCCCAGGGGATCGAACTGCTGGAAAGGGCCGTGGCCCTGGCCCCCGATTATTTGCCCGCCCAGGACAACCTGAGAAAACTACGCCTGCGGCAGATCGAGCTCGAACAGCGGGCTTCCAAGGCCGGCGAGAGGAGTTCGGCCGCAAGCCCGCCAGCAGGCACGGATTCCCAAGGGGAAACCCCCTAGCAGCCCAGCCGATGCTTGCACAAGCGGCTACCCCTCGACGATTTGCCCGTCTTCCAACTTCACCCGTTGGTCGGCCAGGTGAAAGTAGCGATCGTCGTGGCTGATTACCACCACGGATTTGCCGCGCTCGCGCAGCTCGGCCAACAGGCAGCGGTAGAAGTACTCTTTGAACTCGGGATCCTGCTCCGAGGCCCACTCGTCGAACACGTAGAGCGGCCGGTTTTCCAGCAGGGCGGTAACCAGCGCCACCCGCTTCCGCTGGCCCTGCGACAGGCCGCGCGGCTCGATCCCCTCGGGGCTGAGCCGTACGCGCCCCGAAAGCTTTAGCCGGACCAACTGCTGAGCGACCTCGGCATCGCTCGGCTGGTTCAATCCATACCAGCGGTCGAACAAGTGAGCGTCGGCAAAGACCGCCGAGAATAGCTGGCGGTAGCTGGCCCGCTCCCCTTCGCCCACAACCTGGCCCGCCACGCGAATTTGTCCCTCGTCGGGCCAATAGAGCCCGGTAAGTACCTTGGCCAGGGTGGATTTTCCGCTGCCGTTACCCCCGGTGAGAAAAAGCACTTTCCCCGGGGAAACGGTCAAATCGAGCGGCCCCAGGGTGAAGGCATGCTCTCCTCCCTGGTCGGCATAGCGGTGGGTGACGCCCGCCAGCACGATCTCGGGCGCCATCACGCCGGTAGCCGGGGCGAGCGGCGATGCGGCTGTTTCGGCAGGCCGAGCCGAGGGGGTGCTGGCCGACTGCAGCGAGTGGTCGAGCGACTCGACCTGTTGCAGGGCCACCTCGGCGCGAGCCACGACCGGAAGGATGTGCAGCAGAAAATCGACCGGCCGCAACATATACAGCACGGTCAAGCAGTAGGCCACGAGCAAGGCCGGATCGACCTGCCAGAAGCGGGGCAGAGCGAATAAGAGCAGGCCCAGCCAGAGCATTAGCCAAAGCTGGGTCCAGGCCCCCGCCACCGAGTACAGGGCCAGCCCGCGGAACTGATCCTGGCGACAGCTTTGGGCCGTGGCCTCCAGGCCCCGGCGAAAGAAGTCTTGCCGCCTGAGCGGGTGAAGTTGAAGCTCTTTGACCCCCTCGACGACCGAGCGGAAATAGTCGATCAGCGTGTCGTAGCGCAACCGGGCACGGCGCATCGCGGCCAGCGCCGAGCCTTCCACCAGCCGGTAGCTGGCTACCCCGGGAAGCAGCAGCGCCAGGGTGCCGATCAGGATCGGGGGCGATAGCCAGGCCAGGTATGCCAGGCACCCCACCAGCGTGGCCAGGTTGTAGCACAGAAAGGGCATGCCCTGCACGGCGTCGGCCACGGCCTGAACGTCGTCGGTCAGTGTGGCCAGCAACTGGCCGGGCCTGAGGCGTTCCAGGTGCGCAAGGGGCGCCGCGACAATCCGGCCACACAACTGAAGCCGCAGCCGGTAGACGGTGCCCTGAACCAAATGAATCAGCAGCAATTGCGATGCGATGCGACTCAACAGCGCAAGCAGCACCAAGAGGCTGAACCAACCCGCCAAGGCCAAGGTGACCGTGGCGGGCCGAGAGGCGCACTGAGCAATGATGGCTACGAGCAGCGAACTGGCCACCCCGCTGGCAAGCGCGACCCCCACGGCCCAGGCCAATTCGCGCCGATCGGCCGTGGCTAGTAAGGTCAAAAGTCGCCGCACGAACGCAACCCCAAGCCCTTCGAAAGTGCCCTGCCGAACAGGATTGCTCGGTGGGCGAACCGCGTGCGCCTCAAAGGCGACCGTCGCCCGACTCGATTCTAACCGCCCGGCGCCAGTTGGTCGCTCGGCCCCGGCTTGGGCGACCCCGCCAAGGCAACCCCCCGGCCCGGCAACGCCGAATTTGCCGGCTAGACCGGCCCGGGAGCCTCTGGCGGGGCCGAGACTATACTAAAGAATCGGCTCTCGGAGCCCGGGGCCGCCTGGACGGTCCGGCTCGGGAGACCGTCGGAAAAGCGCCTCGTCGGGAGTTTATCGAACTGTGACTGACTACGTACCCTCGGTGCTGGGCTCGGTGATGAAAGCCGTGGCCTGCACGCCCAACCGCAATTTCGACGAAGCCGCCTATCAGCGCGGCGTGATCGAGCCGGCGCAACGGATTCGCAAATTACAAGAGGATTTGGACGACGCCCGGCCCTCGGACGAGCAAATCCGCCAGGCCATCGACTGGTTGCTCACCATTTTTCAGACCAAACAGGTCGATTGGGACGAGCGCGAGGACCGCCTGCGTGAGATTCTCGACCTGCACCGTCTGCACCACCTGTTCCCAGATCTGCTGCCGCTACGACGCAGCTAGCCCGGGCGAGCCGGGCCGGCCGACCGGACACCCGCGAGTGCACTACTCCGGCGGCTTGACCGCCCAGATTTTCACGCTGGCGGCGTACTCGTTCACGTCGTGGCGCGTAACCAGTTCGGCCAATTGCGCGGCCAGCGACGGCGCCGCGCCATTTCCGTCGCAGCATCCACCGCCGCCGTTGACCACGGGGAGCGCATCGGCCTGGCCCGCCGGCGAACAACAACCGACCTGGCCGGGTGCCAGGCTGGCGTAGACGGTCAGATCGGCCTGCGTATCGGTGATCGCAACGTCGCGAAAGCCCGCCCGGGTCAGGGCCCCACGGTACTCGTCGATCAGAATGGCCCCGCCGATGCAGCCCAGATAGGCCAGCAAACTGCTGGAAACCTCGTCGGGCAGCGGCCGCTTGAGCGCAATATCGCTTACCGCCAGGCGGCCGCCCGGCTTCAGCACGCGAAAAATCTCGCTCAGCGCCCGGGCCTTGTCGGGCACCAGGTTCAGCACGCAATTGCTAATCGCGCAATCGATGCTCGCATCGTCGAGCGGCAGGGCTTCGATCTCGGCCTGGTGAAACTCGACGTTGTCGAAGCCAATTTGCCGGGCCCCGCGACGAGCCCGCTCAAGCATGTCGGCGGTCATGTCAATGCCGATGGCCCGACCCGTATGGCCCACCTGTCGAGCGGCGAGCAGTACGTCGAGACCGGCTCCGCAGCCCAGGTCGAGCACCGTTTCGCCGGGCTTCAATTGAGCAAGGGCGGTGGGATTTCCACACGAGACCCCCAGGTTGGCCGAAGCGGGAATGGAGGCCAACTGCTCGTCGCTATACCCAAAGGCCGTCGCCACCTGGCGAACCTCGGGCGAATCCGAACCTTGGCCGCTACGCGCCATCGCCCCGTAACGCTGTTGCACGGCCTGTTTGAGTGACTCGGTCATCATGCACCTCCCCGGTTTCGCCCCCAGTAAAAGCCAAGTTCAATCCCTGAGCTGGGCCCCGACAGCTCGGCCAACTCCTGGCTGGCCGCCCCTTCGATTCGGCTGGCTTCGCCCGTTAGAGCATGGCCACGAGCTGCTTCAATTCGTCGAGCGCGGCCGGATCGACGCAGTAGCAGACCCGGGGACCATCGATTTCGCCTTGTATAAGTCCGGCTTGCTTAAGCACCTTGAGGTGCTGGGAGACGGTCGATTGCGCCACGGGCAGCTCGTCGACCAACTGACCACAGACACAAGTTTTTCGCTTGGCCAGAATCCGCAGGATGCGCACTCGCACAGGGTGGCCCAGGGCCTTGGCGAGCTGGGCGATTCGCCGCTCGGCAGCCAGGCCACTTTTGGATTCACTGGCGGATTCCCTAGAACAACAGCTTCGGCTGGCCAAGGTTCCGGTTCTCCGTGGCGGCGGTTCGATTGGTTTCGAATCATCGACCCGTAAAATCGTATATCGTAAATGTACGATTTATTACCCGCGAAAGCAAGCCCCGCGGGCATACGGCGGCAGGGGCTGGCGCCTTGGTGAGGCTTGGCACGCAACGTATGACTTTGCTAGCCGCTGGCAGTAAACTGCCGGCTCGGCGCTGCGGGGGCGCCCCGTTTTCAGGCCCGGCAGGGAGTGATTAAGCATGAGGAATATCCGGTTCTGTTTCGCGATTCAGGCGGCCGTGGCGCTGGCGCTTTGCGGGGCGGCCCCCATGGCCGGCGCGCAGCCTGGCTCGGCGGGCCCTTGGCCCAAGGCGACCGAGGACAACCGGAGTATCAAGATCGAGACCGATCTGCTCGAAGCGGTGATTCCCAAGCGCGAGCCCAAACACTGGATGACCGGCATCGAGAAGGGCTCGTTTCTCGATAAGTCGACCGGCTTTCGCGAAGTGGGCGACGGCCTGATGGTGGTCGACTGGCTCATGGAAGCCGGCAGCGACGAAGCCTGGGGCGAGCAGGTGTTCTCCTCCGACGGCAACGGCGTCGGCCGCTACTCGTGGCACGCCAACGAAGCCGATCCCGACCGTCGCGAATATGTGCGGCTGGCGCATGGCACCAGCCACCGCAAACGCATGGTGGAAGGGCCCCAATTGTGCCACCGGATGAAGCCGGTCGAGCCCGAGGTAATCCGGGGAGACGATTTCGTCGCCGTCCGCACCAGCTACCAGTTTGAATACGCCGCCCCGGGCCGCAAGCCCGGCTCGCGCTGGACTCAACTGGTGGTATTTCCCCGCGGCGTGCGCTACTTCCTGCTGATGGACCAGGTGGAAAGCGTCAACGATTCGCCCGAGATGTTTCTGCGCAACGACACGCCCGGCTGCGTGCGGCATGTCGAGGGAGATACTTTCAGCGAGATCTTCCTAAGCTATTTGAGTGGACCCGAGGGGGTGCGAATTCCGGCCCGTGAGTTTTTCACGCCCTTTCCGCCCGACTTGAAGTACGGCTACCGCCGCGACACGCACCAACTGCCGGCGCAGTTCATTCGAGCCTATCATCTGCGCGATCCCGAAACCGGCCGGGATGGCCCCTGGCTGGCGGGGCTGACGCTGCAGCCGAGCGTGGTGTACGAGGCCTGGTGCAGCCAACGCCCCGGTGGAATCATCGTGATGATCGAGGAGATTCACGGACGGCCCGTGCGCGCCGGCGAAACCTTTAGCGCGGCCCACCTGGTCGGCTACTTCGACTCCATCGACGAGATGCGCACGACGTACGAGAAATTTCGGGGCCATACCCGGCTGGTGGCCGATTCCAGCGGCTGGCACCTGGAGCCGTAGCGCAATTCCAGATCGGTGCCGGCCGGCCCAAAGGTGCTACGCGAGATAGCGAAAGTACCGAGCCACCGGCCAAAGGCGAAATCCCTGGCTCTCGTACAGCCGCCGCGCGGGGCCGTGGCCGGGGTCGGCCCCCGTCTCGACCATGGCCACTTGGATTCCCTGCTGCTGCATCCAAGCGACCGAGTGTTCGGTAAGCTGGGCGCCCACCCGGCACTTTTGAAACTCGGGGTCGACCGCAATCATGTAGATCTCGCCGTAGGTGGGTGTCCGTCGATAGACGGCCGAAAAGCCCGCGATTCGGCCTGCGGATTCCGCGACCCAAACGTGTGCCTCGGGGTCGCGACAAACCGTTTCCACTGAGGTTTTCTGCTCCTCGCGCCAATCGGGAAAAAAACACCGATAGACCTCGGGCTGTAGACTCTGTTCGATCGAAGCGAAAACAGGCTCCCAGGCCCGGAGCGACAACTGCACCACGCTGTCTAGGTCCACGGGTTCGAGATTTCTGATTTGCATCGCGAGGCGCACTCCGTGGTCTGATCCTGCCTCGGGCAGTCGATTCCAGGACAACACCCGGCCGAATATGGTTCACCGAAAGCGGCACTCGAACCGCACCCTCGGCTCGGAACGGCCAATCGACACGAAGACAACCCCGATTGCTTGGGCCTGGCAGGTTTGCCCAGGCCCGGGAGTCGCGACGCCGCCGTCGGACGGGCTGCCGCGGCCAGGGACGGCGAGCCCTGCTCGTTGCACGATCGCCAGAGTTACCAGCGAACCACCAGCGGAAGCGTCGGTCGCAGGTCCGCCTTTAGGCCTTGCCCGCCCACGTCGAAGGCGATTTCGGCCAGGTGCTGGGCTCCCTCGGCAAGATCACCCCCGCGGGCCTGGCTAGCCCCGCGAGCCGCGGCCGACGGCGTGGCCAACCCCGGACCGGCCGGCGCCACCCGCGTAATCTCGCGAATCCCGGCCGGATGGTCGAGCGGTGGCCGCCGGGGCGACGAGGCCCGAGCAGAAGCGCCCGCAAGCGGGCTTCAGCCCGCCCGCAGCACGCGCAGCATGCTGTAGGCGCCCACCAGCAGGATCGCCACGACCAGGCTCCCCAGGCCTGTCGCCGCGACGAGAAACCCTGTCGCCTCGCTGCGTGCGTCTTGGATCGCTCGATTGGAATACTCTGCCAGCCGGCTGGAGAACGAGGTCAGCCCGTCGGCATACTCGCGCTTGTCGCGCCGGTATTCGTCGCCGTTGATGAGCTGCCAGGCCCCGGCCAACTCGCTTTGCCGAACCAAGGCAAACGCCCGATCTTCCAGCCGCACCAGCGCCGCGTTCGCGTCGCTCACCTCGATCAGTTCGGCTTCGGCGCCGGGAACCAGTTCGATGGCCTCGCGGATCGCGGCGTCGAGCTGGGGCAGGTGTTTTCGGTAACGATCTTCCCAGCGCGATTCCCCGGTTACCGCCGCCAGCGCGCAGGAGCTGGTCAACAGCTCATCGAGGTAGAGGATTTCGCCGCGCAATGCCTGGATCCGCATGTCGCGGTGCTGAATGGTCTCGATCGTTCGGTAGTTGCGGTACGTGGTCCAGGCCATGGCGCCGGCCAGAAGCGCCAGCATCACCACGCCACCCGAGGCAATGGTTGTCGGCAGCGGGTTGCGCCGCGACCAACTGACCAGTTGCTCGAGGGGCGTGGCCGCGCGAGCAGTAATGGGCTCGCCCCGCAGGAAGCGACGCAAATCGTCGGCCAGCTCCGCCGCGGAGCCGTAGCGTGCCGAAGGCGATTTCTCCAGGCACTTCAGACAAATCGTGTCCAGGTCGCGCGGACACGCCGGGCGCACCCGCCGCACCGGCACGGGAACGCCATGGATGACCAATTGAAGCGATTCCGCGGTCGAGGAACCCTCGAACGGCGTTTTGCCGGTGAGCAGCCGGTACAGAATCGCCCCCAGGGCGTAGAGATCGACCGCCGGCGTCGCCTCGCGAGTGCGGCCGCTGGCCTGCTCGGGCGACATGTAGCCGAGGCTGCCCATGACCGACACGGTTCGAGTATGGCTATCGTTCTCGCCCACCTTTTTGGCCAGGCCAAAGTCGGTGATCTTCGGTTCGCCGTTTTCGTCGAAGAGGATATTGCCCGGCTTCAGGTCGCGGTGAATCACCCCGGCCCGGTGCGCGTGTTCCATGGCGTCGGCAAGCTTGGCAACTAACTCCGCCGCGTCGTGCGGCGCAAGGGGCGACCGCACCACCCGGTCTTCAAGGCTGCCGCCGCCGCAATATTCCAGGGCCAAAAAGGGCAAACCTTCGTCCGAGCCGACTTCGTAAATCTGAACGAAATGGTGGTGGCTGAGCCGCGCGACGGCCTCGGCTTCAATTTGAAAGCGGGCCAGTTCGACCTCGCCCGCGTGCCCACCGGCGAGGATCACTTTCAAGGCCACCGCGCGCTTCAGCCGCGGATCTTGCGCCTTGTAGACAACCCCCATTCCCCCTCGGCCGATCTCCGCGAGAATCTCGTACGACGCGATGCGTTTGGGGGTGCGCGGCCGCGGGTCGACCTGGGCCTCCGCACCGGAATCGCTGGCACCTGATTTGAATGAATCGCTCGAGGCGGCCGCCAGCGTCGCCCCAGGAGTCGCCGAGGTCTCCGCCGGGCCGCGGTAGTCCACCGTCACGTCGGGCCGCAACGTTCGGTCGTCAGGCGGGCGATTGGGGGGCATGGAGGTTGGCGTGGGTAGGTTTGCACAGCAAACAAGGGCCAGCGACCCTTAGCTTACCGTAGCGATGCGCGGGGAATCTACCCGCCCAGACCATCTGCGGGTGGCGCAAGCCTTTGCGGGGTCGGCGCGGGGCGATGCAATAGAAAAGCCCTTCGGCAGGCCCGGTGCCGAAGGGCTTCTTGCGAAACGGCGTGTCGCGGCTCTGGAAAGCCCAACGTGTTCTTTCGGCCTGGAACTCCGGGCCGAAATGCGATCGTTTGTGCTTCGGGCAGCCGCGAGGTAACTCGGACCCGGGCGGGCGGTCGTTGCACCGACCGCTTTGGCGAGCCTTAGGCCCTATTAGTAGTCCAGAATTTTGTCCGCGTTCAACATCACGTCGACCACTTGGCCCTCTGCTGCAATCTCGGCTTGGGGCCGGAGATTCTCCTGGGCCAATCCGACTGCATGCGCGCAGTGAGGACACACAAGGGTCTTGCCGCCCGCCTTGACGAACTTATCGTAGAGCTCGCCGACAGGCTTACCGTGGCCCCAAACCAGGTCGAGCGGCTGCCGCTGGTCGACGAGCCGCACGGCGTCGAGGTCCAGGAATAGCGCCACCGACGCCCCTTTCTCCTGCATGCCAGTTCCAAGTTTGAGGGCCATGGAAACGGCGTGTAAATCATTGGTGAACTTAGACAGATGCACAACAACGGGTTTGGCCTCGGACGGATTCGCGGCGCTTAGGTTGCCGATCGACGCGACAATCGAGCCCAGCAAGCCAACGCCAACTGCCATTGCGAAAAGTGGTGTCTTCATCGGACGATGCTCCCTGTTGGTCAGAAACGAATTTGCTCTTTCCCCGCGCGAAACCCGCAGGCAACCGCTCGGCGGTCGGGGGGTCGGCGCGAGCCGAGTTTCCCCCGACCAGTACGAACGAGCCGCGAACTGGTCCGCTGTCAAAAATGTGCCAAGCGCGCGAATCTGTGCACTCCTGGGCGCAGGTCGCACACCGCTACTGCCTTGCCTTCGGAAACCGCAATACACTGCCCTTGCCGATGCCGGCTTGTTCGATGTGGCCGGTGGCTCTGGACTGTGACGCAGGATCGGTGAACACGAGATGGTTATGCGTTGACGTTGCCGGATGCGTCAGCTTACCGACGGCGTCCTTGGCGAAAATGCCAACGACCGTACCATCGATTTCGCCAAACTCCGCCTCGAAGGGCCGCTCTTCCGCGGCCAAATCGAGCTGCTTCAAGCGTGCGTGCAGAGGGCACGCGCCGTTGATGACATGCAGCTTGAGGTGTTGAAAGGTTCCCTCCAGGGTGAAGACCAGCGGCTGACTGAGGTCGATACCCGACTGCCCAGCTACCTCGGCGATATAGTCGTCGAACTTGTCGGCCGGAACGTCTTGGGGCACAACATGTTCCGACCACGAATCGACGTAGCCCCCAACGAGCAAGGTGGCCTGCAGTTCGCCGTTGGGATCGGTCACGGGCAACAGGCGTCCTTGGGCGTCGACCCTGGTTACCGTGAGCTGACCATCCACGACCGTCGCTTCGCCGCGCAGCCCTTCCAGGGCCGCAACGGCAAAAAAGTGTGGCTGCTTCAGCAGTTCGGCAAACGTCGCCCGACCCTGATGATGTTGTTGGCCGATCGCTTCGTGCATCGTTCCGAATCGGACGATGGTGCCCGGCAGTCGGGTCTGCTCGCCCGCCCGCACCCCCGAAAGCGCAAACGCCTGCGTTGCGAACAAGGCCCCGGACAGACACACACATCTTGCGACGCTCATGATCTCAGCCCCCCCTGGGCGGGTCAGGTCGAAGGGAATCGGTTTCGTTTGGAAATCCTTCCCCGCACTAGCCCCTCCGGGTGCAATCCATGTGCCAAACCGATCGAATGCCAGGCGCGAACCCGGGCTAGAAGTGAGTGCTTGAATCGCCCGCGAGATCACGTCGGCTCCACGGCCAATGGTGCTCGCTGTTGGGTCAATTCGAATTGCTGGGGCAGCAGACTCTGCGGGGGTCGCTAATCGATCCTTGGCGGCCCCCGTGGTTTTCGAACGAGGTAGCCAGCGAAAACCGGTCTGGCGGCGACCTTCCAGGCGGCGGTGCCCTGAGAGTACGGTGCCACGCCGCGGCCAGTTTCCAGCTTTGCACGACCGATTCTGAGCCTTCGCGCCTCCGCGCAGCCCAGGAAAACCTCAAGAACTCTACTCGCGTGCGTGGCTTGCCGGAAAACCAAGCCAACCCCGCCGCTGTCCGTGGGGGCGGCGGCGACATTCAGTAGGGGTGACGAGAGGGCCGTTGAAGCTGTTCTCGCTGGAATCCTGAGCGGCGAAGCATACGGCAAGCGGCCGTTTTCGGTAGGCGAGAGGAAGTCACGATAATGACAATCTCGACTCGCTCGCCTCGAGGTCCAACCTGCCCTGGGCACCGCGCGATCGACGTCCTCTGGAGCAACCGTTATACTTTCCTAGGAAACTATAGGCAGCCAAATGGGGAGGAAGAAACCGAGCATCCTGGAAGACCACGCAGGCTACTGGCTGCGATTCGTCTCAAACCATGTCTCCCACGCGTTCGCGCGGAAGATCGAGGCTCACGGGGTTACGGTCGCCGAGTGGGTTCTTGTGCGGGAAATGTGGGACGCGGGGGTGGTCTGCCCGAGCCAGCTCGCCGAGTCGGTCGGCCTGACGCGAGCGGCGGTTTCCAAGCTTCTCGAAAGGCTTTGTCGCAAAAAGCTGGTAGTGCGCTCGGTTTCGGACGAGGACCGGCGCTATCAAACCGTCGAACTCACGGCCGCGGGCAAGCGGCTGGTGCCCGCCTTGGCCCGGCTGGCCGACGAGAACGATCGCGAATTTTTCGGACACCTCAGGCCCAATGAAAAAACCAAGCTGTTCAACCTGCTGCAGGACATGGTCCGTCGGCACGGCTGGAAAGACGTGCCGGTGGATTGAATCCCGTCGCAGGAATCTCCCGGGAGCGATGTAGAAGATGGACGCGAACCAGTCGCAGGTTATTCAGCGGTGCGCGCAGGGGGCATTGACCGGAGAGCTGAGCTTTCCGGAAATCGTCGGCAGGCTCGCCGAGATCGGCGTGGAACGGTATCACGCGGACTACAGCCGACGGGAAATTACCTACTACCTTCCAGACGGCGACTCGCTGGTAGTCTCCACGCCCCATAAGTCTCACGAGACTGCCGCGGAGTTTTCAATTTCCGCCGTCGAAGCAGCCGTTCGCCAGAGTCAGCAGAACGAACACACTTACCTGGACTTTATTGGCAAGACGATGGCCGCAGGATGCGTGGGCTACTTCGTGCAGATCAGCGGCCGTCGCGTTATCTATTTCGGGCGCAACGGAGAGTCGCACACGGAGCACTTCCCTTCGGCCCCGGTCGCGCGGACCACGCCTTGATCGGTGTGCGGGCTGAAAAGAAAATCGGGGCGGCGAGATTCGAACTCACGACCCCCTGCTCCCAAAGCAGGTGCTCTAGCCAGGCTGAGCTACGCCCCGACGGCGGTTGCACCGGTAACCCATGGCGCTGGCCGTACGACACCGCACGGCGGCCATTGGGTTCGCACTAGTGAACGTAAGGCATCGTACCGCAGGAACTTACGCACTGCAACTGGGGCCGGCACGCTCCGCGGCCTCCAGAGGGAGCGGGGGCTGGTTTACCGGGGAAGTGGGTCCCCCGCGGGCAATTGCTACCCCGCCTTGCTTCGCCCGGGCGAATGGGTCAGGTGCCGCTGCAAGCGATCGAACTCGTCGTGGCTGGCGAAGTGAATCACGATGCGCCCGCGACCCTGGCTGTTCTCGCGCAGGTCGACCCGGGTGCCCAGCGCCGTGCGAAGCTGCTGTTCAAGCGAGGCCAGATGCCCGCTCTTGCGCCGCCCCGACTTGCCGCGCAGGCTGGCCTGTTCGTCAGGCGATAGCACCCCCAGCGGGTCGTGGTCGGCCTGGGCAATCTGATCCTGCACGGCGGCCTCGGTGGCCCGCACGCTGAGCCCCTCGCGAACGATGCGCTCGGCGAAGGCCACTTGTTCGCCCTCGTCTCCCAACGGCAACAACGCCCGGGCATGGCCCGGTGTCAGCAGCGAACGGCGGACCAGCTCTTGCACGGTGTCGGGAAGTTCGAGCAGGCGAATCAGGTTGGCCACGGTCGAGCGGTCGATCTGCAGCCGGCCGGCCAGCTCCTCCTGGGTGCCGCCATAGCGCGAAAGGTAGCCCTGGAACGAGGCGGCTTTCTCCAGCGCGTTCAGGTCGCGGCGCTGCAGATTCTCGACGATGGCGATCTCGGCCATTTGCCGATCGTCGGCCTCGCGCACCTGGGCCGGAACTTCGGCCAGCCCGGCCTGTTGGGCGGCTCGCCAGCGACGCTCGCCGGCGATGATCTGGTAGCGGTTGCCCGCGCGACGCATCACCAGAGGCTGCAAAATGCCGTGTTCGCGGATGCTGCCGGCCAGGTCGGCCAACTGAGCGGGGTCGAAATCGCGACGCGGCTGGAACGGGTTGGGGTCGACCTGGCCGACCGACACCAGGGCCAGCCCGGCGCCTGCCGGGGTGCCGTCGTCGGCCACCACGCGCAGGGCGGGTGCGCCGGTGGCGTCGAGCGGCCCTTCGTCGGCCCGTCCCAACAGGGCTTCCAATCCGCGTCCGAGTCGGCGTTCCTTACTCACGTTCGAGCACCTCCAGGCAAAGTTCCACGTAGGCCCGCGCTCCCCGGCTGCGAGGGGCGTAGTCGATGATGGCCGTGCCGTGGCTGGGAGCCTCGGCCAGGGCCGGATCGCGCGGGATCACGGTTTCAAAGACAATCTCACCGAAAAAGTCGCGTACTTCCTCATCCACCTCGCGGGTCAGTTCCAGCCGCGGGTCGTACATGGTCAGCAAGATGCCGGCGAATTGGAGCCGCTGGGGCCGGTCGCGCATCACCCCGCGAATGACATCGATCATTTGGGCCAGCCCCTCCATGGCGAAGTACTCGCACTGAATGGGCATGAGGATCTCGGTCGAGCTGGCAAGCGCCGTGCGGGTCAGCGCACCCAGCGACGGCGGGCAGTCGATCAACACGAAATCGTAGGCCGAAAGCCCGCTGGCCAGATGTTGGCGCAGTGTGCTGGTGTGTTGCACCTCCTGGCTGGCCAGGCTCTCGACATCTTGAAACGAGCGGCTTCCCGGCAGAATTTCCAAACGCTCGATCGCCGCCGGCACCAGCGACTGTTGCAGCGGTTCGCGGGAAACCAGCGGATGGCGCTCCGACGGCTTTTGGCCCAGCCCGCTGGTGGCGTTGCACTGTGGGTCGAGGTCGATCAAGAGCGTTTGCTTGCCCGACCGAGCCAGGCAAGCCGCCAGGTTCAGAGCGGTGGTGGTTTTTCCCACGCCCCCTTTTTGGTTGGCTACGCACAGAATTCGACCCACGCGATTTGCCTTGCGCTGGGATCGAGCCGGGCGGGCCGCTTTCGCGGCCGACCGCTGGGCTCGGGACGAGACGAGCGGGCGGGATTCTAGTCGCCTGGCGGGGCCGCTGAGAATGGCAATTCAACCGTGCCGGTGGCCGCGCGGGGGTTGGCAAGCGGCGGCCGGTCGACCGAGCGGCTCAACCGCTTCGGCAGGGGAGCCCATGGCGAGCGGCCGGTTTCACGTGAAACAATCTTGGGGTTGGGTAAGCTGGGCGTTTCACGTGAAACCTATCCCTTCCCACCCTCCGGCTCGGACCCCGTTTCACGTGAAACAGCGGTCAACTCGCCCCGCTCAAAACCCGGGCCCCCGCGGACTGGCTGCTCGGGCCACTACTCCAGCGGGTTCAGCACCAGCCCCGAGAGCAGCTTGGGGTAGAAGTAAGTGCTCTTGGCGGGCATCCGCTCCTGGTGTTCGCTAATGACGCGGATGTGCTCAACCGTGGCGGGCATGACCAGGGCGGCCAGGGGGTATTCGCCCGAGTCGAGCCCCTCGACGACTTCGGAAACCAGGTGAACGTAGCCTGGCTTGGGCAGGTCGCGGGCCTCGAATAGGGTTTCGACGATCAGCCGGTGCAAGATCGCCACGCCCAGCCCCTGCCAATCGGCGCTGTGCTCGGCGGCGATTTGGGCCATGCGGCGGCGCCCCTCGTCGCTAATCGTGGCCAGCACCCAGCGCTCGTCGGCCTGGGTATACAGGGCCAGGGTGCCCTGATCGTCGCGCGTTTCCAGGTCTTCCCACAGCGTGGGTGCCAGGTCGCTGCCTTCGCCGGCGACGCGGGTGCTGAAACAGTCGCCCAGCCGGCGAATCAATTCGGCCGAGTCCATCGCCGGCAGACCCCGGAACAGCCGATGGGTGGGCAACACGATCAGGCCCGGATCGCTCATCGCCACGCACATCATCAGCACGAAATTCGCCGGGTGCTGGGGGGTGAGCTGGCCGGCGGCCGCCAATTCGTCGCGGTAGTTGCAGGCCGTTTCATAGCGATGGTGGCCATCGGCGATAAACATGGGCTTGGGCCCCAGCACCCGATTGAGCGCTGTCGCCAGGGCCGGATCGGTCAACGGCCAAAGGCGATGAACGACTCCTAGGTGGTCGGTGGCCACGAGCGGCGTTTGCCCGGCAATCGCCCGCTCGACCAGGGTTTGGGCTTCCAACTCCGGGTCGGGGTACAGGCCAAAGATCTGGCTCAGGTTCATCCGGCAAGCCCGGGTGAGCAACAATCGATCTTGCTTGGGGCCCGACATGGTCTCTTCGTGTGGATACACCTTGCCTTCGCCAAATCGTTCGAGCCGCTGCCGGACCATGAACCCTCGGCGGACGAAGGTTTGCCCTGCGTAGGTGAACTCTTGGTGATAGGCGTATACGGCCGGCACCGACTCGGTAAACAGCACCCCTTCGCCTTGCCAAGCCCGCAGAAAGCCCGCCGCGCGCCCGTAACGCTCTTGGCCGGTGCTGTCGCCCGGCTCGTCGCGGTTAAGAATCAGCCGGACCACGTTGGCCGGATGTTTCTTGTACAGGGCGTCTTGCAGGGCCGCGTCGATCACGTCGTAGGGGGGCGCGATTACGTCGGCCAGCGAGCCCACATGGCCCAGGTCGTAGCGAACTCCGCGAAACGCAGCGATATCGGGCATGGCGGTCCGTCTTTCTCACACGAAGCGGGGGGGGCGGCTCGCAGCGGGCGAGCCTCAGCCCAAAAAACAAGGCTCCGGGAGTTATCCCGAAGCCTTGTGCGAATGTCAAACCCCGCTCGTTGGCCGGCCCGTACTCCGGCCTGCCAGCGAGGGTTTAGTAACGGTAGTACTCGGGCTTGTAGGGCCCCTCGACGGGCACGCCGATGTAGTCGGCCTGGGCCGGGGTGAGCTTGGTCAGCTTGACGCCCAGTTTGTCCAAGTGCAGTCGGGCAACTTCCTCGTCGAGCTTCTTGGGCAACCGGTGCACGCCCAGAGGGTACTTCTCGGCCTCGGACCAGAGCGCCAGTTGTGCCATGACCTGGTTGGTAAACGAATTGCTCATAACGAACGAGGGATGGCCCGTGGCGCAGCCCAGGTTGACCAGCCGCCCCTCGGCCAGCACGATCAGCGCCCGGCCGTCGGGCCAAATGTAGCGGTCGACCTGCGGCTTGATCTCGATTTTCCGCACGGTCTTCTGGCCGTTGAGCCAGGCCATGTCGATTTCGAGGTCGAAGTGCCCGATGTTGCACAGGATGGCATCGTGGGGCATCCGCTCCAGGTGCTCACCTCGGACAATGTCGCGGTTGCCGGTGGCCGTGACAAAGATTTGTCCGCGCGACGCGGCGTCTTCCATGGTGGTCACTTCGTAACCTTCCATGGCGGCCTGGAGGGCGTTGATCGGATCGATCTCGGTCACGATCACCCGGGCACCCAGCGAACGCATGGCGTGAGCACACCCCTTGCCCACGTCGCCGTAGCCACAGACCACGACCACTTTGCCGGCCACCATGACGTCGGTGGCCCGCTTGATGCCGTCGGCCAGCGATTCGCGGCAGCCGTACAGGTTGTCGAACTTGCTCTTGGTGACCGAGTCGTTCACGTTGATCGCGGGCACCTTCAGCTCGCCGCGCTCGTGCATCTGGTACAGCCGATGCACGCCCGTGGTGGTTTCTTCCGAAAGGCCGCGAATGCCGCCAAGTAGTTCGGGATACTTCTGATGCACCATGGCGGTCAGGTCGCCGCCATCGTCGAGGATCATGTTCAGCGGCTTGCCATCGGGAAAAAACAGCGTCTGCTCGATGCACCAGTCGAATTCCTCGTTGGTCTCGCCCTTCCAGGCGTAGACCGGAATTCCGGCTTCGGCAATGGCCGCCGCGGCGTGGTCCTGGGTCGAGAAGATGTTGCAACTGCTCCAGGTGACCTCGGCCCCGAGCTCGACGAGCGTTTCGATGAGCACCGCGGTCTGAATGGTCATGTGAAGACAACCGGCGATCTTCGCACCCTTGAGCGGCTTGGTCCGGCCATAGCGCTCGCGCAGCGCCATCAAGCCCGGCATCTCGTTCTCGGCCAACTCAATTTCCTTGCGGCCCCAAGAGGCCAAGCTCATATCGGCGACTTTGAAACGGGGCTTGGCGGCTACCTGCGACACTGCACTCTCCTTCGAGTTAAATGGCCGACGAAGTACGGGGAACCGAATCCGAAGACCGGGCCAGCACACCCCCCTAATGGACGGATGGCCCCGCGGCTCACGGCGACGCCGTCGATGAACTCACTATGATAGTTGGCCGATACGACTCGCGACAAGCGACCGCACCCCTCCCTAGAGTGGATGGCCCAGTTTGGCGCTCCAAGCTCCCAGGGCGGCCGCGATAAACAACCGCATTTTTTCCGGATCCTTCACCCCGGGCGAAGACTCGACCCCGCTCGCGGTATCCACGGCTGCGGGCCCGACCGTGTGAATCGCCTCGGCAACGTTTTCCGGGTTCAGCCCCCCGGCCAAGACAAGCGGGAGCTCGGGGTGAGCCTGGACCCACGTTCGGGCCACCCCCCAGTTCCCCTTGCGACCCGTGCCCCCATAGTCGGCCCCGGCCGCTGCGTCGAAAAGCACGCCCGAGAGCGACCCCACCCCCAGAGCGCCACAGCGCCGCACAAAGTCGTTCACCGCGGCGACGTCCTCGTCGACACGGAAGGCCCGGAGGATTCCCCGCCGGGGGGCCATGGCCAGCGCGCCAATTTCGTGGGCCAACTCGGGCGGTTCGTCGCCGTGTAATTGCAGCAAGTCGATGGGAAGCTCGCCGAGCAGGCGCTCGACCTGGCCGAGGGTTGGATTGACCACCACGGCCACCCTGCAAACGTGTTCCGGTACTACGGCCAGCACGGTTCGAGCCACGTCGATCGTGACCGCACGGCGGCTGTTGGGCCAGAAATTGAGCCCAATGGCATCGGCCCCAAAGCCAGCGGCCGCCTCGGCGTCGCTGGGCCGGGTAATGCCACAGATCTTCACCCGAAACATAGGGGCATCCAAAGCGGTAAGGGGGTTTCGGCCCAAAAACCCCCGATTTTCACACCTCTCCTGCCCACACCCCGGGGGACAGGCTCAAGCCGAATCGACCGTGACACCGATGTCGATTATGCGGCCGTGTCGGCGGGCCGGCTAGCCGGAGCGCTGGGATCCCGTCCCAAGGGTCTTCGGCCCGACCGGATTCCACTGGGGGTGCCCGTGAACCGCCGGACCTGCTTCTAGCGAAGGTACTCCATGGCCTGGGTCCAATCCTGGCTGAGAAGCGAGTGGCGCCGCACCCTGCCGCGGCGGGCCTACGTGTTTACCGTGGTGGGCCTGGCCTGTTGGCTATTGGGCGCCGCGATTTGTACCCGAACGCGTGTGATGTATACCGCCGTAGGCCGGTACCAGCAGGAACTAGGAGCCGCCGGGCTGATGTCGTCCGCGGCGGGCTGGGAGGTTCCCCCGCAGCGGCCCGAGCTAGTCGTCGAAGCCGCCCAATCTCACGAACAGATTTCGGGCGCGCTCGAACGGCTCAGTGAGGAACTTGGCTTGGGCGAGGGACTGGTTCGCAACGAACGCATTCAACAGTGGGCCACCTTACTCCGATCGCGATTGACCGTGCAGGCCTGGCACGACGCAACCGCGGGCTCGCTTCAACTGTCGATTCGAGTGCTCGACGCCGATCCACAGCGCGCGGCTCGCCTGGTCGAAGCGCTAGCCGAGCAATACGCCGACCGCTTTATCCGTCGTCCCCAGCTAGCTGCGCAACGCACCTGGGAAACGGCCGCTCGGTCGGCCGAAGAGGCCCGGCAACGAGCCGAAGCGGCCCAAAGGGCCTGGGAGCGGGTGGTTGAACAACGGCTGACCGACGGATCGGCAGGCACGCCCCGTGCGGCGAGTGCACCCGAAACCGCGCCGACCGACACCGAGGCCACCCCCACGCCAGGCCAGTCTCTGCCCGTCGATTCGAGCCAGGCGCTGCACCAGCAATTGGCCCAGTCGAAGGCCCAGCGCCACCGGCTGCTGGCCACGATGACACCGCTGCATCCGCTGGTCCGCGACGTGGAGCGCACCATCGCCGAACTGGAACAAGAATTGGCGATGCTGGCCGCCATTCAGCCGGCCGCGCCGCCGGTTGCGGCGCCGGCGATCGTGCCCGAGCCGGCGCCTTCGGTCGCGGTGAACGGGGCGGCCGAACTCGAGTGGCAGCAGGCACACCGCGATTTCCAAACGAAGAAACGTCAGTTCGAGTTGGCCCGCGAGGCCAGCGAAGCGGCCGAGGCCACGGAAAAACGAGCCTGGCAACTGCAACAGGGGCTAGCGCAAATGCGGTTGGCGGTGCTCGAAGCGCCGCGCTCGCCGCGCACCCCCGACACTTCGGCGCGTGCCTGGCTGATGGCGATCGTTACCGCCGGGTCGCTCGGAGTGGGAGCCGTCATCTCGAAAGCGGCCCTGGTCGGCCAATCGATCTTTTGGAATGTGCGGCAGATCGAACGGAACCTGGGCCTACCGATTCTGGGCCGAGTAACCGTGCCGGGGCCACGAACTCCTCACATTCATGCCCTGCCCTATCGACGTTTGGCGGTGCTGGTTCGAACGGCGGCCGAAATCTGGCTGGTCGCGGCGCTGGTGGCCTTGCTCTGGCTGGTCGCGACCCAAGAGGGCTTCGCGGCCCGGATCTTCACCGCCCCCTGGCAGGCGCTTTCCGAGCTGGTGAATCTGGCGCTCTCGTCCGGCGGCTGAAACTCGGCCGAGCGATGGATTGCCTGACGCCGGCCGGAAGCCTGTTGCCTGGCTTGGCGCTTGCGGTGCGCAAGATGCGGCGATGCCCGCCAGTCGGTCGCCCCAACTTACTTAAACTACCCAAAGCAGGCTGACTCAAACAGGAAACTGGCCGCCCGAGCGGAGTTACAGCGCCGCGAGGCGTCTTGGGTTGAATTGGCTCCGCGGCCAGGCCGATTCATAGAACAGGGAAATCAGCGTGCGGCGCCGATGCTACGCGCCGCGCCCACGGGGTGTCGAATCGTCGGAGTGGGGTGAGGCACAGGCGACAACGATGTACGAAAGCTTTTTCCAGTTTCAGGTGCGACCCTTCCGCGCGACGCCGCAACCCGAGATTTATTACCCGGCCGGCAGTATCGACGCGGCGCGCCAAACCCTGTCGCGAGTGATCGAGCGCGACGAGGGGACGGGGCTGTTGGTGGGACCGCCCGGCACCGGCAAATCGCTGCTACTGGCCCTGCTGGCCGAGCAATTTCGCACGCGCTTTCAAGTCTGCGGCTTGGCCGCCGGCCGCCTGGCCGATCGGCGAGCCCTGTTGCAGACGCTGTTGTTCGAGCTGGGAGGCGAGTACCGCGGGCTCGACGAGAACGAGGCGCGGCTGGAGCTGATTGACTACCTCTCGCGCGAAACGTCGGAACGCGGACTGTTGCTCTTGGTCGACGAGGCTCAAGGTTTGCCCCTCGCCTTGTTCGAGGAACTTCGGCTCATGGGCAACGTCACTCGTGGCGGTCAGCCGCGGGTGCGCTCGGTGCTGGCCGGGACCCAGGCCGTGGAAGAGAGGCTGGCGCACCCCAAACTGGCTGCCTGCGGACAACGCATCGCCGGCCGCAGCTATCTCCGCGCTCTCGATCGAACCGAATGCCGGCAGTTCGTCCGCTACCAAATCGAGCAGGCCGGGGCCTTGCCGGAAACGGTGTTCACCGAGCAAGCGCTGGACCGGGTTTTTCAGGCAACTCAAGGAAACCCGCGCCTGATCAACCAACTTTGCGACCATGCCCTGCTCTTGGCCTTTGCCGGAGGAACCAAGCCCATCGAAGCCGCGGGCATTAGCGAAGCCTGGGCCGATTTACAGCAACTGCCCGCCCCTTGGAACGAGACCGAGTCGACCACGACCGCAAGCTCTGTTGAGTCGGTAATCGAGTTCGGAACTCTGGACGACGAAGAATTCGAGCGGGCCGACGATTCAGATTTTACCGCCGCGGCGCCCATTCGCAGTCAACCGGCCGATGAACCGCTTTCGATCGCCGACCCGGTGGCCGACGTCGATCAGTGTCTCGAGGCGCTCGACGATCACTTGGAGAGCCTCAACGACGGACAGCCACCTGCCGCGGTTCGGCCCGAGTACGAGTTCATCTTCCGGCAGCCGCGCGCGTTTCACGACGAGGCTTACGCCGAGGAAGAGGTTGTGGTCGACCGATTCGCCGATCTGCCGGCCGCGGGACCGCTGCGAATCGTTGACAGCCCAGAGGGGCGCGATCTGGCCGACCTGCTTCAGCGGGTGCGAATTCTGCCCGAATCGATCGTTGGCCCCGACCAGGCGGCGCGGCTCACCGGGGTTCCTCAGCAGTCGGGGTCGCGGGCAAATCGCCTGCCCGAACCCTTGCCGCACGCCGAGCGGCCGATCGCCACGGTCGCGGTCGACCAAGGGCCCATCATGCTAGCGGCGCGGACCGTGCAGCCGGTTTGGTCTCAGTTTCCCTCGTCCATTTCCGCGCCGGCACCACCGGCACCGCCGGCATCGCCAGCGATAGCACCGCCGACGACGGTACCCATCGAGCCATCCGCGGTGGCGGCCAGCCAGCCCCGGGCCGACGGGCGAGGAGTGGCGCGGCCAACGGCGGCCGGAGAGGCTGCCCCGGCACAACCGGGTTTGACAAATCCGGCCTCGCCCGAGCCAGCCTCGGCGATACCGGCCACGGCTACAACGACCTCGACGCCGCGGCCCGATTTCCGCAAGCTGTTCCAGAAGCTTCAGCAGACCCGCTAGGACCGGTACTGGGCTGGCTCGCCTCACGGGGTTGAACCGCAGCAGGGAACCGCACCCGCCATGAGCCGACTGAGCGATATCCTGCAACGGGCGGCCGCCAAGGCGGGCGACCCAGCGACCGCGCCGAGTGCGACTGTCCGGCCTGCGCCGAGTGCGACTGTCCCCCCCGTGCCAAGTGCGATGGCCACGGCCGGCCCAGCGGAGCCCGCCTGGCAGCTGGAACCGCTTCCCGAACTGGTCGACGCCAACGACCCTTTGGGGGCGCTCGACCCTCTGGCGGCACTGGACGAGGCGCAACGGGCGCTCGAGACCGAACTGGGGACCGCGCCTGAGCCGTTCGGCGCGACCCGCTCCACGGCCGATGACGAACCAGTTTTTGAAGAGGCGACCGACTACGCATCTGGACCGATTGAGGATCCGCTTCTCGACCGAGAAGGAGTATCCCCCCATGAGCCGCCCGAGCCGATCGATCCGTCGCACACGCTCGTTCGCTCCGCATCCCACGACCCGGTCCACCCAACTTCGCACCCGACAACAACAGAGGCCGACGCGTTTTCGGACGCGTATCAACCCGAGCGATCCTCGCAACACCCGGCACCCGCGGATGCCGAAGACGCCCCGGCCGGGGACCGCGACGTGGTTACCGCCGTCCCCCGCCGAGCCGGAGCCGACCGCCGGGCCGGACGCCGAACGCCCCGCCTGGCAACTCGGGGCGCCGACCGGCGTGCCTTTACCCTCCGGCCAGGCAGCCCCGCCCGGGAAGAACTCGCGGCCACGCTAGACGCGCTGCTCGAGGCCGGCCGGCCACAATCGGCCCGAAGTTGGCTGTTCACCAGCCCTGGAAGGCGCGATGCCAAGACTTCGCTGGTAACGCAGTTGGCCGTGGCCCTGGCCGACCGAGGGCTGGGCGAGGTGCTGTTGGTCGACGCCGATCTACGCGACTCGGTTCTGGGGCGCATCTTCGGCCTCGATGGCTACCGCGGCGTGGCCGACGTGCTGATGGGCTGGGCCGAGTGGTCCGACGTGGTCCGGCCGACCGAGGTGCGCCGGATGTCGTTGGCCCCGAGCGGCAGCTCGGTGCCCCTGCGGCTCGAGCACTTGAGCGAAGTCGATTGGGGTCACCTTTTCGCCCAGATTCCCTCCCGCTTTCGCTGGGTGGTGATCGATACGCCCCAGGCCTGCGAGCCCGAGGTTCCCGCGATGGCCGCGGGGGCCGACGGCACCATCTTGGTGGTTCGCTTGGAACATAGCGACCGCTACTTGGCCCAAGAGGCGATGGCCCGATTCCAGTCGGCCGGCGCCGAACTCTGGGGCACGGTAATCACTCAGACTCCGTCGGCTCCGTAGGGCTTGGTCGGCGGCTCCTGGGTCGATTCCGGAAGCGGCGGCTCGCGGCGCACCGGGTGAACCGCGTACCAGGCCGTGATCGCGGCGAAAGTCAGCCCCAGCACGACAAACGTGAAGGGGTAACGGGGCCACCCCCGGAACTTGGCCAGCCGCAAGAGGCCTCCGGCCAGGGGCGCGCCGACGACGCCCCCCAGGTCGAGCATGGCCAGCATCAGCGTGGTGCCCAGGCCCCGGTAGCGATCGGGGAACGGGCCGCTGCCCCCCGCCATCACCGCCGGAAACAGAAAGGCGTGGGCCACTCCCAGCGGCACCGCCGGCAGCACAAGCTGCCACCGCGCAACCACCGGCAGGTAACCCCAGGTGGCCAACACCAGGGCCGCCATGCCCAGCAGCACCATCGGCGGAATGCCCCACCGCTCGGGCAAGCGGCGAATCGACATCCGGGTGACGAAGGCCACGACGGCATAGACCCAGAAGAAGAACGAAATGCCCGGAACGTGGAGCTCCTCGAGATAGGTCCGGAGAAAGACGCCGGGAAGCCCGATTCCCATACCCACGCAGGCTGTAATCGCAAGGAGCGAAAAGCTGGGCCGATAGCGGCGCAAGAGGGGAATCAGGGCCATCGGGGGCGAGTGCGGCAACGCGAGCTCACCCCGAGTGGCCAAAAAGCCGCAGAAGCTCGAAACGCAGCCCAGCGCGGCGGCCGTGAGAAACGCGGTTTGAAGCTGGCCGGCCGTAACCGGGCCCGGACCGAGAATCGCGTCGGCCAGGGTGGGGCCGAGAATCATCCCGATGAATCCCGAGGTGCCGAGCGTGCCCACCACTTCGGCCATCTTGGCCGGGCTCGACCTGAGCGATACATGGGTGATCGACGCGCCGAAGAAGCCCGAGACCGACGTCTGATACAGCATCCGCAGGGCATAGATCAACGGCGTGTCGTAGCGTGACACGACCAGGTGGCCCAAACAGGCCACAACGTACCCGCCCGTGGATGCCAGCCAGACGGCCCGGGTACCGTAGTGGTCGATGGCTCGGCCCATGACCAGCCTCATCAGCAGGCTGCCCACCATGCCGGTTCCCACGATCCAACCCAGGTGAAATTCGTCTCCCCCCAGGTGCAGAACCAGGTCCGCATAGCGATACAACAGGCAGATGGCTACCATGATCGCCAGGTTCGAGGCATAGGTCAGCCAGAAGGCGCGTCCGTAGGTTGCCGAACCGTCGAGGGCCGATTCGCTCGCGGTGCAGTTCAAGTTCAAGCTCGACTAACCCAGGGAAGGATCGGTCCGACGGTCGGCGCGGGCACAGCCAGTCGGCGGGGGGGGAAACGCGCTGCGGCCGGGGGCTTTTCAGCCGGGCTGCGCTGGTCGCTCGCCCCGGCGGGCCGGGGCTGATTATAGCCGTGGGCCCGGCGGCCGAGGGAAGGCCCCGGCGGCGGTTCGCGGGCGAAACGCGCCGGCTGGCCCCCTTGGGCGTTTGCAAGCGACTGATCGAGGTACCCAGCCCTTTGGGTAAGGGAGGACCCATGACGACCCGGGCCGCCACGCTGATTACGCTGGCCACCTACAACGAAATCGAGAATCTGCCGCTGCTGGTCGACGCCATCTTCGAAATGGCGCCCAAGGTCGATCTGCTCGTCATCGACGACAATTCCCCCGACGGCACCGGGCGGTGGTGCGACGAGCGGGCAACGCGCGACCCGCGGGTGCACTGTTTGCACCGGGCGGGAAAACTCGGGCTGGGCAGCGCCACGATTGCCGGAATGCGCTACGCGATCGAGCACGGCTACGACCAGGTGCTGAACATGGACGCCGATTTCAGCCACCACCCGCGCCACTTGCCGGCCATCTTGGCCGCCAGCCAGCCGGCCGATGGCCCGCCGCCCGACGTGGTCATCGGCTCGCGATACATCAGGGGAGGACGCATCGACGGCTGGCCCTGGAAACGGCACCTGATGAGCCAGGCCGTAAACACGTATGCGCGGATGCTGCTTTGGCTGCCGGTGCGCGATACGAGCGGAGCCTATCGCCTGTATCGCACCGATCTGCTCAAGCGGCTCGATCTCGACCAGGTGGTATCGCGAGGCTATTCGTTCCAGGAAGAAATTCTCTGGCGGCTGCGTCGGCAGGGAGCCCGCTTCGTCGAGGTGCCGATTACCTTTGCCGATCGTGAGCGCGGGGTGTCGAAAATCAACTCGCGCGAGGCCTGGGCCGCCGTGGGAATCATTCTTCGGCTGGGCCTCATCGGGCGCTAAAAACCCCCGGCGGGCGCCCGCTCACCAGAAGCTTTCCGCTCCACTCCCGCCCCGGGGGGCGCGGTTGTGCGAGTGGTGCGGGTTGCAGGGCGCTCTCAGGCGAGGCCGGAGGGCAATTCGTTTCGCGCGGCGCCGTTTCGAGCTAGAGTTCCCGGGCCCGGACCCGCGCCGCGGTGGCGCGGCCGATGGCCTTTGAGCGGAATCACTCTCGGGAGCTCGCGGCAATGGCGCGGACCAACAAACGCATTGGAATTCTGACCAGCGGCGGCGACTGCCCCGGCCTGAATGCCGTGATTCGCGGCGTGGTGAAAGCCTCGCTCCAATTGGGCTACGAGTGCCTGGGATTCCTCAAGGGATACGAGGGGTTGATCGACCCGGTCACCTACATTCCGCTCAACTACCGCAACACGACCGGAATTCTGACCCAGGGGGGCACCATACTCGGTTCCACCAACAAGGGGCGTTTCGCCGCCAAGAGCGGCGTCGACGACCGGCTGACGATCGATCCCGAGGTGCTCGAAGCCGCCAAGCTGACCGCGGACCAACTGAATCTGGCAGGGCTGATCTGCGTCGGGGGAGACGGATCGCTTTCCATTGCCCAGCAGCTCTATGAATACGGCGTACCCACGGTGGGCGTGCCCAAGACGATCGACAACGACCTTTCGGCTACGGCTTTTACCTTCGGTTTCGACAGCGCCGTGGCCTGCGCCACCGACGCCCTCGATCGGCTGCATACCACGGCCGCCAGCCATGAACGGGTTATGGTGCTGGAGCTGATGGGGCGCCACGCGGGCTGGATCGCGCTGCACGCCGGAATCGCCGGTGGAGCCGACGTGATCTTGGTGCCCGAGATCGATTGGACCTTTGAACACGTTTGCCAAAAAATCATCGACCGCGAACGGCACGGCAAGCGGTTCACGCTGGTCGTGGTGGCCGAGGGGGCGCAACTACCTGGCGGCGGCATGGTAACCCAAGACCGGCGCCAGGAAGACCGCCAGGTCCGCCTGGGGGGAATCGGCAATGTGGTAGCCGCCGAGATCCAATCGCGGCTGGGGCGGGAAACACGCTGCGTGGTGCTGGGCCATTTGCAGCGCGGTGGGCCGCCGACCACGTTCGACCGGGTGCTGGCCACGCAATTCGGCGTACACGCCGTGCGGCTGGTGCATCACGGCCGGTTCGGCGAGATGGTTCGCTACCAGCCACCGCTGGTCGACAGCGTGAAGATTACCGAAGCCGTCGACCGGCTCTCGACGGTCGATCCGCACGGCTCCACGGTCCAGTCGGCCCGCGCGCTGGGAATCAGCTTCGGCGACCGATCGGCCAGTTGCAGCCCCTTCGAACACACGCCGGCCGGTGCGACGGGCGTGGTGTTCGATTCGCTGCCCACGGCACCCGCGGCGCTGGGGGTTGGTTAAGCGGCGGCCCAAGGCCAGCGGCTCCCGCGTGCGCGTATCCAGCCTGCCCGACCGTAGCGCGCTCCACCTCGGCGTGGAGACCGCAGCCCGCTAGGTCCGCGCTTGATAGCAGGAGCGAGCGGGGCCGCATTCGCGCCGGTCGACCACCTGCTGGTCGGGGCCAAGCGCCCGTTGGGTCAGGTTGCACCAGCAGTAGCCGTCGCCCATGCCGTCGCGCTGGCGATCGGGAACCACCTGGCCGGTAACGTACATGCCCTTGGACAACAGGTGCAGGCACGGGGCGTGCTGTACCTCGGGCCGGGGGTCGATATCGCGCACATAGGGCATGGCTAAAAGCCTCCGGTTTCCAGGCCCGCGGCCGACAGAATGGCCCGCTCGACCGCGACCCTGGCCAATTGCACTTTGTAAGCGTTCCCGGCCAGCGGAGTGGCCCTGGCCACGGCGGCTTCGCCGGCGGCCCGGGCGGTTTCCGGCGTGACCGGCCAACCGACCAGCGATTGGGCCGCCTCGGCACTGAGCCAGGGTATCGGAGCCACCTGGCCCAGCACGATCCGGGCCTGGCTCACACAGTTGCCATCCAGCCGCAGCGCGGCCGCGGCCGCCGCGAGCGGAAAATCGGGGCCCGCGCCGTGCCGCACTTCGTAGGTGGCGTTCTGCCAGCGCTCGGCCGGCGGCAGCAACACATGGGTTACCAGTTGATTGGGTTCGAGCGACAGCTCCCGCTCGCCGGGCTCGCTGGGAGTTTGATAAAGCAACTCGACCGGGAAAACGGTTTCGTCCTCGGGCGCGGGCCCGAGAACTCTTACCCGGGCACCGAGCGCGATCAAGGCCGGGGCGATTCGCGAGGCCGAAACGAACTTGGCGGGCCCCCGATTGCCGAAAATGGCGTGATAACGGTGGTCTCCCTGCTCGACAAGCCGGCCGCCATCGGCCAACAGGCCGTTGCCGCCGCGGAAGTACCAGCAGCGCGGCCGCTGGCACAACTCACCGGCAAAGGTGCCCTGCGATTGCAACTGCAGGCTGTTGATGCCGGCGATGGCCTGCCGCACCGCGGGATACGCTTCCAGCGCCGGATGCTCGAGCACTTCGTCGAGCCGGGTTACCGCGCCGATGACCACCCCTTCGGAATCGGCGGAAATGCCCGAGAGGCCACGCACTTCTTTAATATTCACCACCCGCTCGGGCGTGAGCACCATTTGCTTCATCAGGCCGATCAGGTCGGTACCGCCGGCCAGGATTTCAGTCTCGCCCCAGTGCGAGCCGAGCAGGCGCACCACCTCGGCTTCTTCGCGGGGGGCGGCGTATGCAAATGCTTTCATCGATTAGCTCCTTGCCTTCGCCAGCGCGCCCAGGACACGCTGCGGAGTAAGCGGAAGGACGGGCACACGCACGCCGAGCGCGTTGGCCACCGCGTTGGAGATGGCCGCGCCAGGGCTGATCACCGGCGGTTCTCCCAGGCCGATGACGCCGCGCTGATACTCGCTCTGGGGCTCGTATAGTTCGATGATGATCTCACCGATATCGCCAATGCGGGCCAGCTTGTAATCGGCCAATTCGGCATTGAGAAACGCGCCGCTTACCGGGTCCATGATTCGCTCTTCAAACAGCGAGTAGGCGATTCCCATGATCGCGGCGCCGTAAATCTGGCTTTTCGCCGTACGGCGGCTGATGATCGTGCCCATGTCTTGCACGGCCACGAACTTTTTCATCCGTACCACGCCGGTCTCACGATCGACCTGGACCTCGGCCATTTGAATCCCGCCCACCCCCGAGCTGGAAAGCGGGTTTTCGCGGCCGGGATTGAAGGATGCCTTGACCTCCAGCGGCATCATGCCCAGCAGGCTGCAGGCCTCTTTCCAGGACAGGCTCTTCGCGGCATCGCCGGTCACCTGCACGCGCCCCCCGGTGGCCTCGAGCTGGTCGGCCGCCACGCCGAGTTTGGCGGCGGCCAACTCGGCGATTTTGGCCCACGCATCTTGCGATGCGCGGCGGGTCGACTCCGAAACGCCCCCCACCGTGGTGCTTCCGCCCGAAGGCCCGCTGGGCGGGTAGCTCGAGCGGCCGATATTCACCTTGACGGCCTCGATGGGGAGGCCAAACGTTTCGGCCAAGATCACGGCGATGACGGTTCGGGTGCCGGTGCCCAAATCCTGGCTTCCCAGAAAGGCCTCGACGCCACCGTCGGGGTGAATCTTCACCAGGCAGGTGGAGTTGTGCCCTCCGCCACCCCAGGTGTGCAGGGCCATGCCCAGCCCACTGACAATGCTTCCCTGGGCGGGGCCCTTGCCGTGCGGATGCCACTTGGCCTTCCAGTCGATCAGCTTGGCGCCGATTTCCATCTCGGCCGCGTAAACCTCGGCCTTGTCGTTGGAAATGTGCTTCAGGTTCCGCAGGAACACGTCGTAGCTGTCCAGGCCGAGTTTGGCCGCCACGTCGTCGTAGGCGGTCGCGGTCAAGGCACACGCCTGCGGATGGTTCGGCGCCCGCCAGGCACGCGAGCGATCGGTATTGGTGGCGATCTGCAGCGAGTTGCGCCGCAAGTTGGGTGGCTCGAACACGTAGGGCACCACGTTGTGGCTCACTCCGCCGCCGGAGAAGCCGCCGGTTCCCCAGTGCTCCGAGTCCCAGATCTGCACCACCCCCTCGCTATCGGCGCCCACCTTGACCTTGGCGAAGGCCGAGGGCCGATTCCCCGCGTCTTTCAGCTCCTGATCGCGGGTCAGCATGAGCTTGACGGGGCGCTTCACGTCGCGGGCCATCTGGCCGCAGAGTGTGCCCCAGGCGTCGGCCGCGAATTTCGAGCCAAACCCGCCGCCGATGTATTCGCAAACCACTTCCACGTTCGAAGCCGGCACGCCCAGCTCTTGCGCGAACTGGGGCGGGGTACCAGTCACATTCTGGGTCGAGAGATAGGCGGTCAGCTTGTTGTCGGCCCAAGTGCAGGTCGATCCGTGTGGCTCCAGGCACATGTGCGTGATGGCGTGAATGCCATAGTACCCCTCGACGACGGCCGCGCAGCCCGCCAGCAGCCGCTCGACTTCCTGCTGTTGCCAGGCCTTTTCGTCTTCCACGTCGTCGCCGGGCTCGGCGGCGAGGGCCACCTTTCCGCCGGCAGGTTTGACGCGCCCCGCCTTGGTGGCGGCTTCCAGGTCTTCTTCCTGCGTGAAAACGTCGAGGGTTTCGTACTCGATCTTGATCGCGGCCAGGGCCTCGACGGCCGCCCCCTCGGAATCGGCCACCACGGCGGCGACCAGGTCCCCCTGCCACATGATTTCATCGCCCGGCTTTTTCAGGGCGTATACCTTGTGCACCCCGGGCTTGGACTCGGCCGGCGCCGTGTCGATCGACGTAACCTTGGCGTGGCCATGCGGGCAGCCCAGTGCCCGGGCGATCAGCATCTCGGGCAGGTTCACGTCGTAGGTATACTTGGCCGCGCCGGTGGCCTTGGCCAGGCCGTCGATGCGGTCGACTTCTTTTCCCAAGACCGCGGTCGTGCCCTGTTTGGGCCAGAAGTACTTGGTATCAGCCACGGGGTCCTCCCTTGACGACGTCCAGGGCCGCCATAATCACGTTAGCATAGGTGCCGCATCGACAAAGATTGCCGTTCAGGCCGGCGCGAATCTGTTCTTCCGTGGCCCCGGGGTTTTTATCCAGAAAGGCCCGCACCGCCACCACGAACCCAGGCGTGCAAAAACCGCACTGCTCGGCATCGTGCCGCACGAAGGCCCGGGGTACCGCATCGGGCTGGTCTCCCCCCAGGCTTTCCACGGTTTGAATGCGCTTGCCGGCGCACTCCACGGCCAACACGGTCGAGGCACAGACCGGCTTGCCATCGAGCAGCACGGTGCTGGCACCGCTCGACCCGTCAACGCTCACGGGCTTGGCACCGGTGAGATTAAGCTGCAGCCGCAGGGCTTCGAGCAGCGTGGTGCGGGGCTCGACCTTCACTTCCCGGCTTTGACCGTTGACGGTAAACGAAACCGCGTGGAGCCCCGGTTCGAGCAGGGCGGTCGCCGCCTGGGCTTCGTCGACGGCGCCGTGGGCCAACATCGTGGCTGCCGCGGCGGCACCCGACCCCTTGAAGAATGCCCGGCGCGTAAAGCCGGAAGGAGGGGCGGTGTATTTCGCCTGATCTTTCATCTGCCAAGTTCCTCCCGGATGAACTTCTTCGTGCGGCACCAGGGCAACCGACACGGCCGACGGCGGTGCGTGGTGCAAGCCAAGCGCCCGACCGGGGGCCGCGCCTCGCTGGCCTGGGCCCCGTCGGCCAGGGATTGTAACGCCTGCCGCTGGGGAAGCAAATTTTTTCAACCAGCTGTGTCGCCCACAGGCCCTCGAACGGCGCCGCCCGCCAAGCGCCCGCAAACCTGCCATCTCCGAGCAGTTCATTTCCATTTCACCGAGCGGGGCGAATGCCAAGCGCGGGCCAAGACCGTTTCTTGCCAGACCCGGATCGAGCGCTGATAATGCCGCCCGGGGAAAACGATTGGCCGTTGGCCAACGTAACTCGCGCCCCGCGCAGCCGGCGAAGCGGTCAGGTATCAAGAGTTCTCTTGCGGAGCAACGTCTGTGATTCACCAAGCCCGTGCCCTTCAAGGGCCGTTTCATCGCGGTGCGCGTTACGTTCTGCGTGCGGGGGTCGCTCTTCTGGTTGGAATCGCTTGCAGCGCGACTGCACTGGCCGACTCGCCGCCCGACAACACCCCCCCCGAGGGCTTTGTCGCCCTGTTCAACGGCCAGGACCTGTCGGGCTGGAAAGGCCTGGTCGGAAACCCGCTCTCGCGGGCCAAGATGAGTGCCGCCGAGCTGGCCGCCGCACAGGCCAAGGCCGACGAGAAAATGCGTGAACATTGGTCGGTGCAGGACGGCGCACTGGTCTACGACGGCCGGGGGGAAAGCCTTTGCACCGCGGAAGACTACGCCAACTTCGAGCTGCTGCTCGACTGGAAGATCGGCCCCGCCGGCGACAGTGGAATTTACCTCCGCGGCAGCCCCCAGGTGCAGATTTGGGACGCCGATCACGAGCCCTACTTCGGGCTTGGCGCCAACTTGGGCTCCGGCTCGCTGTGGAACAATGAAAAGAACCCGCGCCAGGCATTGGTGCGCGCCGACCGCCCGGTTGGCCAATGGAACACCTTTTGGATTCGCATGGTCGGCGAGCGGGTCAGCGTGAAGCTGAACGATCAACTGGTAACCGACGACGTGGTGATGGAGAACTACTGGGACCGCGGCCAGCCGATTTTTCCGACGGGACAAATCGAGCTGCAGCACCACGGCAACAAGCTGTGGTTCAAGAACCTTTATTTGAAGCGGCTCCCCGACTGAGCGGCCGGAGCGATTGACCCAGCCTCGGATCGAATTTGTTTCCCGGCACACGCCAGGCGGTTTCCGCCAGCCCCCCTCTACCGTGACCGACGCCACCCGACCCGCGCCGCCGATATGGATCGCCACGATCGCCCCGGTTGGCGAAATCACGATCTATGGCACCGCCGACGCCGGGTATTGGACCGACCGTTTGGCTGGCCTCGGCCTGCGCCCGCTTACCAGCGACGGCCTGGCCCAACTGCTGATCAGTTCGGTAACGGCTCGCTTTCGCGGCTGGCCGTTTCGCGAGGTGAGCCTGTCGGTGGCCGCCGCTCCCCGCAGCAGCGCCGCGTCGGCCAGGCAAACGAGTCAAGACGCAGCCGGTTTCTGGCTGGGTCAGGCCTTTCACTCGTCGCGCGTGTTGGCCTGGTGCGAGCGGGTGTTTTTTCAAACACCCTACGATCTGGCCGAGATCGAACTGTATCCGACCCGGCCCTGCCGGCTCGCGGTGGCCCAACGGGGAAAACCACTGCTCGAGGCGGAACTGGGCGGGGCGCCCGGTGGCCAGCTACCGTCGCCGCTGCGCGCCGGGAACGAAGCTTGGGAAGGACCGATTTACCTGGCCGATCGCTCGGCAGCTTCCAGCGCACCGGCCCGTTGGTTCGCGGCCCGGCTCGAGGGCGAGGCCCAAGTCTTCGCCGTTCAACCTCCTAGCGACCGCGTCGAACTCCACGAACACGCGGCCTGGCCGCTGTTGGCCGAATTTCGCCGCAGTGGTTTTCAAGCTCGCGAGTGGCTCCTGCGCCCCGCCGGCCGGCATCGCCGATCGAAGACGTTGCCAGGGGTGCCCTCCAAGTAGCCTGCGGGGCGGCCCGCGGTTTGACACCCCTAGCGCCAGGGCCGTAGAATTCGGCCCCCGCGCAAGGCGCCAAGGCCACGTGCGCAAACCGCTCGGGGGACGCCACTTCGGCAAATTCTTTCGGCTGTGCCCTTGGGGGGGGTGAAGATGGCAAGCGCGTCGGGCCAGGTCGACACGGTCCTGCAAGAGGGGCGGCTCTTTCCGCCACCCGCGGAGTTCGCCGCGCGGGCTCGAATCGGTTCCCTGGCCGCCTACGAGCAGCTTTGGCAGCGTGCCGCCGACGATATCGAAGGCTTTTGGCGCGAACAGGCCGCCGAGCTGCACTGGATGAAGCCGTTCGATCGCGTGCTCGAGTGGAACGAGCCCTTCGCCAAATGGTTCGTCGGCGGCCAAACCAACGCCAGCTACAACTGCCTCGACGCCCACTTGGGCACTGCCCGCCAGAACAAGGCGGCCCTGATCTGGGAGGGGGAGCCGGGCGACCAGCGCGTGCTGACCTATCAGATGCTGCACCACGAAGTGTGCCGGTTCGCCAACGTGCTGAAGAAGCTGGGCATTGGCCAGGGCGACGTGGTTTCGATCTACATGCCCCTGGTACCCGAGTTGGCCATTGCGATGCTGGCTTGTGCTCGGATCGGCGCCGTGCATTCGGTGATTTTCGGTGGGTTTTCAGCCGAGTCGATCGCCGACCGCAACAACGATGCCAAGGCCAAGCTCCAGATTACGGCCGATGGCGGGTGGCGGCGCGGCCAGCAGCTTTTGCTCAAAGCGAACGTCGACGAGGCACTGGCCAAGAGCCCCACGGTCGAGAAATGCATCGTGCTCCGCCGCCTGGGCGTGCACGTACACATGCAGGAAGGCCGCGACCATTGGTGGCACGATCTGCTCGACGAGGTCGACGCCCACTGCCCGGCCGAGCCGCTCGACAGCGAATCGCCGTTGTTCATCTTGTATACCAGCGGCTCCACCGGCAAACCCAAGGGCATTAAACACACCACGGCCGGCTACCAGCTCTACACCAAGAAGACCATGCAATGGGTCTTCGATCTGCGCGAGGAAGACGTTTACTGGTGCACGGCCGATATCGGTTGGATCACGGGCCACAGCTACGTGGTCTACGGGCCGTTGGCCAACGGGGCCACGGTGGTGATGTACGAAGGCGCCCCCAACTGGCCCGACGAAGGCCGGTTCTGGGAGATCATCGAGCGGTACCGGGTCTCGATCTTTTACACGGCGCCGACGGCGATTCGCTCGTTCATCAAATGGGGAGATCATTGGGTCGATCGCCGCGATCTTTCCAGCTTGCGCCTGTTGGGAACCGTGGGGGAAGGGATCAATCCCGAGGCCTGGATGTGGTACCACCACAAGATCGGCGGGGGGCGCTGCCCAATCGTCGACACCTGGTGGCAAACCGAAACCGGCGGAATCATGATGAGCCCGCTGCCAGGCGCTATTGCCACCAAACCGGGAAGCTGCACCAAGCCGCTGCCCGGCATCGTGCCGGCGATTGTCGACGAAAAGGGCCAGCCCGTGCGCCCCGGCGCCGGAGGCTGGCTGGTGATGACCAAGCCCTGGCCCGGCATGCTCCGCGGCATTTGGGGCGACGATGAGCGCTACCGCGAACAGTACTGGAGCAAGATTCCCCACCACTACCTGGCGGGCGACAACAGCCGCTGCGACTCGGACGGCTATTACTGGATCATGGGGCGGATCGACGACGTACTCAATGTGGCCGGGCACCGGCTGAGCACGATCGAAATCGAGAGCGCCCTGGTCAGCCACCCGCTGGTTGCCGAATCGGCCGCGGTGGGCCGGCCCGACCCGATCAAGGGCCAGGCCGTGGTGGTTTTTGTCACGGTGCGCTCGGGCACCACGCCCGATGAAAACCTGCGGCAAGAGCTGAAGCAGCACGTTCGCAAGGAGATTGGCGCCTTGGCCCAGCCCGACGAAGTGCGCTTCACCGGCGCGCTGCCCAAGACGCGAAGCGGCAAGATCATGCGGCGGCTGCTGCGCGATATCGCCGAGGGGCGCGAGACCGTGGGCGACACCTCGACTTTGGAAGACTACAGCATTCTGGCCAAGCTCCGCGACGACGAAGAGTAGCCGGCCACGGCGAGTTGCAAGGGCCTTGCCTGCGGGTTACTCCGCCGAGAGATCGAGGCCGTCCCAGTTGTCGAACTGGCGAACTTGGCGCCCGGCCGACCACGCTTGCACCGCCAACAGCGGCAGGCTGGCCAGGGCCGCGAACCCGCCGCTGCCCCAAACCGTGGCCGGCGAGAAGACCATCCCCCCGGCCGTGCGATCCATGGCAGACAAGATCACGATGGTCAGCAAGGCGGCCAGGCCGGCGTGGGCCAGGGCAAACGTGCCCAGACGCAGGGTCAACAAGCGGCGCTGCGATGGGCCGGCTCCTGGCCAGGCCTGGCAACAGCGCCGCGTGGCGTCGGTCAGCAGCAGCGCGCCGGTCAAGTACCCCTGCACCAGGATCGCAATCGCAATTCCCGTCAGCGGCGATTTCCGAGCCACGGGCGAACCCATCGCCACCGCGGCCGCGATCATCCCGCCCCAGGCGAGCGATCCGGCAATCAGTTGAAACCGGATTTGCCGGGCCAGGAAATGCGACATGGACTCGCTCGGCTGTCGTTCGAGGTGCCGCAGCCCCGGCACAGGCCAGCAGGCCCAGCGCTCCCACGCCGGCACGGTGTCTTGCAATTGGCTGATCAACTCGGCGGCATCGCCCAAGCGAACCCGGGCACGCTCGAGCGCGCCTTCCGCGCCCTCGGGCGCGCGTTGTTCGTCTTCGACCAGCCGCTCGAAATGAGCGAGCAGATCGGCGCGCATTCGGTTCTTGCGCCCTTGGCTGCCTTGAATCGGCCGGACGATGCGCTCCACGAACTTTCGTAAATCGCTCATGCGCTCGCTCCCAAGATGCCACCGAGCACGGATACGAAGGTGTGCCACTCGCCGCGGGCCGTTTCGAGGCGTCGCCGCCCCCGCGCGGTCAGGCGGTAAACGCGCCGCCGCGGCCCGCGCCGGCCCTGGGCCGTTTCGTCCCACGAAGCCGCCACCAAGCCCTGTTGCTCGAGGCGGTAGAGTGCCGGGTAAAGCGACCCCTCACGAAGCGTGAGCAGCCCTCCACTGGTCGTGTCGAGCCGCCGACAGAGGTCCCAGCCGTGGGCCGGGCCCGCTTCGAGCGCCGCCAGGACCAGGCTTTCCAGGTGGCCGCGCAACTGGTCTCCGCGAATGGCTTGCATGGGTAGTATTTAGACAGACTAAATACTGGTTGTCAAGTGCCGAAAACCAGCTTTGAGCCTGGAGCGCAAAGCTGCTGCGGTGCGATTGGGCGAATCTCGCCGGCCCAGCCTCACGCCCGCCCTTTGCCGCCGGGGCGGAAAGGGGAGAGCGCAGTGGCGCCGTTGCACGCCCCCCCGCCGCACGGTGGTCGTGCCCTTTGCCTCCCTTGCGGCTTCGCGGCCCTTGCGCCTTTGCGATCGCTTTTCCGCACCCTCACCCCCCTGCTTTCGTGCAAGAGGGTGGGCGCAGGCCGACTGAGGGACAAAACCCCGGAGCGTGACGATGCCGCTCTTCGGCGAGCCGACTATTCCGGGAACAGTTTCGTCGATAGGTAGCGCTCGCCCAGGTCGGGCAGAACGACCACGACCTGCTTGCCGGCGTTCTCCGGCCGCTTGGCCACCTGCAGGGCCGCCCAGGCCGCGGCACCGCAGCTAATGCCGCACATGAAGCCCTCGAGCCGGGCCAACTGCCGCGCGGTTTCCATGGCGTCGTCGTCCTGAACCTGAACGACTTCGTCGATCACCTTCAGGTTGAGCACGTCGGGAATGAACCCGGCGCCGATTCCCTGAATGGTGTGTCGGCCGGGCTTCAATTCCTGGCCGGCCAGTTTCTGCGTTATCACGGGGCTGTTGGCCGGTTCGACCGCGATGACTTTGATGCTGCTCTTGCGGGCCTTGAGCACCTCGCCGCAGCCCGTAATCGTGCCGCCGGTTCCGACGCCCGAGACCAGGATATCGACCTCGCCTTCGGTGTCGCGCCAAATTTCCTCGGCCGTCGTCTGGCGATGCACCTCGGGGTTGGCCGGGTTCTTGAACTGCTGCGGCATGAAGTAGTTTTGGTTCTCCTCGACGAGTTGTTCGGCCCGCCGCACGGCGCCCGGCATGCCTTCGGCCGCAGGGGTCAGCACCAGTTCGGCCCCCAGGGCCTTCAGCAATCGGCGGCGCTCCAGGCTCATACTCTCGGGCATGGTCACCATCAGGCGATAGCCGCGGGCTGCGCAAACGTAGGCCAGCCCAATGCCGGTGTTACCGCTGGTGGGCTCGATTACCACGGTGTCGGCCGAGATTTTGCCGTCGCGCTCGGCCGCGTCGATCATGGCTCGGGCGATGCGGTCCTTGACGCTCCAAAGCGGGTTCATGTTCTCCAGCTTGGCCAATACGGTCGCCGCGCAGCCCTCGGCCGCGCGCCGCAGGCGCACCAGCGGCGTGTTGCCAATGCACTGGGTAATATCGTCGTGTACCCCCCGGAGCGATTTGCCAGCCGTTGCCATGACACTCCCTTTCTGCAATGCGATGAGCCGGTTTCCACCTGGTAACGGTCCGGCGTGGTCCCATCCCCTGAGTTTCGCGAGGCTCCCCAGTTGGGCGCCGAGTATAAGACGATTGGGCAAACTGGGTCAACGCGAGTCGGGCCGGCCAAGTCGAGAGGTCCTTTCGTGATGCCGAGTAAAGGAGCAATTCCTTGGCGCCGGCGCGAATCTTGCCAACGATGACCTCGATTTGAGGTCAGATGGATCTGGTTCCATCCGGTAACCGTGGCCGAGAATTCCACTCACCGAGTGGGTCCCATCGAGTGCGGTCGGAGCTATTTCCCCCGGAGTTCGCGACATGACCGAAAACACTTGGTGTCGGCTCGGCTTCGCCGGCGGTCGAACTCCCGTTCTACTTGTCGTACTGGGAGTGGTGACCTTTTCTACAGGGCCGACTGTTCGAGCGCAACCGGAAGCCTCCCCGGGGCCCCAACCCGACCAGCAGGCTCCCACGCTGAAACAGGCCGTTGGCGGGCCGCCGGTCGTCAGCTTGGGGCTAGGGAGTGAACTCGATCGCCAACTCCGCCCACTGGCCGCCGATGGATTCGGCGGCGTGGTGGTCGTTGCCCGGGGCGGCCGTGTGGAGCTTGCCCAAGGCTATGGTTGGGCCAGCGCCGAGCAGCAGATTCCCTGGACGCCGGACACCGTCTTCGATATCGGGTCGCTGACCAAGCAGTTCACGAGCGCCGCCGTTCTCCGCTTGGTCCAGGAACATCGGCTTTCGCTGGATGACACGCTGGGAACCTTTTTCCCGTCGGCCCCGGCCGAGTTTCAGGCGATCACCCTTCATCAGTTGCTGACCCACACGGCGGGGCTGGCTCCCGACCTGGGTGATGACTACGAGCCGCTAGCTCGCGAAGCGTTTCTGGCCCGTTGTTTTGCTACGCCGCTCCGGTCTCCGCCCGGCAAAGAGCATCACTATTCGAACGTCGGCTACAGCCTGCTGGCCGCCCTAATTGAGCTGACTTGCGGTGAATCGTACGAGACCGCTCTGTCCAGGCTGGTGCTCACCCCCGCCGAGTTGCACGAGACCGGGTACCGACTTCCGAATTGGCCCGCCGAACGGCTGGCCCATGGCTACCGCTTGGGGGGCCACTGGGGGGTGCCCAACGAGAAGCGTTGGTCCGCTGACGGCCCCTATTGGAACTTGCGGGGCAACGGCGGACTTCTTTCCACGGCCTGGGACCTGGTCCGGTGGCACCAGGCGATGCAAGGAGACCGCATTCTTGCAGACGAGGCCCGCCGGCTTTGGCGGACCCCTCATGTGCCCGAAGGGCCGAGGGCCGCGTCGAGCTACGGCTACGGCTGGACGATCGCTCCCACCGGCCGGGGTACGACGCTCGTCTGGCACAATGGCGGCAACGGCGTCTTCTATGCCGATTTCCGCCATTATGTGGAAGAAGACGTGCTCGTGATCTACGCGACCAACCTGGCTGAAGCCGGGCGATTCCGAGTGCAAAGGGCCGTGGACGCGAACGTCTTCCCTCGCAAGTCGTGAGCGGAATCGAAGAGGTGGCGGTTCGGCGCATTCCGATCTAGAAATTGGGGCGCTTCACGTCGTCGTAGTCGGGCGGATGGAAATGCTCGACCAGTTGGCAGCCGAAGCCCCGCGCCAGCTCCCATTCGGCCCGGCCGGCATAGGGAGTGCCCGGGTGCAACTCAATCACGGTGCCCAGGAGCCGCTTGGAACGGTCCATGGCCGCTTGCGTTTCCGAGGCGGTAATTCCGTCGGGAATGGGGTTCACCCGCCAGTGATTGGTGCGCGGCTCTTTGGGGCGCTGGGGGTTTCTCAGGAACCGGTCGATGACGGCCGCGTACTCATAGGCGCGCACCTGGTAGGACACGACCTGGGCCAGCATCAGGTCGTAGTTGGCCTGCCAGCGCGGCAGGGGCTCCTCGCGGCGCTCGCCCCGCAGGCCGTCGAGCCGCTCCTCGGCCGCCTGTAAGAATCGGACGTAGGCCTGGCACTTTTCCTGCTCCCGCACCGCCAACTTGGCGAATTCGGTTCCTTCCAGCGGATAGTACTCGGCCAGGTTCACCTCGGGCTGGGTCCAGGGATTCAAAATCTCGATCACTTCGCGCAGCGCGGTGCGCAGCGGGCTGGCCCGCAGTTCGGCGTCGTAATCGGCCCGGCTGTCGAGATCGGGCAGGTAGGGGCGCATCGCTTCCAAGGCATAAACGCGCTGCTCCCCGTTGAGCACATTCGATTCCAGGCTCGGCAGCAAGTAAAACACTCCGCCCGTGCGGCGCGCCAGCCGCACCTGTTCAAACGGGCCGAAGCCGCTGGGAAAGGCATCGCGCCGCCGCCAGAGTCCGTCGGTTTGCAGCAGCTCGGGGAACGGCGTCTCCGGGCCTCGGCGAATTGGAATCCAATAGGTGTACCCGGTGGTTTCATCCGTCCAGACGACGTGCACATAGGGGTAACCAAATACCGCTTCGCGCCCGAGCACATAGACTCGACAGTTGGCCTCGCGGGCGGCGTCGATTGCCTCCTCGATCCGCTCGGTATCGTCTCCGCTTTCGTCGGTCACGAGGATCAGGGCCAATTGCCGCCGCCCTTGCACGGCGAACTTGCGCTGTTGGCGCACCACTTCGACCACGGCCTGGCACATCGACTCGACCCCCGACTGGTCGACCGGCACCTCGTCGATGGCGTTGCGAACGGCGTCCAGGTCGTTGGTGGGCCGGCGGGTGTGCATGGCCACTTCCGCCCCGAAGCTGGCCACCGCGGTCAACAGTTGGTCGCCGTCGTCGGCCGACGTCAGCTTCATCTCGGCGTAAATCTCTTCGATGTTGTCGCGAATCTCTTGCTGGTCGTTCTTCATGCTTTCCGATTGATCGAAGAGCCAGGTAACCAGCACGGGCCCCTTGGCCAGCATCACCAGCAGTTCTTGCGTAATCCGGTCCATGGCCGGTTTGTAACCATCGACCACGGCCGAGGGGTCGCCGGGCGACTCCATGCCCAGGTCGTTAATCAATCGCTCGTCGGTGAAGGTGTTGAGACTCACATCGGCCAGCCGCACCGTAGGGCCATCCAGGCTGTCGGAGGTAACCTGGTCGAGCGCCGGCTCGGTGGGCGCCGACAAGGGCTCGCCGTGCGTCATCGCCCCCACGGTGCCCCCCGAGGCGGCCAGCGAGACTTGGCTCGACGGGGTCAAGTCGGACTCCAGCCGCTCGTTGAGCAATTCTTGCGGGCGCTCGAGCACTTCAATCAGCCGCTGCGGCGTGCTGGCCTTGGGAATCGTGAGCGAGACCATCGCCAAGAGCACCAACAACATGCCGTGCAGCAGTAGCGATCCGGTCCACGACTCGAGAGCCTGCTTCACGGTCAGCCGCCGCAGCCGGTCGCGCCACGACAGTTTCCCATCGGTGGTCGGCGGGGCCGGGGGCGGCAGGGGTTTTGGCTTGGCACGCGCCGCCGAACCCAGCTCGAGCTGAATGCCAGCGGCCGCCGAGGCCGTCGCAATGGCCGCCTCGGGTCTCGGCGCCACGTTGCCCGCAATTTGCGGCGCCCCCGGCGCGGTAGCAGGGCTACTTGTCGAGACCCCCGGCGCGGCCGCGGCCCCAATCGCCGCCTGCGGCGCCAGAGTCTCGCTGGGCGAGGCATCGTCCGCGGCCGTATCGGAAAGCCGCTCCGGCGGAGAGGCGAGCCCGTCGAAGTGGGGGCCGGCCGCGCCGTCGTTCTCCGGCGCGCGGGGCCGCGATCCGCCGCTTTGCGATGCGGTCGGCGCGGAACCGGCTACCGGGCCTCGCGACAGGGGCTTTTCCAAAAGAGCACCTCAACCCAAAACACAGGGCCCACCAGCTCGGCGCAGGCAGCGGCCGCGCGCCCCAAGGGCGCTACTTGGCAGTCTAATCCCACTGGTCGTTAGGAGGCAAATCGTTCGGCCTACCAACCGACCTGCCGAATGCGCCGAGAAAACCGGGCGATTATTTCCCCGGGGGCGGGCCCTGGTTGTCGCTCGTTTCGAAACCGGCGAGCGAGCCGGGCATTTTGGGCAGATTCAAAACGCGGCCATCGGGGGCCGTAACCCGGAGAAAACTGCCCCGGGCCTGCCATTGCGGCCAGGCCTGAACCTCGTCCAGGTCGAGTACCGGTTCCACGCAGGCGTCGGCCGGACCAAGCAGCTCGACCCACTCGGCAAGCGGCCGGGTAGCCACGAGCTCGGCCAGCAGGCCGGCCAACTCAGGTCCGTGGCCATCCTCGCCCAGGTGCGACCACTGGAGCAACTCGGGCCGGCCGAGCGCCTCGACCAGGGCACTCCAAAACTTGGGCTCCAGCGCGCCCAGGGTCAGGTACCGGCCATCTTGGGTGCGGTAGGCACGGTAGCACGGCGCGCGGCCCGAGAGCAGTTCGCCGTCTCGGGTCGGCACCTGATCGAGCGCCTGGCACGTGGCGTACGTCGGTGTCATCAGTGGCAACAGCTGTTCCGACATGCTGATATCTAGATGCCTGCCGCGCCCCGTGCGCTGCCGCTGGAGCAGGGCGGCCAGAATCAGCATCGCGGCGGCGTAGGAACCCGCCGCGGTGTCGGCGACTTGCAACTGGGGGTTCGGCGGCCCGGCCGAGTCGCCGCCGGAAAGGCTGAGCACGCCGGCCATGGCTTGGTAGTTCAAGTCGTGCCCGGCGCGCTGCGCGGCGGGACCCGTTTGGCCGTAGCCCGTAATGCTGGCCACCACAATCCCCGGATTCCGCTCGGCCAGCAATCGGTATCCCACACCTAGTTTATCGAGCACTCCGGGCCGAAAGCCGTCGAGTACCACGTCGGCCGAGGGCACATAGTCCTCGAGAAACCGCTGGCGATCGCTTGGGTCTTTCAAGTTGAGCGAAACCACGGTCTTGCCACGGTTGACCGCAAAATACGTAGCCGATACGTCGCCGACCATCGGCGGCCAAAGGGCCATGTAGTCGCCGGGCGAGGGGGGCTCGATCTTGGTGACGCGGGCCCCCAGGTCGCGCAGAATCTGGCCGCACAGCGGGCCAGGCAGCAGGAGCGACAAATCTAAAACGTGAATCCCGTCCAGCGGCGCCATCATCAACTCTCCTGCGGACAGCCTGACATCGGGTGCTCGGCCAGCTTCGCGCTGGCTGGTGGCGTGCATCGGCGGGCCCCGCCAAACCGATGCATTCTACGGCGAACGGTACGGTTGGCGACGCCGATAAAGCTCCAGTCGCTGAGCCAGCGCGAGGGCTTCGGCCTCGTCGCCCGCCGCGCGTGCCCACTCGATCGCCCGCTCGCAGGTGGTGATCGCCTCCGGAAAGCGCCCCAGTTCGGCGTAGGCCGCGGCCAGGGTATCGAGCCGCGCGGCCGATTGAAAGCCGTCGGCCTGACAGGCCCGTTCAGCCCATTCCAGGGCCTCGACGCCGTTGCGAAAGGCGGCATCTGGATGCGTGGCCAGGATCCAAGCCAGGTCATTGGCTACCTCGGCCAGCGCCGGCTCGAGCTCAAGCGCCCGCCGATAGGCTTCGGTCGCTTCGGCGATTTGGCTGCGGCGCACAAAGATGGTGCCCGACAGGGCCTGGAGCCGCGCGTCGCCCGGCGCCAGTTCGAGCGCCCGGGCACAGTCGGCGGCCGCCTCGGCGAATCGCCCCTGGCCAAGCCGTAGTTCGGCCAGTCGACCCGCTGCGCGACCCGAGCGAGGGTCGAGCCGTTCGGCCTTCTCGAGCAGCGGCAGGGCCTCCTCCGGGCGGTTGAGCCCCAGCAGCACCTCGCCCCGAAGCAGACACACCTCGGCATCGTCGGGGGCCAATTCCCAGGCCTGTTGGCTGTATCGATCGGCCTCGGCCAGCTTTCCCTCGCCGGCCGCCACGGCCGCCAACCCGATGTAGCCGCGCGGGCTTTGGGGGCGCACCTCGGTTACCTGCCGAAAAAGCTGCCGGGCGGACTCGAACTGCCGGGCTTCAAGTTGCAGCTTGCCCAGATCGTAGAGGGCGAAATAGTAGCGCGGATTCGCCTTTACAGCGGCTTCGAACTCTTGCCGGGCACGGTCCGGGCGGTCGTCGGCCTGCTCGGCCACTCCGAGCAGGTAGTGGGCCACATAATTGTGGCGGGTAGCCCGCAGGGCGTGTTCGGCCAAAGTACGGGTATCGTACCAGGTGGCCACCTGGCGCCAGCTCAGCCAACCGCAAATCGCCAGCAGCCCCAGAAATACGGCCGTCAGGGGGCGCCGCAGCGCCGGTCGCACCCAACACCGGGCGTCGAGCTCGAAGGCCACCATGATCCAGAGCCCGATCTGGGGAAGGTAGCTATAGCGGTCGGCCAGCAGTTGATCCCCCACTTTCACGATGCCGACCACCGGCAGGAGCGAGACGAGATACCAGCACCAGCCCACCAACAACCAAGGGCGGGTCCGGCGGGCGCGCCAGGCCAGCAACGAAATGGCTACTAACACCACGGCCGAAGCGATCGCCTGAAACCAGAAGGTGCTCCAAGCCGCCCCCGGCCCTGCTGGAAGGGGGTAAAAGAAGGCCAACCCCAGCGGAAGAGCCGTAAGCCCCAGGTACCCGCCGTAGGCCACCACCACGGTGGCAAGCCGCAACCACCAGGGCACAGCGCCGGCCGCCATGACGGCGCCTTCGCGATCCTGAACCACGATGGTGATGAGCGCCACCACGACCGCCATGGCCAACCAGGGCAACTTCTCTCGTAGGGCGAACAGGGCCTGCTGACGATCGAAACCCAGCCCGTTGGCCGCAAGCGGCACTCGGCCGAGCGGCCAAACGTCGAGCAGTAGCAAAACCACCGGCAAGGTTACCAGCATCGGCTTGGACAGTAGCCCCAGGAGAAACCAGAAAGTGACCAGGTGGTAGCGGCCGCGCAGGTGGGGACGGCGCACGTAGCGGGAATAGGCCCAGCAGGTGGCCACCCAAAACAGCGCCGACAACACATCCTTGCGCTCCGAGGCCCAGGCCACCGACTCGACCCGCAGCGGATGCACGGCGAACAGTGCCGCCACCAGCGCCGACGGCCAGAGTGTGTCGCGCACCAGCAACTCGCTGGGGGCCGGATCGTTGCCGGGCAACACGTGGTCGCGGCCCGAGCGGCCGCGACTTCCACGGCGCGATTCCCGGTTGCGTTCCACGCTGCCCAGCGGGGGCAGCGGGCCCAGGGTCGTCAGCCGGTGCAGCGTAACGAGCAACCAACAACTGGTCAGCGCATGCAGGCCCAAGCTCACCAGGTGATGGCCACCGGCCCAACCGCCAAAGGCCTGCCAATCGATTTGATGCGTAATCCAGGTCAGTGGGTGCCAATTGCCCGCCTGCCCCGTGGTAAAGGCCCAGCCGAGCGACCTCAGGCTCACCCCCTGTTGCACGCCAGGGTTCTCGGTCAAATAGGCCTGATCGTCGATCCGCACGAACCGATTCTCGGCCACCCGGTAGAAACTGGCGACAACCGCCAGAACCAACAGGCAGCAAATCCAAAGCCGCCGCCGCCAGGCGTTCATCGGGTCGAGCTGCGGATCCAACGCCGGATTCCTCGTGACAACGGTAGGGGCAAGCGCGACGCCCGCCAGGGTGGCTTCTATTCGGCCGACGCCGAACCCGTGGGGGCTTGTTTCATCCGGGCTTGCCGTTTCGCGCCTTTGGCTCGAAGCGCCGGCAGCACGCCGGTTGCCAGCGACGGCCACAGCGAAGTTAGTTTGGCCATCCAGCCCCGGCTGCGGGGAAGCAACACTTCGAGCGGCCGTTTCGGCAGCACGCGCTCCAGAAGCACCTTGGCCACGTCGTCCACCTGGAGCAGGCGCCCCCCGGAGAAGGTGAGCGCCGCCTGCGGATAATCCACTTGCAGGTCGACCATCGGTGTCGCCACGGCGTCGGGACAAATCACGGTTACCGCAACGCCGTGAGGGCGCAGCTCCTGGGACAAGGCCAGCGAAAACCCGCGAACCGCGAACTTCGACGCCGAATAAAGCGCCAGTCCCGGCACCGCCGCCACGGCCGCCAGCGAGCCCACGTTGACGATGTGCCCGCGGCGCCGGGGCACCATCCGCGCGGCCGCGGCCTGGCTGCCGAAAATCACGCCGTAGGTGTTTACCTCCAGGTGCAGCTGCACCTGGTCGGGCCCCTGCTCGTGTACCCAGCCGGGCAGCACGACCCCCGCGATGTTGAGCAATACGTCGAGCGGCCCGTCGCGCGATTCCACTTCGTCCAACACACGCTGCCAGGCCGCCGGGTCGCGCACGTCGAGTCGCCGCCGCTCGACCTGGAAATTAGCCCAGCCCTCCTGGCGGCTCACTTGCTCCAATGCCGCGTCGTTGACGTCCGACGCCCAAACCCGGTGGCCTGCCCGGGCCAGCACGCCGGTCAGATGTTTGCCGATGCCGCTGGCGCAGCCGGTCAGCAAGAACACCTGGCGACTGCCCGATGAATGCGTTCGGTGGGTCATTAGAAAACTGAGAATTCTTTCTCAAGAATCAGGCAATTCCAGCCGCAGCCGCCCTGGCGCGCGACCTGATTCTACGGGCCGTCCGTCGCCGGCAATAGCGCGAACGTAAACCGCCCGGCGCGGCGGCGGGTGTGTCTGCTCAGCGGGCGTGCATGCGCTGCGAGCCGCTTGGGCACGCCAGGAAGCACCACCCTGGCCTGCCTCGGCGCGAGTCCCCCCGCCGCCTCAGATTTCTCGTCGCTAACCGCAGAGCTGGCAATAGATTCGGTTTCGACGGCGAACTGCGTGCGGAATTCTTTTCCTAACTGGCACGTCGGTTGCAATCCGCTAAGAACTGTCGGACGCGAATAACCGACAAGCAGTGCCGCCCCGGCGACGAGGCGGCCCAAGGGGGTGCCAAAAACACCACTGCTGAAACCGAGGCGAGCGACGGTAACCCGGTGAGGCTCTTTCAATACGCCAGGCGGTGGCGTCGCGAAAAGCGATCTGGGTTATCCAGCAAGAGCGTGATTTTACCCACCACTCGGAGTTGATTGTCAGCCGACGGGAGCGGTAGTGCGGGCCATGGTCACACGGAATTACGACGACACAGTGTTCACCGCCGATCACGATCTCCACGGCCGACTCGCCACCGAGTTGGCGCAACGACATTTGCCCGGATTACGGCGGCTCGCCATCGAGGTTCACCAGGGAATGGTGACCGTTCGGGGCCAGGTCCGCTCGTTCTACGAGAAGCAGATGTGCCAAGACACTTGCCGGCGAATCGCCGGGGCGGGCCAGTTCATCGACTTGGTCGATGTGGCTCCCGCCGCCGAGTTGGCCTGGGCAACCGCCTCAGGCTGATGTACGGCTAAACCAGCCAAGTTGCCCTGGGGCGGGGACCCCGGGGGAGTGGTCGAACTCAGGAGACCCGAACTGCAAGCATCTCCTCTCGCCCCCCACGAGAGCGGCCCCGGAGAGGCGACGCCCCCAGACTCTCTTCCTCTCCGGGGCTTTTTTACTCCCCCCGCGGGCTCCAGGAACCTTCTCTGGCGACGAGGTTCCTGGAGCCTTCTTTTTTTGGTTCGGGCACTCTCCCCGCTGGGCCCGTGTGGGGACCGTTTGCCGCCTACCCCGAGCCCTAGGCCGCACAGGCAACCACGTTGGAAGGTTTCCGTGTCGTCCGGCGAGTGGTTGCGGCGGGTACGTCGCAAACCAGGCTAGCCGCCGCCAATTCGTGCCCGGCCGAATGCACCTGGGGTGCCGCCTGGGAATCGAGGATCGTCTGTCGGCGCTGTTCCAGGAAAGTACGCAAACCCAGCGACTGGCTCCGGAAAACCACGGTGAAGGCAGCCGCCGCACAGCAGCCGGCCAAAACATCGCGGGCAGGGAGCCCGTCTTGAAGTTCAATTCCAAAGGCGGCGGCCCAGAAACCAAGGACGACCGCGATCACGACGGGGCGGCGTTGCATGTCCGTCTTCTCCACTGCGAGGTTCGGAGGGGGGGGAGGGTTGCTCACTAAACTTCCAAGCGACGGCCTGCCTGGTTTGTTACAGGCGGTTGTGGACGGCCCGCTATCCACCGCCGAAAAACCGCGCCACCGCGGGCGGAGGGGAAATCGCCGCGGGCACAGCGGCGCAAGACCCAGCGAGCGATCTCGGGTGCAACTGGCCGCGTGCGCAATCGCATCTCGCGGAGACTCGGTACCTGACAACCCAGCCCGGTGCGACAGCCCACTAGGTCCGAAAAACGCTGGCTTACGAAGCCGCGATCGAAGAATCGCCCGGGTCCAACAGCGACTGTAAGCGGGCCAGCGACCGGGTGAGCATGACCCTCACGGCACCGTCGCTTTTGCCCAGCCGGTCGGCGATGACCTTCGAGGGAAGCCCTTCCATGTAACGCAGTTGCAGGGCCATCCGCTGCTCTTCGGGCAGCGCCGAAATGGCTTCCATCATGCGGATCTGTTTTTGATTGCGCGAGAAGGCCATGCTGGCCGAGGTCATGCTGGCAACCATCAGGTTGATCAGGCCAGCCCGGCTGGTTGCGCCGCCGGCGGGGGCATCGAGCGAAACTTCGCGGCCGGCGGCCCTTTTCTGGGCGCCGAAATGGTGCCGGTGCGCATCGATAATTCGCCGCTCGGCCACCTGACAGAGCCATCCGAAGGGGTCGCGATCGCCCAGTTGCACGTTGGGCAGGCTGCGCAGCGCATCGGCGCTGACTTCCTGGAAAATATCTTCCGGTTCGATCTTCCGCCGCAGCGCCGGCCCCACGTGCCGCTCGATATAGGCCATCAGCGGTCGGCGGCGGTCTTCGAGAAACAGGGCCAGCGCTTGCAAATCGCCGGCGCGAACTCGGGCGGCCAGGGGGTCGTCTTGGGGCGTGTTCATAAGGGGTGCTCCCCGTCGGTTCTCGTGCGGTTTCCGGTCGATTGCAAAACTACCGGCCGTGGCCCGCCGAGGGCATCGTAGCCCAGTTCGGGTTGGCCGCCAAACTAGTTATTCAAAGAGGTCCGTGCCGCGCGTTCCCGGCGGGGTTTGCCCCGCACTGCGATACCGAGCAGGGCGGGTTTGTGCTAAAACCAGCAGCGGTTTTAAGTCGCGACCCGAACTGACCGGCCAAGCATTCGGCTCGGCCGGTGGCGCCACGGTCATCTGCCGGTTGGGAGCGTGTTTTATTCCCCGATGTTACGCCGGGCTGGGCCGATTTTGCCGGGGAAGGGGTAAGCCTTGAGTTCCTCGTCGACCCATCGCCAAAGTGCCGACGACAGCCAGCGAGTTTGGGACCTGCTCTGCCGGCAGACGGATGCCCTGGTCGAGGCCTGGAACTCGGGCAGCGAGCCGGCCCTGGAACAGTTCCTGCCCGATGCGGCCCCGACCCTGCGGCGAATGGTTCTCAACGAGCTGGTCAAGGTTGATCTGGAACAGCGCTGGCAGCCCGGGCGAACGCCCTGGCGCCTGGAAGAGTATCTAGCAGCGCTACCCGAGCTGGGGGGCCGCGACCGGCTGCCCTGCGATTTGATCTACGAAGAGTTTCACATTCGCAAACAGTCGGGTATCGAGGTCGACCCACAAGAGTACTTCGCCCGCTTTCCCGCGCAAGCACCCGAGTTGATCCGCTTGCTCGGGCTGGAAGCCCCCTACCTGACGACAAGCTGCACGGGCCGTCAATCGCTGCAAGACCTGGAACCCGGACAGAAGATCGACGATTTCGAGCTGTTGGTGCGGCTGGGGCGCGGGGCGTTTGCCACGGTTTATCTGGCCCGCCAGGTGTCGATGCAGCGGCTCGTGGCCCTCAAGGTCTCGACCAGCCGTTCGAACGAGCCGCAGACCCTGGCTCAGCTCGACCACCCACACATCGTGCGGGTCTTCGATCAGCGCGTGCTACCCGATCAGAAGCTCCGCTTGCTCTACATGCAGTACGTGGCCGGCGGCACGCTGGCCTCGGTGGTCGACGCCGTTCGCCAGACGCCGATCCAGCAGCGCCGCGGACAAATCTTGCTGGAAACCATCGACCGCGAACTGCTCAACCGGGGCGAGACTCCTCCCAGCGACTCGCGCAACCGGCATTTTTTGGCCCGGGCCAGTTGGCCCGAGGCCGTCTGTTGGCTGGGGGCCCGGTTAGCCGCGGCGCTCGATTACGCGCACGGGCGAGGGGTTTTGCACCGCGACATCAAACCCGCCAACGTGCTCTTGGCCGCCGACGCCGGGCCGAAGCTGGTCGACTTCAACATCAGCTTCAGTTCAAAGCTGGAGGGCGTTTCGCCCGCGGCTTACTTCGGCGGCAGCCTGGCCTACATGTCGCCCGAGCAACTGGAAGCCTGCAACCCCCAGCACGACCGTGACCCGGGTGAGTTGGATGGCCGGTCCGACGTTTACTCGCTGGGCATCGTGCTCTGGGAACTTTTGGCCGGAGCCCGGCCGTTTGAAGACAAGCTGATCGAGGGGGACCGGCCCGGCACGCTCTCGCGAATGTGCGAGCGGCGCCAGGCCGGCATCGCGCCGCAAGCCTGGGCCCAGTTGCCCACGGACCGTCCTCAGGGCCTCGACGCCATTCTGTCGCGCTGCCTGGCCCCGGCGGCGCTTAACCGCTTTGCCAGTGCCGGTAGCCTGGCCCGGCAACTCGAGCTGTGTCTTAGGCCCGAAGCCCAGCGCCTGATGGCGCCCCCGAAACACCGCTTACGGCGGTTTTTGCGCACCTGGCCGGGCGCTCTGGCCACGCTGATCGTGGCCGGAGTACTGCCCAACGTGCTGCTAAGCGTGCTGAATATCTACAGCAATTCGCAGTTAATCGTCCGCTGGCTCAACGCCGAAGCGCAGCACGCGTTCTGGAATCAGTTGGTCACGGTGAATTCGGTCTTCTACAGCATCTCGATTACCCTCGGCATCTTCTTGCATTACCGCGTGCTGTCCGGGCTGTCGGCCGCCCGGGCCGGAACCCTTCGTTTCGCCAGGGGGCGCAAGCCGACCCAGGCGGGCTCTGTCGCGAACGGGGCCGATTCCTCGGCAGCCTTTGCCGCCACCGTCGACCCCACCTGGCTCAGGCGCCGCACGCTCGACATGGGCTTGTTCGTGGCCCTGATTATCGAGGCGGCCTGGACCATGTCGGGCATTGCCTTTCCCGCCATCTTGGACCGCTACGTGACTCCCCCCGGTTCGCTCGAGCCCTGGGCCTGGGGGGTGTTTATGATTTCGCAGGTACTCTGCGGTCTGCTTTCGGGAACGCTGGGGTTCTTTCTCATTACCTTCGTTTGCGTCCGATTTATCTACCCGGTGTTCCTCGAACCCGACAGCACCAGCGAGGCCGATTTGGCGCCCCTGGCGCGAACCCGTACCCGGGTCTGGTGGCAAACCGGCCTGGCCTGTCTGCTGCCGCTGGCCGGCCTGACCTTGGTGGTGCTTTCCGGATCGGACCTGGCCCAGGCCCGGCCGTTCTTCGCGGCCCTGGGTGGGCTGGGCATCGCCGCCACGGCCGTGGCCCTGACCCTCTTGGGGGTAATTCTGCGTGACCTATTGGCCCTGGCCCAGGTCGTTGGGCCGGCAGGCGACGAATTTGGGAGTGGGTCTGAGCTTTCCGAGTCGTACTGGACCGGTTCCAACCGCTAAATAGGGGGCCGACCGGCCCTCGAAGTGAGCACTGAGACGAGGGGCCTTGGTAATCCAGGCAATTTAGCGCTTCGCCGGGGTGGCGAGCGAACTTTCCTGGCGGTTCTGTGCTCAAGAATCCCGCATCGGCAGCGACCTACTCAGCGAGCCCCCGCCCGGGGTGCCGGCGGAAAAACTGCCCGTCGACTGGGCTCCCGGCAGCCGAGCGGTGTGGTTATGCTCGCCCTCTGGCGACCTCGAACAAGGCCCCTGGTCCGGCAAGTCCCATCCGAATTCACGGAGACCGAGCGATGCGTCAACTGGTCCTTTCACTCGTCCTGGGCTTTACGCTGGCCACGGTGGCCCAGGCAGCCAAGGTCGCCCGCCCGTCGCAGTTAGGGCAAAAGGTCGACAGCTTCACGCTTCGCGACTTCCACGGACGCGAGCACTCGCTCGAATCGTTGGCGGGTAAATCGGGTCTGGTCGTGGCCTTTGTCGGAATCGAGTGCCCGCTGGCCAAGCTCTATGCCCCGCGCCTGGCGGCGCTGGCCAGCGAGTTTGCCGACCAGGGCCTAACCTTCGTCGCCATCGACTCAAACCAGCAGGATTCAGCCACCGAGCTTGCGGCCTACGCCCGGATTCACGGAATCGAGTTCCCCGTGCTGCGCGACAGCGATCACCGGGTAGCCGATCTGTTCGGCGCGATTCGAACCCCCGAGGTGTTTCTGCTCGACGCGTCGGGCAAGATCGTTTACCGGGGGCGAATCGACGACCAGTACGGCTTCACCAGCAGCGGCCAAAACTACCAGTTGGCCAGCCCGAAACGCCGCGACCTGGCCGTGGCGATCGAGGAACTGTTGGCGGGCCGGAGCATCAGCGTGGCCACGACCGACCCGCCGGGCTGCTTGATTACTCGCTCGCGCAAAGCCCAGGCGACGGGCGAGGTAACCTTTTCCAAGCACATCGCGCCGATCTTCAATCGCCGCTGCGTGGAGTGCCACCGCGAGGGGCAAATTGCCCCTTTCCCGCTGACCAGCTACGAGGAAGCGGCCGGTTGGGCCGACATGATTCGGGAAGTGGTCGAACTTCGTCGGATGCCTCCTTGGCACGCCGATCCGCAATTCGGTGAATTCGCCAACGACTGCCGTTTGAGCGACGAAGAGCGCGAGCTGGTGTTTCGCTGGGTCGACGGCGGCGCCCCCGAGGGCAACCCGACCGACCTGCCCTCCGCGCCCGAGTTCACCGTGGGCTGGTCGATTCCCCAGCCCGACACGGTGCTGTACATGAGCGAGGAACCGTTCGCGGTTCCGGCCGAAGGGGTGGTCGACTACCAGATGTTCGTGGTCGATCCGGGCTTTACCGAAGACAAGTGGATCAAGGCCATCGAGCCGCGGCCGGGCAACCTGGCCGTGGTGCACCATATTCTGGTGTTCGTGCAAAAGCCCGATAAGTACAAGAAAGGCCGCGCCGGCGGGCTGAACAACGAGTGGATCGCGGCCTATGCCCCCGGCTTTCGCCAGCGCCCCCTGCCCGAAGGCATGGCGACCTTCGTGCCCGCCGGGTCGAAACTGATCTTCCAGATGCACTACACCCCCAACGGCAGCCCGCAGCAGGATCGCAGCTCGCTGGGCATGGTATTCGCCGACCCGACCGAGGTGCGCCAAGAGGCGGCCGTGCAAAGCTCGGCCAATTACTCGTTCCGCATTCCGCCGGGAGCCGACGACCACGAAGTGCGCGGCGAGTACGTTTTTCGCAAGGACGCCGTGCTGCTCTCGATGATGCCGCACATGCATCTGCGCGGAAAAGCCTTCAAGTTCGTGGCCCATTACCCGGGCGGCGAGGAAGAGGTGCTGCTCGATGTGCCGCATTACGATTTTGGCTGGCAAACCGAGTACTTCCTCAGCCAGCCCAAGCGGATGCCCAAGGGCACCCGGCTGGAATCGATCGCCCGCTTCGACAATTCGGAAGACAACTTGAACAATCCGAACCCGAAGGCCACGGTGCGTTTCGGCGAGCAGACCTTTGAAGAAATGATGATCGGCTTCTTCCAGATGGCCCTGGCCGATCAGGACCTGACGCAGCCCGAACCGCCGCCAATTGCCCGCGTGACCGAGTTCCGCGAGCTGTACCGATTGACCGGCGGGAAGTTTTCCGACGACCTGGCCTTCGCGGCCCGCCACGCCCTCAGCCTGGAGGAACCGAAGTACTTCTACTTCTTCTGCGAAAAGCTGCGCGAAATGATGCCCCAACTGGATCGGGTCTGCATTTCGTACGTCGACGGCGATAAGCTGCGGCTGCTGCGGATGATGGAAGACGACGAATTCCGCGGCGTGTTTCGCAGCGAATCGACGGTGTTGCGGGCCAAGGGCCAGGCGCTGGCCGAATACGCGGTCGCCAACGAACCAGTGGTCAACGAGAAGCTGGACGACCTGGCCGGTGTCGTAGGCCAAATGGGCCGCAAGGGCGTGCGGAGCAGCCTGCACATGCCCATCGAGGCTCACGGCCGCCGCGGAACCCTGAATCTGTGGAGCACCGACGAGGGTGCCTTCCCGCCGGAAGCCGTCCAGATGATTCAGCAGGCGGCCAAGCTCATGATCGAGGGGGCCGAGCACCCCGACGATTACGAGTCGCCGCTGCCGGAGCGGAACTAGCCCGGCCCGCACTCGCGGCAACCCCGGCGCGAACTAGCCCGCCCGTCGGCACCCCCCGGCGGGCGGCGTTGGCGCTGCCTCGCCGCGCACTCAAACCCCCTTGAGCACCTCGCCGGCCTGGCGGCAGAGCTGCTTAAGCCAATCGCCAGTACGTAAATGCCACGCAGGAGATTCACGCTACGCGAATCACATAAGCAAGAAAAGCGATAGGACAGTGGCGACCACAAGAAGGAGCACCAATCCCACGAGCACGAATGGATCGACATCGGCACCAACTGGCCGTTGGATTCGACCGACCAGTTCGCCATACCCAAGATCAATCACGAAGGCAGCAATCTCGTCATACGCCTGCCGAAATGTTGCTCCGTGGCCTCCTTTGCCAAAACGTACAACTTCCAAAGCGTGAGCACTTTCATGAATCAGTGTGTCGAGCACGTCGTATTCTGGTGATGTCCGAACATCGACAGGTCTCCACTGATCATATGGTTTATTCGGGCCGACAATCGGGTAAACTCGTATCTCATTAAGTGGTGTACCAGGGTTAAGCAAGCAGCCGCGTATTGCGATTTTCTTTCGCTTCGGCATATACACCGTCATCGAAGGCAATCGGAATCGAGCGGCAATCTGGTCGTATAGCTCCTGCAGTTCGTTTCGCGCGATCGATTTCAATCTTCTCAATTCGGGGTCGTGGTTTGCCTTATCGTTGAAATCGGCCAAGTGCCGCGCAAATCGCCGGTGCGAATCATACGCTTCAGCGTAAGCGCTATAGTTCACGAGTCTTCCTGGAACCTTGCACGACATACGGGTTGCCCGCGAGATTCTGAAGCTGCAACAGTGATGTGCTGGTGTCAGCTAAAGGTAGACGGTCGCTTCGGCACTCAAACCCCCTTGAGCACCTCGCCGGCCTGGCGGCAGAGCTGCTGGGCGGCCTCGACCGTGCGGGCTTCGGCGATTGCCCGCACGATGGGTTCGGTGTTGCTGGCCCGAACCAGCAGCCAGCGATCGGGCCAGTCGAGCCGCAGGCCGTCGAGCCGATCGCACTGGGCCTCGGGAAAGGCGCGGGCCAGGGCATCGAGCCCCGCCGCCACGCGCTCGGGCGCCAGCTTGATCTTGGTTTTGACGATCTCGTACCGCGGGAGCTGGCCGACCCAATGGCTGAGCGACTGCCGCCGCTCGGCCATGGCGTCGAGCACCAGGGCCATCGCGACAAAGCTGTCGCGAACGTAGCCCACGCGGGGGTCGATGGCGCCGCCGTTCCCCTCGCCCCCAAAAACTGCCCGTTTTTCGATCATCAAGTCGGCCACGTTGGCCTCGCCCACGGCCGAGCGCAGGTAGGGAACTCGGTACTTCTCGGCCAGGTCCTGGGTCATGCGGCTGGTGGAACAATTGGTAACCACCGTGCCGGGGTGATGCGCCAGCACATGGTCGGCGCAAAGCGCCAACGTATACTCCTCGCCGATGTAGCGGCCCTGCTCGTCAATCAGCGCCAGCCGATCGGCATCGGGGTCTTGCACGAAACCGACGTGGGCTTCCAGTCGCTGAACCAGCGGCAGCACACTGGTCAGGTTCTCGGCCAGAGGCTCGGGCGGATGCTCGAACCGGCCGTCGGGCATGCCGCCGACAATCTCCACAGTGCAGCCGAGTTGCTCAAGCAAGTGGCGCCCCAAAATACTGCCTGCGCCATGATTCGAGTCGAGCAGGGTGATGAACTTGGCGCGGCGGATCCGCTGGATATCGACCGTGGCCGCGATTCGTTCCCAGTGCGCGGCAATCGAATTCTCGACCACCTGGCTGCGCCCCACCTGTTGGTGCGGCACCCAGGCCGGCCGACCCGTACGGTAGCGCTCGATGACCTTGGCCCCGGCCGCGGCCGGAATCACGCGCCCCTCTTGCGAGAACAACTTGAGCCCGTTGTATTCCGGCGGGTTATGGCTCGCCGAAATCTGGATGCCCCCCGCGGCGCCCAGACTTCGCACCAGTACGCCCGTGGTCGGCGTGGCGGCCACGTCGGCATCCAGGCACGACCGGCCAACCGCTTCCAGACCGGCCCGTACGGCCGCGGCCAGCATCCGGCCGGTGGCCCGCCCGTCGCGGGAAACGACCAGGGGGCCTGCCGGTGCCTCGGCGGCAAACGCGCAGGCATAGCGCATGGCCACTTCGGGCGTCAGGGTCTCGCCAATCACTCCGCGGAGCCCTGAAACGCTGATGATCGGTTCGTTCACACGCCGTCCTGTCGCTTGCCGGACAATAGGGGTCCAAGTTCCCAGGGCACGGGCTCACGCCCCCCCGAGTGCGTCGCCGCCCAGTATAGGATTCTCCGGTAGGCTAACGGAAGCACGCCCCCGAATGGCCTGAATGGTCGGCGTGGGCCATTGGGCGCGGGCAGTACCCCGGCCGGTTGGGCCCAGGCCCTTGTCGCGAGGCTAGAATTCCACACAATGCGCGGTGCCAGGCCCTCGGGCCGTTCTGCCGCGACCCCGCTTGCCCGCCCCCGTGGGCACGGCCCTGTCCCAACTGGAATTGCACGAAGCCCATGAGCCCCACTCCCTCCGTTGCCGACCTGGTGAGCCGCGTCGAAGAGGCGGGCCGCGCCCGGCACCTCACCGCGGGCGCCGTCGAAAACATTCGCAACTGGCTTACCGAGCCGCGCTACGCCGAATACCTGGACCTGCTCGCCGAGCATATTCGCGGCAACCAGTGGAAGGCCTTGGACGACGCGTTTTGGACCGTCATTCCCTTTGGCACCGGGGGGCGGCGGGGGCGGATGTACCCGATTGGGTCCAATGCCATCAACGACCGCACCATGGGCGAAAGCGCCCAAGGGTTGGCCTCGTACGTGCGCGAGCAGGCCGTTGCCGGTACGCCGCTGGGCTGTGCCGTGGCCTACGATACCCGGCATCGTTCGCGGCATTTCGCCGAGCTAATCGCCGAGGTAATGGTGGCCAACGGCTTCCGCGTCTATTTTCTCGACGGCTACCGCAGCACCCCCGAGCTTTCCTTCGCCGTGCGGCACAATCACTGCGCGTGCGGTGTGATGGTTACGGCCAGCCACAACCCGCCCAGCGACAACGCGGTGAAGGCCTACTGGTCGACCGGGGGACAGTTGCTGCCGCCGCACGATAAGCGGGTAATCGAGCGGGTGATGAGCACCGATCGCATCGAGCGGGTTCCCTTTGCCGAAGCGCTGGCCGAGGGCCGCATCGTCGCTTGCCAGGCCGAGGTCGACGCCGCTTACCAGGTTGCCGTGCTGGCCCAAAGCCGCCCCGGCCCGCGCGAGCTGAGAATCTTGTATTCGCCCATGCATGGCGTAGGCGCGGCGTCGGTGGTGCCGGTGCTCAAGGCGGCCGGCTTCGCCGAGGTCGAAGTGTTCGCCCCCCACGCGGCGCCCGACGGCGATTTTCCGAATGTGCCCGACCATGTGGCCAACCCCGAGAACCCGGCCACGTTCGATGCCCTGATCGAGCGAGCCGAGGCCAGCGGCGCCGACCTGATCCTGTCGACCGATCCAGACGCCGACCGCCTGGGCTGCGCCGCACCGCTGGTGCCGGGCGGCCCCTGGCGCACGTTTACCGGCAATCAAATCGGAGCGCTTCTGGCCGAAGGGCTTCTGGCGGCCCGCAAGGCAGAGGGCAACCTCGGCCCGCGACAGTATCTGGTCAAGACGCTGGTCACCACCGAATTGATTCGCCGGATCGGCGACAGCTACGGCGTGCGCACCATTGGCGATTTGCAGGTAGGCTTCAAGTGGATCGGCGGCGTGATCGATCGCGAGGGACCGGAAGGATTCCTGCTGGGGTTGGAGGAATCGCACGGCTACCTGGTTGGCAGCTATGCCCGCGATAAGGATGCCACCGTGGCAGCGCTGCTCTTGGCTGAACTGGCTGCCCAGGTTCGCTCGCGGGGGCAAACGCTGCACCAGCAGCTCGAAGCGCTTTATTGGCAACACGGCTGCCATGTCGAGCGGACCACGTCGCTGACCATGCCCGGTTCCGAGGGAATGGACCGCATGAAGCGGCTGATGGCGGCGCTGCGATCCGCGCCTCCCCGGCAGCTGGGCGGCCTTGCCGTTCGCCAGATTCGCGACTATGCCCGCCAGCGGGTACTGGTTCCCGGCGGCGGAGAAAGTGTGCTCGAGGGCCCGCCGGGCGATTTGCTGATGTTCGACCTGGCCGAAGAGGGCAATTGCGTGGCGGTGCGTCCATCGGGGACCGAACCCAAGGTGAAGTTCTATTGTTTCGCCTTTACGGCGCCAGAGCTGCTGGCCGACCTGGACGACGAGCAGGCCAGGCTGTCGGTACGCATCGACGACTTTACCCGCGACCTGAAGGCGTTTGCCGACACGATCTAGACCCGGCCGTCCACGGCGGGGCAGCCGTGCCGGGCCAGGCACCCCAGTGGCGACCCATGACGGATCGACCGCCTCCCGACGACGAGCCGACCCGCACCCCGGCCGAGGCCGACTCGGTTGCCGAGCCGGTCGACGCGCCGGATTCCGCCCTGGCCGATGCCGCCTGGGCCCGCGCACTGGGCCCTGGGTTTCGCCGGGCCGCCACCAAGGTTCGCGAATTTCCCCGCCAGCCGGGCGTGTACCTGATGAAGGATCATGCCGGCCGCGTGATCTATGTGGGCAAGGCCAAGGATCTCCGGGCCCGGGCCGGCAGCTATTTCTTGAAGGCCGCGGCCGACGACCGCCGAACGGCGGAATTGGTACGCGAGATTTGCGACATCGACTTTCTCCCGGCCGAGAGCGAAGTCGATGCCCTGTTGCTCGAAGCCCGCCTGATAAAAGACGTTCGCCCCAAGTTCAACGTCGACCTAAAGGACGACAAGAGCTTTCCCTACCTGGAGATCTTCATCCGCGAGGATTTTCCCCGGGTCGAATTCACCCGCGAGCCGAGCAGCCGGGGCACCAAGCTCTACGGCCCCTTTGCGGGCGCGGCCGCCCTGCGCGGGGCGATCGTCGTCTTGCAAAAGATCTTCAAGTTCCGCACCTGTAGCCTCGACATTCGCGAGGGTGAAGAGGAAAAGTGGCGCTGGTTCCGGCCCTGTTTGTTGGCCAGCATTGGACAGTGTACGGCCCCCTGCAACCTCAGGATCGGCCGCGAAGAGTACCGTCGCGATATTGCCCGGCTGCGCATGTTTCTCGACGGGCACAAAGATCGACTGCTGGCGGAGCTGCGCGGCGAGATGCAGACCGCCTCGGAAAAGCTTGAATTCGAAAAGGCGGCAAGGCTCCGCGACGAGATTCAAATGCTCGAGACCCTCGACCGCCGCGGCGAACTGGAAACCCACGTGCAGCCCGAGGTGTTTTACATCGACCCCAAGAAGGGGCTTGCCGGGCTCAAGAAGGTGCTGGGGCTTCCCAGCATGCCGCGAACGATCGAAGGGGTGGACATCGCCCACCTGGGGGGCGATGAGACCGTGGCCAGCCTGGTCCAGTTCATCGACGGGCTGCCTTTCAAACCGGGCTACAAGCGCTATCGCCTTCACACGCGGGGCCAGGTCGACGATTTCGCCAGCATTCACGAAGTCGTGGCCCGGCGTTTCAAACGGCTGAGCGACCAGGGAGAGGCGTTCCCCGATATTCTGCTGATCGATGGGGGCCGCGGACAGCTTAGCGCGGCGATGACGGCGTTTGGCGAGCTTCAAATTCGCCCGCCGGTGGTGCTCTCGCTCGCCAAGCGAGAGGAGGAAATCTATCTGCCCGAAGTGGCCGAACCGTTGCGCTTGAGCCGCCACGCTTACGGGTTACGGCTTTTGCAGTACGTGCGCGACGAAGCGCACCGGTTTGCGCAACACTACCACCATTTGCTGCGGAAGAAATCCACGCTGGGCGAGACCGAGCGCCCCGCCGCCGGGCGCCAGCGCAAACGGCCCGAGCCGCCCGAGTCGGCTAGCCCTTAACGGGTTGAACCGGGGGCGGAGGCAGTTGCTCCTGAACTTCGACCGCCGAGCGCCCCTTGTAGCGCCCCGGTTTGGCCAAAAATCGCGGTACGCCCTCGACCGCGATCCGCACCGGCCGCCGCACCTCGTGATCGGTGGTGATGATGTCGCCCACCCTCAGGTTGACCAGGTCGCGCGTGGTGATGGTCGATTCGGCTAGCTGCACGCGGAGTTCGAGCAGGGCCCCGTTCAATTGCCGGCCGATTTGCTCCATGGATTCCGCCGTGGCCTGGTGCCGGCCGTAACTGATCCAACTGTTCGAGGTGAGCTTGCTGGCGATCCGCTCGATCGAGTTAAACGGAATGCAAAGGTTGATCATTCCTCGCAGGTCGCCCAGAGTCAACTCGAAGCTGATCAGCACCACGACCTCGTTGGGGGGCACAATCTGAACGAGCTGTGGATTGCTTTCCACCCGAACCACGTCGAGCTTGAGCGAAAGCACATTTTCCCAGGCCCGATGCAATTCATCGAGAAACAACCGGCTGATGCGCTGGACCAGGCGCAGCTCGATTTCGGTGAGCGGGCGCCGGGCGATATGGCTTGGCTCTTTCCCACCCCCCAAGAGCCGATCGATGATCGGGTAGAGAATCGAGGGGTTGATGTCGAGGATCAAGTGTCCCTCGAGCGGTTCGGCCTTGAGCAGATTGAAGCAGGTGGGGTTCTCCAGGCTGAACACGAATTCGCTATAGGTGAGCTGATCGACGCTCGTCAGCTTCACCTCGACGATGGTCCGCAGCATGGCCGAGAGCGCGGCGCCAAAATTGCGGCCAAACCCCTCGTGCAGCGTCTGCAGGGCGCGCATCTGCTCCTTGCCCACGCGCTCGGGGCGTTTGAAATCGTAGCTGACCACCTTTTCGCGCGGCTTGGCGGGCGACGCCGACGGCGCGGCCGGCGACGCCGCCTTGCGGCTGACTGGGCCCGCCTTGGGGTCCAGCGCGGTCAGCAAGCTCTCTACCTCGGCCTGGCTGAGCACTTCCTGAGACATCCCTGCCTCCTGCGTTGCCGGCGGCCGCGGAATGCGGCCCCGGCGGCGCCCCTGGTGCTTAGGTGCGGACCTGTCCTTGGCCGCGCACGACCCATTTGTACGTGGTCAGTTCCTTCAGCCCGCACGGACCGCGGGCATGAAATTTGTCGGTGCTGATGCCGATTTCGGCCCCCAGGCCCAACTCGCCACCGTCGTTGAACCGGGTGCTGCAATTGACCATGACCGCGGCGCTGTCGACCCCGGCCACGAATGCATCGGCGGCGCCCGAATCGCCGGTCACGATGGCGTCGGTGTGTCGCGATCCATGGCGATTGATGTGCTCGATCGCCGACTGCAAGTCGGGTACCACCCGGGCGGAAATCACCGGACCGAGGAATTCGGTCCGGTCGTCGGCTTCGGTTACGGGCACGGTTTGCGGCACCAGCCGGCGAAACGTTTCGTCGCCGCGAATCTCCACCCCTTCGGCGAGCAAAGCCCGAGCCAGGCGGGGAATCAGGCGCTCGGCAACCGCGGCATGGACCAACAGCGACTCGGCGGCGTTACAAACGCCGTACCGCTGACACTTGGAATTGATCAAGATTTGTTCGGCCAGTTCGCCGTCGGCCGTGGCGTCGATGTACACGTGGCAATTGCCGTCGAAGTGCTTGATGACCGGCATTCGGGCTTCGGCGGCGACCCTTCGGATCAGCCCCTCGCCGCCGCGAGGTATGGTGACCGTTATGTACTGGCTTAGCGCCAGCAAATGGCCGACCGCCGCGCGATCGGTGGTTTCCACCAGTTGCACGGAGTTGGGGGGCAGGCCGGCTTCGTGCTGGGCCTCGGTCAGGATTTGGCCCAAGACACGGTTGGAGTGAATGGCTTCCTTGCCACCCCGCAAGATCACGGCATTGCCGCTCTTGACGCAGAGCACCGCGGCGTCGACGGTTACGTTGGGGCGCGACTCGTAAATGAAAAACACCACCCCCAGCGGTACTCGGACCTTCGATACTTCGAGACCGTTAGGACGGCGGCGCGACTCGATCACTTCTCCCACCGGATCGTCGAGCGCGATCACCTCACGCGTGGCCCGAGCCATCGACCGGAGGCTGCCGGGCGTCAGTTTGAGCCGATCGAGTTGGGCGGCCGTCAGCCCCTGCGACTGCCCGGCCGACAGATCCTGCTCGTTGGCCGCCAGGATGCGATCGGCCCCGGCTTCGATCCGCTCGGCGACCGTTTCCAGCCAGCGGTTCTTTGCTGCCGTCGGCACGGTGGCCAAACGCGTCGCAGCCACTTGGGCCTGCCGCCCCAGCGTTTGACAATACCGGCCCAGTTCGGTGTCTTCGGCAACCGCCATTGTCTTTCCCGAACTGCCGGGCACCGAACCTGCCCCAGTTATTCAGACGTAACCCACGCCAGTGAAAGCACTTGCGACGTTATTTCGGAGGCCAATCGCAGCTACTTAGTATCGGGGAAACGCGAGACCGGGTCAACGCCGATCCGGCTCCTCCCGTCGGCCTGGCTGCAGGCCCCCGCCCTGCGAAGTATTCGGCCCCAACCGGGCGGAAGCAACCCCGCCGAGGGGATCAGGCAGCGGAGAGCAAACTCCAGTGCGGCCGTGGAAATCGCTTCCAGGCAATTACTGCGGTTCGCAGCCGTGAGGCTTGCCATCGACGCCGCCGCAAGCGACGAACACCTGCAGGGCCTGGCGCACCGCCGCCACGTCGTGTACCCGGATTATCTGCACCCCTTGGGCAGCCAGTGCCAGGGCACCCCCGATGGTCGACGCGGTCCGCTCGGCCGATCGATCGTCGCTCACCTTGGCCAGAAACCCTTTGCGCGAATGGCCGACCAGTACGGGGCACCCCAGCCGGTGCAGTTGCCAGCAATGGGCCATCAACTCCAGATTGTGGCGATGGGTCTTTCCGAATCCGATGCCCGGGTCCAGGGCGATCCGCTCCGGGGCGATTCCGGCCTGCACGAGGGCACTGCGGCGCAGTTCCAAGTAGGCCATCACCTCGCTCACGACGTCGCCGTACCGCGGGGCATCTTGCATCGTCCGCGGGGTGCCCTGCATGTGCATGGCGCAAACCGCGGCTCCGGTGGCCGCCGCCAGGTGAACCATCTGGGGGTCGCCCGTCAGCCCGGTCACGTCGTTAATCACCTCGGCCCCGGCGGCCAGGGCGGCGCGAGCCACGGCCGACTTGCTGGTATCGATGCTGATGGGAAGCGGGGTGGCGGCGCATAGCCGCTCGACCACGGGCAACACGCGCCGCAGCTCTTCGGCCGTGTCGACCGGCGTGGCGTAGGGCCTGGTGCTTTCGCCGCCGATGTCGATCAGATCGGCGCCGGCCTCGACCAGCTCCAGGGCTCGCGCCACCGCGGCTTCAGGCGCCCTGTAGTGCGCGCCATCCGAGAAGCTGTCGGGCGTTACATTGACGATACCCATCAAGAGCGGGGCTTCGGCGAGCGCCAACCGTCGGGTACGCAATTGCCAATGCCGGGCGCGGTCGAGGAGCGGGTGGCGCGGAAAGGGGTCAGCGGGCTGGCTCATGCCGGGCAGTTTACCACGGCTGCTCCATGAGCGCGACAATCTGTTGAGCCAGCCGGTCGATGACCTGCTGCTGGCTCGAGGCGACCGACTGTCCGACTTCGGCGATCATGGTCCAGCTTTGACCAACATCGACCACCGCGGGGGGGAGCGGCACCGCCCCGAGTTCTTCAACCTTGTTGGTGCGGCGGTCGATCCAGCTTACTTGAACCTGGAAATTCACGTCGAGCTGGCGCGGCTCGTCCGTCGGAGTTTCCACGATGACCCGCTTGGTATCGCTGGTGATTCGGCCGGAAAGAATGCTATCGGCCTCTTGGCTACCGGCGATCTGATAAGGGGTCTTGGTCTGAATCTCGCGAATCACCGCTTCGGTCAGCCGTTCGCCAAGCTGCCGGCGAAGGCTGTCCGATTCGAACACCGGCACGTAAACGGTGCGAACGTTGCAGGAATACAGCGTGCGGTTCCCCCAACGGTACCCGGCCAGGCAGCCCGCCGAGCTGGCCAACAGCAGCAGGGCCAGGATCGCCCTCAAGGGGCGACCCGCTCGGGCCCGGGGAAGCCGCTGCCCGCTCATCGGGTCACGCTTTCCGATTCGGGGCGGGCGGCGACGTTTTCCGCGGCGACGCGGCGCGGCTCTCGGTTGGCCAGTCGGGCCGCGCTGGCGGCCTTTTCGCCGGGAAACAGGTTTGCCAGCCAGGTGAGGCGCTCGGCCGGCGCCGCCGGCTCGCCGCCAATCTCCTGGAGCCGGGCCGTGGCCATCGGACCATACCGCGAGTCGCCGTATTGTTCGGCCACCTGCGCGTAGTACTCGCGAGCCGCGCCGAAATGCGCGGTGTTCTCGTAGTACTGGCCCATCTTCCATTCGCGCTCGGCGAGCTGGTCTCCGATCCAGCGCTGGGCGCTTTCGATGCGGCTGCGCTCCTCGCCCAACTGCGAGCCGAACTGCAGCAGCGTGTTCGCCCCCAGGTCGCGAGCCTCGACCAACGGCGAGGAGTCGTAGAGCGGCCCCTGGTACATCCGCATCTTCGCCTGGTACCCCAGCACGTGGGCCGGAATCTGGTACTCGCTCTTGGGGTAATCCTTGCGGACGATATCGTAGTAGTGATCGGCGTCGGAGAATCGCTCGTCAATGAAGTACAAGTTCGCCGTGGCCATCAGGCTGTCGTCGGCCAGCGGGCCGGTCGGGTCGTTGAGCCGCACGCTGTCGTAGGCCGCGACCGCGTTGCCCATGGTGTCGAACCCGGGCCGAGTACGGTCGAACAGATTCGGGGAGAGCGACCATTTCGGCCGCGCCCGTTGCAACTGTTCCCAGTACCGGGCGATGGCAAACTGCCGGCGCACCGCCGTATCCAGGTAGCGCGTATTCTCGTATTCCTTCATCAACCGGCCATAGGTATCGCTGGCCCCCGGGTAGCAATCCGCGAAAAAGAGCGACTCGGCGTGCATGTACAGCGAGTCTTCTTCAAGTTCGGAATCGGGCCAGCGCTTGGCCGCTCGCTTGAAGCGCCGCGACGCGGCCGAGTACTGCTTCCCGGCGAAGAGCCGTTCGCCTTCGCGATACAGCTCGCGGGCCCGCTCATGGCTGGGCATGCTGCCCGTGGCGCGCTTCCAAGCCAGCTTGAGCCGTTCGCTAAAGGTGGGTTGGGAATTCCCGTCGACTTCATCAGGCGACTGTCCTGGCTGAAATACCACCCCCTGGGGCCCGGGAACAAAGGTGCCACCGGTGCCCGGTAGCTCGGTTGCTTCGGCGGCGGCGGCCGGCGTGGCCGGCGTTACGCTCTGGGGATCGGCCACGCCCGCCAGGCTGGTCGATGAGGCGGCTGCCGGGGCGGCGGCCGTCGCGGGTAGTCCGTAGCGAGGTCGCTGCGGCTTTCCCGCGGCGCATCCGGCCAGGGCGGCCAGCAAGCAGGCTCCCCAGCCCAGGGAAGCCAGCGCACGGCCGTGGGAACTCGGATTCATGCAGGTCATCCTTCGAGTGCCGGTCAGGGGTCGAGCGCCAGGTAGCGTTGCAGTCGCGGAGGTCGACCAAGCAGATGACTGAGGTACTGATTCACCAGGCCCCGCAACTCGCCCGCCAACGGCCGCGGCAGGGCCTCGACGTCGGCGGCCGAGGTTCTCGGGTCCGCCAGGCCGGCCAGGGCGGCGGGGGCGCCCGGACTGAGGGAAATCACTTGGGTTTTTCCTGGCCGGCAGCGCCGACAGAGTAGCCCGCCGGCGAGCACGCCGAACCAGACCCGCCCACCGCTGGCGATTTCCTCGCCGCATTCGGCGCAGGCCGAAAGCATGGGCAAGTGGCCCAGCAACCGCAGCGCGGTCATTTCCCAGCGCAAAGTCCAAGGGGCAAGCGCTCCGCGGCCGGCCAGCACCTGAAGCGTGGCATCGGCCGCATCGAATAGTTCTGGATGAGGATCGTCGCGATCGGTCAACGCGTCGAGCAGTTCAACGACATAGTAGGCCGCATACAGACGAGACAGGGCGCGGCCCGGCACCCGGAAACGCCGCTCGAGCTTGGCTTCGGTCACCAAATCGAGGGCGTCCGCAGATTTGCGGAGGAACACTACTCGACATAAACAAACCAGGTCAAGGGCGCCCTCGAACGGCCCCTTGGGTCGACGAGCCCCCTTGGCCAGAGCGTGTATCTTGCCGAATTCCCGGGTGAACAGCCGAACGACGTAGCTCGTCTCGCTGAACTCGGTTACCCGAAGTACCAGGGCCAGGGCCTTTTCGCTTGCCATGGGGGCATGGTGATCGCTAGCCCCCCCGGCTGACAAGCCCGGCCGGAGCGGGGCCGGAACCCGGATGCCGTCTTCAAGCAAGCCCCCCGCGGCCAGGCCAAGCGCTCGGGGCGAGGCGCGGTGCGGCGCGAGGTGGTGCCCCGGGGGCGATGGTGCCAGGCAGTCGCCAGGCCGTCCGCGGGCGCTAGTTTCCCGAGCTTTGGGTGGGGGTTTCGTCGAGCACTTCGATCCGCAGCCGCTCGATCCGCCGCCGGGAAACTTCTAGCACGGTGATCCGCACGTTGTTGCAGACCACGACCTCGCCGGCCCTGGGAATGCGCCCCAGTTCCGTAAAAACGAATCCGCCCACGGTGTCGAAATCGCTCTCTTCCGAAAGCCGCAGCCCCAGACGCTCGTTCACTTCATCGATGTGAGCCCGGGCCGAAACCTCGGCGGTCCGCTCATCGATCAGCTTGATTTCCTCGACTTCGGCCTCGTCGTACTCGTCGGCGATATCGCCCACGATCTCTTCCAGCACGTCTTCGATGGTAATCAGGCCCGAGACTCCGCCAAATTCGTCGAGCACCACGGCCATGTGGTTGCGGGTTTTGCGAAATTCTTGCAGCAAGTCGGGCACCCGTTTCGATTCGGGCACGAAGACCGGCTGGCGGATGATTTCGCCCAGCGGGCGGCGGGTTTGATCGGTCGGTTTAACCAACTCACCGAGCAAATCCTTGACATAGAGCACGCCGATCACGTCGTCGCGGTTCTTGTCGTACACGGGAATGCGGGAATGTCCGACCTCGATGGCGAAATTGGCCGCCTCGACCAGCGAGCGATTTACGTGCAGCGAGGCCATGTCGGTGCGCGGCGTCATAATCTCCGACACCTCGGCGTCGCGCAGGTCCATCACCCCTTCGATCATGCCCCGGGCCTCTTCCTTAAGCAGCCCTTCGCGATGCCCTTCGTCGACAATGGTGAGAATCTCGTCCTCGAATTCCTCCTGGGGCTCGGACGGCGCGGGGGCGGGGGCCAGATGGCGCAAGAGCCATTGCCCCAACCGAAAGCCCGATACCGACAGCAGCCGGCGGACCAACGCCCAAAACGGCCAGGTGCGATAGACCCAGGCCGTAGCCCAGCGACGAGCGGCCCACTCGGCCAGATCCACCTGGACCAGCACCACCAGCCAGAGCCCGGCGGCGGCCAGCACGGCCCAAAGCCAGGGGCCCAAGGCGCGCATCTCAGGGCTGGCGTGGCCCGCCGCACAGGCGGCCCCCACGGCCAGGGCAAGCCCCAGCACTTGTACGGCCCGGGCCGCCTCGGCCACCGACCCGTGGCCGACCAGGACCGCCTCGAAACGATCGAGCCGCTGGTTCGATCGGCAAAGCTCTTCCAGCAGGCTGCGGGAAAACTCTCGCAGCGCCGCGGCCGTGAACCCGGCGAACATGCTCAGCGCCAACGCGGCGACCGCAAGGGCGGTCCAGCTTTCAGCGGCCATGAGCGCACCCCTTGGCCGTGCTCGCCCGCGGCGCGGCCTCGCGCGGGGCGCCTGCGGTTGCAACTGCGGTGTCGTCCCCAGAGTCTTCGTCCGGGGTGGCCGGCGGATCGAGGCCGAAACCTGCCAGGATCCGTCGCTCGGCCTGCCGCATTCGTCGGCGGTCGGCGGGGTCGATGTCGTCGTACCCCACCAGGTGCAGAGCGCCGTGCACCACGTACAGCAGTAGCTCGTCGGCCGCCGGCCAGCCGCACCGGAGCGCCTGCCGGGTGGCCGTATCGACGCTGGCGACGATCTCCCCCTCCAGGCGCCCGCCGTCGTGGCTGAGCACGAAACTCAGCACATCGGTCGGCTCGGCAAGCTCGAGGTAGCGCTGGTGCAATTCGGCAATCTGCGCGTCGTCCACCAGGGCCACGCTGATCTCGGCCGCCGACACGCCGGCCTGCCGGCAAACCTCGGCCACGGCGGACTTCAGGCGATTTAGCTCCGCGGTTGGCCGCGCGGTCCGATCGTGTATCGCTATTTCCAGCACGCAAACCCCTCTGCCTCGGCGCACCGTATTACGCAGTCCGCTGCCCAGGGTACTTAACCCGAGAGTGGTAGACCGCGACCACCGATTTGATCAAACTTTCCTGCACGGTGTGCAACTCGCGCAAGTTCAGTCCGCACTCGTCGAACTGACCGTCGAGCAGCCGCTTCATCGCGATTTCGTTGACCAGGCCCTCGACGCGACCCGGGGTGGGGTCGACCAGCGTTCGCGCGGCGCTTTCGACCGCGTCGGCCATCATCAGCACGGCCGCTTCCTTGGTTTGCGGTTTGGGTCCCGGGTAGCGATAGCTGCGTTCGTCGATTTCTCCCCCGCCGGCGCCCGCGTCGCGCTGTTGGTTGGCCCGCTGGAAGAAATATTCCACCAGCGTGGTGCCGTGGTGCTGCTCGATGAAGTCGATGATCGGTTGCGGCAGGTGATGCTGCCGGGCCAAGTCGGCCCCGTCCTTGATGTGGGCGATGATGATCAGCGTGCTCATGGCCGGCATCAGCGCGTCGTGCCGGTTGGCCTCTTGGCCCATGTTTTCCACGAAGTAACCCGGTTTGAGCATCTTGCCGATGTCGTGAAAGTAGGCCCCCACCCGCACCAGCAGGCCCCGGGCGCCGATGCTCTCGGCCGCGGCCTCGGCCAGCGAGGCGACGTTGATCGAATGGTTGTAGGTGCCCGGCGCCCGCCGCACCAGTTCCTGAAGCAAGGGGTGGGCGACATCGCCCAGTTCGAGCAAACTGATCTCGGTAAGCACCCCGAACAGGCTTTCGATGAACGGCAACATGCCGGTCATGAGAAACCCGGTGACAAAGGTCCACAGGGCATTGAGCGCGGCTTGGGTTAGCCAGGGGCGCCCCAGCGGTTGGTCTTCGATCACCCCCGCCGCCAGGGTAAACACGAACGCCACGACGCTAGCGCAGAACCCGACTTTGATCAGTTTGCTGCGACTGCGAATGCGGGCCATCATGAGAATCGCGGCCGCCGTGGTGCCGAACAACACCAGAAAGGCGCCAAACGGGGGGCCAACACCCAGCGTCGCCACCAACACCAGTGCCATGGCGGCCGAGAGCAAAAGGGCCAGTTCCTGGCGGTAGGCCACGGTCATGGTCATGCCGAACAGCACCATCGGAATCAGCTCGGCCCGCCAACTGTCGATCGCCAGCCAATTGGCCAGGGCAACCGTCAGCACCACCACGGCCAGCAAAGTGACGTAGCGCCCCAGATTGGCGATCAGCAACCGCTGGCGGTGGTAAGTGTAGTAGCCGCACAAAACGCCCAGCGCCACCACCAGCACCATCGCGGAGAGGCCGCGGGCCAGCTGCTGCGCCAGGGTGCGTTGCGAAAGCAGCGCCTGGTGTTCCAACTCGAGCAGCCGAAACTGCTCGGCCCCGATCGCAGTAGCCCCCTTGGCCAGGACCTGTCCCACCGGATGAACGATGTAAACATCGCTCACCGCGTCCATCGCCGCCTCGCGAGCCTCGCGGGTCAGCGGTTCGTCGAGCGCCAGGGTGCGGGTGCTGGTGATCCGAGGGCGTAGCCAGGCAAACGCATACCGGGCCAACTCGGCCGAGGGGAGCCGTGAGCCGAGCTTTTCCTCGAGCAGGCTCGCGTTGCCGATCAGCACATCGGTTACTTTAACCAGGTGCCGTTCGGTCGGCTGCCCGAGCGGGTGAACGAAGATTTCCTCTTGGTTCCCCGTGTCGAGCTCTTGGGGCAGGCGGTCCAACAGCCCGTTACGCTCAAACGGTTGAAAAATATCGGCCAGGGTTTTGGCCAACTGGGCTTGGGCCTCTTCGCCCGCCAGCGCTGCCCGCAGGGCCAGAAAATCGGCATCGCGATCTTCAATAGTCGCCGGCGCCCCTTCCGCCGTGGGGGGAGGCTGGAACTCGTCCCACAGCTTGGGATCCAGCGCTTCGGCGGTTTCGGCGCTGGTCAGCTCGATGAGCCGACGCACCAGCCCCGCCCGAAGCTGTACCAGCGGTTCGGGGTCTTGAGCGTACACATAACGCACCTGGGAAGCCGCCCTCTGGCGAGCGTCGCGGGTGGCTTGCTGATCAAGCTCGCGAAATTCGGCCCGGACCACCACGTCGCGCGGGGGAACGTAGCCGGTACGGAACTCAAAGGGCGGGGCCCAAGCGCTCGTGACCAGCACCACCAGGGCGGCCGCCAGCACCCCCAGCGCGATGCGCAGCAGCACTCCGCCCCGGCGCAGGTAGGCCAACACCCTCGCCACCCGGTTGGGAGGCAGCTCGAGTGCCGCGACGCGTTCGGATCGAGTCCGTTTTTGACTGCCCGATGCCATGGTTCCCTGCCGCCCCTAACGTCTCCGTTTGGGGCCTTCCTCGTAGGCCCGGACGATATCCTGCACCAAACGGTGTCGAACGATATCCGACTCGGTCAGCGTTACCACGGCCACCCCGTCGATGTCGTTCAAGCGGGTAATCGCGTCGGATAGCCCGCTGCGCACATGAGCAGGCAAGTCGACCTGGGTCGAATCGCCCGAGACGACGATCTTCGAGCCCATGCCCATTCGCGTGAGAAACATCTTCATTTGCGCCGCGCTGGCGTTTTGTGCTTCGTCGAGAATGATGAACGCCTCATTCAGCGTTCGGCCGCGCATATAGGCCAGCGGCACCACTTCGATCAGGTCTTGTTCGGTGTAGCGCTTCACCTGCTCGTAGTCCATCATTTCGCGCAAGGCATCGAGCAGCGGCCGCAAGTAGGGATTGATCTTCTGGTACAGGTCGCCGGGCAAAAAGCCCAGGCTTTCCCCCGCCTCGACCGCCGGCCGCACCAGCACGATCTTGCGAATGGTTTCGGCCTTCAGAGCCGAGACCGCCATGGCCACGGCCAGATAGGTCTTGCCGGTTCCGGCCGGTCCTTCGCAAATGACGACGTCGTTTTGCGCAATCGCCTTGACGAAACGCGACTGGCCGGCGGTGCGGGGCCGAATCCGCCTTCCCGCCACCATCACGTCGATCGGGGGCAAGTCTTCCACCCCGTCGCCACCCTGAATACGGGTAAGCAGCCCTTCCACTTCGTGCGCGTCCACCTGGCCGTTGCGATCGATCAGCCGCTTGAGCTGCTCGATCACTTGGGTCGCCCGGGCGACGGCCGCTTCTTCGCCTTGGATGCGAATCGAGTCGTCGCGGGCCGAAACCCGAACGCCCAGGGCGTCGCGGATCTGTTTGAGGTGTTGGTCGCGAGCCCCGAAGATTGAGCGCAGCGCTCGGGAATCGACCACCGAGATGGAAGTTTCGATCATCGTCTGATGCAGCGGGCCTCGTTGGGCCGCGCGGCGGGCACCTCCCCGGGGAGCGGGTCTCGGGCTCCGCAGGCCATATACACTTATACCGTGTCGAACCCGGGCAGCGAGAGCCTGGGCCCGATCTTTAATCGCAAGTGCTTCACTTTATTCCGGTTAGGCAATTTCCGCGGTTTTTCAGCACTCCCCGTCAGAGGGGCCCTTTGCCCAAAACAGGGTCGCTCAACGGCCGACGATGCCCGTCGTCCAAAACAAGTAGGCGACCGGCGCGGCGAAGAGAATTGAATCTAATAGGTCAAGCACGCCGCCGAAGCCGGGCATCCAGCGGCTGGAATCTTTCTGGCCCGCTTCGCGCTTCAGCAGCGACTCGGCCAGGTCGCCCGCCATACCTGCCAGGGCGATCGCCAGCCCATAGGCAATCCAGCCGGCGACCGCCGAACCGCGACCGTCAGGCCCTAGCCGAGCCATCAGCCAATCGCAACTGAGCCAGGCGCCCAGCACCGCGAAACCGAGCGCGCCGGCGGCCCCCTCCAGGGTCTTTCCGGGGCTGAGCCAGGGAGACATTTTGTGGCGCCCGAGGAGCCTTCCCACGGTATACGCACCGATATCGGCCAGCTTGACCACGAGCACGAGCGATACGATGGCCAACACCCCGGTTTGCCCGCCTCCCTGGCCGCGAAGCTGAATCGCCATGGTCATCAGCCAGGGAAGGTACAACAGGGCCAACAGCGCCAGCGCCGCTCGCTCGATCGACTGCCCCGGCTGGCGGTAGGCGATCATTTCCCGGACGAAGACCCCGATCACGGCCAGGGCCAAGGCGCAGGCCGGCCAAAACAAAGGAGGCTGACCGGCTGGCGCCCAAAGCGCCAGGCCGTTGGCCGCCAGCAACAAGAGCGTTCCGCCGTAGACCGATTCGGGACGCGGAGCGACAGGACGCGAGGACAACAGGGCCAGCAATTCTTGTGCTCCGGCCAAGAGCACGACACCGACCAGCGGCAGCAGCACCAGCCCGGGCGGACTGAGCTTATGATCCGCCACACACAGGCCGACCAGCGCCAACGTGAAGCCCACTCCGAGCAACAGTCGCCAGCGCAGCATAGCGATACTCTCGATCCAAGAGCGCGACGCCATTCACCCACGTCGCTGAAAAACCAGCCCACCATGGACGCCCACGGGGTACGCAATGCTGGGAGCAAGCGCCGAAGCACGTTCGCGCCATTTGGGCGACCGGCCGAGTTCCGGGGCGGCCCCATTATCGACAGGAGCGATCCGGTGTCGAGCCAGCAGCCCCTGGAGCAGGCGAACGAGCACCCGCCGAGTCAGCTCGCCCGTGTCGCGGCCGAATGCCTGGCGATTGGCCAGCCGCGGGCCCGATTACCGGCCAGCTACCGCCAGCAAAGCCTGGGGATCGTGCTCGTCGGCGGCCACGTCGCTCGGACGGCTTTGCACCGGGCAGGGGCCAGGCACCCGTTCGAGCACGGCGAGCCAGCTTACCCCCGACTGGTACGGCCGACCCGACCCCTCGAGCGCGGCGAGCAGCCGGTCGGCTTCTCCGGCAAAGGTCCGCAGCAGCAAGCGATTCACCCTTGGGCCGGGCACCTGAAAATCGGTTCCCGCCGCCCCCGACGCAGCGCCGCGCCACCGGCTGAGCCAGCGGACCGTTCGGATCGCCCCTTGCAACCGGGCGTTCAGTCCCGAGCTCAACCAGCAGTTGGCCGGCAATTGCTGCCATAACCGCTCGAAACGCTGACGGGTGTAGCGTCGGTAGTGGCCAAACGCCTGATCGTGGGGAGACCACAAGCGGGGGTCGGCCGGCACCGTGATCAGAAACAGCGTTCCCGGCGAGGCCGCCTCCCAAAGCCGGGCCAGCATGGCGAAGTCGTCCGGCACGTGCTCGAGCACGTCCATGAGCAGCACGATCCGGGCTTCGCTCAACTCAGGGCGAATGTCGTCGGGCGCCCAACCGCAAAGAAACTCCACGTCGGGAAAGCGTCGCTTGGCCAGTTCGATCGCGGCGGCCGAGGTGTCGATTCCCAGGCAACGGTAGTCGTCGGCCAGTGCGAACAAGTTACCGCCGGTTCCGCAACCAACGTCGACCAGCCGCACACCTTGGCCAGGGGGTACCAGGCGATTGAGCAGCCGCCGAACGATCGTCCGCCGGGCGGCGAACCACCAGTGGCTGCGCTCGATTCGGGCATGAAGCTCAAACTGCTCGCGCTGCATCGACCGGCTCCGGTAGGGCGCCAAGGGCCGATCCACGCGAGAATCCGCCGCCCCCAAGCGGCGAAGTTGACGACCACGCCCAGCGCTACCAAAGACTAGCCCACGCGGGCGAGCGCGGGGCGCGAGCCGGCGCCGGGTTCTAACGGTTTTGCCGAGCAGGCAAGGGCCATTGGCCCCCCAGCGGGCTCGGGCCACTTGCACTATGCCGTTTGCACTACGACGACCTGGCGATCGATGGCTCGGCTTGAGCAGGCCACCAACAGGCCACGGCGTGTAGCACAGACCCGCCCAAGGCCAGAAAAATGGCGGGCCGCGACCAGGGGCGAGCCAAATTAGTTAGATAGGGCTCTTCCATGAACCCTCCCAGCAGCAGCCCGGGGCCTGCCAACAGCGCAAGCGACCCCAGCACTTGCAGCCCCGCGGCCGCACGCCCGAGTCGCGGCTGCCAGTAGCTTCCCACCAGCAGGTTGGCCAGCGCCGACCAAAGCAAATAAATATGGGTCGAGCGGAACAACAGCCGCACCTGGTCGGGCTGCCCCACCAGATGATCGAGCCAACGATCCATGTACTGGCCGGTGGCCAGAAACGCGATCAGCCCGCCCCAGCCGAGCGCCAGGTGTAGGTATCGCCAGGCAAGGTGCGGCATTGGCGGGAGGGTCTTCGTTGGCGGGCAGGGGTGCAATCGGATGCAAGAGACCGCGGCGTGCTACGAGGCGCCGGCGGGCGTGGAACTCGGTGCCAACTCCTTCAGCCGGGCATCGCTTCCCAGACAGCGGCCGATTTGCCGTACGGCCTGGCGCAGGCGATTTTCGTTTTCCACCAAGGCTAGGCGCAGATAACCTTCGCCGGCCGGCCCGAATCCGCTGCCGGGGCTGACCGCCACGTTGCCCTCCTCCAAGAGCTTCGTCGCGAAGTCCATGGTGCTCATCTGGCTGGCCCAGGGTTCGGGTACCTTGGCCCAGGCAAACATGCCGGCCCGGGGAGTTTCCATGGTCCATCCCAGGCGGCGCAATCCCTCGCACAGCACATCGCGGCGGCGTTGGTAGATCGCGGCCTGAGATTCAACCGCCGCGTCGGTATGGCGCAGGGCCATGATCGCGGCCACCTGGATCGGCAAGAACATGCCGTAATCGTAGTAACCCTTGATCGTGGCCAAGGCCTTGACCATCTCGGCGTTGCCACAGCAAAAGCCGCAGCGCCAACCGGCCATATTGTAGCCCTTGCTCATCGTGGTGAACTCGACGCCCACGTCGAGCGCGCCGGGAGCCGCCAGAAAACTGGGGGGCACATAACCGTCGAACGCCACGTCGCCGTAGGCCAGGTCGCTAATCACCATCAGCCCATAGCGTTTCGCGAGGCGCACCACGTCGACGAAGAACTCGGGCTCAACCGTTACCGAGGAGGGGTTGTGAGGATAGTTGACAATGAGCACCTTGGGGCGAGGGTGCAGCGTCTCGCAGGCCTGGGCAATGTTCGAGAGAAACCGGTCGTTGTCCGCAACCTCGAGCGTCAGCGCGTGGCCCGAGGCCAGCGTCACGGCGTAGACGTGGGCGGGAAAATAGGGCGCCGGCACGATCGCGATATCGCCCGGCCCAACCAGGGCCAGGCACATGTGGCTGAACCCTTCTTTGGAGCCGAGGCAGACCAGGGTCTCGGTTTCGGGGTCGAGCCGGACCCCGTACTTCTTGAAGTACTTGCCGGCCACCTCGCGCCGCAGGCTCATCACGCCTTGGGCCACGCTGTAACCGTGATTGCCCGGGTCGCGAGCCGCCTCGGCCAGTTTTTCGATCACGATTTCCTGGGGCGGGTCCGAAGGGTTGCCCATCCCCAGGTCGATCACGTCCTCCCCCTGGCGCCGCTTCTGATACTTGACGGCGTTGATCCGCGCAAAAAGGTACGGCGGCAGCTTTTGCAGCCGGTCGGCCGTAACAACGCGGAAGGGGGGGATCTCGCCAGACGGTGCGGGCATCGACCTGGGCTCCTCGGTACCGCCGGCCCCGTAGCGCGGGAAAAAATGGGTCCCTGGCCCCCAACGGCGACTCCGCCGTCAGCAGGGCAAGACAGGGATCGCAGCGCAAAGGTTCCCGTCCGGCGGACGCGCGTCTCCGCCGGTCGCAACGAACTCCGGCAGCTACTCAGGATAACCGCTCGACCGTGGAGCGAAAACCAGCAGCCGGAATTGGTTGGGGCGGCAACCATGCTGGGCGGCCGGGTGCTTCCCCAAGGCCGTTGACCGAGACCCGCGTCGGGAAGCATCGGGGGCGCCGGCCCCGTCGGCCCTCTCCCAAGCCGGTTCGTCGGCTCGGAGCCAGGCGCTCGGCGTTCGCCTCCTGGCTGCCAGGGGGGTGCGAACCAACTCTACCGGCGACGCGGCGCCGTGGCCGTAGCCGGCGTCGCCGTGCGGCGCGTGGGCTGGGCCGCCGTGGTGCCCTGCTCGGCCTGCGGCACCGGGGCCAGCCGGGGCGCGACCGACACCCGCTGGGGTTGCCCGGCGGTTTGGTTGCGAGGCGTATGACTGGTTTGAGCCAGATAGTTGTCGATCTGCGAGGCGCTCCGCAGTTGATCGAAACGTTCGGCCATGGCAATCCGTAGTTTCTTCTCGCGCAGATCCTCGATCAACATCGGGCGCACCTCTTCCAGGTCCACCTCGAGCGGTTTGGTGTGTCCCTCGCAAAACAGAATCACAAACTGGTCGGCCACCTGGACAATTCCCGACAGCTCGCCCGGCTGCAGCGAAAAGGCCTCTTGTTCCAGCGACGGTTCTCCCCCCCATTTTTGAATGGGAGGCACCTCGCCCCGCAAGAGCCGGCTCGAGGCCTCGATCGAATACTGCTCGGCCAGGTCGCCGAAATACTCAGCCGTCGGGTTCTTGCGAGCCATTTCCCAGATTTCCTGAGCACGCCGCTGGTTGTTGCAGATAATGGCCCGGCACCGCACCCGCGGTCCGTAGTTGGCTTCGAATCCCTTGTGAATGTCTTCCTCGGTTACCTCGATCGTATCGCCGACGATCTTCTTGAGGGCCACCGTGGGCCAGATCGTGTCGTAAATGTAGGCATCGCGCTCGGCACCGGTTTCTTGCTTCACCTGGGCCAGCCAGCCCTCGATATCCGGAGCACCCTCGGGGGTAACCTTGCCCATGATTTGGGCCGTGGCCGCCAATTCGGCCTGCACGTCGGCCTCGGTCACTTCCACTTTCATGTTTTTCAGCGCTTGCTCCACGATGCGCCGCTGAATCGCGCCGTCGAGGAGGGCCTCGCCGTGGCGCTCGATGCACTCATCGGCCAGTTCGCGAACCGAGATCCGCTTGTCGTTAATAATCGCCGCCACGCCCGGCATCTGCTGGCTCTTGGCCGGATCGTTGTAGACAATCTCGACCCGGGCTTGCGACTGAAGCTCTTGGAACAAATCGTTGGCGGCCAGACGCAGCTTCTTGTCGCGAATGGCCTCGGTCAGCAAGCGCTCGAGTTGCTCGTCCATCGGCCGGTTTTCCGCCGGCAGGTGCTCTTCGCACTTGATGAACACGAACTGATTGGCGATCTGCACGATGGCGGAAATCTGGCCGGGCTGCATGCTGAACGCCAGTTGTTCCAGTTGCGGGTCGCCCAGGTGCTTGCGAATCGGCTGGATCAGCCCCTTGGCGCTGGCGCTGCCCACGTCGTCGGAGAACTGCTTGGCCAGGTCGCCGAACTGTTCGGGATGGGCCAGGGCCTCGGCGTGGACCTTACGGGCTTTCTGCGCATCGGTGCAGGCGATCAGCCGCACTTTCACCGCGGGACCGAACTGGGTTTCATAGGCCTCGGTCAGTTCCTGGCGGGAAACGGTCAGCCGGCTCTCGGCCAGCTTGCGCAAGGCCACGGTGGGCCAGACGATGTCGTTGGCGTACTGGCCCGCCGAAATGCCACGCTCGCTGCTCAGCAGCTTCAGCCACTGGTCGCGCGGCAGGCCAAAACGCTCCGCCATGCGATCGATTTCCGCTTCGATCTCGGCCTGGGTTACGACAATATTGCGGGCGCTACAGTGCTCGGCGATGAGGGTCTTGTTGACCACGCTTTCCAGCACGTCCTTGCCAAAATGCCAGAGACAGAGCTTGGCCAGGTCGTCGCGGGTAATCTCCGAACCGTTGACCATGGCCACGATCTGTGGACCCTGCGCTCGGGGCGGCGCCGCCGTGGTGCTAGCCGTGGCCTGGGCCTGGTCGGCGGTTCGCGAGGCACCATCGGCCGGGTTGGTCTTCGGCCGCGGCGGAGCCTTGGCCGCCTGGACCGAAGTGGGCCCCTGGCCATGTCGGACCAGGGCACACACGACCACCAAAACGGCGCCGGCGGCAATCCACCGCCAGCGGTGCCAACGACGAACTTCCGTCCCAAGCAAATCCGTGCCAGGCATGACGGTTTCTCCGTAAACCGCTCGAATTCAAACCCTTCGGCGCAGGGCACCAGACGGGCCCCCGCGACGAGCGGGCCGGAGTATGCGGAGTTGACCGGTGGGGGTCAAGGCCGACTTTGCTCACCCCGCCCCGATAACCCGGGCCGGCGCCGCCCGTTCGGATGCCGCCCGCCCCCAAACTCGGCTAAGCCCGCCCCGGGGGCCCTCGGCCGCCGCCAACCGGGCCCGGCGGTTAGTCGGTCGTCCGGTGCTCGAGCACTAGCGGGCGATCGCTTCCTTCGGCCGAACGCTCGAGCTCGAGCAACCACTGGGCGCTACCCAGCTTGCACAACCCCTCTCCTCCATCGCGGCAGTAGTAGTACTCGACCACCAGGCGAATCGGCCCGGCCTGGTCGGCGGCTAGGGGAATCGCCAGCGAAAACTGGGCAGCGGGGGGATCGACCTTTTGCGGCGGTGGGCCGGGGGTATCGCCCTCTTCGACCGGCTCGACCTGGTAGCGCAGCGGGGCTCGGTCGTTCAGCTTCCAGCCCGTGGGAAAGCCGAGCCTAACCTCGACCGAGAGCGAATCGGCCGTCGGCGGCAACACCGCGGGCACTCGCACCACGGCCTGGTCAACGGCGGACTCTCCGGCGCTGAGTTCGAAGAGCGCCGACGCATCGGCCCGCGCCGGCGCGGGCAGGCCGGAAAGCTCGAGGGTTGAAACCTGGTTTCCCTGGTCCAAGTGGATCACGCGAACCAGGTGATTGTTCGTGTCGGCCACGAATAGCTTGCCGGCGGCCGCCGCGATGCCGGCCGGCTCGTCGAACCGCGCCGGGGCGTCGCCGCGACCAGCCTCGCCGGTGCCGGCGATCGTCCGCACCGTGGACCCAGCCAGATCGAACTCCTTGATCTTGTTGTTGTACGTGTCGGCGATGTACAGCCGCTCGCGGTACCAGACCACGCCCAGGGGGTGTTGCAATTGCACCTGGGCCGCCGCGCCGTCTCGATCGCCAAAAGTGAACAGCCGGCCCGCGGGAAGGTGCGAGGTTCCCAGCAGGGTGGTCACCGCTCCGGCGGGATCGAAGGGTACGGCCCGGATCGAGCTGCCCTCGCTGTCGGCCACGAACAGCCTGCGGCCGTCGGAGGCCAGCCCGCTCGGCTGGGCGAACGAGGCGAATCCGGCCTGGTAAGGTTCGCGCGGCAGCAGCGGGCCATCGACGATGTCTTCCCGCCCATTGCCCGCGTAGGGGCCAATCTCCGATTCATCCAGCGGCATGCGCCAAATCTGGTGGGGGCCAGCCATGGCGACGTACAGCGCCTGATCGTGGATCCAGAGCGCCCAGGGGCTATTCAGCGCCGTTTGCCGGGGCGGGCCGACGAATCGCTCGGGCAGTTCGCCCCGCTGGCGATAGGCCTCAAAATCGACCCCCGGCCAGGCCATTCGGCCTTGCTCGCCGAGGCCCGCAATCGTGGCGACTTGCCCCTGCTCCAGGTCGATTTTTCGGAGCAGGTGGTTTTCGGTATCGGCCACGTAAAGCCAACGCCCCTGGTCGAGCACCATTCCCTGGGGATGATCGAACGTGGCCGAGGCGAAATCGCCGTCGGCCGCGCCGATTTGGCCGCTGCCGATCGTTTGCCGCACCTGGCCCTCGAGCGAAGCCACGACGATGCGATTGTGATTGCTGTCGGCAATGAATAGCCGGTTGGAAGCTTCGTCGGCCAGCACCTTGCCCGGAAACCGCAGCGGCGTTGCCTCGGCCGAGTAGCGCTCCAAGTCAAACCGCACCGGCGCGCGGTCGAGCAAGCCAGCTTCGCGGTAATAGGGAATCGCCGCCTCGAAGAATCGCTGCAAATCGGCAAATTCGACTTCGCCGCTGTGACCCGCAATCAGGTTGCCCTCGGGATCGATGATTCGCAACGACGGCCAACTATTAATGCGAAACTTGTTCCAGATCGCGTGGTTCGCGTCGTTCACCACCGGGTGTTCGATCTCGTACCGCAGAATGGCCTCGGTAATGTTCTTCGACTCCTGTTCGGTGTCGAACTTGGCCGAGTGCACGCCAATCACCACGATCTCGCCCGGGTAGGCCTGCTCCAGCTTTTTCAACTCGGGCAAGATGTGCATGCAATTGATGCAGCAATAGGTCCAGAAATCGAGCAGCACGAACTTGCCCTTGAGATCGGGCAGATCCAACGGACCTTCGCTATTGAGCCAATCGACTCCGCCCGAAAGCGATGGAGCGGGAATCCGATTGGGAAAGGGATGCTCGAGCGGCTCCTCGTCGGGAACATCGGCCTCGGGGTTCTGTCGTTCCTCGGTCGCTTCGCCGGGGGTTGCGGGGGGTTCGGCGGCTTCCAGCGGCCGCACCGAAAGCAGCCCCGAGGCAAGCAGCACTGCGGCGGCCCATGCTCGGAGCCACCAGGTTGTCGCAGCCACGCACTGGGCCCCGGAGCGATGCGCCCCAGTCCTGGATCGATCGTGTGACCGCTGGAACCTGCTCAACCAATCGCTGGCCATGCCAATGGTTTCCTTATTCCAAGAAGCAAAAGCGCTGCGTGGGGGCATTATGCGGGTTTTCCCGCCGGGCGCGATCCGTGGCCGGAATTGCCCCGGTACGGGCCTACTCCGGGGTAGCAAGGGGCCCGGCGGAGGCCCGCTCGCCACTGCTGGCAAACGCGGCCTGCGCCGACACCACCCAGAATACCCAGTTTTTCCAAGCATCGCAGTTGTGGCTATTGCCGGGGCCGCGCCGCCTCTACCAGTCACGCGAACTGAAACAGTCAGGTGCCCGGGGTTGTCTCGGGTGGAGAACTTTGGTTCTGCTGTCGAGTTAAATTGAAATCGAGTCGCTACGGCGGCACGGCGCTAGGGGTGCACCTACGGGCCTCCTGGTCCGACCCTGCCGGGGGGGCAGTGCGTCTACGGCTTTCTCGGGTGCGGTCGGGAAGCGCGTTCGGCCGCCTGAGCCTGGGCGGCGCGGCACGCCGGGGCGATCGCTGGGCAGGGCAACCGCGGAAAACTAGAGCGGAGACTTGAGTCGATGCGCGGATGGGTCTGGTCGGGAATCATTGTCGTGCTGGCATGGACGACCACCGCCTCGGCCCAGGATTGGGCTCGCAAGATGTTCGACGCCACGAGCCACGATTTCGGCATGGTGGCCCGGGGCTCGAAAATCGAGCACCGCTTCAAAATCAAAAACCTGTACGAGGAAGACGTCCATATCGCGGCGGTCCGCTCGAGTTGTGGTTGCACCACGCCCGAGGTCACGGTTCGCACGCTGAAGACGTTTGAAACCTCGGAACTTGTGGCCACCTTCAATACCCGAGACTTTCTCGGCCAGCGGTCGGCCACGCTCACGATTACCTTCGACCAGCCGTTCTACGCCGAGACCCAGGTGCAAATCGCGGGTTACGTGCGGAGCGACGTGGTGCTCGATCCCTCGTCGATCGAGTTCGGCACGGTGGAAGCCCAATCGGGCAGGGAACAGCGAGTGGCGGTTTCGTACGCCGGCCGAAGCGACTGGCGCATCCTCGAAGCCCGCAGCCCTCACGACTACCTGACGACCCAAGTTCGAGAAATATCGCGGGCGCCGGGCCAGGTTGAGTACGAACTTTTGGTCCGCCTGGCCGAGGGTGCGCCGGCAGGCTACCTGCAGGATTACCTGACCCTGGTAACCAACGATAGCCGAGCCCCCGAGTTCCCGGTGGCCGTTTCGGCCCGGATTCAGGCCGCCGTTAGCGTCAGCCCGGGTACGCTGGTATTTGGTGTGCTCACCCCCGGTCAAACCGTGGCCAAGAAGTTGGTCGTGCGGGGCCAGACGCCGTTTCGCATCGTGAGCGTCGATTGCCCCCAGGCGGGCATCCAGTGCGACCTGCCCGAAGAAGCCAAAACGGTCCATGTGCTGCCGGTTCGACTTCAAGCCGGAGCTACCGCCGGCGATGTCGACTGCCAACTGCGGGTGGTGACCGACCCCAGCTTGGAACTGCCCGCGGTCACCATTCGGGCCCAGGTGGTGGGGGAGCAAACGGCTCAGCCCTAGCAGCCCGTGATTGAAGCTTAAGGCGGACATCGGGCTGCCGAACCGCAGGCTAACGGTCGTCGGCCGAACGGTCGCCGCCGAAGCGCCCGATGGTGTGGAGCTGAACCACCGGCGGCCCCCCCGCCGACGGCTGCGAGGGGCAATCGCCGCAGCCTCCGCAGCCAGTCGCCGGCCGCTTGAGGGTGGCTACGCCGCGGCGCACCAAATAGCCCAGGGCCGCCAACACCAGCAGGGCCACGATCGCCGTCTGCCAGGAAAATCCCACCGGAATCTAACCTCCGCAGCGGATGCCGATCTGATAGGTAGCCCAGGCGGCCCCATAGGCCAGGGTCGTCATATAAACAAACGTAAATGCGGGCCAGCGCCAACTACTGGTCTCGCGGCGAATGACGACCAGGGTCGACGAGCACTGGGCGCAGAGGGCGAAAAACACCATCACCGAGAGCGCCACCGGCACATTGAACAGCGGCCGGCCGTCGTCTTCCCAGGTCGCTGCTTGAAGTGCCTGGGTCAACCGCGAAGCATCCGAGGGTTCGCCCGGGTCCAGGTCGGCGCCGGCGCTGAAGATAATGCCCAGGGTGGCCACGACCACCTCGCGGGCTGGGAACGAGGCCAGCACCGCGCAACCGATCCGCCAGTCCCAGCCCAGCGGCCGGACGGCCGGCTCAATGGCCTGCCCCAAGCGGCCCAAGATGCTTTGCCGCTGGTAGGCCGACAGAATCTGTAGGTCCAAGCGGGCTTGTTGCGCTTGCCAGTGCTCGCGCTGGGCTTGCTGTTCGGGGCCCAGTTCGGCGAGCTGCCGGGTAATTTCAGTCTGTCGCGGTTGGAACGGCGCCTCGACCTTCGCGCGATCGTGCGGGTAATACAGCGAGGCCCACACCAGCACGGTCACGGCCACGATCAGCGTGCCGGCCCGCCGCACGAAGGCCCACCCCCGGTCGAACATGCGGTGCAACACGGTCGACAGCGAGGGCCATTTATAGCTGGGCAGCTCCATCACGAACGGGGGCGTGGCGCCGCGCAACAAGGTGCGCTTCAGCACCAGCGCCACCAGTATCGCGGTGAGCGTTCCCACCAGGTACATGCCTAGCAGCGTCAGCCCGGGCAGCCCCAATCCGGGCAGGATTCGACGATTGGGAATAAACGCCGCGATGAGCACGGTGTACACCGGCAATCGGGCGCTGCAGCTCATCAGGGGAGCCACGAGGATGGTCGTCAGCCGATCGCGACGGTTTTCGATGACGCGCGTTGCCATAATGCCCGGCACCGCGCAGGCATACGACGAGAGAAGCGGGATAAATGACTTGCCGCTCAGGCCGACCCGGACCATCAGTTTGTCCATCAGAAACGCGGCCCGGGCCATGTAGCCGCAGTCTTCGAGCACCGCCACGAAGAAAAACAGGATGAAGATCTGGGGGAGAAACACCAGCACGTTGCCGACGCCGGCACAAAGACCGTCGACCACCAGGCTGGCGAGCGGCCCCTCGCTGAATTGCCCGCCCAGCCAGGTGCTGAAGGCATCGACCCCGGCGGAAATGAGGTCAACCGCCGGGCCGGCCCAAGTGAACACCGACTGGAAAATGAGCACCATCAGGAGCACGAAAATCAGGCTTCCCCAGAACTTGTGGGTGAGTACGCGATCGAGCCGATCGGTAACGGTCACAGGGCGCACCGCGGGGCGTCGCACCAGGCCGGCGACTTGGCGGGCCACCCAGCCGTAGCGAGCCACGGCCTCGACCGCCGGCACCGGACAACCGGCATCGGCCAGCCGCTGCCGGGCGCGGGCCACCTGGTCGGCCAGGTCCGTTGCGCCGGCGCCGCTGGCCAGTTCGGCGAGGTAACCGCTGGTGTCGAGCAGCAATCGCTCGACCAGGTAGCGCGGCCACCCCGTGCGACTGGCGCCGCTGGGAAGCCTACAGCGCCGGGTGCCGAGCAGCGTCTCGAGTTGATCGACTTCGGCCACGAAGGCGGGGGGGAAAGGGCTCGGCGTGGCGCGGGCCACCGCGCCGGGGAGATCGTCGAGCGCTTGACGCAGTTGTTCCATGCCGCGGCGACGGTGGGCCTCGATCGGAACCACGGCCACCCCGAGCCGCTCGGCCAGTTTCGGCAGGTCGAGCTCGATGCCCCGCGAGCGGGCCACGTCCATCATGTTCACCGCCAACACGGTCGGCAGCCCCAGCTCGAGCACCTGGCTCACCAGGTACAGGTTGCGCTCCAAGTTGCTGGCGTCGACAATGCAAATCACGGCCTCGACCGGCGGCACGTCGGGTTCAAGACCCAAGAGCACATCGACCGCGACCATTTCGTCTTGCGAACGCGGGGCCAGGCTATAGGTGCCCGGCAGGTCGATCACTTGGTACGCAAACCGCGCGGTCTCCGCCCGGCCCAGCTTCTTCTCGACTGTAACGCCGGGATAGTTTCCCACGCGCTGGCGAATGCCGCAGAGCGCCGTAAAGAGGGTCGATTTGCCGGTGTTCGGATTACCGATCAGGGCAACGGCGCGGGTGGTCCGAAGCGTGGTCGCAGCAGTTGCCATGCGTGGTTCGACACTCGGCCCGCTGGGGGCTCAAGCCCGGGGAAAGTCAACAAGGGCGAATCCGCACCCGGCTGGCCTCGCTTCGCCGCACCGAGAGGAAGTAGCCGCGCAGCTCCAGTTCCAGCGGGTCGCCCCAGGGCGCGGTACCTCGAAGCGATACCTCGACACCGGGCGTCAGGCCCATCTCCAGCAGCCGAAGGGTGATTTCGTCGGCCCCGTCGACCGCTTCCACCACGGCCCGGCCACCCACGGCGAGATCGGCCAGGGTGCTCATGGGGCGTCCTCGAGCCGCACCAAAACCTGGGTGAGTTCGTCGGGCCGGAAACAGAGGGTGTGCCCCACCAGGCGGACGATACACGGATTGCCAGGGTTGAGCACTTCGATTTCCGCCCCCGCGGCCAGCCCCAGTTCGTGCAGCCGGTGTACCTCGGCCTCGGGCCCGAGTACCTGATCGATCCGCGCAGGGCGACCTGGTTCGAGCAACGCCAAAGGAATCAGGTGATGCATGCTGCTTGAGCGACCATCACGAGCTTGGCGGTCCGATCGGCGGTTGGAGGTTTCGCCCCGCTTGGGACGCGTGTCCTGGATTCTAAACGTAGCCCGGTCGCCCGACAAACGGGGGGCGCCCCGAATGGCCGTCAGGGGCCGATCGCGCAGCACAAGCCGGCCGCCGGTTAGGTGAGTTTCCAGGCAGCCACGGCCAAGACCAGCCAGCCAACGATAAAGCTAACGCCCCCCAGCGGTACGATCATCGCCAAGGTGCGCACCCCGGTCAGCGAATGACCGGCCAACATGCCCGAAAACAAGACAATACCGGTCAGAAAAGCCCAGCCGGCTACGGCCAGCAATGGGCCGCCACCCCCCCGGGCCAGTAACCCCACGGCCAGCAGCCCCAGGGAGTGGTACATCAGGTACCGGGCCGCGGTGTCGAAATTCTCCCACTGACGAAGCGTAATTCGGCCGGTTTCGACCCAGCGTTCCAGGCCGTGGGCCCCGAAAGCTCCGGCCATGACCGATAGGCCCGCCAGCAAGCCCCCCAGCGCCAGCCAAACTTGGGGTCGAAGCTGTAGCACGTTCCACTCCTTTGACCACACAACCGATCGGAACTCGACCCCGGCGATGCCGCACCCTACGCAGCGCGACGGTGCTCCACACTGCTTGCAACCGCACTACGGCGTAACGCAGCCAGATTAGCCCCTGGCGTGCCGGCGCGTAAGGTCGCGCCCCGGGGGCGCACCGCGTTGGCCTTCCCTGGGAGAACCTCCCCAAAATGGGGAGGGGGCCGCCGAGGCTGCGAACGAGCCGCGGCGGCCCCCGGGGGGGGAAGTCGAGTTGGCGGCATCCGCATCGGGCGACCTGCCCGGCGCGGGCACCAGGTGGGAAAACGGCTTACGGTCCGACCGGGGTGCCCAATATGGCTTCTTCCTCTTCCTCAGGAATGATGATCCGGGGCGTGACCATCATCATCAGGCTTTGGGTTTCACGGCCGATGCCCACGTTTTTGAACAACCGGTTGATATAGGGAATCTTGTTCAACATAGGGACGCCGAACTCGTTCCGGCCTTCGCTCAAACGTTTGATACCACCCAAGAGCACCGTGCCGCCGTCGGGCACGCTGACCGTGGTACTGACCGTGACCAGCGAGAAGGTGGGCAGCTGCACCGTGGTGCCTTCGCTGGTGGTGGTGGTCCGATTGGCCCGCTCGGTGGTGTCGTCCTCTTCCCCGGCAGAGCTCGATTCCTCGGTCGTGGTGCTCGAGCCGGCAAAGGTGAAAGTATTCACCTCGCCGATGCTGCTGAAGAACGGCACCACGGTCAGCCGCACATAGCGCCGGTCGCTAGAGACCACGGCTTGAACCGTGAGAAACGTACCTTCGTTGAGGACCACAATGACCGGTTGCTGGGCGGCCGCGAAGTCGCCCACCACCGGAATCACGCTAATGACGAACGGGCTCTGCGAAATGTCGGCCACCGAGGCCTGTTGTCCGTTGAACAGCGTGACTTTGGGAGCCTGGAGCACATTGCTGCGCCGGTCGCCCTGGGCGGCATTGATCAGGAAGAACGCTTCCAGGTCGCTCAAGATCGCGAAGCCCATTTGCACGCCCGCCGAGGGGTCGAAGCCGCCGAACTGCGGCACGGCCAATTGAAAGCTGCCCTGCCGCACCGGAATGTCCAGGTCGGTGCTAAACAGGCCCGTGGGCTGCAAACCGACGGTTACCCCCTGGCTTCGGGTCAGGTCGCGGTCCTGCGTGTTTCGGACCGGTACGTTGCCTACGACCTGGCCGGTTGGCTGGCCGAAGATTTGAAACGGCTTGTCGATGTTGTCGTTGATGTCGAAGTCGAAATCGACGCCGATGCGTTCGAAGAAGTTGTCGTTGAGAGTGATGAAGCGCACCTCGATCGTCACCTGCAAGTCTTGCAGCCGTCGCAACTGTTCGAGCAGGTCGACGATTTCCTCGTGCACTTCCTGGGTCTGGCTGATCACCAGGCTGAGCTGATTGCGCCATTCTTGAATGGTGCCGGGACCGCCGACTTCATCCCAGGTGGTCGGGGCGACGGTCGAAGTGATCATGTCGATCAGGCTGTCGAAATCGGCGAAGGCACCGCCGCCCAGGCCGCCCGGACCGAATCCCTGGGGCCCGATTCCCTCAGCGCTGGCCCCGGGCAGGCCCGCCCCGGCGCCCATGTTGGCCAGCACGTGCGAATCAATCATAGCGCTGTTGGGCGAACCATCGCGGCTGGCCAGCACCGCCATGGGCGGACCGCCGTTCAACCCGCCCATGCCCATGGCCGCCCCGGCCGTGGTGCTGAAACCCTCGCGAATCGCGCCAGGCAGCCCCATGCTCGAATTGGGGGTAAAGTTCGGAATCGGAGTCACCAAATCGGCCACGTAGTAGGTTTGGCTGATCAGGTTGCCGCTGCGGAACTGCTGGCTGGTGATTTTGAGCACCTCGTTTTCAATGACGTAGTCGAGGTGCAGCGGCTCCAGAATCAGCTTCAAGGCACTGCGAAGCTGAATCTCTTTGGGCAGATTGATCGTGATCGGCGTGTCGGTCGTTACCGCTTCTTCCGAGAGCCCCGCGGGGTCGGCCCAAATGTTCAAGTCGACCAGTTGGGCCAGGTGCCCCAGCACTTCGCCCAGCGGTCGGTCTTCGAACTGAACCGAGACCGGCGTGCGCAACTTCTGATCGATTTCGCGCTCTTGCTCCGTTCGAAGGGTCGATTCTCCAGCCTGCACCCCCTTCCGCTTCTTGACCAAATCCTCCCAGCGCCGAGCGTCGAAGACCATCGGCCGCCGGTCGTCGAAGGGGGTGCTCGATTCCTCGACCGCCGCCAGGGCGTCGACCACGCCTCGCTCTTTGTTGTCGGCCAGTCGCAGGGCATTCTGGTAGCGGCGGACAAACCGGCTCTGCCACTTAAGCTGCCGCACCACTGTGTTTTCAGGGTCGAGTTCCTCGGCCCGCTGGGCCAGCAGCTCGGCCTCGGCGTAGCGCTGCTCGTCCATCAATTGGTTGAAGTCGTCGACCAGCTTGGCCAGTTTCTCGTCGACTTCGATCTTCATTTGTCGGCCGCGCTCCACCTCGTCGAGCACCTGCTGGTTCTGGGCATTCAGATCGATCCGGGCACGGTTCTCTTCGACATAGCGGGCGAATTCCGCCAGGGTGCGGTCGATGTGCCGCAAGAAGTTCACCTTGGCCGGTTCCGGTAGCTCGGCGGCTTCAATCTCGGCCCGCAACGACTCGACCTGTTCGGCCGCTTGCTGCGGATTGGTGGCCAGCAAGGCCTTGGCCGTCGACTCGCGGCTGATAATTTCCGACTGCATCCTGCGCAGGGCAATTTGCTGCTCGGCGGTCGCGCCTTCCAGGAGCGAGCCCGCCGGAGGGGCAACGCCTTCGCCTGCCAGGTCGGCGGACGCTTCCGGCAACGTGCGCGGCTGCGACGGCAGCGGCTCCGGAGTCGGCTCTGGAAAGACCTCGTCGCCCGAGGTCGGCTCAGCCAACGTGGGTTCGTTCCCCTGGGCGACCGCCGGCAGGACCGGAGAACTGCCGAGCCCGGGACCGGCAAGCGCCTGGGCCGGAATCACGCCCGGTCCGGCGGCCTCGCCTTGGAAAATCGCCTGGTCAGCCGTCGGATTCAAAGCCGAACCCGTCGCGGCCGTGCTGGCGGCTGGAGCCCGATTGCCCGCGGCCACCGGCCGGCGGTCGGCGCCCGGGCGGCGCTGGGCGGCGGCAATTCGATCGAGCACGTGTTCCGGAGTGAGGTCGAAAGCACCAAACTCCACGCCCAGTTGCTGAGCGTTCTGCGCCAATTGTTCGGCCGCGGCGAACTGTTGCCAGCGCGCGAGCCACTCGGCCTGCTCGAGCAACCAGGCCGCTTGGGCGCGGCGGACGCCGGCATCGTCGCGGCCCGCCTCGAACTGCTGGGCAAGCTGCTGGCCCGCGCGAAGCGAGGCCTGCACCTTTTGAGGGCTGTCGTGCTGCGCTTCGTAGCGAACTCCCAAGGCCATTGCCTGGGTAAGCAATTGGCTTGCCTGGTCGAATTCGCCCTGGGCCAGGGCCATGCGCGAAGCGACGATGAATTCATCGCTCGCCTGACGAACCTGCGGATCGTCGACCGGGCGGCTGCCGGCCGCGAGCGATCGTACCGCGGGACTCAGATCCTCATCTCCCTCGGGCGGTGCCGTCGGGGCGGGGCGGCCAAAGGGCGAGGCCGCTTCGTCCAAGCCCGCCGACGCGGGTTCGAACTCGCTCAGCGCTTCCATGGCGGCCGACACGTCGGCGGCCCCAACCGGGGGCGGAGCCTGCGCGGTGGTCCCAAAGGGTGCCTCGGGAGCCGCCTGCACGGGCGCTACTCGCCGGCCGGCTTGCTCAAGATCGGCCAGCAGTTTTTCCGGCGAATCTTCCTCGGGACCGTAACTGGCTGGGAGCTGAACGGCCTGTCGATACCAGTGCTCGGCCGCGGCCAGGTTCGAACGACCCATCTCGCGGCGGGCGTTGGCCAGGTACCGGCGGGCCTTGGAATTGGGATCGTTCAGGCTGGGGCTGGGGCTGCGGCGGCCGTCGCTGGTTTCAGCCGGGGGTGCCTGCTCGCCCGTGGCGCCAAAAGCCTCGCCCAGTTGGGCGGCAGCTTCGGTCTCGGCGTCGCTTGCCGCTTCGGTACCCCGATCGCTCGGCCGCTCCGGCTCGCTTCCGCCCGTTCGCTTCGATTTACGCATTCGGTCCAGGTCGCGGCGGGCCTTCTTCGGCGTATCGCCCAAATGCAGTACGCCGTAGCGAATGTTGTAGGCCTCGGCCCGCGACAACAGCGAATCGGCAATTTCCAGGTCGCCATCGGCCATGGCTTGCCGGGCGCGCCGCAGCAGCTCCTCGGCGAGTTGCTTGGGGTCCTGGTCTTCCTCCTGAGCAAAAACCGTCTGCGTGCAAGTCGCCAGGGTCCAGCCGGCCACGAACAATCCGGGAACGAGGCTCGACCAGACCGCGAGCAGGCCGACGCGGGCCGTTAACGAGGCTTTCACTCTCAACTCCTGGAGGGAAGACGCGACACCGACCGAACGGAGATTCCGCGGGGCGAAAACCGCTGGCGAACCAAGCGCGGTTTCCTGCTCTCGGCCAGCGCCAGGCTTTCCAAACAACTGTGAATCCGCATCCTGAGCGATGCGGCTTAGCACGTTGAGCGCGGTCGTTACCACGTGTTTACCCTGCGACAAGTCGTTCCTCCGGGCGGCCGAATCCGTTCTGCCGCCGGGCCGGGTAGGACGAGAGCGGGATACATACTGACCGGCGGTTCGCGGCGTCAAGGGCAATCACCGGTGGGTCGTATTTCCAACCCACCCGAGCGAATCCCGACCGCTCGAAAACCCCCTGGCCCGGGGCCGGCATAGTCTGCGCAGGCCCACTCGGAGTCGCAGAATCGGCGTTTACCGTAAACTTGCCCGTTTGCCCGCTTGAGCGCCGTTTACGCTACCGGCGGCCTCCGTATAATGTCGCAACGCTGCCGGCTCGATTGCGCAGAGTGCGCCGCCGCCGCGAACGACCGGGAGACTACGCCGTGGCGGAGAAGACGGAGAAAGTCGAGAAGGTAGCCATCATCGGCAGCGGGCCCGCCGGCTGGGCGGCCGCAATCTATACGGCCCGGGCCAGTCTGCAGCCTCTGGTGCTCGAGGGGGCCATCACCGAAGAGAACCGCCTGGCTGGAACGCTGCCGCTCGGTCAGTTGGCGCTGACGACCGAGGTCGAGAATTACCCGGGGTTCCCTCACGGAGACCTGAGCGGGTTTCTCGATTCGTCGATCGTGGCCGATAAACGCCAATTGATGCCACCCCATGGGGGGCAGGGCGTTTCCGGTCCGGAATTGATGGAGCTGATGCGGCAGCAGGCCGTGAATTTCGGCACCCGAATCGTGACGGATGACGTGGTCAGTGTCGATTTCACCAACCACCCCTTCCGGCTGAACACGCTCGAGGGTCCGGTCATTCGGGCGCTGAGCGTCATCGTGGCCACGGGGGCCCGGGCGAATTACCTGGGGCTTTCGTCGGAAGACGCCTTTAAGAACCGTGGCGTGAGCGCCTGCGCCGTGTGCGATGGCGCGCTGCCTCGGTTTCGCAACCGTCCGCTGTACGTAGTTGGCGGCGGCGACTCGGCCGTGGAAGAGGCTACCTACCTTGCCAAATTCGCCAGCCGGGTTTACCTGGTCCATCGCCGCGACACACTGCGGGCCTCGAAGATCATGGCCCAACGAGCCTTGAACCACGAAAAAATCGAAGTGGTTTGGAACCACACTCTGGGCGAGGTGCTGGGAGACGACCGGCAAGGGGTGACGGGCGTCAAACTCGTCAACACGGTTGACGGGGCTGTGAGCGAGCGCGAAGCCTCGGGGGTGTTTCTGGCAATCGGCCACACGCCGAACACCGCGTTCCTCGAAGGCAAGCTCGCGCTTACCGAGAAGAAATACATCCGCTGGACCACGCCTGCCCGAACCTATACCAGCGTCGAGGGGGTCTTCGCCGCGGGCGACGTGGCCGACGACTACTACCGCCAGGCCATTACGGCCGCCGGCTCGGGCTGCATGGCGGCGCTCGACGCCGAGCGCTGGCTGGCCAGCAAGGGATTCGAGTAGCGTCGCCGGGCTCGCCCCAACCCAGGGATAGGGAGATCGCTTCCATGGACTGGACCCGCGTGGCCGAAGCCCGCAAGCCCGAGGCCATCGGCCGCCAGATCACCCTGCGAGGCTGGGTGCGCACGCGGCGCGATTCCAAAGCGGGCTTCAGCTTTCTCGAATTGAACGACGGTTCGTCGCTCGGCAACTTGCAACTCGTGGCGCCGGGTTCGCTGCCCAACTACGAAGACCAGATCAAGCACCTGCCGGCCGGTGCCAGTATCGAAGCGCGCGGCATCGTGCGGGCCTCGCCCGCGGCCGGCCAGCCGACCGAGGTCGAGCTGACCGAACTGTTCGTACTGGGCACGGCGGACCCGGAACAGTACCCGCTGCAAAAGAAGCGGCACTCGTTCGAGTTTCTCCGCACCATCGCCCACCTGCGGCCCCGGACAAACACCTTCGGGGCCATCGCCCGGCTGCGCAACGCCATTTGCCGGTCGATTCACGAATTCTTCTGGGAGGAAGAATTCCTCTACATTCACCCCCCCATCGTCACGGCCAGCGACTGCGAAGGGGCGGGCGCCATGTTCCGCGTCACCACGCTCGACCCGCAAAGCCCTCCGCTCAGCCAGGGCCGGGTCGATTACACGGCCGATTTCTTCGGTAAGCCCACTTATTTAACCGTCAGCGGCCAACTCGAGGCCGAAATCTTTGCCTGTTCGCTCGGCAAGGTGTACACGTTCGGCCCCACGTTTCGCGCCGAGAATTCGAACACGGCCCGGCACCTGGCCGAGTTCTGGATGGTCGAGCCGGAAATGGCTTTCTTTGAGCTCACCGACAACATGGATCTGGCCGAACGATTTCTGAAGCGCATCTTCCGCGACTGCCTGACGCGGATTCCCGAGGACATGCAGTTCTTCACCGAGCGGATCGACCCCCAGGTGATTCCCACCCTGGAGCACATCGTTGAGCAACCTTTCTTGCGAGTGAGCTACACCGAGGCGGTCGAAATACTCCGCGGCTCCGGGCAGTCGTTCGAGTTTCCGGTCGAGTGGGGCCGCGACCTGCAGGCCGAGCATGAGCGTTTTCTGACCGAGCGGCATTTCGGCCAGCCGGTGATTCTGTTCGACTATCCACGCACGCTCAAACCGTTTTACATGCGCGTCAACGACGACGGTCGCACGGTACGGGCCATGGATGTGCTGGTTCCCCGCGTGGGAGAAATCATCGGCGGCAGCCAGCGCGAAGAGCGGCTCGATGTGCTTGAGCAGCGGATGCGAGAGCAGCATCTCGATCCGCAGGCCTACTGGTGGTACGGCGACTTGCGGCGCTACGGCACCGTGCCCCACTCGGGCTTCGGACTAGGACTGGAGCGCGTGGTTCAGTTCGCCAGCGGCATGGCCAACATTCGCGACTGCATCCCCTTTCCGCGCACTCCCGGGAGCGCCGAATTCTGATCGAGCACCGCCCCCCTGCAACCGTCCGCTCGGCCCGGGAGTGGCCTTAGCGGACCGACCGCCCTCTGCCGCGGCCCGGGTGGGCGAAAATCCGGCTCGGCGCGCGAAAAAGCGGCCGGCTTCCAGGGCATCTCGCGGAAAGGCCTCCGAGGCGGCGTCCTACCCAGCGGCTGGCCGCTGGCCACGCCGGCCGACGTCGGGCGACCGCTCCACGGCTCGTTTGCCCAGCAGCGCCTGCCCAGGGATTGCTCAGCCCGGCCCGGCGCGCGGACAGACTTTGTTCACAACCCGCCCCCGGAGCGCTCAATGCAGGTTGCCGCGCATCGCCCGAAACTTGCGGCTCCGTAACGTTTCTCTTCCGGCGGCATACCGCTCGGGTGGGTCGATCGCGGCTCGGCTTAAAAAAAAGGCAAGCCCGCTGGCCAAGTGTGCCCTCTAGGCACATCGCTTGCTTTGGTGGAGCACCGGGGGGGTGGCTGCCGGACTATTGGCCGAGCGCCCTGGCCCGGAACGGTGTGCTAGCCAGAGAGCCAAACGGAACGGATCGACCTACCGCAAGCTCGGCAGCGTCCTGGCGGTCCCAAGGCGTCTTCGCCGCGCCGCTTGGACCCCGGAGGTGCGCGGTCGCAAGAGCGCGATGCAAGTGGGCAGTCCACCGAGCGCCTATGGACCGACCGAAAACCGAAGGAATGCTTCGCCGCCGACACCTGCTTGCCCGAGCCGAATCGGTCGCTCTGGCCGGGAGCGGAACTCTGGCCCAACGGCCGACCTGAGGACCGAACCTTAAACACAGTTAGAAGCAAAAACTCTCGAACCGTAAGCCTTGCGAGGAGTGTTCCCGATGGATCTGCTGCATGAATTCTGGCACAACTTTTCTCATAACCTGTTCAAGCCGTTGCTGTTGTTTTTCTACCTGGGCTTCAGCATTCCGCTGTTGCGCGTTTCGTTCGAGTTTCCATACGTGCTCTACCAGGGGTTGACCACGTACCTGTTGCTGTCGATCGGCTGGCACGGTGGCGAGGAGCTGGCCCAGCTTTCGGCCGGTTCGCTGCGGGCCGCGGTTGGCCTGATGCTGTTGGGCTTTTGCACGAATTTCTGCATCGGCATGCTGGCCTACTTCGGGCTGCGGAAGCTGGTGCGTCTGCGAAAGATCGACGCCGCGACCGTGGCGGGCTACTACGGCTCGGATTCGGCCGGTACGTTCGTCACTTGCGTCGGCGTGCTTTCGGCGGCCAACCTGGCCTTTGCCCCCTTCATGCCGGTGGTGCTGGCCGTCATGGAGATTCCCGGTTGCCTGGTCGCCCTGTACCTGGTGTCTCGGTTACGGCAAACTGGCATCGACGCTCGGGGCTACGCCCTCGACGAAGTTGGATACGACCCCGACGCGCTGCCGCTGGAAACCGCGGGCGACGAACACGGCCACGCCGCCGCGGGCCACGCAGCGGCGCGAACCGCCTCGGCTCGAGCCACCCGCGCGGCCGCGCGACCGGAGCCGAGCTACGCCGGCGCCGGCTCTCGTTGGCAGTCGGGGGGCGGCGAGAGCGATTTCGACCGGTACCACGAGGAGGAAGAACCCGCCGATGCCAACGGCGACCAGCACGCTCCGGCCCACCGGCACGAGCGCCCGCACGATGCCGAATCGACCGCCCGAGAGGACGAGGCCAAAATGGCGTTGGAGAAAATCGAGGGCCAGTCCGAGGAGGTCGACGGGGTTGCCCGAAGGCAACCGATTCTGACCCCTGCCTTGCTCCACGAGGTGTTTCTGAACCCGGGCATCGTGCTCCTGGTGGGCGGAATTCTCATCGGCTTCGTCAGCCGCTTGCAGGGAGAGCAGGTAACGGGTCCCGACGACTCGCTCTTCGTAACGCTCTTTCAGGGCATGCTTTGCTTATTCCTGCTGGAGATGGGCATTACGGCCTCGAAGCGGCTCAAGGACCTGAGACAAGCCGGCTGGAAGTTTATCGTCTTCGGCCTGCTGGCCCCTAACCTGTTTGCGACGATCGGCATCCTGCTGGTCCACGCCTACAACGTTTTGATGGGCGCCGATTTCGCGGTCGGCACCTATGTGCTGTTTGCCGTGCTCTGCGGCTCGGCGTCGTACATTGCGGTACCCGCCGTGCAGCGGCTGGCCATCCCCGAGGCCAGCCCCACCCTCCCCTTGGCGGCTTCGCTCGGCCTGACGTTTTCCTACAACGTCACGATCGGCATTCCGCTGTATTTGGTGATCGCCAAGGCGGTCATGCAAACCCTGGCTTGACCTTGGCTCCAGCAAAGTCTGCCCGGCGCGGGCGATTGGGCCGTGGGAGTGCCCAACGACGGTGGCCCTGGGGAACCGAACGCCACTTCGGGCTCCATGCTCACCCACCGCGCCCGGGCAGGCTTGGCCGGTTACTTGGCCGGCGGCTTCGCAGCCGTCGGTTTTTTCTCAACCCCCTGGCTGATGGTAATCAGCGTCTTGCTGCTGGGGTTGAAAACCACGTAGGCCCGCCCGTTGCAAATCCAGTGCAGCATCTTGCCGTCGGGCGCTTTTACGGTGCGGCCCCGCGCCAGCTCGCGCTCCAGGTCGCCCAAGGTGCGAATCCCGCGCGTGGGACCATCCTTGCGCAGGGCTTTGAAGAAGTGAGTTCCGGTCCCCTCTTTCCATCCGGCCGCCTTGAGCGCGCCCAGAAACTCTGGGCCGGTCACCTTGCTGAGCGGCTTGTTGACAATTAGTCCGCGAAATTTCAGATCGCCGATTCCCATGGCTGCCCTCTTGCCCAAATGCTGCCGCGCGGTGCCAGAGCGGCGGCTGATGCCGCTCCACGGACGACCGTTTAGGGTGCTTTCGTAGGATCGCCCCCCAGGGCCATTCGAAAAATGCCGCGGCGGCGCAGGCCTAGTCCGACCCAGGCGACGATGCCCACGATCACCGGAACGAAAAAGGGCTCGCCAATTCTCAGGTGGGTCACGGTGGCTCCCCCCAGGTAACCCGCGAGCAGAATCGCCCCCACAAAGCTGGTGCGGGGGATCAGGAACAGGATCGCCACGATCACCTCCACGATGCCGATGCCGAACATCTGGTCGGTCGTGAAACCCGATTTGGCGAAGGCCTCCTCCTTGCCCTCCCAATCGAGAAACTTGCCCATGGCGCTGGGGCCCAGCAAAAGCGCCGCGACCAGCGCGCTCAAAATCCATCCGGTGATCCGTGCAGCCTTCGATTCGTTCATGGCGATGGTCCTTGGAATTGCCGGGCGGGGGCGGTCGATTTGGCCCGCGGCCAGCCGAACGGCGGCCAGCGAACCGCAGCAGTGTACCCTCGCCGGCGCCGCCTGCATCCCCCGACCGTCGCTCAAATCTCCAGCTTTTGGATCCGGAAGTTCCGGGCGTCGGCTACGTACAGGGCCTGCCCTCCATCGCAGGCGATTCCGTGCGGAAGCCGAAACTGGCCAGCCTGGCTCCCCTCGCCGCCGATTCCGCGCAAGTAGCTCCCTTGGTTCGTGAACTGTTGCACCAGGTGGTTGGTCGAAGTTACCCAAACGCGATCCTGCCCATCGACGGCGATCGCGATCGGGCCTTGCAGGCTGCTACCTCCTCCGAAATGCCCGGGGCCAGGGCGGTTATCGCCCCACGAAGTTAGAAAGGTTCCGTCGGCGCGAAACTGTTGAACGCGCCCAACCGACCCCTCGGTGGTGTAGAGCCGGCCCTGGCGGTCAAATGCCAGAAAATGGGGCCCACCGACTCGGGACTGAGGCGAGGTATTGCCGCCGAACTCTCCTGCCCCCACGCCATAACGGCCCCAGGCCGCGATTAATTCGCCAGTCGGCGAAAAGCGTTGCACGCGCCGATTCACCTGGTCGGCCACATAAACGGTGCCATCGGGTCCCAGGGCGATGCCGCCGGGCTGTTGGAACTGGCCGGGGCCGCTCCCCTCCTGGCCGAACTCGCGCACGACTCGCCCATCGGGGTCGTAGATTGAAATCTTGTGCCGCATCATGTGCGAGGCGTAAATCAGCCCCTCGGGGTCCACGGCCAGGCCGCCCGGCATCGGGTCGAGTTCGAACGAAGCCAGGTACCGGCCATCGGGGTCGAATCGCTGCAGCCTAGCCCGAGCCTCGCTATTCGACTGGCGAAAATCGGTCACCAGCACTTCGCCTCGCGGGTTCAGCGCAACGGCAATGGGCAGGTCGAATTGGCCCTCGCCATGCCCCTGGCTTCCCCAAGTAAGCGCTACCCTGGGCGGAGGCAATTCCTCGGCGGGCCGCTCCTCGGGCGGTTCGGCTGGCTGCCCTTGCGCAGTCGGAATCGGCGGCAGCGAGCCGGGCGGCACCGGTGCCCTCGGAGGAGCGCCCGATGCCGGCGTTTGAAACCAGCCCCCGGCCGACAACCCGGCCGCGAGCCCGCCTAACCCCAGGCCAAAGCGGGCAACGAACGCGCGGCGCGTGACACGCATGGCTGGCCCCCCCGTATCGATGCTCCCGGCGGCTCGAGCAGGGCTCTTGGGAGTGCTAACGCCCTTTCGGCGCCGCTCGCCGCGACCGTGGGCTCGGTGGCCGCGCCGGTGGTCGAACCGCGGCTCGCTTCCTTGGCGGCCCCCCACCCGGCCGGGCGCGCGCCAGTTCCCAAGCGGATCGAATCTGTACCTCGAGTTCGGCGTCGCCGACCTCGCCGAGCACGATGCCCTCCCACCCCCGACAACCCACGTAGGGAGGGCGGAAAAACCTCGTGGGCCAGCGGTCGATCAATCGCTGCTGTTCGCCCGGCGCCGCCGGAAGCCAGATTGCCACTCGGCCGTCGCCATGGTGGTTGTCGGCAAAGGTGGCAAACACCCGCTTTCCGACAAAGAACGTGGGCGCCCCGTGCGAGAGTCGTTCGCTGCTCTCGGGCAGACTCAAACAAATCGCTCGCACGCGCTCGACCGGTGGCGTGGCCATAGCAACCGGGCCCCCTCCCCCGCGGCCGAAGAACGCTACCCCGGCCCCGGCAAAGACCTGGTCTTCGCCGGCAACTTGCCCGCATCGAATCGGGGCACGGCGCCGGCCGACCGCTAAGACCCATTGTAGAGTCGTGCCGCGCGATGCACAGCGCGCGGGGCGCTCGCCCGACGGCCAGGGGCCGGCGGCCCGCCCCGAGGCCGCTCGGACCGCCCCGGGGAATGGTCGACTCGGCGACCCGGGCCCGGCTGGCCAGGCCCGCCCGAGGCAACCCCAACTCTCTCGGCGACGTTTACTGCTGGGTCGCGGCTGGAACCGTCGCCGTGCTGGCCGTGTTGGCCGAATTGGCCTGAGCATGGCGGACCAGGGCTTCGCGCAGCGCCTCGGCTTCGGGTGAAACCGGCAGGTCTCCCCCTTCGATGATGTCGGCGGCACCTATTCCCGGACGCTGGTAATACGCCCCGTTGGCGGCTGGGTCGATCATCAGCGACGACCCATTGAGCGCTACTCCGGCGAACAGGCCCCGGCTGCGCGAGTAGCTATAGATTTCCGACTGCAGGGTGGCGTCGGTGGCCGCGGCCCCCTCGCGTCCGAGCGGACCGGCCGCGATCGAAGCGTCGGCCCCCAGCGTAATCTTTCGGCCCGCGAGCACGCCGTCGACGCTGCGCTGGGTTTTCAACACCAGCACCACGTCGGTGGCCTGTACTCCAGCCTGCCAACCGACGCTGCCACCGCTGAGGTTCAGAATGACCGGGCGGCTCCAGGTGCCATCGGCCCGTTTGACCAGCAGCACACCGCTGCCGTGGCGCCCGCCGACCACGAATCCCACCTTGATTACGTTGGGGCAAATAATGACTCCCTGGGCGCTGGCCAAGAGCGAACCCGGGATCCCCTTGAGCGGCACGGAAGTCAGCTCGTCGAGCACCGTCACCGAGTTGCGAACGATCTCGGCCCCCGGCGGGGTGCGAAACAATTGGGCCCGAGCGGGCGAGGCCAAGACCACACTCCCTACCAATCCTGCGACAAGCAGTGCAGCGCCACGCATTGCGTGTTTCCTCCCTGAGAATTCGACCCGGTTGGTCGTCCGTGCGACACCAGAGGGGCATAGTTTGGGCCGACCGCCCCCCATGCGTCTAGTTCAGTTCCGCCGGGGCACCGGGCGGGGGCCTACCCCAAGTGCTGGCATCGCTGGTGTGGCCGCCCGGGGTCCAGCAGCCGGCGGCAAGCTGGGCGGGCGTGGACTACGACTTAACGCCTCGGGAGGGTAAGCTGAAGACCGTCGGACAAGCCGGGAAGGCCGGGCCCAGCGCCCGTGGTTCCTCGACGACCGCTGGCGCGCCCCCGTATTGGAGTTGCTCGGCCAGAGCTTGGGGCTTGCCGCCGCTCGTTCCACTAGTGGCCTCTCCGGGGCACCGCGTTTGGATTTCACCCGCTACCGGAGCCCGACGATGACCCTGACCCGTGGCTTGACTCGTCGCAATTTGCTGCGTGGTGTGGTCGATCTGGGCGGCGCGGACTGATCAGTACGTCCAAAACCAAAGATCTAGTCCTGCGGCTGCGATCGTCTCCAGCCACTCGTCCCAGGCAACCAGGAAGCCGTCGAGGTAGTCTTCCTCGGCGAAAGCTGCATGCTCATTCTTCAGCGCGTCCAGCAAGCGCCGGGTCTGAATCACCTCATCACGCGAAAGATACCCATAGTAGCTCCAACCCGTTTCGATTTTCTTGCCAAACAATGGCCGGCCGACTTCCCAATAGCGCAGCAAGCTTTGTTGCGCCGGAGAGAGCAAGGGCTGGCAGGTTTCCCAGAAGTCAAAAAACGCGTTCATGTCCCAGTCGTTGGACCCGACGGGCTGAAGCTCTTGCCGGTATTTTGCCAGGTCAATAGCCAACAGCACATGCGCATCGGTTTCTCGCTCTAGTTGCGGAACGGGCACACCGTGGTCGACGGCATGCCGCAACGCGGTGCGATACTCGTCGCAAAACTCTGAGGGCAAATCGCTCTCGGCTGCTAGTTGGACTAGTTTCGATTCCAAGTCAGCGATCAGTGCTCGGTCTTGACTTTGAAACCGGTTGAACAGCTCAGCCAAGTGAAATCCGTAAACTTCGGGGCGCAGGGCCATCGGTTGTTGCTCGCTAGTGGGGAAGGTAGGAATGAACTCTCGAACTTGTCTTGACCCGAACTAAGCCGACGGCAATCGGACGATGAAATAATCGAGTTCGTCCGGCACGCCAATGGACAGACCCAGGTGAGCCGCCCAGTGGATCAGGAATGTGGCCTCGATCGAAATCGTGGCCGTGATGTCGTTGTATTTCGGCTCCCGCTTCTTGTGGCCTTTGACGTAGGTGGTCAGCAGCTTACTGGCTAGCGCTTCGTCCTTGGCCAGGATAGCGTCCACGACCTGGGCGATCTCTTTTTGGCCTCGCCACGAGGCGCCCGCTTCTTTTTCGACACGCTCCGAAACTCCTAAACGAGGCTCGCCCTTCAGGCACGAGGCGATTTCAAGCAGAAGTCGCTTGAGCGCCGGCCGGCAATCGATGTCTTCAAGTGGGCAATCGTCACCGGGGTACTGCGATAGCTTTGCCAATTCCTCCCACTGCCCGAGCACTGAGCACCAAAGTAGGCCATAGCGATAGTCAGAGATCCAGCTTCGAGATTGCCGCTGGTAGACGGGGTCTGGCGGCAATTCACCATGGTTGCCGGTTGGAACCTCGTTCCGCCATCTTCCGAAAAAGTATTCATGCAAACTGTGCGCTACACCCTCGGCATACTTGCGCGCCTCGCGGTTGTTCTCGCGGAGATACTCCCGCAGTGCCGCAAGGGAATAATCCGATACGAGCGACGAACACCAAATCCAGCGATCGTCGGGTTTCTCGCGCATCAGCGCTCGGTTAGTTTCGATATGTTCAATCTCGTATGCCGAATCTACCTGTTTTGCAGTCCGTCCGAATCGTTCGTAGAGCTTCATGTACGACAGTTACTCCCTCGTGTAATTTCGGTCTAGAAAAACTTTTCTCCAATCTCGGCCCACGACTTCACATCAAAAATGGGGTCCAGCACGGTACCGGGAAAGAAACGGGGACGGGTCCAGTTTAGGGCTTCGGATCGTCAATAAATGGACCTGTCCCCGTTTATTCGCCGTTTATTCGCCTCCCCGTTTATTCGCCTCCCCGTTTATTCGCCTCCCCGTTTATTCGCCTGTCCCCGTTTATTCGTCCCCCCGTTTATTCGTCCCCCCGTTTATTCGTCCCGTTTATTCGCCTGAATCTGGAGCGGCGTCAATCCATCGATGTCTCCTTTAAGCATTATGCATCTGACGAGTCGGTGCTGGTCGACTTCGCGCCGATTCCGAACTCGCAGATCGGCGAACTGGCGGCCCGGTTCGACATCGTCTTGGGTCTCACGCCGGAGGACCAGGGTTAGCAACGATCGGAAACAGCTTTGGATCGAGCCTGTGCAACAGTTGCCGAATTCGGGGAACCTGCTGCAGGGCCGTCTGATGGCCGATCTCGGCCAGGGATTCGGCGCGGCTAAACTCGGTCAGATCGAACCCGGTTACATCGGGCTCGATGACCACCTCGGCGGGCTGAACGCCGATGGCGTTTAAGTTGTGGTTCTGCACCAGCAAGCTTCGCAGCAACGTTTGAACCATGGTCGGCCGCGGCAATTGCGGGGCGGCCGCCCCCGGGCGAATTTGGCAGAACTCGTGCTCCATGCGGGCGGTAACGCTCACCGCGATTACGAAGTTGCACCCTTGCGAGACGAGCACATCGGCCGGAATGTTTTTGACCAGCCCGCCGTCGACCAGGGCCTGGCCGTCGCGGCAAATCGGCACGGACAGCACCGGCAGGTTGATGCTCTCCAGCACCGCGTGAACCGCGTCGCCCGCGTGCCGCACCACCGAGCTGCCGCTGACCAGGTCGACGGTGATCGACCGGCAGGGTATTGGCAACTGCTCGAGCCTCCAGTCGCGCAGGTACTTGCGGAGCATGGGGTCGAATTGGCCGCGGCGAAACTTGTACAGCAAGTACCAATGACTGCCATGGGGGAAATGGCGAAAAATCCAGCCGGGCCGCAGGTCGCGGGCAAAACATTGGGCCGCGTACCGGGCATCGAGGCCCGAGGCGTAGACCGTGCCGGTCATCGCCCCGGCGCTGGTGCCGGCGAGCATGTCGATCACCAGGCCGCTCTCCTCCAATGCCCGCAGCACGCCCAAGTGCGACATGCCTCGCGCTGCTCCGCCCCCCAGCGCCACGCCGATTCGTACGCCGCGCAAATCGTGAACGATTCGCTCCAGTCCTTGAGCCAGCGCCTTGCCCCAGGTGGGCCCAAGTGGGTTGAGCGCGACTTTGAAATCTTGCGCCACCAATTCGTCCAAGCCCGGCACCGCAGGTGCCAGGTCGCCTTGGCCATCCAGGAGCCATACCAGGGCCAATTTGTCGCGCCATCCCTGGGCCGAAGCGCCCACCTGTTTGAGCCAGGCGACCGCCGCAGCGGTTTGTGTCTCGGGCACGAAGACCAACACGCGATTGGCTACGCCCAGTAGTTGGTTGAGATGCAGCGAATCCCAAGTGTGGTCCAGATCGAACACCAGCCGGTCGGCATCTTGCCAGGCGCTGGCCCGGTCGCGAATCTCGGAGGGAGTGAGCCGGCGCCCCTGCTCGACCAGCGAGCCGAAGCGCAGCCCCTGGACCGACCGCAAGTCGTCGCGGTCGCTGAACACCGCCAGGTTTTCCCCGACCTCGACCAGCCGCCGCACCAGGCGACGGGCCGCCTCGCGGCTCGACTCGGATTGATGCACGATTCCCAGCACTTTCACCGTGGGGCGCGGGGCCGTGCCGAAGTACTCCGACCGCAAACGCGCGGCATAGCTCTTCAGCCATAAGCGACGCAGTTCCGGGTAGACCAGCGTCAGCTCCATCGCTTGCTCGTACTCGAAAGTGAACAGTGTGGTCGGTTCGAGCGCCACGACGCGAACCGGGATCGGTTCGGCCAGCGCGCCGGCCATCATGCCCAATTGGTCGCCGCGCTCGAACATCCGGAAAAACCATTCCCGCCCCTGGGCATCGATACGCACCGCCTTGAGCCGCCCCCGCAGGACAAACCGAACCGTACTGGGCACGCAGTCGGCCTCGTGAACCACCTCGCCCGGCGCGTGATGGTTTACCCGGGCCGCTGCGGCAATCGCGCGGAGCAGATCGTCTTCCAGGCCGCGAAAGTACGCGTGTACTTTCAAGAGCGGCAGCACGTCGTCAGGCATCTCGGCACCTCGCTAGTTCCTTTCGCACGTAATCGCCGAACCCCGCCTCGGGCGCCTGGTTGGCGATGGAATCGATGCGGGATCGCTCGCGCAAAAGATTAAGCGGCAAGCGGGTGTCGAGCCGCCCGTCGGCGTACAGCGCCTGGTCCAAGTGATTGTTCGCGATCACCCGCCAATCCCAGCGGATTCGATTGTGTGGCAACCGGTAGAAGGAGGTGGTGCAATTGGCGCACACCCCGTGATACCAGCGCGGCCGGCCCGCGAGCGCGTTCACTTCCTGCAAATAATCGAGCAGCGCGGTGCGCAGCTCATCGATGGTCGCCCGCAAGTGGTACAGCCGGGCCTCTTGGCGCGGCTCGAACTTGGTGCGCCGCAAAATTACGTCGCGCTCGTCAGCCACGACGAAAATCAGCTCCTGTTGCCGGTACAGGCTGCGCAGGACCGAGTATTTCTGCCCCTGCCGATACCGGACTTCGATCGAAATGCAAAGCCGTCCGCCGGGGCCAAAGTCGAACACCATCACCGGGTGGCTCATCCAGGCCGAACCCCAATTGAAGAAGATGACGTCGGCCCCCCGCAGTTGGCTCAGCCGGTAGCTGCGGGTTTCGTAGCGCGGCTCGAAGTCGATGAGCGAGCGATACTGGAAGTTGCGCAGATTCGCGACCGTTACGGTATCTCCCTCGATCGCGGCCCGCGGCAATCGGGCCACGCTCGTCTCCCACACCCGATCGTTGCTGGGCTCTAGACCCAACCACCAGGCAAACAGCACCGTGGTCGCCGCCAGGATCAGGGCCGCCGGCTGCCACGGCGGGTGCCAAAACACCAGGAGCAAACTGGCCGCCAGCAGCCAGGCCCCGGCCACCCAACGGCCCAAGCGCGAAGCCCGACAGACGTCGAAATAAAGGGCGCCGGCGACCCACAGCCCACAGGCCGTGGCGGCCATTGCCATCGCGCCGTTCAGCGCGAGTTCGGCGACTGGATTCATGGGCCCTGCTCGCCGCGCACGAACTGGTGGGTCGAGGAATCTCCCGATTGCAGCACTCGGCGGCTGCCAATGCAACCCGAGCGCGACGGGCCCCTGAAAAACGGGCGCGAGGCCGACTTCGCACCGTGGCATTGAATCGATCGCACGATATAACTGTGCGGTGCAGGCCGTTTGTCCGTGCTGGCTCGCACACTCAGTTCCAGGAGTTCGATCCATGCCTAGCATGCGCGCGGTCCAGGTTTCGCGCCCCGGGGGCCCTTTGGAACTAGTCGAACGCCCCATTCCCGCGCCTGGACCAGGTCAGGTGCGGGTGCGAGCGAGCGCCTGCGGCATCTGCCATAGCGACGCGCTGACCGTCGACGGCGCCTGGCCCGGGCTGGCGTTTCCCCGCGTGCCGGGGCACGAAGTGATCGGCGTGATCGACGCGGTGGGCCGCGATGTGCCGGCCCGTTGGGCCGAGGGGCTGGGCGTGGGCATCGGTTGGCACGCCGGACAATGCGGATCGTGCGATCCGTGCCGCCGCAGCGACTACTACGCCTGTCAAACCGGTATTCAGGTTACGGGCCTATCGTTCGACGGGGGCTACGCCGATTACGTTGTGGCGCCTTACACCGCGTTGGCCCAGCTACCCTCGGGGCTCACGCCGCTCGAAGCGGCTCCGCTCATGTGCGCGGGCCTGACTACATTCAACGCCCTCAGGAACTGCGGCGCCCGCCCCGGAGACCTGGTAGCCATCCTCGGAATCGGCGGGCTGGGGCACCTGGGCGTTCAATACGCGGCGAAGATGGGCTACCGCGCGGTCGCCATTGCCCGCGGGGGCGACAAAGAGCCCTTGGCCCGGCAACTGGGCGCGGCGCACTATGTGGACAGCCAGGCAGGCGATCCGGCGACCGCGCTGCAAAAGCTGGGCGGGGCCCAGGCCATTCTGGCCACGGTGACCCACGGCCCGGCGATGTCGGCCGTGCTCGGCGGACTGGCCCCGCGAGGGCGTTTGATGGTGTTGGGGGCCTCCCATGAACCGCTGACCGTTCCGCCGATGACCCTGATCACAGGGCGCCGGGCGGTCGAAGGTTGGTATTCGGGGAACTCGATCGACGCGGAAGACACGCTCGCCTTTAGCGCGCAGGCGGGCGTGCGCTCGATGAACGAAGCCTTCCCACTGGAGCGCGCGGCCGAGGCCTATGAACGCATGCTGAGCGGCCGCGCCCGATTCCGGGTGGTGCTGGCGATGGAAGCGTGAAATGACGTTGTTTGCCGCCTCAGGCAACTGACGCGCCTGTGCGCCCGACCGACCTTGCTATCCCGGCGGGGCGCCAACCGCGGTGATTATCGGACCGCGCGCGCAACGGACAAGTTGCGGGGTTCGTACGACTGCTCGATCGCAATTCGCGCGACGATCACCGCGCCGGGTTGAAAAGCCAGAGCCGTCCGCCGGATTACCCGCTCGGCCGCGAGGTCTGTCGAGGCACTGGAAACCACGAGCCACAGGCGATCCATCGTCGGCGCCTGCTTCGGCGCCGGAAGTTGTGTGTCGGCTAGGTAGGCAACCGAAGCCGCGATTCGGCCAATCGGCTCAACAGAAGAATCTGCGTCGCGTCCCGATTCCGGGTCGGTTACCCAGATCCCCAGCGGCCCTTGGTGCGCGCTCGCTAAAGCGCCCCACTGCCTGGCGAACGCCTGCGGGCATAATCCCTTGGCGCACGCCACGCTCCCACACAGCCCGGTCGATTTTCCGCCTGGCGCCTGGTCGGCCGGCAAATCGCCCCGCTCGCATTCGGTCATCCAGATCGGAATCACCTGTTTTCCCGGAATTCGCCCAGCGATGGCGGCCAGAAAGCGGGCGGCGGCATCGTCGACGCCCTGCTTGGCAGCGGTTTCGGGCACCCCGTAGTCGATCGCCCAGCGGCATCGCCCGTTCCCGCACCCGCAGGAAGCAGGTCCACCTTGCAAATCGTTGAGCAACAGCCCGCGGTACTGCTGAGGAGCGGCCTGCACTAGTCGCACGACGCGGTCCAGGTGCGCCTGAAACGCGTCGGCATAACCAATCGGAACCCAGGGATAGGCCTTGGCTACCTGGCCTGGCAGGGGCTTGGCGGCCTGGGGAAACCGCAAGAGCCAATCGTCGTGCACCCCGAGCGAGGCCATCCAGCGCGGGTGAGCATCGGCCAACAGCGGGCTGCGGGCCACTTCGATCCAGTAATACAATTCGAGTTGACTCGCTGCAATCGCACGGACCGCCAGGCGAAGCGTCTCGGCCGCCTGATTCTCGTCCAATGGTAGCACTACCGAACTGAATCCGTCCGCTTTCCAGCCGACGAGTGCCTCGGGCGTTACATCGCTCGCACCGACCAGCAGCATCTCTGGAACCGGCTGTGGCGGCACCGGCTGCCGCGGTGGCGGTTGCGGTGGTGCCGCCGTGCGGGCGTCGCCTTCGGCTCGCTTGGGCGGCGCAGCCGCCCCAGCATGAAGTTCGGTCTGGGGATACTCGGCCGCCCAGGCATACCAACGACACTGTACCGAGTCGATCCATCGCAGCGTCTGCCCCTTGCGCGGGCCAGATACTGCCCGACCAGCAATATCGAAATGGGTTCCCGTTTCGGGATCCAAGAACGGCGCGGCGGGATTGTTCGCCGCGAACGAAAGCTGGTCGAGCTGTCCCCCGTCGTCGCCGTCGAATCGAGTCGCGTAGGCGACCGCGGTCCGAGTCGATGCTTGCCAAAGAATCACAATCTCTTGGTCCGCCAGCACGTCGCGAACCACGCCCCCCTCCTCGGGCAGTGAATCCAGGGGGTAGGCCTTCTGAACACCGCCCAGCGAAACCCCCAGCACTTCGGCCTCTTCGGCAAGGCGCGGGTCGGCCTTACCGCGAGTCTGCTTCGAATCGCCGATCGGGCCCTCGGGCAGCTCCAAGGCCTGGTACTTATCGAACATGCGATACGCAACCGAGCCCGGGTAGGCCGACGCCCAGGGGCCCCACTGGGTTCGTAGCGTGGCAACCGGGGTTAGCTGCTCTCCCCGGCGAGGACCGTCGAAGGCGCGGCCCGACAGCGTCGAGAAAAGCGTGCCATCCTTGTGGCGCATCACCATGATGCCGTTTCGCCACCCGTAAAAACTAAACTCGAGTGAAGGTTCGTAGCCGCGCGAAAAACCGGCATCTGGGTCAAATACGAATACGCCATACGTGTCGCTGATCACGCGGAAGGGATTCAAGAAGAAGCGGATCGGAATCGCTCCCCCCTCGTACTTTCCACGAACCCAGGCCAGTACCGGGTCGTCGTCGCGCAGGTCGGCGGCTCGCGCCCGCGATTCATCGACACAATGCGAGCAGTCTGGATTGACGAGCGTTTGAAAAGCGTCGGGACTGGCGATCAAGACCGGCTCGGCCCCTCGCGCCGCGACAAGCTGAATCGCGGCCAGGACCCAGCCCCCCCAGACGAAGCCCTGCCGCCGACAGAGACCGATCCAAGCCATCTCTCACCCCCGCCGACATCGAGCGTTAAGACGAAGCCGAGTCGTAAAACGACCCGTCCGACACGTTCACAGGCTACGGTACCCGGTGCGCAACCCCTTCGGCAATCTTTCCCAGCCGCCCGCCAGCCGCGATTGGCCGGTGGCAGGACCAAAGTCCACAACCAGTTCCGCCGCACCGCTTCGGGCACCTCCGGGCGGGGCACCGTACTCGGGTACCGTCACTCGCCACCACGGGCAAGTAGGTCGGCACTTCACCCCAGCCGCGACGGAGCAAATGATATACTGTAGCACGGGTAGTCGGCTGCCCAATCTAGCGGTGCCCGCGACCTGGTGCATCCCCACAGCCGACGGCCCGCGTCGCGTTTCCGTTGCGTCCTGTCCAAGGTACTTGGCGGAGCAATACCCGCGCTGCACGCGAGCGGTCGGGCAGTCGGCGGCACTGACAACGCCGGCCCGTATGCCCGGGTTCGAAAGGGCTGGCCAGTGAGAAGCTTTGGTGCCACGAACGCCGCCGCTTGGGCCTGGTCAATGGCCGGCGCCGCGCTGGTTGCCCTTGCGGTCCACCGAGTGGCTCCAGCCGCCCAGCGGTCGGCCGCCGACGGTTTTGCCGGCAGCGAGCCGGGCCAACAGCGCACGGTCGCGGGAATGCCGCTCTGTTGGTGTCCGGCCGGCCGATTCGACATGGGTAGCCCGCCCAGCGAGCCCGAGCGCCGCCCCTTCGAGCGTCAGGTGACCGTCACCTTGACCCAGGGGTTTTGGATGGGCAAATTCGAAGTGACCCAGGGCGATTGGAAACGCATCGCCGGCGCGTTGCCCGGCCCCCTCACGGCCGAATTGCCCGAAGACGACCAACTGCCGGTGGGCAATGTGAATTTCGCAGAGGTTGAGAGTTTCTGTGATCGGCTTACCCAAGTAGCCCAAGAGGCGGGCGAATTGCCGACCGGCTGGCGATTCCAACTTCCGACGGAAGCGCAATGGGAGTACGCCTGTCGCGCGGGCACCACCACGGCCACTTCCTTTGGCGATTCGATCGGCAGCCGCCAGGCCAACATCCGCGGCGACCAACCCTACAACGGCGGCCAGCCTGGCCCCACGCTCGGCCGCGCCGCGCGCGTGGGGAGCTACCCGGCCAACCCCTGGGGGCTGCACGACCTGCACGGCAACACCTGTGAATGGTGCCGCGACTGGTTTCATTGGAACTACCCGGGCGGGGTCGATCCCGACCTGCACGATGCCCAAGCCACGGCCACGCCCAACGACACGGGCGACCGGTCTCGCTCGCGCCGCGGAAGCTGTTGGGCCGACCCTGGCTGGCCATGTCGCTCGGCGTTTCGCCAGCGTTTCGAGCCCGCGCGGCGCTACGACCACATTGGTTTTCGCGTGGTACTGGTGCGCAATTAGCCGGCCGGACCGCCGATCGGGCCGCGCCGCGCGGCCAGCAGGGCCACGGCACCGAGCACCAAAAGCACCAGGGTCGACGGCTCGGGAACCGACGCACCGGTAGGCGGACAGGAATTGCCGAAGTTGGCCGCCCAGAGAGCGTAATCGCCGGCACCCACGGAACCGTTGCCGTCGAAATCGGCCGACAAGTCCGGCCCCGATTGCCCGAACTGGGCAGCCCACAGGGCGTAGTCGGCGGCCCCAACCACGCAGTCGCTATTGGCATCGCCGACCAACAGGGGATCGAGGGGAATATCCCGCAACTCGGTGAAATCCTGAGTTGACACCACTTCGTTGTCGGTCCAGATGTTCGGGGCCCCGAACGACGAGGAGCTGCCATCGTTGAAGTCGGCGTTCGTCGCGCTGGCGGTGGGATCCGCTTCGAGCTTGCCGATTTCCTCGTTGTTGATCCCGCCGCCGCCGCGGTTGGCCGCGAACGAGGGCGCGCGCTCGCCGAACGGGCCGGATTGCAGTACGTCTGCCGCGTTGAACAAACTTATTTCCCAGTTATCGTTGTTGACGGCAAAGAACTCACCTCCCGCGACGTCGAGCGACCGCGCAACGCCTGCTTCCCAAATCGTTCCGGTATGGGTCATGTACTGGGAGGCCCCTCCCCACAGGTGCTGGTGCCAGTCGCCGTTTTGAGGATCCAGTGAGAGGTCGGTCGACAGGTCGAAATCGAAGCCCGTGTCGATGTCGAATTCCGGATCTTCGAGATTGAGCGGATCCTGAATCACCTCGTCGACCGACAGCTTCTCGCTGATGGTCAGGATCGTGCCCCGCCGCAGGTCGGCCCAAAAGCCATCGTTGGTCAGCTGGATCGTTCCCATCCCCTTCTCCTGGGCCGTGGCGAAGCTCCCGAATGCGCCGTTGCCATCGTTCCAGTAAAGCCAGTCGAAGCTCCAGTTTCTCAGGTCCGCATGATCTTCCGTAACCACGAATTCAAGCCAGTTGCCCCCGTTGCCCAGAATGCGCCCAAAGTATGTGTCGACCTTATCGGCAAACCGGCCGTTGAGAAACCGAGTACCGCTGACCGCGTTGTACTCGTTCAAGATCAGGGCCGAACCGCGGGCCGGTACCGTCACGCTCAGGACCACCAGCGCCATTCCGAGAAGTCTTCGATTGCCAGCCTTCATGCGTCGTTCCTCGTCAGGTTTGTCCGGAGACCGATCCCCGGTCGAAATAAATTGGTGTGCGGTTCGCCTTGGCCTTGACCAGTCATACTTTGTCTGTAGCGGACGTCGGTGAACGTTGGGTGAATCTGACTCGTGCCAGGCCACAAATTCGGCGGTCGTGGTTTCCATCTCCGAAGGAGCACCGCTCAGGGAAGCGCGACGCGGGTCAGCTTCCACCCGGCCGTTTCGCGCTGAGCCGACCACCGGACCGTGGCCACGGGTTTCGATTCGGAGTCGCGCACGAGTACATCAAACTCAGCCGTTGAGCCGTTGATCTCAGGTTCCCCCTGCATGGAAAAGCTGAGGACCGTGCAGCGTTGGCGAACCGCCTCGTCAGGAGCGGCGCCCGCGACGAATAGCGCGTTGAATTGTTCCGGGGTGGCGGCGGCGTCGGCCACGTCAAGCACGGCCGAAGCCAGTAAACCGGCCTCGCTACCGGGTTGCTCAGGCGGCCCCCCGCAGGCTGCACCGAACAGGCCAATCCCGGCCGTTACCAGGATCGCATTGATTGCGCGGCGGCCGCTCATGGAAGGGTCTCGCTTTCCCCGCCGGCTCGCGTGCAATACGCCTGCCAGACAGGAAGGCTCACCGTCTCGGCGATGAACCGCGTGCTGCCGTCGCACAGCGCCACCACAACCCCACCCGGGTGCCGGCTGCGGGCCGAGGCCCATTGATCGCAATCGGCCTTGTTTTCCGTGCAGGCCAGTTCGTGCGTGGCGGGAATCAATTCCTCGCAAATCGGCACCTGGTCATGGTCGCGGGCATTGGGACTGAAGCGGGCCGTAAACGTAGAGCCCCCCATGCCGGGCCAGAACCAGGTTCCACGACCATCCTGGCTGCTGTTGTAGGTCAGAATCTCGCTCAGCAAGACCGTGTTCGACAGGCCGTCGGTAATCTGGGCCAGCCGGGTTCCTTGGCCGCGGCCGTGCTTCCAACTGCCCTTCTGGCTGACGTGGTTATAGGTCTGGGCAACCTGCGACGTCTCCCGGAGTTGCACGACGCCGAACGGACCGGCCAACTCAGAATTCTCGTACGAGCAGAACGTGTCGGCCCCGAAATTGGCCACGTAGTTGCCCTTGGCCAGGTGCTCGAGCGACCAGTCGTCCATCCAAAAGAATTCGCTGAAGTTGATTGAGTCGGCGCTGGGACAGAGCAAATGAGCCGGCGTCCACCGGCCGATGTTTCCCCGGTCCGGTTTTTCGCAGTCGTCGCAAGCGTTGAATTGCAGGTCGAGGCACCGATCGAGCTCGGCGGCCCACTTCAACTGCTCGATGTAGCTGAACAACGCCGCGGCCCAGTTCGGACCCTGGCAGAGGGTGCCCGACTGGGTGCCCGCCATCCGCCAAGGTTTGTTCTTCGTGCAGGTGGGCACCCCCGGCGGCAGCGATTTCGTGCTGAGTTCGATTTGCAAAACGGCTAGCGCCAATTGGTGTTGGCGGTTCAAGCAGTCGGTCCGCCGCGCCGACTCACGAGCGGCCTGCACCGCCGGCAAGAGAAGCGCGATTAAAATGCCAATGATCGCAATCACCACCAAGAGCTCGACGAGCGTAAATGCCCGACGAATCGTTGGGTTGCGTGCTGACATGGCCAACTCCGAAAGCGGGCAGACGCCGCGCCTCACAGTTCAAACTCAGCGACTCCGTCCGCGGAGGGCGCAGGCCTCGGATGAGCACGATTCCCACCACCGCCGACGCACTGGCCGCCGGCTCGGAAAACCCGAGCGGGGACCGATCAGGCACCTAGGCAACACGGCTCGTGGCCCAGCCCCCACGCGCACCCCACGCGCCTTGGCAAGAAGCCTGCCAAGCCCAGTTGGCTAGCGGTTGACGGCCCGGTGCCGGAAAGGGGACACTATCGACCGCGATTGAAGACCGCGTGAAGAAGTCGTTAGGTTTGGCCGAACCGGGCGTGGCCGGCGGCAAACCCGGGCGGGCGGGTAGCGACGATCTGACGATCGATCGTGTGAAAACCGCCCCGCGGCACGCGTCAACGGCCGTGTTAATGGCCTTGGTCCCGCGCGAACTGGGAGTGCACGCCGACCTTGCCTCGGCCCCCGGTGACCCACTTGCGGCTTACCGCCGGTCGAAGGATTCCGCAGGCTGCGCGATCGGCGCGACGCGCCCACGAGAATAGCGAGACTCGTCGTTACCCGCGGACCAACGATCGGACAAGGAACGTTGTCGGCGGCGAACTTCCCCGCCCCGCAGAAGGCATGGAGCGACGGGCGAAGACATCTCTTCCGGCGGTTGCTGGCAACTTACCGCAAATGTCCGGCATGGGAACCTGCCGGAGATCGTCGCTCGCGCCGGCTACGCGGCCGGTTTGCTGGGGATGAATTCTTTCGGGCCGAGATCAGGGGTCCCCACACTCGCTAAGTGGCCCCGACATATGTCGGGGTGCCGTAGGCACAGCAGGGCTGCTCGATCCAACCGACCTTCACGCCAACCGATTTGCCCAACTCGTAGTGTCCTGCCGAGCTCCATCGCCATTGGCAGGCCTCGCGAACCAGGCCAGTACGGACCGGATTCAAGTGCCTGTACGACAGCTTTTCCTCCATCTTGCGGCGGTTGTAGATATTGAAACCGTAGTACCTGGCCGGCCACACCGGCGACTCGCCCACCTTGCTGACATAAGCGGCCAGCGTCGTCGAGAGCAACAGTCGGATTCGCAGACTGCTGGTCCGTTTCCATTGCTTCATGAACTCGCTCAGTTGGCCTCGCTCGGCAAACCAGGCGATGGCCTGAACGTAATCGGGCACGACAACAAACCCGAGGCATTGCCCGACCAGCCGCCGTAGCTGCGCGTTCCAAGTTCCCAACACGATTCGCTGCGCACGAGCATCATCCAACAGGCGTCGACGGCGATAGCAGGAAAATGTGACAAAGTGCGGGTGCCGCTCCCGAATCGTAGATCCTTCGCCTCACCAGGCGACCAAATGACAACCCCCACTGTCCACGACAAGCAGTGCCCTTGATATCCGACCTATGCCCTCTTGGTGCTGCGCTCCCCGGACGCACTTCGTGTGTCGGGTTACCGAAGGCATAGCAGGTGTGCGAAGAACCCTTGCTCTATGAGAAATTCCTGGCACCACGTGAGGTTATTCGCCCGCCTCTTGTCGCTGCGCGACCCGGACATTTGTCCGGGCCACCCCGCGGATGCCAATCCGGATCACTCGGTTCATTTCACATCTTGCCCATCTTCACGGATCGAATTTTCGGGAGAGGCAGCCTCTTTGATCAACGATGTAACCTGGGTTTCCAAATCATTAATGGTTGTAAGTGTTTCAACTGGCCGCCGTCGTTCTCTAGCCGGGTAATGCCCTTCCTGCAGTACGAGCAAATGAACTCCTGCGGGATGAGCGCGGTTAACCCAGATATCTTCTAACCCCCTCCGTCCATCAGAGTTAAAATCCCGGGGCTCGAAGACCTCGATATCCGTATGCGACAGCTCGATGACTACGAACTGGTCGGGCGTGCAGGCCGGTGCAATTGCCACATAACTGGTAAAATTGCCAAGTGGCCTTAAATTTGGACACTGCCATAAGTACGCGCCAGTACTGGCAGTCGTCTGGCGGTTCCAATCGCTATCCCAGTCCTCATTGACGCTGTACTTCTGGTGGCCAGGTTCAAATGTTTGCACCAGTCCACGCCAACTGTGCTTAGCTATTCCTTTGCTGGAAACGACGGGGGGAAATCGGCCGTATGTCTCATGGTAGAGTTGCAACGCGGATCGAATTTGATGCAGGTTGCCCCTACAATTAGCTTCTCTAGCCTGCTCTCGTGCATACTTCGATATCAGCAGAAGAAGAGTCGACAGGCCTATCGCGCCAGAGATGAGGACGCTTGTCATCAAGAAGTGACGTTTACTGATCACTTGCATGTCGAAGATCGGCTGGGTGGCACAGTCATCGAACGTCTCCCGAAGGCTTGTGCTCTCTCTCGTGTGCCACTGGCATCCTTGCCAGTATTCCTGAGCGAAGCGAGTGACGCAGCGTCAACCGTCGTCGCGGATGCGGTTTTCGTCCAAACAACCTGTCGGTAAACCAGCGATGTCCGGCAGATCAGGATCCTGCCGTCTCGGAGGGTCGCCCAAATACCAACCGCCGCTCGACCATTTCCAATCGATGGCGCGCCGGCATAGACCTCGAGCGACTGGGTTTCGATGAATGTAATCGATTGAAGCGGCCATGGCACGGGGCGTGAACAGGTTGCGATCGATACCGCTGCCCTCCTGCCAGAACCGGAAGCACCACCGGCCGGGTCGCTCGCGAATCATCAGCCGGTCACGCAAGCTTGAACGGCTGTCGGTCAACGCCTGAGCCACACGTTGCGAGACCGGCTGCTTGACTCGGGTCAAGTATCGACTGATCGGCACGGCCGGCTCGTCGAACCACACCAATAGGTGCACGTGCTCGAGCATGAACACGAAGGCCGCCAGATGAGCCTGGCACGCTGGGCCGGCGGCCAGAATGGCTTGGGCGAGCCAGCCGCGCCAGACATCGTTCGAGAGGAGCGGCCGCCGCCGGTAGCACGCGAATGTCAGTTCATGCAAGACACCCAGCCGGTGACGATGCTTCACCAGCTTTCGATGCGGCCGCTTAATGGACATGGCCTGAGTCTAACGCGACACAAAGTGCTCTACCAGAAAGGGTGACACACTCGACCGGCTGGGTTTGGTTCATGTGTGGCAATGAGTCAATTGACGTCCGTCAGCCGGAGACCGGAACACTGGAGAATACTCCAGTGTCACACGAGGCGCTCAACTTTTTCGGGCTGCCATTCAGTGCCTCGATCTGCCATTCGATGCCATGCTCCTACTGCTCGTGAAATCGAACAGATCGCCCACTACCGGGCCAGCGGCGTGCGCACGATCGATCATTAAAGCTTAAAGACCACGTTCTGAACAAGATCGAGAATGACGTCCTCGGCGGTTAGTCGCGAAATCTGGACGCCTGACGGATGAGCTGCAATATTTCGACGGTCAAGCTTCTCCTTGAGGATTTTGTGGACGCTACCCGAAATGATGTTCGCTGATTTGGCAACTTGAAGCACTTGGGATTCTTTCAAGACTTCAAAATCATCCCTGCTTTTAATGGCCAAAATGTCTGCCTTGGGAAACGACTTCGGAAGCTGAACGTTGAAGTCAGCCAGATGTTGCGACTTGTTCAGTATCACCGCACACAAATGATCGTAGGCTAGGTTCCAGGTCATAACCACCGCGGCCCGAAATGCTCCATGGCGGAAGCAAGTTAACGCCTCTTCGAGGTATATTTTGTCCACTTCGGCCGCAAGCTTACCCGGCAAGTCTTGCAGAAGCTTGTCTACCGCGATTGTCGTGGAACGTTTGCCGAGCACGGAATCAAACTGTTCACGCGCATGTCGCGAAAGCTCGTAGCTGCCGCTTCGCCTGAGCAGAAAGGGGGGCTTTTGGCTGGCCAACGAAGTGAGAAACGGGGAAATAGATGACGGCTTTGGACAGCTTGTATCATCGAAGCACGACGTAACATCCGCGCCCGTGAACCGAATTTTCTGTCGCTGCACAGACAAATGCCAGCAAAATCGCTTTATCTGCTCGACATAGGTCAGGCTTGAAAACCCGGTTATGGATTCGACGAACTCCATCGCAGTCATGATTTCTAGCTCGCGCGAGGTAGATCATGTTCCACGAAGTTGTCGCCGGAGTTAGTCATCTTCAGATCTTCCCCATTGGAAGCATCAACGTAGCCCTTCCGTTTGGCGATGTTTCGAAGCGCTTGTGGAAGGTCATTCGGCGTCTTACATCCAATCTCTTTCAGGCATGTGTAGACATGATGACCTGTAATGCCAGTAAGTTCCAGCGTTCGGCAGAGGTAGTGCAAGGACACCGTGATTTTTTCAAGCTGGCTTTTTGGCTTCTTTTCCTGAACAAAGGATTTAAGAGAGTTTTTGCCCGGCGGTCGCAGATTCAGATCATTAACAAAGTTCATGACGGGCGGCTTCCGTGGAGAGGAGCTGCGCGCAGTCGATGCATTGCCAGGGGAGTCAACCACGATCGTCCCGCCGTCGATACCGTCGTTTTCGGTCGGAGCGCGACCGTTGGAATTGACTTCAACTTGTGACGCTATTGCAGCTAAAGGCGTTGACGGCAGCAGATTTGCGCGGGGATTGCTATGCGGCATTGCTCGTGCCATCGCGTCCTTAAATGTGCGAATGCCCTCTTGCAGCGTCGAGTCATCACCTTCAAGTTGGATGAGCATGACGGTCATGCGGCCCGGCGCTGAAGGCTGTCCTTTTTGTTTTCCCATTTTCCCCTCCCCAATAGATCCGCTGACAACCTACTGATGTTGCTTTTGCGAACGCGATTTCGGATGACCAGTTATCTTACCAATCGACCGATCTAGGACCAAATAGGTTCGCTGCCGTCTGTGCTCTGAACGAGCCGGGCCACGATTAGCCGATGACAAAGGACGTTGTCTTCGGCTAACTTCCGTGCCAGAAGAAGGCATGGAGCGACGGGCGAAGACATCTCTTCCGGCGGTTGCTGGCAACTTGCCGGCAAATGTCCGGCATGACGGCTTGCCGGAGATCGTCGCTCGTGCCGGCGACGCGGCCCGGTTTGCTTGGGACGAATTCTTCCGGGCCAAGACCAGCAATCCTCACACGCGCCAAGCCTAAGGCCAGACCTAAGGCCAGACAGTTGGGCAGTTTTCTCGCCGCGCGGCCTCGACCCCCGCGCAAGAAAAAAGGGCCGTCCACGCCGCTTGTGGAAGGCCCTCTAGTCGGGGCGACATGATTTGAACATGCGACCTCTGCGTCCCGAACGCAGCGCTCTAGCCAGGCTGAGCTACGCCCCGCTCGCACATGGCGAAGTCCGTCAATATATCCCTTGGCTCCCAGGGGTCAACGTCAGCTAGCCCGGGCAGCCCCCCGGGCACCCTGTTCTCGCTCGCCCGTCCGCCCCGCCCACGGTCGGCCGCCAACCAACGGCCCCGCGCCGGGGGCGAGTGTCGCTTGGGCTCGCACCGCAATTCGACCTTGGCCCTCGGCCGCCACGCCGCGAAGTAGCCCGTTCGCCTGTAGGGAAGTACGACAGCGCACGCGGACCCGGGGGGTTCCCGGCCCACCGCGAGCCCCGCTAAACGCCCGGACAAGTCCTGCGCCTTGCTTGGTTCAGAGGGTTAGCTCGCTGCGATCGCCCCCCCGGAGAACCAGGCGACCCCACACGGTGGCCACCAAGAGGGCCGCCAAACCGTGGGGCGACAGCGCAAGGGGCCCGTTAGACCGGGCCGACCGTTAAACTCGGCAGACCTTGCCGCGGTCGTGCGCCCATCGAACCGCGGGCCCGGTTGCTTTTCGCCGGCAAAACCAGGCCATTTCCGGTCCGGCCGCGAATGGTTGGCAGCCCGAACCGGGCACGGCAGCCCAACGGAACATTCCGCAAGTTGTTGGGGTTGAAATCCATTCTGGTTCGGGCAAAATACGCTATTCGCCCCACCCCGGGGTCGACGGTGGTCGGCAGTGCCGGGCCAGCGGTTGGTCTGCGCCCTGATTTGGCGGCTGGTCGGCGCCCTGATTTGGCGGTGGCGTGGCGACCTCCCTAGAGGGTGCTTGGGGGGAGTTGGCGGGCGATAGGATGCCCCACCGCAGCACGGTGGCGCGTGAGGAACATCATGTCAGAAGTGTTGAACGTAGCGGATCGAATCAATCGAGGCACCCGGACGGCCCGGCGCGAGCGTCGCGAGGGGCGCATTCCCGCGGTGCTTTATGGCCACGGCCAGGCCACGGTAAGCCTGACGATTACGGCCGAGGAACTGAAGACGGCCCTGCGACACGGCGGCCGCCTGGTCGAGCTGCGCGGCGCGGCCAACGAAACGGCCCTGATTCGCGAGCTGCAGTGGGATATTTACGGGCTCGACGTGTTGCATGTCGACTTTGCCCGGGTCTCGGCCGACGAGCGGATTGAAGTAACGGTCTCCATCGAGCTGCGGGGCGAGTGCCCGGGCGTGAAGGAAGGGGGCGTGCTGCAACAGCCGCTGCACGAAGTACAGATTGAGTGCCCCGCCGTGGCGATTCCCGACAAGCTGATCTTGCGGGTCAGCAACCTGGCGCTGGGGGGCGAGCTAACGGCGGGCGACCTGGCGCTGCCCGAGGGAGTGACGCTGTTGACCGCGGCCGACGAAGTGGCCGCGCAGTGCGTGGTTCCCAGCGAGGAAGCCGAGAGCGAGGCACCCGTCGAAGGCGCCGAGCCCGAGCTGATCGGCCGCAAGGCCGGAGCGGAGGAGGAAGAAGAGGAATAACGTGGCGCTCCCAAGGCGGTTTCCCAACGGGGGAACCGGCCAGCGGCGAGCTGCCCCGGGGGGTCGTGCGGCTTGAAACTGATCGTGGGCCTGGGCAACCCGGGTCGCCAGTACGAAGGGACGCGGCACAACGTAGGGTTCATGGTGCTGGCCATCTTGGCCCGGCGACATGGCACCTCGCGGCCGCGCCAGCAGTTTCAGGCAGAGGTGGTCGAAGCGAATCTAAGCGGTGAGCGGGCGCTGCTCGTGGCGCCGCAAACGTTTATGAATCGCAGCGGCCAGAGTGTGCGAGCGGTTTGCGACTTCTACAAGCTGGGCGGAGCCCGGCCCTCGGAAGGCGCGGCGCCCGACTGGAGCGAGCTGTTGGTCGTGGCCGACGACTTCAACCTGGGCTTGGGCCGCTTGCGGCTGCGGGCACAGGGGTCGGCCGGCGGCCAGAAGGGGTTGAGCGATATTATCCGCGCCCTGGGCAGCGATGCCTTTGGCCGATTGCGAATAGGCATTGGAACGCCGCCCCCCGCCTGGGATCGGGCGGACTACGTGCTGGGCCGGTTTTCCGCCGCCGAAAAGACCGAGATCGAGTTGGCTTGCGAACGAGCCGCCGACGCCGTGACGGTGTGGGCTCGCGAGGGCATGCCGACGGCCATGAACCGCTTTAACACGGCGGGCGCCAACGAGGAGTAATCACTTGGCTGTGCAGGTTTACGATTGCATGTTGATTCTGGACTCGAATCGCTATGCCCGCGATGCCGGTGGCGTGGCGGCCCGAGTCAAGCAAATCATTGAGTCGCACGGGGCCACGCTGTTGGTCAACCGGCTCTGGGAAGAGCGGCGCCTGGCCTACCCCATTGCCGGCCACCGCAAAGGCACCTACTGGCTCACCTTCTTCAAGGCCGACACCCAACAGGTGGCCCGAATCGAGCGCGATTTCCAGCTAAGCGAAGACGTGCTGCGGTCGCTGGCTTTGAAGGTGAACCCGCGGATCGCCGATTCGCTGGTGGCCCATGCCCTGGCCGATCGGGCTGCCGAACCGCGCCCGCCGCGCGGCGACCGGCCCGAGCGCAGCGAGCGCCGCGAGGCGGTGGCCGCGGTCGACGAGGTCTGATCCTGGCCCGGCCTGCCGCGGGCCAATTTATTTGGCGCGCGGCCCTCGCGAGCTGGCCCGGCGCCAAGCGGGATGGCGAGCGGACGCTGTCGTGCTGAGCTCGGCTCGTGGGCGTGGTCGACGGCCGGCGGAAGCCGATCGGGTTGGGCAGTTTTTCGCGGAAACCCTTGTTCCCAGTTCGTGGAATCATTAGGCTGCTGGAGTACATTTGTTCAGATACCGCCCGACGCGTCGGCTGCCCCAGGGCAGGGCGGGTGCGGTTTGGGTGATCTGACCCGAAGGAGCGTCCGCGTTCCGTCGGCCCATTTGCGAGCGGAGGATCTCGGCCATGGCAGCCAGCTTTAACAAGGTGTTGTTGATCGGCAATGTAACCCGCGATCCGGAACTGCGCTACACGCCCAGCGGCACGGCGGTGACCGACCTGGGTCTGGCTATGAACGATCGCCGCAAAGGGCCCGACGGACAGTGGATTGAAGAGACGACGTTTGTCGACGTGACGCTCTGGGCCCGTACGGCCGAAGTAGCCGGCGAGTACCTGACCAAGGGTTCGAGCGTGCTGATCGAAGGGCGACTGAAGTACGAAACCTGGGAATCCAGCGAGGGCCAGAAACGCTCCAAGCTGTCGGTGGTTTGCGACCGGATGCAAATGCTGGGCGGCAAGGCGGGCGGACCCTCGGGCGGAGGTCGCTCGGAGGAAGGTGGGCGGGGCCGCGGCGCCCCGCGCAGCGCCGACGTGCGAGCAGGCAGCCAAGAATCGTACGGAGCACCGGACGACGACATTCCCTTTTAGCGAACCGACCATTTTGAGCCTCGCAGGCCCGGTTTCGGCCAAGCGGGGTCCGGTCGGCGGGCCGGTCGCAAAGAAACAATCCAGACCGCCCGAACGGCTCCGAGCACTGCCGGGCAACCAACCAACGAACCTCAACCCTATCCCGAAAACGCTCGCCGGTCTTTGACCAGGCGAGCCGCACGACGAGGCAAGCTAGCCATGGCCAACACCGCATCGAAGCGCAAGCTGCGCATTCCCACCGCTCCGCGACTGAATTACGGTCCGCGCGGCGGCATCGAGCTGTTGCTCATTCAATCGGTCGAGCACCTGGGCGACCCCGGCGACGTGGTCGAGGTGAAGGCCGGCTATGCCCGCAACTACCTGCTGCCGCAAGGCCTGGCGACCATCGCCACCGAGCACCACAAGCGGATGGTGGAAAAGCACAAGGCCAAGCTGCTCGAAATTCAAAAGGCCCGCATGGCCAGCCTCCGGGCGCTGGCCGACCAGATTTCCAAGCAAAGCGTAACGATCGAGGCCAACGCCACCGACGAAGGTCACCTGTACGGCTCGGTGGGTCCGCAGGATATCGCCTCGGCGGTGAAGCAGGCCGGTATCAACCTGCTGCCGGAACAGGTTCGGCTCGAAGGCCCGCTCAAGGAACTGGGGCTGTACACGGTCAAGGTGCACGTGGCACCGGAAATAGATACCGAGCTGAAGGTTTGGGTCGTTCCCACGGTGACCGACGCGCCGGCCAGCTAGGGCGCCGCGCCGCCGATTTTCCCGGGGGCTTTACCCACCCGGTTGGGCGCTGTCTAGTAACGCCTGCGGAAGCCGATTTCCGGCCCAGGGCTGCAAGGCCGCTGGGCCCTTTTTTTCGCACCCCGCCCGGTGTGCCTCGCGGCGTTCAGCGCCTCTGGGTATAGGAGATTCATTCGCGGGCGGGTCGAGCAAGCGCCGAGCCAAGGAGGAGATTGTGTCATGTCGACCATGGATCGAGGTGCCACCGCGGCGGAACCAACTCGCGCCAGTCTGGGGGATCGGCTCCCGCCCCACGACCTGGATGCCGAAAAGAGCGTGTTAGGCAGCATTCTGCTCGATCCCGAGGTGATCGACGAGATTTCGCTGCTCGTACGGCCCGAAGATTTCTACTCGCCTGCCCACCAGCAGTTGTTCCACCACATCCGCGAGATGCACAACGCGGGGGGGCGGATCGACGTGCTGCTGCTGGCCGATCGGCTGAAGAAAGCGGCCGAGTACGAGGCCATCGGCGGCGGCGTTTACCTGGCCGAACTGGCCCAGGTAGTGCCGGTTTCTGCCCACGCCGCCTTCTACGCCCGCATTGTGCAGCACAAGTCGATGCTGCGCTCGCTGATTCATGCCGGCAACGAGATTATTCGCGACGCCTACGACCCTTCGATCGAGCCCCGCGAACTGGTCGGCCGGGCCGAGGAGCGGGTCTTCGGCATTCTCGACGACCGCAGCGCGACGCAGGCCTTGCCGCTGATGGACGTGCTGCACGAGGCCATGGAGCGGATCGATGCCCGGCTCAACAACAGCCATGAAACGCGCGGGGTGCCGACCGGCTTTCAAGACCTGGACAACATGACCGGCGGCCTGAACGAATCCGAGTTGATCATTCTGGCGGCCCGGCCCAGCATGGGCAAAACCGCCTTGGCCACGAATATCGCCGAACACGCCTCGCTGCGCATGCAGTTGAGCACGCTGTTCATCAGCCTGGAAATGTCGCGGCTGGAGCTGGCCGAGCGGATGCTGGCTTCGTATTCCCGGTTCGATGCCCATAAGCTCAAGGGCAATCGCTTTTCCGATGCCGACATGCAAATGCTGGTCGAGAAGAACTCGGAATTGAGCCAGGCCAAGCTATTCGTCGACGACACGCCGAGCCGCAGCATGGCGGAAATCGCCGCCACGGCCCGGCGGCTGCGCCGCAAGCACGGGCTCGGGCTGATCATCATCGACTACCTGCAGCTCATCGAGCCCGACAACTCGAAGGATTCACGCCAGGAACAGGTCGCCCGCATTGCCCGGCGGCTCAAGGTGTTGGCCCGCGAGTTGGCGATTCCGATCGTTTGCCTGGCCCAGCTCAACCGGCAAACCGAGGCCAGCAAAGACAACATCCCCCGTTTGTCGCACCTGCGCGAGTCGGGCGCCATCGAGCAGGATGCCGACGTGGTCATGTTCGTCCATCGCGAGGAGTACTACCGCACCAAGGAAGAGGCCCAGGCCGAGGATCTGATCGGCAAGGCCGAACTGATTATCGCCAAGCAGCGCAACGGCCCCACCGGCGACGTGCCCCTGACCTGGCGGGCCGAATACACCCGGTTTGAATCGCGGGCAGCCCCGCATTACGAGCGCGACTTGCCCGCTTACGACTTCAACTAGCCGTTTGTTGCCAGGGGCCTTCGCGGGGGCTCTCCCCGGTGCGCCTGGCGAGCTGCCCGCGGCGTGCGTCGCCCACGTGCGGCGGCTGCCGGTTCGTAACCAGGGTGGTTGCCCGGGCCGAGGCGGCTGCCGTGCGCGCCCGCGCTGGCGCGCGGTTTTGGGCGGCAGGGTTCGCGACACCAGGCATGGTGGCAAGGTGGCGCGCTTTAGGCCGGCCGGGGTGATATGTGCCCCTGGCAAAGTCAGCCGGTGCAGCTTGCCTGGGCAATGCGGAACTACCCAAGCTGGGGCAGACTGGGAATTTCGGCTCGCCTGTTTGGCAGGGCGGAAGGCCGAAATAACCTTGCCGTAAACTTGGCTCTTCGGATATTTCTACGCCACTGCCTGGACGGCCGAGCCCTCGCCACGGGGGCTCCGCTCGTCTTACGCCAACCAACCAGGGCAGGGCTACCCGCTCGATCGACGCGATCGGCGGTAAGCCCGCTTTTCCACAAGGGCCCTGGTCGCGAGGCCACGCCGTCGGGCGGGAACGGTTTTTGGATGCCCCGGAGTTGAACCGGTTCAACCGCGGCATCGACACTTCGACCGCTGATTTACTCCACGGAAAGTCACTTGATGACCGGCGTCCGCACGGTACGCCCATGGCTTGTCTCGGCCCTGCTCGTCTGCGCGCTTGCGCCGACGCGGCAGTCGACCGGGCAGGCGCTTCCCGATTCGAGCGTGGGGCCACTCCCCGCGCCGAGCGAATCGGTGCCGGCTCCTCCGGGCCAAACGATCAACGGTCCCCAGGGCCAAATGGTCGTCGACGTCCAGGTGCAAGGCCATGATTCGGTGCCGCTCTCGCGGATCAGCCCCTTAATTCGCACCCGGCCGGGCCGACCGCTGGAATCGAGAGTGGTGGAAGACGACGTGCGGCGCATGGTCCGCTCGCGGCAATTTGTCGACGTCCGCCCCCGCTACCAGCAGGTGCCCGAGGGCGTGGTCGTTATTTTCCAAGTCATCGAGCGCCGCACGATTAAGTATGTGAAGTACCTGGGCCGAAAACAGGTGCGTCGCGACAAGCCACTGGCCGACAAGACGGGGCTGAAAGTTGGCGATTCGCTCGACCCCTTCGCCGTGGAAGAGGGCCGCCGCAAGCTGGAAGAATTCTACGGCGAGCGTGGCCACGCCCGAGTCCGCGTTACGGTGCTCGAGGGAGACCAGCCGGAAGACCGCGGAGTGGTGTATTTGATACACGAAGGGCCCAAGCAGCGCGTGTCGTCCATCGATTTCGTCGGCGCTCAGGTGGTTTCCGGAGCCCGGTTGAAGACCCAGATTCAAACCCGAAAGCCGATCCTGGGCCTGTTCAAGGGTTTCGTCGATCGCCAAAAGATCGACGACGACGTCCAGCGGCTGATCGCCTATTACCGCAGCCTGGGTTATTTCCAAGCCCGCATCGGCCGGGAGCTGGAGTGGGACGACGACCTGGACCGGCTGGCTCTAACCTTTGTAATCGACGAGGGCCCCCGGTTCCGCGTTCGCGACGTGCGATTCATGGGCAACACCAAGTTCTCCACCGAAGATCTGGCCGAAAAGTTGAAGCTGAAATCAGGCCAGTTCTTCGATCAGAACCAGATGGATCTCGACGTCAACGCGATTCAAGACACCTACGGCGGCACCGGTTACATCTTCACCAACATTATCGCCGAGCCCCGTTTCCTCGAAGAACCGGGCGAGCTCGACCTGGTCTATCGGCTGGAAGAGGGCGCTCGGTACCGCATCGGGCGGATCAATGTGCATATCGGCGGCGAGAATCCGCATACCCGCCATACCGCGGTGCTCAATCGGTTGTCGCTATACCCCGGCGACATCGCCGATATTCGCGAGCTGCGGGCCAGCGAGCGGCGTCTGAAGGCCTCGAGTATCTTTCTGAACAACCCGGTTCAGGGATCTCCGCCACGGATCGTGTTCACCGAGCCTGGCCAGCAGGAAGACGACCCCGAAACCCAAGTGGCGGAACGCCGCGGCGGCGACGTCCGCGGTCAAAGCCCCGACGAGCCTGGCGCCCACCGCGTGCATCGCCCGCTGGCGGCACCCGAACCGGCTGGTTCCAGCGAGCGGTGGATCGACTTGACCGTGGTCGACGAGGCAGCGCTGCTGCGCTCCGCGGCAAGCCAATCAACCACTCCCCCGCCGCCGCACTCGCCGGCCGCCGGCGCGCCGGCGGCTGGGGTGCCCGAGGGCGGTCGTCCCGCGCCGGTCGCGGGGGGTTCGGCACCCCTGGCCCGCGGACAATCGCCCGGCGCCTGGTGGGCCCCCTTGACTCGCCCCTTGCAGTCTCTGGAAGACTCGTTCTGGCGAATTCGTCAAAGCCTTTGGGCAAGCGATGAGCCGACCGAGCCGGCACCGTCCGCGGAACCCCCGGTCGCCCAGCCGGCCCCCTCGGCCGTGAGCGGTTCCCCGCACGACTGGTCGCAAACTCCCCTGGTGGTTCGCGGGCAACAGGGGTGGACCCCCCCGGGGGGGCTCTCGATGCCGCAACCGGCCCGGCAGCCGGTTCCAGCAGCTTCACAGCCGGTTCGCATTCCGGTGGCGGCGGCACCGCCGGCCGCTGGGCAACTCGTTCCGGTCGCCGCCCAGCAACGGGCCCCGGCCCCTTCGGGTGCCGCGGCACCCCAGCCCTACGCGCCGCTGAGCCCCTACGGAGCCGCTCCCTCGGGCGGCATTCCGCCGGCGGCAGCCCCCGCGCCCTATGGCGCACCCGGATCGGTTGCCGGGGGAGGAGCCGTAACCGGGAACTCGCTCCCTGCCCCCTCTTCGCCTTACGCGCCGCCAGCGGTGCCAGGCGTGGGCGGCTACGATTCGCCGGGTGAGCTATTCCCCGACGGTGGTTATTTCGATCCAAACGAAGAACCTACCCAAACGGTGCCGGTCGACGTGTACGTCGAGGAGACGCAAACCGGCCGCATCATGCTGGGGGCCGGCGTGAACTCCAACGCCGGGTTGGTCGGTAACCTGATCATCGACGAACAGAACTTCGACATCACACGCTTGCCGCGAAGCTGGAACGACCTGCGCAACGGCGCCTTTCGCGGTGCCGGGCAGCAGTTCCGCCTGGAAGCGGTGCCAGGCACTATCTTCCAGCGCTACTCGGTTATCTTTCGCGACCCGTACCTGATGAATACACCCATCAGTTTCGGCGTCAGCGGCAGCTTCTTTACCCGGCAATATCGCGACTGGTTTGAGGAACGCTTGGGCGGTCAGGTGAGCCTTGGCTACCAGATTCGCCCCGACCTTACCGGCACCATCGCCCTGCGCGGCGAGAATGTGAACGTGAGCAACCCCTCCACGCCCACACCGATCGAACTGACCGAGGTGTTGGGCAACAACGGCCTGTACACGGTCCGGGGGTCGCTGATTCAAGACACGCGCGACAGCGCGTTTCTGCCCACGGAAGGCCACCGCATCGAGCTGGCTTACGAACAGGCCTTTGGGGAATTCCACTATCCGCGATTCGACGTCGACTTGCGCAAGCATTTCCTGACCCGGCAGCGAGCCGACGGCTCGGGCCGCCATGTGCTGACGTTGGCTTCGAACCTGAACGTGGCGGCCAGCGACATGCCGATCTTCGAGAACAACTTTGCCGGTGGTTTCTCGACCATCCGCGGTTACCAGTTTCGCGGCGCTTCGCCCCGCAGCATGGGGGTCATCGTCGGCGGTCGGTTCATGTTCCTGGCTTCGGCCGAGTACATGTTCCCCATCACCGCCGACGACATGCTCCGCGGCGTGGTGTTCTGCGATACGGGCACCGTGGAAACCGACGTGCAGATTAGCAGTGAAAACTACCGCGTGGCCCCCGGCTTTGGTCTGCGGATCACGATTCCGGCCCTCGGCCCCGCCCCGATCGCCCTGGATTTCGCCTTCCCGGTCCTCAATGCGCCGGGCGACGACGTGCAGAACTTCAGCTTCTTCGTCGGCTTCAACCGCTAGCAGCCTGCTGAGGAATTCCCCGGGCTGCGCCCTCGCAGGGATGCGAGGCTAGACTCGACGTAAGTCGTTATTCTGCGAGCCGCGACGCGCTTGGCTCGGCGCTGGGCGAGGTTGAAAATGCCACCGGGGCTTTTTTCAACGAACCGCGAGGCGGGGTGGCCTGCTATCGAATTCCTGAGCCATCGGCTATGAAGGTTTCCGGCCCGTAGGGCAAGGAGACCATCGAGATGAGTACGAAGCGGCGGAAGCGACACAACCCGGAGCAGATCGTGCGGAAGCTTCGGGATGCGGATGC
>CAYNRE010000073.1:0-59498 GCA_964399535.1 uncultured Pirellulales bacterium | reverse complement strand
AGACGACCGCGGCCCCATTGAAGCTTTTGTTGTCCACCAAGCAGCGCCGAAACAGGCGGCCTTTCCGCGGTCAGACGACCGCGGCCCCATTGAAGCGTCACGGTGCGCGCGTGACAAGGTGTCACGCACTTGCTTTCCGCGGTCAGACGACCGCGGCCCCATTGAAGCGAGAAGCCTGCGGCAATGCTCGCCCTCGATATGGGCCTTTCCGCGGTCAGACGACCGCGGCCCCATTGAAGCAACTCGTTATGCTGCTCCCACAACTCGGTATGGGAGCTTTCCGCGGTCAGACGACCGCGGCCCCGTTGAAGCGACACACACCACCGGCGACGTAACCCGCGGGCGAAACCTTTCCGCGGTCAGACGACCGCGGCCCCATTGAAGCGCCGCTCGCGCCACCGATGGCGCATTGTACGAATTGCTTTCCGCGGTCAGACGACCGCGGCCCCATTGAAGCTTTTGTTGTCCACCAAGCAGCGCCGAAACAGGCGGCCTTTCCGCGGTCAGACGACCGCGGCCCCATTGAAGCGTTACAACAACGATGACGAGAAAGCGCCGAAACAGGCGGCCTTTCCGCGGTCAGACGACCGCGGCCCCATTGAAGCAATTGCCCGGAGGGCCGCCATCCGGGGCACCAACTCGGGATCGAACCAGTCGGGACCAAACGCGCTAGGCATGACCCTGCACTGCGTCCAGCATTACTCGGCGAACATACTGGTTCGGCTGGTACTGGGTGAGGAACTCGGCGGGGTCTTCACCCAGCAACACGCAGAGCGCAGCGGCGATCGCCGGACTGCGGCTCATGCCTTGTTCGCAGTGGCAGACGATTGCTCCCACCTGATCACGGTGGTTCTGCACGAATTCCCAGATGGCCCGCGCATGCTCCGGTGTCATTAAGATAACATTGTCGGGCAAATCTAGTCCGGGTGTTGGCTCAGCGTCGTCGAAGCCGACGGCCAGCACGCCCCGTATGCCGATTAGCCTTGGGATTCTCGCCGGCGGCCGGTGGGAATCGTGAATCGACACCACCACATAGGATGAGCGCACGACGATCCCGCGCTCGATGTCTGCCCGATTTGTAACGATCAGTTCCATAGTTGCGTGCGCCGGATCGACTACGGTCGCCTTCCGGTTCTCCCTGCTCAAGGGGATTGGCCTGAAGTTTTTCTAGGATGCGGTTAGCGATCGTCCGCTCGCCGATTACCCGGTCGCGGTTCTCGACCTGCTGTTCGAGCTCGGAGACGCGGCGGTCGTTCGCTGACTTGGCGCTTTTGCCGTTGGTCAGGAAGTGCTAGAACCATTTTGGCCTGGGAATTGCCAGGAAAATCGCGTGTCTGATCGGAGCTTCGGCGACCAGGTCACTGAGCCCGTCGTCACCAGAGGCCGGCGGCCCCGAGCAAGATCACCCATTCGGCCACGGCCAGGCGATAGGTCGTGGGTCCAATTCCGCTGTACAACAATAAACTAGCCGTGCGGAAGATCACCAGGCAGGCGTGGACGATCAGGCACGCGACCAGGGAGTGCATCAAGACCTGCGGCCGGACGAGCGGGGCCAAAAACAGAAGGGCGAGGGCCAACTCCAGTCCTCCGTAGATCACCAAGAACTCCGACTGCCCGGCACCCGGGTGCAGGTCGAAGCCGACCTTGGCCGAGGTCCGCTGGGGGGCCAGCGAGCACCACCCGGCCAATAGCAAATACAAAAACCCCACGAGGGCCAAGAAACCACGGGCCATGGGTGGTGCCTCCCGTTACTCAAGTGGGTGTCGCTGGAAGAAGTTCCAAATCAAGTCGTTGGCCGAAATATCTCGTGTCGAGCGGCCGAGCAGTCCGGCTAGCGATGAACGGCCGGGCCATGTGTGGCCGCCGCCTTCGATCTCCAATAAGATCACTTCCGCCCCAGTTGGTCCGGGGCCATAGCGATACTGCTTCACCCGGGTGCCATCGCGGGCCAGGTCGGGCAGTTCCGTGATGACCGGCTGCTCCGGACAGCCGTTGATCCGCCGCCAAATGGCCAGGGTCTCGGCCAATGACTTGAACGTCAGGAATTTGGGGGTCATGAGGTTGGGCCCGGTGGGGGGCACAATCGTATCAGCCGTGCCATGGAAATGCAGGATCGGGACCGGCCGCGTGGGGTGAGCCTCCTCGATGGCCATGGTGCCCGCCACGGGGGCGATGGCGGCGATGCGGTCGGAAAGCTCGGCTGCCAGGCGATAGCACATCATCCCGCCGTTGGAGATCCCCGTGGCGAAGACGCGTTGCGGGTCGATGTGCCAGTGGGTGGGCAGCTCCTCCAGCAGGGCCGCCACGAATCCCACATCATCGACGCTTGTTTCGGCAATCCGGCCCGAGCGACCTCCGGCATCGAACGAGGCGAACAGCCCCGTGCCATTGGGGTAGACGGCGATGAACCCCGCTTGATCAGCCTTGTCGTTCAGCCCGGTCATCCGCATGGCCTGGGCGGCGTTGGTTCCGGCAGCGTGCAGGACCAGGACCAGGGGGGTGGGGTGGGTCGCATCGTAGCTGGGGGGGACGTGGGCCAGGTACGTCCGCTTCAGCCCACTCACGGTCAGCTGGCGAGAATGCAGTCCCGATCCCAGGGGTTCGGCAAGCAGAAGCAGGCTGACCAAGCAACTGGTAACGAGAGGCATCCAGGAACTCCGGTGTCACCCAGCCGATTTCGAGCCGTCTCAGGAGACAAGTCCTCGGCTCGTCGACCGCCGGTGCCAGGCACCATCCCGACGGCCGAATCGGGTGAGCCGGAGGGGCTCAGGGTTTCAGGCTCCGCCTCGGAATGGACCCGGTGATGTTGCTGAGCTCAAGCTAAAGGGGTCAGGGCTGGCTGTTGGCCCGCCCCGTAAATCGGCCTGTGGCATCGTAGTAGGTCGTTGTGCCGCCAGATCCCCGAACAGCTCGTCCGCAGTATCGACCGTTTGCGTCGTAGTACGAAACGCTGTCACCGTGCCGCGAACTCCGCCCGGTAAACCCGCCTTGGGGACCGTAATAGGTGGTCATTCCCCCGGAACTGGAAGTGGCCCGGCCGGCATAGTGGCCCGAACTGTCGTAATACGACGTCCCGCTGGACGAGGTACTGGCCCGCCCCCGGTAGCGGCCATCGCTTCCGTACCATTGCTGCTGGCCGCCCGAGCCGGACGTGGTGCGGCCGGCCCAGCGGCCATGACTGTCATAATAGGTCGTGGTGCGAGAGTCCGCCGATCCCTCACCGGCAGGGGCCCAGGTCCAGGGTCGGCCGGGCGGTCCGGCACTTGCCGATAAGCCCGTGACCAGCCAGACCAGCGTGGCGAGACTCCACGCCACATACAACCGAGCCGAGTTTTGAGAGCCCTTCCTCGTCATCGCCTGGCTCCTCAATGCTAGTCCGCCACGGAAGTTCGCGAGCATCCTAGCGGTCCTGTGGCCGGGGCTCCGGCTGCCGTTTTCGGCCGGCTCGCTGCCACCTTCGGCCTGACCGAGTACCGGATTCGCGGACGGATTCGGGATCCGGTCGGCGAGACGCCTCGTCTGGCCGAGTCTCCCCCTCCTCGGGTAAATCCCCGTCGAGTCGATCGTCCTCCCGGCGGTCACTTTCGAACAGAAACCAGTACTCATCGTCCAGGTCATCGGGCATGACTCACCCCCGAAGATGTGGGTTCTGTCCTGGGCTGGTACCCGCCGCCTACGATCGCACGTGAGGGTGCATGGGAGGATAGCACATCGCCCCCCAGTCCTCGTCGGCCCCATGGTCGATATACACCAGCAGTAGAGCCGAGAGCAAGTGCCCGAGCATCCTCGCCGGGGCGAGGATGAAAAACGAACCCGGGGGCAGTTCTTTGGTCGCGGCAGTGAATCGCGACGGTAGCAAGCCTCGCGCATTTTTCGGCGAAACTTCGAGGGGCTAAGTCGCGCGCCGGCGGACAACTTTTTTCGGATAAAAAGGGACTCGTGTCCGGCAGGTCGAAGCCATGGGGCTTTTCAGCGAACTGACTACCGGGTTTGTGTCGCGGGCAAGTCAATTCGCTGCGGGAAATTGCGAGACGAGACCCACGCCGGTAATTTCCGGAATTGCACCGGAAGAAAGGGAAAGCAGCGTGCAGTGCAGACATTTTTGCTCGACCAAGCGACGTAATGCTTCAAAGAAGACGAGAACACAAACGAAATGAGCTACTCGTTGAAAGCCGCCCAGGCTATGCCCAGATTCACGCACAATGCCGTCAGCAATCCTCCACGGCAACACCCAGTGTCGATGCACACAATATGCCCCAGGTCGAGCATCTGAAAACTGGGCTGGAAGGTGTGCCCCACGATGGCCTGTTTGCCAGAATAGTGTGGACCAGGATACGGCGGTTCGAGCTTCCGCCAGAGGAGCGTGTTACCGTCGGTTTCAGAGAGCGGTCGGGCTGGGTCGTAGCCAGCATGAGCGAACAGGTGGGCCTCGGTTTCGAAGCACATCCGGCAGGAGCGTAAGAAGGCGATATGCTCAGCGGGCAGGTCGGATAGTTGGGTTCCGGGGCCGTAGGAGTCGAGTGTCGCCTGGCCTCCTATTCGTTCGAAGATGTACTCGTCGGTTCGACCCGCGAGCGTGTCGAGTAGCACCTTGTCGTGATTCCCGAGGAGCGGTATGAGCCGGCATCGGTTTCGCAATGCCAGCAGTTGTTCGATCACTCCCCGCGTATCCGGACCGCGATTTACGTAGTCCCCCAGCGTGATGATTTGATCCTCGGGCCGGGGATCGATCTGCCGAAGGATCTCGGCGAGTGCTGTCGAGCAGCCGTGCATATCGCCGATCGCGATCGTTCTCGATTGCGGTTTGGGTTTCAGAACCACTCCTTTGTGCCGGGGACCATTCGATCGAACTGGGCAGACGGGATGTCACTCGGATTATACGTGGTTCTCAGAGAACTAGGTCGGATTGCTTCGAAGCGATCGCTTGAGCGGCGGTGTCGGTAATAGTGCGGCGGCAACCATCGACACCCCCCCACACGGCCGATCCGGTCCACCACAGCCACGAACGGATTTCAGCTTGGGAACTGGGCTGTTGAAACGAGCCGATGAGCCCGCAAATCGGGACGCCCAACATCCCGAGTGCGATCGCCAGCCGGTTGCGGGCAATCGCCCCTGGATACATCTGTGAGCCGAATCCCATGACGATAACCCAGGCGGGCAATTCCCAGCTTGGGCCGGTTCGTCATAGTAGCCGGGCTGTCGCCCAAACCCGAAGAGTTTTCCGACTTGGGGATCGCCGTTCGCGGTCGGCTGGTTTCCCGGTACCGATCCACAAGCGGATTCCGGGCCTTTGGGCTGACCACGACCATCACAGAATCCCGGGGCCGCAATTCGATTAGGCCTGGTCGGTCGAACCAGCGACACCGCCAGAGTCCCACGCGGATATTGCGGATCAGTTGATCCGAGGGACAGTTTGCTTGAGAAACCCCATCGGCTGAATGGCGCTTCAGTTCGGCTCCGCACTTGAACTCGACGAAAACCGTTGTCGGTGGGTTCTCCCACGAGATGACCATATCGACCTGGGTGGAACCCTCGTTCCACGGCAGCAGTTCCCGAGGGTATTGGCGAGGTGGCTGGAACGGTTGAGAGCCACGCACTGTTCCAGGAACCGTTTCCAGGATTCCCGATCGGCCGCCGGCTCGCGGGCCTGCTCGTTCCACACCCCATACAGGCAATTAAACGCGACCCACTGGCTGATCAGGGCCCAATCCGCGTCCGAGGCAATATCCCCTGTTTCCAGCCGCGACAGCCAACTCGTGGCCCGATGGAAACGGACGCAGTTGGGATGATCGGAACGGGTGGCCTGCAGCCGTTCCTTGTGGGGTTTCCAGCGGCGACGAAGGTCACGAATCGTGAGCGATGGTTCGGGCATTGGTCACCTGCAGTCGGCACGCGGTGCTTGAGTCAAGGTGTCCCAGTTCGACAGGCAGTTTCCGTACCCAGGGGGACCAGAGTGGTCAGGTTTGTCCAACCCGTGAATTCAGTGTTGGTCGGATGCTGCCCAGGTATAGTGGATGGCCGTTCGCGTCGAAAGCACATCTTGTGACTTCATGAATCGCCGGAATTAGGGAATCAGAGCCTGGAGACAAAACAGAACTTGGCTGGGTCGGTAGGTTGGGGTGATGATGCTGTCGTTTTGTTGTCCCGGCACCTTCGGATTTTGGGGCTAAGACGGATGAATCCTGTTGAACCGGGTCGTTACCGGCACTACAAGGGCCGTGAGTACGTGGTATTGGGCATCGCCCGGCATAGCGAGACCCAGGAGGAGCTGGTTGTCTACCGACAGGACTACGGAGACTCTTCTCTCTGGGTGCGGCCCAAGAGAATGTTCCTGGAACAAGTCCAGATCGATGGCAAGTCGGTGCCCAGATTCGAATTCCAGCCAGAAGAATCAAGCGGCTGACGAACCGTTCACCGTTGGACGGGCCCATCGGGCACTGCGACCGAGAACACTGCCCGTACAGAGCAGGCTCCCGGCGGGTACCAGTGTCGCTGAACAACTCGGTTGCCCTCTGACCGGCGAGCCCCGGTGGTCCTGGCGGAACCAAGTGTGGACGCCCCCGAGGTGTTGAATACGCCATGAGCTACCTTACGCGTCCCATCACCTGGCCCACCTGGAAGTTCGGGGTGCTGAAGATCTGCGTGGTGACCCTGGGAATCTTGATCGGGGCCCACTTCGCCGATTTTTGGCAGGCGTGGAATCTGCCCCTGCTGGTGGTTTGTGGTGTCACGTTCATCCTGTCGACCGTGTGGGGAGTTCAGTCGCTGGTGGCTAGCCCCACCGCCAAACGGGGTCGCATTCTGATCTACGCCGGACGCACACGCTACACGCCCCAGGAGGAGGCCGAAATGCTGCAAGAATACGGCATCGCCGATGTCTCCAGCGACGAGTTGCCTCGCGGTGTCCTGGTCGGGACGGTGGAACTGTTCGACTGCGACGGCGGTCAGTGGCACCTGCGAAATCCGTTGCGGCTGGAGACTTGCGTCGAGCCGACCCAGCACCCCCAGGCCCGCTGGTTCAGGCCGTTCTGAGTTGCTGGTCATGAGCGGATGGTTTGTCAACAACGGTCCAAGGGAAAGCCAATATGGCACTGATCGTAAGCGTTTCAGCAACGACACCCTAATCGCCGCTCTGCGCCGTCCGTCGGAACCAGAGTGGTCAGCCTCATCCATTGCCGGCCAACACTGAAACCGCTGGGTGCCGCCAGTGCCAAAAACGGTCCATTTCTCGTAGTCCCGTCAAAGGTATGACTCGACGACACAGCCGAGACAGCGAAGGGGCTGCGGAAAAGAAAAAGCCCCGCCAGACCAGAGGGCCGGACGGAGCTTGTGCGGTTACGATCTAAGTGGCCGTAGCGTGTCAGACCCGGCGAAACTTCTTCCGCAGTGTGACGAGGCCCAGGCCGGTCAAGCCTGCGATGCCAAGCACGAACGTCGAAGGTTCAGGGATGGTGCGGAGTTGAAAGGCGTTGATCTCGGGGCGAGCTCCGCTGAGTGTGATCGACTGAGAGGTCCCAGAAGCGGTGAACGTGCCAGACGCCCATTGGCCCATACCGCCGACCGTGTTGGTGGTGTTCTCGTCCAATGTCACGGAGTTCGTGGCGGAGGCTGTCGTAGAGTTCACGCCGCCGTAGGAAAGGCCGGAGTCGTTCGACCACCACTGAAACAGATAGGGCGTGCCGCTGGTTAGACCAAGCAGGGTCAGGTTAAGCGAGGGTCCCGTCGAACTGCCTGCACCGGAACTCAGCAACGTTTGATAGGACGTCGACAACAAACTGAACGGCGTGGTGGTCGAGCCGTAGGCAGTGTCAGACGATTCCATGTTGCTGAAGCCAAAACTGACAACATTTGGTAAACCGAAGATCCCGTTCCCGCCATTGGTAACGGCAAAAGGGGCAAACAGAACCCCGTTCACGGTCGTAGCCAACTGAGTCTGAGAGAAATTGAGGGCCGTCACGAGCGTGCCAGTAGTAATGACATCGGTATCGCCGGAAATGTTAGTTGGCGCTGACCAAGTGACTGTCGCCGCGTGAGTAGTCTCCGACACCACCAAGGATGCGGCGGCAGCAAACATTCCCAAGGAAAACTTGAAGTAAGAATTAAGCAAGAGCTACTCCCTTTTTCGCGGCGATGCCGCATCGAGTATTCGTAGCCGCAGATTAGCGCGCGGACAGCCCGCGCGAGGAACGACAGTTGAGCGCAAGTGTGGTCCTTCGCCCGCCCGCGGTCAAGCAATCCCCCCTGCCATGCCAGAGAATTCGCCGAATAGCGGCAAAAAAAGGGGCTCTGGGGTCGCGTGGCAGGATTGGAACGAGGTGCCGCTAATCCTTCGTTTTTCGGTGTTCGTCGCCGCAAGTCGTGAGGCCCACAAATCTTCGGGCAACGAGGCCTGAGAACTCATCTCGTAGTTCAAATTCCCGCATCGCCGTCAAATCGGCGGTTTCTGATTCTGTAGCACCTGGCAGGTCCGCTACCTCGACCAGCACCGGCAAGCTGCGGGGTGCGCCGTCAGCCAAGCGTCAGGAAGTAGCGCTGCAGCCGCCGGCGGCGTAGGTCCTGACAACTGGACGAGCAGGTCGCGCGCATAGGAAAACGGCTCGACCTGATTCGCCTTGGCGCTGGCCATGACGCTGTAGAGAATCGCAGCCGCCGTGCCGCCATGGTCGCTGCCAAGGAACACGTAATTCTTGCGGCCGATCGCGATGGGGCGGACCATCCGCTCGCTGAGGTTATTGTCGATGCTGAGCGATCCCTTCTCGCAGTAGCGGACCAGGCCGTCCCAACGCGGCAGCACGTACTGCAACGCTTGGCCCATCGGGCTCTTGGGCAGCACCGTCTGCTCGGTCGCTTCCAGCCACTGCCGAAACTCCGCGAGCAAGGGCCGCGAATGTTGTTGCCGCACCGCCCATCTCTGGCGATGCCAGGCCAACCACGCTTGCTCGCTTTCGAGTCCGTCGGGACCGATCAACTCCTTGGCGTCGCGTTCGACGCGATACAGCCGCGCAATGTGAGCGAGCGCAGTGTGAGCAGGTTCGGGTTGCACCGTGCGCGCCTCATAGAACTTCCGTCGGGCGTGCGCCCAGCAGAGCACCTGCTTTACGCTACCGGCGGCATAGATCCCGTCATAGCCGGCAAAGGCATCGGCATGGAGGTAGCCCTCGAAGCTTGCCAGGAACTCCGCCGGGCCATCGCGTCTACGACTCGTCGTGTAGTCATAAACCGTGTAGGGATTCCGCCAGTCGCCGCAGTACACCCAGAATCGGGCCGTTCGCGTCTTGGGCAGCGCTGGATCGAGTACCGGAACCGGCGTGTCGTCGGTGTGGATCGACTCCGATGAGCGAACCCGTTGGATCATCGCCTGATAGACGGGCTCCAGCACCGCCGCGGTCTGCATCGCCCAACGGCACAGCGTACTTCGCGACAACTCGACGCCGCTGCGGGCCAACACGTCCTCCAGGCGATACAGCGGCAGATGATCGGCGTACTTGCTAACCACTACGCTGCTCAACAGGCCCGGTCCTGGCAGTCCCTTGGCAATCGGCTTGTTGGGGACTGGAGCAATGGCCACTTGTTCTTCACACCGTCGGCAGGCGTACTTCCAGCGTCGATGCTCGATGACTTTCAGAACGGCCGGCACAAATTCCAATTGTTCGCTCGTTTCGCAGCCGATTCGCTGTCGCGTCTCGCCGCAGCACGGACACAGTCTTTCAGCGTCAACAAAATCGTGTTCCACGACTTCGCGAGGGAGGTGATCGGGAAGAGGTCCACGACCGCCACCGCGGCGACGATGTTCGTGAATGACGACTGGAGATTCATCCACTGCTTCATGTTTCGCCACATGGTCGAGTAGCTCGTCGGGCTGGAATAGTGGCAGCTGATTTGGGTCGATGCGCTCGGCATGGGGACCATACTTGCCACGCAGCAGCCGTTCGACGTAATGCTTGACTTGTTGCAACTCCCGCTGCACCTCGCCAATCGTCGACTGCTGCTCAGTGATGATCTGATGGCAGAGCGTCAGGTCGTTTGGGCGTGAGGTGGCATCCGTGCTCATAACCCATACAACGCGCCAAGCATTGAAAAGGTTCGCTCGGAATGGAAAAACATCTCAAGCGGTTTTTCGATATCGTTTCCGCCTTCGCGCACTCGCCAGTTCGATGCCGCCCAAGAGCAAACTCAGTTCGGTGGGCGTGAGCGACACGTGCTTGGCATCTTCGTTGACAGCCGGCAACTCAAGAGTGCCGACTTCGAGCCGTTTGTACCAAATCGCCAAACCGTCTTCATCCCACCAGAGCAGCTTGACTCGGTCACGGCGGCGATTGACGAAAATGAACAGACCGCCCTGGAGCACGTCTCGTGCAGCTTGCTGCTCCGCGAGTCGCATCAGGCCGTCGAATCCCTTCCGCATGTCGGTAGCACCGATGCAGAAGTAGATCGCCATGGTGCCAGGCACGAGCGCGAGCATCAGCTTGCCTTCAGAGACTGCAGAACGGTGCGAAGCAGTTCAACGTCAACGCCAGGTTCGATGCGGAGCGTGGCGCCGTGAATCTTTAGCATGATCGGCGAGCCCCTCGGGCCAGCGACCGACACAGGAACGAAGGCGGGCGTCGGACCGTTGACCGACCCTGCCGAGGTCTTCGTTCGCTTGACGCCGAGCATCCGCTTCCACAAATGGAATTGCGATTCCGTGAGGTTCCATTGGCTGCAGAACGCCCGTATCGTCTGACCACTCTGCTTCCAGTCGGCAATCTGCTGTCGCCAGTACTCTAAGGAATCGGCCCGGCTCCGACGTTGACGCTTAACCATCGCTCGCACTCCTGAGGTAGGGGTTCGAAAACCTCAGGCTAGCAGGTGCGTCAAGATGTGGTTCGTGTGACGGTTACGCCGGTTCATCGATATGGGCGACAGCACCAAAGTCCCGTCGGTCGATGTGGCCGAGTGCAATTCGCCGCAGGCGTTCGGCGCGTCGGGGAAAAACACCGACGTGTCCAAATGCGGCGGCTTCGACCAAATTGTCATCGGCCGATGCCCCCGAGGCACGTTGCGGCGCGGGTGATTTTGGCGCTAGTCGGGTGAGTTGGACTGGCCGGGGGCGACGGGTAACGGTTACACAGCCTCGGCAAGAACTCATGCCAAGGTATTTCCGTGTCGCCCATAATCAGAACCTATGGGATAGAAGTGCTGGATCACTCCACCAGTTGTTCCTTCTCCTTTACAAAGGGAGCGTGGAACCGACGGGATTACTCAACACAGCCTCCCTCGAACCGGACAAGCACGATCGTAAGCGCTCAGCACGATCTCCATGCATCCGGCTCTGCGGGCGTGGGCGCGACATTGCGAAGTTGGTGGCTTCGCGAAGCCCTTAGCATTGTAGGCACCAGGTTTACCGGGCGCGCCCCGCTAGCTGGCAGACATCAGCTCGGCCATTTTCAAGCGTCCCTGACGACCGCAAGACCTATCCGTGTCCCGCGGATCCGAGCGTACTACAGGCAGATCTTGGAACTCAAACGCGCCTCCCGCCAAACTGATAGCAGGCTCCGCTCGATGTGACCCGACGCGCGCAAGGGGCTGCAATCGATGATGTGAGACTGGGATTGCAACCGCATCGAACCATGGCGCTGTACGTCGTCGAAGCGCCTTTTTAACACGAATTTCCAGCACGACGACCCTAATGCAGTTTGCGAGGCAGCCGGCGTTCACCTGGCGAAAGCGATTCGTGCATCGGATTCGAGTGGTCGGTGGCGTCGTCCGTATGTTCGAGACCGAGCGTATGCCCCAGTTCGTGCAGGACTACCGTCAAGAGGTCCATTTGCTCGGCAGCCGCACTGGGTCTGCGTGCCAGGAGCTCGTCGTTCTCCAGCCAGTCGAACTCTTCGCTGTCATGCGGCGTCGGATCGATGAACCAGCCGTAACCAGCGGCATCGATGTCGAGCCACACGGCGTCGACTGCGGCCGAGCCGAGCGTGTTGCCGGGCAAGTCTGCGATATGCCATTGCACGCCCGCCAGCCGACCGGCAAATTCCGGCGTCTGGTCGGACCAGCGCGCGATCCCCTCGTGGACGAATGTCGGCAGGAGAGCAGCGTCCAATGGATCGATGTTGATTGCGGACCGCTGCGTATCCACGGCGGCCAACCCGGCGCCGACGACGATCGTGAGATTGGTGGCGTTGTAGACCGGCGTTGCGGTGAGCCCGGCCGGTAACCCAGTGACGTTGACTGCGCCGAAGGCGCCGCTGGCGGAGGCGTAGGTCATCACTTGGAAGCTGTTGCCCGCGACCGGGGTGAAGCCGCCGACGAATTGCACGTCGAGCGTGCCGGCGAGTGTGGCCGATCCGGTCACCGCGACGAGGCCGAATTGAGTGGCCGCTGTGCCGCCGATGTCGACGCGCGTTGTGCCGGCGGCGGTTTGGGCGAAAGCGCCGGTGAATTCCACCTTGGAGTCGACCGCTGCGGAAACGATGCCGGAGTTGGGCGCCGCCAGGTTGTTGATCCGCAGCACCCCACGGTTGATGGCCGACAGGGTTCCTTCGTTCGTAATCGGTGCCGCGGTAAAGTGGAAGAGACGATCCGCGTCGAAAAACACTCCGGGGCTCGGGTCGGAGATAATTTGGCCGCGATTCGTGAGTGGTTGGGTGAACGTGGCGTTGACTTTGTTTCCTTTCAGAACCACATCGGCTTCGAGCGTTACGTTAGGGACCCCCGTCGTGCCGGTGATGGTGGCAGCCGCGCCGCCAGACCCCAACAGGAACGAGCCGCCGCGGATAACGAGCGGAATTCCGGCGTAGAGCGAGGTGTGGCCGAACTTCAGTCCCTCGAATTGCGTGACGTTACCGTTGACATCGACATCGCCAACAAGTGCTAGAGGACCGCTCTGGTCGCCGACATTTCCGTTGACGGTAACATCTTTCAGTACCCCACGGCTCACGAGCGTGGCTGTCGGAGCGACTTGGATCGTGCCCCCAGTGATTTTGGAATCTCCCAGGAACCATCGCGAGGTCGAGCCGATCACCAGCGTGGCGTTGGAATTATCGAGCTCAAAGTCATCTCTGAATACGACCTCCCCGCCCGTGACATTAAAGTTTCCTAAGTCGGCCGTTTTAACTTTTCGGGGATTGCCACCGGTGAAACTTTCGAAATCAGTAAGTCCGCTGGTTTGGTTGATGACGCCCGTATTCTTAAATAACGCCACGCCGCCCAGGAATTCAGCGTCAATATCCAAGGTGCCGCCACTGATGGTAATCTGCCCTTCGTTCGTGAAGGGATTTCTAAGTATCAGGTTTCGGGAGGTGGGTATGGTAATGGTGCCCCGATTAATGAAAGGCACAGGGGCAGTGTCACTCCGAAAGCCCTCTAGGAAAAGCTTCGAGTCGGCGTCCATGATGATCGGCGCGTAGTTGATGAAATTCCCGTGGATCCTGGCACCACCGCCAACGCCAGTGCGAATGGTAACCGTCGAATCCAATGTGACTGTACCGCCCGTGGTGGCTCGAAGGGATATGTTCCCCGCAGGCCCGGCCGTCAACGAAGAAAACTGAAACGTCCCGCCGGAAACAGTCTGGGCCGCCCCAACGAACTCTATGGAGCCGTCCGAAATCGTCCCTCGAAACGTGAGGCCTTGCTCAACTTTCGCAGCCATCGAACGAGACGCACGAAATCCGAAAAGGGGATCGGTATAGAACTCTCCAGAATTGAAGTCCCCCTCCAGCGTGACTCCCACGATCGTGCCGTTGACGAACAGCAAGGCCGTGCCCGACTGAACGATTGTCCCGCCCAGGGTCCGGCCACCAAGAGAGAAAGTGCCGACCGTATTCGCATAGGTAAAGGTCCGCCCGGTATTGTCCATTACTCCAGCCGAGAGGACGCGTCCGGTATTGGGAATGTTCGCGACATCGGCGCTCGTGTAGGAGCCGAAAATCGTCAAGAGCGATTTGTCGTTGGAGATCGAACCGGTGTTGGTAAAGACCTGATTGACGTTAAAGGAGTTCTCAAAGATGTTCGCCGAGGTGTTGACGAGCTCGATGGTACCAGCGTTCGTAAAACTCGTTGTGTTCCCGTTTCCGAGCGCTCCCACGCCAATGTCGTCAATTTGCTGCGCGCTAAAGATCCTGATCCGACCGCTCGCGGCGTTGACAAAAGTCTTGTCCCCGATCGACACGGTGCCACTGTCTTGGGTGTCAATCGTGCCGTGATTGATGAACGATTCGGTTGCCGTAAACACTCCAAACCTGTTCGCTGGGGTGGAAGCGAGCGCCGTGAGCGTGCCGTAGTTGATTAAAGAAAGTTGATCAGGGCTCGGGTTGCTTACCGTGCCCAGGGAGGTGGCAAACTGGACTTGGGCTCGGAAATTCACCTGTTCACCCAGGGTCAGGGTAGAGATGCCCACAGGTTGAATAATCACCAGCGCCGTCGCAGGGGTGGCGCCGGTCGTCACGAACGTTCCCGAAGACCAGGTTTGCGAGCCTTCCACAAGAATCCTGTAAGCCTGCCCGCCATGTGAGCCGAAAGTGATCGTCCCCTGGACGGCGAGTCCGTTAGCGACACGCAGCGAGGTAGCCGGTTCATTGATCGTGACGTCGGTCTGGAACGTCACCGCCACGAGCCGGCTTTGGCCGCCAATCGTGAGCCCCTCTCCGTCAGCCCCGCGCAGCACCGTTCCGCTCAAGGTGGCAATGCTGTTAACATTGGGTCCGCGCAGCAGGAATGTGTTGTTCACCTGAATGGTGTCGGTCACGTTCAGTCGGCCGCCGGTGATTTGGAAGCGTTCATTGGAGACCACGCTATTGACGGTGGTCTCAACCGTACTGAACGTAATCTGGGCGTCGGTCGGCACATCGATCAAGACGTCGTCAGTCGCGGTGGGAATCCGCGGGAGATTCGTGGCGATATCGAGCCAATTGCTGGCCGTGGACCACTCGCCGCCGGCGTCGTTCACCCAACGAATTGTCGGCACGAACACAGCGGCCGCCACGGTGAAAGTCGAGCTGATGTCTGCCGCGCCGAGCGCATTGCCCGCGCGGTCTTTCACGGCAGCCGCGTGCGTGACGAAGGTGTATGCCCCCTGGGCCAGCGGCGGATAGAGAATCTCGACTTGCGTATCACGCTGGCGGAGATCGATGGAGATGGGCGCGATTGGCCCACTGGGGCCTTGCAGCACAAAACTGGCGGGATTGATGGTGGCCCGGTCGAGCGCCTCAGAGAATATTATCGTCACTTTGCGGCGCGAGATCGGTTGCGTGCTGCCGGCTGTCGGATCGAGCGTGCTGATCGATGGCGCTGTTGTATCGGCCGTTAGGTCGATCACGATCGGGTCGGACAGAGTGCTGTTGCCGCCGGAATCGGTGGCGCGGACTTGCAGCACGGCCTGGTTGCCCGACTGGGCGCGGGTGGGAAGGACGGTAGTCAGATCGTAGGGATACGAGAGTTCCGTGCGGACCACCGTTCCATCGACCAGCAGTTCGACCTTTCGCACCTGGACATCGTCGGTAATGCGATTGCCGAGGGTGACGGTCGACCCCTCGAACAGTTGGATGCCCGCTTGGCCAGGGTTAATGTCACCCGCCAGCGGAGTGAGACCGACCGTGGGGGGCGTGAGGCCCGTATCCCGCTGCAAAAAACTCACGAGTTGCAGCCCGCGCGATCCATCCGCGACATAGGCCAAGCCGGAGCTGAGCGCAATCGCCTCGCCGAATGACGGCAAATTGAACCGCGTAAAGATTTGATTGACAGTATTCGGATAGGGCGTTTGCAGCACGATCGCGCTGCCAACCGGACCATTCACGCTACCCGTGACGCCAGCCACGACACCTAGCCCCGATCCGTTGAGCTCAATATCGTTCACCACGCCTTGAGCGATGATCGAGGCGCCAGCGATGATCTCGGGGGTTAGCGGGTTCGCCACATCGATCGTAACAATCCGATCACCGGCCGGGATCCAAGCCACGTCGCTTCTCGCTTCGAATGTCCCGATAATGTCCCCAAAGGCATTGAGGATATTTCTGAGTCGGAGGATGTCGTTCGTAACATAGGGATCGCCCAGCGTCGTGACGTCCGGCACGGTGAGCACGCCCTGCGCTGCGAGCCCGCTGGCCGAAATATCCAGCAACCGGAGCGAAAACTTGTTCGACGTCGTGTCGCGGGCCGTCACATACAGGCGGTCGCCGCTGCGGGCCATCCCTACTACGCGCTGGCCGGCAATCGAGAAATCGGCGTTTAGTTCGCCGCTTTGCACGTCGAAGTTTCGAATCTTTCCGCCGACGCCCACGTAGGCGAGTCCGTCGTACAGTTCCACCGCCGCAACCTCGTCGGTTCCCTCCTGCGCGAGGGTGCGTACGAGCGTGGGTCGGGAGGGGTCCGACACATCGATTAGATGTACGCCGCTCGTCGGACTTGAAGCCGCGAGAATCTTGCGGACGACATCGAGCGATACATTATTGATGACGCCCGGAATACTCAGCTGCGATAGGGTGATAGGTCGCGCGAAATCGGTAACGTCGACAATCGTCACACCTGATCCGCCCGAAGCGATGTAAGCCAGCGAGCGAGACGGATCAAGAAAATCGGCGGCCAGTTTGATATCCAGCGCCGTTACGCCGGTCGAGAGCGCCGAAACTATGCCGTTCGCGGCAGGCCGGTCGTCGATGGGATTCTGCCCATTATCGAGCTCGGCGAAATCGTTTTTGCCGTCGCCATCCGTATCGATCCGGTTGGGGTTCGTGCCGACGGCGAATTCGATGTCGTCCGGCAGGCCGTCGCCGTCGGCATCGGGAAAAATGCTCGGAATGAAATTGCCCATGTTCAACTCCGTGATCACGCCGGAAGCATTCGTGAAGCTGCGGCCTGTTGCGATGAGCCCGCTCACGGGATCGTAGGTGTTGACCAGCACTCCGGTTTCGGCTGGCAGGAAAAACTCCCAGTTGCCGGCATTGTCGCTGCGCGTGCGCAGGTCGGGCAAATTGTTCTCGAAGCTGAGCATGTCGCCCACAACGACGTAATCGTTGCCCAGGTCGGCCCCTTCGTAGGTAAAGAAGTCGTCGTTGGTGATGACACCCGTCGCGACGACCGGCAACCGCACGAGCGGCGTGCGAGGATCGTTACTGAGAACTTCAATGGCGCCGGGCCGCAGGCCGATTTTACTCGCGCGAAAACTGTATCCTACGCGGTACGACTCGCCGGGCGCGAGGACAACTGGCGCCGGCAAGGGGTCCACGTTGTACTCGCCAAAACCCTGTCCAGCGGCGACCCGAATCTCCATAATGGTCAGCGGCGCCGTTCCGTTGTTGGTGAGCTTCGGCACGAAAAACTCGCCAGGAAAACCTTTAAGCTCGCCAACTCGCGACGCCCCTCGATTATTGTAGTAGTCATTGACGCTGAGGGCGGGGGTATCGGCCCCTCCTCCGGACCCCCGGAGTTCAATTGAACTGTCTTGGAGATTGAGCGGATTGATGTCGGTATCGATGACCAAGCGCCCCGTCGATTCAAAATTCAACTCCGGCACAAAAGTGATCTCGAACTCAAGGGTGTCACCCGGCTGCAATGTGGTGACAGGTAATTGCGGCGTTGAAAATCGAGCGACTCCTTGTGTGACCCCAATACTACGGATAACTGCCGGCTCCCCACCAAAATTAAAGAGCGAGACGCGCTTGGTCACAGGCAATCCTGGGGCGGCAACACCAAAGTCGAGCGCCGCGGACCCATCGAATGTTTCCGAGTCTAAAACGGCAACCAGACCGGGGCCGTCATAGAAGAAGTCATCGCGATTAGCGTTCAGGGGTTCGCCGGGAGCGGGAGCAGTCGTAATCGGCGCTGGCCGCAAAGACCGAGTGGTGTTAATCCGGACAACTTCCTCCAAGATCTTCGGGGCTAAACGAGCTTCGACATCGCCCCATTCGACGGCTAACGACATTCTCAACCAGACTTCCGAGATGTTTTCCTTGAACCGGAGCCGTTCGACAGTCGTTGTGCTGCGCAGAATGTCATCTCGTCCCGTAACCCCTTCCACTTTCACTTCCTTGAAACCTGTCTGAACAGAACTGCCCCGCTGAGCTTCAATCACGGTGACATTGGCGCCCGACAATAAAGGAATATCGATACCGAACAGCGACTCGTCGGACACCCCTTCTGTCCGAGCAAGGAACTCAACCGTGTAGGGACCACCATTTTGACCGCTTACCCCAAAATACTTGCCACGCAAACCAGGTAGCAGTCCCAGTTCTTTTGCCACCTCGAGACTGGTTGCATTAAACGGAATATCTCGGGTCGTGGCGCCGCCAAAGCTGAGATTGAAATGTGAAAGACCAGAGGCGACAAAGATGGTTTGCAACTCTGCCGTGCCGGCGGTCGTTACAAACGCCGTATGCTCTAGACCGAGGCCGTGCCCGAGCTCATGGGCCACGACGCCCGCCATCAAGTTCACCAAATCCTGCTCGTTCAGATTCACTCGCAAGGAGGCATAAGGCGCGAACAATCGCTGTACATGCACAACGCCTTGGTGTGACAGGGTCGAATCCCGCCGGGATGAGCTGAGGAATTGAGCAATACGATATGCCTTTTGAGCAGGCGTGAGGGTGAGATTGGGAGTTGCTTGTTCTGTGAGATACGCCTTAATTGAATCTTCAGACCTAACTTCGAAGTGCGCGACTTCATTTGGACTCTCCGTTGGCAGCGGATCGGTTTTCCAATGCAATTCAAAGGCGTTTTTCCCTGCCGGAGCAGCTTGGGGACTGAACGTAATTCCTGGAGCGACAGCACTGTACCGTAACTGTAACTCATTGAAAAACGACTCGAAGATGGCGCTCAGCTTGCCAGGCTGTTGAAACAACGTAATTTGGTCTTGGGTCAAATAACCGACCGGCGCGATTCGCGTTTCTGTCGAGGTCAAGCCAGGAACGTTGCTCTTCACTCCATAGTTGCGCTCGGCGGTGAGGGTAAAATCATCCTTGGGCGTGATGGTGTAAACATCTCTTCGTCGCGCGTTGCTGGTCAAAGTCGCCGGCATCTCTGTCGATGAAAACGTGACATCAACCTTACCCCGACCCAAAAATAGAATATCTTCGAGGGCGAATCTCACCCGACCTGCGTCGGCGCCGAGCGGTAGTTTTTCAAAAGTCGTAAATTCACCCGCCGCCGTATTGCGTGTAATCTGAAAAGTGTTCGTTCCTGCAGCCAACCAGGCTGAGTCGTACTCCACCACTAGTTGCACGGGACTGGAACCCTTGGCCAAGTTGGTGAATTCTTGGACAAACTCGGCTTTGTTGAGATAGATTGTCTCTGGGGCGACACCATTTCCCGTTGCAAAAATGCCCGTGTCGAGTAAGCGGTAGGGGGCTGGGGTCAGCAAGCGGAATGAGGCTTGTTGAGCGTTCTGGGTCAGCACCGGATCGAATTGAAACTTGTAACCTCCTGTGGTCTCCTCGATCCTGTACGCCGAAGGGATCGGAGTTGGCTCTGTCCAAAACGGCCGAGCGTCAGGATCGCCCAGATAGTCAAAAGTCCGGGTCCGCACAACCTTGCCCACGCCGTCGTTGAGTGTGTCGGCGAACTCAAGCGATCCATCGGCCGAAGTCGTATCCGAGGCGTCGAGAAGACGGTAAAGATAATACTCTCCTGATTCGGGCAGCGGCCTCGTCGCGCCGGATTTGGTGACTTCAAACGCTTCAAACTTGTACTTCACGCCGATCAAAGCGTCGTGATCGAGCTTCAAAGTTTTCGCCGACTTAAAGGTAAACTCGAAGATTTGCGAACCGCCAGCAGGCAAACTGGCCGTCTGAGTGTGGAAGTTGTCGAGATACTTGTGGGCGTATTTGGGATCGATGGTGATCTTGACTCTTACTTGTGACCCCCGGCCACCCCTGCTGGGCGTTGTATTCTTGTATGAAAACCTGACTTTGTCTAAGTCTGCCGCCAGCAAATAGTCGGTGACGCCGGGATTGCTGACTGCCGCGGCGAGACGGAAATTGGGGTTATCTGTAACCCCAATGGACTCCATGACGCCCACTTGAGCGCTGGCTGCCGCGGGAGTCGCAACGCCAGTGCCGCGGCTGGTAATCAATTCCGAAGTGATCTCATAACTAAATAGATCACCGGTGGCGCCGTCGTCATCATCATTATCGGGCCGAGTCGGGCTGCCCAGCGGCGTGAGGCCGTGCCAGCCTGGGTGGGTGATGCCGGTGCCGGGATTGGTGGAAACGGATAGGCCGTCGGCGGAGACGGTGGCGGAGCCTTCGATGACGAGTCGCCCGGTGGTGTGGTCGAACGAGAGGAAATTGAGCTGTTCGCCAGGCGTTGCGCCAAACAAATTGGGGAAGGTCATCGGCGCGGGCGTGGCGAAGTTCGTGATGCCGGGCGCCTGCACAGTGATGTCGAACGTGTGCTGCAGCAGTCCTGGCGGAAGCATCTCCCGGACCAGAGTTGGCGGCACAGTGCTAATGCCGACCTGGCCGGCCGCGACCGGATTGCCGTTTTGATCGCGCAAACTACCGGGTAGGACATTAAGTGTGAGCAGCGAGCGCTGCTGTGCAGTCAAATTCGCCGCCGCCTCCGCCCCGACCGTGATCATGGTCGCGGTCGAGTTACTGACGTTTTGCAGGATCGAAGTTTCCAGGCGCGGCAGATAGACTTCCAAGCGCTCGCGGTTGGCCCGCTTCTGCTCGTCGGTGCCCATCGTCCCCATCACGGTATTCGCTCGGCCCGCCTCGAGCATGAGGTCCATCACCATTTCCGGGAAGAACACTCCGCTGGGAGCATTTGTCGCGGTGCGGCCCTCAATCGCCAGCTTCACATTGCCCGCCGGGACCGAGTCGAAATGGAAATTGCCGCTTGCGTCGGTGAGCACGAACTGGCTCTCCAGGCCCAGGATGAAGACTTTTACGCCAGCCAGCGGCGTCAGGAATACATCATCCGCCGTGTGCATCACCTGGTCGGGGCCGACGCGAATGTCGTCGAACGTCATCGGCTTCAGATCGGGCCCCGCTTCGACGATCTTGCCCGAGAGCGATGTGCCAATGAGCGGCGTGAGGCTCACTGTCGAAAACTTAAACGTGAATTGTCCGCCGGCCGTGCCGTTGCCGTCGGCGTCGAGCATGGTGCCGTCGGCGGCCGCGAGAATGGTCGAGCCGTCAAGGTGCACCGTGATTTGCGAGCCGCCCGGCATGGGCTGCGTGAAGAACAGCCAGGCGAAGCTGCCGTCGCCGGCCGGCACAATGTTGGCCGCAAGCTTCGCCCCATCGGGGCCGGTGGCGTAGAAATTGTTCGCGCTGAGCGACGTCGGGTTCACCGCCCGCGAGAAAAACACTTGCGGGCGATACGTCGAGCCAACGTCGCGGGCGCCATTGAGCGGCGTGAATCGATCAATGGCAAACGGCACCCGCTCGGCGACATTTAAATTTCGGTTGACGCTTGTCGTATGACCGGCCGAATCGCGCGTCGAGATCGTCAGCGTCGTCGCGCCGATTCCCAGCGCCGCGTAATCGAGCGAAACGCTAAAGTCGCCCGTCTGCGGATTAAACGCGATCGTGCGTGCCGGCTGGCCGGTAAATGCGTATTTCAATTCGACGATCGAGGAACCCGTCGCGTTCACGTTGCCGGAGAGGAGGGCGCCTGGCGTGAGATCGCTTCTCTGTTCCGGCGTTTGGATATCGAGGCTCGGCGCCTGTGTATCGAGCGTAAAGGCAAAGGGTGTCGAACTGATATTGCCTTGAAAATCGGTCGCCACGAACGAGAGTTGATGCGCTCCGTCGGCAGACCCGTTTACGGCGAGCGACGTCGCAAAGTTGAAATTTCCCAGGCCGTCGAATGTGACGGGCGACGCAGCTCCGCCGTCGATCGAGGCCGTCAGGGACACGATGCCGGATAGATTGTCGAGCACGCGTCCGGCCAGTTGCAGGTTGGTGGCGGTAACCAGTCCGCTGTCGGCCTCGAACACGACCTTGGGCGCCTGCGTGTCGGCGGCCGAGTCGAATGTACTCAGGATGTGCGCGGCTAGCGCCTGGCCGGACGTCCTACCATCTTGATTGGAGAACTCGTAGTGAATGCCGCCGTAGATGCGGCTGCGGCCCGCCTCAACGGCCGCCGCGTCGAAGCTCGCGAACGAGCGCGTCACGTTCGGCAGGCCGCTAGAGGTCGTGGTGAAGGCGTAGTCGTCGCCGAACACGGCCGTGAGCACTGTCGCGCCTGCACTGCTGAATGTGCTGTGGCCAGAAGTGTATTCGGGGAAGTTCGGCGTCACCAAGAGCGGCAGCCAGCCGGCATCGACCGACGTGAGATCGTTCCCGTCCGTGTCGGCGTTGAGAATCGCCGTAATCGGCCGCCATAAATCGTGTTGATACTTGGCTTGCCAACTGACGATTGCCGCATCGGCCAGCGCAATATCGAGCATGGCGAACAGCCGCGCGTTTTCCGCGATGCTGTTGCCCTCAGCGCGGGCTACCTGCTGCGCGATATGGTTCCAATGTCCGGGCGGCGAGTCCGTGCCCGGGCCATCCGCCCAGAAGCGTGCGATCTGCAACTGATCCGCCGTGCGGGTCGTGCTGTCGAACCGGCCCAAGGACTTTACGTCGTCGAAGGCTGTCGCCCACTCTTGGCTTATCAGCGAAGGCGGCCCCGCTGGCGCGAATTGGTCGAGCACCGTTCCAGAAAACGGCTCCAGATTGGCCCAATGTGGATCGAGCGCCACCGCATAGATGGGTTCCGTCGGCTGCCAACGGCCGGGCGCATTGGTGGGCACGTAGTCCACGAAATCGTCCCAGCCGTCGTGCGTGCGCAGAGCGACGATCGCGTCGCCGATCGATGTTCCGAAGTTGAGGCCGCCGGTTTCGGCCGACCCGTCTGGCACTTGCGCTAGCGATGCGGCCTTCACCGAATCGAACGTCGATTGCAGCGCAGGATAGAGATATGACAAAACTTGGTGCGCCGCGCCGGTGACCGCGGCTTCGAGAGAGATTCCTGAGGGTGCGGCCAGCGTGACGTAATACCCGGTTCGACCCTCAACTGCGTTGACGGCGTCGTAGATCGCCGTGTGGACCATCGCCATGGCCCGCGATGCGAACGTGGGATACGAGGCATCGAGCCGGACCGCATCGAGGACTGCCTGGTTCCAGCGCAGCACGGGATCCTGCTGAGCGGTCGCTTCCACGCGCCGAATCACCGTGGGCGTCTGACCAACGTTCCCGGCCGCGTCGGTCGCGACGGAGGTGAACGTATTGTCGCCCAGGTTCAGCGGAACCGAAACGAATTGAAAACCACCTGTGTTGCTCGCCAGGGCCGTCGACGACGTTTCGACCAGCGTGACCGAGATGCCGGGGACCGTGGCGCCCAACAGCGTGACGCGACCGGCATTGGACGTCTGCGGCGCGACAAAGCCGGAAGCGGCCGACACGCTCAGCGCTGGCAGCACCGGTGCCTGAGTATCGAGCCTGAACGTGAGATCGAAAGTTCCTGCGTTGCCCAATGGATCGCGAGCAACAAAGTGCACCACATGCTGGCCATCGGCCGATCCGTCGCGCGCAAGCGGCGGATCGAAGACGAAGGTTCCATCGGTATTCACCGTGACGGGAATCGACGCTCCGCCATCGACCGCGGCGGTTAGTGATGCCAGGCCCTCGGGAGCGAAGACCGTGCCGGCAATTCTGGGATCGAATGTTACGCCGTCGCTATTGGTGAGCGCGGCGGGCGCCGTGTCGCGGAGCAAGGCGGCGTCGATCGCCGGAGCGTTGGCGGCGGACGAGATATTGATCGTGAACTGCTGGGCGGCCGACGTATCACTGCCTCCTTGCGCGGTGCCGCCGCTGTCGCGAAGCCGAACGGTGACTTGAGCGATGCCGAAAGCATCGGCCGCAGGTGTAAAGTAAAGCGTGCCATCCGGAGTAATTTGCGGCGCAGCGGCGAATAGCTCCGGATGATCGACGTCGACAAGGAAGGCGAGCGTTTGCCCGGCCTCGGCAGGAGGTCCCGGCGAAAGATTCGTCGCCCAGTTCACGAAGATCGCTGGCGGAGAATCTTCCAAGACCTGCACATTGTCGCCGGCGGTAAACGTGGGCGGATGATTGACCGCGCCCGACACGTCGACGGGCGTGCCATAATCGAACTGGCCGACGAGATCGTTGTAATCCTGGTCGCCCCCGTTTTTGCGGTCTTCCCAGCCAAAAACATTCGCACTCGGGTTATGAACATGATCGAAGTTGTCGGGGTTGGCTTGCCGGAAACTGAAGAAAACCAGTGGCAGCCCGTCGGCGCTATTACTCGGATTTCGCTGTCGCCAGGCTTCGAGCGTGTCGTTTTGCACCAAGAACAACCCGAAGTATCCGCCTCCCGGGAGTTCGACGCTGGTCTGAGTACCGATCGGTTGGTTGTAACGGAACAGCGTTTGCGGCGAGCCTTGCGACAGCACCGCCTGAGCGTAGCCCGGATCGCCTGGATAGAGCGTGCCGATCCGGCCCAATGCATCGTCAACCCGATACCAGCCGAGCTCATTGACCAGCGAAGCATCGCGCGAGAGCAGCGTAAAAGCGGTCGGTACTTTTTGGTTTGAGCCACCCGGGGCTTGGTAGGCGGTCCCTGGATTCTCGGCAATGGCTGTTCGGTCGGCCGGGGTGAACCAATCGCCGACCAATGCCTGCCACGATTGACCCGCGGGGCCATAATTGAACGTGACATCCGACATGCCCTGAACCGGCACGTTTTTCAGGAACCACTGGGCTCGTGAAGCGTCGTAGAAACCGGCACTGTCCCGTCCGTCGGCGTCCCAATCGCCCACCAGCGGTTGCCAGGCCGATCCTTTGGCGCCATAGAGGAATGTCACCTCCGAAAGACCGGCCGTCGTATTGTTCTTGAAGAACCACTGTGCCTGCGCCGAATCATAAAATCCGGCCGAATCACGCCCGTCGTTGTTCCAATCTCCTACGAGTGGCGCCCAATTCGCACCGCGCGCACCATAGAAGAACATTACGTCGGACAGGCCTTGCCCGAGCGTGTTTTTCAAGAACCACTGCGCCTGCGCAGGATCGTAGAATCCGACGGTGTCGCGTCCGTCGCCATTCCAGTCACCGACGATCGGCGACCAGCCCTTGCCCGGAGCCCCATACGAAAAGGTGATGTCCGAGATTCCCTGTCCGGGCGTGTTCTTCAGAAACCAGTTGCTGGTCGCCGGGTCGTAAAAACCGACGCTGTCGCCTCCGTCGCCGTCCCAGTCGCCCACGAGCCGCACCCAGTTTGCACCAACAGGGCCATAGCCGAATTGATCATCCGACACACCTTGGCCGAAAGTCTGTTTGAGAAAAAACTGGCTGGCCGCTGGATCGAAGAAACCGGGTTTATCGGCCTGAGCTGGCGTCGGCAACGACGCCACGGCCGAAGCTGCCAGCGGGAGAGGGCCAAGGCTGTCTAGGCTACCATTCCCATGCATGGCGGTATCGGAACTGGTGACCGAGAGTAGGCGACGCTCTTCGAGCTGTTGCCAGCCATGAAGTGAGCGATGGACAGGTTTACGAACGCGCGCCGTGGCCGGATTTCGATACATGGGCGGGGACCTCGTCGCACGAGTAGATTGGACGTTGGTGCAGCCATGCACCCGTCAAAATGGCCTCCTATATCGCCATGTCGGCGGGAATTATCATCACGGCCGATGCTGATGTCCATCAAATTGTCCCCATATCAGCCGGGGGGGCGGGTAGTGACGTCGCGAAATCCTCGGCCAGCGAGATCAAGATTTCTCGCAGCAGGGGCCTGGGCGAGCTCCCGATTGCTCAACCATCCCAGGCGGCCGGTCTCGCTACGGCCGACGACAAGTTTGACCGTGCCTGGCAGCGGGTCCAAGCGGCAACGGATCGCGTGTTCCATGAGTTCCAGCCCTGGGAACAGGCCGTACGCGTCGAACACGTCATCGCCGAACAGACCCAGACGAACAATTCACAGACACTCTGTGTCAGTCGGCGCTCAAACCCGGCCAGGAATCGGCGCTTGAAAACCAGCCAGCTTGAGTAACGGAGATTGGCCTATGCGCCTCCCATGCGGCAACGTCTGCCGCGGGAGGCGTCGATGGCGAATCAACTCAAGATGGCGATTATTCAGTCGATTCAGCAGCTACATTCGTTAGGTTGGTCTCAGCGCCGCATTGCGGGGGAGTTGCACGTCGATCGTGAGACGGTCTCGCGATCGACGTGCAGTTCCCGGGCAATCCGCCGGCCGGACCAGCCTTGGGCACGGAGCGTGAGAATCGACTGATCCTGGGCCATCTTGAGTTGATTCGCCATTCGTACCCTGCCGTCTGCCCCGGGGACGGTGGGCCCGGTTTGGTTTCACCTGGTCCGGCGGTTCGACCTGCCCCGCCGACGGGTCCAATCCCCTGGCCCATCCCGGGGCCGGCCCGACCGCCAATGGCCCCTGCCCTGAACCGGCCCCGCCGCCGACCGATGCCGACCTGGCCCAGGTAGCGGATGCCTGGCCCACGCTGCCCGAGGCCATCCGCCGGGCTGTCATGGCGCTCGTGGGTGCGGTTTAGCGGGCCACCCTCTGGGGTTAATGAATCGTAGCGGGTCCGGCGCCGATAGATCGCCCGACTCGCACTGCACAGGTTTTCTGGAAATCGCGCAGTTTGTCAGGAGCCTTGGCACCCAGGAGAAGGAAGGGTGGCTGATTAGCTGCACGGTCGCTCGAACGGAACTCGACGCTTGAAGCCGTGCTTGCGGGGCGCGCTTCGTGGCCCGTCGCCCGAATTTGCGGTTGTCGGCCGCCTGAATTCGTTCGGCGACTATCAAAAAAAGGTAGGAGCCCCATCGCGATTGGCTCCGACCAGGGCCCGCGCCCCGGCCAAACCTCCTAACTGCTGGCCGGGTGGCAGTGCCGCTGTACTCGGCGGAACTTCGCCGACCTGCAAACGAACCTCCCCAATGGGCTAGCTGAATCGCGCGATTTTCACTTGACCGCCCCAGGTTGCGAAGATACGATCCTTCGTATCCTCCAAAGTGGGGGATTTCCTAGAGCGTTGGGGCCGCTAGTGAGCTGCTGCAATCGGGTCGTCGCACGGCGCTGAACAGGCGCGAAGCGACTTCTAAAATCGGCCCGATTTCGCTTCGGCAATCGCCAAGGGCAGCCACCTTTCCGTACCAGGCGCGGGCGCGCTTTGAAGCGCGGCCAGCGTCTCAAGCAACGCGGAAGTGCATTCGGCGGGCCGCTTCCACCGGGGGGCGCCGCCCCGGCGGCACAAACGGCGGATTGCCCGTAGCGGCAGCAGCATCACTGCGATTGTGTGTGAAAATTTAAGATTCGTCTGCCGCCAAAGCTCGTCGACTTACAACGGGGATCCACCGACCGTGCTCCTACGAATCATCGACCGGAAGAGATTGAAGAGATTATTGTCGCTACGGAAACGGCCGATGGCGATTGCCGCGCCGGCCGGCATGCTCCTGGCGATGCTGGTGGTGGCTGCCCCCACACAGGCGGCCGTAACCGCCCTGTACCGGCTTGGGCCCGGCAGTGTCGCGGGCGACAGCGCCACCTTCCCAGTCGAGCTCGATTTCAGCGCCGATGCCGGGGAAGCGCTGGTGTTCTTCGGGGTCGATGTTTCGGCTTCGAGCCCGGCCCTAACCGCCGGCGGAACCGATTACAGTGCCTTCGGCTTTGCCAAAGCCACGCCGCTGCTGGATGGCTGGGGCCAGATACCCGGGGCTAGCTTCGGGGCCGATGCGTTACACTCGGTGGTCGAGTTTGAAACCGCGGCCAGTGCGCTCGCGCCGGGCCTATACACGCTGGGGCGGTTGTCGGTAAACCTGGCGACCGCGGGCGTAATGCCAGGGCCCGAATTGCTGGTTTCCCTCGAGGCCTTCCATAGCGTGATCGGCGTCGAACGGCCCGGGATGCCGGGCAGCTTCGAGTTCGTCGACGTGGCGTTCGACCCGGGCACGCGTAGTTTGGCCGGCCCGCTGGTGATCGACAATTTTAACCCTCCCTCGGCCACTGTCGCCTTCGTGGCCGGCACGGCCGGTTTCGCGACCGAGCCGGTGCTACAGAAAGACGTGGGGCCGCCGGAGGATATTCTGGGCCAGGAGCGCGATCTGTTGGTCGACGTGGTCGGGCCGCCGGGGCTGATTTCCGCGACCGGCACGGTGGGGGGCGGCACTCTGCGGGTGGCGATTAGCGACCCCACGAGCATTACGTTGCAGTACGACGCGCTCGATGCCGATTTGCCTTCCGCCCTGGTCAACTCCCTGGGGCTGGCGGCCGACCTGACCGGCGGCGGGGTGAATAACCGGCTGCGGCTCGATTTTCTCAGCCTCGACGCGGGGCCGGGGGCCAACGAAGTGGGAATCACTATTCGTGCCACCTCGAACGTAGCCGGAGTGACGGCCACGGCGCAACTCGAGGGCTTGTTGCCGGAAAACGGCAGCCCCTATAGCTACGCGGCGCGGTTCGGCGATTTCACGGCCGAGCCCGGCTTCTCGTTTGCTTCGGTGACGAGTCTGGAGCTGGTTCTGAACAGCGACCTGCAGCGGGATGTTGATTTCGAACTGGACCAGATCACGGCCACGGTGCCGGAACCGGCCGGCTGGCTGCTGGGGATGGCGGGGGCCATCCTGTTGCTAGTCCAAGTCGAACGACGTGTCGCTGCTTTGTGACTTGAGCCAACCGACCATCAAGCCGGGGTCATAGAAAGAGAGTCGCCGACTAGCGATTCCTTCAGCCGTCCCCCATTCGTCCAGACCGGCCCAACCCACAACTCCTCCTGCCCCGACGATGCTCGCTAATTGATCCGCCGTGTAGAGAATGGGTGCCTGCCAGGGAAAGATCTTATCGACCAGCCAGGCATTTGTCTCTGAAAAGCCCGCTGCTGCGAGTGCCTGACCCACCAGTGATGCGCAACCTCCGCCAGTTTCTGTGATGTCGACACCATAGAGCGTGTAGTCTCGCGCCTCGAAATAGTTGCGTAGTGTTTTCACCTTTTCCGGAGAGGTTATCCAGGTGTGACTGAGTACGATGTTCGACCCGTCCGTTAGGGTGCCATCGGGACGGCCGTTCCAGGTTAAGTACTCACGGCCTGCACTTAAGAATCCCTCGGCAGGATCGCGTGTGCCGTTTGAAATCGGTCCCCAGAGTGCGGTCCATTCGCCGAGATCGAGGCTGAGGAGCAAACCGCCGAAGAGCGAAGTGATTCTTTGTCCGCCGCTCGGCTCCCCTCCGGTTTGACCATACCAGGTAGTGCGATTGCCATTCTCCCCAAATCCACCTGGCCCGTCGTAGTTCAGATACGCGAATGCGTGTCCCTCCCAGGCGAAATCTTCGTGGAACTTGTAGTCGGGGTGAGTTTGGCCATAAACCACTGATTCGATTGCCTTGACGGGCGCCGAGAGGTCGACTGAGAAGGGAGTACGGTCGCCAGAGGCTGCGTCGTACGTATATGGCTGAACTACGAATACAGTAACTTGCGAGTTGATGCTGGTGACGCGGACCTGGTCGCTGGCAATCGGTGTGCTCGTCTGTCGATCCAAAATAGTGAGCCGTATGATTTCGTCACCGAAATCGACACTAACGGTGTTCATGGACTCTACGAAGAGTTTGATAGTGCGATTTGAGTCAGTCAGACCGAGAAGAGTTGGCTCAAATTCTGTGGCTAGTGGAACAAGGTTGCCGCCTCCAGCAATGCTGGCCGAAATGCGAAGTTGATCCGCATCACGAGTCCAAAGACGGATTCCATGATCCAGAATGTTCGTGTCCACGTCGAAACGAAGCTGAATGCGATCGAGGCGGATCCCGGCGGGCAGTGAAATGACCGCCTGAGCGAAATGCAAGCCCAGTACCTGCAGGTCCTGGTCGTCGGGGATTCCATTTCCATTCACGTCGTGATTCTGGTCGACGGTTCCATCATTGCCCAAAACTCGGCTGTAGTCGTAGATGGTGTTTCCGCTGCTGTCATAGTCTACGACAACACGTCCGTCTGAAGTGATCGAGAACTCATGATTGACTGCAGCATAGTCGAGCGGATGATTTGAGACTTGAAGGTATTTGCCTGGATTAGAGCGGCCGTCGGGTAAGTATGCCGAGTCTTCCACGGATTCTTCCATTGCGGAGCGGTCGGGTGCACTGGTGCCATTGTTATTATCTGAGTCGATATCCAGGTCGAACGGACTGACCGACACGAAGACGGTGTCACGGTTGCGAAGCTGATCGGACTCCTTGCCGTCAGGAAGCAGTGTAATGTCGATCGGTATGGCCGAGTCAAAAGTGTCTCTGATTCCTTCGACATATAAAGTCACGGTGCGCTGTTCGGTGGTCAGTCCCAGTTGGGCAGCGGTGTAAACGCCGGGCGCCAGATAGTTGCCACCACCTCCCTCGCCGAATTCATTAGGAACGACGCTCCGGCCATCGCGCCGCTGGTCGCCAGGAACATTCCAGAGTCGGATTGTGCCTTGGCCGGGAAGGAGCACTCCGGGGACGATTTCGACAAGATCACTGGGCGCCGAGGCGTCGTAAGCGAGCCGGAACCGAGTTTTCTCGGGGTTGAACATGGTCGACTCTGGCACGGTAAGCATGACCGGTGAAAAGAGCTCATTTTCGTTTCGATCGTCATTCGGATCTGCCGGGTCGTAATCGAAGCCATCGGCATAGTCCGTGATTCCATCGAAGTCTTTGTCCAGTGAATTTTCCAGGATCACCTTTCCGGGAAGCTTGGGGTTGTTCTCAATCGGATCGTCGGTTCCTCCGGCTGAGTTCTCCGGGTCGATTTCGCCATCGTTGTTGGAATCGACATCGAGGTCGATTTCGACCGACTCGGCAAAGACAATAAACTGTCCCAGCTCCGTCGTGACCCAATACGCTAACTGCCCCGAGTCTGCCAAGGCGTCGTAGACGCCAACACCAGCGACGGTTCCAAGTTTCGGTTCAATGCTGCCAACGGTAACGACTTGGCGCTCTTGTTCGAAGGTCGCGGTCAGCTCTCCAGACGAATCGTATGTAGTCCGCAATTCGATAGTACGAAGCCCTCGGCGTGACGCTACGGAAGCCCCGGGTGCGACCGCGTCGACGACGAGCGCGATCTGATAGCTGGCTTGGGCAGCAGTCAGCCCGTCGTCGAGGCGCTGAATTGCGAGACTGGAGTCAGCGTCGGGGTCGGAAATGGAAAACCTCCGGAAGGGCCCGATATCTTCATCGTCGTCAAGCTGCCCGTCGCCGTTCAAGTCGACCCATTCTTCGCCGGGGTCTAAACTCCCGTCCGCCGGATCGAGGCTGCCCGGACCCGATTCGCCCGCCACCTTCGACCACTGGCCGGTCAGCGGGTCGGCAATGAACAGCCCCCGCCCCAGCTCAGCGTGTTCGGCCGTAAACACAATCAGTGAACCGTCGTCGGAAATCGCCGGGTGGGGGCCCACCTTCAGGAAGCCCTGCTCGGGGCTGGTAATGCGCCGGTAACCCGCCGGATTCAAATCGAACGGCACCACGTAAATCGAGTCGGTCGCTTCGTCGCCGTTGCGAAGCACAATCAGCCCATTGTCGGCAATCTTGGGCGCCGCCACGAAGCCGGGCGTGCCCACGCCCAACTGGCGAATGCCGTTGGGCAAACTGTGCGGCACAGTGACCAGGAAGTTGGCCCGGTCGAGCTTTACGCTGCCCCAGGCGGCGATGGCCGTTTGCCCCCAGTTGTTCAGGCTCAAGGTGGGGTACACCTGCTGGAACACCCCGGTGCGATCCACCGGGCTGAGGTACACCGTGCCCCAGACCGGATTGACCAGGTAGGCCGTGGGGCCGAACCACGCCGCCCCCAGGTAGGCCGTGCCGAGCAGCGAGAAGCCCGAGAGCGCGCCCAGGTACAGTTCGCGAAACTGGGGGTCGCCCCAGCGAATGCCCGCGCCGCCGAAGTTGAAATCGCCCATGGCGATCTGGGCGATCGGCAGCCCATCGGTTGCCAGGCCGTTCCAAAGCTCGGAATAACTCAGCAGCACCGGAACGGGCTGGGGCGAAAGGCCCAAGGGACCGAGCCCCGGCACGGCCAAAAGCACGTTGCCCGCCAATAGCCGGTAGGCCAGCACCTGGCCCTGATCGTTAATCTGCACATCCTCGCCGAATTCGCTATAGGGGGGCAGCCCGTCGGGCGTTTCGTTGGCCGGCAAGAAGCCGTCGACGAAACCGGGCTTGAGCAGCGGGTGGTAGGTTTTCGACTCGGGATCCCAAACGAACAGCTGCTCGACCTCTTTGCCGTTGGACTTAAGCGTGGTCGCCTGGAACGCCACGAAGCCGTTGTTGTTTATCGAAGGGCCACGACCCAATTCGGTGAACTGGCCCGCGCCAGTTTGGGCGACTATGTCGAAGCGATAGGGCGAGGCCTCGGCCTTGACCACGATGGAAACCGTGGCGGTGTCGCTCTCGCCGGCCGGATCGACAACCTCGTAGGGGAAGGTGTCGATCAGGTCGATGCCTTGGGCCGCGGCCGCCGCGATCGTGGCCGAATCGCGGGGGTCGTACACAAAGCTGCCGTCGTCGCGCAGTTCGAAGAACGCTCCCAGCGCGGTCAGACCAGAAGCGGCAGTGACCACCAAGAGTTCGGTCTCGTCGTGATCGGGGTCGCGGTCATTCTTCAGCACCCCTTCCGGGGCCGAAACGCTCATGGGCCGGTTGGCCAGCGTACCGTAGCCGCGGCGCACGTCGTCCTCGCCTGCCTCGGGAAGCGAGTTCTTGCCATGAATGGTGAGCCGCACCTGGGCCGTCGACTGGCCTCCCAAGCCGTCGACGACCACGTAGCGGAAGGTGTCGTCGACCGTCTCCGTTTCGTGCAGGAAGGCGGTGGCCGTGCGCGGGTCGTAGTCGAAGCTACCGTCGGGCCGTATTACCAGCGGCGCGCCCAGTGCGCTGGTCGCGTCGGACTGCGAGGGGTCGACCTGGAGCACCGCGCCCTCGTCGGGGTCGAGATCGTTGGAAAGAAGCCCAATGCCCGGCCCAGCCACGAAAACTTCATTCTCCTGTACCGTGGAATAGAGATCGAACTGGGCCACGGGCGGATCGTTCTCACCCAGGATGGTGATGGTTACCAGGGCCGTGGCCTGGGCGCCGCGCTGATCGGCCACGGTGTACGAGAAGCTGAGGTTAAGCGGCTGGTTCAGGGCGAGATGGTCGAACTGCGGCACGCCGCTGGGGTCGTAGGTTAGGCTGCCATCAGGGCCGACCGATAACTGGCCGGGGAGGCTACTGTCGATCGCCACCACCTGCAGCGCGGGCGATCCGGGGAGAGCGTCGACATCCAGATCGTTCGCCAGCAAGCCGGCCCCCGCGGGAATGGTGAGCGGCGAATTCTCTCCCGTCGCGTAGCCATCGCCCTGGGCAATCGGCGGCGCGTTGTTAGCGCTGTAGACCACGACTTCGACCATGGCAATCGAGGTGAGCCCGCCGAGATCGATCACGGTGTACTGGAAATGATCGACTCGCGACTGACCCGCCGGCAGGGCGGCCAACTCGGGCACGCCGCTCGGATCGTAGTGGACCCCGTCCTCGTCGATGGTCACCAGGGCGCCGCGCTGGCTAGTGGCCGAAACGCCATCGATCGTCAATTCGTCGTTCGTGTCGGGGTCGACATCGTTGGCTAGCAATTCAGCAGCCTGGAACGTGCGAAGCTGACTGGCGTAGGTGTAGTAGGGGCCATCGTCGTCGGCCAGCGGAGCATGGTTCTCACCGTCGAGCGTTACCTCGGCCGTGGCGCCGTGGTGGCCACCTTGACTGTCGATTACGGTGTAATCAAACGTATCGACCAGGCTCTCGCTTGGAAGCAGCGCACGGCGATTGGCAGCCAATTCGTACCGGAACGACCCGCTACTTTCAATCTGAACCTGAGCCCCCAGCCGGCTCAGTACCGTGGCCGGCAATACGCTCAGGCCGGCGGGGTTAAACGGACCGTCGTTGGCCAACAGGCCCGCGGCGGCACCAACTTGCAGGACGGCCGATTCCGACGCCGGGTAGCGATCGTAAACCGCCGGAGTGGGCGTGGTGACCACCGGGCCGACCGTGGAACGAATCTGGCCGGCATCGCCGGAACTGTTGCCGGCAACGCGGTAACTGGTGCGTCCGGGGGCTGCCGTCGACTCGAACTGGAACACAGCTGATTCGCCGGGGGCCAGCGCCGTTTCGTCGCTTTCGGCCATCCAGCGAACGCGCCCGGCGGCTGGGTCGAATTGGAAGGTCCAGCCAGCGGGCGTTTGAGCCGCGACCGCCTCGGCACCCGGCGGTACGGGCAGGGAAAATTCGGAGAGTGGCTGCGACACCGAGCGCGACAGCCGCTGGCTCGCGTCGGAAGGATTCTCGAGCGTGTAGGAATAGAGGAACCTTTGGCTGCTGGGGTCGTAGCTGAAGGTGTTCTCCAGGCCCGCACGCGGCGCGTCGTCGTAGGTGAAAACCAGCACGGCCGGGTCGGAAACCATTCCCAGTTCATCGGTGGCAACAACGGTAACCCGGTGTTGGCCGGGCGCCAGCGGCGCACCGTTGATTTGGGCAATGCGATCCCAGTTCCAGGTGAAGCTTCCGTCTACCAGATCGCCCAGCACATCGACCCAGTCGGCCAGGGGGCGATCGTCGAAGCCGGCCCGCAGCGCGGTCACCGCGCGCTGAGCCGAAACACTCCCGAAAACGCGCGGGTCACGGGTAACGCCGTCGCCCGGGGTACCCTCGGGCGTGAGGGTATCGTCGACCAGGGCCAGGCTGACCAAGGGGGGCGAAATCGCTTCGCGAACGATGGTTCGCGAGAAAGAACTAGTGTTTCCGGCTGCATCGGTCGCCACCAGCACGACATTGTTATCGCCCAAGGCCAAGGGCACTTCCGCAACAGTGAACGATCCATCGGCGGTCGCGATGGTTAGCCCGGCGCCGCCGGCGACCTGGACCCGGGCACCAGGTTCGGTGTGGCCGCTGAGCGTGACCGTGGCATCGGTGGTATGAGGGGTGGCGGTGGTCGAACCCTGCAGGTTGAACGCGGGCAAAACGGGCGAGAGCGTATCGATCTCGAGCGCCAGCGCAGGTGAGAGGCCGCTCCTGTTTCCGGCCCGGTCGGTGATGGCCACCGTTAGCTGGTGCAAGCCATCGTCGAGCGGCTCGAGCAGCATGTCGGCCACGCCGATCGAAACACTCTGGGCAATCAGGTGCCCCTGATCATACAACGACACCAACGCGCCGGTCTCGGCATACACCCGGATCGTGGGACGAATTACATTGGTGAGGTCGTCGTACGCGCTGCGGCCCGAATCGCTGCCGGCGATCAGGTCGGGAGGAGCCGTAACCGGCGGGGCCGTGCGATCGAGGCGGAAATCGAAGTCGACCTGGCGTCCCTGGTCGAGCGAGTCGACCGCCTCCAGCCGCAGCCGATAGCTTCCGTCAACCAGGGCCCGGCCAGCCAACTGCGCCAGCCGCGATTCCTCGAGCACCAGCGAGGTGCCGCTGAGCAGCGGGAGCAAATCGACCAGCGGGCCATCGTTCAGGCTGCCTTGCAACTGACCGATGGAACTCGCATCGGCCACGGTGACGAGCACCACCGGATGACTGGTCAGCCGGTCGGTGGTGTCCTCGCCGCTGTCGATGGCCAGTTGCATCGAGAGTTCGGGTCCGCTTAGGTCGTGATGCTGAACCGTACGTTGACCGGTGACCTCGTTACCGGCCGCATCGATCGTTTGCCACTCGAGCAAGTTACTGCCGGTAACCAGCGACACCTGGTCGATTCGCACCGAGCCATCTGCACTCGCCACTGCGGATAGGCCCAGGGCAGGCAAATTCACGGTGCTGCCGGGCTCGGCGGTGCCGACCAGCCGAATCAAGCGACGGGTGGTATGGTCGGATCCGAACTCGAGAGCGACCTGAGAAGGGTCGATGGCCAAGTCGGCCGGCGCTAGGGTGCGGTCTATCAGTAAATTCAGCGGCGGTGAGAAGGCGCTGAGGTTACCCGCGGCGTCTTCCAGTTGCGCGACGATGCGATAGGGGCCATCGGCTGCCAAGTGCAGAAGGTATTCCACGGTGCCGGCAGGCGGCAGGCCAGCGATTTCGACTCCGTTAGCAAATAGCCTCAGTCGCTCCAGGTCGGTCGCCGGCGGAATGCCGATCGACAACTGAAGCTCGCTTGCCGACGTGAGATTGTCGGTCGAGTTGCTGCCCCGGTCGCTCGGTGTAGCAAGGTCGGGGAGGCTGGGAGGCAAGGGACGGCTACGGTCGAGCACGAACGAGATTTGGGTTGCCGGCGAGATCTGTCCGAACACGTCTTCAGCCACCAGGCCCACGGTCACCTGGCCGTCGGGCAGTAGGCCCCCGGCCAGCGAATCGAGCTGTGCGGGAGTGAGGGTGAAACTGCCCCGGCTGAGGGCTGAAGTAACATCGGCCAGCGGCAAGCCGTTGACCGAGACTCGCAGCGCGGCAACGCCGCTGGCGTCGTCGACGCGACCGGTGATGGTGGGGTCGCGGGTCAGTCCGTCGTCGGTTGCCGAACCGGTATCCGCGGCCAGCCGAGCACTAATCGCAGGCGGATGGCCATCGGGCGCGGTGCTCACCAAGGTTCGCTGGCTGCGGCTGCGGTTGCCGGCCTGGTCGACCACGACCACGTGAAATGGATTCGCCCCCGAGGCAAGATCCACGGCTGGGAAGCTGAAGGCTCCGGTCGCATCGGCCAGGGTGGCTCGGGCCGACTCGTCGGGCAGCGGGCCCGTGATCGTTCCAGCCGGATCGATTCCCCGGAAGAGCATTACGTTTGCGCCGGGCTCGGCCTGGCCGAACAGGTCGACCAGGGCGAGGTCGGTTTGCGAATCTCCGACTGGCGGGGTATCGCTAGCGGGTGCCAGGCCCCACTGGGCCAATGGGGGAGCCGTGGTGTCGACGTGCAGCGTCAGCGGCGCCGATTCGGCGCTGCGGTTGCCGGCCAAGTCTTCGGCCACGGCCGTAAGCAGGTAGTCGCCGTCGGCCAACAGTCCCAAGGCGAAGTCGGCTCCGTCGCTGGCCAACACCTGATCAATCAGCGCTGCGTCGCGCAGCAAATCGATCCGCAGCCCGCCGTCGCTTGCCACATGAACCAAGGGGTTGGCACTGCCGGTGTGGTTGTCGGTATCGCTCAGCCCGGTGTCGCTGCCGGGAAGCAAATCGGGCACTGCGGGTGCCGCAGGGGCCATGGTATCGAGCGTAAAGGCGAGAGCGTATGCCGGCGTGCGGTTGGCCAGCTCGTCTTCAGCAGTGAAGGCGACGACGTGCTGTCCGTCGCCTAAGACGCGCCCACTCAATTGGACGAGATCTGCCGGGGTCAGTTCAAATACACTGCCGACCAGTCGATCGTCGATACGTGCCAGCGGCGAACCGTCGATGCTGACCCATAGCGCCTCCAGTGGCGAGATGTCGTCGACCGACCCGCGAATCGTGGCGTCGCTCGTTACGCGATCGAAATCGAGGCGGCCCGTATCGTTGGCCAACCGCGCCACGATCGTCGGCGGGTCTTGCTCGGGCCCAATTCGTCGCACCACGGTCTGGGCGCTGCCCTGGTTGCCGGCCAGATCCTCAAACTCCCAGCGCAGCGTTTGGTTGCCGAACGCCAGGTCGAGATCCGCGAGCGTAAACTGTCCCGCCGCGTCGGCTTGAGTAGTTCGCGTGGTACCCAACAGTCGAACCAGGCTGAAGGGCTCGGTGACGCCAATGAATTGCACCCGCTCGGCCTCGGTGGTGTAGGTACCCGCAGGCGTACCCGGCGTGCTGTCGCTGAGCAAAACCGATTGCAGCCGCGGAGCCGTGCGGTCCAGGCGGAGCAAGGTGGGGGGGCTAAGCGCGCTCGCGTTTGCTGAGGAATCCTCGACCGATGCCGTGAACGCATACACTCCGTCGGGAAGCAGCGCCAGGTCGGGGGCGAACTCGTACGTGTCGCCGCCAGTTTGCTCGCCGACCAGCAGCCCGTCGCGGTAGAGCCGCACGATGCTGCCAGGCTCGGCAACCACGGCGAATCGCGGAGCAAGTGCCCGAGTGATCCCGTCCGACATGCTCCGCCCTGTATCGCTCGCGGGCAAGAGCTGGGGTGCCCCCGGCGCGTCGGGGGCGATCGTATCGTAGTCGAATAGCAGCTCGTAGGGCTCGGTCGCGTTGCCCCGCTGGTCGCTGGCGGTGAACACCAACTGGTGACTACCCTGGGGTATGGGGTTAACCAGTAGTTGTTCCAACCTAGGACGATTAAGCAGGAAGCCGCCACCCTCGGTCGTGGGCAACAGGCTGGTCGGCGGAGCACCATCCACGCTGACGTCGAACGCGGACAGACCGCTGGAGTCGGCGACTGTTCCCACTACCAACAGGTCTGGGGCGAGTCGCAGTTCGGCGGGCAATGGCTGGCCCCCCAAATACAGGGCGCGAATCACCGGAGGCTGATGGTCAGTGCTTTGTCCTTCGGCATTGCGCCAGAGAGCGTAATCGAACCGGTCGATTACCCCGTTCTTGTCCAAATCGTAGACGGGGTCGTAGTTCGGGTCGCCCTGCTGCGTGCGGTAGTGCGCGGTAAGCAGGTCGAAGTCGGCGCGGTCGACCAGGTCGTTGCCGTCGAAGTCGGCCCGCAGCTTGTGCAGCGCCAACGGTAAAACCCCTCCCTCCTCGCCCAAGAGGTCGGCCGCCAATCGCTCGTCGCGCGCCGCCCGACTGCGAATTCCCAGCGTGTGCAGATTGAGCACGTACGCCGAATTGTCGAGTTCTAGCCCGGTCAGGTCGATCGAGAGTACAAACCGCTGCGGGTCGTATTGGTAACGGGCAGGGGCCAGCGGAACCTCAACTCCGCCGCGCGTGGCGAGCGTGACGTCGCTGGCCGGGTCGAGAATTACGGCATCTTGATTGAACGTTACCTCCAGGCGGTTCAGCTCCGAGCGCTGGGCCGCCCCCTGGTTGATCACAAAGCCCGTGACTTCCAGGGGATCGCGAACCACCGCGTCGAGCGTGACGGGCAAGGCCTGAATTTGCTCGGCCGTGTCGCCGCCGCTTTGCTCGACTGCGCGGGCGGTAACCGTCAGCACGAAATCGGCGCTGCTGCCGGGCGGTGGAATCAAGGTCAGATTGGCGAGCTGCCCGGCCGACAATCGGTAATGACCCACCTCGAGCAGCGTTCCGGCTGAGAGCCGTGCACCCGGTGGCAAGCCGGCCAAGTCAATTTCAAGCGTTTCCGATCCATCGAGGTCGTCCAGCCCAGCAGAGATCGTGAGCGGCAGCAGCTGGTCTTGAGGGCCCTGGACGGCGGTAGTCGCAAGGCTCGGCGGATCAGCCACCGCGGCGATCGCGAGCGCTACTTCGACCTCATCCGAGCGGTTCCCTGCCAGGTCGGCCACGCGGTAGCGAAACAGATCGGTTCCGGAGTAATCGGGGGCAGGAGAATAATGAACCAGCCCTGTAAGCGGATGGATAGTTAGTGAGCCGTGAAGGGGGGGCATCGTAATCTCGACCGAGGTGGGGTCGAGTCCGGCTCCCTGGCCGAAATCGTTTTCCAGCACCGCCAGCTCGGCCGACTGGTCTTCCAAAAGCGCGAACGCATCGGCGAGCGCCCGCGGTCCGGCGCCGTTCGAGAGCTCCACCTGGTCGACGATGACCAGCGAATCGAGCGAAGCGAACCCCAGCAAATCAAAACGCAATTCGACCAGGTCGACCGGGTTGAGCGACGCCAAATCGATCGAGACCAGGTACGAGACGCCGGTTTGCAGGAGTCCCACCGCGCCCGCCGGCCCGGTCACTTGCACTCCGGCCGCAGCCACCCAAGCACCCGAGGATTGAACATTCAGTAGCGCGTCGGTCTGGGAAAGCCCAGGCAGCTCCGCGACCAGCGAGCCCCCCGCCGATCCCTCGAGCAGGCGCACTTCGAACGCGTCGGGCGGTTGCCCCGCAGCGGACCCCAGCGATTCGATGGTCAGGCTGAATTGCAGCCGGGTCGCGCCGGCGGGAATCGCGAAATACTGCGAAACCCCGGTGGCCAACCGGGCATCTTCACGAAGCTCGGCCTGCCCGGCCGAAACCTGAGCCTGGCCGGCCAGTCGCCAGCCGAATGCCGGATGTCCGGGATCGCTAACCGCGAAATCGCCATTGAGCAGCTCGGTGCCCGCCGTCGAGAGGGGCGCAGCGATCTGGGATGCGCTACCTGGCGGGCGCGGCACAACGGGCGTTACGACGATCGTGGTACTTGTGCCCTCGGCAGGCGCCGCTGGCGCACGGCGAGCGGGGTCTGCAGTGTGGTAGGTGTTCGACCCGCTCCGCAGCCAAGCGGCCGGAACCGTGGCGCCGGCGAACACGCGCTGGGCCTGGCTGGCTGGCGAACGCGGCGTGCGGCCGACCGAAGGGGCCGCTGGCGGAACGGCGGCCGCCGAGGTGGCGAAACCGAAATTGGCGGCCAGTATCTGTTGATCGCGAGCGTCAACGATCAGGTCGCCGTCGGCGTCGGCACCAGCAAGATAGCCCGGCTCGCCCTGCGCGGTTCCCATGGCTCCCGCCATAAGCGCGCTATCGAGCCCATCGACCTTTCCGTCGGCGTTCACATCGCCGGCGACCGCCAACTCAAGATGGTACACACCCTGCTGCCCCGCCTCGCGACTAGCGATATCGAGCCGGTGCAGCCCTGCCTCGTCCAGGGCGAAAATGGCGATGACGCGTTGACCGGCGCCCGGAACGGCGCCGGCTGGCAAGGTCACCACGTTTACCGGCAGATAACCCGGTATCTGCGGCACCGCAGGCGAAAACCCGTCTGCTGACGTTTCGACAACGACTCGGAGAAAGACCTGGCGCGAAACGGTCGAAGCCAGGCTAGCGCCGGGAAGTTCCCAAGAAAGATGATCGACCGGGTCTGGCGTGAGCTGTCCTTGGACCGAAGCGCCGAGAAACTCCGCGGGTCCACCCAGATGCGCCGTAAGCGGAGCCAGGCTGCGCTGGCCCTGCTGATCCATTACAACGGTGTTTCCGGTCGACCGGTCGACCACGTCCAGGACTAGTCGCCGCGATGGTGCCATCTCGTAGCCGTAGTCGTGGCGCTCGAGTCCGTCTGCCTGTCGCTGACTAGCGACAAGTCGGCCTTGTTGGTCGTAGGAATAGTCGACGCGTTGGCCCTCAGGTCCGATGACCGCGCTCAAGCGTCCCGCATCATCGAACTGAAACGCCAAGCCAGGCCCGCCACTTAGGGGAAGAATGCCCGTGTCGCTGACCAGCCAGCGGGAGCCCGACAGTGGGGCGATCGAAGTAACGCCCCGCAGCGAGTCGATACCGTAGGTCGTGCCATCGGGGGCCGTGAGCTGGTAATCGTCGCCCGCGAACAGCGCGTTGGCTGGATGGTAAGGCTGACCGGTAACGAAGTCGTAGTAGCGCCGCCCTGCCCGCTGCAGTTTGGCTGAGACCGACTGCAGGGTGTACGTGACTCCGGAGTCGGCTTGCCAGGCGGGCTCGTAATACTCGATTCCAACAGCTTCGCGACGAATCGGGGAGAAGGTATACCCAACTCGCTGCCCATCAGGCAGGGTAAGAAACAACCGGGTCTCGTCGCGCAAGGCGGTAAACGCGCCCAGCGATTCGCGGCCGGTCGTCGGTAGATTCAGCTCCACATCAGCGGCACGGGTTAGCCAGCGCCAACCCGGACCCAAGGGCCCCGGCTCAGCGGCTAAAGAGTCGTCGTATTGCCGGGCAATTCGTAGCGTGGTTCCGGCCAGATCAATCTCCAGGTCGACCTGGGTCAGGCTGAGATGGCCCGAGCGGTTGAGGGCATGGATCTCTACCATCCGCTCACTGCTGGTGCTGCGACCCGAGATATCGCGGGCCGAGAGCCGCAGTCGGTAGAAGCCGCTCTGGAAGTCGGCGGGATCGAAACGGACCAGCGCGGCGTTGGAAACCGGCGTGACGCCGCTTGTCAGCAAGCGAAAGTCCGCGCTATTCAGCCGGGCGATTTCGAGCTTCCAGTCCAATAGGTTTGTGTCGCTCACCACCGCGAACAAATTGATCGGTTCGCTTAGGGTGCTGCCTTCCAAAGCCTCGTCGAGCACCGCCACCGGGGGCGCCAAGTCGGCAGGGTCGCGGACGAGAATCGTGGCCTCGCCCGTACCGACCAGGCCATCGACGTCCGTGGCCAGCGCTTGCACAAGCAGCTTGCCCGGGGCCATGACCTGAATCTGACCACGCCCTTGGCTGTCGAGCATCAGCGGCTGGCCGTCGACCGTCACGGCCAGCGACTCGATCTCGGCAATCGAACCGGCAACCACCCTCAGATTCACGATCTGGCCAGGCGTGGTCGGAAAGTTCGGGCTCAGATCGATTAAAACGTCGGGTAGCATTGGCTCGAAGGCCACGCTGAGCAGAACGGACTTGATTGCTTCAGCCCGGCCATCGCTCAGACGAAACCGAACCAGGTGCTGTCCCGTCTGAAAGGGGGATGGTGTCCAACGAAACGCGCCGGTGACCGAGTCGAGCGTGGCCCCCTGGGGCAGGAAGTCGGCTGAATAGGTGATCGAATCTTCCGCATCCGGGTCGGTTCCAAAAACCGTAAACGCCAATTCCTGGCCCGGAATGGCCTGATGCCAGGAGCTTTGCAGTTGTGGGGGGCGGTTGGTCGGATCGACCTCGACGACTACGTCGAGCATGTCGACGGCGCCGAAAACATCGGTAGCCGAGAAGGTGATTCGGTGAGTGCCGGCATCCTCGAAGCCTGGGGTCCAGCGTACGCGGCCGGAGACAGGATTGAACAGGGCGCCGGCCGGAAGGCCCGCCAGGGCCCTGAGAATCAGCGGATCGCCATCGGCATCGCCGGCCAGAACCACGAATTCCAGGGGTGCATTCTCGCGCCCGAACTGGTTGGGCACCGCTACTAGGCGAGGCGGCTGGTTGACGTTGGCGACGTCGATCGTAGTTTCCACCTCGACGAAGGCACTGCCATCGCTGGCCCGGAATCGAATGGGACCGTAATGCCCCGCCTGATCGAGCCGAGGGGTCCAGTGCAAGTGGCCGGTGAGCGGATCGAGGGCCGCCCCCTCGGGCAGGCCCGTGGCCGAATAGGTCAAGGGGTCTTCGTCGCCGTCGCTTGCTTGAAGGGCAAGCGACAACGATTCCCCTTCCGCAATGCTCAGTGGCGAAACGGCCGCCAAGCTGGGGGCCTGATTGTCGGCGCGCACCAGAATCTGTAGCTGCAGCGTGTCGGATCTACTACGGCCTGGATCGCCGTTGCCGCCATCGCGAACCGTGAGCGTGGCCGTGTAGATGCCTACGTCGCTCAAAGTTGGGTTCCACTCGAGCGCCACGCGGCCGTAGAAGTTAAGAGCATCGGTGACCAGTGAGGCTGCCGGAGGCAGCCCGTCGAGCTCGAAAGCGAGCGGCTCCTGATCGGCATCTGCGGCTTGAAGCAGGGCGACCAGCGGCTGGCCGACGACTGCCACCAGATCGCCCGCCGGAGTCCATCGCGGGGCCAGATTGGGGGTCGAGATCTGAATGAGAACCGTGAATTCGTCGACCCCCACCGCTGCCGGGCCGCCACCATCCCCATCGTCCTCAGCTCGCAGAACTACCGCAAAGTCGCCCCCTGTGGCGGCATCGGGCGAAACTCGCAGCAGGCCGGTGCCGGTGCCTTGGTCAACAAAGCTCAAAAAGGACGGCAGTGGATAAAACGGTAGTACATTGCGGGCCGACAGCGAGACCGGGTCGCTGTCCAGGTCGGTCACGGATACCGGCACTTCAACGATCTGGCCAGGCTCGACCGTGATCGGTTCGAGCGGCGCAATCTGGGGCGGGCGATTGAGATTCAACACGTGAATTGCGATTTCCGCCGCGGCGGAAAGAGGCATTCCCGTTCCGTCGCCGTCGTCGCTGGCCTCGAATCGGACCAGATGCTGCCCTGCGCTCTCGAACCCGGGGACCCAGCGGAATTCAAGCGTATCGGGGTCGAATTCAGCCCCCTGGGGGAGCCCCGTCACTTGATAGCTAACTGAAGAAGTTCCGCTGGAGGGAGTCAGCGTGCCGTCGCTATGGCGGACCGCGGGAACAAACCCCGGGTTATCGGGATCGAAGGCCAATGCGCGAAAGCGAATTTCCTGGCCTTCGCTGACGCGCCAGTCGATCAATTCGTCGAATCGCGGCGCCGCGTTGGCATTGAGCACCGTCGCCAGGAGTACTTGTTCCGATTGGCTCGAGCCGTCGCTGACTACTAGCGGAATGGCGACGCTACCGGCCTGTGCGAAGCCCACTTCCCAGGTCAACAGCCCCGTCCCAGTGTCTAGTGTGGCCCCCGGGGGCAAACTCGCACTCGAGAACGAAAGTTGGTCGCCATCGCCATCGCTGGCTGGAACGACCCAGCGGAGCAGGTCTCCTTGGCGGACCACTAGCGGACCAAGCAAGCCGAACTCCGGCGGCTGATTCGCCGGAGCCACGCGAATCTCGATTCGCTGTTCGACGGTGCGCAACCCATCGGAAACAAAGAACCGAGTCCCCGAATAGGTGCCGGAACTCGTAAACGAAGGAGTCCAGTGCAGCATTCGGTTGGCCGGATCGAAGCTCGCGGAGCCGGGCAGCCCATCGGCCCAGAATACGAGCGAATCGCCATCCGGGTCGGTGGCGTCAGCCAAAATCGCCAGCGGCGCCCCTTCCGTGGCCAAGATGGGGCTGGAGATCGGCTCCCAAACTGGCGAGTGGTTGCCGCCGGCAACGTCGATTGTGAACCGTAGGACGCCGCGTCCGCGGCGCGCATCGTAGGCCTGGACCTCGACAGCAACCAGGGCATCGTCGGCGCTGGTTGGAGTCCACGCGAGCTGTCCGCTGAGCGGATCGAGCGACATGCCGGTCGGCCCTTCGGCGAGGAAATACACCGGGGCGATACCGTCTGGATCAGTGGCCGATACTTGCACCGCAAAGGGATGACCAACCGAGGCCATCTGAGGCGCGAGCGTTGCGAAAATCGGCGCCAGATTGTCGGTGGGCGTGGCGATGAGCCCGAAATCGAAATCGACCCGGCGGCCGCTGGGCGTAACGATGGCCAGGGTCTGGGCCGTGGTAGTCTCGCCCGGCCGCAATCGCTGACCGCTCGGCGAAGTGGCCTGGAGCTGGACCAGCAGGCGGCCATCGGCAAGCTCGTCGAAGGCCCCCTGGGGCAGTCCTGAGAAGTCTTGCCGAGGATCGAGCAGGAGGAACAGTGGCAGCCCCAGGTCGTAGTCGGCCGTATTGGTCACCTGCAAGTCGAACGAGACGGTGCCGTCGGTGCGCGAAGCGCGAGAGAGCGTGAACGCAAGGTCGGCCTTGGTTGTAAATTCGCTAATCGCCGAAAAACTGGTCTGGAAATCCTCCTGGAGGGCCACTCCGCGGCGGCTTTCGACCCCGCTTCTTACCGTGAGCGTGTACTCGCCAGGGGGCAGCTGACTAGTGAAGAGCAGGGCGGTTCGTGTGGCGGGGTCGTATTCCACGCGCTCAAGCGAAATCTCGCCCGCTTGGGCACCAGTCAGCGAATAATGCTCGGTTCGCGTCACCGAACCTGGATGGTCCTCAAGCGCCAGCATCTCCTGGTCGAACGAAACGCTGATCCAGGGCCAGGGTAGCGCGACGACGGCCTCGTGGGGCGGATTCGTGGCGATTACCGTGGGAGCGATCGCCGGGTTGAGCACATCGACCTGGTGGCTTTGACTCAGCAACACCCGGCCGTCGCGGGTCGTGATAATCGAGTCGCCGCGGCTGCCTCCGCGGGCAATCGCCACGGTTTGCAGCGTGGCCAGATCGACCATCGTCAGTTCACTATTGCGCGATTGGCCCGGGCCGCTTAGCCCGCGCGGGCCAAGATTGTGAGATAGGAACAGGAGCCCGGCCAGCGTTGACTCGCCCTGGCCGAAGGCCAGGCTGTCGACCGGGTTGTCCGAGCGCAGCACCGGCTCGGCTCGGCCCCGCTCATTGAATCGCACCACTTGCTGCCGGTCGGGCCAGGTCGTCGCCCAGAGTTGGCCCTCGGGCGAGAAAGCCAGGCCCCCCACCCGAAGATTCAGGTCTCGGCTATATCCGCTGAATTGGTGGGTCTCGGGATCAAACACCTCGACACCCCGGGCCGTCGATACATAGAGCTGCCCCGTGCCCGGATGCACGGCCAACGCCAATGTGATGTCTTCGCCGTAGCTGCCCAGAATTCCCCCGGTTTGCGGGTTGAGCTCAAGCAGGCTGCCGCCGCCCGTCGTGGCCCAGAGCCGACCCACCAGATCGAAGGCCAAGGCGTAGATCGGCTGCGACAAGCGGGCTAGGGGGCTGTTGGCCAAGCCCCCCTCGATCGAAAACCGGTATAGGTCGCTGCGACTTGGACCACCGCTGACCAGGATGGAGCCATCGGGGGCCTCGGCCAGGGCCATCGGACCAATATCGGCAGAGCTTTGCATAAACCCAGTGGCAAACGCCTGGCCGGCGAATGGCTGCAGCACGGTCGCGAACTCGGGCAGGCGATCGAGCGGGGGCTCGGCCGGAATCTGATCCAGAGCCTGCAAGAAAACCGGATTGGTCACCGGCGTCGGAAGTACCTCGGGCGGCAGCCCAAAATCGGGAGGGGTAGTCTCGCCGACCTGGGGGGGCAGTCCGATATTGGGGACCGAGTTGTCGCCCAGCGCCAAAAGACCCGGCGGCGGCTGTTCGCGGTTGCCCGCCAGATCGGTCGCCAGCGCCAAGAACTCGTACCCGCGGCCGACCTCGCCCAGGAACACCTCGCTGCCGGAGGAGGCCGCAAGCTGCCGCTGCCAAATCTTGAAATCGCCCCCATCGGTGGCCACGAACAGTGAGACATGTTTGAATCCCGAACCGCCGGGATCGTCGGCCGAACTCCAGGCCACTCGAAACGTGTTCGTGCCGGCTCCCAGTTCGGTCACGGTCCATTCGGTGGTGGGTGCCGCGGCATCGAGCACCTGCTCCAGCCGCGGTGTCGACTCGGGAGGCGCCGTATTGAAATCGACCCGAGCCTCGGCCGAAATCGCGGTGCCGGTGCTTAAGTCGACCCGCGACTCGATCGTGTAGCTGACAAACCCGGCCCCATTTCCCAGTGCATCGTTGGGGGGTAAGAGCCCTCGGGAGGGGTCTTGCAGCACCTCGCCGGTGAGCGGATCGATGGCTTCGAGCAGCCAGGTCGCGATTCGTGTTTCCAGGTCGACCCCCGCGCTGACGCGCAGAATAAAGCCCTTGGTGCGCTGGAAGTCGAAATCGCCTTGGAAGACGCCTCGGTCGGCGGGAATGTGAACTTGAATGTCGCCGATTTCCAAATCGCCCAGGCGGAATGAGCGTACATCGAGGTCGGCGTCGAGTTCGGTGGTGACGCGCACCTCGGCCACATGGCTCGAACTGGCCGGGTCGTTCTGAAAGTGGACGGTGTACGGCAGCGGATAGTCGGCCGGAAGGAAGCCGGCGGTTTCGCCAGTGAAGGGGCCCTCGATCGAGGCCAGCCCGCTGACCGCGTTCTCGCCCGCAAGGAATTGCGAGAGGTCGAGCGGCACGATGCCGCCCAAGGGCGCCACGGTATAGGTCACGTAGCCTCGCCGATTCCCGAAGTCGTCAAACGCTCCGGGCACGGGTTCACCGCTGACGGGGTCGACCGCCTCGATGGTCCAAACTACCCGCCGCTGGGCCACGTCGAGCTCGGCTTGAACCTGGATGACAAATCCATGGGTGGCGGTCAGATCGACCTCGGCCGTAACCGGCTCAAACGCGGGCTGACCGGTTGCCAGGTCGATCGTTTCGTCGCCGATCACCACCGTTCCGAACAGCACCGACCGCACATCGAGATCGGCGGGCAGCTCGGATACGACCTGGACCTGGCTACCCGCGATGTTCTCGAACTCTTCGATTTGAGGCGTGCGAAGAATCTGCCCGGTCAGATCAAAACCCCCGATCTGAAAATCGGGGGGTAGTCCGGCACCGCGTGATTCGAAGGGCACCCAGGGCACATACACGCGGAACGCCTCGAAATGGGTCCGCTGACTCAGTCCCAGGTCTTGGTCCTGGAACTGTGCAATGCGCGGAATCCAATTCAGGTGTGCCGGCACGATGTTGGGCTCGGCCGGTGCGAGTAAGTCGTCGTCGTTGCCGTACCAGGCGCGCAACTGATCGAAGAAGGGCAGCAGGCTTCCTTCGGACTGAACCTCCTGGCCTGCTGGACCGGCGACGATGCCGGTTGCTAATGTGGCCATCAGGCTGACGACCAGCGGATCGTCGCGCAGCGGCGGAACGCTGCCTTCCGGTCGGAGCAGGCCGGCCTCTTCCAAGGCCGCCAGGTACAGTTGGCTCCACAGGTCGGGATCGGCGGCCAAGGCGACGAGCGAGGCGGGGGCCTGATCGTCGGCCAGGATTCCGTCGCGGAGCTGCTCGGCCTGGGCCAGCGAGTAATCAATGAACTCCTGCCGCGAGAGGGCGGTCGCCGAGGCGAATACGTTGAAATCGAAGGGAATGAATGGAATGGTCAGAATATCCGGGATGGCTCCAAACGTGCTGTAGATCGTGCCCAGGCCGGGCAACACGCGGTCGAGCCCGGCGGCGCCGTCGCGGAGCACGTCTTCCTCGGCCAATTGCGGAAAGATCGCGTAAAGCCGAGACCGCAGTTCCTCAAAGGCTCGGTCGTGAAGCTCCTTAAGGCCCGGATAGGTGGCGACGTTGAAGGTGAAACCGGTAAACCCATCGGCGGCCAGGTCGAAAACGTAGCCGGGGGCGCGGACATAGCCGTTTGTGTTAACGGCCGACTTCAAGCTGGCCCAAGGAACGTCGGCCAACGAATCGGCCGGTGGGGCCCCGGCGAGGTTGCTGAAGAACCGCGCGTACGGCAGACCGTAGACCCAGTCGTTGATGCCCATCTCGGGTATGCCCACGTCGAAAACGACGTAGGGAGTATCGAGATTCCCCAGGCCTTGAATGGCCACGCTGTAGGTGCCCACGTCGCCCGCCAGGATGGCCCGAGGGCCGCCGATGCCGATGGTGACATCGGGCTCGATGGCGCGCTGGACGAGAAAGCGATAGGGAATAACGGCCGTCTCGTGATCCGGGTTCTCGACCTGCACGTCGTACAGTCCCCGCGGGGCGCCTGTGAGATCGAAGGTGGCGACGATCTTCGTGCTGTCGATCACCTGGTACGTCACCGGCGTGAGCTTGGTATAGCCCGGCCGTACCAGGCTGACGATGGCCTGAGGATGGAACTGGGCGCCCTCGATGGTGGTGGTGACGTACCGGCTGTCGCCCCCCACGTCGGTGTGGACTTGGGAGATGGAGAGGGGGACCAATTCGGCCAAGAGGGTGACGTCGCGATCGGGCGAGCCGTTCGAGTAGCCGCGTGCCAGTACGTAGTAGGTGCCCGCCTGGGTACTGGGAATCACGGCCACTTGCCGCGCGGAGAGGGCCCCGTCGTAGGCTGCGTCGTGCAACGTGGTGGTGGGGGCCGAATCACGGCGCAAGAACAACTCGTTGGCGGCCTGGTCGGAATCGGCGGTAAGGGCCACTCGTAGCGTGCGGCCCAGCGGTACCTCGACGCGATACAAGCGTTCCTGCTCGGGCGCCAGGGTGGTAATCAGCGGTTCGCCGAGGGTCAGCTTCAGGGTCGCCAGCTCGAGCGGAGCTGCGCTAGCGGTGGCGTTGTTCGCCTCGTTCTCGCCCTCGAACACCTGATTGAAAATGTCGGTACGCACGATGACCCGGTACAGTCCCGGCGTGAGCGAGGGAATCGAGACCGAGCGCGAAAAGGTGCGCGACTCACCGACTGGAATGGTCGCCGTAATGGCCTGACGGCCCAACGGCCGATCGCCGATGTCCCAGCTGGCGTCGTGCGAGAGAAAGAGCGAGTCTGACCAGTTGCCCGAGACGCTCGCGCCCGAATTGTTCCGCACCGTCCAGGTGACCAGCACCGCTTCGCCGGGAAGCTGGAGTTCGGGCTCGACTTGAATGTCGATTACTTCCAAGTCGCTTGCCGGCGGCCGAGCCAACAATAACGGAGTGGGATCGAAAAGGGAGTTGTTGTTCTCGTACGCGCCCTCAAAAACCGACCCGATGCTGGTCGTTCGCGCCGGATCGGTGACGACAAAGACATAGAAGAAATCTTCCAGATCCGCCGGCGCGGTCACGGTCAGCGAGCGCTGATAACTGCCTCCCGGGGAGAGCGCGCCGCCGACATCGAGGCGACCCAGGTAGCGGTCGGAGCGAATATCGAGAAACTGGTCGCGCGACAGGTAAACCAGGTCTTCCCAACTGGCCTGAGACGAGGGCACCGCCCCTCCCAGGTTGGTCACGGTATAGCTAACCGTGAACGACTGCCCGCGCAGCACGCGATGCTCGGTCGCCTCGGCAGCGGCAACCAGGGTCACCTGCAAGTCGGGCGGAGTTGTGAGCTCTACCAAAACCGGGGCCACGACCAGGTTGTTGGCCTCGAACTGGTACTCGGGCACACGGCCACGGGCCAAGCTGCGGCGGCTGTTGGAGGCTAGGTCCCAGGGGGCGAGCGGATTGCCCGCTTCAAAGGAGATCCCCGGGAGTTTGAACCCGATCGAGCTTTGTTTGTAACGGTCGAGATAAGCCGCCGAATCGGTGTAGGCCAACAAGTAGAACTGGCCTTCGATACTGTCGGGAAGGCTGATCGGCAGGCTTACCGAGTAGCGGCCGTCGACCTCAAGGGGCGCATTGCGCGTGAATTCGCCGAGTTGCAGGTCTTGGCTATCCAGAGCTGCGTCGCGAGAGAGAAACACGCGATCGACCCAGCTCGATTCCCGGGTGGTGCGCGTGCCCTGGTTGACCACGTCGAATGTCACCGTCAGTTCTCGGCCCGATTGGCCCATTTCGGGCACCGCAAAGTCTTCGATATTCAGGTCGGCTTCGCGGTAAACAACATCGAACTCGGCTCGGAAACGATTATTGAAGGGGTTCTCATACGCCCAGTGGCTGAAATGGCCGAGCCAGTCGCTATTGCTTCCCTGGTTGGCCGGCCACCACGTGGTGCTGAGCAATCGCGATTGGTAGGGATAGAAGTACGGGCTCAGATCGTTGTGGGCATCAAGGTCGACATAAAGGTAATAGCGGCCTTGGGCACCCTTGGGCACCACGGTATCGAGCGTCACCTCGTAGGTTTCGCCCGGCTGAAGCGGATTGGGCGGGCTATACGCCGTTTCCCCGAGATAACTCGCCCGTTCGCGAATGAAGCTCGGGTCGGCCGACATCCAGACAAAGTCGCGCCAATACTGGGTGCCCAGCCAAACCGGGTTCTGGCCGACGTTCTGTACGGTGTATCGAATGCGGGTCGGCTCGCCTGAACGCAATTCGGACTCGAACCGTACATCGGTCACGACCAGGTCGGCCGGAACCGGCGAAACGGGCATTTCCAAGACGAATCGGTTGTTCGCCTCGTCAACCTCTCGGACACGATTGCGGGCGGAGCTTCCGTCGTCGGTGATGACAACCAGATAGGTTCCCTCGGCGGCGGGCGAGAGCGTGGTGCTAAGTGTCCGGGAATAGGATCCGGCGGGCCCCAGCACATCGCCCTGCGTCATCTCGCCGAGCAACAAGTTGCGCGCGCCCGGGCTAGCCGGATCGGGCGAGGTGGACAGCCAGACCCGGTCGATCCAACCGCCGGGCCGGGCCTGGCCTAGGCTGTCGTTGAGAACGGTCCAGCTCACCGAGAATGGTTTGCCCGCTTCGAGCGGCGCATCGGTGGTTACCTGGGTCACCCGCAGATCGGGCACCAAGGCCAGAATGTTGATCGCTCTCGCCTTGTAGTTGTTGCTGTTCGCTTCGTTGGGATCGTCGGGGTTGTTGTTGATATCCAGCGGGTCTTCCAAGACCGCGCCGTAGGGGTCGGTCCAGGGAGTGATGTAATAGGTTCCCGGCTCGATTCCCTCGGGAATCACAACCTGGGTCGCCCGGTCGTAGCCGGCGTCGCGGTCCAGGCTACCCTGGTGCGGCAGGGCCTTGAGTTGAATATCGCCCTGGCCTGGGTGTGGACGATTGCGGTCGCGCGTGAGCCAGATGGTGTCGGTCCAGGCGCCCACGTCAGTAGGACCGCTACCCAGGTTGGTCACCGTGTAGCGGACTTCGATCTCGGCCCCCTCGACCGCTTGGGCCGGAGCCACGACCTCGCTGGCAACCAGGTCGGCCAGCGGCAGCGGGCGAACCTTTAAGGGGATGCGCAGGACGTTGTTCTGGTCGTTGGGCCATTCGTCGACGGCGCCCCCCGCGTCGACAAACACCAGAATCGAGACCTCGCCGCGGAATCGCTTCGGTACCACCACCGACTTGGAGAACGAATGATAGCTTTCGCCCCCCATCAGGGCCGAACCGTTGGTGAGTTGGTCGATGAGAATGTCGTCGCTGGTTACCTTATCGTCGAGCGAAAGGTAAACTCGGTCGATCCAGTTGGGCACCGTCGTGGCCACTTCGCTCTCGTTCTTGACCACGAACTCGACCTGAATCGCGCCCCCGGCATCCACTTCGCCTTGCGCAATAATCTCGATCGCTTGCAAGTCGGGCCGCGGGTAGACCGAGACGGCAAGCGTCAGGTCGTCGACCGCCGTGTTATTCGTGGCGGCCGGACCCCGCTCGAAAAGCTCGGCCGCGGCGTTGGTCACCACCACCACTTGGTAAAGATTGTTGACGCGCGACGGGAGGCGAATTGCTTCCTGCCGGCTATAGCTCAGTCCGCCCCCGAGCGGACCCGTGTAGCGAAATTCGCCGACTTGAACCTTGGGCAGTTCCGGGTGGCCGGCCACTTGGAGGTAGACCCGGTCGATCCACGAACCGGAGGCGGTCACCGGGCTGTCGTTCAGCACGGTCCACGAGACGTCGACGATTTGGCCTTCGATCGCCGCGTCGGGCGCGGTGATCGAAGTGATTCTCAAATCAGGCGTGGCGGCCTGGGCTACAGACATCGGGGCGCTCACGCCCACGTTATTGTTCGTAAACAGAAACTCGTAGGGCCCGCCAGTTTGGACCACCAGGTAGTAATCAGCCGCGGCCAGCGTGTTGGGAAGCGCCACCGAAACGGTCCGCTGGTAGTAGCCGGCCGACTGTTCGTGGGGCGGTAGTGAGTCGATCGGCTGCAGAAAGCCAAAGTGCTCGAAGCTGCCCAGCGATAGAATTCGCTGGCTTCCGGCTGGGTCGGTGGCCAGATACAGTTGGTCGAACCAGTTGCCCACGTTGGTTTGACCGAGGCCCCGGTTCTCGACGCGCCAACTTACCTGCACGGTCTGCCCGGTTTCCGCCTCGACCGGCGAGACCGATACGCTGGGCACCTGCAAGTCGGCGTATTCAACCGGTAGCACGTCAAGCGTTGTCGTCGCTTTCAGTCGATTGTTGACCTCCTGGCCGTTCTCGAAGACCTGCCCCAGGGCGTCGGTGTGCAGGTACAAGTGAAACCGGCCGCTCAGACCGGGCGGCAACAGCACCTGCTCGCTGCGCTCGTAACCGACATCGTCTCCCAGGCCAATTAAGCCGACGTGCTCCCACTGGCCGAAGACGCGGTCGTCGGCGTTTCCCAAAATCGTGTCGCTCGACGCAATCAGGCGATCGACCCAGCGATCGGTGCGACCCTCGCCGGTCCCTTGGTTAGCGACGCGCCAGGTCACGGCCAGCGTGGCGGGGTCGTCGACCAGCCGCTCGGGCACCAGAAGCTGACGGACCACCAGGTCGGCGTAAGGCGAGAGGCCGACTGTCAGCACCTGGCTAGCGCGGTTGTCGGCTTCGCCGTCGCGCTCGTTGACCATGTTCGTGGCATCGGCCACAACCACCACGTAATAAGTATCGCTGGCGTCGATCGGCAAGGTGGCTGTAATCTGGCCGCTCTGCAAAGCGCCCGCCGCGAGCGGCGAACTAAAATTGATCTCTCCCAACAGCAGGTCCGAGGAGGTTCCCTGCGGGCTGCGCGACAAATAGACCCGGTCGGTCCAGCCCCCCAGCGTGGCGGCCGACCCATGATTCTCCGTCGTCCAGCGCACGGTGATCGGATCGCCAGAGGCCCGGCTACTCTCGACCGTGTCGATTGTCGGTCGCAGGTCGGCATGCCGCACTCGCAACAGCTCAGGAGCCCGGGCCAGGTTCGGCAGCAGGTCGGCCCCCTCGAACACCTGCCCATCGGCATCGGTCACCACGAGCAGGTGGTAATCTCCATCCGGCAAATTGGGAAACGGCAGCGTCAGGCTGCCCGAGTAGGGGACATTCAGCGGAAGGCTACCCGCTCGGGGCACGGCCGCCAGCGGCATGGCACCGGCCAGTTCCCCGGTGGTCGAGAGGTAGAGCCGGTCGGTCCAGGGGCCCAGGGCTACCTCGCTTCCCCCGTTGCGAACGGTCCACGCGATGGAAATCGACTCCAGGGGCTGCACCTGAGCCGGAGCGTCGACGAGCGTTACCGTCAGGTCCGGCAGCGGAGGGAAGTTGATCTCCAGCGGGTCGCTGAAACCAAGATTGTTGGTCTCGTCGGTTTCCGCGAGTTGGCCTGCGCTGTGGGCGGCCGCCGCGTCGGCGGCGACCAGCAAGTAATAGGTTCCCGGCTGGAGAGTCTGGGAGTAGGGGAGCGTGACTGAAAGGGTTTGTTCGTAGCCCTGGCCCGCATCGAGCGGGGAGAAGGCCCCCACGGCTTGAGTTGCCAGCAGCCGGTCTCCGGCGTCGAGCAGCTCGTCGGACGAGAGGTAGACGCGGTCGCCCCAACTGCCGATGGCCGTTGTCGAGCCTTGATTCCTGACGTTCCAGCGGACTTCGATCCGCTGGCCCCAGCGCGGATCGTCAGTCAGTAGCTCGACGCGCTCGACCCTCAAGTCCGAAAGGCTGATTGCAAACTGCCCAGCAAACGCCCCGGGCGCATTGCGCTCCATGGTGTTGCCGGCCAGGTCGGTAATCTCCGGACCAACGCCGATCGTATAACTGCCAGGGGTCGTCTGCTCGGCGAACGTTACCCGGTATGTGTTCGGCGACTCGGCGACCGGAACAATACCGCTGATGGCAATCGCCTGGCCACCCGGAGCCTCGAGCGACACATCGGCGGCAGTCAAGCTGGACTGGGCAATCGGTTCGCTAAACGTCACCTCCAGCGAACTCACGGACCCCAGCACGGTGCCCGAGGGAGCCAGCCGCGTGACGCGAGGGCCGGTCTTGTCGAGCGTGAAGCTGGTGCGAAAAACGGGGTCGCTGCCGGGGATTCCGATACGCACCTGGTCCAGGGCCCAGCTTTCGTCATTCACGCCCTGCAAATTGCGGCCGCGGAATCCAATCTGAAGCGTTTCACCTTGATGGGCAAAGAACTCGGTCAGCCCAGAGTATCGCTTGTCGGTGGCGGAACTCGAAAAGAAGTTGAACCAGTTGCCGGTTTCGCTGGCCGCGCCCGGAAAAGTCGCTGAGCTGCTCCCGTTGCTGAAGGTGTATTCCCAAACCGGCGTCGACACATCATCGATCGTGAATCCCCAGTAGTCGGGCCCGAATCCGCCGCTGCCGTCCCAGGAGTCGATGGTCAGCAGGTCCCATTCAAGCACCACCGACGAGTGCGCCGGCAGGTTTGAAAGCGACAGCACGACCACGTCATTGGAATAGGGGCCGAGCACTCGCGAGGTGACCGCGCTCTGTAACGTTGATCTGCGCGACCATTCGGCTCCGATTGCCGATTCGAAATCGGTTAGGTAATACGTCGGAGCCACCGCGGAGAGCATCGTGTTGCCGAACAAATCCTCGATTGCCGGTCCCACAGCTAACTCATAGCGTCCCTCGAGCGATAGGTTCGGTTCGAACTGAATGCGGAAACGACGGTCGGACTCCGCGGCGATCGCCATCCGCTCGGCCGCCACGGGCTGCCCGTCGGGCTGAATGATCGAGACGTCTTCCGCCTGGAACGACTCGATCGCGATCGGCTCGTTGAATTCGATTTCGAGCATAGCCACGTCGTCGGCCACTAGCCCCATGGGCGAGAACCGCACCACGTAGGGCCCGCTCACGTCGGAGAGTAGCTCGAAGCTGTCGCTCCCCGAAGAGAGCACGTTGCCGGCGGCGTCGGTGATTCCCTCGGGCAGGCCAATCGTGTATATGCCCGGGGCGACTATTTCAGCAAACGAAACGGTGTACTGGTCGGCTGAGCCGACGACCGAGCCGACCGGAACTGGCGCGGGAATTCCAGGCCCGCTCAGCGTAGTTCCCGCGGTGGGGAAGCTAGCGCCTACGATTGGCTCGGAGAATCGCACTAGTCTCGCCGTGGCGGGACCCTGCAGCATGGGTGTGTCAGTTCGGACCGCCGGCGCAAGGGTATCGACCGTGAGTGAAAGCTGTCTAGACTGCGGGCTTCCCGCCGCCGGCGTAAACGTGGCCTGCACCGTGTAAGCGCCGTCGGCCAAGCCGGCGGCGGTGAAGGAATAGGTTCCCCCGGCAATGGCGAGCAATTCCTGTGGGGCCGCCGGCCCGGCACCGTCGAAGTCGATCGTGAGCCGCCCGGCGCGGTTAATCACCAGATCGATCGTGGGCGTATTGTCGCGCGTCAGGTTGTCGGTGTTGGAAGCTCCGGTGTCGCTGCCCGCCTGCAAATCCAAGGTCAGGCTGGCCGCGCTGCGATTCAACACCAAATCGACTGAGTAGTCGCCCCCGTCGAGCAGCTTGTTGCCAAACGCGTCGCGGACCGCATGGTCCGAGGTTCCGTCGATCACCAGGCGATACCGTTCATCGCCAACTGCCGGCGCGAGGGTCAGCGTGGCGATACTCGTGCCCGGGTTGAAGCTAATTGCACTGATAGAACCGGTCAGGTCCAGGTCGTTCTCGTTACCCAACACCCCGTCGCCACCGCTCGACCAGAGACGGTAGTTGCGGGGGTCGATAACCGTGGCCTCGTCGAGCCCCCCGAGATCGAGATACGTAATCCGAATCTGGTCGGCCTGAATCGCCACGGCCGACACCACCGGTCCGAATACGTCTGGGTCTAGGGCCACCGAACGCACGGCCGCGGCAGCCATGGCGTTGCCGGCCAGGTCGCCAATTGCTGGCCCCACGGTGATTTGATAGTTGCCGGGGGTGGTTTGTGTTTCAAATCCTACGGTCACGTTGGTACCGTTGCCGGTGATCGAAGTGATCGGCACCAGCGAAACGCCATCGGCCGCCCGGAGAAGCACGTCGCCGGTGGCCAGGCTTGCGGGGTCGATCGCCTCGCTGAAGGCGAGCAGGTGCTCGTTCCAAGGCGCGTCGGCCGTGGTGGCCACATCGACGAGCTCGGGCCGCACCGTGTCAATGGTCACCGGCAATACGGCAGTCACAACGTCGCCCGCGGCTGGGGTAAACTTCGCGGTAACGTTGAAGGTTCCATCAGCCGTAAAATTACGCGAAACCGAGTACGTGCCCGGGGCGCCATAAAACGGGTTGGCGTCGATCGTGCCGTCGCCGTTGAAATCGAACTCCACACGACCAATCTCGTTGATCGTTACATCGAACATCAGCGAGCGCAGGTTGGTCAGGCTGTCGCTATTGCTGGCGCCGGTGTCTTTGCTCGCCGGCAAATCGAGCTGCACGGCCGCCGTCACCCGGTCGATCGCGAAGCTGCCCACATAGGTGCCGCCGGGCGAGCCGTCGGCGTCGCCGTCGAGCGGAGTGCCATCGGCCCCGATCAGCGCCGACGCACCGCCGATTAGTTCGACCCGGTAGTAGCCGTCGGGCAGGCCAGCCTGTGAATTGACCAGCGAGTAGCGGGCACCCGGCACGCTGAAGTTGTAGAAACCCACTCTTCCCGGCCCGAGCGGAGCCGAATCGACGAGCTGCCGGTTCCAAACCACGGTGCCGGTTGAACCGTCGCGAATGAAGAGGTCGATACCGCCGGCCGAGGTATAGGTGACGGAAAAATCGTAGGCCTTGCCCGGCTGCCAGGCCGCCGCAGGTTGGGTAGCCAGAATCTCAATATAGGGATCGCTCGATTCCAGGTTCCACAGGTCGGGCCGCCGGCCCGACTGTCCAGTGCCGGTAATCTTGGCAAGCTTCAGGCCACCCTCGGCCGCCCCCTCGGTCGAGCGCTTCCAGGAAAGCAGGTAATAGCTCTCGGGCAGGCTGGTTTGCGTGTTCTCGGTCAGGCCGAACACGATCCCCACGAAGTCGTCTTCCGCCGCGTCGGCGGGCAGCTCGATCCGGCCGGCGAATTGCGCGTCGATCAGCGGAAAATCGCTGACCCACATCGTGGCTCCGCCATCGGCCTGCTGCACCACGCTGGCGCCGTCGCCCTGCACCTTCCAGTCGCCCAGTATTCCGCGCGGGAAGCCGTAATCGAGCTCCTTCCAACTGGCCAGGCTGGCCGTGGAACTGAGCACCAACTGTTGGCTGCCGTCGGCATATTGGGGCAAGAACGTCAGCGTCTGATCGTCGTTGCCGCCCAGCGCCCGATCAGCCCCCAGGTGAATCAGCCGGAAGTTGGCCGGGTTGCGAGCGGCGTTTCCGTCGAGCGGCACGTTCAGGTCGAGCGTTACCTGCGAAACGCTTTCGTGCACCAGCCCCGCGGGAACCTGGCCAAGAATGCGCGGGGTGTCGGCCAAGAGCAGCCGCGGCTCGAACTGTTCGATCTTCATCCAGCGGCGCCGGCGAGCCTCTTGCCTCGCGGCAAGCAGCCGGGCTCGTTGGCGAACGCGTCGCTTCGATTTCATCGTAGCCTACCTGCTGAGTTCGAGTCGGTGATTCAAACTGCCGTATAGGCCCAGGGGTGCGGGGCCTTAGGGTTAGCGCTCCGCTCCCTGGTGAGAACCCTGGCCGGCCAACCGGCCAGGACGAAGCCGACGCCGGCCAGCCACCAGCAAGGCAAAACCCAAACAGGCCAGGTGCAGCGTTCCCGGTTCGGGAATTTGCACGAAGCCCTCGCCAAAGGCGACCCGGGTCTGTCCGCCGCTGAACAAGTCGCGGAGGTTCACCATTTCGCCGTCCATCAGGGCGTAGGCGCTGAAGCTGTTGAGCACCAGGGTTGAGCCGCCGCGGAGCTCCAGGGCATCGGTGCCACCCAGGCCGAACAAATACAGGGCCTCACGCCCGCTGGTCCCGCGGTTGCCGTTGTTGAACAGGTCGAGCAGAAAGGCCGTGGTGGGAGCCCCTTCGTCGCCGACGACGAGCTTGCCGATCCCAAAGTTCCCGGCGGTGGCTCCGGTAAGCCCCAGGTCCTCGCCGCCGACTTCGAGGTACTGGAGGCCAGAACCGTTGAGGTGGAGGACGGAGTCGTCGAGATCGAAGTTTGCTTCGGTTGTCCCCTGAAACAACAGGTCGCCCCTGGCGCTTACGAGCGCACCGGGAAACACAGAGAGCTGTGCCGATGCACCGAGGAACAGTGTTCCCGACGACTCTAGCGTGCTGGCGATGTCGACAACCTGAAAAGTCACATTACTTGTTGCGGCCAAGTCTCCCAATATCAAGTGTCCGCCAGTACTAATCTCGAACCGAGTATTGCCAGCATTCGCACTGCGAATACTCTGCAAGCTGGAGAGGTCGATCGTTCCGCCCGAGCGGATGATAAAATCCAGCCGGTCGTCGCTTTCGACCGGCGAGGTCAGCGTTCGCACTCCCGAGAGATCGATCGTCCCTCCCAGTTCGGCCACCACCCGATCGATGTTGTTCTCGTCAGGACCATAAAACCCGTCGTTGAACTG
>CAYNRE010000072.1:0-143526 GCA_964399535.1 uncultured Pirellulales bacterium | reverse complement strand
GGTCGCCGCCGATTCCTTGCCCGGCCCGCGGCGCGAGACGCAGACCGACAGAGCGGTCACAGAACGCCCCGGAGAACCACCACGACGAGCTCAAGCCAATCCGCCCGGGCGGATCGCACCTTACTTGCCCCCTCCAGGCCGCGTCAGCCACTGGTTCATCTCTGAGCGGGGCAAAAAAGGTCACCCCACAGACCAGCACGCTACTGCCCGGGAGGCCGGTTCAGCATGGTTGGCTTGATTCCTCCGCGCCTACTTGCGGATTTCCAGCCGGCGAATGATTTCCAGATAGCGCTGCGGATCTACTTTCCGCAGGTAGTCCAACAACCTTCGCCGCCGGCTCACCATCATCAGCAAGCCGCGACGCCCGCCGTGATCCTTCAAGTGCATCTTCAGATGCTCGGTCAACTCGCCAATGCGAGTCGTCAGGATCGCGATCTGGACTTCGGGGGAGCCGGTGTCGTTGTCCTTCCTGCGGAAGTCACCGATCAGCTTCTGCTTGCGATCTTTCGTGATGGCCATCGGAAAACGGTCTTTCCCTCGTTTGCCGCCAAGGCGTTGGCCCGGCGGCCCGGCAAGGATGCTCCTACGTGAAACCTTGACAACAAGTTAAGTCGTCCAGTGTAGCGATTCGTGGACGCATTGCAACCACCGAAACCCCGGCCGCACCGAGCCCTGGAAATGCCCCCGAACCGCAATCGCAAATTTATATGTTTCAATAGCTTGCGTTCTTCGAAACAGACCCAAGACCCAGTCCATACCCCCCCCTCTCTCCCCAGCCAGCCCCCAGCCAGCCCCCAGCCAGCCCCTGGCCGACAACCCGGCCGACAACCCGGCCGACAACCCGGGCCCGTACCGGCCAGGCCCAGCTCGGCTGGCCAGCCAACCCGCGCGTTGGGTCGATCGGCGATCCCAATTCCGACCCCCGCTCAGGCCGGGCTGCGCCCTTGGCCATTGGCGATCGGGCTGCCCGCTCTGGCCGCGTGCGCCGGGGCCACCCGCGGCCGCCGGAATCAAGCCGGTCTGCTGCCGGATAATCCAACTCGGCAAACCAACCCACCCTGGAGGCCATTGCTGGGGTGCTGCCCAAATCAGCACGGTGCTCGTCACTGGCTGTCATCGGGTCTATGATTTCACTGGTCGCGCCGGCGCGGGCCATCGGCGCAGAGCCGGCGGGTCCGTCGCCCAACCCTCGACCGCCGGCAGGCTCGACGCGGGCTCCACGCTCACCCCTCTCCAGGCTTTCCGCGAATCGCACAGGTTCACTCCGTGGCGCGTGTTGTGCTAGCGATGTCGGGCGGGGTCGATTCCAGCGTTGCCGCCGCGCTGCTGCTCGAAGCCGGCCACGAGGTCATCGGGCTGCTGATGCGCCATGCCAATGCCGCTCCGGCCGCCTGCTCAAGTGGCGGCGCGGCCGGGGGGGGGCTGCTGCCGATCCTGCCCAACTCGGCCCGACAGGCGACCGTGCCGGGGCACAAACAGGGCTGCTGCAGCGCCAGCGATGCCGAAGACGCCCGCCGCGTGGCCGACCGGCTGGGCATCGCCTTTTACGCGGTCGATTTCTCGGAGGAGTTCGACGTCGTCAAGGATTATTTCGTCGCCGAGTACTCCGCGGGCCGGACCCCCAACCCCTGCGTGGTCTGCAACAACTGGCTCAAGTTCGGTCGCCTTTGGGACTATGCCCAAAGCGTCGGTGCCGAGCGAATCGCCACGGGCCACTATGCCCAGCTCGATCGCGACCCAGCCGGCAACGTGCGCTTGCGCCGCGGCGTCGACCGGGGCAAGGATCAGTCGTACGTGCTCTTCGGACTGCGTCGCGAAGTGCTAGAGCGGGTCGAGTTGCCCGTCGGCTCGTTTCATAAAGACGCGATCCGTGCCCGCGCCCAGCAATTGGGGCTGGCCGTGGCCGAGAAACGCGACAGCCAAGAGATTTGCTTCATTCCCGATGGCGACTACGCCCAATTTGTTCGCCGACGCCGGGGTGGACTCGACACCGCGGGCGAGATCGTAACCACCGCCGGCCAGGTGCTGGGCCAGCACGAAGGAATCGAGCACTACACGGTCGGGCAGCGCAAGGGCCTGGGCGTGGCGGTCGGCGAGCGCCGTTACGTGGTTCGCGTCGAGGCCGATTCGTGCCGCGTCGTGGTCGGTACCCGCCAAGAGCTGGCGCGCCGCACGCTAACCGCCCGGAACTCGAACTGGCTCATCGACCCGCCCCAGGCCCCCCTCCCCTGCCTGGCACAAATTCGTTATGGCACGCAAGCCACGGCCGCCCAAGTCCGGGCAACCGGTCCCGACCGGCTCGAGCTGACGTTCGACGAGCCGCGCTCGGGCATAGCTCCAGGTCAGGCCGTGGTCTGTTATCAAGAAGACCAGGTGCTCGGCGGCGGCTGGATCGAGTGATGCCCGGACGCACCGATCGCCCCCACTGAGCCCACGCCGCGAGCTGGCCCGGCCGAAACGCTTTTTTTGACCGCAACCGGGGCCGGCCACTGGCCGGGGGGCTGTTGCAGCGGGTATGCTGCCCGGCCGACACCCGGCCTCCTGGGAGAACGCGACACATGAATCCCCTTTCCTTCGGCCTGGCCGCCCTGCTCCTCTCGGGCTTGGCATTTCTGGTCCTGATGGTGCTGTTCATCTACGGGCCGCTTTGGTTCCAGGCCTACATGTCGAACTCCCGGGTTGGGTTCGCGACCCTGGTGTTCATGAGCCTGCGCCAGGTGAATACCCGGCTGCTCGTGCAGGCGTACATTACGGCCAAGCAGGCGGGCATTGCGGGCGATGCGGCCACCGGGGTCACCGTGCGCAGGCTCGAGGCCCATTACCTGGCCGGTGGCAATGTGCCCGGTGTAATCGGGGCCCTGATCGCGGCCCATCGGGCCGATTTAGATCTCGACTTCGACCGCGCGGCCGCCATCGACCTGGCTGGCCGCGACGTGGTCGAGGCCGTCCGGACCAGTGTCAGCCCCAAGGTGATCGACTGCCCCGATCCGCGAGCCTCGAAGCGCAACACGCTCAGCGCCATCGCCAAGAACGGCGTCGAGCTCAAGGTTCGGGCTCGGGTCACCGTTCGCACCAACCTGAAGCAGTTGATCGGCGGGGCCACCGAAGACACGATTATTGCCCGGGTCGGCGAGGGGATCATTACCGCGATCGGTTCGGCCGCGAGCCACCTGGAGGTGATTGAGAACCCCGACGTGATCTCCAAGGCGGTGCTCCGCCGCGGGCTCGATGCCCAGACCGCCTTCGAGATCGTTTCGATCGACATCGCCGACGTCGACGTGGGCGAAAACATCGGCGCCCGGCTGCAAGCCGACCAGGCCGAGGCCGACGTCCGCGTGGCCCGGGCCAAGGCCGAAGAGCGCCGCTCGTTCGCGATTGCCCGCGAACAGGAGATGAAGGCCCAGGTTCAAGCCAACCGGGCCTCGGTACTGCTGGCCGAATCGCAGGTGCCCAAGGCCATGGCCGACGCCTTGCGCAAGGGCCGTTTGCACCTCAGCACCAATGGCGCCTCGGGCACGGCTTAGCCGCTGTTTCGGCCCAGCTCAGTCGCGCTCGCCGTAGAGCCTCTCGAGCTTATCGGCGACCGAGTACCGCCGCGCCCGCGGCCTGGGCGAGGCTTCCTCAACCGCCGAATACGAGGCCGGCCGGACGCCGGCCGACGGCTCGTGGCCGGTGAGCTGCTCTTCCGGCAAAATCGGCGACTCGTCGGTGTAGGGCCGCAGCGGGGGAAACCGCAGCGGGCTGTGGTAGTCGGTCATGAGCTGCTGCGAATACAAGCCCGGCCAGTGGTAGGTATACAGCGGCGGGACGGGAAACTTGTAGCTGCCGTCGCAATTGCAGTTCGACCAACGGTCGATGTACTCGCCGCGATGCAGGCAGCAGCCCAGGCACCCGCGCAGACCGCACCGCAGCCCACACCCACGAGCGCCGCAGCCTAGGGCCGCGCCTTCGCAGGCGGCACAGCCCCCGCGGGCCAGGCGTCGGGCAGCACCTCGCCCCGTGCCGGTGGTTTCGCAGGCGCCCTCGCAATCGCTGATGTGGCAGGTATCGCCAGGGGCGTCCGAGACACACGACTCGGCCGGTTCGGCACACTCTACCGCGCAGGGCTCCGCGCAGGACTCGGCGCAGGACTCGGCGCAGGAATCGGCACAGGAATCGGCACAGTCGCGGGCGCGCACTTCCGCGCAACCGTCGTCGCACATTTCGCCCCGGGTCACTTCGCAGGGCTCATCGGCCGGCGGCACGGGCGCGGGGGGCACGGGAACCGTGGGCGGTTCGGCAACGGCCGCCTCGACCAGGGCCCGGGTGCCATCGCCCACCCAGGTTTCTCCTTCGTCGGCAGCCCTGGCCGCCTTCAGTAGGGAACCCGCGACCATTGCCGCCAACACCAGGCACGTGCCCAACGCTTTAGTCCGCATGACTCGCTCCCGCTCGCCGTAATGGGAGGCCGCGCCACGGGGCTCTCCCGGGCACACTACGATCGCTGCGATCGCCAAGCTCACCCTAAGAGGCTTCATCGGCACGGGCAGCGGCCCCGCCACAGCCGGAACCAAGCCAGTCAACGCGGGTCGCCGCCGCGCGGCGGCAAGGCAGGCAGACTTTGCGGGTCAGGGTGCTCCCTGGGCGACCCGGTTGCTAGCTAGACGTGGCCCGGCCCCGGGCCGCCAATCACCTGGCTGGGCAACAGGTCGGCCAGCAGATTGTGATGCGGGTAGGGGTGTCCCCGGTGCTGCCGAAACCCCTCGGCCAAGAGCACCCCAGCCTCGGCGCCACGGTGGGTGGCCCAGCGTTCTTGGGCGGCCAGGTACTCGTCCATGCTGTGCTGAGCCCGCAGCCAAGACCGCTGGCTGTCGTGGCAGGCCAGCATGGCTCGCTTGGTGTGAAAGGTTTGGCCGATATCGACGAAGAAGTCGGGCCGCACCGGCTCACCCCAGGGGTTGGTCCCCTCGATCGGGTCGACGTAGTACAGGTAGGGAATTGCCTCCGTGGCCGGGGCCGGGTCCCAGGCTCGGGTAGCGTAGTTCGGGCAACTGGCATTGAAACAGGCGTCGCGCACCAAGTGGCTGGTCGCTTCATGGTCGTCCATATAGTCGACCGGGGGCGCGGTGATTACCGCCTGGGGCCGCACTTTGCGAACCAACTCGGTCACGCGACGCTTCGATTCGTTGTCGATCACAATGCTCAAGTCGCGAAACTCCAGGCATTGGTACTCGGCCCCGATCTGGCTGGCCGAGCGGCGGGCCTCCTGGCGGCGGATTTCGGCAATTTGGTCCGGCGGCAAATCGCGGCTGCCACAGTCCCCCGGCGTCATCGTCGCCATCACCAACCGGTGGCCGGCCTGGGCCAACAGGGCCAGGGTGCCCGCGCATTGGAATTCCAGATCGTCGGGATGCGCGTGAATGGCCAGGATGGTCAGCGGACCGCTTACGGCGTTGGGCATGATCGGAGCGATGGTGTCAGGGTTTGTGGGCCGGGGCGAACCGCCAGAGTCGGCCGCGGCAATGGTCAGCCCGGGGCGATTCTGCGATACTGGCCGCCGGCCGCGATTGGCGGCCGATTGGCAATCCGTCGAGTATCAACCCCGCCTCCCCACATGGCAAGCACGGCCGCAGCAACTACCTCGCACAATGCCCGCCGGATCGCCGGTACCCAGCTCCCCTGTTACCAGTTCGATACCCACACCGACCTGGCCCAGCACGTGGCCCAGTCGATTGCCCACCTGATTCGCGAGCGCAACTCGGTGGGCCAAATGGCCGTCTTGGGCCTGCCCACGGGCAGCACCCCGGTGGGGGTTTATCGCCAACTGATTCGCATGCACCGCGAGGAAGGGCTCGATTTCGCGGGCGTCATCACCTTCAACCTCGACGAATACTTCGGCCTGGGGCCCGAGAGCCTGCAAAGCTACCGCCGCTGGATGCACCAGCAGTTCTTTCGCCACGTGAACGTGGCCCCCGAAAACATTCACATTCCCGACGGGCTCGTCTCGCCCGACGAAGTGGACGAGCACTGTCGCCGCTACGAGGAGGCCATTCAGCGCGCGGGGGGCATCGATCTACAACTGTTGGGCATCGGCCGCAACGGCCACATCGGCTTCAACGAGCCGTTTAGCGGCCGGCATACCCGCACCCGGCTGGCCACGCTCGATCCGCTCACCCGCCGCGACGCGGCCAGCGATTTCTTCAGCGAAGAGAATGTGCCCACCCAGGCCATAACCATGGGCATCGGCACCATTCTCTCGGCCCGCAAGATTCTCCTCATCGCCCTGGGCGAGCACAAAGCGCGGATTATTCGCGAGACCGCCGAAGGGCCGATGACCGACCGGGTGCCCGCCAGTTTTCTCCGCGAGCACCCCGATGTTTCGCTGCTGCTCGACCGGGCCGCCTCGGAAAAACTGACCGGGGTGGCCACCCCCTGGCTGCTGGGCAATGTGCCCTGGACCGATGCCCTGGTGAAACGGGCCGTGCTCTGGCTCGTGGAGCAGACGGGCAAGGCCCTGCTGAAGCTCGACGACCAGGACTTGCGCGAACACAACCTGCACCAGCTCCTCCGCCGGCACGGACCGGCCCAGTCGATTGCCCACCGGGTGTTTCGCTGGATGATGGAAACGATCGAGTACCACCCCGGCGGACGCACCCCGCGGAAAGTCATTTGCTTCAGCCCGCACCCCGACGACGACGTGATCTCGATGGGCGGCACGCTGATTCGCCTGGTGGAAGACGGTCATGAAACTCACGTGGCCTACATGACCAGCGGCAATATCGCCGTCTTCGACCACGATGCCCGCCGCATCGCCGACCTGGTAACCGAATACAACCGGCGGTTCGCGATCGACACCGAGCGCTCCCCCCAGATCGAGTCCGACGTCAACCAGTCGCTCGACCAGAAGGGCCCGGGCGTGCCCGATACCGAGGCGGTGCTGGCCATCAAGGCCCTGATCCGCTGGAGCGAGGCCAAGAGCGCGGCCGTGGCCTGTGGCTGCCGCGAGGAGCACCTGCACTTTCTCGACCTGCCCTTCTACCGCACCGGCACCATCGCCAAAAACCCGGTGGGCCAGGACGATATCGCCCTGATTCGCAGCCTGATCGAGCGCGTGGGACCGGACCAGATTTACGTGGCGGGCGACCTTTCCGACCCGCACGGCACGCATCGTGTTTGCGCCGAGGCCATCTTTCGGGCTCTGGCCGAGCTCGAGGCGGCCGGGCACCCGCGGCCCGAGGTGCTGCTCTACCGCGGCGCCTGGCAAGAGTGGCCGGCGCACGAGGTGGAGATCGCGGTGCCGCTGAGTCCCGGCGACGTGGAACGAAAGAAGATGGCTATCTTCCACCACGAGTCGCAGAAGGACACAGCCCTGTTCCCCGGCCCCGACGACCCGCGCGAATTCTGGCAGCGGGCCGTGGACCGCAATCGCCACACGGCCGACGTCTACAACAAGATCGGCCTGCCCGAGTATTTCGCCATCGAGGGCTTCGTACGCTGGAAGGGAGATCCGCTGTAGGGTCGCGGGCGATGCGTCGGCCTGGGGCAATTCGTGACCATTATCTCCAGTTCTTTAGTTGATCGAACAAGGTCCCAAAGCCCAAGGGAAAGTGCTGGCGAAGCGCATCCAGATTCTCGGCGGCACGACGCGATCCGTCAGTCGCCCCGTCGATGGTTTGCGTGAGGCTGGGTCGGTCCGTGCCGTATAGCCGCTTCTTTAGGTCTCGCTTTTTGAATAAGACCGAATCTGATTCCTGCCCCTGACGCCATTGTCCCTCGGTAACCTGATGTTTCGTGCCGATCAACCACCAGGCTTCAATGCAGGGGACGGCCAATCCGACGGCAAATTGCAGAGGCTCACGACCATCCGGAACTTTGATCGCCGCGAGGGTCGCTGCAATTCTCTCTTGAATCTGCAATAGGCGAGATCGTTTGCGCGGACTCAGCCCCGGTGGTTCGCTAGTGGCGTCGACCCAGGATTCGTCGGAATCGACAATGACAACGATTCCATCAACTGAATCCTGGCGATACGTTGCGTCTCGCAGAAACTTGTCAAGAAGCAAGAGGACCGAGTCGACTCCGGGGGACCGACTGACTCGAGTTTTTACGATCTCAACGTGGCGCTCGAGAATTGCCCTGACAAGGAAACCGACCGCCGATTCGTCGACGTCGGATTCCCCTGCGATGACTACTCGCGTCATCGTGCCGGCACCCCGCCGAGCACTCCGCTGTACCACAAGTCGCCCAGCGGCGCGCCTTGCAAATCCGCTGCCAGATCCTCGCGATCCGTCAGCCGGTGGAAGGTAACCCCGTCGGCGTTTCTCTCGGCAATTACAATAGACTCGGGATGGTCGCGATACAGATCGAGAAAGAACGGCGAATGCGTCGTCACGATTACCTGCGCCGGGCTGTGCTGCATCCCGTATTCCTGCGGGAACGCCAGCCGGTTGAGCGCGTCGTACACCTCGCGGAGCAGACGCGGATGGATGCCTCGATCGGGTTCCTCGATGCACACTATCTGCTGTCGTTCGGGTACGTAGCTTAGCGCCAGGATCGCCAGAGCAATGCGCTGGCCAACCGAGAGTTGTTTCGCAGGAATTGGAACTGCTTCGTGCCTGAGTCGCACAAAGAGCTCTTTGCTTCCCGGCGCCGAGACCTTAAGCACGATCTGATCGAACTCCGGCATCGCTCGGGCAAACTCAACCTCGAGCTTTCGGAAATCATCACGGTTCTCATCGCGCAGTCGGTCCAATACTCCTGCCAAATTTCCACCGCTGACATCAAGTTGCACGCCGCTGGTAATCTCGGTCGGGCCGGCGATCCTCGCCGGGTCGAATTCACGGACTTGAAAACCAGTTAGATACTTCCGAATCGCCGCAGCCCCTGGGTCTGGCCGGTTTTTCTCGGGCGTTTCGCGCACGACGCCGTCTTCACCCGCCCGGCAACCAAACTCGTACTCGACTGGTCCGTCCTTTCCCTGAAACCGCACATGCAGCGAAATGCCCTCGTGCGGATCGGCGCCCACGGACAGGTCCGGCGGACCCAGTTGCAATGGGGAGATTCCGGCGATCCGCTTCAGCCCCTCGAACACCGTGCTCTTGCCACTGCCGTTGGCGCCGATCAATACAGTCAATGGGCCCAACGGAAGGGTGCAATTCCGCAAGACGCGGAAATTCTGGAAACGGATCGACTCGATCATGGCACTCGTAGCCTCGGGGCCAGATTTCCTGCTGATTTCGAACTGGTGTCGCTCGTTTCCAGCGGCTAGGACAAGCGAACCGGAACGATCAAACCGCACAAAGCCGGAGTTCTCTAAGTACAAATATACCGATGACTTGTGGTTCGGCTGCCAGGTTCGGCCTGGAGCACCTCCCCCGCCACGCCGATAATACCTGTACAAACGCTATTGACTCTGTACACGCGTATATTATGCTTGTGCAGGTAGTGCGGGCCGTGGTTGGCCCGCCTTGTGGGCCGCCCGTTGGGCTCGCCCGGCCTGCCAAGCCGCCAGCAGGGAGAACCCAATCCGATGGCCGACCTGGAGCGACTGACCGGACGCCAGCGCGAGGTCTACGAGTTTATCCGCGAGAAGATTCGTTCCCGCGGTTATGGTCCCACGGTGCGGGAAATCGGCCTGCACTTCGAGATCAGCTCGCCCAATGGCGTGATGTGCCACCTGAAGGCCCTCGAGAAAAAGGGCCTGATCCAGCGCGAGCCCAATATGTCGCGGGCCATTACGCTGGCCACCGAAGACGCCCAGGAGCGCGGGCTGCCCCTGGTCGGGCAAATTGCCGCCGGTGCCCTGAGCGAGGCGGTGGAAGACGCGGAGCGGATCGACTTCGGCGAGCTATTCAGCGCCGACGACCACTTCGTGCTGCGCGTCAAGGGAGACTCGATGATCGAGGCCCAAATCGCCGACGGCGATTATGCCGTGATCCGCAAACAGCGGACCGCCCAGCCCGGCGACATCGTCGTTGCCCTCACGGACGAGAACGAGGCCACGCTCAAGTACTGGTTTCCCGAGGCGCGGCGCATTCGCCTGCAGCCGGCCAACAGCGAAATGCAGCCCATCTACACCCAAAATGCCCAGGTGCTCGGCGTGTTGGCCGGGGTGCTGCGCAAGATGGGTCGATAGGCCCCCGGCTCGGGCCCTTGGGCCGGAGAGCCCCCCGGCCCCCTCGGCGGCACGCTACCGGGTAGTGCTCTCTTCGCGCCAGGGTTCGCGGGCCATGTATTTCTCGAGCCGCGCTTCCATCTCCTTGCGATCGCGCGATTCCGGCCTGTGGTCGAGCGCCATGGCCTGGCGCTGATAGTCGACGGCTTTGTCGAACTCGCCCGATTCGGCGTAGGCCGCCGCCAGCGCCGCCACATAGTTCCAGGTTTCCCAGCGGTCCAGGTCGCAGGCCAGCGTCGCCTCGGTCACTGCTCGCGCCCCATCGCGGTAGTCTTCAAACGGGCAAGTGGCGTAGAACCGGGCCAGTTCGTAGTGGCCCAACGGGTCTTGGTCGTCCAGCTCCAGCGCCTGGTTGAAGTTTTCCAGGGCCTTGTCGTAATCCCCCCGTTTAAACCAGGCGAAGCCCCGATTGCAGCGAGCCGAGACCAGCTTGGGGTCGAGCCGAACCGCCTCGTCCAGGTCGGCCAGGGCTTCCTCGTATCGCTCGCGTTGGTACCAGTTCACCCCGCGATTCTGCCAGTACAGCGCCGACTTTGGATCCAGGCGAATCGCCTCGGAAAATGCCTCGTGAGCCCGGCCGTAGTCTCCCAGGTCCTTGTAGGCGGCACCCCGATCGCTGTAGGCCACGGCCAGCCTGGGATCGAGACGAATCGTCTGGTTGAAATCGGCCAAAGCCTGATCGTACTTGCCCTGAAAGTGATAGGCCTGACCCCGGGCATGATAAAGCTGGGCGCTATCCGGCATCGAGCGGAGCGCAACCGTGAAATCTTTCACCGCGTTGTCGTATTCATGCTTCAGAATCCAGGCCACGCTTCGCAGTTGATACCACAGCCCGGCCTCGCCCGGGCGGCGGCGCATCAAGTCGGTGAAATAACCCGGCGCGTCGGCTGCCAGCACCAGATCGTCGGGCCGCGCCCAGGCAGTGCCGATCCAAAGCCAGTTGCCATCGATCTTGGTTACCTGCCCGGGAATCGGAACATCGTTCCACCGAAACCGCTTCGAACCCACCTTGGGGGTTGCCCCCGGTTTGACAAATACCTTGGCCCGCAGCCATTGCTCGGCCAGGTCCTGGGCCGAGCACCAGGCGCCGCCGATCGCAACCAGCACCAACGCCAACGCACAGACGCCGCGGATCATCGAGTGTTTCTCGCTTTCGTCCCAGGGTCAGCCTAACCGCCGCCAAACGCGCCCGCCAGCGCGGCCTCGCAGGACATCGCGCGACAAGCCCGCCGACGAACACCGCCGATGCCCCAGGCCGGCGGTGGCACGGCAGCAAGCGCACCCCAAACCGCCGCTTGGCCAGGCCCCCGTCGCGCTGGGGCCCGGCCACGGTTCACGCGGGGGGCTGATGGGCAATCAGTTCGGCAAACCGGGTCGGCAGCACCACGGTGGGGAACCCCGCCGGTCCGAGGGTCAGCCGAATGCCCGATCGGTTCCAGCCGCCAACGCGCTCGACCCCGGCCACTTGGGCCCAGGGAATGAAGAGCGGAGCATGCCCGGGCAGAAAAACTCTTAGCAACAGCCCCTGGGGGCCGACGCCAATGGTCATGCAATTCTTGTAGCGAACGATCCCAACCAACACCGTCTGGCGGCGGTATTCCGCAACCTGGAGGTCGGGCGGAGCCGGAAACCGCGCGGCCAACCTGGTCCATCCGCTCATCCAGGCAAACGAGCGGAGCAACCCCCAGACAAACGCGCCGATCACGGCCGCGATGGCGACTACGCCAGCCAGGAGCGTGGCAATTCCTCCGGCCTGCATGACGGCTGAGCACCTTTCGGTGACTGGCAACTCGCCGCGGTGCCGGACGAGCGCCAAACGGCACTTAGATTCGACCGCTAATCGTCGGCCGCGGCGCTGGCCTGATTGAGCTTATTGTACAGCGTTTTCAGGCTGATCCCCAGCGCCTCGGCGGCCTTGGGCTTGTTGCCGTCGAAACGGTCGAGGGTTTGATGAACCGCGTCCATTTCGATCTCGCGGAGCGATTTGGTGCCGGCACCTGTCAGCTTGAAGTGTGGGCCCCGCAGCGGTCGCCGGGAATCGAATCGCTGAGGCAAATGCTCGGGCAAAATCGGCAACCGGTCGCAGAGAATCGCCGCGTGTTCGATCACGTTGGCCAACTCGCGAACGTTGCCCGGCCAGGTGTGAGAGCGCAGTTGCGCCAAGGTCTCCGGGGCGAAACAGGTGTCGCCGGGCCGCAGGGGTCCGCGAAACCGGGCCAACAAGTGCTGGGCCAACTGGTCGATATCGTCCACACGGTCGCGCAGCGGCGGCAAGGTGATCTCAAACGTATTGATGCGAAACATCAGGTCTTCACGAAAATCGCCGGCGGCCACCATTTCGTCCAGATGCCGGTGGGTGGCGCAAACAACGCGCACGTCGACGGTGAACGAAGTATTGTCGCCCACGCGGCGAATTTCGCCGCTTTCCAGAAACCGCAGCAGCTTGGCCTGCATGGCCTTGGGCAGCTCGCCAATTTCGTCGAGGAACAGCGTTCCGCCGGCCGCCACCTCGAACAGCCCCACCCGGTGGTCGTCGGCCCCGGTGAAGGCTCCCTTGCGGTGCCCGAACAGCTCGCTTTCGATCAGGCTTTCGGGAAGCGCGCCACAGTTAATGGCCACAAACGGCATCTGGGCCCTCAGGCTCTGGTCGTGCACGGCCCGGGCCACGAGCTCCTTACCGGTGCCGGTTTCGCCGAGAATTAGCACGGTCGACGTGGTGGGCGCTACCCGGGCGATGAGCGCGCGCACCTGCTCCATGCCTCCGCTGGCCCCCACGAGTTGGCTGGAGCCCTCCAAGCGCTGCAACTGGCGCTCCAGGGCCCGGCACTTGTTGGTCAGCTCGCGCTTTTGTTGTACCCGTTCCAGCAGCGATTGCAGTTCGACCAGCTTGCAGGGCTTGGTCAGGTAGTCGAAGGCCCCGTGGCGCAGGGCCGCGATCGCCGAATCGAGCGACGATTTACCGGTCAGCACCACCGCCTCGGTGTCGGGCGCGAGCCGTTTGGCTTCGCCGATCACCTCGATTCCCGACATGCCGGGCATGTCCAGGTCGACCAGCAAGCAATCGTAGGTATCGACCTGCAAGGCGGCCGCCGCGGTCAGGCCGTCGGGGCAAATCGTGACCTCGTATCCCAGCCGGGGCAGTTCGATCGACATCAACTGCTGGAGCGACTTCTCGTCGTCGGCGAAGAGCAACTTCAGGCGTTTAGGCGGCTTGGTGGCGATGGTGCAACTCCTTGGCTTGAGTGGCCAGCGGCAGACGAACCCGGAACTGCGAGCCCCGCCCCGGTCCCTCGCTGCTGGCCTCGATTTGTCCCCCGTGATCGGCCACGATGCGGTAGGTGATCGAGAGCCCCAGGCCCGTCCCCTGCCCTCCGCGGCGACGCGTGAAGAACGGCTCGAACAAATGGCGAAGCGTTTCGGGGGTCATGCCGCAGCCGTTGTCCTGGACGGTCAGCTCGGCTTGTCCAAACCGCTCCGCGAGCGAGATTTCAACCTGCCCGCCAGGCTCCAGGCTGTCGAGCGCGTTGGTCAGCAGGTTCAGAGTTACTTGCTTGATTTCCTGGGGGTTAATCTCGACCCAAACCAGCGGCCCGTCGCGCAGCTCGATGGTCTTGGTCTGGTGCTGCCCCAAGTGGCGCACCATTTCCACGACCCCCTCCACCAGGCTGCGCAGTTCGGTCGGCTGTCGCTGCAGTTCCCCCAACCGGGAAAAGTCGAGCAGCTTCTCCGTGATTTCCTTGCAGCGAAAAGCCTCGTCCTGAATCATCTTCAAATAGCGAACCACGACCTGCGACTCTTCGCTCTGCGAATCGCTGGGAGCCGGGCACATGCGGCCTTCGAGCGACTCGGCGCACAGGGCGATCGAGGCCAGCGGGTTGTTGATCTCGTGCGCCACGCCCGCGGCTAGAAAGCCCACGCTGGCCAACTGTTCGCTCCGCACCACCTGCTTGGTTCGCTCTTGCACCTGGCGGTCCAGGTCGTCGCGGATGGCCATGAATCGGGCCGTCATGTCGTTCATGGCCTCGGCCAGTTCGGCCATCTCGTCCTGGGTCTCCAGCCGAATCCGGTGCTCGAACCGACCCGAGGCCACCTGGCGCGAACCATCGATCAGAATCCGCAGCGGCCGAAACACCCACAGGTAACACAGCTCGACGAATACGCCCAGCAGCAGAATGGCCCCCGCCGCCGTGACCCAGCTCACCACGATTAGCGGGCGGTACTGCGACCGCACGTCGAGGGCAAAATCGTTGATGTTCTTGTAAAGCGAACCGGGCAGTTCGCTGGCCTGGAACTGCAACTCGTCGACCAGCGCGTGTAGCGTGGCTCGCTGCACAGGGTCGAAGACCCAGTCGACCTCGGCGTCGATCCGGGCCACGGCCGCCAGGTTGGCCTCGATTAGTTTTACCGTCTGCCACTCGTGGCCGCTGGAGCTGATCCGGTTGCCGTGCTGTTCCCCCTGAACCAACTGTTCGCGGTAGCGGGCCAGCGAGGCCTCGACCGCCTGGAGCTGAAGGCGGAACTCTTCCCGGGTCAGGGCCGAATCAACCTGGGCCGGCCGAGCCCCCGCCTGGCCATAGTCGCCCAGCGGGTTCGTTGCCCGGGCCGCCAACCTTAGGTCGCTCACTCGCTGGGTGAGCTGGCTCGAAACCGGCAGCACCGACAACCGCCAGGCCAGGCTTTTCACCAGGCCGCGATAGGCATACAGGCCCAGAAAACCGCTACCGGCCAACGTACAAACGCTGACCGCCAGCAGGAGCATGCCCACCAGGAGCTTGACGCGGATCGGCCATCGTCCGAGCACCCGCGACCTCCGTGCCGCTTGGGGTGTTGTCGCCGCTTGGATTGTTGGCTTCGGCGCCCCAGGGCGCCTCGCCAAGTTCGCACCGCCCGGGCTTCGGGGTCGGCCGGCCATTGCCGCCATCCTGGCGCGCAGCGCTCCGACCCCTTGAGCGCAGGCTACGTGGCCACCCGATCGCGCATCGCCGTCGGGCGGGGGGCAAAGTCTATCCGGCTCGGCGAAAGCGACACAAGAACAACCACCCCAGGGTGGCTCGGACCAGTTCGCCCCCGAATGTCCAGTTTGCCCAGGCTCGCGCGAAGTGGTCGGCCGCCAACCGGGGACGGCGCTTGGGAACCCCTTGCGGGGTGGAGCGCGAGCTGGCGTTGACCTTGTCGGTGCGGCCCCGGTAGCGTGCCCTCGCTGAGCGGAAAAACGCCCGCGTCACCTTCCCCGCCGGGCCGGGGCCCTGGCGGAAGTTACGACTGCCAGGACGCCAACGATCGGTCGAATTGCCGAGCTACCACCATGGTGCTTCGATTCCGACGACCGCTCTCACCCACCCGCCGCCGGCGCCGCCGTCTCGTGGTCGGCGGCCTGGCACTGGCGCTGGCCCTGGGCTGGGGCTGGCACGCCCGCCGCACGAATCTCAAACGCCTGGCGGTCGTACGCCCGGGCGTGCTGCTCCGCGTGGGCCAGCCAACCGAAGTTGGGTTGGAGGAACTCGTCTGGCGGAGCGGTGCGCGAACCGTAGTCAGCACCCAGTGGCACGAGGTTCGGCTCTACCGCAACGTGTGGGACCTTGGCCGGCCCAACGGTGAGCTCGAGGCCCCGTTCGTCCGCCGCCTGGGGGCGCAACACCTGCAATGGCCGCTCGGCTCCGAGGCTGGCTGGCCCTGGCCCAATCCTTGGGTGCTCGAAGCCTTTCTCCGGCTCATGGACGATCCCGCCGCGTGGCCGGTGGTTATTCACTGCCAGGGAGGCCGACACCGCACCGGAACCCTGTCCGCCATTTACCGGTTGGAATACGACCGCTGGCCCGTGGAACGGGTCCTCGAGGAGATGCACTCCTTCGATTTCGGCCCGGTCGTGGCCGTTCAAGATCACAACCTTCGCACCTACTGGCCGCGTCCCTGGCCCGCTGGCCGCGAGTGGATCACGCTTACGCGGCAATTTAATCGGGTGCTGCCCGCTACGGCGTTGGCCGACTACCCTGCGCTAGTTCGCGCGCTGCGCGGCGCGAGGAACGCGCCCGCGATCGAATCCCGGCTCGACCATCTGCTCTGCCAAGCGCGGCCCTTCGCTCTTTGTCTGGCCCAGCGCCTGATCGATTCGCCCGACGACCCGCTGACCGAAGCGGCCTTGGCCGGGGCCACGACTTGCCTCGAGTCGCTCGATGCCAATCCCCAGGAGTGGTCGGCCGCGGCGGCACTAGTGGCCGATTTCGGCTCGCCGACCGAGCAAGGCAGGCTCCTGGAACTCCTGGCCGGCGAACCGCTTCAAGGCCCCGTCTCGGCGCGTTACCGGGCGCTGGCACAGGGGGTCACCAATCGCTACACCCTCAATCGCCTTCCCTACTGGAAGGTGCTGCTAGGCGATACCCGCGCCTGGCCCGACCCGGGCGCCGCGGGCGCCCGGATTGCCGATACGGCCGTCGCCCGAATGGTGGTAACGCTCAACCAACCACTCTTGGGCGTCGGGCCAGAGAGGGCCCGCTGGGACCAGGGCCAATTGGCCGCGCGAACCTGGTTCGACGAGCACCGCCACTCGGTGCAGCTGGTCCGGCTGCAGCCTGCCGGCGGCGCGCTGCGCGTGGCAGCCGAAACCGGCCAGCGCCACGAGGAAGATCTCAGCCGGCTGCGCTAAGCCCTGCGCGACTGCGCTCGCCCGCTGGCTTCTAGCGAGGTTTCGGAGGGGGTTAAATCGCCAGGTCGCCGGTAGCGAGCGTCTCGACCCGACAGCGTCGCAGGTGTTCGGTCTCGTTTAAGGTTTGCAGACGAAACTGTTCGTCCCACTTCGCCCGGCTGATCGAGGCATTGCGAAGCGAAAACGGCGTTCGCTCGGCGGGAATTTCGAGCAGGGCCTTAAACGCTGCCGAGAGCAGTCCGCCGTGCGAAACCACGACCACTTGCCCCAGGTTCTTGGCCCGCACCGCCGCCAGAGCCTGCAAGCCTCGCCGCATGAGCGACCGCCGCGATTCTCCGCCGGGAATGACGAAATCGGGATCTTGCCGGAGCCACCGCGCCGCTTCCTCGGGGTGCGATTGCTCAATCTCGCGCCAGAACAATCCCTGGAAGATGCCCGCGTGAATCTCGCGGAGCCGGTCGTCGAATTCGACCGGTAACCGGAGCGCCTGGCCAATCGCCTCGGCGGTTTCCGCGGCTCGGGCCAGAGGGCTGGAAAACAGGGCCTCGATTGGCCGATCGGCCAGGGCCTCGGCGACGGCCCTCCCTTGCTGGCGGCCTAACTCCGAAAGCGGTACGTCTTCCTGTCCCTGAATGCGCCCCGTGGCGTTGTACACACTTTCGCCGTGACGAACGCAGTACAGAATCATGCCGAACTGGCCTCTGAGACGCGAAATAAGTGCGAAGCCCGGAGGGCCAGCAAACCATCTGTGCGTGGTTTGTGCCCGAAGGCCCCGGGGCTGTCAACCGCGCCCCGCGGAGAAACCGACGAAAAAAGCGGCTCCCTGGCTGAAAAAACATGAACTCCGCGGCGGTTTCCCCTCGACGACCACGCGGGGTACCATCGGCTGCCAGACTAGCCGCTGGCGGCAAGACCGGACTGGCCGACGGCGGGCAATCGCACTCGGCAGCCGCTCACTTTCACGCCGGAACCCGTCATGCTTGCCCTCGTTCTCACCGCTGCCCTGCTGGGCGCTTCTCCGATTCGGCCGCTCGACCCGCTCCCCCGCCGGCCCATTGTCGATCGGCCGACCGCCCAGTGGCGGCGCGAGCCGTTCCTGGTTGGCCAGGATGGGGCCCGGCTCGACCTGAGGGATATCGCCGTGGATCGCCAGGGTCGGATTTGGGCAATCGGACCGGGGGGCGCATGGTGTTGGTCGCCGGGCTCCCGCCCCGATTGGCAGCGCCACCCACACCACCTGGCGATTGGCCCGGCTTACGCGGTCGAGCGAGTTTCGTCGGGCCAGGTGCTGCTGGGCACCTGGCGGGGGCTATACCGCTCGGCCTCGGACGAGCAAGCCGCGCCCGCCGAGCCGGCCTTGCAGCAGCTCTCGGAAGTTTCCGGTCCCGTCACCGCCATCGCGGCCAGCGGCGACCAGGCCCTGGCAGCCGGGCCAGGCGGAATCTGGCAAGTTGAAAACGGCGCGCCCAGGCACTGGCCGGTCACCTGGCCCACGCCAGTCCGAGCGCTTGCGCAATGGGGCGACACGCTCTGGGTGGGCACTCCCGTGGGGCTGTTTCGCGTCGCCGAGGGAAAAACGACCCGTTGCGACGGCTCCGCCAACTCGCTGGCGCTTCCCAGCGCCTCGGTCACGGGGTTGGAACTGTTGCCCGAACCGAGCGCCGCGGGCGACCAAGCGCGGGCGCGGCTGCTGGTGAGCGCGCTGGGGGGTTGGGGCGATTGGCTACTTACCCAGAGGGAACCGCCTGTGCGACTCAGCCGCGCCGAGCCGCTGGCCAGCCCTTTGGTGGAGGGCTGCCGAAGGCAGCCGGGGCAGGCGGTTTGGCTGGCCACGGCCCAGGGGCTAATCCGCCTGAGCGAGCCGACAACGCCCGCAGCGGCCACGACCGCGGACCCAACCGCCGGGCCGCTCCTGTTTCATAGCCTGCGCTGGCTGCCGAGCGACGACGTTCGGGCTGTCGACGGCACGGCCGACGGCAAGATCTACGTGGCCACCGCGGCGGGCGCGAGCGTGCTACTGGCCCAACCGATGACACTGGCCGAGAAGGCCACGCACTACGGTGCAATTGCCCAGGCGCGCCACGTTCGCCCACCGGGCCTGGTGGAAAAGTGCCGGCTTGCGCAGCCAGGCGACCTCAAACAGCCGCACCCCGAAGACACCGACAACGACGGCCAGTACACCGCCCAATACCTGGCCGCCGAGTCGTTTCGCTACGCGGTGACGGCCGATCCGGCTGCCCGCGCCAACGCTCGGCGGGCGCTCGACGCCGTTCTCTTTTTGCAAACCGTAACCGGCACCCGTGGTTTTTTCGCGCGCACCGTGGTGCCGAGCGACTGGACCGAGGTGGACGACGCCAACCGCACTTACTCGCCCAGCGAGCAGGCCCACGAAGAGGCCCAGGACCCCCGCTGGAAGCGTGTCGACGTTCGCTGGCGCCCCAGCGCCGATGGTCGCTGGCTTTGGAAGGGCGATACCAGCTCCGACGAGGTCACGGGGCACTACTTCGCCTACCCGATTTACTACGACCTGGTGGCCGACGAAACCGAGCGCGCACGACTGCGCGACCATGTACGCCGCGTCACCGACCACATTATCGACGGAGGGTACGTGCTGCGCGATACCGACGGCGAACCCACTCGTTGGGGCGTGTGGTCGCCCGAGAAACTGAACCACGATCCGAATTGGCAGCTCGATCGGGGAGTGAACTCGGTCGAGATCCTGGCCTATTTACAGGTGGCCGAACACCTGACCGGCGACCCAAAGTACGACGCGGCCGCGCAGGATCTGCTCACGAACCACGATTACGCCACCAACATTCTCTCCCCGCAGACCACCGACCCGGCAACCTTTACTTTTATCGATACCCAGCTTTTGGCCATGGCCTACCACGCCCTGCTGCCCTATGAAACCGATCCCGCGCGGCGGCGGCTTTACCAGCAGAGCCTGGCCGAGTGGCTCGCACGCGATCCGCTCGACGGGCAGTTTGGCCTGGTCTGGCTGGTTGGAGCCGCCTTGTCCGACGATCCGGCCCGCCGCGACGCCACCCCGTACGGCGCGTGGTTCCACCAGCATCCGCTCGATTTGGTGCAGTGGTCGATCGACAATCGCCCTCGGGAAGACGTGGCGCTGGTCCGCCGGCCCTATGGCGATCGGCTCCAAACCGCGCGGCTTCTCGACCCGCGCGAGCGCGCCTTGGCGAAATGGGATTCCAACCCCCTGGCCGCGGTCGCCGGCGAGGAGGGGCTGACCGAGAGCCCCGGCACGCTTTGGCTGTTGCCGTACTGGATGGGCCGGTTCTACGGGCTGGTGAGCGCTCCGCCCGACGAAGCCCGCGCGCCCGAGCAGCCGTTGAAGAATTCCCCCAGGCTGCGTCATCGCAGGGATGCGAGGACAGAATAACGACGTAAGTCGTTATTCCGCGAGCCGCGACGAGCTTGGCTCGGCGCTTGGCGAGGTTCAAGAAATGCTAGGAGGGCTTTTTTCAACGAACGGTTCGATGTCGAGCGGGCCCGATCGCTGCGCTCGCGCAAGCGGCGCGGCGATCGAAGCCGATCGCTCGCGCGACCCCTAGCGGGGCGCGCCCTCCCTGGCGGTGGTGCCCAAGGGAACGACACGTTTGCCGAAATGCTCGGCCAGCCGTTCGATGGTCACGGCCAGTTCCGCCTCGACCGCCGCGGGGCTGAGCCGGCCCGCCTCGACAAGCAGGTCGGTGAGCTCGCGGAGCGTGGTTTCTCCCAGCGGCTCGACCAACAGCAGCATCAGCCGCCGCTCGACCAGGTCGGCCAGCCGGGTAACCCACTCGTGCCGAATCATCCAGCGGACCAGGGCCCGCGGCAACTCGGTACCCGCCAGATTCCCCCGGTCGCCGCCGGCCAGTTCCGCGAAGACCCGCTCGGTTCGGCTACCCAACAGGGACCAGCAGGCTGCCACTTGCGGCTGCGAAAAGCCAGTGCTCGCGGCCACCTCGCGCTGGCGCTGGGCCAACTCGGCCGGCGGCGGATTCTGCTCCCCCCCGGGCAGCGGGCGCTGACGCGAGTTGGCCACCACGGACCGGTCGAGCCGCTTAAGGATCTGCGCCGTGGCCTCCTCGGCCAGCGACCGGCAAGTGGTGAGTTTTCCGCCCAGGATCGAGTAGAACGGGAGCGGCGCGGCGGGGTTCTCCTGCAGAAAATGGCGGCGGGTAATGGCCGCCGTCACACCGGCGCCGCTGCGCGGCAGGGGTCGAACGCCGCTGTAATGCATGGCGATGTCGCTGCGGGTCAGTCTCACCTGGGGAAGCAGATCGTTGACCAGGCCGACCAGGTAGGTCAGTTCGGCCTCGCTGGCCACGGCCGATTCCGGCGGTCCTTCGTAACGCTCGTCGGTCGTACCGACCAGGGTTCCCGGCCCCAGCGGCAACACGAACACCGGCCGCCCGTCGGAGGCCTCGGCGTAAAACGCCTGTCCGTCCAGGGCCTGACGCAGTCCGGCGTGCAACGTGAAGAAGTGACTCCCCTTGGTCCCGCCCAGCAGCTTGGGTGAGTCGATCCGAAGCCGATCGAGCGTTTCGTCGACCCAGGCGCCGGTGGCGTTGACCACCAAGGCCGGCTCGGTCTCGGCCAGCACCAGGCCGTGATCGGGCGGATCCTCCCAGGGCCCCACGCAAAGCCGCTTCCCTTCGAGCCAGGCCCGGTGATAGGTCCAAACCCGCAGCTCGGTTCCCTGTTCGGCCGCCAGTTGCCGGGCATCTTCCACCAGCGCAACCACGAAGCGCTCGGGAGAAACGATCTGGGCGTCGTAGTACCCGCACATCCAGCGATACTTCGCGCGGTCGACCGGTGGAGTGCCCCTCTGGCCGCTGGCAACCACCCGGTGACGCGGCAGCGACGGATCGCGGGCATAGAGGTCGTAAAGCGCCAGCCCCATGCGCACCAGGTACAGTCCGCGGGTTTCGGGCTGCGCCGATTCGGCCTTCCAGCCCAGAAACCTGCGGGCCGAGGCCAGCAGGCCTCCCCACCGGTTGCGAATGGGCACAAACAGTTCGAGCGGGCGAACCAGGTGCGGCGCCAAGCGCAACAGGCGCGTCCGCTCGGCGAGCGATTCGCGCACCAGGTCGAACTCGCCGTATTCCAGGTAGCGCAGCCCGCCGTGAATCAGCCGGGAACTATAGGCCGTGGTCCCTCCGGCCAGATCGCCCGTATCGATCAGCCAAACGGGCTGGCGGTTAAGCACCAGTTCGCGAGCCAGCGCGCAGCCGTTAATGCCGGCGCCCAAAATCACGATCGGAGGCGAGGAGCTATTCACGCGGGCAATTATACCGGGGGCCCTGCTCCGGCCGAAGCGGCGGGAGCTGCTTTCCCGGAAACGCCGCGCATCAGCGCCTGCGGGCCATGAGAATCGTCAGGTCGTCGGGCGGGCTCTCGCCCACGTAATGGGCCGAGACCTCGCTGGCGATCCGTTCCACGATTCGTTCGATCGGCTCGTCGGCGTGGCGGCGAACGAGTGCTTCCAGCCGGGCCTGGCCGAACGGCCGATCGTGCTGGTCCATCGCCTCGACGATGCCGTCGGTGCAGAGCACGATCAAATCGCCTGGCTCCACGTCCAGCGCCGGTCCGGCCGGGTACTGCCCCTCGTCGAGCACCCCCAGCGGCAACCCGGTCGAATCGAGCGTTACGAAAACCTTTTCAGCGCCGCGGTAATACAGGGCCGGGCCGTGGCCCGCATTGGCGAACTCGAGCCGGTGCCGACGCGGATCGACCAGGGCCAATATCAGGGTAATGAACCGCCCTTCGTGCAGGTCGGCGGCCAGCGAACGCGACAGCAGGGCCAGCAGCACCTCGGGCTGCGAGTGTTCCAGCACCAGGGCCCGCAGCGCCGCCCGAACCGACGCCATCAACAGGCTCGGGCCCAGCCCGTGACCGCTAACATCGGCCATGACCAGGGCCAATCGCCCGTCGGCCAGCGGCAGCACATCGCAGTAATCACCCCCCACGGCCTGATGCGGGTACCACCAACTGGCCAGCTCGTAGCCCTCCACCTCGGGAAGCCGCCGCGGCATGAAACTGCGCTGCACGTCGCGAGCCACGTTGAGCGATGCCTGTACCTCGTCGCGCTGTCGAAGGAAGTCGACCAGCCGAGCCCGGTCGAGCGTAACGGCCGCGTGACCGCTAAAGGCCCGCAGCAGTTGCTCGTCGAACTCGGTGAACGGACCATCGAGCTTGTTGATCAGTTCGATTACGCCCAACAGCTTGCCGTCGTGAGGCGAAAGCAGCGGCGCCACGAGCAAGTTGCGGGTACGGTAGCCCGTGGCCCGATCGATCGACGAATCCCAGCGGGGGTCGGCGGCTGGATCGGAAACATTGGCCAATTGACGGCTGCGGGCCACGTCGCCCGAGATGCCGTGGCCGATCCGGTGGCGAATCTCGGCGATCTCCAACTCGGTGACCACCCGGGTAAACAGCTCTTCGGTTTGCGGATCGTACTGAAACAAACTGGCTCGATCGCACTCGAGCGCCTGACAGGCCGCCTTGGTAATCGCCTCGAGCAGTTGATTCAGATCGACCAGCCCCGCCAGGGTTCGGGTCACTTCGAGCAGGCGCATCAGCCCTGCCAGGCGATGTTCGAGCTCGGCCGCCGAATCGAGCCCCCGGCCGTCCTCACCAGGGTCAATCGCAGCCGCCTCGGGCATTGCGGAGGCACCTGGCTTGGGCTGCGAAGCGGGCACGGAAGCCCCCTCCCTCGAGCAAGAGAACCGGGTATGGGCCGTCGGCGCGGTGCCCGACCGAGAACGGCCGAATCCCCATCGGTCGCGATCGAACCCGCGGGCTCTAGCCTATGCCGAAGGATGCCGCAGCGAAAGCCAAAACGGGCTGACGAAGCGTTTGAGCAGCGCCTGGAGCTGCGTCCGGGCCGACTCCAACTCGGCGGGGGCCGGGCAAAGCGCCCCGCCGTCGGTCGTGTGCCAGCCATCCCATCCGAGGCGAATCTGCCAACCTTGTTGCGCGGCTACCGCGTTGAGCCGCGCCGCGACCCGCAGGGCCCACAAGCAGCCATACAGGTCGCGAAAGTCGGCCCATCCATCGGGAGCCGCGCCGCCCGCCGGACCGCGACTCGGCGCGGATTGGCGCAGCCCCCAGCCAATCGCCAGCACCCCTAGCACCAGCGGCAACCAACCGCGCACCGCCTCGAACCCAGAGCCCAAGGCGCCGACGCCAGACCGGCCGAGCAAAACGTCGCACAACAGCCCCGCTTGGGCAGCCAACAGCAACGTGGCCGACAAAAAATAGCGCGTGCCCAGGTAGTTCGCCCAGCCCACCAGCAACAGACCGGCCAAAAACACCCTGCGGGCGGCGTGAAGCTCCAGCGGATCACCGGGGCGATCGAGCAGAATTTCCCCGCTGGGAAGGACCAGCACGACCCACAGGCTAGCCACGATGAATTGCCAGGCTCCGTGCTGCGGACGCTTGGAACCCAACACGGCAATGGCTGGGCAGGCCGCCAGCGCCCCGGCCCAGTACCGAGCGTGCGATACGAGGGCTGCCGAGCGATTCGCGCCGCCAAGGGCAACCCAGCTTTCCACGGCGGCAACCAAGGCCACGGCCAACAGTGCCCAGCCCCAGGCGGCCACCAGCGTGGTGCCCGCGACCGCTCGCCGGGTTGCCAGCAGCAGCCCCAGCCCAATGGCCCCCAATAGCGCCGGTAGCACGTTCGACGATCCCCCCCGCGGGCGCCGGGGAACGCCCCAGACTGCCCCCCACCCGCATCGCCGCCCCCACCAGAACGCCTGCCGGCGGCGGCAAAATCGTTATCAACCGGGCAGCTTGACGGAAAACCTTGCCCAAACGCCACACTTTAGTTTGCCGCGTTGTCTTTTGGCAGCCATGTTTCGGTACGGCAACACGGCCAGCTCCCGCCATCGATGGCGGATTGCCAGGGCCACCGCGCTCGGGTCCGGGTGGACCGACGGTGCGGGCACGGGCCCGGGGGGGTAGTCCTCGCGGCCTGTGCATGGATTGCCAAGAGAGGAAATTCCATGACTGGTCGGTTTGCCTCCCCCGTAGCGCTGATCGCGCTGCTGTTGCTCACCCGGTCGACGATGGTTTCGGCCGGTCAGCCCCTGGGTCAGTTTGCCGTGTCGGCCAGCGCCGCGTCGCTGGCCGCCGCCTCGGCCCGCCCCGTGGCTCAATTGCCCCAAGCGGTGACCCCCGCCCGGGTCGTCTGGTCGAGCGGTAGGACCGAGTACCCCGGACACGACACCGTTAGTTGGGGCGGCGCCGTGCCGGGCACCTACGGCGGCGATTGCGGCGAGCCGATGGAGTGCTGCACCGAAACCCCGTGCGAGAAGCACCGCTGCCGATTGGTCGAAGCCTGGCAAAGCTTCTGGCACAACCTGCGTCACCGGGGCGACGAGTGCCCATCCGAGTGTGAGCCCCTGGATTGCGAAGAGCAGCGCCACGGCCTGTTTTCAGGGCATTGCTTCCGTAACTTCTGGAATAAGCTCACGGGCAAGCAAGAGTGCGAGCTGATCGGCGACTGCTGCGGCGAGATGCCCATGGAGTCTGCCGGCGCGATGAGCGGCCTGGAGTACGAAGGCGGAGAAATGGGAGAAGTAACCGTCACACCGGGCTGGGACACCGCCGAGCCGGTCTACTCCGCTCCGGTGCAACGCGAACCGGCCACCGATGGCACCTTGGGCCCCGCCGAGACCGTCGTGCCGCGCGGAGCGCCACTGCGGCAGCCCGAGCAACCCATGGACCAGGACCCGCAGAATTGGCGATCGCGACGCCCCGCCCAGGGCGCCCGTTCGAGCCGGGCCGGTGAGGTTGTCCCCGCGGACCAATCCGAAGTGATCGAATCGCCCGAGGGGCCGCACCTGGGCCCCTTCTCGCCCTCGTCCGACGAACAGAATCGTCCCGAGGGAGACGAGCCCCAAGAGCGCGAACTGACCGCCTCGGATGGCTCGCCGGCGAGCACGCTCTGGCGATAAGCCAGCGGCCGGACCTGAAAGTAGGAGAGTTGTGGGACGTTTCGGGTTGGGTCGACTGGGGAGGAGACTCAAGACGGAACATCCCAAACTTGGACGCGAGGGATCGACCCAACGGTCGATCCCTCGTTTTTTTGTTTGGCGCCCCCCTACCGCGGCGGCCGAAAACAGGCCCACCCCGGCGATTCTCCGATTCCCTCTTTAGCGACCGCCAGACGCCGGCCGATACGATGGGTAGCCGATCGGCACCGGGAGGACGGGACACGCTCAGTCCCGTTTCAGGAATAGGATCATGGTCATCCGACGGACCGGATGACCCTGATCCTTTTTTATTGCGCCGCCCGGGGGCTGCCACAGCAGCGGACCCGCTCGCCAGGGGCCGCTTTCCGGCCCTGCGCCCTCGTCGCTCAATTCGCCAGCTGGCCCGACGCGGGCACGCTTTCGACCATTTGCGACCGGCGACTGGCCCGCCCCAGCCAGCGGCCCAGTGTGATTCCCCCCGCGATTTGCACGAGCGCAAACAGCGAGAAACCCACCAGCCAGAGCAGCGACTCGGACAAGAAGCGATCCATGAGCGCGCCTTTCGCGTACCAAGAGCGCCGCGCCCAATCGCGGCGGCGGTCGGCCCAAGGGCCATAGGCAACCATACCCCTGGAAATGGGCACGGTCAAAACGGCGCGCGGCTTGCGCGGCGAGAAACGAGCGATTTCCTCCGCCGACGGGCGTTAGCCGACGCCGAACAAATTGCGCAAAGGCTCTCCCTCGGCCAATCGGTAGGGTCGGCCGCTGGGATCGAAAACCTCTTGATGCGGATCCAGACCAAATCGCCAGAAGATCGTGGCGGCCAAATCGCCGGGGGTCGCCGGGTCCTGCGCCGGCGAGCTTCCCAGGCGATCGCTCTGGCCGTGAATGGCGCCCCCCACGACACCGCCACCGGCAAGAATCACGCTGTAGCAATCGGGCCAGTGGTCTCGACCCGCCTGAGCGTTAATCATGGGCGTCCGGCCGAACTCACCCAGGGCCACCACCAAGGTGCGCTCCAGCCGTCCCTGCTCGGCCAGGTCGGCAATCAGCGCGGCCAGCGATCGATCCGTGGGGGGCAGCAAGTCGTTTTTCAGCCGGCCGAAGTTGTCCAGATGGGTGTCCCAGTTGTTCAGGCCGTTGTGTACCCGGTCGTAGACGCTGACGAATCGCACCCCCGCCTCGACCAGGCGGCAAGCCAAGAGCACGCTCTGGCCGTGCGTGGTGCGCCCGTAGCGCTCGCGCCGCGCCGCGGTTTCCTGGTCCAGCGCCAAAGCCTGGCGCAGGGCGTTGCTCTCCAAGAGCGAGAATGCCCGCTGGTAGTAATGGTCGAGTTGGCCGGGGTCTCGGGCCGCGCGAAGCGAGGCCAGTTGGCCATCGAGCGACTGCCAAAGCGCGTGGCGACTGGCCAGCTTGTCGAAGGTGAAATCGGCCGGTAGCTCTAGTTCCGGCACTCGAAACGGCACGGCGTTGGGGTCGGCCGAAATTCGCAGCGGGTCGAATGCCGGCCCGAGGAATCCGGCGGTCTGCCCCGGCAGCATCACCACGTTGTACATCACATGGGGTAGCGCCACGCTCACGGGTAACTGCTCGCGCGGTGGAACCAGGTGCCCCACGGCCGAACCGTAACAGGGGAAGTCGGTCGCCGGGTCGTTGGCCAACAGCTCCAAATCTCCCCGCAGCGGCGTGCGGCCGCAGAGCGCCTCGACCGCCGCCGAATTGTGATTGCGCATCGGGTGGTGCAGGCTGCGGACCACGGCCAGGTGCTCGGCCACCCCCGCGGTGTGCGGAACCTGTTCGGTCAGCCACAGCCCCGGCACGCGCGACTGGATCGGAGCGAATTCACCCCGCACTTCGCGCGGGGCCAGGGGCTTGGGATCCCAGGTATCGATATGGCTCGGACCACCGTAGTAGAAAATGAGAATGCAGGCATCCAGCGGCGGTAAACCCTGCCGAGCCGGCTCGGCCGGCGAGGCGGCCGCCCATCGGGCCGCGCTGGCCAGGTTCAGGCCGAGCCCGCCCAGGCTGCCGATTTGTAACAGCCGGCGGCGCGAAAGCTTCGGCCCGCCTGCCGCCAGAGGGCGGGGCGGCTGCCGGCCGTGGGTGGTGAAGATGTGCGCCACAACGCACCCCGATCGCTGTCCGGGCTCGGCCCCGGGCGGCCTGCCCCAAAACGTCGATGCACGATCACCGGCGACGTCGCCAAAACTCGGGGGGGCCCGCCGCCTCAACGACCCGGAGCCCAAGCCGGCCTCTGCGAGGGGCCGGGTTTTCACTACAATACCCGGCTCGACGGATCAACGCACCCAATTCGCAGGAAATCCTGGATGCCGTCCAAGCGGATTCTGGTCACGGCCGCGCTGCCCTACGCCAACGGACATATCCATCTGGGGCATCTGGTCGAATACATTCAGACCGATATTTGGGTGCGGCTGCAGCGGCTTCGCGGCCACCGGGTGTTGTTCGTTTGCGCCGACGACACCCACGGCACGGCCATCATGATCCGGGCCCGGCAAGAGGGGCGCCCGCCCGAGGCGGTCATCGCCGACATGCATGCCGCCCATCGCCGCGATTTCGCCGGATTCGACGTCCAGTTCGACCACTACGGCAGCACCCACAGCCCCTCGAACCGGCGGCTCTGCGCCGAGTTTTGGGCCGGATTGAACGCGGCCGGGCTGATCGAAACCCGGCCGGTTGAGCAGCTCTACGACCCCGTGGCCGGCACCTTTCTGGCCGACCGGTTCGTGCGGGGAACCTGTCCCTACTGTGGCGCGACCGACCAGTACGGCGATGGCTGCGAGAAATGCAGCCGCACCTACACCGCTGCCGAACTCATCGAGCCGCGCAGCGCCCATTCGGGGGCCAAGCCCGAACTGCGCTCGAGCCAGCACTTTTTCGTCAACACGGAGAAGCGGCACGCCTTCCTGGACCAATGGACGCAGCGCGGCGGCCACCTGCAAGACGACGTCGCCCGCTGGCTGGCCGGCGCGTTTCTGGCCGAGCCGCTGCGCGATTGGGACGTTTCGCGGCCCGCCCCCTACTTCGGCTTCGACATCCCCGGCACCGGCGGAGAACACTACTGGTATGTCTGGTTCGACGCCCCCATCGGTTACATCGCCAGCACGGCCGATTGGTGTGCCGAGCAGGGCGGGTCGCTCGACGACTGGTGGCGGGGCGAGGCCGAGATTCATCACTTTATTGGCAAAGACATTACCTACTTTCACACCTTGTTTTGGCCGGTCATGCTTCAGGCCGCCGGCTACGCGCTACCCACCCAGGTGCATGTGCACGGGTTCCTGACCGTCGATGGCGAGAAGATGTCGAAGACGCGCGGCACCTTTGTGCTGGCCTCGACCTATCTGGAATACCTCGATCCGGCTTGCCTGCGCTACTATTACGCCTCGAAGCTGACGCCCCGGCTGGACAACCTGGACCTGAACCTGGAGGAGTTCGTCACCAAGGTGAACTCCGACCTGGTCGGCAAACTGGTCAACCTGGCCAGCCGCACGGCCCGATTCGTGCGCGAAACGGGGCTCTCGGCCCGGTACCCCGACGATGGCGGGCTATTCCGCCACGCGGCCGAGGCGGGCGAGGCGATCGCGGCGGCCTACGAAGGGCTCGACTACAACCGCGCGATGCGGCTGGTCATGGCCCTGGCCGATCGGGCCAATCAGTTCGTCGAGGAGCGGGCTCCCTGGAACCTGAAAAAAGACCCGGCCCGTGCCGCCGAGCTGCAAGACGTTTCGACGATCGCCCTCAACTTGTTTCGCCAACTCGTGCTTTACTTGGCGCCGGTGTTGCCGCGCTTGGCCGAGCAGACTCGGGCCTTGCTCGGGGTACCGCTCCTGGATTGGCGCGAATCGGCCGAACCGGTGGTGGGGACGGCGGTGGGTGAATTTCAACACATGCTCAAACGGGTTGAACCCAAACAGGTGCAAGCCATGATCGAAAACAGTCAGTCGGCGCCCGGCGAAGGGGGTGCCGCCGCCGCGAGCGCGGCCCACAGCCCTGCGGCCGCCGGAAGTGCTCCGCCCGTCGACGGGCCCGAGGCCTTGGCCGCCGAGCCGCTCGCCGAGACGATTACGATCGACGACTTTCTCAAAGTCGATCTTCGCGTGGCCCGGGTGCTGGCTGCCGAAGAGGTGCCCGGGGCCAAGAAGATTCTGAAGCTGACTCTGAGCCTGGGGGGCGACGAGCGCCGCACCGTGTTCGCGGGCATCAAAAGCGCCTACGATCCAGCGGGTCTGGTCGGGCGGCTGATCGTGTTCGTGGCCAACTTGGCCCCCCGGCAAATGTCGTTCGGCACCAGCGAAGGAATGGTCGTGGCGGCCGGCGGCGGCGGGAAAGACATTTTCGTGCTCAGCCCCGACACGGGGGCCAAGCCGGGCCAACGCTTGCATTGATATCGCCCCGTGGCGCAGGCGTTTCGCCGGCGCCCTGGCTCGGCCCCCCGCGCGGCTCACTCCGGTTGTCGCGGCTGGTTCAGCCCGGTACGCTGGGGCCACGCCGTGCCGGGGGCGCTGGACCGGCGCGTGGGGGAAAGTTCTGGCCGATCCCATTCTTCGATCATCGACCAATGAGGTACGCAATGCAGGGCCGCTCCAGAGCATGGACGAGGCGTGCAGGACTGGTGCTGAGTGCTTGGCTGGGGGCCGCCCTGGCCGGCGGAGAATCCACGCTGGCCCAGGCGGTCGATTCGGGCGAAGCCCAGTGGATCTGGAGCTCCGACGGAGAGGGAACCACCTTCCCGCCGGGCGCGGTTTACTTCCGCAAGGTGTTCAGCGTCCAGAACCCCGAGGTGGCCCAGATCGAGATCACGGCCGACGACCGCTACGAGCTGTACGTCAACGGCCGCCGGGTCGGGGCGGGTCAGGATTGGAAGAAGCTCGATACCTACGACCTGTTGCCCTTGCTGTTTCGCGGCCGCAACGTAATCGCCGTCCGCGCCGAGAATAGCGGCACCGGCGCCGCGGGCATGGTGGCGTCGGTTTCGGTGCGTAACAAGGGAAACACCGACGTCTCGTACTCGACCGACGGCACCTGGAGGGCCAGCACCGAAGAGGCCCGCTTCTGGCAGCAGCCCAACTTCCGCGAAGACAACTGGAAGCCGGCCCGCGTTCTCGGGGAACTGGGACAGGCCGCCCCCTGGGGGGACCAGGTCATGGGGGCCGCCGGCCGCGGACGGTTCCGCATCGCCTCCGAGTTCCGTGTCGAGCGGGTGGCCCGGCCCGATCAAACCGGCTCGCTCGTGGCGATGGCCTTTAACGAGCTGGGGCAGATCATCGCCTCGCGCGAACGGGGCCCCTTGTTGCTGATCCAGGATCAGGACCAAGACGGCTCCTGGGACGTGGTTTCCACCTACTGCGATCAGCTCACCAACTGCCACGGCATCCTGCCGCTCAACGGGCAAGTCTTCGCCGTGGGAGATGGACCGGAGAAGACCGGATTCTATCGCCTGACCGACAGCGACCGAGACGGAGTGGTCGACGACATCAAGCTGCTCTTCAAGTTCGTCGGCGGCATGGGCGAACACGGCCCCCACGCCCCCGTGCTCGGACCCGACGGGTTCATCTACCTGATGATCGGCAATCACGCCCGGGCCGAGCCGGAGTATGAGCCCACCAGCCCGCTGCTGCACTATTACGAGGGGGATCTGGTCCAGCCACGGTACGAAGACGCCGGCGGCCATGCCCACGGCATCAAGGCCCCCGGGGGCACGGTGATCCGCACCGACGTCGACGGCAGCTTCGTCGAGCTCTACGCCGGCGGATTTCGCAACGCCTACGACATGGCCTTCAACCGCCAGGGAGACCTGTTCACCTTCGATTCCGACATGGAGTGGGACGTGGGCTTGCCCTGGTACCGGCCCACGCGGGTGAACCACGTGGTACCCGGCGCCGAGTTCGGCTGGCGGAGCGGCTGGGCCAACTGGCCCGCCTACTTCTTCGACAGCTTGCCCGCCACGATCGATATCGGGCGAGGCTCGCCCACCGGCGTGGAATGCTACAACCATTACATGTTTCCGGCGCGGTATCACAACGCGCTGTTTCTGGCCGATTGGTCGCTCGGACGCATCGTGGCCGTGCGCCTGCAAAGCGCCGGAGGTAGCTACCAGGCCCGCAGCGAAATCTTTCTGCAGGGCCGCCCGCTCAACGTGACCGACCTGGCGGTTGGGCCCGATGGCTGGCTTTACTTCTCCACTGGCGGCCGCGGTACCGAGGGGGGGCTTTACCGCGTTCGCTGGCTCGGCAAGGTGCCGCCCCGGCCCAAATACCCGGGCGTAATGCCCGCGATTCGCCAGCCCCAGCTCACCAGTGCTTGGGGGCGAAACAGGGTGGCGAACTTAAAACTTAAGCTGGGCGACGCCTGGGATTCACAGCTCGAGGCCCTGGCCCTCGATGCCCGGGCCGCGGCCGAAGACCGAACCCGGGCCCTCGACCTGATGCAACTGGTGGGCCCCTTCCCCGGCAGCCAGTTGCTGCTCGATCTGTCGGAAACCGAGTCGGCCGAGGTGCGGGCCAAAGCGGCCTACCTGATGGGGGTCAACGCCGGCGAAGACACGGCCAGCCGGCTGGTGGAATTGTTGGACGACGAAGATCCCGGCGTACGCCGCCATGCCTGTCAGGCGCTCTTGCGCAGCGGACAGAGCCCGCCCGTGGAGCAGTTGCTCGAACTGGCTGCCGATCCGGCGGTGTTCGTCCGCTGGGCGGCCCGGATGGCGCTCGAGCGCGCGCCGGTCGACCAATGGCAGTCGACGATTCTCTCGACCGACAATCCGCGGCTGTTCGTCGAGGGGGCCGCCGCCCTCTTGGCCCTCGACCCGCAGCCGGTCACCGTCAACGCCGTGTTGGCCCGGGCCAGCGAAGTCATGCGCGGCTTCGTGGCCGACCAGGAATTCCTGGCCCTGCTGCGCGTAATTCAAGTGGCCCTCGACCGAGGCAAGATCGCCCCCGACGCGGCGGGAGAGCTGCGCCAACAGTTGGCCGAAGAGTACCCCTCGCTCAATCCCGAGATGAATCGCGAGCTGGTGCGGCTGCTGGCCTACCTGCAGCCCGCCGGCGTTACCGAGCGGATGATGGAGCAACTGGCCAACGACGAGGTTCCGCTGGTCGAAAAACTGCACGTCGCGTTCTATGCCCGCTTCCTCAACACCGGCTGGACGCTACCCGAAAAGATGGACCTGTTGGCCTTCTACGAATATGCCCGCGATCTGCCGGGGGGGCATAGTTTCAAGGGTTACATCGACAACGTCTGTCGCGACTTTGTCGGGCAAATGACTGAAGACGAGTTGTGGGCCGTGCTCGATCGTGCCACGGAACTGCCCAATGGGGCCTTGATGGCGCTGTACCGGCTTCCCGAGCACCCTTCGGCGGAAGTGATCGCCCGGCTGATTGAGATCGATCGCCAGTTAACGGCGGTCGATTCCGAGGCGGCCCGCCGCCTGGGCACCGGCATCGTGGCGGTGCTTGGCTCCAGCCGCGACGCCGAAGCGATGAAGTACCTGCGCGAGGCCTTCGAGCGCACCCCCGACCGCCGCGAAGACCTGGCCATGGGCCTGGCGCAGGAGCCCAATGGCGAGAATTTCCCCCTGCTGCTCCGGTCGCTGCCCGTGGTCGAAGGGGCGGCCGCCCGCGAAGTACTAGCCAGGCTTTCCGAGGTCGATCAGGTTCCCGAGCAACCCGAGCCGCTGCGGCAAGTGATCTTGTGCGGGCTAAAGCTTAAGGAAGAGGGTGCCAAGTACTCGCTGGCGATCCTGGAAAAGTGGACCGGCGAGAAGCCCTACGAAAACGACGCCAAGTGGGACGCGGCCATGGCCACCTGGCAGCAATGGTTCGCGGAGAAGTATCCCGATCTGCCCCCGGCCGTACTGCCCACCTCGGCCACCGGAACCCGCTGGGCCCTGCCCCAGTTGGTCGAATACCTGGCCTCGGCCGACGGCCAGGGGGGCAACGCCGCCCGGGGCGAACGGGTGTTCACCAAGGCCCAGTGCGTCAAATGCCACCGCTACGGCAGCCGTGGGGAAGGGCTCGGGCCCGATCTGACCACGGTCAGCCAGCGGTTCCAGCGGAAAGAGATTCTCGAGTCGGTGTTGCACCCCTCGCAGGTTATCTCCGATCAGTATGCCTCGAAGACCGTGCTTACCAACGATGGCCGTACCTTTACCGGAATCGTCGATCCTTCGCGGTCGGACGTGGTGGTCATTTTGGAATCCAACGGCGAGAAGCGCGAGGTGCCCCGCGACCAGATCGACGAGATCGTGCCCAGTTCCAAGTCGGCCATGCCCGAGGGGTTGTTCGACGAGCTCACGCTCGACGAAATCTCGGACCTGTTCGCCTTCCTGAGCCGCCCGCCGGCGGTGCGGTAGCCGCCGCGGGGCGTCGTCCGCCGAGCGGGTCAGCGCGAAACCGCTCCACTTTCGCGGAGCGCCTACCGCGGCACGGCCGGGGCGGTGCGCCCCAGGTCGGCTCGCGATTCGCTCGTCAATATGCCCAGCGCCTGGGCCTGGGCTAGCAGCCCCGGCTCCTGCTCGGGCAAAATGCCGGCCAAAGGGCCTCGCGGCGGACCGCAGTCGATGCCAATCTGCCGGCTGTTGATCCATTTCGTCGAGCCGATGACCGGGTACGTGGCGTAAATCTCCTTGACCCGCGTGGCATGCGCTTGCCGGCTCATGGCCTCGTTGAGATGGCCGTCCTCGAAGGCCTGGTAAAGCGCCACGAACCGCTCGGGTGCCATGCAGAGCGATGCGCAAACCACCCCTTGGGCCCCCAGCACCAGGCCCGCCAACGTCAGCTCGCCGCGCCCCACCAGCAGGTTCAAATCGGGCCGGGCCCGCAGCACCTCGACCACCAGATCCAGATTCGTACCCGAGTGCTTCATGCCGGCCACCGAGGGTACCCGCTCGGCAATCTCGGCGACGAGCGGCGCCGTCATCGGCCGGCCGCTGGCGTCGGGAAGGTTGTAGATCCAGAGCGGCCGGTCCGTGGCATCGCCCAGGCGGCGGAAGTACTCCACCGTTTCCGCGTCGCTCTTGCCGTAGAAGAAGGGGGGCACGCTGCAGATGGCATCGATCCCCAGCTCCGCACATCGCTCGGCGGCGGCCACGGCGTCGGCCGTTGAGGCAGCCCCCACGTGAAACACGATCGGCAACCGTTCGGCCACCAACTCTTGAACCAGTTCGGCCATCTGTGCCCGCTCGTCGCGCGACAGGCTCACCCCTTCGCCGGTGCCTCCGCATACCCACAGCCCGTGGCAGCCGGCCGCAACGTACCATTCGACCAGCTCGCGCAGGGCCAGCCGATCGATGCGCCCCTCGGCGTCGTAGGGAGTTATGATCGGGGGAACGACGCCGCGAATCGTGCGTGACATTGCCAATTCCACTCGGGGGCTGAGATTGCGTTGTAACCCATCGCCGCCGGTTCGCGGCGAAACCTTCTCGGGCATGCCCCTTACCGATCGGGGGGCCGCGGCCCGACCAATCGATGCTAACCGCGCTCCGATGGGCTCGCAATTAGGCCCCGCGGGGGATTCCCGTATTCCCATGCCTCGGGCAGAACACCGCGAACCCGGCAGGACGGCCGGATCGAGCTATTGCGCAGCCTCGGGCGGCCTAACGCGGCCCCTCGGCTTGCGGCGCATCTTCCGCGCCGGGGTCGGCAACGCCCAGGCGCCGCCAGCTTGCCGGAAGGGGTGCCTGTAGCCTGACGGTGCGCCCCCCCACGGGGTGCTGAAAAACCAGGCGTCGCGCGTGCAAGGCAATTCCTGGTGAAAACTGCCCGGTCGAGCCGTAGCGCCGGTCGCCCCAGACCGGCCAACCGCGGCTGGCAAGTTGCAAGCGAATTTGGTGCTTGCGGCCGGTCTCGAGTTGCACCTCGAGCAGCGTCCCCACCGCCCCGTACCCCAGCGTTTGGTAGCGCAACACGGCCTCTTGCGCATCGGGTTGCCCGGCCGGCACCACCACCATTCGGCGCTGGCGCTCGTCTTTGAGCACCCAATCGTGACAGGCCCCCGCGGCCGGGCTCGGCCGTCCGGCGACGACGGCCCAATAGATCTTCTCGACCGTGCGGGCGCGAAACTGTTCGGTCAACCGCGCCGCGGCCTTCGAGGTGCGGGCCAGGAGCAACACGCCGGTCACCGGGGCGTCGAGCCGGCTCACCACCCCCAGGTACACGTTGCCCGGCTTATGGTACTTGCGGCGCACGTACTCGCGAGCCCGCTCGAGCATGCTGTCGTCGCCAGCGGCGACCCCCATGGTCGGCAGTTCGGCCGGCTTGAACACGGCCAGCAAGTGGTTGTCTTCAAAGAGGACTTGCACGCCGGGTAGCACCAGGGGGAACCGGGGCCGCGTCGCGCGGCCGGCCAATCTCGCGGTCGGGGCCCGGCTCCGACTAGAATCGGGCGTTGGTCCTCGGCCCGGCCCCTTCGGCCGGCAGGCCCGCCAGCGACCATCGTATCGGCCGCGCGCCGCCGAGCCGAGCCCCGGGGGCCGAGCTGCCCGCGCGGTCGCCCGAATTGCCCAATCGTGACCATGGCTGCTGAGTTACCCCATCTCATCCTGGCCAGCCGGTCGCCCCGCCGGAGGGAACTCCTGAGCGAGGCGGGGTTCGAGTTCGACATCGACCCGCCCAGTTCGCCCGACGAGTGCGGCCTGTGCAGCCGCGAGGGCCCCGCCGAGTACGTTGCCCGCCTGGCCTGGGAAAAGGCCTGCGACGTGGCTGCTCGGCGCCAGCGGGGATTGATCCTGGCCTGCGACACGGTGGCCGAATGCCAAGGACAGAAGCTGGGAAAGCCGCTCGATGAAGCCCATGCCCGCCAAATGCTTACCACCCTGAGCGGCCGAGCCCACCGGGTCTACAGCGGTCTTTGCCTGTGGCCGCGCCCGCTGGGGCAGCCCCGGGTGCGGGTCGATTGCACCGAGCTGCGCATGGACCCGCTCAGCCCGGCAGAGCTGGACGCGTACCTGGCCAGCGGCGACTGGGAGGGCAAGGCCGGCGCCTTCGGCTATCAGGACCGGCTAGGCTGGGTTCACGTGGTTTCGGGCAGCGAATCGAACGTGGTCGGGCTACCGATGGAACTACTGTTTCGCATGCTCGGCGAGCTAGCTTCCGAGGAGCAAAAGCCCGACTCGGCGGCTCCGAAATCCCCAGTTTGAAAGGACCGCCGCAGGGGGAATGCCGCCGGCGCGGCGATGCGGGTACAATCCGCCCACCACCTGACGCGCTCGGCCCTGAAACCGGCGCCGAGCACCGCCACGAACCTTCGCCGGGCCGACGGTCTTTGCAACCACATGTTGTGGATTAACGCCGACAATGCGGCCGAACATTTACGGCGTTTCGGCTATGTAGGTTCCGACGAGCAAGTGACCGTCGAGGAGCTCTCGGGCGGCGTATCGAACGTCGTGCTCTTGGTGCGATTCCCCTCGGGTAGCCGCTTACCCTGGGTCTTGAAGCAGGCCCGCCCCCAATTGCGTACCCCTCAGCCCTGGTACTGCGGCGTGGAGCGCATTTGGCGGGAAATCGACGTTCTGCGGGCCTGTTACCGCGTGGTCGACCCCGGCCAGGTTCCCGAGGTGCAATTCGTCGAGTGGGAAAACTACCTCTTCGGCATGAACGCCGCGCCGGCGGATAGCCGCCCCTGGAAACACGACCTGTTGGCGGGCCGCATCGAGCCCGAACGGGCCGCGGCCAGCGGCCGGCTGTTGGGCCGGATTCACTCGGCCACCTGGCTCGATCGCGACCTCGCCCGGCAGATGCACGACCGACGTTTCTTTCATCAACTGCGGCTCGACCCCTACTACGGCGCCGTCGCGCGCGCCCACCCCCAGGCGGCCCGCCGGCTCGAAGCGCTGAGCCGCTCGCTGTTGGAGAACGCGCGTTGCCTGGTCCACGCCGACTTCACCCCCAAGAACTTGCTGGTGCACGAGCAGGGGATGGTGCTGGTCGACTATGAAACGGGGCACTTTGGCGACCCCGCCTTCGACCTGGGGCTGATGCTGGCCCACCTGGTACTTAAGGCCTTTTACCACTGCCCCAACCACGAACCGCTGCTCCGGCTGACCCAGCGTTTCTGGCAGGCCTACGAGCCGGCGGTTCGCCCCAAGGCAGGCGAGCTGCAGTACGAAAAACTCATCGAGCGATCGATTCAAAACTTCGCCGGCTGCTGCTGGGCCCGGATCGACGGGACCAGCCGCGTCGACTATCTCGACGACCCCAAGCGCCGCGAGGCCGTCCGCCGGCTGTGTTGGTACCTGCTTCGTCACCCGCAAAGCGACTGGACCGACGTGTTGGCGATTTGTCGCGACCGGATGAGCACCTTCTGAGCCGCGCCCGGGAGGGTTTTTGGTGGACTGCCCGATTCGCCAGATTTGGGCCCGCGAGGTGCTCGATAGCCGGGGATGGCCCACGGTCGAGGTCGAGGTGCGCACCGACCACGGCGGCTGGGGGCGAGCCCTGGTTCCCTCGGGCGCCAGCACGGGCCGGGCCGAGGCCTGTGAGCTGCGCGACGCGGATCCATCGCGCTACGCGGGCCGCGGCGTGCGCCAGGCCGTGGAAAATGTGCGCTCGGTGCTGGCGCCCGCCCTGTTGGGCCTCGACGCGGCCAACCAGGCGGCGCTCGACCGCCGACTGACCGAGCTCGATGGCTCGCCGCAAAAGAGCCGCTTGGGGGCCAATGCCCTGTTGGGCGTTTCGTTGGCCGCGGCCCACGCGGCGGCTCAGGCCCAGGGTCGGCCCTTGTACGAGCACCTATTCGAATTGGCCCGCGCCGCTGGAGCAAACCCGGCGCAGCCGGCCGGCGCGCGTCAAACGCCGACCGGACCGCGTTTGCCCATGCCGATGGTGAACCTGATTTCAGGCGGCTTGCACGCGGGGGGGCAGCTCGATTTTCAAGATTTCCTGGCCATTCCGCAGGGGGCCCCCAATCTGGACGTGGCCCTGACGTGGATCTCGGCCATTTACCACGCTCTAGGCCGGCTCTTGCGTCAGGCAGGCTACGAGGGCTACCTGGTCGGCGATGAAGGGGGGTTCGGCCCCCGGCTCGCAGATGCCCAGCAGGCCGCCGCGCTGGTGGCGCAGGCGATCGAACAAGCGGGGCTGGAACCCGGCCGCGACGTGGTGCTGGCCATCGACGTGGCCAGCAGCCACTTCCACCGCGACGGCCGCTACCACTTGCGCGGCGGACCCGATCGAGGGCTCTCGGCCGGCGAGTTGACGGACCAGTTGGAAGCGTTGGCCGACCGATTTCCCATTGTCAGTTTCGAAGACGGCCTGGCCGAAGACGATTGGTCGGGTTGGCGTGAGCTGACCGAGCGCCTGGGGCGTCGGCTCTGGCTGGTGGGCGACGACCTATTCGCCACGCAAACGGCCCGGCTCCAGCAGGGCATCGCCGCTGGCGCGGCCAACAGCGTGCTCATCAAGTACAACCAGGTGGGCACCCTCAGCGAAACGCTCCAGGCCGTGGCGCTGGCCCGCTCGGCGGGCTACCAGTTCGTGGTTTCCGCCCGCAGCGGCGAGACCGAAGACGCCACGCTGGCCGATCTGGCCGTGGCCGTGGCGGCCCCCTCGATCAAGATCGGCAGTCTGGCTCGCGGCGAGCGGCTGGCCAAATACAATCAGTTGCTGCGCATTGCGGAACGGTTGCCCCCCGCCACGGGCCCCTGGTCGAATTGGCGCACCAGGCCCGAGGGGGGCGAATTCTGCCCGGGCCAGGCCCCATCCCCTTAAGCTTCTGGATCGGAAAGGCCCCGATGAGCGACTACTTTTTCGATAAATCGGCCTGCTCAGAGCACCAAATCTTCCCCGGGGTGCGAATTTACACCTCGCACCTTAGCGGGGTGATGATGTCGCTGGTGGAAATGGAACCGCGCGCCGTGGTGGCCGAGCACAGCCACCCCCACGAACAAATGGGGCTGATGCTCGAGGGGGAAGCCGAATTCATCGTCGGCGGAGAACGGCGCCGCATCGGTCCCGGCCAGATGTGGCGCATTCCCGGCGGCGTGCTCCACCAGGTCATTGCCGGCGATCGGCCGGTTCGCGCCCTCGATGTCTTCCACCCGATCCGAGAGGATTACACCTGAGCGCGCCGTGGGCACAGGGCTCGGCGAGAGCTTATCGACCGGCTTAGAGCAGCGTCTCGAGCAGCATCCGGAGCTTGCGCAGCTCGACGTAGTGATCCACGTCGGCCATGGCCTTGAGGTGCACGCACAAAGCCCGCTCGTAGCGAACCTTGTTGAGCTGGCTGATCAGTCGGCCGTATTCGATCAGCCCCTGGCCCACGCGGACCTGGAGCTGGTCCTTGGTGGTATCGCGCAGCCGCACGTGCAGCACGTGTTTCAGGGTCTGTTCGTAGTTGCCGCCGGCGTGTGGGCCGCTGATGTAATGGCTGGGGTCCAAGCACAACCCGAGTCCCTTCACATTGTCGCACAGAACGACCGCCGTGGTGGGGTCCTGAGTCATGCAGCCTGCTTCGGTTCGCAGGGCCACGAGGACCCCGTCCATGGCACCGATTCGCACCAACTCACGGAGCCGCTCGATTTCGGCGTTGAAGGGCGTACCCAGTTCGGCCGCCGGCACCACGATGGTAACCACCTTGGTGGCCTTGGCCAGCCGGCAGCAAGCGGCAAACTGTTCGTAGTATTGGTCTTCGGGGGCGTCGAACTCGACGCTGTAGGCCACCGGCTTAAGCCGGTGCGTTTCCCGGCATGCCTGAACGGCATGGTCCAAATTGGCCAACACTTGCGAGGGCTTTAGCTGCTGGCCCCGTTCGTGAATGGCGATCTCTACGCGGCTGAATTCCAGATCGCCCAACCGCTCCAGCGCTGCGTCGAGCGGCAAATCCGGGAAACATTCGGTCGAGGCGGCGACGTACACTCCGCAATTCTCCCCTCATCCGTGGGTGCCGGGCCGGGCCCGGGTTAGCCAGCCGGACGCCGCCCGAACTGGCCTGGCTCTGGGTTCTTTCCGCGGCACAGCTTACCGCCCCTACCCGAACTATGGCAACACCGGCGTCCGCTGGGGAGCCCCTGGCCGGCCTGGGTTCGCGTTGGTCGCACTTGGGGGTTCAACGTACAATGCCGGCGGAGAGGGAAACCGTCGCGCCCAGATTGGCTTGCCATCGCGGCCGGGGCGCCCGAGCACGCATCAACCGCGCGAGGTGTTTGGATGAGCGAGGGTTCGCTACCGCCCCAAGATTCCGAACCGTTGGTGACGCCGGAAATGGTTCCGCCGCAGCCGCCGCGCGGCTACTACGGTTTTGCCCCGCCCCCGCCCCCCCGTCCTGCCGGCTCGCGCTGGTGGGTCTGGCTGCTGCTGCTGGGAATCTTCGGCGGCGGGATCGGTCTGCTCGTGCTGCTGGCCGGATACGGCGGATCGATGGGGCCCGACGTCGACGTGCGCGAGCAGTACCATTCCGGGGCCCGGCTGGCCCGCAACAAAATTGCCATCATCCGCGTCGAGGGAACCATCACCACCGGCGAGGGCTACTTCAAGGACCAGATCGAAGCGGTCAAACAAGACAAGCACGTCAAGGGCGTGGTCCTGCGAATCAATTCCCCCGGCGGCACGGTCACCGGCAGCGATTATCTGTACCACCACCTGCGCCAAATGGCGGAAGAGCGCAAGATACCCCTGGTCGTCAGCATGGGAAGCCTTTGCGCCAGCGGCGGCTACTACCTGGCCATGGCCGTGGGCGATCAGGACGACAGCATCTACGCCGAGCCCACCACCTGGACCGGCTCGATCGGCGTGATCATCCCGCACTACAACGTGGGGGGCCTGATGCAAGAATGGTCGATCAAGGAAGATTCGATCGCCAGCCACCGCCTGAAGCAAATGGGCTCGATCACTCGGGAAATGACCGAGGAAGAGCGGGCCATCTTCCAGGGGCTGGTCGACGAAACCTTTAACCGTTTCAAAGACATCGTCAAGGCGGGCCGGCCCAAGCTGGCCGAAAACCCCGCACGACTCGACGAGGTGGCCACGGGCCAGATTTTTACCACCAAGCAGGCCCTCGACCTGGGCTTGGTCGATCGCGAGGGGTTCCTGGAAGAGGCGATCGAGCGGACGCTGGAGCTGGCCAATCTCGACGGCGACAAAACCAAGATCGTCGAATACGAGGCCCAGCTCGGCCTGTTTGACGAGGTCTTCATGAGTTCGGCAATCGGCGGCCCCCCGCAGGCGACGCTCGCCTCGCTGCTCGATCTTTCGGCGCCGCGGGCCTATTACCTGTACACCTTGCTGCCTGGCTTGGACCTGGCTCCCTCCGGCGCTCGCCACTAAACAACCTGAGGCGGGGCGGCGGGAAACGGTGGACCCGCCGAGGTCGACATGCACGAGCCCCAGGCCCACCATTCTGGTCATCGCCACCGCCGCCGGCACCGCGCGCCTCTTTCGGCTAGCCTGGGCGTCTGGATCGCCGCCGCCCTGCTGGCCGCCGGGCTGTTGGTTTACCTGCTCGTCCGCCCCGAGCAGTTCGCCGGCCAGGGCCAACGGCATCGGGCCGTGGGGCTGCCGCTGGGCCAACTGCAACTGCGAGCTCTGGGACAGGGTACCGACGCCGTGCTCTTGGAAGACCTGCGCGGGCGAATCACGCTGGTCTGCTTCTGGGGAACCTGGTGTGCCCCTTGTGTCAAGGAACTGCCGGGCCTGGTCGAGCTCGACCGCCAGTTGCGCAGGAGCGAGAAGTTTCAATTCCTGGCCGTTTCGTGCGGCGCCGAGAGCGACGAGGATCTGGACTCGCTGCGGCAGCAAACGCTCGACTTCGTTCGCCAACATCAACTCGACCTGGTCTGTTACGCCGACCCCGAACACATCACCCGCGATGCCCTCCACCGGCTGGGCGCGTTCGACGACACCCTCCCCACGCTGGTGATCGTGGACGAGAAAAGCCGGATTCAAGCAGTCTGGAATGGCGCCGCACCCAGCATGGACCAACTCGAATCGCTGCTCGGCGAGCTGCTGGTGCCTTCAGGGGATTAGCCCTGGCTGTCGGTCAAGGCCTGCCTCGCTCGCGCCACCTTCGGCGCCGCGAAGCGCCTGTCGCAAACGCCCAACCACCTCCACCCGATCGGCCGCCCCCAGCACCGCCCCGCTCACCGCCAGGCGACTGGCCCCCGCCGCAAGCACTAGGGCCGCGTTGTTCGGGCCAATTCCGCCAATGGCGAAGGCCGGCGTTCGGATCTCGGCCGCGACCGCTCGTACCAGTTCGGTGCCGGTGTGTTCGGAAAACTGCTTGGTCGACGAAGGAAACGTAGGGCCAACCCCCAAATAGTCGGCCCCGTCCAGCACGGCCTGCCGGGCTTGAATCAGCGAATGGGTCGAAACCCCGATCAGCCGGCCGGGGCCCACGATGCGCCGCGCGTCGGCCACGGTCAGTTCCTCCTGCCCCACATGCACGCCGTCGGCCTCGGCCAGTACGGCCAGGTCGGGGCGGTCATTGACAATCAACAGTGCCCGTCCGCGAGTCAGGCGGCCCAGGGCCCGGGCGCGCTCCAAGAGCTGGCGATCGCCCAGACGTTTGTCGCGCAACTGGACGGCGTCGACCCCGGCCTCGAGCAGCGGATCGACCAAGTCGAGCATGGCATCGATCGAATCGCGGCCATCCACCAACAGATACAATCGCACCTCGGCCAGCCGCTGCCGCGCGCACCGGCAGATCAACATCGCCTTTTCGAGCGTGTACATCCGGTAGCGAATTTGTTCGCACCGGGCAGCCCCGGCCGCGTCGACCAGCTTGGCGTGTTCCTCCAGACTTCGCAGTGCCTCGAGCGTGCGGCGGCTGTTGGCCAGCGCCACGTCCCACAGGTCGCCCCGCCGATACTCGCCGGGCGTCGTCAAACGGGTCCCCACGTCGGCCTGCGTTTCACGCGCCGCGGCCCGCGCCGCCAGCGGCAACCCGCTCAACACCTCGGCCAGATCGTGGCGCAAGGTCTTGGCCACCTCGGTCAGGTGCCGGTCATCGAGCGCGAAACGCACGTAGTCTTCCACGACCCGCAATCCTTCCAGCGCGCGATTCGATGCGGCGTCGAGAATGCGCCACACCGCCAGCGGTGTCGCGTCTGGGTCGCACCCGGGACGAAGATCCGGCGTGGGGGAAACTTGAGTTTCAAGCGGCTCGACGTCGAGCGCCGCTTCGGCCGCCGCGCCGGCCGACTCCGTTTCCGAACCCAGAGGATCAACCTCGGGATCGCGCTCGTGGGGCAATGGCCCCGGGACCAGTCCGTGCCAGCGGTGTACCCGGGCTTCCGCGGCCGCCACGTCGAAGCCTTGGTCGGTGAGCCACGCCGCCACGGGCACGGCGAGGGTCGCCAGGCCGACCAACAGGTGTTCGCTGCCGATCGTCAGCGGCTGAGGGTGGTCGGCGAAAACTCGGCAGCAAGCTTCCAGCGCCGCTCGAATTACCGGGTCATAGCTCGCGTGGGGGGGCGCCTCCTCGGGCAGCGTCACCGCTGAGGGATCACCAGACAGGTAGGTGTCCAGTTCGGGCCATCGTAAGCGAAGCGCCGCTTGCGAGATCCCCGCATCGGCCAGTAGCAATGCCGCCCGGCATTCCGGCTGAGCCAACAGGCGGGCGAGAACGGCAGCCAGCACCAGCTCGCCAGGTCCGGCCAACCGGTCCTCGGTTCGGAGCTCAAGGGCCCGTCGCACAGCGGTGGTTAGCTCGTATCCCATTGCCCGGCCTGACGGGTTCGATCGTTCGTTGCAACCAAATTCAAATAAACAACTTGCGACTTCAGATGCAAGCAGCCGTCCTACTCTCGGACGAAATCGACCGGGGTTGCCGAGCCGCCAGCGGGGTCGGCTACCGATCAAGGCATCCGAATAGGACCATACGTTTGAACCTAACCTTTTGCCAGGTTTCTAGTTGCCTTGATTCACCGGGGGGGCGGGGTTAGAATTCCGGCCGAGGTTTCCAGGGATGATCGCCGGCCATTTCGGGGGTCGGCCGCGACGGAGCGAACGAGCGATGTCTAAGAGTCGCTGGGCAATGCGTCTTTGGCCGGGACTGGTTCCCCTTTGGGAACGCGGTTCGGCCTCGGGCCTTTGCCTGGCGCTGATCTTCGCTGCATTCCTAAATCTAACGATCTTAACCACTTGGGTTTGGACCGAAACGGTGGGTCCGGGTGTCCGCTGGGCTGCCTGGGGGGCGGTGGTGGCAATTTGGGTCTCCTCGGCCTGGGCTGCCCAAGGCTGGGGAAAGCCGCCCCGAAGCCCCAACGAGCCGACCGCTGCTGCTATGTTTCAGTCTGCGATGACGGAATATTTGCAGCAGAAGTGGCTCGACGCCGAGCAGCAATTGCGCCGGTTGTTGGCCCGAAACCAGCGTGATCTCGAAGCCCGGCTGTTGTTGGCCACGCTGTTGCGTCGCACGGGCCGCTTGAGCGAGGCCCGCGGCGAGCTGACCCGGCTGCAGACGTTTGACGGTTCTGACGGTTGGCGCTGGGAAATCGATCGCGAGTGGGACCGGCTGCGGCAGCACTCGGCCGAACCGCCGGGCGAGACCGGGGCCGAGGCAGCCTGGCTGCCGCGCGTCGAAACCACGCCGAGTCGGGCCGCTTAAGGCGGCACCCCGCTGGAGTATGGCCTAGTCTTTTGTGGCAATGCGAGCGTAGAAAGGTGACGGGCGAGTAGGTTGTCGACGAGCCGGGCGCAGCGGCGCCGGCCTTGCTCGACGATTCGGTCCCACGATCGGCGCGGCCCGAGCCGGCGCCGCCGGTTCAACGACCCCGCTCGCAGCCTCCCTGGGCTGGGAAACGAAACCCCCTGCGAAGCAAAATTCCTGAGTGGGCTGGTCGCCAGACCGGCCGACTCGCTGTTTTGTGCGGAGATGCACCATGTACGAGCGATTTACCGACCGTGCCCGCAAGGTCATGCAACTGGCCAATCAAGAGGCACAGCGGTTTAACCACGAATACATCGGCACCGAACACGTGCTGCTCGGCCTGATCAAGGAGGGGAGCGGCGTCGCGGCCAATGTGCTGAAAAACCTCGACATCGACCTGCGCAAGATCCGCCTCGAGGTGGAGAAGCTGGTGCAGAGCGGTCCCGACATGGTCACCATGGGCAAGCTGCCGCAAACGCCGCGGGCCAAGAAGGTGATCGAGTACGCCATGGAAGAAGCTCGCAACCTGCAGCACAACTACGTTGGCACCGAACACATTTTGCTGGGGCTGCTGCGCGAACAGGAAGGCGTGGCCGCCCAGGTGCTAATCAACCTGGGGCTGAAGCTCGAAGAGGTGCGCGAGGAAGTGCTGAACTTGCTCGGCCATGGGGTGGAAAGCGGTGAAGGGAGCGAGCGCAACCCCGGCGGCGCGGCCACCTCGGACCCGGCCAAGAACCCCAAATCGAAAACCCCTGCCCTGGACAGCTTCGGCCGCGACCTGACCGAACTGGCCCGCCAAAGCAAGCTCGATCCGGTAATCGGCCGCGATAAAGAGATCGAGCGGGCGATTCAAATTCTCTGCCGCCGCACCAAGAACAACCCGGTGCTGTTGGGCGAAGCGGGCGTGGGCAAGACCGCCATTGTCGAAGGCTTCGCCCAGCGCGTCGTCGAGGGCAATGTGCCCGAGATTCTGGCCGACCGACGGATCGTGGTGCTCGACCTGGCCATGATGGTGGCCGGGACCAAGTATCGCGGCCAGTTCGAGGAGCGGATCAAGGCCGTGATGAACGAGGTGCGCCGAGCCAAGAACACGATTCTGTTCATCGACGAGTTGCACACCCTGGTCGGCGCCGGCGGGGCCGAGGGGGCGATCGACGCCTCGAACGTGCTCAAGCCTGCCCTGGCCCGCGGCGAGATTCAGTGCATCGGCGCCACCACGCTCGACGAGTACCGCAAGTACATCGAGAAAGACAGCGCCCTGGATCGCCGGTTTCAGGTGGTCATGGTCGAGCCGTCGACCAAACCGGAAACGGTCGAGATTCTCAAGGGGCTGCGCGACCGCTACGAACAGCATCACCGCGTGACCATTACCGATGCCGCGGTCGAGGCGGCCGTGGAGCTGTCGAGCCGCTACATCACCGGCCGGTGCCTGCCCGACAAGGCGATCGACGTAATCGACGAATCGGGGGCCCGGGTGCGTCTGCGCTCGATGACCCGCCCGCCCGATCTGAAAGAGATCGACGAAGAGGTAACCCGGCTCAACAAGGAAAAGGAAGAGGCGGTCGCCAACCAGGATTTCGAGCGGGCCGCCGCCCTGCGCGATTCGGCCGACAAGCTGAAGAAGAAAAAGCAGAACCTGACCCGCGACTGGCGCGAGCGCTCGCGCGAGAGCGACGGCGTGGTCGACGAGGAGGTCGTGGCCGAGGTCGTGTCGAAGATGACCGGCATCCCCCTGACCCGGATGACCACCGAAGATTCCAAGCGGCTGATGGAAATGGAGAAAGACCTGCATCGCCGCGTGGTGAGCCAGCACGAGGCCATTGTCTCGGTGGCCAAGGCGGTGCGCCGCAGCCGCAGCGGGCTGAAAGACCCCAAGCGGCCCATGGGCTGCTTCGTGTTCGCCGGCCCCACCGGCGTGGGCAAGACCCTGCTGGCCAAGGCCCTGGCCGAGTTCATGTTCGGCGACGAGGATGCCCTGATCCAGATCGACATGAGCGAGTACATGGAGAAGCACAACGTGAGCCGGCTGATCGGGGCGCCCCCCGGCTACGTGGGCTTCGAGGAAGGGGGCCAGCTCACCGAGAAGATTCGCCGCCGCCCCTACGCCGTGGTGCTGCTCGACGAAATCGAGAAGGCCCACCCCGACGTGTTCAACATGCTGCTCCAGGTGATGGAAGAAGGCCGGCTCACCGACAGCTTCGGCCGCAACGTCGACTTCCGCAACACGGTGCTCATCATGACCACCAACGCGGGGGCCGAAGCGATCAAGAACGAGTCCTCGTTCGGCTTCCAACGCCCCGACGACGACGCCTCGTACGAGAGCATGAAGCAACGCGTGCACGAACAGATCGAGAAGGTCTTCCGGCCCGAGTTCCTCAACCGGGTCGACGACGTGATCGTGTTCCGCCACCTGCAGGTCGAAGACCTCAAGCAGGTAATCGACATCGAGCTGTCGAAGGTTCGCGGCCGGCTGTCCGAGCGCGGACTGAAGCTGGTGCTGACCGACGAAGCCAAGAAGTTCCTCATCAAAAAAGGCTCGAACACCGACTACGGCGCCCGGCCGCTGCGGAGGGCCATCGAAAACTTCGTCGAGGATCCGCTCAGCGAGGAACTGCTCAAGGGCGAGTTCACCGGCCAATCGCTCATCACCGTCAATGTGAAGGAAGTGGGCGACCGCAAACAATTGGTCTTCGAGGGATCCGTGGCGGAAGAGCCTTCGGCGGCCGCGGTGGCCTCGGGCGGGGAGGAGAGCTCGAGCGAGGGCGAGCCGCCGGCTAGCGAATAAGCGGGGGCGGGCAAACGCCCGCTGGCACGACAACCGACGATCCGGAAATCGCATTCCCCCTTCCGCCCGCTAGCGGAAGGGGGAGTTTTTTGCGCGTTCGCACGCGGGTCGCCGCCAACCTGCTTGAGCCAAGCGCTCGCCGAGGCTCGTCCTGCCCGCACCCGGTTACGCCCGTAACCTGGGCTACTACTACTTCCACCTCGGTGCATGAGCTAGCGGCTTCGCCGCTCAGCCGGCTGCCAGCCGCCGCGAGAGCTCGGCCAGAATGCCGTACATCGCGTCCAGGTAGTCGGCCGCCTCGTCGGCTGCCAAAGTGAGCGGCGGGCTGACCCGAATCACTTTGCCGGCCAGCGGACCCAACAGGTGCAAGGCCCGGCGCTGCGAGTCCCCCAGGTAACAGGCTTCGACCGCGGCCACGGCCACCTGGTTGGCCGTCTGCGACCCCAGGGCCTGGCATTCCACGCCCCAAACCACCCCCTCGCCGCGAACCCGGGCCACCGCGGGCAGCTCGGTAAGCCGCACTAGCCCGCGCTCCAATACTTGCGACAGCTCGGCCGCCCGCTGGAGCACGTCGCCGGTTTCAAATTCGTCGAGCGTGGCCAGCACCGCGGCGCTGGCCAGGGGATTGGCGCTCCAGGTGTCCGAGGCCTGGCCGTAGTGCATGCTGGCAAACACGCCGGCCCGCCCACAGGCCGCGCTCACCGGTACGCCGTTGCCCAGCCCTTTGCCCAGCACCACCACGTCGGGCTCGAGACCGTACCGGGTAAACGCGTACATCGGGCCAGTCCGGCCGAAATTGGCCTGCACCTCGTCGAGAATAAACAGCATTCCTTGCTCGCGACAAAACCGCTGGAGCAATTGCAGGTACTCGGGCTGCGGGTGAAACGATCCGCCCCCGCCCAAATACGGCTCGGTAATCAGGCAGGCCAGCCGCCCGCCAAACTCGCCGGCCAACCGCTCGAGTTCGGCGCGATAGGGCGCCAGGTCGATCGGGCCCCGGCGCCGCTCGACCGAGCCGCACTCCTCGCGGGGAAAGCTGACGAACCGCACCCGCTCGTCACGATCGGGATCCTCTTCACAGCCGGTGACCGCTCCGGCGAGCCCTTTCTTGCCATGAAACCCGTAGCGAGTGGCAAGAATGATGTCGGCCCCGGGCCGGTAGTCGAGCGCCGCCCAAAGGGCCTTCTGAATGGCCTCGCTGCCGCTGGCCGCCCACAACACCTGCTCGAACTGGCGGCCGCCCGGTTGGCCTTGCAAGCTGCCAATGAGCCGCTCGCTGGCCAGGGTTTCGAGTTCGGTCACCGCGTTATAGGCGTTCAGCGGCGCGGCCTGCAGAAACTCGCCCGTGGTCGGCAGCGCGTCGAGCCCCAGGTATTCAAGAACCCGCTGCCACCAGCGGCGCGGGTTATGGCCCAAATTGGCGACCAGCACGCCCGAGGTGAAATCGACCAGCTTGCGCCCCTCGGGAGTCCAATGATACGCCCCCGCGCTCTTGGCCAGTACGGCCAGGCTGGGCGTAAAAGTGCGCTGGGCGCTCGGCTCGACGGCGGCAAGTCGGCGGCGAACCTGGTTCGATTCCAGCTCGCCGGCGTGCTGCGGCGCGTACGTGGCGGAAGTGCTTAGCGACGAACTCACTCGGGCGCTCCTTGGCTAAGGCGATCGATTCCGTCACCCGGGCCCATGCACAGCCCCAGCCGGTTAATTGGGCTACACCCTCGGGCCGTACAACACCTCGAGTGGCTCGCGGCCGGGCAGCGCCAGAACCAATCCGCCCTGGGCGTGGTTGACATAAACCACGGCATCTGGCTGGCCAGCGGCGGCCCGCTCCAGGATGGCCTCCAGGGCCTGGACGGCGGCCACGGTCTGGCGATCGGACCGCACGTCGTTGTAGCCGAGGGCCCGCATCTCGGCCAACCGCAGGGGCCGCTCGTCGGTCGGCCCACCCTGTTCCACGTAGGCCACTTCGCGGGCAAACCGTTCGAGCACCTCCACGCCGTACCCGCGCTGGGTGCGCTGGCCCCAGGGTTCCAGAAAGGTGCCGTTGTAGTGGTTGTTCATGGTTATCTTACGAGTCAGCGGGGTGCGCCCCTCGACCGTGCATTCCACCCCGCGCTTGCGGCTGTGCCCGTTCCAGATTCCGTTGTCGAAACGGAACTGCACTTCTTGCTCGACGTACCCCGGAAAATTGTCGGGCGTAACCCAGCTGGTGTGAATATCGAACGCGGCTTGGCGCCCGTCGTCGTACTGATAAACCAGCCGTAGCTGGTTCGAGTCCCAGGTGGGGCCATCGGCCGGGCCCACGATGCCGCGCTGCCCCGTGCAGCTCACGCTGACCAGCCGCCCGCCGAAAGTGAAGTCGATCAGCTTAATGTAGTGCACCGCCACATAGGTGCCGGGATTGCGCCCCGTGATCCATTCGGAAAACTGCTCGCCGGAGATTTGCTTGGGCTCGAGCAACGAGCAATAGCCGTGGTTCACATGGCGCAGTTCGCCGTCGGCCACGAGCGTGCGCAGTTTTTTGTGGTCGGGATCGAGCAGCTTGTGATACACCACCTTGGCCAACACACCCTGGCGCTCGGCCAGGGCGGTCAGCTCATCTAACTCGGCCAGCGACAACACGCAGGGCTTCTCAACCAGCAAATGCTTGCCGGCCGCCAGGGTGGCCCGGGCCGGCTCGAAATGGCGCTGGTCGGGCGTCGCCACGCAGACCAGGTCGACCCCGGCCTCCAGCAGGGCATCGATCGAGCCCGGTTCGACGCAACTGGTAAAGCCGCGCAGCCCCTGCGGCGCGCCGCGGCGGTACTGCTCGGCCCGCTTGCCGGTGCGGGTGGCGACAGCGGCCAGATCGACCTGGCAAACGCCAAAGCGCGGGTCAAACAACCCCTCGGCGCCGGCCTGCTCGAAGAAGGGCCGATAGGTTTCCTCAAAAATCATTCCCAGCCCGACCATGCCGGCCCGGAGTCGAACCCACGGCACGCTCGCGTCGGCAATTCCCTGGTGTCCTGGGCTGGGCCCAGCGGAAGTGGCGTGATTCGGGCTGTTCATGCGGCAATGGTAACCGGCCGCGCCCCCCTTGGCTATGCGGCGACCGGACGGTGGCGACGCGGCCGATTTTACCCGCGCCGGGGGTTCGCGGCCTTGCGAGCCGGGCCGGCCGCTCCCACAATGCCTGCGTGCCCGAGCGTTCTTTTGGCTGCCTGCCGATTCTCTTGGAGACCCCGCACGCGATGAGTACCCAGCCCCAGGTTGTATTGAGCGCGTTTGCCGACGAGGCCGCGAACCAGAAGACGGCCCTGCAGCAGTTTGCCGCGCTCGCCGCGCTAGGGTTGGAATACTACAGCGTGCGGTTTATCGACGTGGGGGGCGGCATCAAGAATGTGATGCAGCTCAGCAAGGCTGAAATCCGCCAGATTCGCCATTTGGAAGACGAGTACGGCCTTTGCGTGGCTTCGCTCGGTTCGCCGTTAGGCAAGGTTAAACTACTCGACCAGGACGACGGCACCTCGAACCGCTTTGTGCCGTTCAAGAAGTACCTGTCGCACGACGTGAAAGCCGCCTGCGAACTGGCCCATGCCTTCGAGACCAAGCTGATCCGAGGGTTCTCCTTCTATCACCCCAAGGGGACCGATCCCTGGCAGCACCTGCCCCAGGTGGTCGACCAACTCGGCCAAATCGCCGAGGCCTGTCATCGCTCGGACCTGACCTTCGGCCTGGAAGTGGAAGGCAACCTGGTAGGCCAGAACGGCCACCTGATGGCCGAGATCTATCGCCAGGTCGACCATTCGGCGCTGCTGCTGATCTTCGACGCGGCCAACATCCTCTGCCAGGGTTACAACAAAGACGAGCTGTTCGCCCAGTACCTGGCCATGAAGCCCGGCATCGGCTGGATGCACATCAAAGACTACGACCCGCCCAAGCGCGGCCGCGGCCGAAAGGCGGGGACCCACGTCGATGAAGACGCCTTGAAACATTTCGTGCCGGCCGACGTGGGGGGAAGCGGGCACGACGCCATCCTCAAAGATTTCGCCGAGCTCGTGCCCAAGCTAGAGAAAAAGCTCAAACGCCGCGGTGTGCCCGGGGTGTTTCTCGACCTGGAACCGCACCTGAAAGGGGGCGGACAATTCGGCGGCTTCAGCGGCCCCGACGGCATGGGCGTGGCACTACGCAGTTTGTGCCGCGTATTAGACTACGTGGGGCTGGGCTACCACCTGCGCGATTTCGACGATATTCGCGCCCAGCGAGGCTTCTAACGGCCGCTTGCGATCGACCAGGCCGCGCTCCAGGGCCGCGATTTGCCATCCCGAGATTCATCGGGCCGCGCTTAACCGGCGGCGGCCACGTCGGCCTGGGTCCAGGCGCCGTCGATCAGGCGCCACATTCGGCCGTTGGGGTTTGTGTCGCGAAGCGCGGCCGGCAATCGCTGGGGACGCACCTGGTCGAAGCACTCCAGCGCGGCGAACCGCCGCAGCGCCGCCGGAATGCCCACCGCGGTGAAACCAGGGTGCCCCGTGGCCGGATAGGGGCCGCCGTGATTCATGGCCGGGCTCACCGCCACGCCCGTGGGCATTCTATCGTTGAGTAGCCGGCCCACGCGTTTCCGCAAAGCGGGGGCAATCAGGTCGTATAGCGGATCGTCGGCTCCGTCGGTCGCGGAATAAATCGAACCGGTCAGGTTCCCCTCCAGCCGCTCGACAATCTGGCAGGCCTGCGCGCCGTCGGTGGCCACGACCAAGAGCGACGCATTACCAAACGATTCGTGCTGAAATAGTTCGCCGCGTCCCAAGAATTGGTCGCCGGAAACCCGCAGCAAGGTGTTCGAGTGGCTGTAGCCGGCGCCCCCGCCCGAAGTGCCCCCCGTCAGCAGCTCGGCCCCCCCCTGGCGCAGCGTGGCCAGGCTGTGGGCCAGCGTTTGGGCCACTCGCTGGGAAAGCAAGGTCCCGACCGGCGCCGCGCGGAACCGCTCGGTCACATCGTCGATCCAGCGCTGGGTCGCGGCCCCGTCGATCACCAGCACCAGGCCCGGGTTCGTGCAAAACTGGCCGGTACCCAGCAAGCAGCTTCCGGTGAACTCTTCGGCCAAGGCCGGTCCGCGCTCTTCCAAAGCGCCCGGTAACACCACGACCGGATTGATACTCGACAGCTCGAGATATATGGGCCGGCCCGCGGCGTCGGCGGCCGACTTCAATTCCAAACCGGCCCCGCGGCTGCCCGTGTAACCGGTGGCCCCCAACCGTGGGTCGGCCACCAACCGCCGTCCATCTTCGTGGTTGGTGCGATAGATCAACTGCACCGTGGCCGAAGGCAACCCGGCGGCTTCACAAGCCCGCAGCGCCAGTTCGGCTAACCGCCGCGTGGTGCCGGGGTGCGAGGTATTGGCCTTGGCGATTACGGGGTTGCCGGCCGCGATGGCGGCCGCGAAATCGCCCCCCGCCACGCTGTTAAACGCCAAGGGAAAGTTGTTCGGTCCAAACACCGCCACCGGGCCGATGGGCGCCAGGTAGGAGCGGATGCCCAGCCGGGTATCGATCGTCGGAAGCGCCCACGACCCCTCCAGGGCCGCCCCGGCCGCTTGCCGCAATTGGCTGGTGGTGCGCGGCAGCTCGACCTCGGCCAAGCGCGGGCGAACCGCCAACGCCGTTTCCTGGTGAGCCAGGGCCACGAGCGGCTCGGCCTGGCTCTCGATCGCCTCCGCGAACCGCGTGAGAAACTCGGCCAGCGCGGCCGGCGAAACCGATCGCAACTGCCGGGCAGCCTCCTGGGCCGCGCTGAGGGCCGCCTCGCAATCGCTCCAAGAACTGACCGGGTAGGCCGGCTCCAGCGGCTCGGTCGTCCGCGGGTTATAGGCCCGAAATACCTGAATGGCGTCGGCCGATCGCCAGTGTCCGGCAATGAGTACCGGGGCCGAGGCAACGTCGTGTGTCATGCCCGACCATGGTAGCGGCCCCGGGGCCGGCTGCCATCTCCCCCCCCGGCACCGGAATCTGTCGGGGAAGCCGCCGCTGGACGAACCAGGGGGCATAGTCCACGACGCAGCCCCGGTTCGGCCCACGCCGTGCGACCGATCAGAAGCCCCACACCAGCGTGGTGGCGTAATCTATGTCGTTGGGCAAAGCGCCGTTGGGGGTACTGTCGTAACGGTCGGTGATGCTGAATTTCACGCTCAGGTTGTTCACCTGGTCGAAGGTAATCTGCCAGGCGGCCTGCGTGTTCACGCGATACTGGCTGAAGTCGGTAATGTTTGGGAAGAAATCAACCTGGGTGATCAGCTTCTGATTGGCCGAGATCACTCGTTCCCAGGCCCCGCCGAAAACCAGCTCGGGCACCCACTGGTCATCGGGACCGCCAAACTCGCGCGAAAAGCCCGGACCAATTCGACCGGCGAGCGTGGTGATGTCGTTCTTGATGAACTGGTAGCCCAGACCGCCGTCGACGTTGATTCGCACATCCCACGGCTGAAACTGGTCGTATTCCGTTGTTTCGTGGATGTAGGCCGACCACAGGTTGGTGGGGCGGATCCATTCGTGTCGTCCGTCGAAAAACAGCCGGTCGGCCGTCTCGACGCGGTTGGCGTCGGTGTTCAGGTAGTTGAGCTTCAAGGTGATTTTGCTGAAGGCCGTTTCGCGGATGGCGACCAGGCCGCCGCGAATGTTGAACAGCTTTGTGTTCCCCTCCGAGCCGTTGAGGCCCACGTCGACGTTGCCCGTCCACAGCTTGGGCGGGGCCTCGACCACCACGGTGGAACTGGCCGCGGCCCCGTCGGCGGGATCGCCGCTGGGCAGCTCGCCTTCGGGGGTTTCCACCAGTTCGGCCGATCCCTCGGTTGCGGCGCTCTCTTGTCCTTCGGCGGCTGGCAGTGTTTGGCCAGCCGGCTCGGTGCCCGCCGCGATCGGCTCGGCCGCGCTCGAGGGAAGCGCCGGCAGGTCTGAGGAGCGCTCGCTGGCGCGCAGCCACGAGAAGGGCCAGAATCGCCCGATCAGGCTCGGGGGGGGTTCATCGGGTAGTGCGTCGGCGGTGGTGGTTTCGTCGGCCCCCTCGGCAGCCCCCTGGTCGGCCGTAGTCGAAGCTGCCGCGCTTGGCGCAGCCACCGGTGCGGTGGGCGGCGCCACTTCAGGCAGCGCCACTTCAGGCGGCGCCAACGCTGCCGGGCTGACAACCGGAGCTGGCGCGGCCGAAATCGGCACCTCGGCTGCGGCCACCGGCGGCGGGGGAACCGGGTAGTAGGCCGAGGGCGAGGGGGCCGCTTGCAACACCGGCACCGCCGCACCCGCTGGCGGCAGCGGAACGGGCCCATTCGCCGTCGGGTAACCAGTCGCCGTGGGGTAACCAGTCGCTGTCGGGTAACCAGTCCCAGCGTAGGGCGCTGCGGCCGGCGCCGCGGAAGTTGGGGAGGTGGTCGGCGCCGGGTAGCCCGACCAAGTGCTAGGCGAACCCACGTACGCTGGCTGAGGCGATTCCTGTCCCTGGGCCGCAGGTTCGCCAAGCCAACTGGCAATCGCCAAACCACAAGCAAGCCAGCGCCGGCTGCAAGCTCGGGCAGGGCTGGCGAAGCGATAACGAAGCGGCACTCGCCCCATGACTCGGCGTTCCTCTGCCCGGTGTCGCGAAGCAGTCGGGCAAGCTGACGATGAAGTGATGATGAGATGATCGCTGCGGCAGCTTCAGACTAGGGCGGGGAAGGTAGCCGTTCGGTCTGACCCGGACAAGAGCGAATCGCGGTTACCAGCCGCGCCTTTCGAGCCGGCGCCGTTTCGCCTGGCTTACCTGGTTTGCCTGGGCCACTAGGCTCGGCTTCGCTTGTGGGGCCGATCGACGGCCACTAAGATTCGGCCCTGGGCTTGTCCAAACCCTTTCGGGGCGACTGTGTTGGAAGCGAGCGGTTGATGTCGCGCAAAGGTTCTCGTCGCAAGCCGCGGCCAGCCGATCGCCCGAATCCGACTACTCCACCTGGCAGTGCCGCGCCATCCGCGCCCTCCCCGTCCGCCGAGTTGGTAGCGCCGTCCGCCGGGTCGGGCCGGGGCCTCGCCGATGCCGTCGCGCCCCCCACCTTGCCCAGGGGGCCTCGGCAAAGCGGCCCTCGCCGGCAATGGGGAAAGTGGTTGTTGGCTTGGCTTTTGCTGGGGCTGGCGCTGGCCGCCTGGACCTGGCCCGCGCTCGACACCCCCGCTTACGATGACACGGCGCTGGGTTGGTTCCGAGCCGGCGATTGGTGGGCCGAACTCGACCCCCGCCAGGGCTTACCAGCACCTTGGCTGGAGATCGCCGCCACGGTACCGCACGGCTGGATCTTCGAAACCAGCCTGGCAGGGCCGGCCCTGGGGGCCTTGTTCCGCGCGGTCAAACCATCGACCGCGGTCGTCTGCGTGCATCTGGCCAGCGTTGCCGCCGGAGCCCTGTTGGGTTTGGCCTGGTTTGCCCTGCTCCGGCCCGGCCTGGGTCCGTTTCTAGCCTCAGTGGTTACCGCTACGTTCTTGGTCTGTCCCCAGGTGACCGTTCCCATCGAAGTTATGAGCTTGGAGCTTTGGGTCGCCGCCTTGTCGATGGTCGCACTGGCTTGTCTGCTGCTCAAGAACTCGTCTCCCTGGGCAGCCATGGCGGCCGCGTTTTGCGGGGTCGCGGCCTGGGCCATTCATCCGCTCGGGGTTGTCGTGCTGCTGGCCACGGCCTGCGTGGTCACGGTTCGACTGCTGGCCGATCGCGCCACGGGCGAGATTACTCCGGGCCGCTGGTTTGACTGGGGAACAACGTCGGTAGCCCTTCTCGGAGGAATCCTCTTCTGGTGGCGAGCCCTCAACGCACCAATGCCTCAGCCGCTTATTTCCCGGTTGCCGCTCTGGAATCAGTCCCTCGGCCACTGGGGCGGCTTGCCCTGGCTGTCGGCCTGGGTTGCGCTGGCCGTGCTGGCGGGGGCAGTAACCCGACTGCTTCGCCCCCTGCCGCGGGCCGTGGGCGAGGGGCCGTTTCTGAGCCGTATGGCGCAGCGATGGGCCGAGCGCCCCCTGGCCGTGGCCGGCGTCGCCTGGCTGGTCGGCCTGGTCGTTTGGTTCTGGGCCATCGAGCGGCAACTGGTGGTGCGCGACCTGGTTCTGGCGGTTCCCTGGCTGGCTCTCGCCGCCGGCTGGGGCCTGGGCGCGCCGCGACGGGCACCACGACTGACATTGGGATTGGTCCTGCTCGGCCTTTTTCTGAGCCTAATGACCGTGGGCCAGGAGGGGGGCCAGGTCCTTGCCACTCCGACTCGCGACGGCACGACCCGAGAGCGAAATCGTGGGTACCGCTCCGACCTGGCCGATAAACGGGCCGCGGCCCGGGCTTTGCAAGCCAGTGTCGGCGACCGGCCGCTACTGATTGGCTACCCCTGGACCGTGCTCTTGGCCCGTCCCCGGCTGGGCTACGTCGAGCGGCCGCTCAAGGGTTACGCCATTCAAACCACGAGCCTGCCCGGCATGAGCGATTTTTGGGAAATCTTCGACGACCCGCCGCTCGCGCCGGTGCTCTCGCTGCTCGACCACCCGGCCTATCGGGGCAGCCCCCTACGGATTCCGCTTCCCCAGGCCGACGACGAATTGCTCTTCGAGCAGGAACCAGGCCTGTTGTTTTACGCCAAAGACCTGGTACGCGTGGTCGATAGCCCCGCCGCCGCCGAAGAGTGGTATCTGCGCGAGATGCTGTTCGATGCCCGCCTGGTCGACCATGCTCGCCTGGTGCTGCTGCCCTATGCTCAAGTTCTCCAGCGGCGAGGTCTCCCGCTGCTGGCGCTGGAACTTTGTCGTCTGGGGCTGGGCACAGCGCCCGATTCGGCCGACCTGCGGCTCCGCGAAGCCGAGCTTCTGCTCGCCCTGGGCCGCGCCGATGAAGCGCTCGACCGCGCCGGCGCATTGCTCGAGTTGGAAGAGTCGGCCCAGGCGCCGGACGATTCGCCCGAGCGACGCGGCATCAGGCTCTCCGGCCATTACCTGGAAGGAGTGGCCCAGATTCGTCGCGGGCAATGGGCCAGTGCCGCCGGGGCTTTCGAACAAATGCTGCTCGAGGACCCCGACAACCCCGAGGCCCGCTGCCAGCTCGGGCTCATCGCGCTGGTGCACAACGATCTGGACGGCGCCGCCGAACACCTGACCCGCGCCACCCGGGCACGGCCCGACTTCGCCGAGGCCTTTGGCAACTTGGGCGTCGTCCGTTTCCGCCAGGGGAGGCTCGACGAGGCCGAGGCGATCTTCCGCGAGGCCCTGCGGCTATCGCCCCAGTATCTCGAGGCCCACAACAACCTGGCCACGGTGCTGCTCAAGCTGCAGCGCTACCAAGAGGCGGCCGAGGCCTTTCGCCGAGCCCTGGCGATCGATCCGGGCCACGCTCAGGCCCGCCGCGGGCTGGCCGAGGCCGAAGCGGCCCTTGCCGGTCGCGGGGCGGCTTCCCCCCTAAAGGGCGCACCTTCGGGACCCTAGTTCCGCGGCGGCACGCGGAGCGGCCTCCCTCAGGCTCGCCGGCTCGAGAATCCAAGAGCGGGGTTCGCCCCGGTGGCATCGATCGCCAAGATACCGTGCCGCGGCGTAGCAGGTGTTCCGGCGCTTCCGCATGCGGCTCGGCGGCCCACCGAGCGAGGCAAATCGCCACGCCCCGGCGGTGAATCCAGTTCCAGACCGCTAGGGAGCGCTAAGTCGAACCGCCACGTTGCGCAAGGCACCCGCGCGATTGGCCACGCGCAATTGAATTTGGCTGCCCACCTCGACGCCGGAGAGGGCCCGCTCCAGGTCTTCAATCTCCACGAGTGGGTGGCCGTTGAGCTGGGCCACGACATCCCCCACGCGCAGCTTGCCGGCCGTGGGGCCCCGAGGATCGATTCGATTGACGTACAGCCCCTGGCTGGCTGCCGGACGCGGCGAACGCCGCAGGTCGTCCAGTTCGATGAGCGTCAGCCCCAGGGCGTCGACATCCCAGGCTTCCTCTTCAATCGTCTGGCCCAGGGCCGATTCGGGCTCGCTGCCTTCGGGTAGGCTGCCGTCGGGTGAGTTATCGTCGAGCGATTCCTCGTCGAGCTGGCTTTGGTCGAGCGACCCCGGCGCGGCCGGCGTTCGGTTGCTGGGTTTGGCCGGCGTCTCGGCCTGAGTGCGGTCACCGAGCCTTACTTCTAGGGTCAATTCCTGGCGCTGGCGAAGGATTCGCACGGGAATCCGCTGCCCTACCTCGGTCAGGCTCACCACATTGACCAGGTGCTTATCGTCGTCGATCCGCACGTGGTTGAATTCCAGGATCACGTCGTCGACCTGGATTCCTGCCTCCGAGGCGCCCGAATCGGGCCGGACTCCGTTGACCAGCGCGCCATGAGGCCGGGACAGGCCCAGCCGGGCGGCGGTGGCGGGCCCGAAGGCGGGATCCAAACTGACCCCCAAATAGGCCCGCACCACGTGGCCCCGGTCGACCAGTTGCCGGGTGATGGCCATGACCATGTTGATCGGAATCGTAAAGCCGATGCCTTCGTTTCCACCCGAGCTGCTGGCGATGGCGGTATTGATTCCCACCACCTCGCCGCGGAGGTTGAAGAGCGGCCCGCCGCTGTTGCCGGGGTTGATGGCCGCGTCGGTCTGCAGGAAATCTTGATAGCGCAGGTCGTCGTTGGGTAGTTCCAGATCGCGCCGCCCCTTGGCGCTGATGATGCCGTAAGTGACCGAGTGGCTCAGGCCGAACGGGCTCCCCACGGCCAGGACGAAATCGCCGATTTCCAGGCGGTCGCTATCGCCGACCTCGGCCGAGACCAGGCCCGATTCTTCGACGGCGATGACCGCCACGTCCGTGGCCTTATCCCACCACCGCTGCAGGGGCGTCAGCGTACGGCCATCGGCCAAAATGATCTTGATGTCTTTCAGTTCCGCATCGCGGATGACATGCCAGTTGGTTACGACGAAGAACTGTTCCTTCAACCGCAGGACCACGCCCGACCCGGCCTCTTCGATCTGCACGGCTCGGCCACCGGGGCGCGCGGCCCGGCGTTTTTGCCATTCGATGTGCACGACCGAGGGCCGGGCCAGCCGGACCACGGTTTTGACCACATTGAGCCGCGCCTCGAGGGCGTCGGCTTCCTCGGCCAGGGCCGCGAAGAGAACGGCCCGATCGTCGGCAGAGAGTTCACCCGACTCCTCAGCGCGGGCTTGCCGGCGGGGAAACCCCGTCCCGACCACCAGCGCCGCCAGGCCCAGTAGCATCAGGGCCCGTCCGATGCCGCGACTGCCAGACATGCCCCGACTCCCCGGCTCGCGCGACCACGCGGGCACGATGCGAGATGGGCAGGGGGAAACCCCGGTCGCAGCGCGACCGAACAGGCCACGGCCCACCGCTTCCCCTGCCCCGAAAAGCGGTTCGGGTCGCGCAACGCTTCCGCGAGCGGCCACCGCAGCCGAACCGCGGCGCCGGCGCCCAAATTGGGCGCCGTTGCGCGTGGTCGCTTGCCGGCAGTCGGTCCGGTCAGGAAACGTCGAGCTCGATGTCGTTGATCGACAAGTCGCCGTCGCCCGAACCAGTGTCGAGCAACCGTCCCCAGTCGGCATCGCCGTTACCGACCGAACCGGTTCGTTCGATTTCGCGCTGGCATTCGATGCAGTGCGTGGCGTAAGGCAACGCACTGAGCCGGGCCATGGGAATCTTGGTGTTGCAGCCTTCACAGACCCCATAGTGGCCGGTCCGCATCCGATCCAGCGCGTTTTCGATGCGCGCCAACTCGCGGCTTTCGACCTCGGCCAACTGCGAGCTGATCTCGTCCTGGGCCGAATCGAGCGCGGCATCGACCAGGTCGCCGGCCGATTGTTCGCGCAGTTCGCGCAACAGGCTCAGGTCGCCCGCCAGCGCCTTGCGCAAGGCGTCGCGCCGCTTCACGAGAATCTCGCGCATCTGCAAAATGGCATCTTTGCGCGCCATGCCTTCATCCCCCCCAGGGCGACAACACCGCCGTGCCCACGGCCGCGGATGCTGTCTTGTTCCGTTGAACGCCTCTTGATGCTGGACACCGCTTGCCCGCGTCGCCTCGGATTCGACCGCCAGGGTCGGGCCGATGGCTGACGAGCAAACAAACTATAGTACGTACGGAAAGCGCTGCTGGTTGTCCGGAAAAAGCCGGTCCAGCTCGCTCTCGAGCCGGGCAGGCCGACTCTCATTAACTTCTATTGAGCCAACCGCTTGCAGCACACTTGCCCCGGCCAGCGGATGCCCGCCGGGGTGGCTCGGGCTACCCGCCCGGCCGACCGGACACTTGGCAGCGCTCGCCTGGCCGCAACCCCCCTCCGGCGGACGCAGACCCCCACACGCGTTCGGTGGGGCAGGTGCCGAAGTTTGGCACAGGGATAATCGACAAAACCGGCAAGGATGTGCAGCCGATTTCCCAGTTTCGGCAAGAATTGCCGACTACGCGGTTCTTGGCGACCCCCGACCCCCGCCCCAGACCGCGGCCTGCCGCCTCGCTTAGGGGGAAACCGATCCGAGAACCCGGGCCGGTCGTCCGTCGGAGGGCCGGCGCAGGTACAACTCCAGCCGCGGCGGACCGTCGTAAATCCATTGTTCGGTCACCTGCCGGCCGGTAACAACTCGCGTCACCCGGTCGGGCTTGCGCAGTTGCCGAACGACTTCCTGCTCCGTCGTCCCAGGTCCGATGCCGTCGCCCGAGCCCGCCCGCTCGCTGGCCAACTGGCTGGGCTTCAGCTCATCGCGGCGGCGCCACTGGCCGCCGAATTTCTGGTAGCCCAGTTCGTGCAGCAGTTCGCCAGCCCGGGCAAGCTCAGGCTCGATGGCCAGCGCCTCTTGGGCCAACTCGGCCACGAGCTGATCGCCAACTCCCCACTGCCGTACGTCCTCGGCAAGCCGAATCCGCCCTCGCGAATCGCGGCGCCCCAGCCGTAACCGCTCGGCCCCGACCCAGGCCTCGGTCAATTGGGCTGCCTCGTCGTGCCGCTCCAGCGCCAGCAGCGCGGCGCGCGCCTGGCCCAGGTCGCGGCGCGAAAGCTCGGTGGGATTCTCGGCCCCTCGCCGAGCCGAGGCCAGGCGAAACTCGCCAGCCAACTCATCCCGCTCCGGTACAAGCCGCTGGGCTTCGAGCGCCAGTTGTTCAAGATCGGCCGCGGGCAGCGCGGCCCGGGCCCGCAGCCAGCGCGTGGTGAGCTCGACCCACAAGGCGCGATGGGCCTGCCGCCGCATCGCGGCGGATAGCCGGGGATACACCTCGTCGGGCGCGGCAAGGTAGGCCGCAGCATCGAACTCGCTGGGAACCGTGGCCGGCAACCGTGCGCCCGGCAGCCAACGAGCCACCATCGCGGCCAGCGGCCGCCAGCCGGCGGCGTCTCCCGGCCGTGTTTGCCGGCTCGCCTGCACCAGCCAGTGGTGTTGCCAGGCTTGAACCTCCTCGGGCGGCCAGCCGAGCCATTCGGCCAGGAGCGCCAACAACCAGGCTTCGCCGGTTTGCGGGTGCTCGTCAGCCACGGCCCGGCGCAACGCGAGCGCGCGGCGATAAGCGCCGACCGCCAGGGTGGTCAGTTCGGGGTCGTGGTACCAGGCCCCTCGCTGGCGAGCCCAGTTGCCCAAGGCCACCTGGCGCGACCAGTCGGAGTCGGCCAAGTGGGCCTGTTGCCGGGCAAACTGTTCCGCTTCGCTCGGCCCGCTGCCGACAAACTCCACCAGAAACACCCACTGCTCGCCCTGCCGCCGCAATCGACCACGCAGTTCCAAGTGACGTGGGGCCGGCCGGGGAATTCGCACCCCCGGGGCCAGGCGAAAATCGAGCTGGCTGTCGACCAATCGCAAACGGCCCTGCGCCGCCGATTGAAACCGGCCACCGACCACCACCGGCCGGTTTTCGAAATCCGACCAGGGGTGCAGATCGTGGATTTCGATCACCTCGGCCCGCAGGCCACTGGCCAGGCCCGCCCAGGCCAGCGCCACCAGGCAGGCCAGTCGCCGGCAGGCTTTGCGACGTGCCGGGGCCAGTCGGCGATCAAGTGCCGCAAGATTCCCCATCACGGCCCACCCTCCTCGATCTCCAATCCAAGTTGCTGCGATTGGCGATCGAGCAACGATTCAAGCTCAGGGTCTTCGGGCCAACCCCGCAAGCGCAGCGGCCCGGCCAGCGTGAGCCAAACCAGGCTACCGGGCCGCGGCTGGATGATCCACCGCGGCGGCTGGCCCTCGGTGCGTGCCAGGTCGCTTAGCTCCAGCCCACAAACCACGCGCCTGGGGGTTGCCGCGGCCAGGCGGGCTAAGTCGGGTTGCTGGGTCAGATCGATCTCGACCCGGCCGGTTCCGGCCGAGAAGGACCAGTCGATCCGGACCGCTGCCTTGGCGCCATCGGCCGGTTCAGGGGGAAGCAGAAGCGCATCCAGAATGAGCGTGCGGCCGGCGTATCGCTCGCGAAACCGGGCTGCCGAGGCCGTTGGGTCGCCGACCTGGGCCTGGGCCGGGTCCCAGAAAAACTCCTCGAGGGCCGGCCCGGTCAGGCGGCCCCACAGCTCGGCCTCGGCGGCCCACTGCAAACCGCGTCGCTCAGCCAGGGTTCCCAAGCCGAGTCCCTGGGCTGCTCGGGCGGCCATGGTCAGTTGCTGCTGCGCGGTGACCAGGTCGCCGGCTAACAACGCCTGTTTGCCGGCCACGGTGGCCGATTCCAGTTCCCGAATGAACCGCGCGCGGCGGCTGCTGCGCCAGGTCCACCAGAGCGTCGTCGCGATCAGCACCAGGGCTGCCAGCGCCGCGACCCGGGGCCAGGTAAACCAGCCCACCACCCGCCCGACCGCTTCCGCGACTCGTCGACGAACGGCGGCGGCCCAGGCCCGAATCCAACCCAACGGCGAGGGAAACGCTCGACCGTGCCCCTGTTCACCCCCCAGAATCGGCTCGGGAACCGGACCGGGAACCGGCGCCGGCCCGCCGCGGGGGGCCCTGCCCGGCGCGGCCGGCCCGCGGGCTATGGGCTGGTCCGACGCTACCGGGGCGGGGCGCGGCCAAACCGTCGCTGGCGCCACCCAAATCGCCTGGCCGCAAGCGTAGCAGTTCAGTGTCTCAGCTTGCCGCGCCCGGGTACCACGGGTGGCTGCCCCACATTCGGGACAGCCGAAGCAATACGTCGGCGGCAGCGCCGGCTCGGCTCGGCGCGACGGCCGGCTCCAGGTTCCCCAGATTCCTCGGGCCGCGTGCATGTTCTCGCACCACCAGACCGTCAATTGCGTCCGGAGCCGCCCGTGGACACCGCGGGTTGGTACCGCGTGGCGGCAGATTCCGTTTAAAGCGTACACGACCTACCAAACGCAAACTCGTCCGAAAAACCAGAGCAGACAGCAAACTTACCGGACTCTGACAGGGTGGCGCCCGAAACGAAGTCCGATGAAAGCCTCGAAGCGGTCGCCGGGCCTCCGCCACCTGAAGGGCGCGCTCTGGGGCCCGCTTCGATTATGCCGGTTGCGTCGAGCATCGCTCAACCACCCGGGCCATGGCCGCCCCGAGCGTATCCGGCCCCATTGACCGAGGCCTGTTTCTAACCTAGATGCCCTCAAGGTGTCTTTCTCCGAAAACCCGGAACCACGCAATCCCGCCGCGCTGAGCCCGCATGCCGAAGCTGCTACAAGACACGCCGACGACCGGTCTGCTGGGCAATTTGCCCGGCCCGCTCTCGTTGCGCGTGCGTAGCGAGCCTAGGGCCGAGCGGCTAATCCAGGTGCGGGCCCAGAAATGCACCGTGGGGGCGGGTCAGCAATCGACCGTCCGGGTCGCCGCGCCGAAAGTGGCCGACCTGGAATGCCTGATTCTTCGCGGCCAGCATCGCACGCTAATTCGAAGCTGGGCCCAGGCCGCGCGGCTCAACGGTCGCTCGTTCGACGAAGCCCAATTGAATTCGGGCGACTGTCTGCAGATTGGCCCGTTGGAGCTTGAGGTCATCGACCTAGGGCAAGGGGCCTGCGAGCCGGTGCCGCAGCGCGATCCTCTGGAAAGCATTCCGTCTGCGGCGATTTGTCCGCCCCCCTCGAACCCGGCGGCGGAGGATTGGGAGCGGGAAACGGCCCAACTCACGGCGCTGCGCGACGAGTTGTTTCTGTTGGCGATGCGCCGCGAAGCCGAGCAGGCGGCCCTGACCCGACTTCGTCAGACGCGCCAGGAAGAGGAAACGGCGCGGCGGCGGCAAGCCCAACAATTCGACGACGCGGTGCGCGACGAGCAAGCCCAACTGCTCGCCCTGCGACAGCTTCTCCAGACCGACCAGGCGGCGTTTGAGCGGGCCCAATTCCAATTCGCCCAGGAACAGCAAGCCGCTCAGGCGTTGTGGCGCGAGCGCCAGGACGAAATCGCGGCACTGGCCGAACAACTGGATCAACAGCGCGCTGACTGGATTGCGGAGCGCGATGCCTGGACCGCCGAGCGGGCGGCCGATCCCTGGAGCGACCCGGCCCACCGCGCGGCGATCGCGGCCCAGTGGGAGCGGCTGACGGCCCAGCACGAGGAACTGGTTCGCCAGGCCGCCCAGCAGCAAATTGCCTGGTCGGTCCAAGAACAGCAATGGCACACGGCCCAGCAGGTCGAGCGAACCGCGTTGGCCGAGCGCGAAGCGGAATTGGCCCAACGCGAATCGGCATTGACCCGCCGCGAGCGACAATTGGCCCAGCAGTGGGGCGATTGGGAGCGCGAGCGGTGGGAGGTTGCCGACGCTCAATTGCGCGAACGGCTGGGGCTCGATCAGCGCGCCGCTTCGCTCGCCTCCGAGGCCGAGCAAATCGCCGCCGCCGAAGAGCGCCTGGCGCTGGCCGAGCTGGCGCTGCGGGCCCACGAACAACTCGACCACCAGCGCCGTCTGGCCACGGAACTGGAGATTTCCCAGGCGCGCGACGACCTGGCCGCCACGCAGGCGGCCTGGCAACAAGCCTGCGCCGATTGGGAAGCCGACCGAGCGGCCTGGCGGCAACAGGTGCAAGACCGGGAAAACGAACACCAGCAACGGCAACGTTCGCTCGACGCGGCTTGGGAGACGCTCCACGAGGCCCAGCGGCAACTGGCCCAGCGCGAGCTCTGTTTGGGCGAGCAAGAGGCTCGACTGACGGATGAACAGAACCGTTTCACCCACTGGCAACAAACGGTTCAGCACTCGAGCAGCGAATTGGATGCCGCCCGCGCCGAGCTTGAGAACGACCGGCGCGCCGTTTCCGAGCGCTGGCAGGCCCTGGAATCCGACCGTCAGGCCCTGGCCCAAGAGCGGCAGCGCATCGAGTCGATCCGCGACGATTTCGCCCGCCAGCAAATCGCGCTCGAAGCCGGCACCTTTCAACTGGAAAAGGCACAGGCCGAGCTGGACGAGGCCCGGCAGGCGCTCAGCCAGCGCGACGGCGAGTTGGTCGAGTGGTCTGCCCGGCTGCAAGGCCAGCAACAGGCCCTGTCCGACGAGCAGCAACGGCTGGCCAACTGGCGGACCGAATTGCAGGCCTCGCACGACGCGCTCCAGGCACAACAACTGCAACTAAGCCAAGAGGCGGAGAACCTGGGCCAATGCCGCCGGGAACTGGACGAGCTTCGCCAGCTTCTGGAAGACGGACAATCGCGCCAAGACCAGCGCGCCGCCGAATTGGAGCGTTGGGGGGCCGAGCTGGCCCAAAGCCGCGCTGACTGCGACCAACAGTCGGCCCAGTGCGCCGCCGAACTGGCCCAGCTCGCCCAGGACCGCTCGCAACTCGCGGCCGAGCAGGCCGACTGGCAAACGCAGCAGGCCCAGCTTGGCGAAGCGCAAGCAGCTTTGCAGGCCCAACAGGCCCAATGGGCCGACGAGCGAGCCGCCTTTCAGGCCCAGCGAGAGCAGCTCGAGCTGCAGCAGGCCGGCCTGCAAGCCGGCCAGGCCCAACTGGCCGAGCAGCAATCGGCGCTCTCGATCGAACGCCAGCGGCTCGACGTCCGCAGCCAACAGCTCGACGTGCTGGCCAGCGACCAAACACTCCGCCACCACGAGCTCGATGCCCGGGCCGCGGAACTTTCCGCCCGGCAGGAGCAAATCGACCTCCAGGCGGCCGAGCTGTTGGTCAGGCGGCAACAGCTCGACGCCGAGGGGCAGACGCTGGCCCTCCGCGTCGACGAGTTGAACGCAGCCCAGCAGCGGTTCGACCAGGCCCAGGCCGAGCTCAACCTCGCTCGCGCCGACCAACAGCAGGCGCAGACTGAATTCGCCGAACAGCGCCGCATGCTCGAAGGTCAGCGGACCGAGCTTGAGCAATGGGCGGGCCAGCTTTCCGAGCGACAAGGCGAGTTAGAGGCGGAGCGCGCGCGTGTCGAGACCGATCGCCTCTCGACCGCCAACGAGAGTGCCCTGCTCGCCAGCCAGCTCGCTCAGCTCCAAACCGATCGAGAATCACTCGACGCCCAGCGCGACCAGTGCGCCGCCGAGCGTAGCGAGCTGGAAAACTGGCGAGCCAGCCTAGGCGGCGATCAACAGGCCCTCGCCCAAGAGCGCAAGCAGTTCACCGAGCGCACGGCGGAACTCGACCGCCAATGGACCGAGCTCTACGCCCGGCAACAAGAGTTGACCAGCCAGGTCAACGATCTCGATTTCCGCGCGGCCGAGCTGCGAGCCCAATCCGAGTCGCTCGCCGCGGAACAAGCCGACTTGATCTCGGCGCAGGGCCGACTGGAGCTCGCCCAGCAGTCGCTGGCGGCGGCCCAAGGCCAACTCGAGACGGAGCGCGCCGCGCTGCAGGCCGAACGGGGCCAGTGGGAAACTGCTCAGCAGACCGCCGAGGCGGACGAGTCGTCGGCACGCATCGAATTGGAGCTGGCCCAGCGACAGGAAACCATTGCCCAAGAGCACCAGACGCTCGCCACCCAGCGGGCGATACTCGACACCGAGCGAGCGCAACTCGAGGCCGCCCGGCAGGCCTTGAACAACGAACAAGCCGAGCAGGCTGCCCGACAGGCCGCCGTAGTGGCCGAGGTGGCCGGCCTGGCCGCCGAGCGCGAGCGGCTCCAGGCACAGCACGCCGAATTGGCCCAGGTTCAGCTCGCGATTCAGGCCGAGCAACAAGAACTTGCCCTGGCCCGGACGGCGCTCAGCGACCAGCAGCGGCAGCTTGCTGAATTGCGCCAGGCCGGCAGCGACGAGCGGGCCGAACTGGAGGCCCTGCAGGCCGAGTTGTGCGGTCGCGAGGAATCGCTCGAGGCACGGCGCGAGCAGCTCAGCGATCGCGAGGCGGCCCTCTGGGAGCGGTCGGCCCAGCTTGATCAGTGGAGCGAGATTCTTACTCGGCGTGAAGCCGAATCGGTCGACCGCGCTGGTCCGAGTCTCGACCCGGCCGAGGAGGCGCGGCTAGCCGCGCGGCGGCTGGCGCTCGACTGCGAGACCGAGCAGCTCGCTGCCCGGCAAGCCGAGATCGAGCGACTGCACCGCGAGCTGGAAGAACGATCGCGCCAGCTCGAGGCCTGGAGCCAGCGGCTCGCCGACGAGCAGCAGGCGGCCCACCAGAACTTGGCGGCCACCGCTCTCACGACCGACGCCGCGAGCGAACTGGCCGAAAACGCCGGTCAACCGACCGATTCGCCGTCGCACCCGGCGGGCGAAATCGACCAGCTGCGCTCGCAACTCGAATCCGAGCGGACCGCGCTGATCGAGGAACGACGGCAATTCAGCGACGAGCTGGCCCAGCTCACCATCGAACGATTGCAACTGGCCGGCGAGCGGGCCGCCTTCGAGGCCGAGGCCGCGCAGTGCCAGCGGGATCGAGCGGATCAACGATCCTCTCCCGGCTCGCAAGCGACGCAATGGACAGTCGGCAACCACGGCGGGCCGGCCCACCGGGAAGGGCTGCACTCTCCGCCGCAAGCAGCGCCGGAGGAGTCTGGCGCCAACCTGGTCGAGGAACGGGTGGCCGCGACCTCGGCCGAGCAAGAGGCCGGTAGCGAACCGGGGGGCCCGGTTAGCATTGAAGAAGTGCTGCGCCGCTACGGCCGGGCCGACCTGTTCGCCGACGACGAGCCCTCGGGCGAACCGGCGCCGCCGGCGCACAGTATTGCCGAGCGCGAAAGCCATCACGAGCCGGCCCGTCAAGCGGAGCCGGAGATCCAGCCGGAACCGCAGCCCGAGCCGTCGCCTCTGACTGGGAGTGCCGCTGCCGACCATCGGCCGGGTCCGGTCGCGCACGAGGCCGATGGCGAGGACGGCGACGAAATCCAAAAGTACATGGCCGATCTCTTAGCTCGCAGCCGCGGCGGCAATGCGGCGGTCGACCCCGCGCCGGTCCAACCGTCTCGCTCCAAGCCCGTCGACCGGCTGGCCTACGACCTGCGTCGACAATTCACGACATCGACCGAACCAACCGCCGAGCAAATGGCCGAGGGGGGAGAGCTTACGCCCCGCCCGATCCGCCAGCGAGTGGCCGCGCCCGAGAAGACGGTTGGTCTGGCCGACCTTCGCGAGCTGGCCAACCTGTCGGCCGAAGTTGCCCTGGATACCCATTCGCGGACCCGGGCGGCCCAGTCGGCCGTGTCGAGCCTGGTCGTGGTGCTCACTGCCGTATGTGCGGGTGTCTATCTGTACTTTGGTTCCGGCTTGCAGTGGCTTCCCCGCCAGTTTGCGGGGCTGGGGTGCGCCCTGGTCGCGGTGGTTTACTTCGGCCGTGCGGTCCGCTGCCATCGGCGTTCTACGCGCACTCCCGTGGAGCGCGGGGCCAAGGCCGATGACCAGCCGGTCGCGCCGCTGCCGCGGCCGGACGATGCGCAGGCCAGCGACTCCAATGCAATCGAGGTCGAGCTGGTGGACCGCCTGGACCCGGGGGCCGACAACAGCGAGCCGGCCCCTCACGCCGAGCCGGCCTAAGGCCTCTGGCCAGGTCGCCGGGCTTCGCTCCGAGGCTGCCCCGTGGGCGGCTTGCCTGCCCAGTTGGTCGCCCCCCAGGACCAACCAACCGACGGCACCACGATCGGCCGCTGCCCAACCGCGACCCCCGGGCACGCGCTTGACCGCGACCGGGCCCAGCGAGAGACTTCCCACTCCCGGCGCCCAACGACCTTGCCCAGGGCGCCGACTCGAGCCCCGTGAGATCGTGCCATGCGAACCGTCGGCGTCGGCCTGGTGGGAAGCCAATTCATTTCGGCCCTGCACTTCGAAGCCCTCCAGCAGGTGGCGGGGGCCGAGGTACGGGCCGTGGCGTCGCCCACCCTGGCCCACGTCAAGGCCTTTGCCGAAGCGCGGGGCATTCGCCGCTGGTACACCGACTACCGCCAGGTGCTCGCCAGCGACGACATCGAGCTGGTCGTGCTGGGTCTGCCCAACGACCTGCACTGCGAGGCCGTTTGCGCGGCGGCCGCCGCGGGCAAACACGTGGTGGTCGAGAAGCCCCTGGCCATGAACCTGGCCGAGTGCGACCAGATGATTCAGGCCTGCCGCGCGGCCGGCGTGCAGCTTATGTACGCCGAGGAGCTTTGCTTCGCACCCAAGTATGTGCGGCTCAAGCGGCTGATCGACGAGGGGGCCGTGGGCAAACCGCACCTGATCAAACAATGCGAAAAGCACGACGGCCCCCACTCGGCCTGGTTCTGGGACGTCGACCGCTCGGGCGGGGGCGTCACGCTCGACATGGGCTGCCACGCCCTCGAGTTCTTCCGCTGGATTCTGTCCGGGCCCGAGGGTCGGAAGCCCCGAGCCACCAGCATTTACGCCCAAATGCAAACCAGCGTCCATGGCCAGAAAACGCGCGGCGACGACGAGGCCCTGATCATCGTCGAGTTCGAAAACGGCTGCACCGGCCTGGCCGAGGAAAGCTGGTGCAAACCGGGCGGCATGGACGATCGGGCCGAGGTGTATGGCTCGCAGGGCGTGGCCTATGCCGATCTGCTGCGAGGCAACTCGATTCACACCTATTCGCAATCGGGCTACGGTTACGCCGTGGAGAAGGCCGGTTCCACGGCCGGCTGGAGCTTTACCATTTACGAAGAAGCCTGGAACTACGGCTTTCCTCAGGAAATGGCCCACTTCGTCGCCTGTGCCCGCGACAACCGCCCGCCGTTGGTCGGCGGCGACGACGGCCGGGCGGTGTTGGAACTCATTATGGCGGCCTACGCTTCGGCCGGTCAGGGGCGCAAAATCTCCCTGCCCTTTGCCACCGATGCGGCCAAGCCGATCGATCTTTGGCGGCCCCCAGGCACTTTCCCCGCCTAACCGGTCTAACCCCTGCCGGGCGCGGCATCGCGCCCTCGGTCCATCGGCAGTTGTTCCGGGCAGCCCGCGGGCCTACAACTAAGCTAGCAGCCCCTTGGAGTATTCATCGGGCTGCGTCATCGCAGGGATGCGATGCCAAAACAGCGACGCAAGACGTTATTTTGCGAGCCGTGCGGAGCTTGGCTCCGCACTTGGCGAGGTTGAAATATGCCACGACGGCATATTTCGACGAACCGGTTAGGGCGGCCTCGCGCCGCCGCCTGATGGGCGAGTCGTATTAACCTGGGGAAGTGGCCAGCCATGAGCGAACTAGTCGCAACGCGACGCGAGGGGGTCTGTTGGCACGTGGTGCTCAATCGGGCCGAGAAGCGCAATGCCCTGACGCCCGAGATGCTTGAAGAAGTGGCCCTGGCCGTGGCCGAGGCCGATCGTGACCCGGCCCTGCGCGCGGTGATTGTGTCGGGCGCGGGCCCCATTTTTTCCGCCGGCATCGACCTGATGTCGCTCGCCTCGGCCCGTAGCGAGCATCCCGATTTGAACGCCGGGCGCATGCTGCGCCGACTGGCCGAGCGGCTGCAGCTGGCCCTGCACCGCATCGAGTCGACCGAGTTGCCGGTGATCGGCGCCTTGCACGGCCAGGTGCTGGGTATGGGCCTGGAGCTGGCGCTCAGCTTCGACCTGCGCGTGGCCTCGAGCGATCTGAAGCTGGGAATGCCCGAGGCGCGGATGGGGCTGGTGGCCGACGTGGGGGGCACCTCGCGCCTGGCCCGTACCGTGGGACCGAGCCGGGCCAAGGATCTGCTGATGACCGCCCGCTCGCTCGAAGCCCCCGAAGCGCTGGCCTGGGGCTTGGTGAACCGGGTCGTAGCGCCGGGCGAAGTGCTGGCGGGCGCCGTGGCCCTGGGCGAGGAAATTGCTCGCAACGCGCCGCTGGCCGTGGGGTTGGCCAAGCTGATCGTCGATCAGGGGGACGGCACCCCGAAACACGTGCAGATGGCCATCGAGCGGCTGGCCCAGAGCCAGCTAATCGACACGGCCGACGTGCAAGAGGCCGTGGTTTCGTTCTTCGAGAAGCGGCCGCCCAACTTCCAAGGCAAATAGACCGAGCCCTGCGCGCGGTCCTCGGCGCGCAAAACAGGTTCCGCTACGCTCCGCCACGCGACGCGTGAGAATCCGGCCATGTGCGGACGCTTCACCTTACGAACGCCGGCCCACGAGTTGGCCCGGCAATTCGAGCTATTCGACGGCCCGCAGCTGTCGCCGCGCTACAACATTGCGCCCAGCCAGCAGATTGCCGCCATTCGCCGGGCGGCCGACCCGGCGTTGGCGCCCCCCCAGGGGCGCGAGCTGGTGCTGCTGCGCTGGGGCCTGATTCCCCATTGGGCCCAAGACACCGCGATCGGCAACCGCACGATCAACGCCCGCGGCGAAACGGCCGCCACGAAGCCCACGTTTCGTTCGGCCTTTGCCCGCCGGCGCTGTTTGATTCCCGCCGATGGGTTTTACGAATGGCGCGCCGAGGGAGGCCGCAAGCAGCCCTACCTGATCCAGCGCGGCGACCAACGGCCGATGTTGCTGGCTGGCCTGTGGGATGAGTGGCGCGGGCCCGACGAAACCATTCGCAGCGCGACGATTTTGACCACCTCGGCCAACCACGAGCTGCGCGCACTACACGAGCGGATGCCGGTCATTCTCGGCCCCGATCAGATCGATGCCTGGCTCGACCCCGACGGCCAGCGCGAGCAACTCGAAGCGCTGCTTCGTCCGCTTCCCGAGGGGCAGCTTGAACTGGTGCCGGTCAGCACCCTGGTCAACAGCCCGGCCAACGATCGGCCCGAATGCGTCGAACCGATCGCGCCCGCCACCAAGCCAGAAACAACCAGGTCGGCAGCTGCGAAGCGGGCCACGGCGAAGGCGGCCCCCAAGAAGCCATCGGTCCGAAAGCGTTCGCCAGGTTCCGGCGCCGACACCGACCAAAAAACTCTCTTCGGGTAAGCGCCGGTCGGTCGCTTGCGGGCGGCCTTCGGCTGGGCGGTTCCGCTCGGCGCTCTCGATCCCCACTTTCCGGCCGGAAACTGCTCTTTCCGGCTCGTCGCGGCCTGTGGGATACTGCTCGCCCCTTACGGCCTGGCTACCCCCCGATTGCCCGCGCGACGTCATTGCGGGGGCCTTTGCAGGCGTCTCGCTGAAGCGGCGCGTTTCCGACGACGGTGTTGCTCGATGCCACGATCCGGTGTTTCCCAAACCGCTCGGCCGTTGCAGATCTTCTTCTCGGTGGGCGAACCGAGCGGAGACCTGCACGCCGCGAACCTGATTCGAGAATTGCGCCGCCGGAATCCGCAGGTGCAATGCGTGGGTTTCGGCGGACCACAGATGGCGTCCGCCGGTTGCCAACTGCACTTCGAGCTCACTTCGCTGGCCGTAATGTGGTTTCTGCGCGTGCTCTTGAACCTAGGCACCTTTTTTCGCCTGGCGCGCCAGGCTCATCGCACCTTTCGCCAGCAGCGGCCCGATGCCGTGGTGCTGGTCGATTACCCCGGGTTTAACTGGTGGATTGCCCGCCGGGCCAAGTCCGAGGGCATTCCGGTGTTCTATTACACCCCGCCCCAGATTTGGGCCTGGGGAAGCTGGCGCGTGAACAAGATGCGGCGTTTCGTCGACCATGTGCTTTGCAGCCTGCCCTTTGAACAGGCCTGGTTCCGCCAGCATGGCTGCCGCGCCGAGTTCGTGGGGCACCCGTTCTTCGACGAGGTACGGCGCCGCCCGCTCGACGAGCGATTTCTGGCCGAGCTGCGATCGGCGCCGGGCCCCCTGGTGACGCTGCTCCCCGGCTCGCGCAATCAAGAGGTGGAACACAACCTGGCCGACTTCCTCCGCACCGCCGCGCAGGTTCGCCGCCAGGTACCCTCGGCGCGCTTCGCCGTGGCCGCCTTCCAGCCACGCCAAGCCCAACTGGCCCGCCAGAAGATCGCCCAGAGCGGGCTCGAGATTCCGGTTTACGTCGGACGAACCGCCGAGTTGATGGCCGGCGCCACCTGTTGCGTGGCCGTGTCGGGGTCGGTATCGCTTGAGCTGCTTTACTACCGCAAGCCGACCGTCATCCATTACCGCATCGGTCGGCTGGCCTACTGGGTGCAGAACCAGTTTCGCCGGGTGAAGTACATCACGCTGGTCAATCTGCTGGCATCCGACACGCTCTACAGCAACGACCTGACCCCCTACGCCCCTGGCCAGCCCGGCGCCGACCAGGTGCCTTTCCCAGAGTATCTCACTTACCAGGACAAGTCGGCCCAGCTGGCCGCGCACGTGGTCGAGTGGCTCACCGATTCCGGCCAGCTCGCGCGCCGGGTAGCGCAGCTCGAATCCTTGGCCGAGCGGGTGGCCCATGGCGGGGCCTCGGAGCGGGCCGCCCAGTACCTGCTCGACGCACTCGGCGGCCCCTCGGGGCGCATTGCCCGCCCCCATTTTCGAGCTTCGCGGGCCGCGCCGGCCACCGCCGCGGAGCCGGTCCGCCAGGGGGTGCACGGGCCGGAATAGCGGGCCATTTTCACGCGGCTCTCATCGGCCGCTCATTCGGTCTCCATCGCATTGTGCGAGGGTATGGTCCGCAGAACGAACTGCGGATCGCCCCCTGTATGACGGGGGGAACCTTGCCAAGGATGGGCCGATGCGACAATTCGACGCCGTGGTGGTTAGCGACCTGCACCTGGGCGCGCGGAACTCGCGCCGCGAGGCATTCCTGGCCTTTCTCGACTGGGTCGAGACGCCGCACCTGATTCTGGCCGGCGACGTGTTCGACGATCCCCGCTGGCGCCGGCTGACCACGGCCGATCTGGCCGTCGTCGAACGGCTCCGCGAGCTGTGCTGCACCACTCGGGTGACCTGGCTGCGGGGAAATCACGACCCCAGCGCCGAGTGGTACCGGGCCCTAATGGGCATTGCTCCGGCTGACGAAGTGTTGGTCGACGTGGGCGGGCGCCCCTATCTGGTTTGCCATGGCCACCTCTGGGATCACACGCTCGCCTATCCGAGTTGGGTGATTTTCGTCGCCGAAATGATCTACCGCGGCGCGCAGTGCTTCGATCGTTCGCACCGCCTGGCCCGGAACTTGAAACACGCCAGTAGGCGGTTTCGCCACACGATCGACACCATGACCGACCGCGCCTGGCAGTCGGCACGGCAGCGTCAAGTGGCGGGCATCGTTTGGGGCCACAGCCATGTGGCCTGCGACCGGCGCCAAGAGGACCTTCACCTGTTGAACACCGGTTGCTGGACCGAGATTCCCTCGGGCTTCGTCGGCATTCGCGGTGCCACGGCCCGCACCTACTACTGGGACGAACTGGCCCCGCAGGCCGAGACCGTGTCGACCAGCAGCCGCGAGCGGCCCGCAACCTGGCGGTTGCCGGCTTCGACCGCCGCGGCCGCCCTGCCCCGCTGAAAGGGCGGCCCGATCGATCGACAACAGGATTACTCGTGGCCGTGTTCAGGCGACGATGCGGCCGATCCGCCAGACTGCCCGCGCGGTCATCCGGCTGGTTAAGGAGCAGCAATGGTTACTGATTGGATCGGCGGACGTTGTTTTGCATTCGTGCATGGCAATCACCTGGTCTACAACACCTGTTGGGAAGACCCTCGGCTCGACCGCGCCGCCCTGGAACTCGGCAGGGACGACGTGGTGGTCATGATCACCTCGGCCGGATGCAACGCGCTCGACTACGCCCTGGACGGTCCCCGCGAGATTCATTGCGTCGACCTCAATTCGCGGCAAAACGCCCTGCTGGAACTCAAGGTGGCCGGCATCCGACGGCTGGAGTTCGACGATTTCTTCCAGCTCTTTGGCCGGGGTCGGCATCCGCGCGTCGAAGCGCTCTATCGCGACGCGCTGCGACCGGCCCTTTCTCCCTCGGCCCAGGCCTACTGGGATCGTCATTGGCGCTTCTTCGACGGCCACGGACGGCGCGGCAGCTTCTACTTTCACGGCACGACCGGCCTGTTCGCCTGGCTGATCAACGGCTACATCGACCGGGTGGCCAAATTGCGCGAATCGATCGAGGCGATCTTGGCCGCCGATTCCGTCGACGATCAACGGGCGATTTACGAGAACCAACTCCGCGAGGTGTTCTGGCGGCGGGTGATTCGCTGGGTGATTCGCCGCGACACCACGCTTTCGCTCCTGGGAGTTCCGCGGCCGCAGCGCCGCCAGGTGGAACTGGGCTACGACGGCGGAATCGCCCAATTCGTGGAGGATTGCGTGGAGGCGGTCTTCAGCCGATTGCCGCTGGCGGACAACTACTTCTGGCGCGTTTACCTGCTGGGACACTACACGCCGCACTGCTGCCCCGAATACCTTAAGGAGGGCAACTTCCACCGGCTCAAGGCCGGCCTGGTCGATCGGTTGTACTGGCACACCATGTCGCTCGCCGAGTTGCTCGAACAGCTCGATCGGCCCGTCTCGCGGCTGGTGTTGCTCGACCACATGGATTGGCTCAGCACCCGGCGCGACAACGCCCTGCGCCGCGAGTGGGAGGCCATCTTCCGCCGGGCCACCGACGATGCCCGGCTCATCTGGCGCAGCGGCGGGCTGGAAACTCAATTCGTCGACCGCCTGACCGTCAGCGTGGCCGGCCGCGAACGAGAGGTCGGGGAACTGCTCACTTACCATCCCCAGCGGGCCGCCGAATTGCACGCGGTCGATCGGGTACACACCTACGGCAGCTTTCAAATCGCCGATCTGGCCGGCTAGAACCGCGGAGGAAGCGCCCGATGTCGCTGGCGGCCGATCTGAAGATTCTGTACCACCTGGCCCTGCGGCCGGTCCGCGGCCAATCGCACGCCGAGCGGATGGAAAACTTCTACCGCGGCCAGGCCGACGCCTACGACCGCTTTCGCGAGCGGCTGTTGCCCGGCCGCCGCGAGCTGTGGGAAAGCCTGCCCGCCCCGGCCGGCGGCGTGTGGTGCGATCTCGGGGGCGGAACCGGCGCGAACGCTGTTTACTTGGGTGACCGGCTCGCCCAGCTCAAGGGGCTCTACCTGGTCGATCTCTCCGAATCGCTGCTGGCCCAGGCTCGCCAGCGCGCCAAATCGCTCGGTTGGACCAACGTGGTGGCCGTGCAGGCCGATGCCACGCAGTTTCAACCGGCCGAGCCCGTCGACGTGGTCACCTGCTGTTACTCGCTAACGATGATCCCCGATTGGTTTGCCGCCATCGACCATGCTTGGAATTTGCTCAAACCGGGCGGATACTTGGGCGTGGTCGATTTCTATGTCAGCCGCAAGTACCCGGCGCCCGGTCGGGCGCGCCACGGATCGCTCACCCGCGCGCTTTGGCCTCTCTGGTTCGCGGCCGACAACGTGCATCTCAGCGCCGACCATTTGCCCTATCTCCAGCGGCGCTTCGCCGGCCAGGCCACGGTCGCTATAGCCGAGGGTACCAGCCGCCTTCCCTACCTCCCCGGCGTGCGCGTGCCCTACTACCGTTTCCTGGGTCGGAAACCCGCTTGAGCTTCCGCGGGTAACTACCTCGGGCGGGGCCACCCAAAGTGGTCCGGCGCTGGCGCGCAGAGCCCCGAGGGTTTGTTATACTTCGGCCAGAGCACGCTCGGTGAGTGTGCACGCGAGCCGCCTGGTGCGCTGGGCGGTGTGCATCGCGGCAGCATTGGCCTGGCATGGGGAGGGTTTCCAGCATGGCTACCACAGTCGATCCCGCTTCGATCGTTTACGACCGTCCGGCCGATTCGGGCGAAGAAAGAACCCGGGTCATCGCGCTGGCCAATTCGCCCGAGTCGCGCCAGCTTCGGGTCAAGCTGGCAGCCGCCTACCGGATCATCGCGCGGATGGGGCTCGACGACGGCATCGCGGGGCACATCAGCCTCCGCGTGCCGGGCGCGCCTCAGTATTTTTGGGTCAACCCGTTCGGCAAATTGTTCAGCGAGGTCACGGCCGACAACCTGGTGCTGGTCGACCACAACGGTGGCATTGTCGACGGCGGGGTCATGATCAATTACGCCGGCTTCTGCATCCACTCGGCGATTCATCAGGCCCGGCCCGACGTGAACTGCGCCCTGCATACCCACCCGCCGGGCGGCAGCTCGTATAGCTGCCTGGGAATGCTGCTCGATCCGCTCGACCAGACCGGCTGCTCGTTCTTTGAAGACCACGCCATTTACTCCGAGTACACCGGCATCGTGCTGGGCGAGGGGCAGGCCGACGCCATCGTGCGGGCCGTGGGGTCGAACCGGGCATTGATCCTGGCCAACCATGGTCTGCTGACCATGGCCGCCACGGTCGAGCAGGCCCTGATCGACATGCTCGACATGGAGCGCACCTGCAATGTCAACCTGAGGGCGCTGGCCACGGGAAGGCCGCTGCGCGTCGTGCCCCGCGAGGAAGCCCTCCAGGCCCGGGGCGTGCTCACCCAGGCCGGCCGGTACCCGTTCCAATGGGCTGCCCTGATTCGCTGGCTCGATCGGCACGAAACCGACTACAACCCCTGGCCGGGCGAGGTGAGCGCCGGCTGAACCAGCGGGGGGGCGCTCTTGCGCGCGGCGCGCCGCGCCGTATTCAAACGCGCGACCATGTCGCATGGGTCCGTGCTGGGGGCCGTGCGCGTGGGCCGGGTGTCAATCGCTGTCGCCGGAAACGGCCTCGGTCGGCTCCGGCAGCTCCGGCGTGCGATCGATCATCCACCAGTTGCGGAAGCGGACGGGGTTGCCGTGGTTCTGCAGCAGGATCGGCCGCGGCTCGGCGGTTTCCGGCTTGCCGGCCCCGGTCTTACTTACGATCTCCACGTCGTCGTGCACCGGCACTCCGTTGTGCCGCACGGTAATCCGCGCGTTTTCAATCTTTTCGCCCGTCGGCGAGAAACGCGCGGCGCGGAACTCGATGTCGTAGGTCTGCCACACCAGCGGCGGCAGGCACATGTTTTGATCGGGAGGGCGCTGCTTGTAGAGCCCGCCGCACTGATTGGCCAGCCCCTCCAGGCCGAATGAATCGAGAACCTGAACTTCGTAGCGTTCTTGCAGATACACGCCGCTGTTGGCCCGCCCCTGGTCGTTGCCGGCCGGCATGTAGGGCAAGCGAAATTCAATGTGCAGAAAGAAATCGCCGAAGGCCCGCTTGGTGCGGGTCCCCTCGGCCAGCAGCCCCCCCTCGACGATCCGCGCTCCCTCGAGCTCGTCGCTTGGTTGGCCGTCGAAAAGCACAATCGCCTCGGGGGGCGGTGCCAGCCCCAGGGTGGAACTGCGGCGCGATACCCGGCGCAGCAAGCCGCGGAGCACACCCCGCTCGTCGTAAACCCAAAGCTTCCCGCCCGAGGCGACTAACCGGCGCCCGTCCCCTTCGAGCCGGGCCACGCCGCCCCGCCAGGTACCGCCGAGGGCCCGTTTGGTTTCGCGGTCCCAGCCCTGGCCGGGCAGCCCGCCTCGGTACTGCACGCCGCGAAACTCGCTCGGACTGATCGTGTAAAGCTGAATGCCGGCGGGCTCACGTCGGAAACCGCCCGAGACCCAGCCCACGTACTCGCCCAACAGTTCGTAGTCGCGGGCTGTTTCGTCGACCGTTAATGCCACATTGGGGGAAACCTCGGGCCGGGCAGCCCGGGCGAGCGCAGCATCTGCCAACCCGTAGAGCGAGCCGACCACCACAACGGCCAACCAATGCATCACCAGTCCCCTTGCCCGACGAAGCCCTGCGCGCGGCGGCCCGGTTGCCGGCGCGCTCTCAGGGCCGCGAGGACGAGTCTGATTGGCCCCTGCGGGGCCGTCAAGCAGGCTCGCCTGCCGCGACACCAGCCCTGAGAGGTGCTCCCCCTGTTAGAATGGTAGGCGGGGGGCCCGCCCGAGGTCGAAACCGGCGGCAGCCCCCCTTACAGCAAAGGCCGTGCTGCCGCGGCGGGAAGCGCGGCCCCCTTTGCCAAACGACGACCGAGCGACCAGCGGACCATGTGGCCCGAGCCTACTCAAACCGGCGAGCTTCTCAGTCATGCCCGGCAAGGCGATGACGGCGCGGTCAATCGCCTGCTCGAGCGCCACCGCGAGTCGCTCCGGCGAATGATCCAGTTGCGCATGGACCAGGCCATTCGCCAGCGGCTCGACGCCAGCGACATCGTGCAAGAAGTGTTGATCGAAGCCCATCGCCGGCTCTCGGAGTATCTCAAGGATCCGGCCATTCCCTTTCACCTCTGGCTGCGGCAACTGGCCCAGCAGCGGGTAATCGACGCGCATCGGCGGCACCGGGTGGCGGCCCGGCGCAGCACCAATCGCGAACAGCCACTGGTGGTTCGCGGCGGAGAGGATTCCAGCCGCGACCTGGCCGGTCAGTTGTCCGACCACCAGCTTACGCCGGCCGCTGCCTCGCTCCAGGCCGAGTTGGGTCGGCGTTTCCTGGCGGTGCTGGATCAGCTCGAGGAAATGGACCGCGAGGTGTTGGTAATGCGCCACGTGGAACACCTGACCAATCGCGAGGTGGCTCTGGCCCTGAGCCTAAGCGAGCCGGCCGCCGGCATGCGCTATCTGCGAGCCATGCGGCGGCTGCGGGCGCGGTTGGTCAGCGACCCGCTCGAAGGAGACCCGCTGGCGTGAGCGAGACCCGCGGCCCGATCGTCGAACCACCCCCCAGCGAGCGCGACCTGCGCCTGGCCGAAGTGCTGGCCGCCTGCACCGACCAAGCGCGGCAGGGAGAAACTCCCGACTTCGAGCGATTGACCCAACTGCACCCCGACCTGGTCGACGAATTGCGAGAACTATGGCGGGCCGGGTGCCTGGCCGATGAGTTGGTCTCGCACGTGGCCGATCACCTGCCCAATGCCGCGCCGCCGGAAACCCTGGGCGCGGTCGCTGGCCCGGTCCCCCTTCGGCTCCCGTTTCGCGTGGGCGACTACGAACTCACCTCCGAACTGGGCCGGGGCGGCATGGGCATTGTTTACCGGGCCCGCCAGATCAGTCTCGACCGCACCGTGGCCCTGAAAATGTTGCTGCGGGCCGAGTTGGCCAGCGCCGGGAAACTGGCCCGGTTTCGCGCCGAGGCCGAGGCCGCCGCTCGGCTCGAACACCCGCACCTGGTGCCGGTGTACGAAGTTGGCCAGGTCGATGGCCAGCCTTTTTTCAGCATGCAACTGATCGAAGGGACCACGCTGGCCCGGCGGCTCAGCGAAGGGCCCCTGCCGCCGCGCCAGGCAGCCGAGATGCTGGCCGCGGTGGCCCGGGCGGTCGATTTCGCCCACCGCCATGGGGTGTTGCACCGCGACCTGAAGCCAGCCAATATTTTGCTCGATGCCGACCAGCACCCCTACGTCAGCGATTTCGGCCTGGCCAAGCAGGTGGCCGCCGAACAGGAACTGACCCACAGCGGGGCCATTCTTGGGACGCCCAGCTACATGTCGCCCGAGCAGGCCGCGGGCAGTCGCGGCGAGATCGGCCCGGCCAGCGATGTCTACAGCCTGGGCGCCATTCTGTACCAGATGCTGACCGGGCGGCCACCGTTCCAGGCGGCCACCCCGGTCGACACGGTACTGCTGGTGCTCGAACAAGACCCGGTCCCGCCCCGCGTGCTCAACCCGCGGGCCGACCGTGACCTGGAAATGATCGCCCTGCGCTGCTTGCAAAAACCGGCCGAGCTGCGCTACGCCTCGGCCGGCGCGCTGGCCGACGATCTCGAGGCCTACCTGGCCGGAGAGCCAGTTTCAGCCCGCTCGGGTGGCTTCTCCGAAGTGCTCTCGCGGGTCTTCCGGGAAACGCACCATGCCACGGTGCTGGAGAACTGGGGGCTGCTCTGGATGTGGCATAGCCTGGCCCTGATGGTGCTCTGCGTGGTAACCACGCTCATCCAGTGGCGCGGTGTGTCGTCGCCCTGGCCCTATCTGGCCGTTTGGGGGCTGGGGCTGGGAACCTGGGCCGTGATTTTTTGGATGCTGCGGCGCCGCGCCGGACCCGTCACCTTTGTGGAACGCCAGGTAGCCCACATCTGGGCGGCCTCGGTATTGGCCAGCGTGCTGCTGTTTTTTATCGAAATTCAAATGGGGCTGCCGGTGCTCACTCTTTCGCCCGTGTTGGCCCTGACCAGTGGAATGATCTTTCTGATCAAAGCCAGCATACTGACCGGGGCCTTCTACATTCAGGCCGTGATCTTGTTCTTGCTCACCTTTCCCATGGCCCTCTGGCCGCAGTGGGGGGTGCTGATGTTCGGGTTTGTCTCGGGCGCCTGTTTCTTGGTGCCCGGTTGGAAGTATCATCGGCAGCGGCTGCGGAGTCAGGCGGCGGCTGCCACGGGGTAACCGCCTCGGGTTTTAACGCCTCGAGCTCAGCGGCCACCGGCGGGGGCCACGGCTCCCCGCCCTCTGCCCGGCGCAGCCCCCTCCCGGAAGCGGCCGGCGCCGTGCCGGACGGAAGCATTGGCTGGACGAATTTGGGTAGCGATGAACCTGGTATTGATCGGCTATCGTGGAACCGGCAAGTCGAGCCTGGCCCAGATGTTGGCTGCTCGTCTCGGCTGGAAGTGGGTCGATACCGACGCCCTGGTCGAGGCGCAGGCCGGCTGCTCGATCGCCGAGATCTTTGCCCGCCAGGGCGAGCCCGCCTTTCGCGATTTGGAGTCGGCCGCGTTGGCCCGGTTGGCTGGGAGCGATCGCACCGTGGTGGCCACCGGCGGCGGAATCGTGCTTCGCGAGGCGAATCGGTCCGTGCTGCGCGCCCTGGGCCCCGTGGTGTGGTTGATGGCCACCCCCCAAACCATCGTGGCCCGCCTGGCTCAAGATCCCTCCACGCGCGATCGCCGGCCGAACCTGACCCCCTTGGGGGGCGCCGCCGAGATCGAGCAGTTGCTCGCTGCCCGAAGACCGCTTTACGGCGAGCTGGCCCGTTTCGCGGTCGATACCGACGAGCGAACGCCCGGCCAGTTGGCCGACGAGATCCTGGCCCACCTGTTTCCCGATTCAGCCGGCGCGAGGTGAGCGTGAACGCTTGGATGGCGCTGGATTGGGAACTGCGATTGGGGATCTTGGCGATCTTGGGCCTGGCGGCCGGCGCCGCGGTCAACCTGGGAACCTATCGGCTGGCCTGGAATGGGCGGCACGTCAGCCCCTGGCTGCGACCGGTCGAGCTGCGGCATCCCGACTGGCGCACCCGGCTGCCGGTACTGGGTTGGCTGCTAATGCGTGGCGAATCACACCGGCACGGAGCCTGGTTCTGGGTACGGCCGCTGGTGGTCGAACTCGGCCTGGCCCTGGCTCTGGTGCTGCTCTACGGCTGGGAAATCGGGGAACTCGGGCTGATTCCCCTGCCGCTGCGGCGCGAGCCCCAGGCCCTGTTGGCGGCCCACTACCAGTTCGCCGCCCACGCGGTGCTGCTGGTGCTGATGCTCGTAGCCTCGCTGATCGATTTGGACGAGAAGACCATCCCCGACGCCATCACGCTGCCGGGCACCCTGCTGGGCCTGGTCCTGGCGGCCTGGCTGCCACAGACCGCGCTGCCGATCGAGAAGCTGCTCGACGGCGGCCGCCTGGGCCTCGATTTTCTCACGGCGGTTTCGCCCGCCCCCTGGCCGCGGCAGCTAGCGGGGTCGCCCCAGTGGAGCGCGCTGGCCCTGGCCTGCGGTTGCTACTGGGGGTGGTGCCTTGCGATTCTGCCCCGGGTGTGGCGGCCCCGACGCGGTTGGCGCTTGGCCTGGCGCATCTTCGGGGCGCACCTGGCCCGCGACCCTTTGACTCGCCTGGTGGGGCTGTTGGCGCTGCTGGGGCCTCCGCTCGTGGCCCTGGTTTGGAGTTGGGGGGGCGCCGCCTGGCAGGGGCTGCTCACGGCACTGATCGGCATGGCTGCCAGCGGCGGGTTGATTTGGGCAGTAAGGCTGATCGGCGCCGCCGTGCTCAGTCGCGAGGCGATGGGCTTCGGCGATGTCACGCTCATGGCCATGCTCGGGGCGTTCCTCGGCTGGCAACCCTGCCTGCTGGTGTTTTTTCTCTCCCCCTTCTGCGGGCTCGTGCTCGGAGCCATTCAGTGGCTCATGCACGGCGACGCCGAGATACCGTTCGGGCCCTTTTTGTGCCTGGCCGCGCTCTGGGTCGTGGTGCGCTGGGACCACTGGTGGCAATGGTCCGTGGGACTCTTTAGCCTAGGGTGGGTCGTTCCGCTCGTGGTGCTGGTCTGTTTGGGGCTGCTGGCGGCGCTGCTCGCCGGGCTGCAAGTAATTCGTGGGGCCTGGCGCAACTGAGGGTTCGCCGCGGGCGGTCGCCCCCGGGGAAAGGGTCGAACATGGCGCAAGCCAGCGCGGGGTCTTCGTCTGCCAGTTTGGTCGATGTGGTCGTCGTAGGCGCCGGCGTGGCGGGACTGTGTGCCGCTCGGCGATTAACGCGAAAGGGCTTCTCGGTCGTCGTGCTCGAAGCCCGCGATCGCGTGGGCGGCCGCACCCTCAGCCAGCCGGTGGGGGGCGAAGTGCTCGACACCGGGGGGCAGTGGATCGGCCCCACCCAAGACCGCTTCTACGCGCTTTGTCGAGAGTTGGGCATCGCCACGTTTGCTCAGTACCATGCCGGCACCAAGCTCATCTCCTGGCAGGGCAAACGAATCCCCTATCGCGGCGAATTACCCTGGCTGTCGCTGGGCACCCAGTGGGATCTGTTCTGGACCGTCCGCCGGTTGGAACAAATTCGCCGCGAGTTTCCCGCCGACCAGCCCTGGAAAGCCCCGCGGGCCATGGAGTGGGACAGCCAGACCCTGGAAACCTGGAAGCAACACCGGCTCCGCAGCGCAGGTGCCCGGTTGTTTCTCGACATCGTTTGCCGGGCCGTGTTCACGGCCGAGCCGCGCGATATTTCGTTCTTGTATTTTCTCAGCTACCTGGCCACCGGCGGAGGGCTCGAGCGGCTGATCAACATTCCGGGCGGAGCCCAGCAAGAGCGCCTGGTCGGGGGCGTGCAACAACTTTCGCAGCGGCTGGCCCAACAGCTCGAACCACGCGTGGTGCTCTCCTGCCCCGTGCGGGCGATTGAGCAAAACGCCGAGTGGGTCACGGTTCGGGCCGACCGGGGCGCCTGGCGAGCCCAACGCGTGGTCGTGGCAGTGCCGCCAATTCTGGCCGGGCGGATCGACTACCAACCGATTTTGCCTGCCCAGCGCGATCGGCTCACCGCCAGCATGCCCATGGGCTCGGTCATTAAGTACCTGGCGGTGTACGAGCGGCCGTTTTGGCGCGAACAGGGCTTCTCGGGCGAGGCCTTCAGCGACACGGGCATCACCGTCACGACGTTCGACGATTGCTCGCACGACGGCTCGCACGCCGCCCTGGTCACGTTCAGCGACGGCGCGGTGGCCCGGCAGTGGTCCCCCTACTCACCCGAGGAGCGCCGGAGGGCGGTGCTCGCCGAATTCGTGCGGTTTTTCGGACCGCAGGCGGCCCAGCCGGTCGATTTTGTCGAGAAGGATTGGACGGCCGACCCCTGGAGCCGCGGCTGTTACGTGGGACTGATGGGCCCCGGCGTTATGACCAGTTGCGGCGCAGCGCTGCGCGAGCCGTGCGGCCGCATTCACTGGTCTGGAACCGAAACCGCTACGGAGTGGACCGGCTACATCGAGGGAGCCATTCAATCGGGCGACCGCGCCGCCGACGAAGTGGCAGGGCTGCTCGAGCGCTCGGCCGCCAGGGCCGCTGCCAGCTAGCGCCCACCCTCTCCCCGCTCGCGCGGGGCGAGGGTACGGAACTCATAACGCCAGGGCGCAAAGGGGCAAAGACGCGAAGAACTCCAGCGCGAGAAGTTTTTCTCCCTCTCCCGCGCCCAGCGGGAGAGGGCCGGGGCGCGCGCCGCCGCCCTACTCGCTCAACGTCCCTTTGGTGCTCGGCACGCCCGAGACGCGCGAATCCGGCTCCACCGCCATCCGCAGGGCCCGGGCCGTGGCCTTGAAGATTCCTTCGGCCAGGTGATGGCTGTTGCGTCCGTAGTGAACCAGGATGTGTAAGTTGCAGAGCGCGTTACCCGCCACGGCGTACCAGAATTCCTCGACGAGCTGCGTATCGAAATCGCCAATTTTGAAGGTGGGGAACTCGGCCCGGTAAACCACGGCCATCCGGCCCGATAGGTCGATTGCCGAGGTCACCAGCGTCTCGTCCATGGGGAGCGTGAAGTGTCCATAACGGCGGATGCCCGACTTGTCGCCGAGCGCCTGCCGCAGGGCCTGCCCCAGCACAATACCGGTGTCTTCCACCGTGTGATGGGCATCGACGTGCAGATCGCCCCGGGCCGATACTTCCAAGTCGATGACCGCGTGGCGAGCCAACAGGGTCAGCATGTGGTCGAAGAATCCGACCCCCGTATCGACCTGAGAGCGTCCGGAGCCGTCTAGGTCGAGCGAGAGGCAAATCTCGGTCTCCGCCGTTTTTCGCTGGATCGTTGCCCGACGTGCCATGCCTGGTCTCTCTCGGTCCATCCACCGGAGGCTCGAAGGCCCCCGCTGGGCCCACTTACAACTCTACCACACGGCCCAGCAGTGGACCGGGCGTGTTTGCCGCACGGGGTTGATCCAGCCAGGCCGCGAAACCCACCGATCGAGGGCGCTCGCGAGCAAAAAGCCTGGTTCTTCGGGAAACTTCGTGGGTGGAGCGGCTGGCGCAGATGCCCAGGGGTTGGCACCTGGTGGCTCAAGCTCCTCTAGCTCGGGCTCGCAGGCAGCAGGGGCGCCCTGCCCGCGCTTCTGGTCGCGTGCGTCGCCAGGGGCCTGACGGCCTCGGCGGGGCGAGCTGGCGCTCGGCGACGGCGAAGCGGGTGGCAGGGCTAGGAGACCGTTTTCCCTTTGGCAATGGCCCCCTCGACGCCCCAGTGCCGTCACCGTCGCCTCGGCCCGTCACCCGTTTGCGGGCCGTGGCGCGTTGTTCGTGAGCGCGGTCGAGGCGGCGGGATTCTACCCCCGGCCGTTTTCCAGCGAACCGTCGAGCCCGAGCCGAGCGCCACAAGCCCGCACCAGGCTCAGCCACGGATCACCTTTCCAGCACCAGGCAGTCAACGCCACACCAGGCCCAAGGAACTTCCGTAGCCCTAATGACCCACGGAAATCTCTGAAGAACCAAAAGCCTAGGCTTACATCAACTCCCGCAGGTAGGCCAGGCAGGCGTCGATCTGGTCGTCGGTGCCCACCGAAATTCGCAACCCTTCGCCCCAACCGGGGAAATTCATATACCGCACCAGCACCTGGCGATCTTTAAGCCCCTGGTAAAGCGGGCGGACCGGACAGGTCGGATGCGGGGCCCAGACAAAGTTCGCCTGTGAGGCAACCACCGCGAACCCCAGCTCGGCCAGGCCGGCCGACAGTCGAGCACGCGTGGCCAGGATCTTGCCGCGGGTGCTGGCCAGCCAGGCCTGATCGTCGATCGCGGCCGTGGCCCCCGCGATCGACAACGTGTCGCAGTTGTACGAATCCTTCACCTTGACCAACTGCTCGATCACCCGGGGCTGGGCCACCAGGTATCCGAAGCGCAGGCCCGCCAGGGAGTAACTCTTGCTGAGCGTTCGCGAAACCAGAATCTTCTCCGAGCGGCGCACCAGGTCCAGGCAATTCGTCTCGGCGAATTCGGCGTAAGCCTCGTCGACCAGCAGCGGGCAGGGTAGTGCCTCGGCCAGCCGCAGTACCTCGCCGGCAGGCACCACGGTGCCCGAGGGGCTATTGGGGTTCGGCAAAAACACCAACCGCAGATCGTCGCTCGCCTGGAAGAACTCGGCGGTGAGCTTCCAATCGGGCGAGAACTGCCGCTCTTCCGACTTGGCGCCCTGCAGTTCGGCCAGCGAGCGGTAGAGGATGTAGCTGGGGTAAGGCAATCGCAATCGCTGTCCCGCGCCGACAAAGGCCCGGGTCACGATCGTGAGTAGGTCGTCGCTGCCGTTGCCACAGAGAATCCACTCGGGCTCCACCCCCAACAGCGCCGCGGCCCGGTGGCGAAAGCCGTTGGCCAGCGGATCGGGGTAGCGCTCCAGCCCGCGCTCGAGCGCCTGGTGAATGGCCCGGGCCACGGCCGGCGAAGCCCGATACGGGTTCTCGTTGGTGTTCAGCTTGATGAACTTGCCGGCCTGGGGCTGTTCGCCGGGGGCGTAGCCAGCCATGGCGGCAATTTCAGGACGCACGTAGCTCATGGTTCTCGGTTTCGCTGCTGACAAATCGATTTCGCGCGGCGGGTGGGTTCGGCGGAGCTCAGCCCGTTTCGTTCTTCAGCCGCAAGGCAACGCTGGCCCAGTGCCCTCCCAGCCCTTCGCGCTCGGCCAGCCCGCGGACGTCGGGCGCCACCCGGGCCAGGTTTTCCGCGGAGAACTCGATAACGCTGGTCCGACGCAAAAAATCGTTGGCACACAACCCGCTGGCAAACCGGGCCGTGCCGCTGGTCGGCAGCACATGCGACGGACCGGCCACGTAATCTCCCAGCGACACCGGCGAGTAAGGGCCCAGAAACGCCGCGCCGGCATGAGGAATCTGGTCCAAAATTCGCTCGGGCTGCAGGGCCTGAATGTGCAAATGTTCGGGGGCCAGTGCGTCGGCCATTCGCGCCGCGGTGGCGGCATCGTCGACCAGCACCAGCCCCCCAAACGCCAGCAGGCTGGCACGCGCCAGATCGCCCCGATCCAACCGGAGCAACTGCGCGGCCAATTCCCCGGGTACCTGGCGATAGAGCGCCTCGTCCCAGGTTACCAGCACACTGGCTCCGGGCGAGTGCTCGGCCTGGGCAATCAGATCGGCGGCAACCCAGTCGGCCCGGGCAGTATGGTCGGCCAGCACCACCACCTCGCTGGGGCCCGCGATGGAGTCGATATCGACTTCGCCATAGACGTACTTCTTGGCCAGGGCCACGAACAGGTTTCCGGGCCCCACGATTTTGTCGACCCTCGGCAGCCCCTCGACCCCCAGGGCCAGCGCGGCCACGGCCTGGGCTCCTCCCAGGCGATACACTTCGCTCAAACCCAGCTCGTGGCAGGTGGCCAAGAGGCCCTGGTTGTAGGCCCCGTTGGCCGTGGGCGGAGCGACGACGGCAATTTGACCGACCCCCGCCACCTGGGCCGGCACGGCGGTCATCAGCACGGTCGAAGGGTAGGCCGCGGCGCCGCCCGGCACGCAGATACCCACCCGCGACAGCGGCGTATAGCGCTGCCGCAGGCGGCCGCCGTGGGGCCCCTCGATCGCCACGTCGTGGTGCAAAATGGCATGTTGAAATGCCCGTACCGCGTCGCGAACGCGGCGCACGGTGGCCAACAGCGCCGGGTCGGCGGCGGCATGGGCGGCCGCCAATTCGGCGGCGGGCACGCGAACGGTGTCGGCGGTCAAGGCCGCTCCGTCGATGCGGGCCGAGTATTCCAGAACCGCCTCGAGGCCCCGCCCGCGAACATCCTCGCAAATGCGCTCGACGACCTGTTGGGGCGAGAGCGGCTCGCCAAACACTTCGATCGTGCGGCGGCGCCCGGCCTCGCTCACTTGGTTCCCCTGAGGGCCCAGGCGACGCTGCAACTCGGCCAGCGCTTGGTCCGGGTCGCCCCCGCGCACGTCGCGCTGGAACAGGCCTTCGATCAGCGGTTCAGTCACGACAGTTCACTCACGACAGTAAGTCGAGGGGGCCGGTTTTCGCTAGGCGCGGGGGGTCATCCGCCGCGACCAGCCCGAGCCGGCCGATTCCGGCCCGGTGAATCGCCTATTCTGGCGGGTGGACCCAGTCGCGGAAAGCCCCGAACCCGGCGATGGCACGCCCCGAGCTTGTTCGCAACTGCCTTGCGCGGGCCAACCTTTCCATCCGGACACCTTCGGCCCCCCCGGGGGTTCGCCGCTGCCTTTCGCACTCGCGGTGCGCGCCAGTAAGATCAGCGACAGGCCCAACTCCCTGTGGCACAAGAAAGCATCACGATGACTTCACCGGTTTGCGATTTTCGGAGCGACACCGTCACCCGCCCAACTCCCGCCATGCGGGCCGCCATGGCTGCCGCCCTGGTGGGAGATGACGTCATGGGCGACGATCCGACCGTTGCCGCCTTGGAAGAGCGTCTGGCCGACCTGTTGGGAAAAGAAGCCGCCGTGTTCGTGCCCTCGGGCACCATGTCGAACCAACTGGGCGTGCGGGTTCACTGCCAGCCGGGCGACGAGTTGATCTGCGAAACCGGCTGCCACATTTACAACTACGAACAAGGCGGGGCCTCGCAGCTCTCGGGCGTGGCCACGCGCACGGTCGACGGCGACTGTGGCGTGCTCCAACAAGCCCAGTTAGAGAACCTGATCCGCCCCGACGACGATCATTGCGTGCGGACCCGGCTGGTCTGCCTGGAGAACACGCACAATCGAGGAGGGGGCAAGATTCAACCCTATGAAGTGGTCGAGAGCGTTTGTGCCTGGGCTCGGGCCAACGATTTGGCCACTCACTTGGACGGCGCCCGGTTGTGGAACGCCGCGGTGGCCACGGGAATCGCCGAGCGCCAGTGGGCCCAGCACTTCGACACGGTCAGCGTGTGCTTTTCCAAAGGCCTGGGGGCCCCGGTCGGATCGGCCCTGTGTGGTTCGCGTCCACACATTCAGCGAGCCCGCCGCTTCCGCAAACTATTCGGCGGCGGCATGCGCCAGGCCGGCATCGTCGCGGCGGCCGCGCTGCACGCCCTGGAGCACCACCGCGACCGCCTGGCGGAAGACCATGCCCGGGCGCGGCGGCTGGCGGCGGGCCTGCGCTCGCTGCACGGCTTGGAACTGCTGTCGAGCGAGGTCGACACCAACATCGTGGTCTTTCGGGTGGCCGATTGGGTGGGCAGCCCCGCGCAATTGCAGGAGCGGCTCCGCGCCCGCGGCGTGCTGATCAATCCGATCGGCCGGGGAATGATGCGCGCGGTCACGCATCTGGACGTCGACGATCGGGCGGTCGACCGGGCAATCGAAGCCCTGGCCGCGGCCGTGGGCGAGGCCGCCCAGGAAGGCAGCCAGAAGGCTGCTCGGCGGTCGGCCTACGCCTGAGAGGGGGCCCCGGTCGGATCTGGCTCACCCCGGCATGAGCTTCAAGCGTGGTCCAGCTTGTGGGCGATCGGCACCAGCGCAACCAAGCGCCCCTTGGGGTCACGGGGGGCTGCCCGGCAGCTTCACCCAAATTCGACCCCGGCGGACCCTGTCTCTAAGGCAAGTGGTGGGCCCCGGCGGCACGGGCCAGGCTAGCGCAGGGCCACACACAGGGCGCAGGGGAGCCAAACGGTTAACCAGCACCCGCCGTGGTAGGCTGTAGCGGTCGCAACGAATCTGTTCTCCGTAGTCGAATGTGCGGACTGTGCCGCACCCTCCGCACACTCAAGGGCACAGCCGTTGGCCGTCGAATCCAATACGGACCCAACCATCGACCACCCGGTGGACGGGCAACCCAACAGGCGGAATCGGCCGGGACGGAACCCCAGCGCCGTTGCGATCGCCCAAACAGGAGGGGCACCTTTATGCGCTTTGCGTTTCGATCATGGGGCTGGGCCCTGCTTGCTGCACTCGGCTCGGCCGTCGTACCCGCCGTGTCGCATGCCGACGGCAGCGACCGGCAAATTGGCCCGCTCGGCACCGGCTCGCTGGTGAGCCTGAGCGACACGGAAGAGTCGTCCGGCGAGCTGCGCGAGGGGCCCAGCCTTTTCGAGGCCGCGCTCCGCGGAGAAGGCAGCGAGGTCTCGATCCAGCCCTGCGGAAGCTGCGACAGTTGCGATAGCTGCTGCGACTCCAAGCGGTGCTGCGGTTCAAGCGGTGCTGCGGTTCAAGCGGCCGCTGCGGGTCGGGCTGCGGCACCAAGTGCTGCGGCCAGCGTCGGTTGTTCGGCCTGATCGCCCCCAGCGATCATTGCTACAGCGATTTCGTCAGCCCGATCTCGAACCCGCTCTTCTTCGAAGACCCGCGGACGTTGACGGAAGTTCGGCCGATGTTCATCGAGCACAGCTTCCCGCGCTCGCAGGCGGTGCTGCAAGGGGGCGATGCCCAGGTTTACGCCATGCAAATTCGCGCGGCGCTTACCAAGCGGCTCTCGATCGTGGCCAACAAAGACGGCTATATCGACCTGAACACGCCGGGCATCGGCAGCCGTTCGGGCTGGGCCGCCACGGCCGCCGGGGTGAAGTACAACTTGATTCGCCGCCCGCAGCAGCAGTTCCTGCTCTCCACGGGGCTGATCTATGAAATGGCCTCGGGCGAAGCCGACGTGTTCCAAGGCCTGGGCGACGGCGAGTTCCACCTTTTCCTGTCTAGCGGAGCCCGGCCGTTCGACAACCTGTTCTGGATCAGCGGCACGGGTTTCCGGCTACCATCGAACACCGTGCTGGGCAGCCAGATGTATTACCTTTCCAACAGCCTGGCCTACCGGTTCCTGGAAGGGGCCGCCCCCAGCACCGGCTGGTATGCCCTGTGGGAAACCAACTGGTTCTACTGGTACAACAGCGGCAATAACCTGCCCTTCAATTTCGAGGGGGCCGACCTGATCAACTTCGGCTCGACCAACGTCAACGGCAACAACATCGTGACCATGTTGGCCGGCCTGAAGTGGAAGCCTGCCATGCGGGTCGAACTGGGTGCCGGCTGGGAGTTCAAGGTAAACGCCCAGGACAACGCCCTGTACGGCAACCGGGCCTATGCCCAGGCGATCTTCCGCTACTAAGTGACGGTCTGTTTGAGCGGCCGCTCGTCCGAATGCCCGCCGCCAGTCTCGACAATCCTTGGGGAGGCCATGGCCTCCCCAAGGATTGTTCTTTTTGGCCGCCACTCAAACACGGCCAACTGCCCAGCGAGTCGCCTAGAGATTGGGGGTGCTAAGCAACTGGTCGCGAAAGCGGGCCCACTCGTCGGCCCGAGGGGGCGCGGTGGCCGCGGCCGGACCGGGCTGGTCGCTCACCAGTTGGCTGACCCAGTCGTCCATGCGCCGCAAGCGCTCGGCCAGGCTCGAAACGACATTCACCGCCAGGCGGTAGGCACCACAGCAGCCGTCGCTGACCAGGACATCGAAATCCCCTCGGGCAATTTGCAGCACCTGCACCGGCCCCTTGGCCCGCACGCTGGCCGAATGCGGGCGGGGGTGAAAGAAGCTCATTTCGCCGAACTGCTGATAGGGGCCCAGCTCGGCCAACAGCACCTCGCCACCCCGCGGGGCGCGCTGCACCACCTGGCAAGAGCCGGAGACAACCACCCACAGATTTTGGCTCTGCCCCCCCTCTTCGATCACGACTTCGCCCGCGACGTATTCGACCAGCCGCGCGGCCTGGGAAAGCGATTGCCAATCGGCGGTCGACAAGCCGCTTAGCAGGGGCACCGATCGCCAGTCGGCAAAGCGTTCGGCGGGCGATGCGACGGCGCTCATTGAATGCCTCCTAGAACGGTGGCGCGCCCCACGCGCCCGATACCTAGAATATAGGCCGCGGTTCGTAAGCTGACTTTGCGCTCCTGGGCCAGCTCCCAAACCCGTTCAAAGGCTTCGGAAAGCACGCGGTCCAGCTCCTGGCGGACCCGATTCAGCCCCCAACTGTAGTGTTGGCGATTTTGCACCCATTCGAAGTAGCTGGCCGTGACCCCCCCGGCGTTGGCCAGCACGTCGGGCAAGACCAGGGCGCCGCGCCTGGCCAGTTCATCGTCGGCGGCCGGCTCGATCGGCTCGTTGGCGGCTTCGATAATCAGCGGCGCTCGAATGCGGCCGACGTTGGCCTCGGTGATCACGCCGCCCAGCGCGGCCGGAATGAGCAGCTCGACGTCGAGCTCGAGCACCGCTTCGCCGGGAATCTTCTCGGCGCCGTCGAAGCCGGTCAAACCCTGGCGATGTTGGTGGACATGGGCCAGGGCCGCCGACACGTCGATGCCCTCGGAGCGATAGTAACCTCCGCTCACGTCGCTCAGCGCTACGACGCGAAAATCGGCCTCGCTCAGAAACTTGGCCGTGTGCGTACCCACGTTGCCAAAACCCTGGATGGCAACCCGCGTCTGGCTCGGTTTTCGCCCCAGCCGGCTCAGCAGCTTGACGGCGAAAATGCCCACCCCCCGGCCCGTGGCCTCTTCGCGCCCCGGCAGCCCGTGCATCTCCACCGGTTTGCCCGTCACCACGGCCGGATTGAAGCCGTGGTATTTGGCATATTGATTCATGATCCATGCCATGACTTCGGCCCCGGTTCCCATGTCGGGCGCCGGAATGTCGGAATCGGGGCCGATCATGTCGTGAATCTCGTCGATAAACCGCCGCGTAATCAGTTCCAACTCGCGCGGGCTGAGCGAACGGGGGTCGACGTTGATGCCTCCCTTGGCCCCGCCGTAGGGAAGATTGACCACGGCGGTCTTCCAGGTCATTAGCGCGGCCAGCGAGCGAACCTCGTCGAGATCCACCTCGGGATGATAGCGCAGGCCCCCTTTCATTGGGCCCCGGGCATTGTCGTGCTGGACCCGGTAGCCGAGAAAAGTGGCGACTTCGCCGTTGTCCATTTCGACCGCCACCTGCACCTGCACCTCGCGCTTGGGGGTCAGCAGCAACTGGCGGATGTTATCGCTGAGCTCCAGGTGATCGGCCGCGCGATCGAAATACATCCGCGTGGCGTCGAAACGCTTCATCATCGGCTTTGCCCTGCTGGGAAACCTGGGAGCCTGGTACCGCGGCGGTGAGGCACAGCCGCGCGCGGCCTGCAGAATCATAGGGGGGTTGGTCGCCAGGGCTCAAGGCTGGTCGCCACCTTGGGTTTTGCGCGGACCGCAAAAACCACCCCCACTAGGCCCGCGGCACCCCGCAAAAATGCGCGACTTCCGCTAGAATTCACCGGCCGGACCAGGTTTCCCTCGCAACCGGACACAGATCGTCGACTCGATGACCGATTCCTCCAAGCTGAGCTGTCCGGCTTGCGGCGCGCACCTGAAAGCCCGCGCCGAGTTGGCCGGTCGGCGGGTCCGCTGCCCGAGGTGCGGGGGTCCCGTCGCGGTGCCCGGCTCGGAGCCCGCTGGCGAGACAGCGTCGCCGGCGGATCGCGCGTCGGCGCCGGCCGAAGATCGCCCCCGGATCGTCACGGACCCCACCCCGTGGGCTGCTCCCGTAGCGGATCGCACGCATCGATCCGCTTCGGCCGGCTCAAGGGGTTCCAGCCGAACCCGCTTTGCGCTTTGGGCCGGCCTTCTGCTGCTCGCCGCCACGGTCGTGGGGGGACTGGGCTTTTGGCTGGGGCGCACCTCGGTCCCCGCGACATCGACCGTTGCCGCAAGCGCCCCGAACCAGCCGGGCCAAAACCGCGGCGTGGTGGGCCCGAGTTCGCCGCATGCCGAGGCCCCCTCGGGCGCCGCTGAGCCGTCGGCAGGCGAGCCGACCAGCGCAATCTCGGCAGGAACGACGGTCGCCCCCCCGGTCGCTGATCGGGTCGCCGACCCGAGCACGCTTTGGGAGTCGCCCACCAACGGCGAGCCGGTCGACTTTGGTTTGATCCCGCTTCCGGCGCGGCTGCTCGTGGCGCTGCGGCCACGAGAGCTGGCGGCCCATCGCGACGGGGCCATCATGGCGGCCGCCCTGCGCCCCGCGCTGAACACCTGGCTGAGCCAGTGGGAATCGTTGCTGGAAAGCCCGTTGGACCAGTGGGACACACTGCTGGCCGGCTGCTGGAGCGGTGCCGATGGGCAATTGATTTGGTCGCTGGCGGCCGAAGCACCGCAGCCGCTTTCGCCCCCCGCCGATTCGCCGGGCACACGCCAGGAGCAGGCCGGCGAAACCTGGTTCGAGCAGTCGGGCCGGATACGCTGGCTGCCCCGTCGTGCCGGCGGCCGTTGGTTGGTTATCGGTCCGGCTGATACCACGGCCGAGTTGGCCACGGGCCCGGCGATCAACTCGGCGGACCGCGTGGCGACTCTGGCGGAACTGATCGCCGCCAGCGATCGGCGGCGACTGGTTACTTGCATCGCGCCGGTCGATTTCTTGGAAGCCGATGGGCAGCGGCTCTGGCAACCCGCGCTCCCAGGTCTGCTGGGTTGGATGCGCTTGTTCACCGGCGACGAAACCCGCGCGGCGATGCTCAGTATTCACCTCGATGACGACTTCTTCAGCGAACTGCGCCTGGTCCCGCGGCCAGGTTCGCTGGTGGCCTCGCTCGCCGAGTGCCGCGGTCGCGTCGCGCAGCTTTCCGCGCAGGCTTCGCGGTCGTTGGGCACTTTGGCCGAGTCGGCCGATAGCCGCCCGTCCGTGGCGGCGATCCCCCCCTTGCTGGCAGCTTTCACCGACTGGACCACGGTGGCGGCCGACGAGCGGCAACTGGTCCTGCGGACCTACCTGCCCAGCGAGGCGGGGCCGAATCTGGCCGCGGCCCTGCGCGTGGCGATTTCGGGGGCCGGCCAGGCCAAGCCGCTGGCCGCCGCGGCGCCCGGCACCGCCCCCGCCGACGAGCAGCTTTCCGCGGCTCAGAGGATGGAGCGGGTGATTTCGCTGGTGATTCCCCGCAACGCGCTGGAGACTGCCCTACAATTGTTTAGCGGCGAGGTGGGGGTTCCGCTGGAGATCGCCGGCGCCGACCTGGAGCGCGAAGGCATTACCCGAAACCAATCGCTGGCCATCGACATTCGCGATCGGCCAGCCAGTCAGGTGCTCGAGGCGATCCTGCTCGAAGCCAACCCCGACGGAAAACTAACCTACCGCATCGAGCCCGACTCGAGCGGCCGGGAACGCATCGTCATTACTACACAGGCCGCCCGGAGCGGTTCGGCCGGAGCATCGCCACCGGGCACCTGACCGCGCCCCTCGGCAAGGCACGGCCCTAGCAATACCGAACCACCACGGGCCGCCGGCCCGTGGCAAACGTTTCCCAGCACCAGCCCGCAACACGACCAGCGCTTCGTGACACTCTTCACCATCACCTGCACGACCTGCCAGGCACGACTCAAGGTGCGTCACCTGAGCGCCCTCGGTCAGATTCTTGCCTGCCCGAAGTGCGGCAGCATGGTGCAGGTCGTTCCGCCGCCGGACTGGCAGCCCCCCGAATCGCAGGCGACCGATCTCGCGGCGGATGAATTAGCCAGCTCCGACTCGACCGAGGGAGAGGGCGTGCCGAGCCAGGCCAGCGCGGCAGACGCGGAGCCCGGCACCGGCACCACCGGAACCTTGGCCCGCCGCGCGCTCACCGCCGCGGCAATCACAGGGTTGGTGGCGTTAACGCTGCTGGCCATCTGGATGGCAACCCGCCCCGGCCAGCCCGTGGCCCACGTGGCCAGCCCTCCTGCGGTGAATGCAGACGGCCAGCCACCGCGGGCACCCTTGGCTGCGAACGACGCACCGCTCGCGGCAACCGCCGATCCCTCGGCGGCGGTCGACGACCCGGTTACCGGCGCCGCGCCCGCTGCGGGCGAACCGGCGGCGCCTGCCGATTCCACGGCCACGCCCCCCGGCGGTGGCTCCGAGGCAGATTCGCCCTCGAATCCAGCGACCGAATCGACGGGCGCCGGCTCCGAGGCGGGCGCTTTACCCGTCGATCCGCAGCCCGCGCCGCGCGCGAGCGATACCGACCCCACGGCGGCCCACCCGCCGGATGAGCCGCTCGATCCGTTCGCCGGGCTTCCCCCAGCCGAGCCGCCGACCCGGCAGGATCCGCAAGACGAAGCACCACCGGCCGACGGTTCCTCGGCCCAAGACGACTCGCCGGACGAACGCGAGCCGCAAGACGGCGAGCGCCCGGCGGAAGAGGGCGAGGTCGAAGAGGGGACGGCCCTGCGAGTGCCGGTCGACGTAGACGCGCGCCTCAACGACCCGGTCGTGGGGATCGTGGCCGAAGCGACGCCGCTGGCCGAGTTCGTGCAGTTGGTGCGCCAGTTCTCGACTATCCCCGTGACGCTCGATCTCCAGGGGCTTCGTCTCGCGGGCCAAAGTGCGGAAACCCCGGTTCGCCTCTCCGCCGGCCCGGGCACGCTGTCGGCAGTGCTCCAGCAGGCCCTGGCTCCGCTGGGACTCGTGGCCCAGCGGGTGGCCGACGCACTCTGGATCACTCCCGCGGCGCTTACCGAACCGGCGCCCACCACGATCGAGATTCCCGCGGCGCTCGTCGCGGGCCGCGATCTGGAAGAACTGGCGGCCGTAATCCAGCGGCTGATCGAACCCGGCACCTGGCAGGCGCCCGCTGGCCCCGGCCAGGTGCGTGTCGTGGACCAGGGGCTTCAGGTCACCCACAGCCCGCGCGTTCAGGCCCAGGTTCGCTGGTTGCTCGAGCAACTGCACGCGGCCGGACAAGCGCGCAGCTCGCCAGGTCCGCAAGGCCCCGCCGTCGATGCATCGCCCTGGCTAGCGCTCGGCGGGGTGCTGGCCCAGCCAATCACGGCGAGCTTCTTTCGGGAAACGCCGCTGGTCGAGGCCTGCCGTTATCTGGGCCGTGTCACCCAGACGCATGCGTTGATCGACGAACTGTCGCTGGGCGATCTGGGACTGAGCGAAGAGGCACCGGTTCAGTTCTCGGCCCAGAACCAGCCGCTGGTCAACGTGCTGGACGAAATGGCCCAGCAACTGGGGCTGGCCTACCGCCCCTGGAACCCGCGCAGCATTGAATGGACCAGCCCCGAGTCCTTAGCCGGCGCGGCCCTGGAGTGTTACCCGCTACCGCCGGGGAGCCCCGCCGATTTCGACACGCTCACCGGCCGGTTGCAGGCCGAGCTAGGTAATCTGGGCGAGGAAGCGGCCGATGCGCCTGTGGTCTGGGGCGACGGAAATACCAAAACCCTGGTCCTGCGGGCCACGCCGGCCGTACACCGCCGGGCAGCCCAGTGGTGGCAAGAGCAAACCGCCGAACCCACATCTCCGTAAGCCGTTAGGAACGCCGAGCGGACGGGGGGGGTCGCAATGCAAACTGCTCGGAATTCCTCCCGATTGAACTACCGCTGGCAGATCCGCGTATAGTAAAAGCGGTTGCTGGGGTGCGCCCCGAGTGCCCATCGATGGGGTTCCGCTTTCTCGTTTCGGGTGCAAGCGCCAATGCTCTCTGTTGCTCGTTCCTTGAGCGACGTATTGCGGCTGCTGATGGCGGTCGCGTTGACCATTGCGCCAGCCCTGGGGCTTGGGGCTGGGTGCTGCCGTGTGGTGCAAGCCGACCGGGCCAGCGTCGAGGGCGGAGCCGCCCAGTCTCCTGCCTGCTGTGCGGCGGTGGTGGGTGCTCCGGCACGTCTGGCGAAGCGATGCTGCCAAGAGCCGGCTGATACAGCGCACCCGGCCGCCACGGTCCCCGGCGGCGCGCGACCCTGCTGCTGCCTCGCCCCCAGCCCGTTCGTAGCAGCGATTCTGCCGGGCGGGTCCGGAATCGCCTTTCCCGAGTGGGTAGCCCCGATGCCGGGCGGCTTCCAACCGTTGCCCCAGGCACAGCCGCAACCCCTCTTGGGCACTTCTCATCGGGCAGGTACCGTTTCGCTTGCCTCCTGTGCGCGGCTTTGTCGCTGGCTGAATTGATTCGGCGGTCCGCCCCCTTTCCCGTCGTTCAGGCCAATCTGCCGCAGGGCGATTGCCGGCGCACCGGGAATTGATTTTTCGAGGCGAAGCAACCATCGCGGCCCTGACTGGCCGCAGCCCTCGCAGCGCCGTTGGTCGCTCGAACCTTTTCGGGCGGCGCCGCGGGCGAGGAACGATGGTCCGCGGTTCGCAAACGCGGGCCCTCAACCGGTCGCGGTCCCTGGTTCGTCACACGTGGTGCCGAACAAGGTCGGGGGCGGCGACCCCGTTGTCTAAAGTCGATTCTCTCACTTGAGGATTTTTGTCATGCGTACGATCAAGTCGAAGTGGTTGGTGCTGGCCCTGTTGGCCACCGTGGCTGCCGTGGGGGCGACAACCGCCGCTGCCCGCCGGGTCACGACCGAACCGGCCAGCGCCACGCCCGAGGCTCAGGCCACCGAGTCTTGTTGCCCCGAGGATGCCTGCTGCCCCGAGGGCCCCTGCTGCACCACGAGCGAAGTGACCCAGCGGGCCGACTGCTGCCCCAATGGGGCTTGCTGCCCGGATGGCGCCTGCTGTGCGGCGGGCGAGCGGGCCTAGTCGCGGCGTCGGTTACGCCAACCGGCGGGGAATCGCGCCCCGCTTCAAGTTGACGGGCCGGGTTTGCTGACACACCCCTTACTGGGTGCGCGGCAAGCCCGGCCCACTTCGCTTTGAGGGCCAAGTGAGCCGTGGCCCCGCGGCCCAGGGGGCGAGGGCTCCGAGCCGGAAAATCGTTCGACGTTCTCGCAGCCAGGGGTTAGTCTAGGCAGTCTGCCCCGGCCGCCAGCCTCCCCGCCGTTGTGGGGACAGGCTATCCGACGGGTTTTTGCCCTCGATTATTCCTCCGATTTTTCGGGACCACGGGAGATGTAAGGCGATGCGCAGTTGGTGGTTGTGGATTGGCATTGTTTGCAGTGGGGCGAGCATGCCCTGGGCTGGCGCGGCGGCGGCCGAGAGTGCGCTACGCGTGGGCATTGCCGAACTGGATATTACGCCCGAGGTTTCGCCCGGGGCCGACCCGGTCTGGATCGCCGGCTATGGGCAAAACCGGCAGGCCGAGGGGGTCCACGACCCGCTCTATGCCCGGGCGGTGGTGCTGATCGACGGCAAGCAGAAGGTGGCCCTCGCCGCGGCCGACGTGGTGGGGCTGCAGTACCCCTTCGTCAAACAGGTGCGCGAGCAACTAGGCGACTTTCTGTTCGTGATGGTTTCGGCCACCCACAACCACGAGGGACCCGACACCATGGGCCTGTGGGGCCCCAACCCCTTCAAGTCGGGCGTCAACGAAAAATACATGGCCCTGCTGGCCGAGCGGATCGTAGCCGCGGTGCGCCAGGCCGAAGAGGCGGCGGTTCCGGCCGTCGCCCGGTACGGCACGGCGCAAGACGACACGCTCAACCGCGATAGCCGGCTGCCGCAGGTGCTCGACAGCGTATTACGGCTGATCAGTTTTCATCGGGCCGACAACGACCAGCGGCTCGGCCTGTTGGTCCAGTGGAATTCGCATCCCGAGGCGATGGGTTCGGACAATAAACAAATCACCGCCGATTTCCCCGGCACCACGGTGGCCAGGCTGAAGGAGAAATACGACTGCCCCGTGGCCTACTTCACCGGCCCCGTGGGGGGCTTGATGGCGCCGCCGCGTGGGCTGCTGAAGAACCCGGCTGGCGAGCCCTATCAGGAAGGCGACTTCGAATACGCCCGCGTGTATGGCGAAGCGATCGCCGCCCTGGCGGTGCGCGCCGTCGAAGCGACCGAACCCCTGGAGCTGACTCCCCTGGCCGTGGCCGCCAAGCCGATCACCGTTCCGCTGGAAAACCCGCTCTATCTGTTGGCCCGGTCGATGGGCGTTCTCAAGCGCGATGGCCGCGTTTGGACCGGCAACTTCGAAGAGCTCGGTCCGATCGTTTCGCCCAAGGAAAAGGGAAAAGATCCGGCCGCCGAAACCGAGGTGGCCTACCTGCGGATGGGCCAGCTTCACGTGGCCTGCATCCCGGGCGAGATTTACCCCGAGCTGGTCTACGGCCGGTACCAAGACCCGGTCGAGCCCAACGTCGACTACCCCGAGGCGCCGCTGGAAAAATCGGTGCTCGAGATTCTTCCCGGACCCAAAGTGCTGGTGCTGGGGCTGGCCAACGACGAATTGGGCTACATCGTGCCGCGACGGCAATGGGACCATAAGCCCCCGTTCGCCTATGGCCGCGCGGAGAGCCAATACGGTGAAGAGAACAGCGTCGGCCCCGAGTGTGCCCCGATTCTGATGCAGGCCCTGGAAAAACGCGTGGCCGAATTGGCCAGCCCCTAGCGGGCCGCGGCTTGTTCGTGGGCCGCGCCCCCCGAAGGCCCGTTTGGAACCTGATACGGAGTTCCCTCGCATGCCCTGGAATGTTTGGTTGTCTGCCGCGGCACTGATCGGTTCGCTCGTTTTTCCGCTCGCGGCCCCCGCCCAAGAGGCGGGCGACGCCCGGCGGCCGGCGGCAATTACCACCGAGAACGTGCCGCCGGTTGCTTCCGACCTCTTAAACCGCCTGCGCCAGTATCAAGAGGTGCGCACCGCCCAGTTCGAGGGATTCTCGCCCGACGGCAAGGGGATTCTGATTGGAACGCGGTTTGGCAACTCGGTGCAGTTGCACCGGGTTTATGAGCCCGGGGGCCGGCGCGAGCAGATCACCTTCTTCGAAGAACCGGTGAGCGGCCAGTTCATTCCCCAAGCGGCCGACGGGGCCATCGTGCTCTCGATGTCGCAAGGGGGCAACGAGAACTTTCAGATTCATCTGCTCGACCCGCGGCATGGCCAATCGCGGTTGCTTACCGACGGCAGCTCGCGCAACACGCTGGGGCCCTTGCGCCACGACGGCCAGGCCATGATCGTGCATTCCAACCGCCGCAACGGCCGGGATACCGACATTTACCTGGCCGATTGCCGCAAGGCCGACTCGCAGCAACTGCTTTATCAGTCGTCGGGTGAATTCTGGGTTACCCAAGACTGGTCGCTCGACGGAGCGCACTTGCTTTTGCTGCGTTACGTGTCGATCAACGAATCGTACCCGGCCATCATGGCCTTGGCCGACCGTCAACTGCGGCCGATTCCCCGCCCCCACGACGGCCAGATGTCGTTCGGCGAGTTGGCCTTCGCCCCCGACGGGCGAACCCTGTACCTGACCTGCGACGCCCAGGGAGAGTTTCTGCAACTGGCCCGGCTCAAACTGGGCGAGTATCAGTATGAATGGCTAACCGCGGACCTGCCCTGGGACGTCGACGAGATCGAAGTGGATCCCGCCTCGGGCCGCGTGGCCTTTACGCTCAACGACAACGGCGCCAGCCGGTTGTACCTGCTCGAAGGAGACCAGTATCGGCGAATTCAAGTGCCGCTGGGGGTGGTGACGGGCTTGGAGTTCTCGCCCGACGGCAAGCAGCTTGGTTTCACCCTGGCCCGGCCCAATGCGCCCGCCGATGCCTTTTCGATCGTCTTGGAAAACGACACGCTGGTCGAGTGGACCTACAGCGAGGCCGGCGGGCTCGACCCGGGCCGATTCGTGGTACCCGAACTGGTCGAACTCAAGTCGTTCGACGAGCGGAAGATTTCGGCCTATTACTATCGCCCCCCGGGGGCCCGGCCCAACTTTCGCGCCCCGGTGGTGATCGACATTCACGGCGGACCGGAAAGCCAGTACCGGCCCGTTTTTTCCGGGCGAACCCAGTACCTGGTGACCGAACTAGGCTACGCCGTGATCGCGCCCAACGTGCGCGGCTCTTCCGGGTACGGCAAGAGTTTCCTCTTGCTCGACAACGGCCCCCTGCGGGAAGACAGCGTGAAAGACATCGGCGCCGTACTCGATTTCATCGGCCGGCAAAACATCTTAGAGCCGACCCGGGTGGCCGTGAGCGGCGGCTCGTACGGAGGGTTCATGGTGCTGGCCTCGTTGGCCATGTTCGGCGAGCGGATTCGGGCCGGGGTCGACGTGGTGGGCATCGCCAACTTCATCTCGTTTCTGGAGAACACCAGCCCCTACCGGCAGGATTTGCGGCGGGCCGAGTACGGCGACGAGCGCAACGCCGAGATGCGGGCATTCTTCGAGCGGATCAATCCCACCTCCAGCGCCGAGAAGATCCGCTCGGCCCTCTTGGTGGTGCACGGTAAGAACGACCCCCGGGTACCGTTCAGCGAGGCCCAGCAAATCGCCGAGAAGGTCAAGGGCACGGGGGGCACGGTCTGGACCCTGTATGCCGACAACGAGGGGCACGGTTTCGGCAAGAAGGACAACCGCGACTATTTTCAAGCGGTGGAAATGATGTTCCTCAAGGAATATCTGAAGACTCCCTGAGCGAAGTCTCGCGCGGGGACTCTCTCTCCCCGAATCCTGCGACGCTACCTCGCCGTCGGCCCTGAGTGCGGTTAGGAAGTGTCCGCTCGGCCGGCAACAGCTCGGCTATCGAAAAACCACCTTTTTGGGTGGTTGCGTCTCCCCGTAGCTGAACGATGCGACTTGCCCGTGCCAGGATTCGGTGATACACTCTTTGTAGTGACAAAATTTGCATGTCCAGATTTTGAATCTAGGGGGAGTTCGACGACCTATGTCATCGATCCAACTTCGGCGCGACGAGTTCCTGGCAGACCCGCAGGGGAAAACCTTTGCGGACGTGGCCAACGACCCGGACCAACCCCTGGATCGGGTTTTGGCATTCTTCAGCCAGGAGGATCGCCAGCGGCGGATGGAGGAGGCTGAAATCCACCACGATCGCCCCCCTCTGGCGGGTGTGGTACGGGAATTGGAATCGGAACCTGAGATCGACTCCCTCTTGGCCTCATCGAACCCGCAGCGGGCCAAGCGATTGCGGCAAGCGATCGGCGTCGTGGTTCGGATGATTATGCAGCGACGAGGCTGGCGCAAAACGGGACGCAAGGGTTCGCTTGGGGTTCGCTCCGTGGCCGCCTCGCGATCGACCGCGACGGAATCGCACCACAACACCGGCGGGCTTTCATTCTGGTTTCTGCGGGCGGAGCGCTATGTCCGCGATGACGGAATGCCGTTCACTTCGGTCCGCGCGCGGTGCCATACCGCTAAATCGCGGACTGTCATGTCTCAGCGCGGCGGCGAGATGCCCGAGCAATTGCAAGAATCGAGACTTTGAATCCTGAGCCGCGAGGGTCGTGCGCACCACCACACGCAATTCGGAGCCGGACGATGATTCCAGTTTCTATATGGTTCCGTTCGTTAGGACGATCCGCGCGAGTGAGTGTCGAGGGGAAGGCGGATGCCGAGCGCATTCTCGACCGGCTCTGTCATGCCCTGGGAATTCACCGCGGAAGCCTGGTCCAGGGCCGCTGGCACTCCGATCAGCGTTATTCGATGCTGGTCAATTACGATTCCCAGGTTTCCGCCGAGCTCATCGAGCGACTCATTGCGAATATGTACGGTGTTCGACTGATGACTGAGCCGGCATGATGACGCCAAACCAACCAACCAGCCCTGCACCCGATTCCAAGCGCCTGGTGAAAAAGCCGCCCCCGCTGCTGGAAGCTCCGCGCTCTCGAGCCGTCTGCCCGGTGTGTGGCAAGGCGTCGTATTCGCAGGGGGGTGTGCATCCTCAATGCGCGGTGAACAAGGCCGACGCCATCCAGACGGCCCTCCGCAAGGCCAATGCCGCCACCGCCGCTCCCAAACCCGCGCCGGCCCCAGAACAGCGATGGACGAAACTCTGCACGAGTTGCGGCCGTCGCATTGCTGCTCGGCGCGTTCAGTGCGATTGCGGCCAGATCCAAATCAAACAAAGACCCGACGACACCGGCGTGGTGTCGCAAGGATCAATCGGTTGACCACCAAAAAACTGGAAGAAAAAACGGCCCAGGTGATCGATGAACTGAACTCGCTGGTCGAGCACCCGAAAACCGAGGCAGGACTGCGGTACGTCGCACGTGGATTGCTGGTTCTGATCGAACTGAACGAGCGCAATCGACAAAACAACCTCGAAGCCTTTGAACAAATCGTGGAGTTGGGAAAGCGGCAAGTGCCGGAACCGGCCGACTCTCCAGAACCGTCGGAGTAACCTGCCAACCCCGAGCATCGGCGACGAGACCGCGGTCTTCATGAACACGCACTGGGTCCCGTGGCGAGTCGCTTGACCGCGTACGACTCGCACTCGTCCTTTGCTCACGCCCGAAGCCCTAGCCTGGGCACGATCGCACGAAACTAAAGTCCAATCGAAGGAGCACCCCTTGGCACAAAAAAGGCGATTCAGCGCACCGAAAAAAAAGCACCACTCGCGCGGGCCGGCCCGCGAAGCCACCCCGCGGGAACCGCTGGTGTTGCGCGAACCGCCTCCCCCCGTCGAGTACGGTAAACCATTCGTGCTCTTGGAAGACGCCGATAAGACCACGTACCACTATCTTAACGGCGCCTGGGTACCCTATTCGCTTAGCATCGCCCAGTGTCGCGAAGCCTGCCAGGTCAAGGTGCTGCCGCAGAAGGTGAACAGTCGAACTCGGTACGAGGTCCGTCTGCCGCTGGGTACCGATGCCTGAGAAGGATTGGTTTCCGTCGGAGCTTCGCCTGACCTGGCGCGCTGCCCTGGTGCATTGCCCTTGCTGCAAACCGGATTGAGAATCCACAACCAGATTGTGAAAGGCCATCTCGATTATGTTACGCGATATTGACTACGCCGCTTTGGCGGTACGCAAACAGATTGGTGAAAAATTCGGTCGCCAACACGACCTCGGAGAGCTGGAAGTCCTGGCGAGCGAGACGACGATCGTCGTCCAGGACGGCGAGCAACGAATCGCCGACACGCGCGACAACCTGTTGGCGGCCGTTCGCCGCGCGAAAAAGTATCACGATTTGTACGAGTCGCCGGCCTCGCCCGAATAGGAACCCGCGCCCATCCACCAGCCCGGCCCGCCGCCTGCGCGCGGGCAAGGGTACGGCGCGCGTCGTCAGTCTGCTCGGCCCTTGGAACGCGCGCAGGTCCAAACTCGGCGTCGGTCGACCTGACCGCGAAGTCGAATGCACCACCCGGGGCCGTTTCGGTCGAGCGCTACTGGCCAGCGCGTTCTCCGCGCTTATTCGTAGCGCAGGGCTTCGATCGGGTCGAGCTGCGAGGCCTTCCAGGCTGGGTAGAAACCGAAGACCACGCCTACCCCGGCCGATACCAGGAAGGCCGCCACGATGGCCGGCATCGAGGCCTCGGTGTACCAGTTCAGCCCGTAGCGCATCAAGAGCGATCCGCCCCGCCCAAGCGCAATTCCCATTGCGCCCCCCAGCAGGCAAAGCACGATCGACTCGACGAGAAACTGCCAGAGGATGTCGCGCGTGCGGGCCCCCACGGCCATGCGCAGGCCGATCTCGCGGGTCCGCTCGGTCACCGACACCAGCATGATGTTCATAATGCCCACGCCGCCGACCACCAGCGAGATACAGGCCACGCACAACAGCAGCCCCGACATCAGCGCCGAAGTGGCCGAGAGCGTACGGCTGATCTCGGCCATGTCGCGAATGTTGAAATCGTCGGCCTCGCCCGGCCGTAGCCGGTGACGCTCGCGCAGCACGCTCGTCACCTGCTCGATGGCCAGCGGTATATCTTCCCCCCGCCGGGTGCAGACCAGAATCTGGTCGACGTTGGTGAAGCGCACCGGCTGCGGCGTATTGGCCAGTTGGCTGGCCGAAGGCACCGGGTACAGCGTAACGCCCGTGCTGGGGTATAGCTTGCTGAGCGTGTTCACCTGTTGGGTCATGTCGCTCTTGGCCTGGGCCGACTGGTTGGTGTTGGTCAGCGTGGTACCCGAAACGCGGTACTTAATCGTGGTCCAGGGGGCCAGCACGGTGTCGTCCTGATCCAGGCCCATCATGTTCGCCCCTTTCCGCTTGAGCACGCCCACCACGCGAAAGGGCACATTCTGGATGCGAATCTCCTGGTCCAAGGGAGAGCGGCCGTCGAACAGCTCGCGAACGATCGTTTGACCGATCAGGCAGACCTTGCTGCCGTTGCGCACGTCGCGGTCGGTGAATGGCTCCCCCTCGGCCAGTTCCCACTCGCGCACCTGGAGGTAGCTGGGCGTGGTGCCGTAGATGGTGGGGGGCACCCAGTTCCGGTTGCCATACACCACTTGGGTCCGGGCTCGAACCAGCGGCGCCGCCAGCTTGATCGTGGAGCAGTCGCTCCGCAGCGCGTCGCAATCCTCGGGCGTGAGCGTGAGCACGGTGCCCGAGCCGAAGGTAACTCCGCCGCTGGCGGCCGTGCCCGATTGAATCAGAAGGTTATTCGAGCCCATGCTGGCGATGGTACGCTGGAGCATCACGGCCGAACCGCGGCCGATTTCCATCATCGCGATGACGGCGCCCGCCCCGATCACGATTCCCAGCGTGGTGAGCGTGGAACGCATCACGTTGCGCCGCAGCGCCAATAGGGCCGTTCGCAAGGTAATCAGCAGGCGACGCATGACCTTCCCCTTCTCTAGCCGCTTACTTGGCTGCCCGCGGTAGTCGCGCCCTGGCCAACCGCGCCCGACAGGCACGCGGGCCGCCGGGCGGTTAACTGCCCGAACGGGCCGGTTCAAACTGCCCCGCTTCGACCCGGCCGTCGCGCACCCGGATGGTGCGTTGGGCGTAACCGGCCACGTCGGCCTCGTGGGTCACCAGCACAATGGTCAGTCCCTGCTCGCGGTTCAGCCGCTGAAACATGCGGAGAATTTCGTCCGAGGTTTGCGAATCCAAATTGCCGGTCGGCTCGTCGGCCAAGAGCACCACCGGGTCGTTGACCAGCGCGCGGGCGATGGCCACGCGTTGCTGCTGCCCGCCGGAAAGCTGCGAGGGGGCGTGATCGGCTCGTTCGGAAAGCCCTACCTCGGCCAGCCAACGCAACCCCCGCCGCTGGGCTTCGGCCGTGGCCGGAGGGTGCGGGCAATAGGTGAGCGGCATGATCACATTGTCGAGCGAAGTGGTCCGCGGCAGCAGATTGAAGCTTTGAAACACAAACCCGATCTTTTGGCCCCGCAACTCGGCTCGCGCGTCGCGCGACAACCCCGAAACCTCGATGCCATCCAGCCAATACTCGCCCGAGCTGGGCCGATCCAGGCAACCCAGAATATTCATCAGCGTGGTCTTGCCCGAACCCGAGGCCCCCATCAAGGCGACCATTTCGCCGGTTGGAATGCGCAGGGAAACGCCCTGCAACACCGGCACCTCGAACTCGCCCCGGCGATAGGTCTTCTTCACGTTTTCCAGACGAATCAAATCAGGCACGTTCGACCTCGCCCTGGGGCGCCGGCGGACCCAGGTTGGCTCCGTGGCTCCCCTCACGCTGCCCCGCCCGGTCCCAGGGCGCAAGGCAGAGGACCCAACTACGGCGTTCTTCTCCCGCCCCGAAGCATCGAGGGGGCGAAGGGATTGCGGGCATCTTCCTGAGCCGCGGGGCTGTCGTCCTCGCCGATCACCAGCAAGTCGCCTTCGTGCAAATCGCCGGCGACGATTTCGACGGCCGACTGGTTGGCCAATCCGGTTTCGACCGCAATCGGCCGAACGAAGTTGCCGTCGAGCCGCCAAACGGTGCCCCGGTGGTCTCCCGCTGGCGGGTCGGAATCGGAAGTCGCCGGCCGCGCGTCGGGGGCAATCCACTCCGGTTTCGGTTGCCAGCGCAGGGCACTATTGGGCACCTGGAGCACCTGGTCGCGGCGAGTCACTTCGAACTGCACATTGGCCGTGAGGTAAGGCAACAGCTTTTGGTCTTCGTTGTTCGTGGCCACCACCACGGTGTAGGTCACCACGTTCTGGGTCATCGTGGCATTGAGCCGCACCTGCTGCACCTGGCCCAGAAAAACCTGCCCGGGAAAGGCGTCGACCGTAAAGGAGACGGTCTGCCCGGCGCGGATCTGCCCGACGTCGGCCTCGTTCACGGCGGCCCACACCTGGAGCCGGCGCAGGTCTTTGGCAATCAGAAACAAACTGGGGGCGTTCAGGCTGGCCACCACGGTCTGGCCCACGTTCACCCGGCGGTCGATGATCACCCCTTTGACCGGAGAGCGAATCGTGGTGTAGCTCAAATTCGTATCGGCCTGTTCCAAGGCGGCTCGCGCTTGGGCCACGGCCGCCTCGCCCACGGCCAGCGCGCTCTTGGCCGATTCGAACTCGGCCTCGGCCAGGTCGCGCTCGGTTTCGCTCACCGCCGAGCGAATCGAAATCTCGCGGACCCGTTGCCACTCGCGTTCGCGCTGCCGGAGCCGGGCCCGCAACTGCCCCAGGTCGGCCTCGGCCCGGGCCAGGCTGGCTCGGGCCTGATCGGCCTGGGTGCGATACAAAGCGGCGTCGATCTCGGCCAAGACAGTGCCGGCTTCGACGGCCGAGCCGTAGTCGATCGACTTGGAAGAATCTTGCGGATCGATGCCCAGCCGCTCGATCTTGCCGGCCACTTGGGCCCCCACGTCGATCACTTCCTCAGGTTCGATCGTGCCCGTGGCCGCGATCGTCACCAACAAGTCGCCGCGCGCGACGGGCGCCGTGCGAAACTTGGGGGCCTGGGCTTTCGGGCGCGCCCACCACCACCCCCCCGCTGCCAGGCCCCCGAGCACGACCAGCAGCGTCAAGCGAACGAGAAGTTTCCGCACTCGGGCATCTCCACAGATTTCAACGAGCCAGGCTCCCACATTGTGCGATACCGGGGGCCCACGCGTCTATTACCCGGCCAGCGGGGCAGCGGTGTCAGTGCCGCGGTCCAAGCCCCCCGGGCATCGTGCGGCGGGCTGCCTGCGCCGCACCCAACGGAGGTGGACCAGCGCGATTCGCCCAGTCCACTCGGGGGCTACTCGCCTAGTGAGCCGAGGCTGGCGAGAAACTCGCTCATTTCGCCCGCGGCATGGGCGTTTTGCTGGGTCCGGGCCTCTTCAATGCCCTGCCGCAACACGGCGCGGGCCCGGGCCACGCGGCCGAGCCGCGCCAATTGCTGGCCCGCCATGAAAAAGGCCGGCACATAGGGGGGTACATCGCGCCCCAGGCCGGCCAACAGCTCCAGACTTGGCTCGTGGGCCGATTCTTTTTCCAGCTCCAGCGCCAGGCTGTAGCGCAGAAACTGATCGTCGGGGCTCTCGACCAGCATGGCCTCGATGCGCTCGCGGCGGGTGGGAGACATGGCAACCTTTACCCAAGCCGGCCTCAGGTGATGCCGTGCGCGGCCTCGTAGGCGTCGATCTTGTCGGTGTGCTCAAGGGTCAGGCCGATATCGTCCAGCCCGTTGAGCAGGCAATGCCGGCGAAACGGATCGATCTCGAACGTTACCGAGAAGCCGGCGCCGTCGGAAAGCGTTTGCGACTCGAGGTCGGCCGTGAGCTGGTAGCCCTCTTGCGCGGCGACTTTCCGGAAGATTTGTTCCACGGTCGCTTCGTCGAGCCGAATGGGCAGAATTCCGTTCTTGAAACAGTTGTTGTAGAAAATGTCGGCGAAGCTGGGAGCGATCAACACCCGGAAGCCGAAATCTTCCAGCGCCCAGGGGGCGTGCTCGCGGCTCGAGCCCGAGCCGAAGTTGCGCCGGGCAACCAGTACCGTGGCGCCGGCAAAGCGGGGCTGGTTCAGCACGAACTCGGGGTTCGGCTTCCCGTCGTCGAGAAAGCGCCAGTCGAAGAACAGAAACTGGCCAAAGCCGGTCCGCTCGATGCGCTTAAGAAACTGCTTGGGAATGATCTGGTCGGTATCGACATTGGGCTGGTCGATCGGGGCGACCCGGCCGGAGTGTTTGGTAAACGGTTGCATCGCTGGCTCGCGCTGGGGGTTTTCGCTGTCGCGTGACTGGGAACGACCGCGGTGCGGTTGAGATTTCGGGCACCCATCTCCGGCGATGGACGAAGTCCGGGCCGGCGCTACTTGAACTGCCACTGGCGAATGTCGACGAAATGACCGGTCACCGCGGCGGCCGCGGCCATGGCGGGCGACACCAGGTGGGTGCGGCCCCCCTTGCCCTGCCGCCCCTCGAAGTTGCGGTTCGAGGTCGATGCGCACCGCTCGCCCGGGGCGAGCGTGTCGGGGTTCATCCCCAGACACATGCTGCAACCGGCTTCGCGCCATTCGAAGCCGGCGGCCTGAAACACCTGGTCGAGCCCCTCCGATTCGGCCTGCACCTTGACCTGCCCGCTGCCGGGTACCACCATCGCCCGCACGCTCGAAGCCACGCGGTAGCCTCGCACCACGGCGGCCGCGGCCCTCAGGTCTTCAATGCGGCTGTTGGTACAGGAGCCGATGAATACCCGGTCGAGCTCGATGGCGTCGATCGGCGTACCGGGCCGCAGGGCCATGTAATCCAAGGCCCGCGCGGCTGCTTTCCGTTCGTTCTCGTCGCTGAGCTGCGCGGGGTCGGGTACGGTTCCCCCCACTGGGGCCACCTGGCCGGGGTTGGTACCCCAAGAAACTTGGGGCGTAATGTCGGCCCCCTGGAACACCCGCACGGCGTCGTACACGGCGCCCGGGTCGCTGGGCAGTTTCTCCCAGCGGGCCACGGCCGCATCAAAATCCTTGGGAGCGAATTCGCGGCCCCGCAGGTAGTCGTAGGTTTTCTGGTCGGGGGCGATCATTCCGGCCCGGGCACCGGCCTCGATCGACATATTGGCCACGGTCATGCGCTGTTCCATGGAGAAGCCGCGAATGACGCTACCGGTGTATTCCAGGCAGTAACCCGTACCGCCGTCGGTGGTGAGCTGGCCGATGATATACAGAATCACGTCTTTGGCGGTTACGCCCAGGGGCAAGCTGCCGTCGACCCTCAGCTCCATGGTTTTGGGGCGGAATTGCAGCAACGTTTGCGTGGCCAGCACGTGTTCGACTTCGCTGGTGCCAATGCCAAAGGCCAGCGCCCCGAAGGCCCCGTGCGTGGCGGTGTGGCTGTCGCCGCAGACGATGGTCATGCCTGGCTGCGTGATCCCCAACTCGGGGCCGATCACGTGCACGATTCCCTGTCGCACGTCGCCCAAGTCGTACAGCCGCACGCCGAACTCGCGGCAGTTTTGCCGCAGGGTCTCAATCTGTTGACGCGAGATGGGGTCGGCAATCGGCAGCCGGCGATCGGTGGTGGGCACATTGTGGTCGGGCGTGGCCACGGTGCGCTCTGGCCGGCGCACCCGGCGGCCCGCCAGTCGCAAGCCCTCGAACGCCTGGGGACTGGTCACTTCGTGAACCAGGTGCAGGTCGATGTACAAGATGGTCTGCTGACCCGGCTGGCTGAAAACGACGTGGTTGTCCCAGATTTTTTCGAACATGGTCCGGGGTGCCGGACCGTCGGATTTCGCTGCGGCTGCCATGGCTTTCGATAACTCTCCCAACGACGCCCCACCCCTGGGTTCAAGACGACCGACGGCGCGGCGCAACGGCGCCGCGCCCCGGGGCCGCCAAGAGGGCCGCCCCCCAATTCTAGCCCACGTCCGCGGGGGGGCGAAAGGAGGTCCCCCGGCCCTCTGCGGCCGTCTCGGCAGCCAAGACACTCTCCCGCAGGGAGAGGTTCAGCGGCGCAACCTCGGCGCTTTCGCTGCCGCGACAAGCCTTTGAAATCACTTGAGCCCCCACCCTCACCCGGGCTGGGCAATGGCTAGGCAATTTCGGCCAGAATCTGGGAATGCTGCCCCCGGCCGCGCCACCACTGGGCAGCGATCGACTCGCTCCAAGCGTCGTGCGCCGCGCAATCGCACAGCGCTTGGCGCAGTTCGTCCACGTCGGCGTAGCGGTCCTCGGGCCGCTTGGCCAGGCAGCGCAGCACCACCTGTTCCAAATCGGAGGGAATGTCGCTCTGCAACTGGCTGGGCGGAACCACCACTTCGTGGGCATGCGCAAACAACACCTTGAGCGGCGTATCGCGCACGAACGGCGGTCGGCCGGTCAGCAGGAAGTAGGCCACGGCGCCGAGCGAGTAGATATCGGTTCGCGGGTCCGAGTGCTGCTCGCCCATGCTTTGCTCGGGCGACATGTACAACGGCGAACCGGTAATCGAGCCATCGAGCGTCAGATGGCTCGATACGTCTTCCACGATCGGCTTCACCAGGCCGAAATCGAGAATCTTGGCCACGTCGTGCCGGCCGCCGCGCAGCACCGCGAAGATGTTGCCCGGCTTGATGTCGCGGTGGACCAGCCCGTGCTGGTGGGCTTCACGCAGCCCGTCGCACACCTGCTCCAGCAGATAAATCACCCGGCTGGCGGGCATCGGCCCGTAGCGATCGACCAATTGAGCCAGGCTCAGTCCGGGCAGGTATTCCATCACGTAGTAAAAAGTGCCGTCGGCCGTGTTGCCGTAGTCAAAGATTTCGATCGAGTTCCAGTGCGAGAGCTTGGCCGTAATCCGCACTTCGCGTTCGAAGCGGGCCAGCACGCGGGGGTCGGCCGACTGGCCAGGGCGAATCAGCTTGATCGCGCAGGGGCGTTTGAGCAATTGATGTTCGGCCAGGTAAACCTCGCCCATGCCGCCGGCGCCGATCAACTCTTTCAGGTGGTACTGACCCAGGCGGCGGGCTTCGAAGGCTTCGCGCCGGAGGGTGCCGATGGTATGCACGCCGAAGACGGCCACGACCCAGCCGATCAGCATCATCAGGCCCAATTCAATCAGCGGCGAGAGCCCGATGCGGTTGTGCACCAACGGCATGGTCAGGTAGGCCCAGAGGAAAATCGCGACCGGAGCGGCCGCCATCAGGCCCACGTTCAGGGCGGCCCGGCGCCAGGAATTGGGAATGAAGATGCTGTAGATCAGAATCAGGGCATACCAGGGCAAACCCAGCCCGGAAAGCTGGGCCGCCAGGCCCACCATGTTCGACGCGTCGCCCCGCAACGCCAGCTGCACCGCCTGAAGCGTCACGAAAAACGAGCCCGGCAGCCCAAAAATCACCGCTTCGTACAACCGCAGTCGCGGCAGCGAGTGAGGGCAGCGGACACAGAGCACGCCGCCGGCCAGCCCCAGGCCAAGCGTCACAAGGACGTGGAACCCGAACAGGAACGGGTTTTCCAGCAACTGCGACATTTCCAGCGACACCAGCCGCCAGATCAGGAACAGGCTGGAGCCGAAACAGATCAGCAGCGCGGCCGCCCGCAACCGCGCGGCCAGCAGCACGTGTACCTCGGCCGACAGCCGGGGCGAGGTACCCTCGACAAGGGCTACCTGGCGGCGACGCGCGGCGCTCATCGAAGAGTTAAGCGAAAGGCCCCCCGGAGTGTTGTCCAGGGTCGGCTCCAGGGCCGCCAGATCGGCGGCCAGCGATGAGCCGCGTTCCATAAACCAGACCACCTATTGAAACTGCCCGGCGCGTCGGCTCAACCGACTTGGGGGGACAGGGTTCCCCCCCGACAGACAGCAGTGCCTGCACCCTTACGAGCGATTGTCTGCTTGGGTAAGCAGCTCACGCTTCGATGCCACATCTTATACCGAGGTTTTCGCTGTCGCGATTCAATTCTGAGGCCTCGATTCGCCTACATTTTTTTCCAGGTTTTTTTCTATTCAATAACCGGCCACTCGGAGCGGTATTCGGCCGATACCCCCCAGCCTGGGAAACGGTCTCTGAGATATCGACGTAAGTCGATACCGGGCGAGACGGAGAAGGGCGTGCGCAAGCCCACCGGCGCCGAGCACCGCCCGGGGGCGAGCTGCATCACCGGGTTGTTCAGGCAGAGCACTCGGGCGCCGACCTAGGGAGATTCTAGACGGTCGGGCAATCGACCTTGGGGCGGGGCCGTTCTCCGTCGCGCTGGAAAAAAAGCTGCCGCCGGGCGCACGGTAAGCCGCGATCAGGCCGCGCGTCGACCGCGCGTGCCAGCAAGCTGTTGAACTTCGGCCGGCGTAAGCACTTGCCAGGCCCCAGGCTGGCCATTCGTAAGGGCCGGCGGCTCGACGAACACCCGGGCCGACGGGGTCAGCACACGCGGCAGATAGAACCAGGCACGCCCTAGGGCCTCGGGATCCACCTCTTGCGAAATGACCACCAGCTCGGTGCCGGAGAGGCTGTTTGCCACCCGCGCCAACGCCGAAAACGGGTCGCCCGGCACCAGCTGCACCGTCGCACCGGTGGCTTTGAGGCGGCGGTGGGCCTCTTTCAGCGTCAGCGTCGTGGTGGCCGTTTCAGGCCGGCCCTCGAACAGGTCGATTCCGGTGAAGCGAACCTGGTCGGGCGCGCTCTGGCTGCCCGCTACCCGGATCATTCGCTCGGCCAGGGCACCGCTGCCCAAACCGATTTGCAGGATCCGCTTTACGGGGCCGACGCCCAAAGCTCGCCACAGCGGGCGATCCACGGCGGGACGCGAAAAATGCACCCGATAGAGCTGACGCAGTCGCTCGAAGACGGTCAAGGTCGCCCTCCTTGGCTTCCCAGACAAGTTTTTGGCTCGGCCCACCGGCCGGCACGGCTCGATCTTAGTGTGGGGGTACTTAAGAGGGTTTCGGCAGGCCTCTGGTGTAGAATCGAGAGCTGCTCGCAAAATACCGCGCGGAACGAGTTGAAAACGGACGAATCCGGGGGCGGCCCCGTTGCCTGGAAAGCTACGGGGTTGGGCCCGACTTTGCCGGCACCGGATCGTCGGCACCGGATGCACTGTGGCAGCAGCCGGCTCGATTGCGCCCCCCGGGCAGCCGGCGGCTTGCCAGCGCGCGGCGACCCCCACCCGGCCAGACCCACGGACCCCGTTAACACCTTGGCGGCGGCATGAACGAAACGGTTCTAGTCACGGGCGGCGCAGGATTTATCGGTAGCTGTCTGGTGCGGCGCTGGATGTCTGCCCGGCGCGGTCCGCTGATAAACCTGGACAAACTGACCTACGCCGGCAATCTCGATTCGCTTGACGAGGCGGCCCAGGCCCCCGAGCACCGCTTCGTCCTGGGAGACATTGCCGATGCGGCCCTGGTGGGCCGGCTGCTTGAAGAACATCGCCCCCGGGCCATCGTCAACCTGGCGGCCGAGTCGCACGTCGATCGTTCGATCGATGGTCCCCGCGACTTCCTTGCCACGAATGTGGTGGGCACCTTCACCCTGCTCGATGCGGCCCGGAGCTACTGGACCAGCCTCAAGCCGCGCGAGCAGAAGCGGTTCCGCTTTCTGCACGTATCGACCGACGAGGTCTACGGCTCGCTTGGCCCCCGCGGCCCAGGGTTTCGCGAGACCACGCCCTACCGTCCCAACTCGCCCTACTCGGCCTCGAAGGCCGCCTCGGACCATTTTGTGCGGGCGTACCACCACACCTACGGCCTGCCGACGCTGATCACCAACTGCTCGAACAACTATGGGCCCTACCAGTTTCCCGAGAAGCTGATCCCGCTCATGATCTTAAATGCCCTTGGTGGCAAGCCGTTGCCCGTGTACGGCGATGGCGGGCAGGTGCGCGATTGGCTGTATGTGGAAGACCACTGCCGGGCCCTCGAGCAGGTGCTCGAGCGCGGCAAGCCGGGCCAGGTGTACAACATTGGCGGAGGGGCCGAGCGGCGGAACCTGGAGGTTGTCGAAACGCTTTGCGACCTGGTCGACGAGCTGCGACCCGGCTTGCCCCACGGCCCCTGTCGAGGGTTGATTCGCTTCGTGACCGATCGGCCCGGCCACGACCGACGCTACGCCATTGACTCGCGCAAGATCGGCCGTCGGCTCGGTTGGCGGCCGGAGGAAGATTTCGCCTCGGGACTGCGCAAGACCGTGGCGTGGTATCTTGAGCACCCGGACTGGATCGAGCGTGTTACCAGCGGCAAGTACCGCGGTCAGCGGTTGGGGCTCGGCGCGGCGAACTGATTCGCGCGGCGCCTACGACTGCGGCTGTGCGCCAAGCTGGCTTGCCCGGCAATTCCCGCGTTCGGCGGCGAAGCGGGACGCGCCGAGCAGCCTGCCGGGCGATTGCGGCGGCGTTTCGAGCGATTGCCAGCTATCCTGAGAATCGCCATGACGCGGCTGCTGGTGCTCTGTGAATTCCCCACGCCGGGTGGCGGCGATCGCTCGTTTTGGGCAGCCGCGCCCCACCTGGAGGCGGCTGGGTTCCAGCTCGCCTTCGCCGCGCCCCCGGCCGGTCCGCTCGCCGACGAAATCGCCCGACGCGGTTGGCCGCTCTGGCTCTGGTGTCCGAAGCCCAGCGGACCCGAACGGTTGCCCCTCGAGGCACTGCGGTCCGATCTAACGGATTTGATTGCCCGGGCGCAACCCCACTTCGTTGTGGCCAACAGCCTTTCGACCGGCCGGGTCAGTGGCCCGGTTTGCCGAGGGTTGGGCCTGCCCAGCGTGGCCCACCTGCGCGATATCGTCGGGATCAGCCGCCAGGCCATGGCCGATTTGAACCAACACCGGCGTCTGCTCGCGGTCTCCGAAGCGACTCGCAAGCACCATGTGGGCCAGGGGGCCGATCCGGCGCGGACCTTCGTCGCCGTCAACGGCGTGCGGCTCGACGAATTCTCTCCAGGCCCGCGCTCGGGCACCCTGCACCGCGAACTGGGGCTGCCTTCGGGGGCCATGCTCGGAGCTACCATCGGGCAGATCATCCTTCGCAAGGGCTGGGACGTGCTCTTGGGCGCGCTCGACCGAGTGCTGCCGGCTCGGCCCGAGTTGCACTGGCTGCTGGTCGGCCAGCGGCATTCCGAAAAGCCCGAGACCCGCGAACACCAGGCCGCGCTCCGGCAGCACTGCGAGGCAGCGCCCTGGCGAGCCCAGGTTCACTGGCTCGAGCAGCGCGACGATATGCCCCGGCTGCTGGCCGAGCTTCAGCTCACCGTGCATCCGGCCCGGCAGGAGCCGCTAGGACGGGTCTTGCTCGAAGCGGCCGCCGTGGCCGTGCCGGTGGTGGCGACCGAGGTGGGGGGCACGCCCGAAATCTTCGGCCACCCCCCCGCCGCCCTGCTGGTTCCGCCGGGCGACGCCGCCGCGCTCGCCGACGCGATCGAACAAGTACTGGCCGATCCGGCGGCAGCGGCCCGCCGGGCCGAATTGGCCCGGCGACGGATCGAGGACCACTTCGACGTCCGCCACACCACGCGCGGCTGGATCGACCACTACCAGGCGGCGCTGGCGTCCGATTGAGGCACTTCGCGCGGCGGCGAACGAACCGCTGCGCCGCCGGCTGGCCCCCAGATTCCCCCAATTGTTTCCAGCCTATTTTCTCATACCGCTTGCCCAGTTGACCGAATACTGAAATGGAGAGTCGTTTTCCGATGCGCGAGCGCACGGCCAACTCGCCGGTCACGACCCCCGGCTCGACGGATCGTTTGGCTCCTCCGGTCTCAGCAACCGTGGAGTGGCTGCCAGGTCGCTTCCGACAACCGTTTAGCTCGGCGGATCGCGGCTGGGCCAATTGTCGTTCGGATGCGGTTGGATCAAGATCCTGCGGTCTGCGATCGCCTGAAGCCTGGGCTGGAAGCGGAGCAGTCCAGGAAAGAGTCGTCACAAGCGGCACTTGGGGAGGGCCTGATTGTGCTGGCCTTCCCATCGCGGCCCAGGCTCGTCCGTCGTCCTGCAATGGAAAGCGATTGCCTGGAAGCCGAGTTCTCCGGTTCCGCGCCTGAAGGCGATTTCTTCCGGCGCGTTCTGCAGCGCGCCTGGCGAACTGAGCGGGCCGAAACCGGCCAACGCCTTCGTCGAGGCTGGAAATCACGACTCGCTACCGAGCTGGCCTTGGGGGATGGTGCGGCAGCTGAATCGTCGCTGCCCTTTCGCCGGCCGTGCTTGGGCTTGACCGCGAGATCCGCGCTGCGCCGGCGGCGGCTCGAGCTGGCCGGGGCAGCCTGTTGGCTGTTGCTGGTAGCGCTGCCGCTGCCCGTTTCGCGCGGAGGGGAGGTAAACCCAGGGCCAGAAGTTTCCGTGCCCGGCGAGTTGACTCCGGCTGCCGGGCCCCCGGCTGCGGCTCTCGAACGGCTGCCCACCGTGGAACCGTCCGAGCCCCTCGAGTGGGTGCGGCAATCGGCCACTGTCCCGATCCAAGACGCCCCCCAATCGCTGTTCGAGCGATCGACGCTGACGGGCGACTGGTGGGGCCTTCGTTCGTCCCTGCAGCGGTCGCGGGTCACTTTCGCCGGCAAATCGACCCAGTTCGCCTTTGCGCTCGATGGCGGAATCAATCGAGCTCCGCCCGAACCTCTGGGGCTGGGAAACGCCTTTTCCTACACCGGCCGAAACGAATACGACGCCATTGTCGAACTCGGGCCCACCGACAAGGAATTGCCCGGTCGGTTGTTCGTTCGCTTGGAACACTGGTACGGCGAATTCGGAAACGTTTCGCTGCGAACCGGCACGTTTGCGCCGGCCGTGGTGGCGGCGGGCCTACCGCCATCGCCCGAGGATCCGGGGGTGCCTCTGCTGACCAATTTTCTGTGGACCAAACCGCTTTCGGACCGGCTGGAGATCTTCGCCGGCAAGCGTTCCGGGGTGGGCGCCTTCGACCGCGACCGGTTCGCCGCTGGCGATGGCACGCAGCAATTCGTCCACATGGCCCTGGTCGATAACCCGGCGCTGCTTTTGGGGATGCCCTATTCGGCGTTCACGGCGGGATTCTCGGGCACGCCCGAGTGGGGCGAGGTCAGCCTGTTTGTCAGCGACGCGGCCGACCACACACTCGACGTGTTCGCCACCGACGAAATGTTTTCCAAGGGCCTGATCCTGGCGACCGAAGTGCGGTGGGACACGCGGTACGCCAGGCTGCCGGGAGAGTTTCATCTGGGGGGCGTCTGGAAGCACGTTCCGCTCACCGATCTCCGGTTTGCCGAACCGCCACCGGGCGTGTACCCCGAACCAACCGTGCCCGGTTTCCCGACGCTGGAGGACTCGTACACCATTTACTGCGGATTCGATCAGTACCTGGTGCGCTTTCCCGAGTACGATCGCGGCTGGGGAATGTTCGGCCGAGCTTCGATCAGCGACGGAAACCCGACGCCGGTTCGTTATTTCTTCAGTGCCGGACTGGGGGGCTACAGCCCCTGGGGGCGCCAGCGCGGCGACACCCTGGGCCTGGGTTGGTACTTTGTCGGCGCCAGTTCCGAATTCGGGCCTCTGCCCCGCCTGATTTATGGACCCCGCAACGGAACGGGCGTGGAACTGTTCTACAATATTCAGGTTACGCCCTGGCTGAACCTTACGCCCGACATTCAGTTTCTGCGGCCCGAGGCCTCGGCCATTGCCGACGACGCGATTGTTTTCGGCATTCGGTTGAACGCCATTTTCTAGCGGGCCACGCCGCGGTCGGGTTGCGGCGACTGGGCGGCGATATGCGGAGCGACCTCGCGAGCCGTGTTCCGTGGTGCACGGCCCTTGCCGCTCGGTGAATAATGGCAGAAAAGCATGGTGCAGCCGGGTTGTCTGACACTATGCGCCGCGGATAGCGGAAATAGGGGATGGGGCCTGCAAGGCAAAAACGGTAGCGCCGTTCGCGACGGACCAAGGTGCTCGGTCCGGCCTTTGCCCGAGGTCGACGACAATCGCGACGAGACGACGATCGATCCCTATCGTTCGCGTTGCCAACGCGCAGCGACAACCGACGGGGCCTGGTACTCACGTCGGTGGCTGGTCACGCCCCCGCTTGCCCGAGGATGCCGAAAAGGAATCGCGATGGCAGCCACGCCCGAGATCGCCAAGCCTAACACAGCCCGGCCCGACACGGCACCAACCTGGCAGCATCCGACGAGGGCGCGGCAGGTCGCGATGCTGCTGGTGTTCGTAGCGGTCTGCTTCGCCGCCGCCGGACTGGGGGCATCGTCGACCGCGACTTCGGTCAACGGCTGGTACCAAACGCTGAACCGGCCCGAATGGAATCCCCCCGACTGGGTCTTCGGCCCGGTCTGGACGGTGCTTTACCTGATGATGGCCATCGCCGCGTGGTGCGTGTGGAGGTCGACTTCGTGGCCCCGTACTGGAAGCGCGCTTGGTTGGTGGGCCATTCAGCTCGCGCTGAACTCGCTGTGGTCGATCGTGTTCTTTGGAATGCAAAGGCCTGGCTGGGCGTTTGCGGAAATCGTGCTTCTGTGGATGGCGATCGCCATCACCATCCGCGGCTTTCTCCGGCACAGCGTTGCGGCGGCACTGCTGCTGCTGCCCTACCTGCTTTGGACCACGTTCGCGGCCGTGCTGAACTTCGTGGTATGGCAAATGAACTGATCGACCGGCCGCTCAGCAACGGACGGCCAGGCACCTCGGGGCGCGGTCGGATCGGAAGCCTGTTGGCCGCGGGAAGAAGCTGCGGCGATGGCCGCGAGGCGGCCCGAGGTCCGGTTCAATCCTGAGGCTGCCCGGCACCGCTGCGCCGGCGCAGCCTAGCCAACTCACTCCGCCGCCGGGCCAGAGTTCCACCGCTCGAACGAAAGCGGTTGCTCACCCCCCGGGTCGGCAATGCGAATCGCCACCCTGCCGCTCAGCAGGTCATCGAGTAGTTGGCCCACCAGCTCCGCCCGCCAGCCCTGGGTAAGCACCGGCGGCTGACCATCGCGGGCGGTCTCGTCAAAGAGCCGGAAGTTGATCAGTTCCCGTACGTCTTCCGCGGTGCCGACCAGGCTGGCGGCCACCTGCTGAGCCCGGCAGCAACTGGTCAAGGCCGAGGCCAGGAACTGGGCAATCATGTTCAATTGGGGGCTCGCGTCGCGGCGCGGGCCGCCGCGCAGCTCGTCGAGCGGCGCCGCCAGGGCTTGCTCGACCCGGCGCGATAACTCGGGCAAGAATCGCCGCAGGTCGCCCCGCTCCATGCCCCGGACCGCGGTAATCTGCTTCGGGTCGGCCGAACGGCGCCGGGCCAACTCTACGATCAGGTCGTCGCGCAGCACGCGCTTGGGGGGCCAGTCGCGGCGGGCCGCTTCATCCTCGCGCCAGTGCCACACCTCGCGCACGATCGACAATTCCCGGGCACCCAGGCCCGAGATGCCCGACACCTTGCGCCAACGAGGTCGCTGCCGCGAGGCCTCGACCTCGTCGAGCCAAGAGCGCATCTCGGTTTCGAACCAGGCCGTGCGGCCCCGTTCGGCCAATTGCCGGCCAATCGCCTCGCGCAAATCGGGCAGGTGCCGCACGTCTTCCAGGGCGTAGTCCAATTGGGCCGCCGAGAGCGGGCGGCGCCGCCAGTCGGTGCGGGTTTCCCCCTTGCGGGGCGTGCGCCCGAGAAACCGCTGCAGCAGATTGCCATAGCCGGCCGGATACTCGGTGGCGACCAGGGCGGCGGCCAGTTGCACGTCGAACAGCCCCTCGGGGGGCCGGCCCACGGCGTCCAGGCAAAACCCCACCTCGCCCCGCCCCGCATGCACGATCGTTTCGTGCCCGGGCGCGGCGATGAGCTCCCAAAAAGGGAGTAAGTTCCCCACGGCCAGGCAATCGACGATGGCCAATTGCCCGGGCCCAATCACCTGCAGCAGGCAAAGCACCGGCCGGTAGGTGTGTTCCGAGACGAACTCGGTATCGAAGCCGATCCAAGGCGCATCCCGCAGGCTGGCGCAAAACCGGCTCAGTTCGGGCTCGGTGGTGATGAATTGATGCGACACGCGGAGAATCTTCGCACGCCCCGGCTTGCTTTTCCAGTCACCCCGGGCGGCTGCCGGCCACGGGAGCTCTGGCTGGAGCGCCCGGCCCGGACGCGCCCGAGCGGCCGCTGGCCAGCGCCCGTTCGACGGGGCGGGCCTCGCCGCCGCGCGGAAGTTGGTCGCCACGCCCCCGGTCGTATCCCATCGGCGGCTGCGTTTACAGCAACAGCCACTGCATGACGACCAGGATCGGCAGCAGCACCCCGAAGCTGTAGGCCATGTAGCCGAAGAAGCTGGGCATCTTCACGCCCGACTTTTCGGCGATCGCCTTGACCATGAAGTTCGGGCCGTTGCCGATGTAGGTCATGGCGCCCATGAACACGGCTCCCAGGCTCACGGCCCGCAGCAGGTCGATCTGCACCCCGGCGTGGGCCGCCGCGGCGGCCGCTTCGCCCGCCTGGCCGGTGAGGGCCTGGGCCGTCTTGAAAAAGACCAGGTACGTGGGCGCGTTATCGAGCACGGCCGACAGGCTTCCCGTGGCCCAAAAAAAGTGGGTTGAGCTCGACAGGCCCAGCGTGGCCCCGCGTACATCGAGGATCTGCAGGGCGGGCTGCATGCAGACAAAAATGCCGACGAACAGCGCGGCGACCTCGATGATGGCGGCGAAATTGAAATTGTTGGCCTTGCGCACCGCGGCCGATCCCAGCCCCAGCGACAGCGCCACCAGGCCCAACTGCACAATCTCGCGCAAGTAGAGCCAGGGGTGCCAGTCGGTGCCCGGGAAGGTTTTTCCCGGGTCGAGCAGGGCCACGGCCAGGATCACGCCCAACAGGCAGGGGGCGTTCACCGCCAGGCCCGAGAACCGCATCTTGCGGGTCCGTAGCTCGTCTTGCAGGACGTCGATCTTGGCCTCGTGCGGGTAGGCAAAGAAACGATCCCACACGTAATACACCACCAGCAGGGCCACGTTGACGAACAGCCACTGCGGCCAGAGCTGGCCCATCGTCCACAGGAAATCGACGCCGGCCAGGTAGCCCAGGAACAACGGCGGATCGCCGATCGGCAGCAGGCAGCCGCCGCAGTTACAAACCGCGAAGATAAAGAACACCACGGTGTGGGCCACCCGCTTGCGCTCGGCGTTGGTTTCCAGCAGCGGGCGAATCAGCAGCATGGCGGCGCCGGTGGTGCCGATAAAGCTGGCCAGCAAAGCCCCTACCCCGATAAACGCGGTGTTGGTCAGCGGGTGGGCTTGCAGGTCGCCCTCGATGCGGATGCCGCCACAGATCGAGTACAGGGCGAACAGCAGCACGATGAAGGGAATGTATTCGTTAAAGATGGCGTTTTGCAGAATGGTCCAGGCAACGCCGAACGACAGGCCGCCGGCCACCGGCGACACCACGGCATGGCCCAGGAAGTGCCGATCGACCGGATGGGGGTGCACGGCCAGGTAATACAACAGCGTGAGCAGGCCCAGCCCGGCGGCCACGTAAAAGCGGTGCAGATTGCTTTCCCACCAATGCTCGATCCGATGCACGAGCGGGAAAACGGCGATTGCTCCCAAGAGCAGGCAAAACGGAATGACCGTGGCCGCGTTGGGGGGCGTGGGCTTGGCGTGGCCCACGGCGTGCTCGGCCCCGTGGGCCTCGGCCGCATGATTCGCCGGGTCGGCGGGGTGCAGGGCCACGGCGTGGTGCTGGGCCTCGCCCGCGTGCGGTCCGGCGGCATCGGTCGCCAGGTGCGCGTCGGTCGCCTCGGCATGGCCGCCGACGATCATTGCGGTGCCCGCCTGCGGCCAGCCCAGGGCCACGGCCACCAGGTAGATCGCGATGACCCCCAGCACGCCCCCTAGCGCCAGGCGCAGAGCATGCCCATCTCCTTGAGCCGTCGAGTGGGTCATGGAACCTCCTTGCGAAGTTGGCAACGATCCACTCGACTTCCAGACAAGCTCGGGCATGACTGGCTCTCCGCAGCAGGGGTTGGTAGGGCCGGAGCGCTCTCGGTGGAGCGGTCGCGGCCAAAACTGCGGAGCGAGGACCATTGCAAGGCGGCAGCGCGGCCGGCATTCTACCGTGGCGGCGCGATTTGCGAACGGCCCCCGGGATGCCCACCCCGCTCAAGGGGCAAGCACCCCTCGCTCGCCGTGCCAAACCGTTCGGGTGGCCAAGCGCGCTCCGGGGATGCGGAATGCTAGCTCACGCGAGCCCGGGGTGCCGCGGGCCGAAAACCGGCCTTTCCAGCGAGCCGCCGACCCGCCGCGGTAACCGGCTGCGCCCCCGGCCTCCAATCGTTACAATGCGGCTGACCCGCAACCGCGATACCCCGGACCAGCCCTAGAGTTGTTACTTTTCCCCCCGCGCGCAATGGCTCTGCCCGACTACGAGATTTGGCTGCACGGAAACCGCCGAGTGCTGTTGGCGGCCCTGGTGTTGCCCGCCTTGCTTCTGGCCGCGGGCGGGGCCCTGTGGGGACTCACCGGCTCGGTTTGGTTACGGGGCACGGGTGGTTTGCTGGTGCTGGTGGGGGTCGTGGCGGGGCTGGTCATCGCCTGGCAGTGGCGGCTGCCCCGGCTGGCCCGAGCAGGGGGCGAGCTTTGGGTCTATGTCGGGCGGACCCAGCCCGAGCGCGTGCCGCTCGAGATGATCGAGTGTTTTTTCCTGGGCCGCGGCCCGGCCGGAATTCCCCTCAAAGCCGGCGAGGAAACGGAAACCGCCAACGTGGTAGTCCGCCTCGCGGAGCGCGCCAGCCAATACGCGCAGCGGGAAATCAGCCCGACGCTGGGCCGCTGGTGCGGAGGCTACATAACGCTGCGAGGGGCCTGGTGCGAGCAGCTCAATCTGCAGCGCGTGAACCAGTTGAACCGCCGCTTGCACGCGGCGCAACAGGCCGCGGCGACCGTGGGCGAGTTGGCAACATGACCCGACTGCTGGTCAGTGTGCGCAGCGCCGACGAGGCCCGGCTGGCTCTCGAGGCCGGAGTCGACCTGATCGACGTCAAGGAGCCCAGTCGCGGCTCGCTTGGTCGGGCCGACGCGGAAGTCATCGCCGAGGTCGTCCAGGCAGTAGCCGGCCGGGTTCCGGTGAGCGCCGCGCTGGGGGAACTATACCCAGGTGGAGCCGAGCCCGTAACCTTGCCGGCCAATACGTGGCGGCTGCTGGGCAGTTTAACGGCTCGCCAAAACCACGATGACGCGGAACCCAGCGGCACGGGGCTCAACCTGGTCAAACTGGGCCTGGCCGGTGCGGCGAATTTTCCCGACTGGCGGAGCGATTGGGGCCGGGCACTCGCCGCAGGTCCGGCCGATTGCGAGCCCGTGGCCGTGCTGTATGCCGACTGGCGCCCAGCCGCTTCTCCGGCGCCCGAGGCCGTGATCGACGGAGCCGCCAGGCTCGGGTGTCGTCGGCTGCTGATCGATACTTACTCGAAATCGGGAGCCGGGCTATTCGAACTGGTACCGATTGAATCGCTGCTCGAATGGATGGAGCTTGCCCGTCGCGCGGGGCTGGGCCTGGTGCTGGCCGGTTCGCTCAGGGCTGAGACGATTCCCCGGGCCTGCCGATTGCGGCCCGACTACGTCGCGGTGCGCGGCGCGGCTTGCGAGGGCGACCGAAGCGGCGCTCTTTCGGCGGTACGGCTGCGTCACCTGGTCGCCCTGGTGTCGGCCGAGCGCGCTCGGCCCGAAGGTCGCGACTGCGGCGCGTTGTCGCCGGTAAACCTTCGCTGATCGGCTCATCTGGCACCGCGCCGGCGGCGATGTCGACTTTCGCCCCCCCGGCTCGGCTTGAAATCGCGCGGCGCGCGGCGATACTCGCTCTACTCCACGCTCGTTCTTGCTGCTCAAGGCACCGCTTGCGGTGCGAGCCGACCCCGTCGCTGAAGATGGCCGATCGCCGACCATGGCCCCATCGCGGCCGGGGTTCGATCAACCTAAGGAGTGGCAGGAAAGCGGTTCTGTCAAGCTGTTCTGCGAAGGAAGGGTTCATGACTAGGTCGATTCTGGATGCGATCAAGCTCGGGGTATGGGATTTCGAACCCTGCGACGTTCCGGCCAATCAGTTCCCGCCCACGCGGGCCCTGCCCGGTACGAACGAAAAGATCGAGGTCCTCGCCGAGCGACTCTCGCAGGGGCTTCCCCTGTGGCACCCCTCGGACCGGCAGACCGTGCTGGAGCTCTTGGCGGTCGACAACGCCGGCTCCGTCCTGGAAGATTACGCCTGGAACGATTGAGCCCCGCGTCTGGCTGGCCGGCACGCGGCTCGACGAGCCCGAGAGATGCACCCCTCTCGGGTTTTTTTCTGCGCCTAGGCTGCCCCGCCGTTTACATCCCGCCGAACCGCTGCATGGCCCGGGTCAGCACCCGCATTTCGAGAGCCGCCAGAAACTCTTCGCAGCGGCGCCGCTGCCGGCCGCGGGTGCGATCGGTAATCCCGCCGATCGCCTCGACGATGTCGCCCAAGCGGCCGGGCGGGCGCTGCCGCACGACCGGTTCCGCCGGGCGGCCCTTGCGGCCGCGCCGGCCTTCGCCCAGCCCGGGCGGCGGTCGGTCGAGAGTAGCGGTTGCGGGCCCAGTGCCCGCCGCATCGCCCGTGCTTCGCTCGGCCGTGGCTCGGGTCCGGGTCACCAGCTTCCACTGCAGCACGTTGTCGATCTCCCGGTCGAGGAAGGCTCCCCGCGATTCGGGAGGCAACTGGTGGAAGCGCTCGACCTTGTCGAGAAACCAGACTTCCATCAGCAGCGTGAAGTTCTCTTGGAACTGCTTCCAAGGAGAAGGGGCGAGCGCCGCCAGGTCGGCGTCCCAATCGCCCGACTGGCGAAATTCGCCCTCGAGTCGCGCGATCAACCGGAACTTGTCTGCCTGGCTGATCAGCCGCAAGTCGGTCGTGGAAAGGTAGTCGATCAAGTCACCCCGTGCGACGAGCGTTTGGACCGGATCGGCGGCAGGCAGACCGCTGCGCACGACCGAGACCGCCGCCACGGACGAAACCGTGAGCAACCCCAGCAGGGCGGTCCAGGTTAGCAGATTGCGCAAGCGAGGCATGTGCACCGATCTCGGCCGGCGAGGCCCGCGGCCAGCCACCCGGCCGGCTGCCTGCCCCGCTCTGCAATTCTAGCAGGCCCCGCGGGGATTCAACCGGTGGTCGCTCGGCCAGGGTGCCAGCCCCCGCACCGGTTTGACCTGCAACGGCCCGGCCAGCCTGTCGATCGGGTGGAACTAGACCGAGCCCTTGGGGTATCTTCGCTGGAGCGATTCCGTCCACCGAAGGTCGCCTGCGAATCGCCCGTTTCGGGCCCGCACGATCCCGGCCGGCCCGAACACCGCTTCCCAGACCTGGAACCGCCCCGGAGGCTGCGCGGGGATGATCGAAGATATTTACCGATTGGCCTGCGAGCGGCTGCGTACCGAGCTGGCTTCGGTGGGGGTGCCCCATCAGGAGGAGGATGGCGACCTGCTCGTCGGCAACCATCGGCTGGCCCTTTCCCTGCGGTTCGATGGTTTTATCGCCCAGGGAAATGAGTGGCTGGCCCCGCTCGAGATACAAATGGCGGTCGACCATTTCGACCCCGGCCGTTTCGCGGTGGGCGTTTTGGGCGTGGGCAGGCAACACGCCGATGCCCTCCGGGCAGCCATCGACCAGTGGTGGGCCCTGGCCGCGCGCGCGGTGCTCGCCTCGCTCGACCCACGCGTTGGCGGAACCCGGGTGCCGAAACTCGATTGGGGTGGCTGGACCGTGGTCGCCGGCGAAGTAGCCCTGCGGGGGCGCGTTCCCTCGGCCCTGCGCCCCCAGTCGCCCCTGTTACGCGGCCTGCTCGAGACGCTGGCGGCCGAAGTTGCTGATTGGACCGTGCCGCCGGGCGACGAGCTCAAGTCGCTGGCCGTAGTGGTCAGTTGGGCCGAAGCCCAACTCGAAGTGCAGGGCGCGGTGGACGGGCTGATCGATCCGGCGCTTACTCAGCAGCTCCAGCGCTTGCCTTGGCCGCGTACGGTCGAGCCCTGGCTGTTCAAGCAAATGTTTCTGGCCCACAGCGCGGCCGACGCCTGACCCCTACCGGCTGGCACCCCCGCGCCGCCACCAGCGGGCAGGCCAAGGCCAGGCCAACTCGGTTTCGCTGGGGGGCCGGCAGGGGTTGGAGGGGGCCCTTCGTTGAAGTGCCCAATCGGCCCGAATTGCTTGACCAACCGAGCTTGAAACGTCAACTTAATCCCAGCAACTCGCCTCGGCCGACAAGCGACGGGCAAATCCTACGGCCCTGGGGGTGCGCTCGAAGCTTGGCGAGCGGGGGGCCCCAACCGGGTCGCTTCCCGTTAAGGCTCGCCCGAGGCTACAGGGCGCGGAGCAGCCACGCGCGGCGCGGCGGCTGCCCCAACAGGATCGGAGTTGGCCCAACAGGATCGGAGTTGGACCGAATGGACTCGGCCATTCTACTGCTCACCTGGTGCCTGGCCGGCCAATTGCCGACGGCCCCCGAGGCCCGGCCGGCCGAACTGCGTTTGGCCCAAGCTCCCTCGCGCCCCGCGACCGATCGTTCGAGCGCGACTGGCACGGGCGCTTCGCGCAATGCCTCGGGCGTAACGGCTGGCGTTCTGCTGGGTGATGCCCTGGCCCCGCAGCAACACGCTCAATTGTCCGGACGCTGGCTTTCGCTGAGCGACGCGCTCGGGTCGGCGGGCGATCGCGCGGCACAGCGATCCCTGGTCGAAGCCTATTGGAAACTTACGGCCGCGCTGGCCCGGCGCCACTACCGCCAGGCCGATGAGCGGTTTTTCGCCGAGCTCGCGTCTCGCTACGCCGCGCCCGCCGGCGGCGGTACGGGCCGCGCCCGGACCCTGCCCCCGCCGCCGCTTTCGCCGGCCGATCGGGCCGCGCTCGACGCCGCAATGGCCCTGGCCCGGGCGATGCTTCGCGACTCCGATCTGGAGTTGGTCGAAGCCCAGCACGCATTGTCGCAGGCGATGACCGCGCCGCTGCCCGAGCCGCTGCTGCCGACCGACCGGCCGCACTGCGGGGTGTACTACACCCGTTACGAACTCATTTACGCCAACGATCCGGCGCCGGCCCGCGCTACCTTGCTGCATTACACGCTGCCCGGGGTGTTGCAGGCGATCGATGCCCGGGCCAAGGCCATTGTCGCGGTGGCCGACGCGGCCGCCGCGGCCGAGGAAGCGGTTTTCGCCAGCACCGAAGACCTGGCCTTCCTGGTCTCGCTTCGCGAAAGACTCACCCGCGAGCGGCTGGCATTGGTCGACGAAGTGGAGCGCTACAATCGCCAGATCGCCGAGTACGTGGCCCTGGTCGCCGTGCCCGGAACGCTCGGCCCAGACTACGTGGCCCTGCACATTCGACCGCAAACGGTCAGCAGTGGGCGGACGATTTCAGAAACGGGCTGGCCTTCCCCCGGCACGGAGCCGGGCCCAGACGAGGCAAGCCCCTGGCCCGAGGGCTCGGCGGTTGTTCCGGCCCAGTTCAACCAGCCTCCGGCCGGCGCCGCGCCGCAATCGATGATCCGTCGCCGCCGGGCACCCGACGCATCGTCCGCTCCGGGCGCGGGCCTGGGCCAAACCGCGCCGGGCGTGCCGCCGCTTTCGCCCCTTGCTGCGCCGGGGGGGTCGTCGGGCGGCGCAGCGACACTGCCGATGAGCCTGGCCGACTTGGAGCAAATCGACCCGAATCTGCGCACCCAGCAATTGGCCGGCCGCTTGTCGGGGTCCGCGGCCCAGCCGCCGACCCGATCGACAGCCCTGTCGCTGGCCGACTGCCTCAAGTCGGCCTGGACCGGCAATCGCCCGGCGGCCGTGACCGCCTACTGGGATTGCGCGCGGGAATTGGCACAGTACCAATCGCTGGTCCGCCAGGTGGCGCGATTGAAGCAGCTCGATAGCTTGTTGCGGGCGCCGGGCCAGCCGCAGCAGCCCGCCGAGTCGATGCTGTATCAACGAGCTGAGGAACTGTCGGCCTCGGCCGACGTGAGCTCGCAAGCCGTTGACGTGCTGATGGCCCAACAGGAACTGGCGGTCGAGCTGGATCAGGCGCGCCGTGCGACGGCGGGAAGCCCCTCGGCGCCGGGGGCGCAGTACTGGACGACCACCCCGCTGCATGGCGGCCGCTACTGGCTGGCGCTAGAGTCGCAGCCAGCTTGGATCGCCCAAGCGCCCGCCGTGGCCCGCCAGGCCCGGCGCATTCCCTCGCTGCACGAGGTGCTGGTGGATCAAACGGTTGCCCTCTTGGCCTTGGACCGGGAGCTGGCCGGCCTGTGGAGCGATCCTCCCACCGACACGCGGCGGCTACGGCTTGTGCTCGAAGCGATCCAGTCGGAACAAAACACCACGCAGCGGTTCCTGGCCGACCTGGCGCGCTACAATCAGGCCATGGCCGACTACGCCTTTCGGGTTCTGCCACCCCAGAGCAATTGGGAAGAATTGGCCGCGGCGCTGGCCTTGCCGCGCACCAACGAACCGGCCGGGCGTCGGTAACCGCGATGGGGCCCACCCCGCCGCGCGGAAAATGCTTGGCCTGCCCCACAAGTCTCTCCTACACTGCCGAGTGACTGGGAGCCCGATCGGAGCGATCGGTGCCCCGCCGCACGGCCCTCCTGGCTGACCCAGGGATATGAACACCCTCCGCCCGCCCCGCGGCACGCACCGCGGCCTGACGCGTCGCGACCTGCTCGAAGTGGGCTTTTCCAGCCTGCTGGGGTGCAGCCTGGCCTCGCTGGCAGGGGCCCGCGCCGAGGCCGCCGGCACGGCCACTGGCGCCGACGGCACGGCCCCACTGCCCAGTTCGCCTCGGGCCAAACGCGTGCTCTTCGTGTTTTTGTTTGGCGGGCCGAGCCAGCTCGACACCTTCGACCTGAAACCCGACGCGCCGGCGGAAGTGCGCAGCATTTTCCAGCCGATCGACACGCAGGTGCCGGGCTGGCACATCTGCGAGCACCTGCCGGGGCTGGCCCAGCGCGTCGGCCGTTTGGCTCTGGTGCGAACCCTGTGCTGCAATCCCAACTTCGGCGATCACCGTCTGGCCGTGCACGGACTTCTGGGGGGCATCGATGAGCTGCCGGCCGGGGCCGGCCTGGCCGCCTCGCGGCGCGACTGGCCCTGTTGGTCGGCGGTGCTGAATCACCTGCGGCCTGCCCAGCCCGACCTTCCCTCGAGCGTGGTGCTGCCGGGCGAAATTGTCGACCCAGGAACCGGCCTTTACCCGGGCCAAAACGCGGGGCTATTAGGGGCCAAGTTCGATCCTTTCCGCGTGGACCAGGATCCCGCAGGCAAGAACTATCGGGTCGATGGCGCGCTGGCGCTGCCCCCAGGGCTCACCATCGAGCGGCTGGCGGCCAAGCGCCAATTGCTCGATCGGTTCGACGCCCAGCGCCAGGAGTTGGCCGCGGCCGCCGAGACCGGGCCGTACACCACGAGCCAGCAACAGGCCTTCGACGTGCTCACCGGGGGGCGACTGGCCGAGGCGCTCGACCTGGACCGCGAAACGCCCCAGACTCGCGACCAGTACGGACGCCATAGCTTCGGCCAAACCTTGCTCCTGGCACGGCGGCTCTTGGAGTCGGGCGTGTCGCTGGTACAAGCCAACCTGCCCCGGCACGCATTTTGGGACACGCATTACAACAACTTCGACGGGCTGCGCGACCTGCTGCCGCATTTCGATCGCGCGGTCGCGGCCCTGCTCGATGACCTCGACCAGCGCGGCCTCGTCGAAGACACGCTCGTGGTCATCATGGGCGAATTCGGCCGCACGCCGAAACTGGTGCCGCCCGATGGCATTCTGCCCCACTTCAAGTCGCCAGGCCGCGATCACTGGATGAACTGCTACTCGGGCCTGTTCGCGGGAGCCGGTGTGCGGGGGGGCCAGGTCATCGGCCGGAGCGATGCCCTGGCGGCCTTCCCGGCAACCGAGCCGTACACCCATGCCGACGTGGGGGCCACGGTGTACACGGCCCTGGGAATTGATCCGGCCAGCGAACTGAGCGATGGCCAAGGGCGCCCCCTGGTGCTCAACCGTGGCCGGGTGATGCGCGTGCTGTACAGCGGCGCCAACGGCTGAATCGGGACCGCAACTCGTTCGGGTTGAATGGGTTCCGCACAGCCAAGGCTTTGCGATTGGGGGTGGTATCCGGCCGGGACGGTTTGCAGGGGCTGGCCAAGGTGCCATAATTCCCAGACGGCAAACCACGATGCTTTGGCGCTCCTTGCGGACCAGGATTTGCGCCTTTGCCGGACCCGGCGTTCAGCCGGGGCTGGCCCCACCGGCTCGCCGATCTCGCCAAACCCTCCGAGTTCGCCGCAACCGCTTACCGCACTTAACGTTCTGATACGAGGCAACCGCCATGGCCGGGCATTCCGCGTTTTCCAATATCAAGCACCGTAAGGAACGCGTCGACGCCAAGCGCGGCAAGCTTTGGAGCAAACTCTCCAAGGCGATTATCGTGGCGGCCAAGGCCGGCGGACCCGACCCGGCCACGAACCTGAGGCTGCGCTACGCTATCGACGACTCGCGTGCCGCCAGCATGCCCAAAGACAACATCGCCCGGGCCATCAAGAAAGGCACCGGCGAGTTGGAAGGGGGCAACCTGGACGAAGTGCTCTACGAGGGGTACGGCCCGGGGGGCGTGGCGGTGCTCTGCGACGTGTTGACCGACAACCGCAATCGCACCGCCAGCGAGGTGCGCAAGATCTTCGAGATCAACGGCGGCAAACTGGGTGCGGCCGGCTGCGTGGCCTGGATGTTTGAGCGCAAGGGGCTGATTCTGATCCCGGTCGATCAGACCGACGAAGAGACCCTGCTCGAGCTGGCTCTCGAGGCCGGAGCCGACGACGTGAAAACGGTCGGCGACAAGTACGAGATTACCTGCGACCCCAGCGTGTTCGGCGCGGTGGGCGAGGCCCTGGAAGCCCGAGAACTGAAGCCCGAGCTCAAGGAGATTACCCGGCTGCCGACGTCGACCGTGGATCTCGACGTGGAGGCGGGCCGCCAGGTGCTCAGGCTCGTGGAGCTGCTCGACGATCACGACGACATCCAGAGCGTGTCGGCCAACTACAACATACCCGACGAGGCGTTGGCCGCGATCGCGGGGGAGTAGGATAAGGCTCGCCCCCGGCTACGCGCCTGGTGCCGGGAAGCGTTCGTGCCCTTTTCGGCGGACGAGTCGATAGACCGGCTCGTCGTTTCGAGCGGGCTACGTGACGCCAACCTCCGGTACCGCGCACGAATGTGCCGCGTCCGCAGCCTTGACTGGTCGATTTACGGTCAGCCGCAAACAGCCGACCGACCGGCTGGCACACCGCTCGCCTGTGCCGAAGGGCATTGCCTCGCCTACGGTCGCTACGACGTACCGTCCAGCGAACCATGCGATTGCCACTCGAATCGCCGTCTGCCAAGCCCTACAAGAACGCAACCCGTTAAGAATCTCGTGTTCCAGCAACGCGTTGGAGGCGCTACCCAGGCGGCCGCTCGTGACCGAACTGGAGCAGGTCACCGGGCCAGTCCGCTCGCTGACACATACTCCCCAGTTTCACCGCTTGCTGGCGCTAAAAAAAGCGCTGCCAGGGAACCGTCGACTCCATGGCAAAAGTGTCGCACTGCGCACAATCGGAATCCGAAGCCATGCGCATCAGCCGGCCTGAGGAGCACGAAACCTACCGGCACGCACCCAGACTTCAATTCTGGCGCGTCTCTGGCGACGTCGTTCTTCAATCTCCGTTTGACCCGTCAAGACATTGAACCACTTTCCCCGCTTCACAACCGACGGTCTCCCCTGCCAAGCGAACGTACGATGTACCCTTTTGAATCGCAGGCTATTGATCGGGACAAGCCGCGGCAACCAGGCAGCCCCTTTCTGGTCAATGAACAGCTGCTGCGTCACCGGGATCCAGTGCAGTCCGACCTGCCCCGCGAGTTCCTGGATACTTTCTACTTCCAGATCCGTTAGCTCGATTTCCGGACAGAATCGCGGACGCGCGTGCCGCTGAAGGTCGTAACCGACGGCCCTCAGGAACGTGATCAGGCGTGTCCTGGCCTCGGGCGAAGGATCCCAATGCCCATCCTTGACGACCCGCACCGTCTCGGGAATGCGATGAAATGCGGTGCATACCCGACGCAAAGCGTCCTGAATAATCCCCGATTCTTCCTTCCCTTGAGAAATGGTACCGCCTAAGACCCTCCCCCTGGGTAACGCGCTGGAGTAGTCTCCCAATTGGCTGACCTGACCCTCGTCCCATTCTCCTCTCAAGTACGTCAACACCTCTTGCCACAAACTTGGGTGCTTCAGTTGGCTCTTGTAGCGATTCAGCCGTGCATCTTCCCTTTCGCCCGGAATTGGTTCCAGGTACCAACAAAGAACTTCCCAACCTTGCCGGGTGGGCACCCAAAAATAGATGCCGTCCAGGGGGTCGAAGGGGGCGGTGCCGAGTCCTCCGGGGAAATGCGAATGGAGTTCATGACACTTCCGAATCGCTTGGCGCGAGGGACCTACGTGCGGACCTGATTCCCGTTAAGGAGATCCAAACCCCGTAAGTCGGCGAAAGCCAGCAAGCGGGGTTCTCGAATCTCCAAATGAATCGGATGGTCGTCTCCGCCTTGTTCGATCCACTGCAGCAGTACAGTGCCTTCATCTTCGAACGCCTTCGGCACCAGCAGCACCCTCCGATGACCAGACCGCTGCGCTTCCCTCGAAATATAGTCGAGTGTGCTCCGCAGGGGCTGGATGGTCGATAGCGGTTCCACTCTAGGATATCGCTCGTTGGGAAACGGTATTTGAGCGGGCCACCCGGCGTAAGCCTTGTCGTACTTAGCAAACTCGTCCTCATGTACTTTCCGCCAGCCGATGCGAACCGTGCGATCCCTTCCTGTGAGCGTGACCTCTTCGGGAAGCTCGTCGGTGAGTTTTGGGAGCGACAAACGCACCCAGACCGCCGCCTTTTCTCGCGAACAACTCTCATCAACTGGTAGATCATGACTATACCGGCTATTAAGACGACCGGTATACCAGTCCCCAAGCGCTGGTTCGATCGCGGGAAATCGTCGATTGCGTAGCTTTTTGGGTCGTCGATACCGATAGGGCCACAGGTTACGCGGCTCATACATGTAGCTGATTTCTGATTCGGCGGTCCGGGCAACCCACATGCATCTCCCCTGGATCCAGATCCTGGGAACCGCTGTGAGTCTTTGGCCGAGCAGAAGTTCGTTCCATCTGAGATCGGGATCTCTCTCCTCCAATCCTTCGTTAATCGAGCGGTAATCCGGATCGCACTGTGCGGCTTCTTCTCGAATCTGACTTGGCCGCCTTTTCATGCTTTTAGGACTAATGGTGCACAACACCAGCGGCGCTCGCCCTCGCTCAGAAAACAACTGTTTGTACGCCTTAACCGGATCGACATGGAGAACCACAACTCGCAATTTGCGATTCTCTGTACCGACCGTTCGAAGGATCGATAGTTCCACAGCGAGCGCCGCTTGATCACAACCTCCGTCAGGCGAGGTCAACGGTTCGCTCAATTGGAAAACGTCTCCCACTGCGCCCACCTGAAGCACTTCCCCGAGACCGAGTTGCTCGATTTGGCGCTCGATTTGCCATCGCACATGGGAGATCGCAATCGCCTCGCCGGCGTAGATAAATGTGTCGGTCAGATGCGACAACCGAACCAGTGGCTGAAGGTCGAAGGAAACACTCGACACAAAGCATGAGCGGGTCCGCTCAGCCGCAGGGAGCAGAACGTCTTCTGGCGATCGTAATTCCTTTGGTCGAGCCGTGGGCCTCAGCCACAGCGTCGCGTTACTCCCCCAATACCGGTGCCGCCACGGTTCGATCTTGTGAAACCCGAGAGGCGCTCTAAAACAATCCTCTCCGAAATCTTCTACAAACAGACTCACCATCCCCAATTCGTTCCGCATGTTGTCAAGTGTGGTCGGCAGAATGTCATTGTGAAATCGATCGCCGCCCACACTGATCGTTGACACGGCCCGCACTGGTATGCGATAGGGAAGGATCACATGTTCTAGGAAGAGTTCGCTTCGGATGCCCGAAAAGCAGACCCAATACGACCGCGTTCTGCCGATTGACCCGTCCGTGGGTCGAACGGAGACCCGAAAAAACGTCACGGGAATTGAATTTATTTGACTTTGACGGCCGAGAATGACCCGCGGCACCTGGCAATTCGACCACCAACAATCTTCGACCGGCTCGGGAAGGGGCAGTTGAAAACGCCTCACAGAACTGCGGTCGATAAACGCCTTCAACCGACCTTCTGGGCGGAAGACTCTCAGGCAGCGATCAAATTCATCGAAAGGTTCACTGTAGTCGTTCATCCAGAGCAGGAGGCACTTCCCGCCGCGAGCTCGATCACCAGACGCGAGATGGTAGCCGGGCAGGTCGTCTAGGTAGTCCAGCCCAAGCGGAGTGAAATCATTCCCGCTCGCCGGATACCAAAACACCCCCCTCACGGCCTGAAGCAGGTGTGGTAACCCGCGCAGTGGTCGGGGACGTCTTGGCTGGTCGCCGTATCGATGTTCGGCAAAGTGCCCCTGTGGATCCTCCTCGGGACTAAGCGGTTGCAGTTTTTCGACGAACGTCGAAAACCAACTGATGGGAGCTCTGGCCATTATCTGACTCGCTTAGAAACTGCCCCTCGCGGTTCTGGCGAACCGGCCAAACCAATTCCCGTGGGCTGTGGGCGGCCCAGAGCCGGAGCGAAAAATGGGCAAACTCTTGGAACGAGCTCGCTTATTCGCCCTTCGTTAGCCGCCCATCCGCTGGGCCAGGACAAAGAAGAAAAATCCACTCGGAGCCGTGCTTCTGATTTTCGCGCCCACCGCGCAGTCCAGCTCCGTCAAGGTTTGGCGCAGCCATGCTTCGTCGGAGTGCCCCCACCAGAACCAGTCGTCGCACAGATTGTCGTATCGAATCCGGAACTGCTTTGCCGTGTAACCGGGGCCGAACCAAGTGCCCGATTCAATGAGCAGGCGCCCGCCAGGCCGGAGTCGAGAGACCAACGATGCGAGTCCTTCCCTGGCAGACTCTTCTCTGCCCAATACTCCCAATCCGTTGCCCATCAGCAAAATAAGATCAAACTGCTGGTCCGGCAGCTCGGCGTAGCTGGATACAAAAGTCGCCTGCGGAACCCGGCCCTGGCAATACTCGCGCAACAGGTCGCACGATTCGATCCCGAAAAGCGACGCGTCGGCATGGTTCTCGCGGAGTTGCTGCAGGTGGCGGCCGGCCCCACAGCCATAGTCTAGGATGCGAGCCGCGCTCGGAAGGTCGAGGTCTCGGAGGATCTCCTCTTCTTCCGGGCGGAGAGCAATGAAGTCAGAACAATTCATGGAGATGCTCGGTCCACCGAGCATCTCCATCGTAAATTGGTGCGCCCGACCAGACTCGATTTCGTCGAGCATGGCACGACCGAAGGCTGTCGCTGCCATTTGTTGTGTGCTCCTTGAATATGTGGCTCCAGGTCTCCCGGTAAGTATTCAGTTTAAAGCACGAGTTGGCGGATCGAAACTTTCGAGAGTCTTGAAAGGTTACCAGGGGAAATCCACCACTTCAATCATCTGGAGCGATTCTAGAAGAGAGGTTTGTTGTCTATCCAGGAAGACCGCATGTGTAGCTGTTTCAGTCAGCAAACGGAGTTCCGGAAGAAGCCGATTTCCGGCATTTACGGCCAGCTGTGCTGTGGTCTTGCGCGTAGTTCAGCCGGTCTCAGCGAGGACCGAATGCGCTATTCATCACCCTGCACAGCGTCCAGCATTACTCGGCGAACATACTGGTTCGGCTGGTACTGGGTGAGGAACTCGGCGGGGTCTTCACCCAGCAACTCGCAGAGCGCAGCGGCGATCGCCGGACTGCGGCTCATGCCTTGTTCGCAGTGGCAGACGATTGCTCCCACCTGATCACGGTGGTTCTGCACGAATTCCCAGATGGCCCGCGCATGCTCGGGTGTCATTAAGATAACATTTTCGGGCAAATCTAGTCCGGGTGTTGGCTCAGCGTCGTCGAAGCCGACGGCCAGCACTCCCCGTATGCCGATTAGCCTTGGGATTCTCGCCGGCGGCCGGTGGGAATCGTGAATCGACACCACCACATAGGATGAGCGCACGACGATCCCGCGCTCGATGTCTGCCCGATTTGTAACGATCAGTTGCATAATCGTGCGGCGTGGCTTGTTTCGACTACAACCGCCGCCCCACTCGCAGAACCGCTACACGCCGCGGAGACTGCTTGGTCGTGCAGACTGTGGTGCACGGTATTGGTAAACGGCTACCTGACTTGGCCTGATTGGTCGCCAAAGTACAGGATCAAAAGCCAAGTCCGATCCCCGCTCACCCCGTCATCACCAGTTGCGTCTGGATCACCAGGGCCCGCAGCTTGCCTTCGCTGCTCTTAATCTGGGTTTGCCAGACCATGGTGGTGCGCCCGCGGTGCAGCGGGGTGCTCTCGCCGATTACGATCGACCCCTCGGGCGAGGCGCCCAAAAACTTGGTGCTCGACTCGATCGTAGTGGTCCGCGAACCCGGGGGCATGTTCAGCACGGTGCCCACCGCTCCCAGCGTGTCGGCAAACGCCATCACCGAGCCGCCGTGCAGAATTCCGCCGACCGTGCACAGGTCGGGCCGCACGGTCAGCCGACCCACCACGCGGTCGGCGGTCGCCTCGAGCAATTCCATGCCCAACAGCCCCGGCAGTAGCGACGCCATCGCCGCCTGAATCATATCAGCCTGATTCGACACGCACAGGTCTCCTGGGGCTTCTCGGCCCGGCGGCGCACGGCCTTACTTCTTGCCGGCGTGCTCCACTTTGGGCCAATACTTCTCGAAGTTGAACTCAGGGCTGTTGTCGTGGTCGTGGCACTGGGCGCACACCTGCTCGCCGGCCGTGGCCTTGGTCCGCCGCAGGGCCGCCCGCAATTCGTCGCGGCGAGCCAGCAGCCGGGCTGTTTTCTGCTCCTCGATCCAGGAGTGCTCCTCGCCCGGTCCGTGACAGTTCTCGCAGCTATTGCCGGCCAACTCGGGCGTTTGCTCCAGGCTGACGAACCCACTTTGAAACGGGAGAAAATCTTGCGGCTCCCAGCCCGTTACATGGCAGCTCAGGCATTCCGGGTCGAACTGGCGCGGCGGGTCGAGCTTGGTCAGTGTGGCCGTGGCCTGGGCATGGTGCGTGGTCTGCCACTTGGAGTAGGCCGTGGGGTGGCACGCCTGGCAGCGCTTGGCGCCCGCGAAAAGCCCCGAGAGCTCGAAGCCCTCCTGGCGGCGCGGATGCACCACGCCGGAGCCGACCAGGGTTTCCAACCCCGTCAGGCGCAACTCCTCCTGGTACTGGGCCAACAGGGTCTTCATTTCCGGCGCGTCGGGAAAACGAGAGTCGAGCGGCACTCGCTGATAGCGCCAGGGCTGGTCCGGGTCGTCGTACCAGGCCACCACCGCCGCGTACATTCCCTTGTGCCCCACCTCGACCAGCAGCGTCTCTTGCCCGGGCAGTTGTTCCGGCTCGCGGGGGGGCTCTTCGGCGCCGCCGGCGGTGACCACCACGTCGAACTGCGGAAACGCCGCGGCTAATGCGCGGGTCTGCTCGGGCGAGGCATAACTCAGAAGCACCTGCCGGTCCGATTCGGCCTCAAGCCGCGGCACCACCTCGGCCAGCGCCTCGGCCGGCGAGCGGGCAACCACGTCGCCCGTGGCCAGCGCGGCCACGTGTTCGTCCCCCAGCACGGCGGTAATGCCCAGTCGCAGCCCGTTCTGATCCACCACCCGATAGGGAACGGCAAAAGTTTCGTCGAGCGTCAAATGCCAGTTGGCCGCGATCAGAAGCGAGCCGCCATCGGCCGCGGTAGTCGAACTGGCCAGGAGCACGTCGCCCGGCAGGCGCAGGTCGGCGGGGCCCAGGCCCACGCCGGCGTATTGCATTTGTGCCAGGGCCTCGATCGATTTTTGAAACTTGATCTCGGCTTGCGGCCCGAAGCGCCGCACCAGGCCGCCCAGATCGACGGCCGCCAGGGGCCAGCCTTCGGCCCGCCGCTGGGCCAGCAGGCTGTAGCGGCGCATCAGCCCCCCCTTTTGATTGTCGCGCCCGGCGCAACCGCACGGTTCCAGGTAACCGTCTTGCTCGCCGGTGATAACCAGCGCCAGCAGTGGTTTAGGCCATTGCTCGAAGATTGGCCCATTGAGCACCACGGGATCCGGGGGCGGCCCGTGGTCGGGGTAACCCTCGGCCGCTTCGCCCCCCTCGCCGACCGCGGTCGAGGGGCCTGGCGGGGTGCTACCCGCCGGGGTGGAGCCGGCCGGCGGGTCGTTGCAACCGCTCAGCAGCAGCAATGCGACCAGCAGCGCGGGCGCCGGCCACGGCCGACCGCGCCGCGCCCTCTGCAATCCGGACCAAGGCGACACCGATCCGCTCCCGGTAGCTTGGGGGATTGTTCCAGTCCGCTCGCTGCCGGGTTGCAAATCGTGGCCCATCAAAGGAGCTACTCCGTCAGATCCGAATACCACCGCGAACTTCGGTAACTTGCCCGCGCCCGAGGAGGGGCCCGGCCGGCACCGGGTTTACGCTCCCACGGCCATCCGCACCAAGATGCGCACCTGGCCGACCTGGGGATGATTGGTCTCGATGATCACCAATCCGTACGTGTCTTCGTCCAATTCTCCGGTTTCGCCGCGCTGCCCCAAGAGCCTGACGGGCGGGCAGTCGGCCGGCACTTCGATCACCAGGGGAAGCTGCACCACCGCCGCCTCGGCCAGCGGCTCGGGTTCGCCGATCGTTACCCGGAGCGCGGCAGGACGCACCTCGGCGACCGAAAACTGGGCCTCTGCGCGGTAGGGGCCGCGCACCAGCATCTTCAACTCTCGCCGGACCACTTGCCCCTGCTCGACCATGCCGATGGTCAACACGCCCTGGTTGCCGCGCAAGTTGCGCCAGTGGGGACCCACGAGCGAAATGTCGCCCGAGATCGTGGCCGCAATCGGAATCGGAACCGCGGGCGACGAATCCAGCGCGGTGTCGACAATCAATTCCTGCCGCACGGTGCCCACGGGCAGGCCAGGCTTGAGCGTGGTGGTCACCCGGTAGCCGTCGGCCATGGCCTGGGCTTCCAACTCTTCGGCCGAAAGCTTATCGATCTTCACGTCGAAGAACTCCGCCGTCGACGGATCGGAAAAATGGTGCCCGCGCAACAGCACCCCAGGCAGCGCCGAAAGAAGCTGGACCGAACTCTCGCGCGAATCGTGAACCAGCAGGTTACCGAAATTCAGGATCGGCGGCGAAACCGTCAGGGTCGCTTGCACCTTGCCGAAAATAGTGAGCACCACCCGGGGGTGCTCCGGGTCGTTGGTCAGTATTTCGGCCGTCTGGCGAAAGCTGGAAGTCTCGGTCTTGGCCGTCCACTCCAGCACCACCTCGGCCGAGCCGCCGGGCGGGATCGGCTTCTCGGCCAGCTTGCTCATGGTGCACTTACAGGTGACCGTGCCCTGGCGCAACTCGAGCGGATAGCCTCCGCGGTTGTAGAACACAAACGCGTGCCGGCCCGGCGCGTCGCGTTCCATCACGCCGAAGTCATGCTCGGTTAGGTCGACCGCCACTTCGGGCTGCGGGCCATCGGCCGGCGGCAATGGCGGCATGAGCGGATCGTTCGCATAGGCGTCGGCCGGCCGGGGCGGCCTGGCCAAATCGCCCCCCTGGCCTCCGCGCCCCAGGTCGTACCAGGTCCACGCCGTGCCCGTCACCAACCCCAACAGGGTGGCGGCCAAGGCGGTTACCAGCGAACTCTTCATGCGGCACTCGCGATCGCGCTCGAAGGAAACTTAGCGGGAACCAGGCTGGCCCCGGGGTCGCCGCGCCTGGCGCGAACCCCGTGCCTCGGGCGGCCCCGCCCGTGCCGAGCCGCGCCTCGCCAGGGAATTCTAATCCGCCGTGCAAAACCGGGCCAAGTCGAGTCGCCCCCGGGGCGGAGCCAAGGCACGCGGCGCCGCAGGAGCCTGAGTGCCGAAACTGGCCCCGCGGGGTCGGCGCGGCCCGGCAGCCGGCGCCGTCCCACGCGATGGCCCCAGTGGCCGACCCGTGGTTCGCCGAAACAGCCCTTATCCCGGGCGGCTAACCTGGTCCGGCGCAGCCGACCGCCGTGGGCACCACGGCCGAGGTCCAGCGGCCCACGAACCGACAGCCGACGCAGAACTGGGGCGGTCCGTTTTCTTGGGTGGGAACCTGGTGCAGGATTTCGGCCACCAGGTCGATGCATTCCGACGGCCCCTGGAACCGCACCACCAACCGCGGCTCGTGGATCCGTTCGGAAGCGAAGAACGAAAACCCTTGCACCGAAAGGTCGCGGCATTCCACGGTACGAAACGCGGCCGAGGGAGGCAATTCGCCACCCCGCAAGGGGGCCAACTTGCCCGGCCGGCGGTAGGCGTGCCTGGGCGGTCCGCGCCGCTCCGACGAATCGACCCCCTCGCGCACGCTGAGCAACTC
>CAYNRE010000071.1:0-439498 GCA_964399535.1 uncultured Pirellulales bacterium | reverse complement strand
CGTCTCCTCGCCGGAATCACATGCGGCCAGCACTTCGGCACGGAACTCTTTCGAATACATCATCGGCCAACTCCTCCATGAGATGACCTAGATTACCGTGCCTACCCAGAGGGCGCTAGAGCAAAAATAGACCCGCTCTAGGCGAAGTTGGACGAGCGATGGCCGGATTGAACAACGGGGCCGAATCTGCGATAATCGGGACTTGAAGCGGACCGGCACGGCCTCCCCCACGGGGGGTCGCGACGGGTACTGGCTTCTCGGGGCGTGGCGCAGCCTGGATTAGCGCGCTTGACTGGGGGTCAAGAGGTCGCAGGTTCAAATCCTGTCGCCCCGACTTACGTAACTTCCGCCGAAGCAAGCACTTGCGTTACCTGCCGACGGTCGGCAGAGCGGCCTGAAAATCCGAGGAAATCCGGTAATTACCGGATTCCGCGCTTTTTTGGGAGGCTCTGTGATGACTGTCGCACGTTCGACCCCTTCCGCTCGCGCGCCCCGCACCCCCACCTATCGGCGGCACCGAGCATCCGGCCAAGCCGTGGTCACACTGCACGGCAAAGACCACTACCTGGGGCCGTGGAAATCGAAAGCTAGCCTGGTCGAGTTTGACCGCCTGGTCGGCGAGTGGATTGCCGGCGGCCGGGGCATGATCCAGCCCGGCGTTTCGGCGACCGCCACGCCCCTGGTCAAGCTACTGGCGGCCTACTGGGCACACGCCACGGTTTACTACCGCAAGAACGGCGAGCCGACTTCCTCCCTGCACGCGATCAAGGTGACGTCGGCGCTACTCCGCGCCCGCTACGCCAAGGCGACGGTCGATGAGTTCACCCCGCTTTCGCTCAAGGCGATGGTTGACGTGATGGTCGCCAAGAATTGGTCCCGGAGCTACTGCAACAAGATCATGGGTTGCATCCGGCGGCTGTTCAAATGGGGCGTTGCCAACGGCTTGGTGCCGATCACGACCTATCAGGCGCTTCTGACCGTCGATGGCCTGCGCCAAGGCCGCACCACGGCCCGGGAAACGCCCCCGGTGCTGCCCGTGGCCGACGACGTTGTCGAGACCACGCTGCCGCACCTATCGCCCGTGGTCGCGGACATGATCCGCTTGCAGCGGCGGACGGGCGCACGGCCGGAGGAAGTTTGCAAGCTGCGGCCCTGCGACGTGGGCCGCTCGGCCGAAGTCTGGCGCTATGTGCCATCGAGCCATAAGACCGAGCACCACGGCCGGCAGCGTGTGATTCTGCTTGGGCCGGCAGCGCAAGCGATTCTCGCGCCCTACCTGGACCGTGCACCCTCGGCGTTTTGTTTTTCGCCCATCGAGAGCGAGGCCCTGCGGCATCAGCGGATGCGGGCGGCCCGGAAAACCAAGGTTCAGCCGAGCCAAGTCTGCCGCAAGAAAAAGCGGCCCGAACGGTCGGCCGGGGACCACTACACGACGGAAAGCTACCGACGCGCCATTGACCGCGCGTGTGACCTGGCTTGGCCCTGCCCTAAAGACCTAAAGACCGATGCCGAACGGCGAGCGTGGAAAAAGGCCCACCGCTGGGCGCCGAACCGGCTGCGGCACACGGCGGCGACCGAGATTCGGAAGCGGTTCGGCCTTGAGGCGGCACAAGTGGCCCTCGGCCACGCCAAGGCCGATGTTAGCCAAATCTACGCGGAACGTGATTTGTCTTTGGCCGAACGGGTCGCGGCGGAAATCGGGTAGAATCCTCGGTTATTGGGTAGCCGGCTGATCCCCGGCGAACGGCTGGCCGGCGCTTGTGGTTGCACCTACACCACGGGCGCCGGCTGGCCGGCCCATCTGATGAAAGTAGGTGCTTCATGGTGTGGCCCAAAGGGTTCGACCCGGCCCGATTTGAGAAGGGTTCCCGGCGCCTGGGCGATCTGCCCGGCACGGTGCGGCTGGCGGTGCGTCAGGCTCGCGGGTGGCATAACGCGCAAGCGCAGGCCACCCTACACGAAATGTTTCAAGGTGAAATGGAGGCACTGGACTGCCTGCCACCCGGGCCGCTGGATTGGCTGACCCGGTTTTCGACCGGTCTATTGACCATCGACGGCCTGAAAATGAGCTTCGCCAACGCCCACTGGGCGGCCTTCGGCTTGTGCCTAGCGCTGCGGCTGAGGGTTGCCGGCGCGAACATGCCCGACGATCAGCGGTATCGGGTATGCCTCGGGCTGTGCGACGATGACCCGATCGCGCTTTCGGTGCCATCGACCAAGTGGTTCGAGATCGGCAATGGGCACACGGTATCGGCCCTGCGCGACTTCCCCGATTTTCCCGAGGGGCAGATTGCAGCCGGCATACGGTACGAGCGGGGTAAGGTGCTGGCGGCCTGGGCCGATCGTCGCGCGCCGAACGGGGGTGAGCACGAGCGGGTCAGGCTCGCTGACTTAGGCAAAGCCCTTGGCAAAACGCCCACCGCCCTGCGCATGGCTCTGTGGCGCGCGAAGGTGGTTCTCGATCCGGTCGAACCGGCGGCGGGCACACGGCCCGCGTGGTTCCATTACGGCAGGGCCCGGGCTGCCCTGGTGGCCCTCAACCCGGCCTGGGCGGCCAATCTGCCGGAGAGCTACCAGCGCTTTAGCGCGGCGATTTTTGATAAATAGCCGTGCTGCTGGCCGGGCAATTTCGCCCTTGTGCGAACGTAGTGCGAACATAGCCCGAACAAGCCGGGTTTTTTCATGTTTTTTCCGGGGGAGTGCCTCGCTGCAAAACCGAGGAGGGGAAAAAATTAGGGGGTAAGTGAGCCGCACGGCTCGCGCCTTAGTGGTAAGGAGACCCCCTAATGATCGACGTATCGACGGAACAGCTAGTGAGCCTGAGTGAGGCCGCCCGGATGCTCCCCGGCCGGCGGTGCGGCAAACGGCCGCACGTTTCTTGCCTTTACCGCTGGACCATCGGCGGTTGCCGTGGCGTAGTGCTCGAATCAATTCAGGTAGGCGCCACCCGCTGCACATCACGCGAGGCCCTCGGGCGATTTTTCGCCCGGCTGAGTGGGCACACCGAGCCCACCCCGGCGGCGACCACGCGACAGCGGCGGCGGGAAATTGCTGCCGCCGAGCGAATCCTGGATGAGGCCGGGATTGGGGGTGCGGTATGAGCACCTGCCGACTTTGCCAACTGGCCCGCCCGGTCTATTTCGCAGTGCCGACCCTTTGGGGCCCGGCTGATCTGTGCGCGGACTGCGGCCGTGGTCTGCGACTCCCCAGACGGCGACCAGCCCGGCGATCGGCTGGGCCTGCCCACACCACCCCGAGGCGGCGGAAACTGCCCGGGCAATTGGTGTTCGCATTTCTCTCTCACCCTGAAAACGAAACGAGCGGCCCTGATTCGGCCGCCCGCTTGTAGCCCCCAGTATGGAGACTGTCCGCTATGTCAGACGTGATTCTATCGACCGGTGCCAACAACAACCAACCGACTGCCGAAGCGGCCGGGCCCGATCCGTTCGACCCGGCACGGCTGCGGCTTTCCCAAGACTTCGCGGCCAGCGTGCTGGTCAAGAAAGCGCTATTAACCGTCCCCTGCCGCAAGCCGGATAAAAGCTGGTTTGTCCAGACCCACCCGGACCCGGCCTACCGGATCGAGACAGCGGTTCTCGAACTGAAAGAGGATCGCGAAACCTACCTGATCGACCCGGCGCTGTGGCCCAGCCTGGCGGCCGAATCGACGTTCGGCCCTCGGGCGCTGGTTACAGCGGTCAACCGGCAAGGGGTGGTGTTCCTCTGGCCGATCCGGCTGCCCGGTGCGGACGGCAAATTGGACGAATGGAGCCGATCCGCCTTGGAAGCGGCCGAGCTGGCCCGGGGCTGTTGGGTGCGGGTGCAATCAAACATGAGCCTCGGCGCGTACGAAGTGTGCCAGGCGCAAGGCGACTTGCCCGACCCCACCTGGCCCGAAGCAAGTTTCGCGGAGCTACTGCGGATCGCGTTTCGTGATCGTTACGTGGCGGACCTGGCCCATCCCGTGCTACGGAAGCTGCGGGGTGAATCGTGACCCAGCCCGCGGCGGTGGAGCTGTTCACCACGCGGGGCGGCGATTGGGAATCGTTCGCCGAGGTGTGGGCCGTAGACTTCGAGTTTACGGCCCCTCCCGGCGAGCGGCCCGACCCGCTGTGCCTGGTGGCGACCGAATTACGGACCGGCCGGACCCTGCGGCTGTGGGCCGACGAACTGCGGGCCCTGGGCCACCCACCGTTCGACCTGGGCCCGCGCTCGCTCTACGTGGCCTATTACGCCTCGGCGGAACTGGGCTGCCACCTGGCCCTGGGCTGGCCCATGCCGGCCCGGGTGCTCGACCTTTACGCCGAATTCCGCTGTCACACTTCGGGGCTGCCGGTGCCCTGCGGAAACGGCCTACTCGGGGCCCTGGCCTATCACGGGCTGCCTGCGATCGAAGCGGCCGAGAAGGAAACCATGCGGGCCCTGGCCATGCGGGGTGGGCACTACACGGCGGCCGAGCGGGCGGCCCTCTTGGACTACTGCGAAACGGACGTGCGGGCCCTGGCCAGGCTGCTGCCGGCGATGGCCCCTAGGATCGACCTGCCCCGGGCCCTGCTGCGGGGCCGGTATATGGCCGCTGCCGCACGGATTGAATGGGCCGGGGTGCCGATCGACACGGCAACCCTGGGCCGGCTGCGGAGCAACTGGGACGCGATCAAGGGCCGCCTGATCGGGGCCGTCGATCGGGAATTCGGTGTTTATGAGGGGCAGACGTTCAAGGCCGAGCGGTTCGCGGGCTGGTTGGTGCAAGCCGGTATCCCCTGGCCGCGGCTCGAATCGGGCGCGCTGGCGCTGGACGATGACACCTTCCGCGGAATGGCCAAGGCCCACCCGACCGTGGCGCCGCTCCGCGAATTGCGTCATACCCTGGGCGAGTTGCGGCTGAACGATCTTGCCGTGGGAACCGACGGGCGGAACCGATGCCTACTCTCGGCGTTCGCCAGCAAGACCGGCCGCAACCAGCCGAGCAATTCGCGATTCATTTTCGGGCCCTCGGCCTGGCTGCGAGCCCTGATCCAACCGAGGCCGGGCCGGGCTGTGGGATACTTGGACTTCGAACAGCAAGAGTTTGGAATCGCGGCCGCCCTCTCGGGCGACGGGGCGATGGCCGAAGCCTACCACTCGGGCGACCCGTACCTAGCTTTCGCCAAACAAGCGGGGGCAGTGCCCGCCGACGCCACCAAGAAAACCCACGGCCCCGAGCGCGAGCGATTCAAAGCGTGCATTTTGGCGACGCAGTATGGCATGGGCGAAAAATCGTTAGCCCAGCGGATCGGCCAGCCCGAAGCGTATGCCCGGGAACTGCTGCGGCTGCACCGGGAAACCTACCCCCGGTTCTGGCGCTGGAGCCAAGCGGCCGTCGATCATGCCATGCTGCGGGGCCACCTATGGGCCGTGTTTGGCTGGCGGGTTCACGTGGGAGCCGAGGCGAACCCGCGGAGCCTGAGCAATTTTCCGATGCAAGCCAACGGCGCCGAAATGCTGCGGCTGGCCTGCTGCCTGGCGACGGAGCGGGGGGTTTGCGTTTGTGCCCCCGTGCATGACGCGCTGCTGGTCGAGGGCCCGGCCGAGCGGATCGGCGAAACGATCGAGGCGACCCAACGGGCGATGGCCGAAGCCTCGGCGCTGGTGCTGGGCGGCTTCGAGCTGCGAACCGAAGCTAAGATCGTCGCCCACCCTGACCGCTACCTGGACCCCCGCGGTGAACGAATGTGGGAAACCGTCTGCGGGATTTTGGCCGAGCTGGAAGCGGAGCAAACGGAGCCTGACCCGCCAACGGGGGATGGTGCATTTTGCACCCAAACCTGTAGCTCCAAGCTACACCCGTCCAGTCTCTTTATCTCTTAGATAGTAGGTAGTAGGCAGCCATGCCCAACCTGGACCTGGACCGACTGCGACTGGCCGCCGGGGCCTTGACCACTAGCACCCCGACCGCTGGGCCGGTCCCCCCATCGACGCGGCCGCCCCGACATAAACCGGGAGCCCGCTTCCTGCGGGGGCCGATCCCCTGGGATTGGCTCTCGGCGGCCGCAACGGGCCGGGGGAAGGGCCTGCACGTGGCCGTGGTGCTCTGGCACCTGGCCGGGCTCCAGCGGCGGCGGGTAGTGAAATGGGAACCCAGCAAGGCCGAAGCCTTTGGCGTGGGGCGCCACGTGGCCTATCGGGCCCTTCGCCAGCTAGAGCGGCGCGGGCTGGTGCGGCTTTGCACCCGGCGCGGGGCGGCGCCCGAGGTAACGATTCTGGAAGCGCCCGAGCCACCGAGGCCGCCCCCCGAACGATCGTAGGTGGGTGGGAACCGCGGGCGATCCTGGCACGCCCGAAAACCCAATACGCGATCGCCCGGGAAGCTGGAATCTCTCAAGGTGTGCTCTCGCTATTCGTGAACGGCGGGAACGGAAGGGGTTACAAGTGGCCAATATCGCGAAAGCGCCGAACGGCTGCCGGCGAATCCTGTCCGTCGATGGGGAAACCGCAATTGTGTCGCCAGGGGGTGAGAAATGAGCATTCCCGCCAAGCGATTCCGTTGGACCAAGCCGAGCCGCACGACCAGCGCGGCAAGCCGGCTGTACAACGACCGCAGGTGGAAGAAAGCATCGCGAGAGTTCTTGGCCATGAATCCGCTGTGCGCCATACATGAGAAGCAAGGCAAGACCGTCCCTGCGAAACACACGGACCATATCAAGCCGCATCGTGGCGACGTTGCGTTGTTCTGGGACGTTGGGAACTGGCAACCGCTGTGCGAGTCATGCAACGCCCTCAAGGCACGCGGCAAGGTGTAGGGGGGGGTGGTCAAATTGTGGACAGGGCGAAGGCCGTACACCATGCGTAAGCGTTGAACATTTCCGGACGAAATTCGGACTGACCCTTAATCCGCTGCAACGGAGGGCAGCAGTATGAACACCACGGCACCCACTACCGCGCCGGCGACGGCCGAGCCGGCTTATTGCCCTCTGCCGCCCGGCGGTGCCGCACCCGGCCCGCACGTGCAAGCCCGTTGCCCGCGCTGCGGCCGGCGGCTGGGCGTTCTTAACTCGCGGCGGTGCGGCCCCTATTTGGTTCGGTATGTCGGTTGCCGGCGCCAGCGTGGCGGCTGTGGCCATCGGCCGGAGCGAAATAAGCAAGTGGTAGCACAGACCTACTCAAAACCGGGTTCCCTTTAATTGCAAGAACGGGAAGAATCACAACATGAACACCGAGCGCCTGAACACGACCGAAATCGAGCCCCGACTAAACGACGCAATCGCGCGCCTGTCCGACGCAGACTTGGGGGCGTTGATTGTTGCCACGGCCTGCCCGCCCCTGGGCCTGCCCGACCCGCCGCTCCGCCTGTGGCTGCACGCGAGCCTACTCGGCGAGAAGTGCCGGCGGGAATCAATGACGGCCGAGGTGGTGCCGCTGCAAATCGACCAGTGGAGCCCGAACCATTTCGTGGGGGCCGCCCTGTGGGCCTTCTGCTTACACGGTGCGGTAACGAGCCCGGGCATCGAGCGGTTGGCCAAACTGGTCCATTCGCTGGCCCTGGGCGCCCTGGCCGGCCTGGTCTGCGACCTGGCCGACGCTGCCGGTGTGAATCTCGACGAACCACTACCCGTTAAGGAATCATGACCATGAACGAACGGCCGAAACTGTTGGACCTAATCGACGTGGCCGAGTGGCTTGGCGTATCGACTCGCTCGATTCGCAATTGGTGGAACGACGGCCGTTTCCCCGCACCGATGCGGCTTGGCTGCCGGCTGCGGTGGTCGGAAAAGCAAATCGTCGAGTTCTTGGAAAAGGCATCGACTGAGGCCCAAAAGCAGACCGAGGCCCTGACCGAAACCGCCTGACACAATCTGTTCTCCCCGCGCTACCCGAGCGATTGCTATTCCACCCTGGCGGTGGTGTCGCGAGCGTGAGGGCGGCGCGATGGCGGCGTAAGCCCGCCCCTTGTGGCGGTGTCGCTGCGGCGGAAGCGTGCCCCCGCCCGGCGGCACCGTCATTTTCTTAGGACCCACAATCAAGGATGAAAGCAATCATGAACACTTCGGAAAAATTGAAGCTGGAACGTCGCAACCTGAGCGCGACGATGAAGAAGCACGTTGACGACGCCACGAACCGCGCTGGCGGAATTCAGTCGGCTTGGAGCGCCGAAGATGCGGCCGAGTTCGAGCGGCTTAACACCCAATACGACGCCCTCACGGCGGCGGTCGATCGGCAAGAGCGAGTCGAGGGGATCGAGGCCGAGCACAACCGGCCGGTATACGACCGCCGTATCGGCCGCGACGGCTGCGACGTTCGCGACGACTCTCAGGGCCCGCGCGGTTTGCGGTGGGGCGAAAGCAGCGCTCCGATGCGGCTGACCGACAGCAACGGCAAGAGCACCCCGGTTCTTCGCCCGCAAGACCGGTTGGCGAACCACGTAGCCGGCGCTGCCGACATTGACGAGAACGAGCTGGGGCGCGCGTTGGTGGCGAAACTCACCGGGCGGTTCGACTCGCTCCCCGAGCGAATCCAGAATCTGCTGTCGGCCGGTACTGGCGCCGACGGCGGGTTTACGATTCCGTCCCAAATGTCGGCGCGAATCATCGACCTGGCACGCGCGAAGTCGGTGTGTGTCCAAGCCGGCGCGCTGACCCTGCCTCTTGAGGCGGGCGAAACGACGTTTGTAAAGGTCACGGGCGACCCGACCGCCTACTGGCGTGGCGAATCGGCGCGAATCACGGCCAGCCAACCCACCTTCGGCGCGCTGGTTATGCGGCCGAAAACCTTGGGTTGCATCGTCGGCTTGCCGGTCGAGTTGGCCGAGGATGGTCGCGGGATTATCGAGCTGGTGCAAAACGGTATCGCGCAGGCGATGGCGCTTGAGGTCGACCGGGTCGCCCTGCGTGGCACGGGAAGCGGCATCGAGCCGACCGGCATCGCGAACACGGCGGGTATCACCGAAACGCCGATTACGACGGCCCTGGCGTTTGACGATCTGTTGGACGCCCTGACCCCGATCGAAAACGCCAACGGCATGGCCGGCGCCGTGGTCACGCACCCGACGCAAAACGGGCAGGTTCGCAAACTGAAGGACGGGACGGGCAATTACTTGATTGACCACCCGGCCTTGAATCCGCTGCGGCGGCTTGTGAGCAAGCAGCAGACCAGCGGCGTGGTGACGGTCGGCGACTTCAGCCAATTGGCAATCGGCGTTCGCACCAATTTGACCGTCGAAACGTTCCGCTCGGGGACGGTCGGCAGCAATGACGCGCTGAGTGACCTGCTGGTTTACGTGCGAGCGTACCTGCGGGCTGACGTGGCGGTGCTTCGCCCGGATCACTTCAACGTTCTCACCATTTCGTAACCCACGACCCGCCGGCCCGGGGCGCGGTTCCCTTGCTTTTCCACGCCCTGGGCCGAGCGGCTTATTGTCCCTGCCCCCTCGGCCGCTACGTCGCTTCCACGTGGCGCCGAGGTGAGGCGGGGCGCTTCGAGGTCGCATCATGGCGAACGTCAACCAAGTAATCATCGTGGGCAACTTGACCCACGACCCCGAGCTACGACGGGCGCGCAGCAGCGCGAGGTTTTCCACGTTCGGCGTGGCCCTGGACGAGCGGCGCAAGACCCCGCTGGGCGAGCTGGTGGCCGAAACGACATTCGTTGACGTAACGGCCTGGTGCCAGTTGGCCGAGTTCATCACAGAGCGCGGCCGCAAGGGCGATACGGTGCTGGTGGTCGGCCGGCTGCGGCAAGACCGGGACACGGGCAAGCTGGGCATCGTGGCCGAGCGGCTGCAACTGTTCGGCGAGCCCGAGGCGATGACCACGGCCAAGAGAGCGACCACGGCCAAGCGATCCAGCGGTGCCCGGCGTGGTTCGAGCAAGCCGACCTGCAAAGCACCCGGCATCCCGGCCGGTGCGCTGGCCGACGATCTGGGCAACTGAAAACGTTATCAGTTTCCAGCCCGAGGCCCGTATCGCCCTTCTAAGGCCCAGCGGTGCAAGGCGGGTTCTGGGTCGATGCGGCCTGCCCGATGGCTTTATACGCGAATCTGGCGCGTCGATTCTGGCTGGTCGCCCCGCTCGGCGGCTGAATCTGGCACCTACCGCCCATGTGACCCGCTTCGAGCCCTCGGCGGCGGTTTGCTCGCGGTGCTGCCCCTGATCCTGACCAGCGGCGACGTCGGCATCGACCGGCCGTTGCTTCAATCGAGCGTGGCGACATTCGAGCCCACGGCGCGACTCTTGATCCCGGCCGTGGTGCTGTGCTCGACCACGGCGAGCCCTCGGCGGCGCGTTGGGGGCGGCCGGCGGAGTGAACGACTTACTCGAATTGATTACCGAAGCAAGAGCGCGGACTACTGCGTGCGCCCGAGTTTTCTCGGAGCCGTTTGCGATTGCTTGCAAGTCTACCCGAGTGGTATAGAATCGCGTTATTCCTCGGGAAATTCAGGTGTTTTGCGGAAGCCCCAGGGGCCTCTGGGGGTCAAGAGGTCGCAGGTTCAAATCCTGTCGCCCCGATTTCGAATTTCGTAAGCCTTTCCTATAACACGGCTTATGGTAACGCGAGCGTCAGGCAGTTTTCCTGTCGCCCTGTCATCTCACACCTTGGTTCGTTGTCCGAAACCAATTGTCGGCCTCAGCGTGTGCAGCGGATCGCATCTCTGGCCTTCGCGGCCGACGACTCGCACAGTCGCCAAAAATGCAGCGCATTTACAGCGCGCAATCGCGTCACGTAGGGACGGTAGATTGGAAGTCCGCAAGGCCCTATGCCACTCAGGACGGTTCGCCCTGAGCGTGCAAAGTTGGCATCGTGTTGTCCGAATGAAGGTGATTTAGGTCATCGTTTGCGGCGGCGGGTGGTGAATTCGACCTGGCGTATAAAGTCAATGAATTCGCGAGTCGCGGCAGACTGTCGGTCTCCGCGGCGGGTGAGGACTCCAGAGTTGATGGCGCGGATCGGATCGGCGATGGGGCGGACGGCAACTTTGCGGTGACGGGTGACGGCACCACTGGGCAAGAGGGGCACAATCGCGATTCCCAGACCTGCCTCGACCATCTGCACAACGATCTCGGTCGTCGTCGTCTCCATGTTCACGCAGGGTGACAGGCCCGCATGGTGGAACGCATCGAGCACATGCTGGCGGCCGGTAGAGCCGCGCTCGAACACGATCAGTGGTTCGTCCACGATCGCACGCAGCCGAACCGACCGACGCTTGGTGAGTGGATGCATCGGCTGCGTGATCAAGCTCCAATTCATCGAGAAGAGATGGTCGTAATGCAACTCGGCAGGCGGCTCGTAGGGTGCCGCGACGCCCAGATCGACGTCCGTGTCGCGCAATAGCACGGTTTCGATTTCCTGTTCGGTGTGAACGCTCAAACGCACGCGGATCTGCGGAAACCGCGCATGGAATCGCCGAGTCGCGTCAATGAGCACATAGCGCATCATGTACTGACTGGCCGCCACGTAGACTTCGCGCGGCTGCGCGCTGCGTTGAAAGGCTTCCGCCAATTCGCGGGCACGATCGAGAAACGCGATTGCATGTGGCAGGAACATCCTGCCTTGTCGCGTCAACGGCGTGGACTGCCTCATGCCGCGGGCTTTGCGATAGAGTTCACCTTGCAACCGCCCCTCGAGTGCGATGAGCCGATTCCGCACGCCCTGCTCAGAGAGGTGTAGGGCCTCGCTCGCGCGTCGCAGGCTTCCCTGTCGAGCCAGTTCGACGAATGCGGCAACTTGATCGGTCGAGAGCGAAGGAATGGAACTGGACATGGTGCGTCTCGGGAATCCGCGGAATCGTGTACTGCAGTCGGCGCAACCCGGCGCCGTTCGGGGAAAACAACATAATAGATTATAGGCGCAACAATAAACAACTATATCTGACAACGCGAAGTGCCGTAGGATGCAACCTGCGGTCACGCGGTATGTAAAAAAAGCGAATAGGAATCAGTCCATGGCAATCAACTCACGCTTGGCCGCAGGGCTCTGCCTGCTCGTGCTGCTTGCCCAAGCCGCCTGGGCTCATCCTGGCTCGGGGATCGTCGTCGACGAGGGCGGCTACGTCTGGTTCATGGACACCGGCTATGGCCTCTGGCAGATCGATCCCACCGGGCACCTGACGGCGCAAGCAGGTCCTGGCGGGCATTTTCTGGCGATCGATCGGCAAGAACGGTACGAAGAAAAGCATTTTGCAGCCCTGGCACCGGGCGACGTCGAAGTGGCCCGGTTCGACCCCAGGCTGATCGTCGCCACGAGTTACCCGGTCACGTTTGGCTCGGATGGCGTCTTTTATTATCCGCAGGTGGCGGAGAAGGGGCGCGTGCGAATTATGCGCATGGAGCCGGGCAAAGCGGCCGAGCCATTTGCCGATCTTCCACCGGCGCGCGAGGTCGGAGGGAACGGTGAACCGGTCGAGTGGATCTGGGGAATCGCGGCCGGCCCCGCGGGTTCGATTTACTACACCGAGCAGCAGGCGGTGCGTCGTATTGCGCCCGATGGCACCGTGTCGACCGTGGTCGAAAAAATTGTGGTGCCTGACTGCGAGCGCCCTGAGGCACTCAAGGATGCCCCCTCGAAGACCAATCTGTACGGCCTCGACGTCGCCGCCGATGGTACGGTGTACGTCGCCGCGTCTGGCTGTAGTGCCGTGCTCAAGATCTCGCCCGACGGAAACGTCGCGGTCGCCGCGCGGTCCACGGACCGTTGGTCGCCAATGGGAGTCGCGGTGGCAGGCGACACGCTTTACGTGCTCGAATACGACTATGTCGACTCCGATGATCGGGCCGACTGGTATCCCCGCGTGCGACGCGTCGACCCCGACGGCACGATAACGATCGTGGCGCAGGTCGAGAAGCGACCAGAGACTTCCGCCGCCAAGCCGCTAACCTTGACGCGCAACGTCTTGGCCGGAGTCGTCCAGCCGGCGCGGACGCACGCGGCGATCGTCCATTTCCCAATCGTGCTGTTCCTAATTAGCGTGCCGGCCGGCATTGCGGCGCTTTGCATGCCGCAACGCCGCCTGCCACGGGTGCAGTTGCTGGTGCTCTTTGCAACGATCGTGGCTCTCTGCTGGGCCGCCGAATCGTCGGGCGAGACGGCCGAACGGCAGATTCCTTACGGCGAAGACGGTGTGCCGGGCGTCGCCTGGGAGTATCTGCGACAGCACACGACGTACGCTTCCTACCTCATGCGATTTGCCTTAGCCGGACTAGTGTTGGCGGGCGCGGCGCTGCTTCCGGCCGGATGGCGCGGGATGAAGTCGACGCGAATCGCGTTGCTTTCGCTTGTGCTTTGCGCCGCGGTGGGCGGCTCGGCCACGGCCATCGTCGCCGCGCACTACGGCGGTGAATTGGTCTACGGACAAGGCCTCGGCAGCGATACCTTGCACGATTATCTTGAGGAAAAATCACGTGCGAACCGCGAGGCACGCCAGGTTGTCGCGCGGGCGCACGGCGCAGCGGACTCTGACGCTGACGCGGTGGCCGCACCACTGGCCGGCAAGGAACCGGGAGAAGAGCGCACCATTGCGGGCACCGTGCTGTGCTGGTGCCCGCCTGGGCGATTTGACATGGGCAGCCCGCTAAGCGAACCCGAGCGCCGCCCCTTTGAATCTCAGGTCACCGTCACGCTCAGCAACGGTTTTTGGACCGGCAAGTACGAGGTAACGCAAGGCGATTGGAAACGAGTCGTCGGCAAATTGCCGGGCGAAACGACGGACGAGTTGCCCGCGGGCGACGAGCTCCCCGTGGGCAATGTCAATTACGCCGAGGCCGAAGATTATTGCGCGAAGCTGACCAAGCGCGCTCGTGATGCGGGCGAACTACCGGCCGGGTGGGAGTTTCGATTGCCGACCGAGGCCCAATGGGAGTACGCATGTCGCGCCGGAACGACGACGGCAACGTCATTTGGCGATTCGATCGGTAGCAAACAAGCGAACATCAAGGGCGACCAACCCTACCGCGGCGCGGAGCCAGGGCCGACGCTGGGTCGCGCCGCAAAGGTCGGTAGCTACCCGGCCAATCCTTGGGGCATTCACGACATGCATGGCAACACGTGCGAGTGGTGCCGCGACTGGGCTCATCGGCGATACCCAGGCGGCACCGATCCAGATTTGCACGACTCGCAGGCGACGGCCGCCCGCAACGAATCAGGAAGCTATTCTCGTTCGCGCCGCGGAAGTTGCTGGGCTGACCCGGCTTGGGCAAGCCGTTCGGCGTTTCGCCAGCGGTTCGAGCCTGAGCGGCGCTACGATCACATTGGCTTTCGGGTCGTGCTGGTGCGGCTCTAGCAGGTTCGCGACACACAGCCGCATGGGCGTCGTCTGAAAGTCTCGGGCAACTAATGATGGCGTCAGTGCACCGTGTTCTGTCTTGGATGGTGGTCCGTGCGGAAGGCGCCGGAGGCTGCTCAGGAGGGCGTGTCCTGAGGGTATACGCCATCAGCAATGCGGCAACCCTGATCAGTGACGTGCGGCGCTTACCAGCAACGCAATCGCGGCCCTGATTGAAACCGGCAGCGTGTACCACGCGAGAATGACTTGTTGCAGATCGATGTCATTCAACGCCATTTCGAGCCATTTGAGGCGACCCGTTTGCAGCGCATTTGCAGCGCTGCACATCTCGCAATCGGCGCAACCGCAAGGCTCGTAGTTGCTTGGCTCAAAATCGGCGCACGGTTCAAATCCTGTCGCCCCGATTTTTGGCGGCACTGCCGCCCAAAATAGAGCAGGAGAAAATTGGAGCAGGCGAGCAGGTGAAGGACAGAATACAGGAGACTTGGTTCACATGCAGGCCTAATCTCCTGCGGTCACCTGCTCACCTGATCCCCTGCTCATCTTCGGAAGCTGCGCATGGCCTTCATGTTCGAGGAGCCAATAAAGGTTCCTGACATCTATGTCGCTTCTCTTGTTACCCCGATTCGGGGACGTTACGATAGGAAAGTGGGCGTCTCTTATTGCGCTTGCCTGGACGTGTCGTCCCTTCTTCTTCTGCAACGACTCAACTCTACCGGTAGGGGAACTGGGTGGTTTGGTCCCGTAGCCGTGGGGGCTTAGTGACATGACGTCGGACGCGGTTCTGCAATTCCTGGCCCTTATGAAAGCGTCGTCGATTGACGTTTGGCTCGACGGAGGCTGGGGCATCGACGCGTTACTTGGCAAACAAACCCGACTGCACGGAGATCTCGACATCATCGTTTGTGTCGACGACGTGCCGCGTCTGGAAGCCATTTGCCGAACATCCGAGTACATCCGTCAGTCAGGCGGCACGGCGACCAATTTCGTCTTGAAGAACGGACTCGGCCACGAAGTCGATGTCCACGCCATTGAGTTCGACGAGCAGGGGTTCGGCGCGTTTGCACTCCCGAATAACCGGAAGTGGCCGTTACCACCTGCAGCGTTTCGCGGCCAGGGTCGAGTTGACGGTCAAGATGTTCCCTGCCTGTCCCCAGAGGCGCAAGTACAGTGTCATGCGCAAGGATATATCCTGGAAGAGGTGGAGCTACAGGATATGCAGTTGCTCCAAGACCATTTTGGAGTCGTGCTGCCACTGGCTTTTTATCTACAGCCTGGAGTCGACGACCAGAAGGATGAAAGCACCGCAAAATTAGATTTCGCACCCGCTGGTTGGCCTGCTCTCATTCCTCGAATTGCCGTGGACGATCCTGAGGGTCTCGTCCAGTTCGTTAAGCGCGTCTTCCTTGCTGTCGGCCAATTCCGACCTGGGAAGCCAGCGGAGCTTCGAATCGGCGATTCCATGGTCATGATAGGCTCGACTCTCCAGCGACAGGCGATGCCGGCGTGCCTCTACGTTTATGTCGAAGACTCAAACGCAACCTATAAACGCGCGTTGAATTGCGGTTCCGAATCGATCGAAGAACCGCAGGACATGCCCTACGGGGACCGTCGCTCGATGATTCGAGATCCTTGGGGTAACATTTGGCAGATCGCTACCCATCGCGGGCACTTCTCACCGTAGTCCAACACTTCACCAGGGCGATTGACGGTCACGCGGGAACTACGGCGATTGTGAACGTTGCGGGCCAGCATCGTGAATGCTACGCCTGGCCCTCGATGCCGCAGCAAGTGGCTTTTGGTTTGTAAAGAGCTGTAACACGAATTGAGCGGCAAACCGCCCACCCGTTGTGCGTTACGACCGTTCGCAAATCGCAGCCTCGGAGATCATGTAGCGCAAATCTGCATCGCCAGCCTGAATGCAGGCCAGAAACAGTTCAACTCGTGTCCTGTCGCCCCGACTGCCTGCCCGATGACTTTTTTTTCGCAGCAACTCGTTGCGAGCCAAGGTCATCGGGCATTCTTATGCGCGTGTCAGTTGGGGCGCTTTCCCGAAATCTGACACAAATCTGACACAGAAGGGCGCTGGCATAGGGCTCGCGCGGCTAGCGCCCGCCGACCCGCGCGCGGTGCATTGCACGCCGTGCAAGGACGCGGCCTGTGCGAGCGAAGGATCCCAAACAACACACCTCGCGCAGCACCCTGACGCCGGAGGCGTCGAGCACAACGCTCCTCAAGCTCAGCCTCGCGGCGGCGGTCGGCCAGGACTTCTTCCGAGAGCTGCACTTCCGGCGGGGCCAGCGTGGCGAAATAGTCCTGCGCTTCGGCCAAGGCCCGGTCGAGGCTCTTGACCTGCACGCCGTGGTCATCGTCCACCGCGACCACGGTGTCCCCCTCGTGAATCTGCTGCCGCTGGCGGAGCTCGCTGGGGAGCACGATCCGGCCCGACCCGTCCACGTTCGTGCGGTAACTCCGCTGTCCCTGCGTTTCCCTGACCTGCCTGCCGTTTCTGAGGCCTCCGTGCCTCAGCTTCGATTCCTTGCGCTTCGCGCCGCTGGTCTTCCGCTCGACAGCGGTGGCTCGGTTTAGCTCCGCCAAGCGGCCAAGCAACGCGAATGTTCAACCTTTGGCTCGCAATCCGCTAGGTTCTCAAGATCTGTTAGAATCTGCGGTGTTGGGATGGGATGGCTGGAATGATCGCTGGGCAAGGTGCTGACGATGGCACGCGTTCACTCTGACGGGCGAACAACGTCGAATGACGATCCACACCGAGCTTTGCTCGCAGTGTCGGAAGCGATCGTCGCACATCGCGATTTGCAGGCACTTTTCCACGACCTGGCCGGGCGACTTAAGCAGGTCGTGAGTTTTGATTTTGTCTCGGTCGTGCTTCATGAGCCGGCAGACAAGACCATGCGCCTGCACGTCCTCGAGACTAGCGAGGAAGTTCCACCTGGAAAGGTGATCGTCCTTTCGGTGGAAGAAGATCCGGCAGGCCTCGTTTTGCAGTCGCAGCAATCCCTCATCGTGGCGAGCCAAAACGAGTTGACGCGCTGGCCCCGCTTGCTGGAACAAGTCAAGCCGTACGGGGTGCAGAGTCTCTGTTCGCTTCCGCTTACCACTGCTCGCCGACGATTGGGCGCGCTAGTGTTTTCATCCAAGCGGGCGTCAGCGTACGCCGAGGCGGATGCGACCTTTCTCCAAATGGTGGCAAACCAAGTGGCCGTGGCCTTTGAAAACGCGCAAGCATTCCAAGAAATTGACGCGCTCCGGGAGAAGCTTTCCAAAGAAAATGCCTACTTGGAGGAGGAGATCCGTACCGAGCACAACTTCGGCGACATTGTCGGGGAGAGCGCCGCGCTCCGCCGGGTGCTGAAGGAGGTCGAAACGGTCGCGCCGACCGATTCCACAGTTCTGATTCGCGGCGAGACGGGCACGGGCAAAGAACTTGTCGCCCGAGCGCTGCACGAGCGAAGCCCGCGCCGGAGCCGCAGTTTCATTAAGCTCAACTGCGCCGCCATTCCCACGGGGCTGCTGGAGAGTGAGCTATTTGGCCACGAGAAAGGCGCATTCACGGGCGCTATCAGCCAGAAGATCGGCCGGTTCGAAGTAGCGCATCTGGGAACGCTGTTTCTGGACGAGGTCGGCGACATCCCGTCCGAATTGCAGCCTAAACTTCTCCGCGTACTGCAAGAGCAGGAATTCGAGCGGTTAGGCGGCACCAAGACGATCAAAGTCGACGTGCGACTGGTTGCGGCAACCCATCGCGACCTTTCGACCATGGTTGCAGACGGCCGGTTCCGCGAAGACCTTTACTACCGACTGAACGTCTTTCCCTTGGTGCTGCCTCCCCTCCGCGAGCGCCCAGACGATATTCCGCGCCTGGTGCGTCACTTCACCCAGCGATTCGCCAGGCGGATGGGGCGACGGGTTGAAACCATCCCGTCCGAGGCCATGGACGCGCTAGTCCGTTATCCCTGGCCCGGGAACGTCCGCGAACTGCAAAACATCATCGAGCGCGCGGTGATTTTGTCGTCAGGCCTGGTCCTTCAAGTGCCGCTTGGCGATTTACAAACCGTGCCAGCGCAATCGCCCTTGAACGACTCTCGGCCGCTCACTTTAGTCGACGCCGAGCGCGAGCATATTCTCGCGGCTCTCGATGAAGCCGGCTGGGTGCTGGGCGGGCCGAAGGGCGCAGCCGCCCGCCTCGGGATGAAGCGGTCCACGCTGCACTGGAAGATGCAGAAGCTCGGCATCACAAGGCCCGAGTAGCGCCGGCCCGTTGGCGCTGGCGCTCGCCCTCTGGCGCGCCAGTATTGGCGCTTCCCTGCCGCCTCGTTTCTCGTCGCGGCATTTCCGATCTGCAAGTTCTGGCTGCGGGACGATTTACGGCCTGGCGCGAGAACGCGGCGACGGCTTGGCATGGCGCGTGCTTTAGGCAGAAGCAACCCTTCGCGAGCCACGAAACAGCACCCGCCATAAGTGAGGCATGCAATGGTCACGAGCACAAAACATCCTCGGATTCAGCTTCGAGAGATCAACGGCCAAGTGCGCGAGGTTCGTCAGACGCGAACGGCGCGCATCTACTCGCGGCCCAGACGCATGAGCGAACTCAAATGGTTGCTGATGGACCCGCCGGAATACGACAGCCCTGACGACCTGCGCGACCTGGACGAGAGAATCAGCCGCCAACGATCGACCTTGGCCGTCGACGCATGCGAATAACCGGCGTGATTGCAGGAGTGCAGGCAATGCTCAGGATCACGATCCATGAAGAACCGAGGTCGCTCAGATTCCAACTCGAAGGAAGATTGGCAGGGCGCTGGGTGCAGGAGCTTCGTGAGTGCTGGCAGCGGACCGCCGCGACGGAGCAAAGGCCGATCGTTCGTGTCGACCTGACGGGAGTGACCTTTGTCGACGCCGACGGCCAGGCTTGTCTGATGGCGATGCACAAGCAAGGGGCCGAGCTGGTCGCGACCGATTGTCTGACCAAGGCCATCGTCGACGAAATCACGGAGTCTCGCCGACCGGCTAGAGAGAGTATTGAAGCGGATGCACAAAGCGATCGTCACCTGCGATAAGTGTCTCAACGACCGACAGCACCTTTCCAACGACATTCGAAGCGGAGAACACAATGAACGCCACGATCTCGACAAGCAGCAACAGCCAGTCTGCATCCAAGGCGAAGAACGTCACCCTGTTGATTCTACAAATCCTAACCGCCGCGGCCTTCTTCATGGCTGGACTCGCGAAGCTCACGGGCCAGCCGATGATGGTCGACACGTTCGAGAAGATCGGCCTGGGCCAGTCGTTCCGCTTTCTAACCGGCGGCATCGAAGTCGTCTCGGCCGTACTGCTCTTGATCCCCTCACTGACGTCGCTCGGCGCGGGCTTGCTCGTGTGCACGATGATCGGCGCAGTCATCGCTCATCTGGCCGTCATTGGCGGATCACCGGTTGCAGCAATCGTTTTGGGGACTTTCGCGGCCATCATTTTCGTCAACCGAATTTCCACGCTGACGCGGCGCTTCAACATCTGAGACACGCACACGGAATCGCTACGAACTGAATCTCGCCGATTCACGATGTCCTTCAAAGGAGAATACGGTGACAAGCTTTCCAGGCAGCAGAAGCGCGATCTTGGCAGTGATTGCTGCCAACTTGGTTTTCGCCACGGCCGCTCTCGCTCAGTTGCCGACTTCACCGTGGAAGAAGGGGGCCCCGTTCCCTGAACCAGATGAAGAACTCTACAGCGCTGCCGCGGGCGGGAAGATGTACGTGATCGGCGGCTGGGGTGAGGGCAAGGCTCGGGGAGTCAACTACGAGTACGACCCGGCCACCGACAAATGGACGAAGAAGAAGTCGATGCCGCGGCCGGTCCACCACGCGGCCCTCGCCGCATACAACGGCAAAGTTTACGCGTTCGGCGGCTTTATCCCGCCGGCGGAAACCCAGATTCCAACCGGCGGCGCATGGCAACCCGTTGACGACGTGTGGGAGTACGACCCGGCGGCCGACTCCTGGAAGACGCTGGCGCCATTGCCCGGCAATCGTGGGGCGGCGGTGGCGGTCGAGGTCGGCGGCAAAATCTACGTCATCGGCGGCGCCACGACGGTCGAAGGCTCCAAGGATCCGTACTTCTCGTTCTTCGGATCTTGTCGGGTTCTGGCCACCAACGATGTGTACGACCCCGCCACGAACAAGTGGGAGAGCCGCAAGCCGATGGCGGTGCCCCGCAACCACGCGTTCGCCGGCGCTGTCAACGGCAAGATCTACGTCATCGGCGGTCGCACCGGTCACGGGTTCATCCTGTCCGCCACCAATACGGATGTCGTTGAGGAATACAATCCCGTGGCCGATATGTGGAGCGCTCCAAAAGAGCGGATGCCGACTGCCCGAAGCGGCGGCGGCTTCGGCACCGATGGCCGCAGGATCTACGTGGCGGGCGGCGAGGTGACGACGAGAGATCTCGTCGGCGCATTCCGAGGCGTTGACGCGTACGATCCGGTCGCCAATTCCTGGACGGCGCTCCCCTCCATGCCAATGCCTCGTCATGGCGTTGCGGGCTCGGTAATCGGCACTCGCTTTCACCTGGTGAGCGGGATGATCACGTCTGCCGGCGCGATGGCGATGCTCGATCCGAAGCTTGAAGTCCACACGGCGTCGCACGACGTGCTGGAGTTGCAGTTCAATCCAAGTCCTCCGGCGCCAGCGACGACCGCGCAGGTCGCGCCCGTAACGAGTGCGCAGGACACCGCCACGGCAGACCAGAACAGGTCCGTCACGCGCACGCCAACTACGAGCCCGCAGGAAGCGCCTGCGGCGAGCCAAAAGAAGCTCTCCACGCGCTACAACGTCAACAGTTCCCAGGGCCAGGTGATGCTCGCGAAATACGCGCGGGCCATCGAGATCATGCGGCAGTTGCCGGACCATGATACGCATTCCTGGACCTGGTGGTGGAATACGCACTGGATCAAGGGACCCCCGGCGTTTCTGTGGGACTTCGCGAGCAAGAAGAAGGCCGAAGTCATCGCGTCACTCCCGGCTGATAAACAGGTCTTCGCCGAGGCCGTGTGGAATGGCTGCCAAGCCCATCCCTACAACCCCGCCGACCCTGAACAATATCAACAGTGGTACTTCCTGCCCTGGCATCGCCTCATGCTCCATCAGTTCGAGGGAGTCATTCGCGAGGTGCTGCACGACGAGGAATTCACGCTTCCCTACTGGAACCCGGTCACGGGAGACCCCGCCGATCTTGTCGTTCCCGCTGTGTTCCGGGACCCCGGCAGCACACTCTACGACGGCACCCGCTGGCCGTGGGTCAACGGAGGCGAACGGATCGACACGCTCTGGAGGGATTGGCTCAGCCTCGATTGTCTGAACGAGAAGTTTTACATTGACTCGCCGACGGGCAGCCTTGGGTTCAATCCCAGGATGGACCAGAACCCGCATTTCTTCACGCACATCGCCATTGGCGGCGATATGGCCGACTTCGCCACGGTCGGCGGCGACCCGATCTTCTATCTGCATCACTGCAACCTGGACCGGATCTGGGAAAGCTGGAACCGCCTGGGTAACAGCAATCAAACGGACCCCAAGTACCTCGACCGCAAGTTCGCCTTCGGGGACCGAAGCGGGAACCGCGTGGATCTGGCGGTTAGCACAGGCGATCGTATCGCGCAGCTCGGCTACGAGTACGACGCTTACGAAAAGGCCCCCCAACCGCGGGCCGAATCCTCAGGAGACGCCGCTACCAGAGAAGCGGCGATTCGATCTCTCTATGAGCGCCAGCACGGCGCCAGGCCTGCGATGAGCATCGTCTCGTCGAGCGAGGCCGGCGACGCGAGCGTGGCCGTGGCAGCTGATCGCGCCCCTGTTGCGCCGGCCGCCGGGCCTGTGCTGGCCCCAGAATGGACCCTGCCTGACGGCTTCGGCAAGACGATTTCGCTCAGTGATTATAAGGGTCGAAACGTCGTCGTCATGTTCTACGAGGGCGCCGGTTGTATCCGCTGCCAGGATCAGCTCAACAACTTCGCGACGAAGATCAAAGAGTTCGCCGGACTCGGCATCGAGCTGGTTGCCATCGGCATCGATACGCCGGAAGACCTCAAGATCGCGCAGGCGTCTTATGCGGAAGAGGGGGGCTTCGCCTTTCCGCTGCTCTCCGATACCGGGCTCGAAGTGTTCCGGGCCTACGGATGTACCACTTCGGACAACCAGCCGCTGCACGGCACGTTTCTGATCGACGCGCAGGGTCAGGTCCAGTGGCGAGATATCAGTAACCGGCCCTTTAACGATCCGGATTACTTGCTCAAGGAAGGAAAGTGGTTCACGGCGAGGGTTGCGACCGCGCGGTGACCAGTAAGCCTTCGGCGGACGCCCGCCGATTAGGCGACTCGGCAAGGAGCACCTCATGAGCACGATTGAAACGACCGAAGTGGGAGAGCTGCTGTACGCGGTTACCTTGAACATCACCGGTATGAAGGAGTACGGCGTCAGCTTCGCGGCATTGATGGCAGGGGAGGTGGCGCTATCGAAAGAAGGCGCGCGATTCGATGTCACATTCGACGGCACAGCGAACGGACCGAAGGTAACTGGCACCATCGAGGGAATTGATTACGTCAGAGTACGCCCGGGCGGCCGCTTCGAACTCCACATTCATGAGACGATCCGAACAGAGGATGGGCAGAGTATTTCGGCTCACGGCGAAGGAGTGGCCACTGTTCGCCCCCAGGGCGACATCGCTGACCTCCGCGTCAACATGACGCTGTTTGCTTCCTCGAACGAGTACGCGTGGGTGAACCAGCTTGCGGTGCAGGGCTTCGGAACGATTGATCTCGCCAGGCAAGTGATTGAAGTCGCGGCCTACTCAGTCTGAGCTCCCGCCAGGACAGTGACGAGCCGCGGACCCGTAACATTAGGAGGAATTCGACATGAGTCTGAGCACAACCGAACCAGACGCAGTGATCAACGACGACGGACTGGACCTTATTCTCCGCAAGGCAAGGACATACAACGCCTGGCTGGACAAACCCGTTGGTGAAACGCTCTTGCGGCAGGTCTACGACCTGGCGCGGATGGGCCCGACCTCGGCAAACATGTGCCCCCTGCGCATCGTTTTCGTGAAGTCGCGCGACGCCAAGGAGAGGCTGAAACCCGCCCTCGACGCCGGGAACGTGGCCAAGACTCTGGCGGCACCGGTCACCGCCATTTTCGGGATGGAGATCCATTTCTACGAGCAGCTCCCCAAGCTTTTCCCACATGGCGATGCAAGGGCCATGTTCAAGGCCTTGCCGAACGACGTCCTGGAGTACATGGCCCTGAGAAACTCTTCGCTCCAAGGCGCCTACTTCATCCTGGCCGCTCGGGCACTGGGCCTGGACTGCGGCCCAATGTCGGGCTTTGTCAACGCCAAAGTCGATGCCGAGTTCTTCGCTGGGACAACCGTGAAATCCAACTTCCTGTGCAACCTCGGCTACGGCGACGACACGAAGCTCTATCCACGCTCGCCGCGCCTGGACTTCGAGGAGGCGTGCAGAATCGTCTTATGGCGGCGCGGGCTGCCGCGGATCCGGACGTGCTCGCCCGTGGCAAGACATGGCGTGCATGCCTATCACCCTCCGACTGAATCACAGGTGACGAGCCATGAACCAAGCGAATCGGGAGCGGCTGCCATGAGTATGAAAACAACCAAGACGGTACTGACGCTGCTGATGCTGCTGTCGATTCCACTCGCCGCGGAGGCCTTTGAGCGCGGCAAGGTCGAGCGGTTCGCCACGCTGCCGGCCGGCGAGGCACATCCCGAGGGGATATGCGTCGACCACGAGGGCAACGTTTACGTGGTCACCGTGGCAGCGAACAAGCCGGACACGAGCGGCGGAACACTGATCGTGTTCGATCCCAAAGGCAAACACTTACGGACCGTCACAATCGCCGGCTCAACGCCATGGCTGCTCGATCTCCGCTTTCATCCGCAGACGGGCAAATTACTCGTGGTCGATTACAAGGCTGCGAACGTTCTCTCCGTCGATCCTATGACGGGCGCCTCGTCCGTATTCATGACGGTCTCAAGCGAGAACCCTGGTCTCGATGGGTTGACGATTGACGCCGCAGGCAACGTGTACGTCACCGACGCACACGCGGGCATGATCTGGAAAGTGAGCCAGGAGGGCGGTGCGGGGACCGCCTGGGTCACCAGTCCGCTTCTCAAACCGACGAGACCTCCACCGCCCATTGGTGCCAACGGCCTGGCATTCAACAACCGAGAGACCGCGCTATTTGTCGCCAACACCGCACAAGACACGATTGTGAAGATCCCGGTGAGCGGCTCGCCGCTCGGCCCCGGCACGCCCGAAGTCTTCGTCAATCGTGCGGGTGGCGGACCGGACGGTCTCATCATCGACGAGCTGGACAACTTGTGGATTGCTTGCAATCAGTCCAACGAGATCATGGTGCTCGAACCGCAGCAAGGGCGGGTCATCGCCAAGCTGGGCGACTTCGGCGGAATCGACAAGGACGGTGCCCCCATTGGTTTACTCTGGTCCAACAGCCTGGTGTTCCATGGCGGCGCCGTGTTGGTCACCAATCTCTCGTTCGACATTGGCGCCCTCCGTTCGACTCTGAGAACGGTCGATGGGCCCTGGGCTGCTCAAGTCACGCTGCACACGATTTCGAAAATCGCGAAGCGTATCCCCCCGTTTTCCAAGTGAACACATCCGCGATTACCGGTAAGTGTTTGCCATTTTCCCTGATCCCTGGTGACTTAAAAAAGAGGAGAACTCTAATGAGTGCACGTGTGGACAAGCTCTGTGATCGTCTGCGGAGCCGGCTCGATGCCCTGGAGTTGCGGGTCGACTTCCTGAAGGACAACGTCCAAGCTTTGCCAGGCAAGGCGGAGAAAGCCTTGCAGGACACGATCCATGCTACCCGAGCCAAGATCCAGGCCCAGCAGGAAGTTATCGAGAAGAGCCGGGCCGATCTCAAGGCGTGGGGCGAACAGAAGAAGACCGAAACGGAGGCGATGATCCAGGAATGGAAGGCGACGCGTGAAATCCAAAAACTGAATTCCCGAGCGGACCGGGCCGAGGCTTATGCCGAGGCCGCGACTGTCGTCGCCCTTGCCTGCATCGACGAGGCGGAGGAAGCCATGCTCCAGGCCGCGCTGGCCCGAATGGAAGCCGGCGCAGCACTGGAGAGCCGCCTGAGTTCTTGTCACGACTAACGACCGGCAGTACATTCGCGGAGCGAGCGCCGCTGGGAAGTCCCTAGCGGCTGCTCGTGCTCCGGGAAGGCACATGACGATCGACCGCAAGCCGTGTATTGGACTGGCGCTGGGCAGCGGCGCTGCGCGTGGCTGGGCGCACATTGGGGTGATCCGCGCTTTGGAAGAAGCCGGAATTCGCCCGGACATTGTGTGCGGCACATCGATCGGCACGCTCGTGGGTGCTGCCTACGCGGCGGGGGAGTTGGACCGCCTGGAGCAGTGGGCCTTGGACTTGAAGATGGCGGACATCGTCGCCTTCTTGGATCTGAGCCTAGGCGGCGGACTGATCAGGGGTGAGCGTTTGATGGGCTTCTTGGGGCAACACTTTGTCGACCGCGCGATCGAGCAATTGGCGATTCCCTTTGCCGCCGTCGCGACGGCACTGCACACTGGCGCAGAAGTCTGGCTCCGCCATGGTTCGACGCTCGCAGCCGTGCGCGCCTCGATCGCGGTCCCCGGTTTACTGGCACCCGTCCTTCAAGACGGCATGGTGCTCGTCGATGGCGGATTGGTAAATCCGGTCCCAGTGTCTCTGGCGCGAGCCATGGGCGCCGACATTCTGATTGCGGTTGACCTCGGCTCGGACATCCTCGGTCGCCACCTGAGGGACGAGATTTCCGCCCAGGGGCCGGACAACATGGTCGGCGATTGGATCCATCGGCTGCGGGCCAACCTGAGTGCACTGGGTCCGACGCGCTCCGCCAATGAGCCGTCGATGCCCTCCATTCTCGCCGTTCTCTTCTCGAGCCTCAACATCATGCAGGTGCGGATTGGGCGCAGTCGCATGGCGGGTGAGCCGCCCGACCTGATTGTGGCGCCTCGCTTGGCTCAGCTGCGCCTGCTCGACTTTCACCAGGCCAAGGAAGCGATTGCCGAAGGTCGCCTCGCGGTGCAGCGCGTCGCGCAGGCGCTTGCCTTGGTCAATCGATGAGCCGTTGAGCACCCCAAGCTGCCTGCCGAATGGTGCGTCGGCAAGCGTGTCGCCGAGACGCAACGGGCCGCGCGAACGGTCGCCGACTGGAAGGAGCCGGTCTTCGCAGTCGGCATCGCCAGCCTAACCATAAGACAAAGGAACATGCTGGCGCATCTCGGCAAATGGCGCACCCAGCAGTAGAAATTGGCTCCGATTGATCCAATCCGACGAGTGGATGCGGCGAAATGGCAAGGAATCGTTAGAAGTCGATCTTCGCCCGCAGGCCAATGACGAGCGACGCGTTTGCCTGTTGTAGGGTGGGCGTAACGACTTGCAAATCTGGCGTCAAGTAACAGTAAGGTGTCAGGCCTATTTTGTAGAATAGTTCGAAACCGTGCTCGTCGCTGAGCGGCACAAATGGTTGGACTCCGTTTTTGAATGTGCTATCCAACCCCAAATAGTAATACGCCACGCCGAAGCCGTCGAGTCGGCGTCTGGAGAACGGACTGCTCCCGCCCAAGCCAACAACGGCTGCCCAGCCGATCGGATTCGGGTTGCCGTCGCTGATACCGGCATTACCGAACAACCCCCAACGGCGCGATGGGTTTTTGGGGTCGACCCACAGCGCCTGATCAAACAGGTAAGTTATCCACCACGAGCCGCGGGTGACCGCTGTCGGTTGCGGAATCCCTGGCGGAAAGAGCGTGAACGAGTCGGGGGTTAAGATGCCGTAGCTCCCGGAACTGTACGCTCCCCAAAGGCTCTGGTGGCCCGGCATTCCGAAGAACGTGGTAGGCAGGCTGACTGTCGGATAGATGATCGCCCCATTGCTGAAGAAATCGTTGAAGACGCTGGTGGTCGAGGCGTCATTCGAATCGTAGACAGTCAACGTAACCACCGGCTCGCCGTTGACGAGGATGGCGGCCCCGGTGCCGAACGCTGAGTAAGGAATCGTTCTGCCCAAGACGGGATTGAAGAGAAACGCGCCGTTCATGAATCCGGCGTCGAGTCCGCGGCCCCGCATGAACGGCTGCTGCAAGTTGTCGATCGTGTTGATCTTGCCGGCATACAGCACGACATTTTGCGAGAGAGCTTGCGTGAACTTGACTGCGGTAAGCGCCGATGTGGTGCCCATCGGCACCGGTAGCGACCTGCCGACATTGACCGGCACGACCGCTCCTGTCGAGAAGTTTACCGACTCGCCGTACACGGTTTCGCCGTGCAGGTTCACAAAAACCCATCCCACAGGCCGGCCTTCTGCCCGTCCACATTCACCAGGTAATCATTGCGGCCACCGAATCGAAATTCTTGCTCCAGTCCGCCCGAGGCGGTTCCCTGGTAGTACTCGGTCGAGCTGATGTCGAAGGTGTATCCGTTGTCGCGCCAGCGCTCACGCAGACAACACCAGTCGCCGGTCAACTTCGGACGGGAATACCATGGCCCGCCGAGGGAAGGCGGATTCGACGGCTGTGCCCAACCGCGGGTGGCGCAGGGCCAGGCCAGGCAGAGGGTAACCAGGACCAACAAGCCGCCAGGCGACATGGAAATCTTCCCAAACGGCGGACTCCCGAACGATCTGTCGTTGCTTCGATCCGGACGAAACTGAGGCAGGTTCACGTGGCTTGCCCATGCGGCAAACAACTGCATGAACCGCCAAGGCAGAATCGGCAGAGAATAGCGTCCTGGCCGTGGGTCCGCGGCGGAGACGAAAGATCCCACCTCCTTGTTGTCGGCGGCGGAACCGGCGTCGCTGAAATTGGCGGAGGCTCGGCAATCAAATTAGCCCAGCTTGCCGATTTACTGGCGTGCCTTGACAGGACTACTTCGGTCGCTGCAGGAACTAGTCGCGGAGGCCGTACTTCCCAGAACGGCAGCCCCAAGGCCCACGTTTCCCGCGTCGGTCACATCGACCGAGCCGCCTGATAGCGGCGCTCATGCGGGACCTCTTACCGCAGCAATCCCGGTTCACGCGGCCTGGTTGGATGCGACGCGTCGCCAGCCCCACAATGGTATGAGCAATTGGCCTTTGTGGACGAAGCGGGAGCGTTCTGCCACCGTTGAATTGCCCGGCCGCCGTCGAGCGGGATTCCAATTCCGCGCCTCGGAACCGATTCCCAAAAGCCGCTCGCCTCGCGGTAACTGGTTCTCACAAGACGGGTTAAGGAATCTCGGCCAGCCCGGCTTGGAACCGCCCTAGGATTTTTTTCTCTTCGCGGCGTTATTTTTCGACCCCGATCGCATTATTTCTCGCGAGTGGGCAAATCTGCGCGCAAGGTGCGCTCGTCGGCCGGCGGGAACCTCGGTCGGCGCGGCGCAGGTCGCCGGCTGTCGGTGAGTTTTCAACAGGAAGTGCCATCATGCCACGCAAATTGTCGTCACACCGCTGGAAGTCTTGGGCTCGTTCGAGCCGGAAGGACACTCAGCGCGCTGGCCGCCTGCCCTTTCGCATCGAAGCGCTGGAGCGCCGCGAGTTGTTGACGGCGTCGGCCGGCCTCGACACGGAAGAGGTGCCCTTTCTGCAACCGTTAGCCCCCCAGGCACCGGCACCGCTTACCGCGGCGATTACCGACGCGAGCGTGACCTGGTTCGACGAGGGGGCTGGAAGATACGACCTGAACAACGACCTGAAAGACAGCATCGGCACCATTGGCACCCGCGAGCGGCCGGTCGTGACCTACACGGGCGGACTCCAGGCCCGCTACAGCGGCTCGCCGACGTTCGACGCGGATAGCATTTCGTTTTCGCTGGCGCAAACGGGCAACAAGGCCTCGGTCCTGTACGTCAACTTTACCCCGACCGAAGTGAACGGCCAGCCACGCATTGCCACCTACGCTAAGAACGCCAATCAAGTCGACAACGTGAACCTCGGGGAGCTCATCGCGCTAAACGATTCCGGCGTGTGGAAAGAGGTGAGTCCCGGAAACTTCCAGCGTGTGGTGCTTCCAAAGGTTTTTTCGGACAGCGAAATCGCATTTGACTTGAGCGGCCAGCCAGCCGGCAATTATCGCGTGCGATTGGCAATGAACAGCAACCTCAACAGCGTGCTCCCGCTTAATGGGCGAGGCTTTAACGGCGTTTCTTACGACTATGAGGCGGTATTTCAGCAGTTTCCCTCCTATATCGGCACGCCCGACTACGCGCAACCGTTCGATGGCAGCGGCCCTGCCTACCCGCAGATTCAGAACTACCAACTTGGCGACGTGAAGTACGCGGCGGGGTTCATGTTGGGTTCCTCGGCGCCCAGCGAGTATCTCACGTCGTGGTACGAGGAAGTCTCGTTCTTGCGCGATGACTGGGGAGTGAACATCGTCACCGTCGTTGCCGACGCGGGTGCCGACCGTTTCAAATATGCATCGATCAGCGGACTGTACCCGGTCAGTGTAACCGGCAACCAATTCTTGATCGCGCACATCGGGCATTATGCCCGGGTGAGCTTCGCCGGGCTGATTGATAAGCCAGGCACGAGCTTTCAGGTGTTTACCGAGGCCTATCCGGATATCCCCGCGCGCGATGTGCTGGAAGACCAGTGGTGGGTTTCCGACACGTCGACTCAAGATCTCGGTATTCTGGGCGTCACTACCAAGCAGCGCTTCACCGTAGCGGGGTTGCTGCGCACTTATTCCAAGCCGGGTACCACGCTAGGCTCGTCGAACGACATCGACAGCTACACGTTTAACATGCCCACGCGCGGCGCGAGCGGCTCGGAAGTGCTGGTGACCGTGCCGCTGACCACGGCCACGAACCAACTAATCGATATCACGCTGAAGAATGCAAGCGGCGCTACGATTCCCTCGGTTTATGTCCCCACCACGAACTCGGTGCGATTCGACCTCAACGGCTACGAGGGTGGAAACTTCACGCTGAACTTGCAAAAGAAGGCTGGCGCGATCGCAAGCTCTTACGTGATCACGCTTGCGCACCCGATTCCCACGGTCAGCCTTGGCGCCGTGATGAATCTCGCCGAAGGGTTTGGTTATGGCAGCACGATCGCCGGTTTGGGTCAGGCGGTCGATACCACCCAAGGGTCGACGATCGAGGGCACGCTGACGACGCCGCTGGGGATTCACGATTCGGGCAAGTTCACGATGGAGGCCTGGTACTACCCCAAGGCCGGCGCCAGCCCCAGCGTAATCTGGAACTACAACCACGACTACCTGCTCTACCGCGTGAACAACGCCGGACTGCGCGTGGTGTTGAACCGCGCGGGCAACGTGCCGGGGGCCTCGTTCGACACCGTGCTCGACAACGTGCTCACGCCGGATGCCTGGAACCATGTGGCGGTCGCTTTCGATGGCGACGTGTTGCGCGTCTTCGTCAATGGCGTCAGCGTTGCGGACCTGCCCGACACCGCTCCCGACTTTGCCGGTTTGCAGCTTCAGGAGCCAGGGTTCGTACGATTCCAAAGCGCGCCGGTCCCGAATCCTCAGGGGGGCGGCGGTGCGCTCGACGAAGTCCGCGTTTGGAATCTTGCCCGCACCCAGGCCGAGATCCAGGAGGCAATGCTCACGCCGCTCGCGGGAACGGAACCGGGATTGGTCGGATACTGGAACTTCAGCCGCGCCGCGGGCAACACGGAACTCGATGGTTCGCCCTTGGGCAACGCGCTGGACGTGCCGACCGCGGCGCGCATTGAGAACGCCGCCCCGCAAATTGGCTATGTCGACGTGACCGTCGAGCCCCCGGTTACCAACCCGCTAGGGCTGTGGGTCACCTATACCGTATCCGGCGGTACCGCGACCCCTGACGTCGATTTCCTGGGCTCGTCATTCCGCCGCAATTCGCTTGATCCCTCGACCGAAAAGCATGGCATCATCATTCCCTTTGGCGAGTCGAAGGGGCGAATCTATTTCACGGCGCGCCCCGATGCGGTGGTCGAGGCCGAAGAGTCGTTCAAGGTTGAGCTTGCGAAGTTCAGCTTCGAAAATGTCGCGGGAGGCCAAGACTACGCCTTTGGCAATACGTCCGCGGTTACGCTGACCCTGGCCGACAACGGCGCGTATCGCCAGGGAGTTACGGTGAGCGACCTGGCCGGGAGGCCGATCACGAGCAGTTCGCCGATCTATGTCGATCCGGCTACGAAAACGGCCCGCGTTCTGGTGCGGCTGTCCAGCGAACCAAACTTCGGTAACACACCTCTCTCCTTTCAGGTGCGGTCGGGCGCCAATGCGCAGCTTTCGGTTCCCGGACCCTCGGGCACGTCGGTCATTGCCGACACGCAAACCCTGACGTTCACTGCGGAAAACTGGGATGTTCCCCAGGTGGTTGCGCTGCGAGACGTGCAACGCGACGATTCGTTGGTGATTGCCGGGCAATCGTTTCCGGCTACCGCCTATTTGGCTTCGTCGGTCACCGCGGGATTCACGCTGACGCCCCCCAACCGCGCCGATGCACAGGAAGGGAACCCACAAGATGTGGCGACGGTCGTACCATCGGTCAGTGTCACCACGGTGCGCAGCGCGCGCGAAGGCGATGACCAACCCGGCGTGGTGCGAGCCCTCCTAAACGTTCCGGCGCCCGAGGGAGGGCTGAACATCACCTTCTACGTGCTCAAGCCCGACACGAACCCCGCGCTTCTGGGCGTCGATTACCGAGTGCTTTCCGACCATTTCTTTATCCCTGCCGGCGCGCTCGAGGGCGAAGTTCAGATCGCCGCCATCGACGACAAGGTCGATGAAGCCAACGAGTTCACGGCGGTCGTACTGCAGAGCGGGCCCGGGTACACGCTGGGGACCCAGAAAGAGGCGAAATTGACGATCGAAGACGACGATCAAGCGGCGATCGTCGTATCGAATCCGTCGTTTCTCGATATTACGCTCCCGAAAGACCTTGCGCGTCCGGTGACGCGCGACGAGGGGACAAATCGATTCTCACTGGCAGAGAATATTTGGCCGAGCCTTGGCGACTTCGCCACGTTCGATCGTCCGGGCTGGACCCACACCGGTGCCGTGGTGGCGAAATACAACGGTTCCACGAACATTGAAGGGATTGTCTTCTCGCTGGCGGCCACCGCCGACCCGACGGCCAAAATTCGCGTTCGCTTCCAGCCCACCGACGCCAACGGCCAGGTGCGGGTCCCTACGGTTGCCAGTGGAGCGGACCGTGTCACGCGAGCGAACCTCGGCGAGATGCTGGCGATCGGGACCGCGCAGGGCACACGCTTGCAAGGTGCGGGGCTGGCCACGCCGCTCGCGCCGGTGGTGGTTTCCGACGACACGCTCGAATGGTCGCTCGCCGGTCTGACCGCGGGCGAGTACCGGCTTTACATTTCGCCGACGACGAACCTGGCAAGCGTTCTAAGGGATTCGGGGAACTCGCCGGGTGTGGCATACGAGTTTGAAGCGCAAATGACTAGCGCGCCGGAGGCGCCGTACACGCTGCTTTCGACGAGGACCATTACGTCCTTCGCTTCGACCTACGCGCCGCTATCGACAAACGAGCTGATTCCCGCCGTCCCGCTCGCGGCGGAGCCGAACAACACCTTGTCGCAGGCATTCGTCCTGGGAACGGTCACTGCTCAAACGGTGGTCGCATCGCAACGAATTGACAGCTTCTCCGATCAAGACCATTTCCGCTTTTCGCTCGACGCGACCCTCGGACGTCCCGACACGCTAGCCTTGTTGTTCAAGATGCCGGTGCTCGATGTGAACAAGCTGCTGGTGCTGGAGGTGCTCAACGAATCGGGCGCGGTGGTCGCCAGCTCGACTGCGCCGGCCGAGAACCAGTTTGTCGACCTTTCGCCGTTGGCCGATGGCACCTATGTAGCCCGCGTACGAGGACTGGCCAACACGCTCCTTCCCACCGACTATGCGTTGAAGTTCCGAACGCTGCAGGACCCGATGGAGCCGGAGCCGGGCGATACGGTGTTGAAGGCCGTCTACGTGGGCGTGGCGACACCAGGGACGCGTCTGAACGACCTCACGATCTCGACGGCGTCGGACATCGACTATTACCGCTTTACGCTCGACGCGGCTTCAGGACGGCCAAGTTCGGTGAGCATGATCGCCAACGTCGAGGACGGAAACCTTGGCTTGCAGCTCAGCTCGTCCAACGGTTCGAGCTTGATCGGCGTTTCCCAGACCGGTAACTCGATCGAGACGATCAGCCTTGCGGGCCTGCTCGATGGCGACTACTTGCTGGAAGTGTCTCGGCAGAGCAATGTCGCGGCCCGAAACAAGTACGACCTCGTCTTTGGCGATATTTCGCCGCGGGCCTCGCAAATCGATGCGAATCAGGTGGCCTTGCGGCTCGACAGTCAGCCCACGACGAACGTCACCCTGACGCTGGCCAACACCGATCCTAGCGAAGGAACGCTTTCAACCAACACCTTGACGTTTACTCCCGAAAATTGGAACACCTATCAACTGGTGCGCGTCATCCCACTCGACGATGCGACGACCGACGGCGACATCAGCTACGCGATCGAGGCCACTGCCACGAGTTTCGATGCGAACTACCAGGGCCGCGTGCTGCGATTCAACGTCATTAACGTCGACCGGGGCGCATTTGTCGTGCCCGACACGGTCGATACGAACAACGAACCCACGGCACCGCTGGTAACGATTCGCCCCCTACCGGTAAGCGCGCAGGGGGAAGGCCAAACAATCGACGCCTTTACCGTTTCGCTAGAGCAACCGCTGGGCTACGACCTCGTCGTGGCGCTTGACTTCCAGCGCGGAACCGCCATTCCCAATACCGATTTCAGCGTCGCCACCGGCAGCGCCAACGCCAACGAAATCGTGATTCCCGCAGGCCAAACTTCGGCCATCGTACGGGCCACGCTCATCGCCGACGGGGTCGACGAGACGGCTGACACCACAAACGAAACCCTGCGGGCCACGATCATCGACCGCCCCGGCTACCGCCCGGCCCCCACCGCCGATCCGGGATACACGGCGAGTTTCGAAATCTTCGACAACGACCATGCCGGCATCTCCGTCTTGGCGCCCAGCGGCCGCGCACAGTTTTTCGTGGCAACGACATTTGAAGACCAATCGGCAGGCGCCGTGCAGCACCGCGTTACGCTATCCACGCGCCCAACGGCTGACGTCTTCGTATACATCGCATCGTCAGACCCCACCGAGGGGCTGATCTACACCGATTTGAGCAAGCCAGGGGCGGCACAAGGCAGCCTCAAGTTCACGCCCGAGAATTGGAACGTCACGCAACACTTCTGGGTGAAGGGGGTCGACGACCAGTTCGACGACGGTAACGACACCGTGAACTCGCAAGACACTGTCCGATACCGCTTCACCGTCACGGCCCAGAGCGACGACGAGGCATATCGCACGCTGGCGCCGGCCTCGTACAGCGCCGCAAACCGCGACAACGACCAGCTGGGCGTCCTGGTTACGTCGCCGCAGCGAACCGTGAACGGCCGGACCAATATCTTCGGCGTGTCGCTCCGCACCCAACCGGCCGGCGAAGTCCGCGTGACGATGACTCCGAACAACGACCAAATCGAGCTCAATGGCGAACGGGCCGGCGAGGCGACGACCCTCGTGTTCAACACCAACAACTGGAACGTGCAGCAGTTGGTGCAGGTCGTCGCGGTCGACGACGGAATCGTCGAGTATCTGCACGACAGCACGGTTCTGTTCAGTGTCGAGGTGGGACGTCAACTGCGCGGGTTGCCGGTCGTCGATACCAAACTCCGAGAAAACGCTTACGACTTGGGAGCGATCACGGGTGGAATTCACTGGTCTGATTTGTTCTTGCCCGCGATCGGCCCGAACGAGCCGGCTTCTTCCCGCGCGATGTGGTTTCGGATCAACCTTCCCGAGACGGGATCCGGTGTCGATCAGATTCGGCTGCTAGCTTCGGGCGTCAATCGCACGTTGGTGCCGACACTCCGCTTGTATAAGGCCGATGGCACCACCTTCGTCGCGGCGGCGACCAACACGCCCGCGGTGGATACCGGCGGCTACGTCACGCAGCCGGCCAAAGCCACGCTTCCACTATTGAACGTGAGCGCGGGTGACTACCTCCTTGAATTGTCGAGCTCCACGATTGATTTCCGCGCGACGTTCGACTTGTTCGTCGACGACCTTGACCGCGGGTACGAGACATTCGTGGTCGATCCTGTACCGGTATCGATTCAAGACAACGACCTTCCCCTGGCGGAGCTGATCGCGGGACCCACGGCGTCGGAAATCTCGTCGGAGCCGAGCTACTTCGCCGTTCGCTTGAACGCACCCGCGCCGGCGGAGTCGAGCGACACGGGAATTAAGGTGAACTTTCAAGTCACTGGTGGGCGCGCGACACGCGGCGTGGCCACCTCGCTGGAGCACGACTACACGGTGGTGGCCGACTACTTCGACGTTGCGTCGGGCATGGGTTGGGCGCGCGTGGCTCCGGGCGACGTGCAGGCCATCATTGGCATTGTTCCGGTCGACGACAAGCTGGTCGAAGACTTGCCCCTGCGGCTGCGTCAATTCCAACCACTGCCCGGTGGCGAGTACCAGATTCGGCTGAGCATTGTCGCGGCGGTGGCCGACCGAATTCTTCCGCTCGATCCCAAGCTCGCGCTGCAGCAAGGCATGGTCATCAAGGCCGAGGTGGCTCCGGGTCGCGAGGTCACGCTCACTCTTAAGAACAATGCTGAACTGCCAATCGTCACCGTGACGCCTCCGGGCGGTGTCGCCCGGCAGGAATACGACGGATTGGTGACCGTGAAAGTATCCGCGTCCGACGCCGACGCGCTCAGCAAGGGCCCGGCCGATTTCAAGGGCCGCGTCGAGTCGGAAGATGTGCAGATCACGCTGGTGGGTGGCTCGGGTTACATCCTACCGCTCGCGCCCGACAAGCAGTCGGCCAGCCCCGACGATCCGGCGAATCTCGATCCCAATCGAGTGCGGGCCAAGCTCACGATCTACGACGACGACGTCCCGGGCGTTCAGGTAATCTCGCGCGGCGAAAAGACGACCGTCGTCGAAGGCGAAGAAGCGACCTTCCAGGTCTCGCTCACCGCCGAGCCACTGAGCGACGTGAAACTGGTGCTCAGCCCAGGCGCAAACATCGAGTTTGTCGACCCGGCTGAGTCGGGAAGCGCCAGTCGCGACGTGGCTTCCTACACGCTCAACCGCGCGAGCCTCGACGATGACATCGATCTACTGCTTGCCTCGGTCAATCTGACCGACCTGGGATGGAGCGCGGTGTTCGACGTGCGCTTGGCAAGCGTCAACCTGACCACGGCCCGCACGTCGAAGATCGAGCTGAACGGCGTTGCGGGGGGAACCAAGGCGTCGGGTTTCTTTGAAATTCCCGGGATCAACGACGTCGACTTTGCCGGCAACCCCGAGGAGGGGAACTGGAACACCTTCCAGCGCTTGGTAGTCACCGGGCTGGTGCCCAATGCCGACGGTTCGTTCTCGATGCGCGTGACTCGCGATGGTACCGCTACTGACGTCAGCATCCTAACGTCGACAACGTCGCTTGCGCGCACAACAACCACCCTCACGTTCACACCCGCCAACTGGTTCCAGTTGCAGACGGTCAAGATTCGGGCGCTCGAGAATTCGATCGCGGAGCCGGGCCAGTACTGGCGCGACTCGATCAGCTATGCCATTGTCACGAACGACGGCAACTGGGACATCACCGTTCCGACGCAAGAGGTGCGGATTCGCGATGTCCAGATGGAGGTCGGCGATACCACCGCGGGCTTCGACATCGGCATGAATCTGCTCGAGGACAGCCTCGCGGGCCTTAACGTTCCCATTTTGGGTAACATCGGTTCGCTGTTGGGGATCAGCGGCTCGCCCTCGTCCAGTTCGAGTGCGGTTTCGAGCTCCAGCCTCGATCCAGGGGCATCCGGCGACGTCGCGTCACTCGCCGGTGTTCCGCGACCGGCCAGCGCCAGCGGACCAGGCCAAGGGTTTTTCGAGGACTTCCGTGGACCGTTGAAGAAGGCCCTGGCCTCACAAACGGATATCACCGTCGGCAAATTCAAATCACTGGCCGAAAGCGCGCTAGCGCCGCTGGTTACCGCGGGAGTGTTCGACCGGGTTCTCGTTCGGCCCACCGCCAACGACGACGAAGTGAAGGTCATTCTCAATTTCGACAAGGTCATTCACATTCTCGACCTTGATCTTTCGGGCAGCCTGGGTCTCGACGCGCTGCATGTCAACTTCGCCACCACCGGCAAGGCGAAGGTCGACCTGGCCTTCAGCCTCGACATCGGTTTTGGCTGGCACAAGCAGTTCGGGTTCTATCTCGACACGGCCGCATCCGGCATTCAAATGGGCGCTCGCCTGTTCCTCGCGGGGACCGGGGCCACGGCCGAAAACCCGGCGAACTTGTTCACCGGTCGCGGTTCGATCGGTCCGTTGCAGCTCGACTTTATCGATGATCCGCAGAACCGCACCGAACTTGGCATCACCTTCGACGCGCGGCTCAATGACCTGGACAACTTGAACACCGTCCGCTTCTTCGATTTCAACGGCGACGGAATTCTGGCGAACAAAGAATTCTCGATGCTGGTGAATGTCGACGCGAACAACGATGGGCGCGCCGACAAAGACGCGTCGGGAGAACTCCAGAAGGAGTTCAAGGACAAGGTCGAAGAGGCGTGGGCCAATATTTCGCCCGACGGGGTTCTGGCGCCCTTCCCCACGATCGACACGTTACCGACGGCCCAGGCCGACGCCGCCAACGCCAATTGGAACAAGCTGGGCGCGCGGTCGAACACGTTCGACGAACCGGAAATGGTTCGCAACGAAGGCGTCTACCGGTTACTGAAAAAAGACAGCCAGACGCTGGTGTATCTCGACCTGAACCGCGACGGCGATCTCGATGTCGCGCGGCGTAACCTCGATCCGTTCGCCACGACGTGGACCTCGCTTTCGGCCGCGGAGAAAGAAAGCAGCGAAATCTGGTTCTCGCCATCGAGCGTCGGCGTGGTGCAAGACCTGAAGATCGTGACGCAGGGCCCCCGGAACGCGTCGACGTTTTACGTCGACGTCGACCAGGACGGCGCGGCGGATCCACTGGAGCAGATCAGCCAGAAGCTGTTGAAGAAGATCGACAAGAATAACAGCCGCACCCTCGAAGGCGATGTGATTCAAGAAGGCGAAGGCACCTTCCGGCAAGGAACCAGCCTCGCCTTCATCGACACCAACGGGAACCGCATGCTCGACTCGGGCGAGGCGTTCACGTCGTTGGGCTTCGCCCCCTTCCAGCTTTCGCTTGCCGCGGCCACTCGCGATTCGATGGGCCAGCGCTTTTTCGACTACAACAACGATGCCACGTTGAACCATCGACAGGTGACCACGGCTCCTGAGTTCAAACTGGTGACCGATGCGACGCGCAGCACCGTTTTCCTCGATATCGATGGCGACGGAATGCTCGATCCCAAGGAACCGCAGGCGGGAGCTTCGAAAGATACGCTGTTCATCGAACAGAAGTTCGTCGATCCCAGCGGCATTACGATCACCTTCGACGGGGAAAGCCGCCCGGTGCTCACGATCGATGGAGTTCGCTTCATCGACTTGGATCGAAACGGAGTTCTCACGCGCGACAACAAGGGCCGCCCTGTTGAACCCTATGCCGAACAAGTAACGAAGATCAATTTCGACGAGAAGGCGCGCGTGGCGCTCGCCATCGACGATGCGGGCTCGACGGCATTTACGCCGGTTTTCCCCGAGCTGGAAAAGCTCCGCGCCGGCATGTCGCTCAATCCCTTGGAGCGCCAACGCCTCAACGCGCGTTACGACGAGCTGAAAAAGGCAGGGCAGCTCGTCGAGCAATTCAGCGACGGCGATCGGCTGACTCTGGCCGAGCTCAAGGTCTATGCCGATGTTAACAAGCAGGCCAACGGCACCCGCGGCGACCGCATCAAGAAAACCGCGGGAGAGCTATTCACGTACACGTTCAAGGGAGATGCTAACCTTGGACTGAAAACGAAAACGAGCATCGAGGCTCGCGCGGCGCTCCCTTCGCTGCAGTTCGACATCGCCGTCAACATGCCGCTGTTCAACTACAGCAATTCCAAGGCAGCCAACGACAATGGAATGACGATCGACATCAAGAACGTGGCACTGGATGTGGGCACGTTTCTCGGTCAGTACGTGACTCCGATTCTTGTCACGGCCAACGATGTGATCAAGCCGATCAAGCCGATCATTCAGGCGCTCAACGCCGACACGAAGATTCTCGACAAGGTCGGGCTGGCCTCACAGTTCGAAGCCGACGGCAAGCCGGGGATTTCGCTGCTGGAGATCGCCCGAACGCTGGCCGGCCGCGGCACGCCGGAAGCCGCGAAGATCGACAAGGCGATCAAGTTCGCCGATCATCTTACAAAGCTGGTTAATTACATCGATCAGTTTGCCGGTAACCTTGCCGATGAGCCCAACGTACTGACGTTCGGCGATTTCTCGCTCAACCGCCTGTTTGCCGCCAGCGACGATCCGGCGAATACTGCCGGCCAGGCGCGCAACCTTCCGCGACCCAATGGCGCGCCGGGCACGACGGCCACTTTGCCGGCGACCACGCCGGCGAATATTACGTCGCAGGCTTCGAAGCTCGATTCGTTCAAGCAACGTTTCCAGGCATTGCAGGGGCTCGACGGCTTTGAAATCAAGCTTTTCGATCCCTCGACGCTGTTGAGCCTCATCACCGGCGAGTCGAATGTCGACCTTGTGAAATACGACATTCCCGATTTCAACTTCCCCTTCATGATTGATCGCACGTTCCCGCTGTGGGGACCGATCAAGGGCAAGCTCGAAGGTGGGTTCAATGTTGCAACCGATCTTTCGATGGGCTTCGACACCCACGGGATCGAAAGCTGGGCCAAGGAGGGTTTCGCCGCGAGCAAGTCGTACCTGGTGTTCGACGGCTTCTATGTCGACGACTGGAACCAGGCCGGCGCGGACAAAGACGAGCTCTCGGTATATGCCTATGTAGCGGCAGGACTCGGCCTCGACGTCGGCCTCGCCAACGGCTTCGTCAAGGGGGGCATCGAGGGCAAGATTGGCTTCGACCTCGTCGACACCGGCGAGCGAGCGGGCACGTCGGACGGAAAGGTGCGTGGCAGCGACATCGTCGAGAAGTTCTCGAACAACCCCCTCGACCTGTTCGATTTGCACGGGTCGGTGGGAATTTTCCTAGGCGCCGAGATCAACGTCACGCTCGGCTTTTTCGAAGCCAAGGTGTACGAATCGCGACTGGCGAGCTTCGAAATCGCGCGATTCAAGCTCGATGGCAGCGGCTTCAGCGGCTCCGCGCTGGGGGGCAAAGTGCAGACGGGGCCCGTGGCCGGCGCCACCGTCTGGTTCGACGCCAACAACAACCTGCAGTTTGACGAAGGCGAGCCCTTCACCCTCAGCGACTTTGAAGGGAATTACACGCTTGTGATTCCCGACGGGTTCGACATGTCCGCAGGTGAGATTCGCGTGGTCGGCGGCACCGACGTCAGCACGGGCCTGCCGTCGACCGACGAAGTGGCCATTCCGCCCGGCGGCCACGGCGGAGTGACCGGTTTCACGGCACTGGAAGAGGCGCTCGAAAAGCTCCCGGTCGATACCCGCCCCGCCGACATTACCGGCGATGGTTCGGTCGATGAGGCTGATCGCCCTGCGTTCTTCGCGTTGCTGGCCTCGAACCCAATGGATCCGCGGCTCGACATCGACGGAAACGGCGCCGTTGACGGGAACGATTGGAACGAACTCGACCGGCTGTTGGCCATCGCCGCCAGCGACGGCACCTTCGCCGTAGACGATGCTGCCGAGGTGATTAAGCACGAATTCGGCATCAATGCCGAAGTCGACCTCTCATCGTTCGCGCACTTCGATGAAGCCTTGGCAGGCAACCCGCTGGCCGGCCCGGTGATGCTTGCCGAGAACAACGTCAACACCGTCGTGATCGAGATCGAAGCACTCTTGTCTGGCCTGTCGGGCGTTCCGCTCGGCGACCGGAGATTCGTGGGCCACTTCAGCGAGTCCGTGTTCCAAGCGATCGCCGAACACATCGTGGCGCACGATCTCGACCTCACGAGCCCGGCGCAAATGCGGTCGATCATCGAACGCGCTGCCGAGCTATCGGCTCCGGCGTTGGCGGCGTTGAACGTCTACTTCGATTTTCCACGCCTGTTCCAAGTAGTCGACGACGTGGCCGTTGTCGTCGCCGATTCGGTGATCGTGCAGCGTCTCCTGGCCGCGGCCGCCACAAACACGATCGAACTAGCGCACTGGATCACCGAAGCCAAGCTGCTGGAAAATGGCGAAATTGCCGGGGAGATTTACCAAGTCGGACGCGGCGAGATGGACAGCCAAGCGTTGTTGGCCAAGGATGGTCGCACCGACGAGGCCTATCTCGACATGATTCGCCACTTGCCGCTCCCCCCGCTGCTGACGGCCATTCATGACCAGTTCCTGTTCGAAGATGAATCGGTCCACGACATTCCCTTTGGCGTTCGCCTCCAGGCCGAAGGCCTCGCGCCGCCCACGGTAACCGTCTTCAGCGACAATGTGCTCTTGCTGCCAGCCTCGGGCCTCGTCGTCCGGTCGGGCGGCGCCTCCGGACGATACCTTCTCGACATCGTTCCGACCGCCAACGCCTTTGGCACCGCGCACGTGACGATCGAAGTTGTCGACGAGCGCGGCGGTGTCACGCGCGAAATAATCGGCGTCACCGTGGCTCCAGTCAACGATACGCCGGTCACGCGGAGCGAGCTCGAACTTGCGATCGTCGGAAAGACTGCGCTTCTGCATCCGCTTTCCAACGATCGCGACGATGATGGTGATTTTCTGCGCCTGGGGCTCTTGAGCGCGCCGGTCGTTGGCGACTTGCGCGTCGTCGAACACAATTTCCTCGAATTCACCCCCTCGATCGACGACGTCGGTCCCAAAGTTCTTGAATACGAAGCCGATGACGCCAACGGCGGCATGGCTTTGGGCCAAGCGCGAGTGATCGTACTGCCTGCGCTCGCGGCGCAGCCGAGTGTTTCGGTCGACGAAGGACAAACGGCCACCGCGACCGGAACGGTGCCGCACGTTGCCGAGGTAAGTGTCAACCTTTCGGCCTCGATCGGTGAGGTCGTCGACAACCTCGACGGAACCTGGACCTGGAATTGGACGGCGGCCGATGGTCCCGGCCAGTCGCAAACCGTCGTCATCCGTGCGCTGTACAACGGCTTCTATCACGACGCGGTTTCCTTTGACGTTGTAGTAAGCAACGTCGCGCCAACGGCTAGCATCGAAGGAACCAGCACCGCGGTCCGTGGCAAGTTGGCCCGGGTGACACTGCATGCATCCGACATCAGCCCGGGCGACCAGTCAGGCGAGTTCAGCTACCAGGTGGATTGGGACGGCGACGGTTCGGTCGACGAAGTTCTAAGCGGCCCAAATTCGCTTCCCGCGGCGCACGCCTACTCGGCGGCGGGCGATTACCTCGTTCGCGTCGTGGCGGTCGATCGCGACGGCGGCGTCAGTGCCGAGGCGACGCGCGCCATCCACGTGGTCGATTCTACAATCGTGGGCGACGCCAACGGCGATGGCATGGTAAGGCTCGACGATTACCTGGAGTGGAGCGCAACTTTCGGGCAAGCCGGTCCCAATCTGCCGGCCGACTTCAACGGTGACGGCGCGGTCGGCTTAGCCGATTACGCCCTTTGGGCCGCCCACCAGGGGCAAACGGCTGCCGCCTCGCGCCCCGCTGCCGCCTCTCCGCCGGTTCCCGCCTCGCAGCCCGTGGCCAGGTCGATCGACCGCATTTTTGCCGAAGCCGCCTTGGCCCCGCGAAGCCCGGCCAACTATTCGGCCAATTATTCGGCCAACGGGTCGGCCCAGTCCGGGCAAAGCGATCGCCGGGCCCAGATGGTCGACCAGGCTCTGGCTTATGAGGCCAATTGGTCGCCTCTGTCGCGATCGGTCGACGCGCTCTTACGCCGCGGGCGCCAAGGAAAGTAAGCAGCCATTCACGCAGCGACCTGTTGCCCCACGGCCACGCGCGGGGGCGCGCTCCACCCCGGATATTCGGCTCGTAGCCTGGCGCCCGCCAGCTGCCAGCCGACCAGGCAACCTTCGCCGCTGGCCCGCGGCGGTGCCCGGGCACCCGTGGTCGATTGCCGCGCGGGTGTCTCTCCCGAGTAGTGAATCCGCGGAGATGGGTAAGGCTGGGGTCACGATGGTGCGGCGCGGATTGGCTCAGAAGTCCTGGCGAGAGCCATGCGGCGATGAAAGAGATTCGCCAAGCATGGGAAATTCAGCGTGCTGGTAACGTCGTGCGCGTTGCATTGCCGCGACTGCTGGTTCCATTAAGGCTCGACGCCAGTACAAGCGAAATCCCCTCGTCGAAGCCAGCCGACGACCGTCTCCGGCCGCACGACCACGAGTACCGAACGCCACGACTCCAGAGCCGCGAAAGCCAAACCCAGGAAGGCCGATGCGTCGAATTCAACCGTGGACGCTTGGCCGTTCGGTGGTACACGGCCAACTGCTGGCGCGGAGCGAGATTCTCGACCAGCAGCACGACTCGACTGCAAACGACTTGAAGAGCGAGGCAGACCAACCGCCGCAGCAAGCCGCCCATGGCGCGACCTCTTCTGCCTCGTGGTGCGAATCAATGACAGGAGCTGTCATAGCATGCCAGGCGACGCCTCGCGCGAGTTGACGAGTGGGCACACGCTTCAGGGCAACCGTCGTACCGAAGTGCTCCAATCCGAAAAAGATGTGCGACATGGCTGTCTTGCCGTCCTGTCGCCCCGACTGGTTTTCAAAAGTAGCCTTTCGGCGTGAACGTCGAAGGGCTTGTTTTGCTCGATTCTCCGAGCCGATTTACGTCGGCAGCCCAGGTCAATTCGCCGGTGATTTCAGGAGGGTGTTATTCGGACGTCGCTGCAATTCCTTGGTGTGGCTCGGCAATCGCGGGTTCAAAAGGCCCTAGGCCGTTGGCGGCCAGACTGGATCAGGCTAGGATCATGTCCAATCGACTTGAAGAGGCACGTCTCGAAGTCACAATCAGCAGAAACAGACGGTTGGGGGAAAGAAACACCATGCCTACGCGAAAGACTCTGGCCGCTGCGGTTGTACTTGCGGCCGGCGCACTATTTGGCGGGTTGACAGCGTCCGGCCGGCTCACCCAGGCCTTCGCCCTGGACACGACGACGGCCGATGCAACGCCCAAGCCGCCGGCGACCTTCAAGGGAGTCATCAAGCTTGATGTCCGTGATTCCAAGCCGGACTGGGGACCATTCATTCCGAAGGCGGCCCCGAAGGGCGCACCCAACGTTCTGTACATCTTGTACGACGACACGGGCGTGGCGTCGTGGTCGCCTTACGGCGGACGCATCAACATGCCGACGTTGGATCGACTGGCGAAGAACGGTCTGACCTACACGCAGTGGCACAACACGGCGCTCTGCTCGCCGACGCGGTCCACGATTCTCACTGGCCGCAATCATCACCTCAACGGCATGTCGTGCATCACGGAAGGCTCGCAGGGATACCCAGGCTGGAGTGCGCGAATTCCAGCCCAGTGCGCCACCATCGGGCACGTGCTGCAAGACAACGGGTTCAGCACGTTCTGGATTGGCAAGAACCACAACGTTGCCGAGCAAGACGTTGCTTCGGGCGCGAGCCGCAAACAGTGGCCGCTCCAGATGGGCTTCGACCGCTTCTACGGCTTCCTCGGCGGCGAAACCAACCAATGGTTCCCCGACCTCGTCGATGACAACAAGTTCATCGAACAGCCCTACGGTCCGGACAAGGGTTACCACGTCTCCAAGGACCTTGCCGACCAGGCGCTCGAAATGCTCCGGGACCATAGCGCCACCAACCCGTCTCGACCGTGGTTCATGTGGTATTGCCCCGGTGCCAACCACGCCCCACACCACTGCCCGAAGGAGTACATCGAGAAGTACAAGGGCAAATTCGACGACGGCTACGAGGCGTACCGCGAGTGGGTGCTTCAGCGCATGGTCGAACGTGGCATCATGCCCAAGGGAACGCAACTCACGCCGCTCAACCCACTGCCGAATGACGTGGCCAACGCGGATGACTTCGTGCGGCCATGGGACTCGCTCAACGCCGACGAAAGAAAGCTGTTCTGCCGCATGGCGGAAGTATACGCGGGGTTCTCGGAGTACACCGACGTGCAGATCGGGCGGGTCATCGACTACCTCGAAAAGACCGGCCAACTCGACAACACGCTCATCTTCTACGCTTCCGACAATGGCGCGTCCGGTGAAGGTAGTCCGAGCGGCTCGGTTAACGAGAACAAGTTCTTCAACAACTACCCGGACAGCCTCGCCGAGAACCTGAAGTACCTGGACACGCTCGGCAGCGTGGAAACTTACAACCACTACCCGACCGGCTGGGCCGCCGCGTTCTCCACGCCGTTCCAGATGTTTAAGCGCTACTCGCACGCCGGCGGCACTTGCTGCCCGCTGGTCATCCACTGGCCCAAGGGGATCAAGGCCAAGGGAGAGATTCGCCACCAGTACCACCATTCCGTGGACATTATGCCAACGATTCTCGAAGTCTGCGGAGTGGAAATGCCGACGGAGTACCGCGGTGTCGAGCAGTGGCCGCTCTCGGGCGTCTCCATGAAGTACAGCTTCGACGCCAAACCGGACGGCCCGACGCAAAAGAAGCGGCAGTATTATGCCATGCTCGGCACGCGCGGGATGTGGGAGAACGGGTGGAAGGCGGTCGCACTCCATGCTCCACTGACGGACAAGGGTCACTTCGACCAGGACCAGTGGGAACTGTACCACGTTGATGCGGATCGCTCTGAGTCCAAGAACCTGGCCCAGGAGCACCCCGAGAAACTCCAGGCATTGATCAAGGCGTGGTTCGAGGAGGCGGATAGGAACCTGGTGCTGCCCCTTGACGACCGCACCGCGGCGCAACTCCTCGGCGTCGAACGCCCCAGCGATGAACCGATCCGTGAGCGGTACACCTATTTCCCCGGAACTGCTCCCGTCCCCGAAGGCGTGGCCGTGAGCGTCCGCGGCCGCTCCTACAAGATCCTGGCTAATGTTGAAGTCACCGATGCGAACGCCACGGGTGTGGTTTTCGCCCACGGCTCGCGGTTCGGCGGCCACACGCTGTTCCTCAAGGAAAAGAAGCTGCACTACGTCTACAACTTCCTCGGCATCAAGCCGGAGCAGCACTTCGTTTCCTCCGAGGAGCTCAAGCCGGGCAAGTACGTTCTCGGCATGGAGTTCATCCGGGAAGGCGAGGGCGAGCACAAGGAGAATCTCGGCAAGGCCAAGCTCTACATTAACGACAAGGTCGTGGCCGAGGGACCGATGCGGACTCAGCTCGGCAAGTTCACGCTTTCGGGCGACGGCCTTTGCGTCGGTTACGACAGCGGCGACGCGGTGAGTCAGGAGTACACGACGCCCGGCACCTTCAATGGCGGGAAGCTCCAGTTCGTCGAAGTCGCTGTTGATGAGGCGCAGTATCTCGACCTCGAAATGGAGTTGAGGAGACGCCTGCGCGACTGACCGCTGGGGGCTTCGCCGGCGGAAGGTGAACGATCCGATTGGCCTCCGGCCTCAATGGAGGCGCTTAGTGCCACGTCTGGTGCTTGTGGCCAGCTGCAATCCACGGAACATGGACTGCGGTTGAACAGCAAATTTCACGACACGGACGGTCTTTCACCGCCGATCGGACACAAGTCATTCCAAAACAGGGTTTTCGCCTGGCAGTCGCCGCCGCGAGTTCCTCGACCGGCCCCCACCGGTGGTTCCGTAACGTCGAAGATTTCGTGACGGCCATCTGCTTCCACTGCGTCGGACTCGATCCGACCATTGGCCGCTCGAAACTGGCCGACAACTGCCTGGAGTGTCATTCGGCGCTGGAAACCCTGCCAGCGATCGACGCCTGGGTCTCCGGGCTACCGGCGGTCTCGGCGATTACCTCTTCGAGACGCCTACGACCTGCGTGCCGAAGTCTTCAAAACCACTGCTTTCGGCTCGGCTTGCACTCGCTGTGCCTTTTGCTGCGGAACGCCCGCGAGCGAATCGAGCGCTTGGCCTAGCAGTGCGTGCAGATCGGCGACATCGCTCCTTTCGCGCGACGAACCCATGACGCGTGCCAGATCCAGCGCCGCTGTCAGGCCCGCGGTGTCGGCGTCGCCAAGCTGCGACAGTTGCGGTAACTCACTCCGGCTCTTCGCGGGGTCGGGCGTGTTGCTTTGGGCCAGGTGGGCGTGAGTGGTCGGGTGCCAGTCGTGGTCGAGCAGGCTCGAGAACCAATAATCGCGGTGCGCGAAGCTGTGTTTCTCCCCTTGGCCGCTGGCAATCAGACGCCGCTGGTCGGCATAGTTCAGGTTCGTGCCCGGTTTTCCAAACTGCTCGAGCGGATAGCCCAACACGAAATCAACTTCGAAACGATGGTTCGGAACCTGCACGGTCAGCGAATGCACGCCGGGGCCAAAGGTGCCGGTATCGCTCCTGTAAATCTCCTGGTCGCGCGGCTCGGGCGGGAAGAGCGTTCCGCGAGATACCTGATAGCTCACCAGCGAAAACGTGGCTGTCGCGTTTCGGGGGACCGTGAAGACAACCTTCACCGTGTCGCCCGCCTGGACGTTGTCATCGAGCGCCGCGAACCGTTTCGTCCTGCCGTTGTGAGTGATCCGAAAATAGACATTCTTGATTGCAATCTGTTCAATCTGATAGTCCTGAAAGTCAACTCCCGAGTGCGTAGCGCCCTCGTCGACTGCCACCGCAAGTGCTCCGGTGGGCGGCTCGCCAGTGGGAACGAAGTTGTCTGGGGTCGCCTGTTGCACGAGGTAGTTTCCGGCCGATTGCCCGGCAAAGACATAGGTACCGTCGGCGGCGGTTTCCGTGGTGGCAATTGGCGGGCCATCGGTCGGATCGAGCCGCTGGTTGCGGTTACGGTCGATGTAAAGCTTCAACGTAACGCCGGCCAGTGGCGTATCGTCGGCCGAGCCGCCATCGCCGCGCACATCGCGGAATACGGTTCCCGAAATGCTCGACGTGAATCGCTCCGAGAGGTGCAGGCGAAGTCCGCTATGTTCACCAATGTCGATTTCGTTGGTTTGCTGAACCGTAAGATTTGGCCCTAGCAGCCAGGCATAGGCCTTTCCGGTTGCGCGTTCCTGAAACAAGACCTCGGCGTTGCCGCCGGTCACCAGGTCGGTGACCCCGGCGACCGACCAATCGGGATTGATGTCTCCGATCGTCTTCACAGCGACGAAGCGCCCATTTTCATAAATCCGCGCGAATACTTGATTGCTGCGCCAGTTTTGCAAGAGCAGATCGGTGTCGCCGTCGCCATCCAGATCGCCGACGCCAACGACCTGCGAGGAAGGCAAGACGTTGAGCGGCGACTCGGTGGGAGCGTCGCTCGTGAACTCCACGATTCGGTGCTCGCCGGTCGTCTTGCGAACCATTACCAGTTCCGGAGTGCCGTCGTCGTCGAGATCGCCAACGCCGATTACGGAGAAGCCCTCGGGCACCGTGTAGCCCAACTCGTGGATTCGTTTCACCGTGGGCACGCCGGCGCCGGCAAACAACTCCCACGCCCGGAGCTGCCCCGTGCGCGTATCGTGGAGCAACACGTCGACGGTGGCATTGCTCGACAGGTCATACACACCGACCACGACCCAGTCGGCCGACGTAAGCTGACCGATCTTATAAGTGGTCAGTCGATTCTGGCCGTTGCGCAGTTGGACGTAGACGCCGTTGCTGGAGGGTTCGGTCAGAAGCAGATCGGCCTGATGGTCGTTATTCAGGTCGACGCCGAAGTTCTTGGCCTTCAACCCAAAATCGACGCCATTGACGGCCGAAACGGGCAACGCCGCAAGCGCGACCGCCTGCGCGGTGGCGGTCGTAGCCGTGTAGCCCGAGCCGAGCTGAATCGCCACGGAATAAACGCGGGGCATCAAGTCGGTGAAGCGATAGTTGCCGTCGCGATCGGGGAGCGTCGAGGGCTCGGTCGAGTCAAGCGTGCCGTTTTGATTGAGATCGAGATAGAGCCTGACGCCGTCGCTGATGCCGTAGTCGTCGGGATTCCACACGCCCCCACCCTCGGCGTCGTAAAACACGTTGCCGGCGATCGTACCTCCGCCGGTACCCGGAACGACGACGGCAAAATCGAATAGTCCGCCGCCCGCGTCCGCGGTAACTCCGTAGCTGTCTGTGGTGTTGTAATACGGTCGAACGACGTAGCCGGTGCCCGGCAAATACTGAACGACCATCAGTTCGTCGTGATGCGCCCCGGCCAGGGCCCCTATAGCCCCGGCATTTGTCGAACCGGTAAGGGCGATGCCGGCTTCCACCAGCGGCACGTTGGGATCGAAACCAGTCGGATTGTTGCTGTCGGACGGATCATTGCCCGGCACAAGAACCAGAATCGCGTTTTCGCCAGCGATCACCACGTTGGGCACTGAGCTGCCGGAGATGAAGGTGCCGAAGTTGAGGCCGTAACCCACGAAGCCAGGTGTCGACGTTTTCAGCACCGCGCTGTCGGCGCGGGCCATGAACACGTCGACGGTCTGCGAATTGCTGCGATTGCCCAAAACCAGGACGGTTTCCTCACCCGGAAACAACGGAGCGATCGTCAGATCGACGCGTGGCTCATAGGCGTTCGCGCCGAGGTCGATCAGCAGCGTCCCCAGGGCATAGTTCGATGCGGCGCTGAGCAGCCAAACCGCCTGCTTGCTGACACTCTCTGCGTTGTCGAGCGGTGCCAGGGTGTCTTCATCGTATGTCTCGTAGATCGCCAGGTCGTTGGCCCCGGCCGCGCTGACGTCGCCGATCTCCATCCTGCGAATCGCGTGATTGGTCGTATACACCTTGCCCGTCGCGGCGGGGGCCGCGCTCGCCTTGTCCCAGCCGATCTCGTAGATCACACCCGTGTTTTGCCGCACGGCCAGAACTCGATCGGGTTCGCTCGCCCCGCCACCGGGAACGACGGCAATCTCCGTCGAGAAAACATTGGGTAAAGCGGGCTGCGGCGGAATCACCTCGTTCGTCAGCGCAAAGAAATCGAAACCGGCCGCGGGGTCGTTGCCCATGAACCAAAAGGTCATTGTGTCGCTTGTCGCCGTATAGATCCGGCGGACCAGCAAGCCGCGACCGTTTCCGACGATGTTCAGATCGACGTAAAACGAGCCGCCAAGACTGTCGGCGATCGATTGATATCGTGTCCCCGGGTTGCCGAGCCCGGTGACGTAGAACGTAGCGGCATAGGTGGTGCCAGACGTGAGACCAGTCAGTGTGAGCTTCGAGGCCCCGGTCGGCGAATAGAAATAGTCCGACCCCACGGAATGGAAATCGCCCAACAGGTCGTTTTCCAATCCACTGCCGGCCGCCATCGACGACTCGCTCAACGTAACTGGGTCGAGCGCAGAGAGCACGTAGGTCGCGCCCGCGGCCGCGGTCTGTACGAGCGCGAGGCCGTTAACCACGGCGGTGCCCGTCCCGTTGAAGTCGATCTGATGGGTATAGGTCTTCGACGGAGAGATGCCCGAAGAGATGTCGTTGCTAAACGGACCCAAGCCGTAATTGGCGTTCGAGTCGATGAGCAGATTGGTCACTGCATAGTGGTGGAAGCCGTAGTTCGGGTCGGCTGCGACGAACGTGAACGTAATCTGGTCGCCGGTGGCCACGAATGTGCGGCTGAAACGGAATCCCTGCCGGTCGCCAAAGGCATTCTCGTCGATGACGACGGAACCGCCCAGGCTGTCGGTGACGGTGGAGACGCGGGACACGCCGCTCCCGAATCCAACGCCGAAAAACGTGGTGGTATACGTCGCCCCGACGAGCAGCCCTGTCAGGGTGAGCTGCGACGCGCCGGTCGGCGAGTAATAGAAATTCGACGCCGCCGAATTCAAACCGCCGTTCAGAGAGTTCTCATAGCCGATGAACACATCCAGGTTGTCGGCGGTCGTGTGGCTCACCGGGTCGTAAGAAACCAACGAGAAATTCTCGCCGGTCGTCGTCGCCTGCAGCAGCGGCACCCCCGCGACCGTAACCGATTGGTCTCCGGCGAAATCGATCGCATGGGTGTAGCGGTGCCCGGAGACAACGTCCGAGTCGTCGTCGCCATCCAGTGGCACGGCGATCGTATAACCCACCGGGGCGACTTCGTTGGTCAGGGCATATTGGTGAAAGCTGCTGCTGATCGAATCTTGCGCGACAAACGTGAACGTGATCGAGTCGCTGGTGGCCGTATACGTGCGGCGTAACAGGATCCCGTTGCCGCTGCCGTTGGCGTTCTCGTCGAAGATCGTTGAGCCACCTAGGCTGTCGAACACCAGTTCTTGCCGCGAACCGGCGCCGTACCCGACGGCGTAAAAGGTCGTGATATAGGTCACCCCCGCGGTCAGCCCCGTCAGGGTCAAGCGCTCGTCGCCGTGCGAGTCGCCAAAGCTGTAATGGAAACTCGACGCGAGCGTATTCATCGCGCCTTGAAGATTGTTCGAGAAGTTTTGCACGCCTCCCAGATTCCCGATGGCCCCAGTGGCGGAATCGATCGCTTCCAGGCGGAAGTTTGCCCCGCTCTCGGTCGCGGCCGCAAACACCACGCCGTTCACCGTCGTGACCGGCCCGAGAAAATTGAGCGCATGGGTATAGGTCTTCGCCGACGTGACGCCCGAGTCGAGGTCGCCGGTAAACGTGTCGTCGATCGAATAGCCTCCGTTGGGGGTACTGGCCAAAGGGTCGGCGAGAATCCCCCGGAAAGGCCGGAACTGCCCGAACGCGATGTTGATAAATACGTCGACTCCCGACTGGCCGGAAGTGACCAGGTCGATTCGGCCATCGCCGTTGACGTCGGCCAGTTCCAGCTCCGGCCGGAAGTAACCGGCGGGGCTGCTCACGTCGAATCGGGTGAACGAGGTGCTGCCGTCGACGCCGAAATACTGAACGTAGAGCGAATCCGAGGTACGAATGATCAAGTTTTCGCGGCCGGTTTGTTGAAGATCGCCCGAACGAATGTTCACGCCGTGCGGATCGTCGGCGGGCGAGTCGAGCGGGATTGTGGCAAGCACAGACCCCGCGGTGAAATCGACGCCAATCAGCAGCCCGGCGGATCCGTTGGAATTGGTGTCGATGCCCTGCGGCGGGTTCTGGGCGAGCCAGGTTCCGGTAGGCAGGGCAATCTGAAGATAAGAGCCGGCGGTCACGTTCTCGAAGCGGTAGAAGCCGATCGCACTGCCGTCCGATCCGTCGCTGCTGGTCGCCGTGACGAGGTCACCCGAGGGGCTGATGAGCCGGACCGTGAGGCCGGGGAGTCCCGTCTCGCCGGGATCCTGAAACCCGTTGGAATTCAGGTCGTTGAAAACGATACCGCTGGCGGTCGTGGACGCAGCCGGCACCACGCCGGTCATGCCCACGTCGTAGCCGCTGAACGTGCCGCCATACTTGGTGAGCTGCGCGTCGACGGCGAACGTGCCGTCGATGTTGACCTCGATCGTGCCGGAATACGTTCCGATCTTGTGGCCGCTGGTCCGGCCCGGAGCAAAGACGGCAAACGTCGCCGCTCGGCCGACGTCGCCGGGCGCGAGCGCGACGATGTTGCCGGCAAACGGCGCCCGGATGGTCGTGATGCGCAACTGTTCGCCCGTCACCGTGACTGCGTTGAGGTACGAATCGCCGTCCAGCGTGCTCCAAAGAATCGCCTGCTGTCCGCCAAATAGCCGCACCGAGGCCAAATTCGTCAGCGGCGTTCCATCGGCTGCCACGGCCAGGTCCGGCCCTTGGTGGCGCAGAACCCTCAGCGAACCATCGGCCTGTGTCAGCAGCACCGTCAAGTAGTAATTCTGGTTTGAGGTGTCGGTTGTCAGAACCGCGATGTCCTCGCGACCGTCGCCGTCGAAGTCGCTGGTGATCATGTCGACTAGCGCTCGGCCGCCGGCCACGAACGACTCCACGGCGCCCGTGGCGTGGTTCCAAATCGCCACCTGGGGCACGTTGTAGTTCTTGGAGAGGTAAGCGATGGCCAGGTCCCGCGACCGGTAGTGATCGTTGCCGGCCATGTTGAAACCGACCATCTTGACCGGCGTGCCTCCCGAGAAGTTAAACAGCGTCTCACCCGGCGCGATGAACTGCTGGTACTCGGGGCCGATCAGCGTCGCGTCAACGCTCCAGAGCTTAACCCGGCCGTTAGGGTCGATCGAGGCGAGCGACGAATGGTCGGGCCGGTTCGGATCGTATGTGAGGGCGAATCGCTCGTCGGCGAAGGAGTCTCCAATCGTCGACCAGATCCACTGCCCGACCGCGGTCGACGGTGAGATGGCAATTTGCCCCGTGTTGCTGTCGATGAACGAGATCGCCGGGGTCGGCACGCCGTCGCTGCTCCACTTGCCGAGGAACACGTCGAACTTGGCCGGAACCACGTCGAGGATGGCGGTGTTGAGGACGCTTACATCCCCGCTCGCTCCGCCGGAGAGATCGACATAATTAACGGCCGGCGAGCCAGCGGTCACACCGTCGATCATGCCGAGCAGCCATGAATGGTACTGACCTGCGTCCGGGTCCCACGCCGACACGACGCTGGACTGGGAGTAGTGATCCGTCACGTCGAACGGTCCAGAGAAATTGATCGTCGCGGGGCTGCCGAGCGTGAACGCAACCGTCGGCGTGGTGATCGTGCCGCCGGTGGGGGCGTCCACGTCGAGCGTGTAGTTGCCGCGCGCAAAGGCGGCCGTGCGCCAGACTCCGGCGGCGTCGGTCGTGACCTGTATCGCGCCGCCGCTGGGGGGCGTGATGGTGACGATCGCGCCCGCAATCCCCTTTTCGCCGGGGTCGCGCACGCCATTGTTGTTCGCATCGCTGTATGCGGTGCCGCTGAGCACAATCGGCGAGGCGAGCATGAAATCGTAAGGAATAAGCGCTGGCTGCGACTCGCCATCGTTGGTGAACGTGATGCCCGTCGGGGGAATCGACGGCGACGACGTTACCTTGTAACCGGCGGGAGGGATTACCTGCACCCAGGTTGTGTAGGTGCTTAGCGGCGTGTCGGCATCCGACCAGTCGTGAACGAAGAGATAGGCACCGTCGACGCCGGTCGTCACCGACTGCTCTCCCAAATCGAGAGTGCCGTTGTTGTTGTCGTCGAGAAACACCGTCGCGCCGGCCAGACCGTTATCGAAGGAATCGAGCTGCCCGTTGTCTTCGAAGTCGTTGTAGACCGTGCCGGCGATAGCCGCCTGGATCTCGAACTCGAACTGCATCCGCAGCAGTTGATTGCGCCCCTCGAACGTGTTGTACTCCAGCAACTCGTTGACCCAGGAAAGCTCCTGATTCCCGCTCGGTTGTCCCAGGAATACGCCGCGCGTCGGAGCCATCGCGAAGCGGTAGGTTTGGAACACGTCGACGTGCGGCGAAACCAGACCCTTCGAGTCGGTCGCGTAGTAGCTGGTCGTTCCCTGGTCGACGTAGGCGGCGCCGGCGCCCGCGGAAGACCCGCTGACCGCCGTGCCGCCGGCCGTTGTCGAGTACGTGAAGGTCGTGCCGCTGATCGACGTGACGAAGTACAGAGTGCCGTTGCTGACGCCGGCCGGCGACGTCAGCCCGTGGAACATGAACGTGTCGCCGACCGACAGGCCTTCCGCGCTGGCGACCGTCGCGACGCCGGCGGAGATCGACTGGACGTCGAATTCCTTCACCGGCGTGACGGCCAGCGGCAATCCCTGCAGTTCGGCGGACGAGACGTTCGTGCCGTTCGCGTACGTCACTTGGATCTGCGCCGCGGGAACCGATTGCACCTGCCCGGCGTAGTCCGTCTTGACGGGGGCGTGCTGCTCATCCTTGATGACGGAGTAAACATATAGCGGCACGCCGGGCTGGAGGTCTCCCAGATCCCAGGGAACCGTCACCGTGCGCCAGCCATCGGCGTCCGGATCGCCGATGGTCAGTTCGTCGCCGCTAAGGACCGTCAGCGGCGTGCCTTTATATCCGGTATCGTTGAGGTCGAAGAACAGGCTGACGTTGGTCGTCAGAGGATCGAGCCCGCGCCACTGAAAGCTGACGGTGGCATTGTTGGCGGTGACGGGATCGGGGCTGTCCTCGTCGTCGCCCAGTGCGCTGGCCGCCTGGGGCTGCGACACCGCGAGATTCTGAATCTCCGGCGCCGGAGCCGCGAATGACCCGTTCCAGTTGGCTGCCGGATCAATGTCTTGCGAGCGGTTCGATTGCAGGACGACATTCAGGTCCAGATTCGGCAGCGGAACGTACAAGTCGGGAGCGTCGTACGAGGCGCCGTCGGTGGTAAACGCGGCCGTCGGTGCGACATGGATCAGCACATCGCCGGGACGAGAGTGGTCCGTCAGGACCAAGTAGGAGATGCCGCTGGCAGTGTCCTCAACCCAGCCGTGAGCGTTGACCTTCGCGCCTGGGCCCCAGACCACCACCGCATCGCCCTCGCCGGCGGCGATGGCAATCTCATCCTGTCCGTCCGGAGCATTCCAGGTGACTTCGATCAGTCCGTAGGAGACCGAGCTCGCGTCTTCGGCTCCCAGGCCGGCGGCCTGCAGCGAGGCCACGGCATCGCTGGGCGTGTACTGAATGTTGTATTTGAAGATTTGCGACCCGGTGCCGCCCGGCAATTCCTTTTGCAGGCCGTCGATCGTCTTAGAGCCGATGAGCGACACCTTGGCGTGGTCGTTGAAGTCGACCTTCACCCCGTATTTAAAGTGGTCCAGGAAATTGAACCACGCCGCTAGAAACTTCTCTCCTCCAGGGTTGTGATCGACCAGGTACATCATGTCGGCCTCAGCCACATGCAGGCCGCCGATGATGGGAATGTCGTCGGGGACCTGCACCGTGCCCGCGAACAGGCCGGCATCGACCTCCTTGCTGAAGTACAGATACCAAGTGGCGTCGAAGATGTCGTAAAACGCCTTGCCGCTGAGGTTGAGCGTGTAGGTGCCGGTGCCCCAGTTTAGGTCGAGCGCGCCCGTGATGTCGCCCAACGTGCCGCCTGCAATCAGCACTTCACCGGTGACCTTGATGTCGCGATCCTGATAGGAGCCGCTGATCAGCGCCTGGATCAGCGAGTATTCCTTGGCGCCGACGGTGATCTTGTCCCCCATGACCGCTCCGAGCAGTAGGTCGAACGAGACCGAGCCCGGGATGCCGTCAATATCAAAGGCGATATCGGTCAGGAATGCTTCCGTCGCCGGGATCGGCAATCCAGGATTGAGGTTGCGAATCGCCGCGCCGATGTCCTGAACGACGAATTTGCCGGCCTCCCTTCCTAGCTTGAAGTTCACACCGATGACCAGTCCGCCCTTTTCGAACAGCTTCATCTGGCCGCTGCCCTGAACGATGAAGTCGGTCGAGGAATCCGGGTCGGTGCGGCTGCTCGATCCCGTGAATCCTAGAACGAAGTTCTGGATTAGGAACGGCCCCGCGAGGAGGGATGGAATCGCGATCCGCCACCCGTTGAGTTGCCACTTGCCGGTCTGCGTATCGACGTACAGTCCACCCGACGAGCCGTCGACACCCAGTTCGATGGAAGCGTTTCGCAGCTCGGGCAGGATGATACCTCCCGAGAGCACAACGCTGCCGTGCGTTCCCTGCGCCGGGTCGGCTAACGTGACTTTAAAGTAGAGGTCCCGGGCAATAATCGGGAACTCACCATTCTCGCCGTACTTGATCGCGAACGACCCGTTCACCTGCAACGCGAAGCTGCCGGTGCCGCTGAAGTGCACGCCCATGCTCGTGATCTTGACCAGGTCGGGCGTCACGGCGACCGAGATCGTGGAAATGCCGGGCTTCCAGTTGCCGTTGGCGTCCGGCGTGGGATCGCCAATGGCCACTGAGAACTTCCCGCCGAACCCAAACTCGAAATCCTGCGAGTGTGGCCCGGAACTCTCCCAACAGATGTCGACGGCGCCACCGATAATGCTGAGCTTTTCGATGAAGCGCGTATTGTTCTCGGCGATCGGAGGCTTGAGACTGTCGAACACGATCGTGAACGAAGCCTCGCTCACCCACACCGTGCCGTCCGCCTCGTGGATGATGGTCAGGCCGTTCGTCTGGCCATGCCCCAGGATGGCGTCGACGGACAACCTCCAGGAGTTCACCATAACCAAAGCGTTGCCGTTGACGGCGATGGTCTCCCGGCCCGAATCGTCGCGAATCGACGTCGCAGAGACCCCCGTCAGTGCGACATTGAACGACTGCTGCTTCGTATCGGGATCGCTCTTGGTGATGTTGCCGGTGATGTTGAAGCCCCAGGCGGGTACCGAGAAGTCTCCGCCAACCCCCTGGACGACAAGCCCTTCTGAGGTCTCATTGTCCCCTTTCAGCGAGGCCACGCCCCCCACCGCAAGCCCGTTTCCGAAGTCCTTGAACAGCGAGACCGACCCACTCAGCTCCAGTTTGAAATCGGTGGGTTTGAGCCAGTCGCCGATGCGGAAGGCGCCGTCGAACGACAATTTGAGCGTGGCATCGCCCCCCAGGAAGACGCCGCCGGCTTTGAACAGCGGCGCCGTCACGCGTCCCTGCAGCAGGACCGGCGGCACGAGCGGGTTGTAGTCGTTTCCGTCCGCGTCGCCGAAGATGAACTTGGTGGACGTTCCATCCTGATTGCCGCCGACCAGCGCCGTGACATAATACGTCTGATCGGGAATTTCACCGGTCGTCAACTGCAGGCCCGCGAAGACAATCGGGTCGCCAACGGCCAGGTTGTGCGGCTGGCTTGTCGTGACGACCAGTTGCGTGACGCTTGTCCCATCCGCCAACTCGATCTCTTCTGGTGCGATGCTCGTCACTCCGATCTCCTTGACGGCCGTCGCGGCCGTCGCGTTGATCGCGGGATCGACCAGCGGCTGATTCGTCTCCGGGTCGATGAGCTGGAAGCTGGTCGGTCCGAGGACGTGGACCTGGTACGACGTGCCGATGGTGAGCGGCTGCGGCGAACCGTCGCCGGATGCGGGCATATTCAGACTGGTGAAGTGGATCCAGTCGCCGTCGGCCAGGCCGTGGGGTGTTCCGGTCGTGTTGACGGTGCCATCGACGATGCCCGACGTGTTGATCCGCGGGGTGAGCGCGTTCTGCCCGACCGAAATCGTCGCCACGAACTCGTTGTCGCTCGAGTTGTTCGCGTTGACGAACTTGTAGAAGCCCAGGTAATCGACCTGCAGGTAATACGCGTTGCCGGCGCCTTGAAAGCCGACTCCGGCCTGCAAATGCCCCCCCTTGTACCCCACGGTCTGCACGCCTGCGAATTGCAGGAGCGGCTGCGGGACGGCGTCCGTGGTTTTTGAGATCAGCATTCGCGTCGGCGTGAAACCCGCAAAGACGGAGTGCGCCGCGCGCTGCCCCTTGTCGATAAGCTGCATCTGCTGCCCATTGGGCACCAGGGCTCCCCAGCCCTCGTCGTCGCTCGGACTGGCGACCGTCGTTACCGAACCCCCCGTGGCGCTGGCTTGGCTCAGATCGTGGCCGTCGTTGGCCTTGATCGTGAACGTCATCGGATCGACGACTTCGTCGACGGAGTAGCCGGTCCCGTTCACAATTCCGCTGGCGCCGACGAGGTCGGCGAACTGCAACTGCTGACCGGCTGTGAGGGTATTGGGCATTTGCGTCTTCACGACGCCGTTCGTGATGTTGTCAATCTCGTAACTGGCGCCGTCGTTGAGAATCGAATCGACGTAAAACCCGCCGTCCAAGGGCTGAACCTGCATGCCGCCGAACACCATTCCGAACGAGTTCGGATCCTTCTTGTCCGCCAGCGTGTTGGCCACCGTGTACAATCCGTCGGTCCACCGCACGAAATCGTTGAAGCCCGTGCCGGAATACAGGGTCGTCACGCCGTAGGTCATGAGCATCGGCGTGAACGTCGGTCCGATCTGTCCGATCAGCACCCAGGTGGGTGCGCCGCTGCTGCCGAACGTGGTCGTATTCTGCTGGATGACTTTCTCGGCTCCGCTGTAGAACCGCAGGCCGTCCATATCAAACGTCTGCGCGCCTTCCAGCACCGATGGCAGCGTGAGCTGAAAGTTGGCGATATCGAACTGCGTGTCTTGGACGACCGCCTCGGCCGCCCCCAGTTCGCCGCTGTGGACGATCGCCGCCACGTGCTCGTCCGATGGCACGCCTTGCCAGGCGGACGCGGACAAGAGTTGGCGCAGCTCGAGCGACTCACCGGCTAGCCGAGTTGCGCCATCGAGCCGGTCGCGCCGCGATCGCTGCCCAAGACCTTCCCAGGTCAGTGCCGACCTGGCTCTGCGGCGGGGAGTCCATCTGCCAAGTGTCGATTTGACCGCCTTCGATTTACCTTCGGGACCGGTTCCAGGGGACACAGTGTTCCTCCTAAAGCGTGCACCGCAGTTCTCGCGATCCGGCAGTCTGAAATAGCGTCGCCGGGCCCGTCGGAACGACCATGGTACCTTGCAGCCATTGGGCTAAACAGACCGACGCCCAATCGCGACCAGGCCGTTTCCAGGTCCCGCGGGGCTTCAAACCCTGCCCGCGCTTCTGGTCGCATGCGTCGCCAAGGGCCTGACGCCCGCGGTTGGCCAAGCGGGCGCACGGCGACGGCGTAGCGGGTGGTGGGGCGCTACCCCCTCTGTCGAGCACCCCCTCTGTCGAGCCTGAGCTGAGCGCCAAGGGGCGGGCCAGGACTGACCCACGCATTATCTCGCTAGCACCGGCGGTCAATGCCGGACGGATCGCCCGGGGAACCTTCGTAGCCGCAATGACTCACGGAATTCCCCGAAGAGCCACAAAAGGAGCGTGGAACCGATGGGATTACTCAGCACAGCCTCCCTGGAACCAGACAGGCACGATCTCCATGCATCCGGCTCTACGGGCGTGGGCACGAAACGCGAAGTTGGTAGCTTCGCTTACCCTTAGCTTGGTGGGCACCAAGTTTACTGGGCGCGCCCCGCTGACTGGCAGACGTCAGCTCGGCCAATTCAAGCGTCCCGGACGACCGCAGGATCTATCCGTGTCCTGCGGCATCGACCATACCGCATCGTGCGACGAAAATCACCGAGTCTCGATAGTTTGGAGCCGTTGCCCTTACGGCAGCACAAGCCGAACTCGGTCGCCAATGCGTATTTCCTCGCCCGACTGAACTACAACTGAGCTGTCTGGATCGATTCGCTTGAAGTCCTCGCCGGAACAAACCACGAACGTTCCCTCGCGTGAGTGACAATCGGATACCGCATACTGATCGGCTGACATTCGCTCAATGCGAACATGAATTCGACTGACACGCACTCCCGGTACTTCGACCCGAAACGGGACATCATTGTCGAGTTGCTTGTACCTATGCGCGCCTCGGCCAATGACCAATGTCCTTCCGATCGGAAGTTCCCGGATAGCAACCAGGAGTTGCCCCGCCAGCACTTCCCCGGGTTCACACCCACCGTGCGACTTGATCCAGTTCTGAAAAGGACTGCCCGAGTCTAACACCATACCGAATTCCTTGGTTTCGCTGTTCTCTCGGCGGCGCTGATCATCTCTGGCAGGCACGATCCGCCGTGAAGTTCCAAACGGTAGGCGATAGGTTCGCGGAACGTCTTGCGTTCCTCGCCCTTACTCGCCGTCTCGGCAATCTTGAAAAACTTGACGATCTCGCCGCCGGCCTGCGTTGCGTAACGCTAGAGGGTTTCTTCCTGAACTTCCAGTGAAGATCCTTCACGCTCCTGTTTGTTGACGGCGGTGGAAAACGGCGGGGCGGGGGATGGGTTATGAAGGGCAGGGAACTACGCTGTGCTGCCTGAGCCAAAGGCGAAGACATGCTCGGAGCGGAGGCAGTTGGCTGCGTAGGTCTGCTCGCAACGGAGACAATAACCCGCCGCGGACATTCCGGGCTTTCGCCCTGCCAGGTCAGGCCAAGGCCAAACCGAACAGGCTCAGTAAAGTTGAAGTACCAGCGGGGCGCCGTTCGGAAGGATCATCACGCCCCAGATCTCGTCGGCGCCGATCGTAACCTCTTCGGTTTGTACGTTTTCGCCGGGAAGTTGAACCGAGACGGAGTACTTGCCTGGAGCGACGTCCCAGTTCACGCCGGTTTTCGGATCGTCTGCGCCGGCTCCGGCAGCGACTTTGTAGTTTCGCTTGTTGACGGTGACGGTAGCAGCCTTGTCGTGGCCGTTGCCGATGATCATCCGTCCTTTGCCCGCCGATGGCAGCAGGCCCGCGGCTTTGGCCGCCGCGGAGTTGCGCGTGGTCAGCGTGATGGCAGTCTCATTCCCGCTCGCCTCGAGTCGCACAATCAGGCTGCCGTCCGGCCCTTCGAACGAAAGCTTCGCCGATTGCTTTTCGATGCGGGCATCTTGGGCGTTTTCCTTCCATTCGGCCGCGGCCAATTCACGTCGATAGAAGTCAACGACCGCGTTCATTTCGGCGGTGACGGTCGTAGTGGTCTCTGAGCGAAACTTGCTGCCTTCCTTTTGGATACCGTTGTAGCCTTCGGGAATGGGAAAGCCATCGTAGCTGTCGGCGACTAAACCACCTGGCGAGTCCGGAGGTTCCGCGGTGGAGGTCGGTTTCCCCAAAACGTCCACGTCGAAACTCAGCACAAACGTATACTGCTTGTCGAAAAACTCGCCCGGCATGGCCAATCTGGCGGTTCCACGGGCGCGGCCGTCTTCAATAACCACGTCTCCGGTCACGCGGTCGTTGCCACCAATGCTGGTATTGTCAGCCCAAATGAACAAAGATTTCACCTGATCTTCCGCGTCGACGACCAACTTCACTTGCGGCACGAACTCGAAGTAATCCTCCAGGCTCTTCTTGCCGAGTGCCGCTTTAATCTTGGCCAGTTTCAGCGGTTTCTCGGACAGCACGATCACCGTGACAGGTTCATCGAACTGGTTCGTTTGATAAGCAACCACGCTGGAAAGCCGGTAGGTCTCTTTGCCGATCGTCAACACACCATGGTTGGCTAGCCTGGTGGCATCCAAAAGCCGTTTCGCCGGAATCGAGTCGCGGGTCAGCACGGGCACGTCGAAGCTGATTTGGGCGGTGTACACTTTGTCGAAGAAATCACCCGGTTCTCTCAATTGCACCGTACCGCGCGCGCGACCGTCTTCGACCAGCGCCGTGCCAGTCAGCTCGTCGCCAGAACCTCCGCCCGGAGTCGCGTCCGCGAGCAGACTGAGTCGCGTGGGTCGGTCGTCCTCGTCCAATTCCACTTGCAGATGCGGTTGCGGCCAAGACGGGGCGCTTTGGTTTGCGTCTTTGTCGCTGCCGGTCTTCTTGAGCCTGGCCAACAAGGTTTCTTGCTTGATCGGCCGCTCCGTCGCAACGATCCTGGTAAACCATTGGCCGTCTTCGAAGACCTCATAAGCCACCACGCTCGGCAGCTTGAACGACACGCCGTTGATGACGACGAGACCTTCATTGGGAAGCCGCGGCAGTTGATCGATTCCTTGTTTGCGTTTGTCCTTGCGCTTGGGCAGGTTGGCCACCGCGTCGGCGGCTTCTTGCTCCTCCGCAGCCCTCTCGGCGGCCTCCTTGGCTTGCTTGGCCAATTCGATCTCGGCCTTCATTCCGTCCCACTGCATCCCTTTCGTTCGAATCGCAACTTCGCTGCCATTGTCTTCGGCCCGGATGCTGATCTCGAGCGACGAACTTCCGTGAGTGAATTTCATCTGGACAAACGTCTCGAGATCGTGTTCGGTGGCGACCTTCGTCCAATTGCGCTCGACAAGTTCCTGAGACAAAGTTTCCGCGAGCGTTCTTACGTCTGACGCGCTCTTCATCTCGATCGATTCAAAAAAATCGTCGTACTCGATCTCTGTGGCGTCCTTGGGTAGGGGCAGGTCTTTGGGGCTCGGTTGGTCGTCTTCCTCCCACGTCAGCCCCTGTGGAGTCAGACGAACTTCGCAGCCTGAGCCTCTGCGATCGACGCGGACCTCGAGCGACAGGTTGTCCTTGGAAAAGTGTTGGACCCAGAAATCTCGCTGCAGATTGTCTTTCCCAGCTTTGGTCCATTTCAACTCGGCCAGTTGCTGGGCATAGTACTTTCCGACCGATTTGAAATCGGAATCCATCGTGAAGCGAACGTCGCCCCGGCGCTTCATGATCGAGAGCTCGCTGGCCTCAGCAGGTATGGGGAGATCCTTAACGCGCATCGCCTCGCCACGGGCCGAACCCACCAAGCAGGCGAGCACGAGCATCGCCACACGACAATTGAGGTTTGCCAGCACAGTATGGTCTCCACGTCAGGCACCGAAAGCGATTCTCGCTCTCGATTCGTTATATGCGTTGCCAGTGATGCCCACCGTTTTGCGTCTCGGGAGTCGCGTTCTCCCCCGGCGAACGAACTCGCATTCAAGCCAATCGGCGTTCGCCATGCAACCATCGCGTGAGCGTTTTCCCGTGCCAGACGCGAAGGCCCGCCCAGGGGGCTGGGAAGGTGGTCGAAATCCGGCTTTGGCAACACGGGCGATGCTGTTCTCGCACCGCTGCCACTGCGGGGTTCAGCGAGATGCACCTCCTGGGGAACCAGCCCGAGAAGCTGGGAATGCAGCCGGCTAAGCGCCATCGGTCTCTGGCTGCCCAGCAAGCCCAGAAAACCCAATAACCAGAAAGCCCAATAAAATGACCGATCGATTTCGAGTGACCGTCCCAGGACGGAATTGGGACAGGCCGTAGGCGAGCGGCGCGCGGCTTTACCAGCGGTAGGCTCCAACGGTGCTTGGGGCCACTGGTTTCCCTACAGCGCCGTTGGCCTTGGGCGTAGGCTCAGGCGCCACCGACCAACCGGTTGGCGAGTGCGTTCCGAGCTATCCGGCGAACCAAACTGGTGAACGCCACCAGCACCAGTCGAGCCTGGGCGCAACACACCTTGCCGCGGCTTGGCACCACCGGGGGCTCGTTCTAGAATAGCCCCAATTCGACCGTGCGATTGGTTGTACGCGGCTGGATCGGCTCTCTGTGAAGGAGGTTAGAGGCATGTTGAATTTTCGTCCCGAGGCGGGCGGCAAGGTATTGGCGATCGAGTTGAGCGGCAAGCTCACCAAGGAAGATTACGAGCGCTTCGTGCCCCAGGTCGAGGGCCTGATTCAGCAGCACGGCAAGATCCGCGTGCTGTGCCAGATGCACGATTTTCACGGTTGGGAATTGGGCGCTCTTTGGGAGGATGTAAAGTTCGATCTCAAGCATTTCGCCCACATCGAGCGGCTGGCCATGGTTGGCGACCGGGCCTGGGAAAAGGGCATGGCCATGTTTTGCAAGCCGTTTACCACCGCCAAGGTGCAATACTTCGATCAGACTCAAGCGGCCGATGCTAGCGCGTGGATCCACGCGGCTTGACGGAGCCGCAAGGTTGCCGCCCCAGGCGGACCGATTCGCAGGGGGAGCTTGTCGGCCTTAGCTCGCGCGGCCTGACCTGAGCACAGGCAGCTCGCCAAGGGGTCAGCGGACCGCCGGCTCGAGCGCGCGACTCGGAATAACCTGGCCGCTTCGGCGCACGGGCAATTCAGTGATTCAGCGGCATCGCTGGGAAGCTTCGCGGTTCTGCTGGAGATCGCCGCAGGCCGCGGAGCTCAATCCCAAGCACAAGAAAAGTAGCGGCGGAGGGAGTCGAACCCCCGACACGCGGATTATGATTCCGGGTGACCTTGTTCGCAAGTCGCTGGAGTTACAGGGGTTGGGCGACGTCAACGACAGCGTTTGCACACGGGTTTGCACACGGGTTTGCACCCGAATTGTAACGGACGCGCAATTGGCACAAATTGTCGCCGGGTGGCCAATTTGACCTTCAAATCGGTCACAGAATTCGAGTGCTTTCCCAGGATTGGGAGACTGCTTCCTAATCTTTCCCCAAAGCTTCAATTCCCACTTTCTTGCATTGCCCACTCCCCCCGATATGTTGGTGACGTGAAGTTGAAGGTTATGCGGTTGGGTGTAACCCGGGGCTTTCGATGTCACCTCGCAGCAATCCCTTTGCTTCGGTCGGCAATCGCCACGCCGCCGACGCATTATTCGACGCCATAAAGACCGCTCGGTGCTCTGCGCTTATCGGAGCCGGGCTGAGCATCGCCGCAGGCTATCCCTCGTGGGACGAGCTTCTTAGAACGTTCGACGATGCCGTACGACGTTCCGGCGGCTACTACGATAGCGCCATCGCGTGGCTGTCGGAAAGTCAGGATCCGTTATGGCGGGCGCAAGAGCTACGCCGACAAATGGGCGAGGATCGCTATTTCGCGCTACTGCGAGAAACGTTCCGTCCAAAGCGCACGCTGAATGGCACGCCAATGGTTGATCGGGTAGTTGGCTTACCCTTCAAGCATTACCTGACTACGAACTTCGATTGTCTTCTGGAAGAAGCTCTACTACGTAAGACGCAGTTGATGCCAACGGTCGTCGATTGGTCGAACGACTCGGATGTGTCCGAGTTTTTGTTTCGACTGCAAGACCCGCAATATGATAGTTGCGTGGTCCATTTACACGGGCGATACAACGATCCAGCCAATATTATTCTCACCGACCGCGATTACACGAATCGCTATCAGGTAACGAACAGCATCGCTCAGAAGTTGATCAGCATCTTCGCCACACAAACCGTGGTCTTTGTCGGTTTCTCGCTCAACGATCCTGCGTTAAACCACATTCTTCGTCAAACCAAGCTTGCGCTCGGCGCCGGATCGATCCGGCATTTCGCGATCCTGGGATTGACCACTTGGAATGACACCAGCGAATCGATGGCGCGATATCGTTTTGTGTCGCTCTATGGAATCGAACCGGTGTTTTATCCGGTGGAAGGCGACCATGAGCAATTGGGCAATATCCTGCAATTCCTGAACGGTCCCGACAAAGTCGGAGGATGGGTGCCTTCGGGAGGTCCTGACGACGTCGGCCCCCCGGCACCGGGCGCGGCGATGATACCTCCGCCGGTTTCGCCAAGTTCTGATCCGCAAAAGGGACGTTGGGGTGGCAAAGACATGGATAATGGCTTGCAGTTGACCGCAACGGTTACTGGAGATCGCAAAGCAACGGAGGAAATAAAAAGTATTTCGCCCTCCCCGACTGAGTCGCCGACATGGTTTGACCTGCGCATCGAAGTGAAACCGGTTACGGGTTTAAACCGGACATTGCGCGGCAGGGTTCGTTTTCATCTTCATCCAACGTTTGTGCCCGATGTCCAAGACGTTCAGTCTCGGGACAATCGTGCAGTGCTCAAGCTTCGCGCATGGGGCGCGTTTACTGTTGGCATCGAGGTTTTCGATGAGCCGTACACGCGCCTCGAACTCGACTTGGCGGATCCGGCCAAAGTTACGTCACCGCCTGATTTTCGCTGCCGGTAATCGTCGCAAACGATCGCAATCATCTTGGTCGTGGAGGTAATATGAACCGCAAAAGCGCTGGCGACGAGTACGCCACAGGTTTCACCATATGGTCGTTGGCCATTGGACTAATTGCGGCCACTCTCACATTAATCGGGCTGCTCATTTATCTGCTCTCGTCGTCTTCGGTGCCGGAGCAGCTCACCACGGCTGCGTTTCTGTTGATCGTCGCCACGGGAGGCGCCCTGGGTGGGCTGATTCATGCCTTAAATTCCTTCGCGACTTACGTGGGGGTCGGCAAGCTCAAGAACCGCTGGGTGCCCTGGTATTTGATCTTACCATTCCAGGCAACGGCACTGGCGATGGCAATCACGATGGTGATCAAGGCGGGTTTGTTCAGTCCCGCAGGGCAAGATCACGCGGCGGTCGAGGCCCGCAATACACTGGCGCAGGCGTATGTTTTTGCAGCGGTTAGCGTTTTGGTTGGCATGTTCGTCGAGGTCACGGTGAAGAAGCTTAAGGATGTTGCATACGCTTTATTGGGCAAGCCTGAGGAAAGGCCCGACCATTTCGAGGACGATGAGCAACTGAGCCCCGAGAATGGTCATGCGCTACTTAATGCCCAGCTTGTAATAAAGGAGTGCGAGAAAGCCTGGCCAACCAACAAGTCGGACGCGAGCGGGTTCGTTAAAGCCGTCGCCTCTGCTTGCCGAATCAACGAGATTCCGACTGCCGCGAATGCAGACGCGATCGTGAGTTTTCTGCAAACTGCACCTGGGTGGACTGAATTGGCCGCTGGTGCCGATATCGCGGCGAAATCAGCGGCCGATCAGGGAAGGTTTGTCATAGGTGGACTTCCGGCGGCCGAATTGAACCTGCCGAACGGCCAAGTGGTAATCGTCGTCTCGGGCCCGCTAGATGCGACGCGCAACCGCTACCCGACGGCGTATTGGGGATTGTTGGGCAGTGAGGGGAAGAAAGCGACGACGCTCAACTACGCATTTCCGACACCAAAAGTGGATCAGGTTCGCTACTTCGTGCGGGAGCTACCGAATCCGGAGCAAGGAGATTAGACGCATTCTCCCAGCAGCGTGCGCGACGATATTTTGCAGCCGCTTGGCCGTCATTTTCTATCTAAGGGAGATCGTGAGTGGCCAGCATACCGATCCTGTTGACGTTTGACGACGGCCCCGCCCCCGCGCGGACCAATCGAATCATTCAGGCGCTGAAGACAGCCAACAGCGGTGCCGCGGTCAAAGCGGCATTTTTCGTACAAACACGTGCCTGCACCACGAAGCGGCGGCCCAAAACAGACTTCACCAACTGTTCGGCCTATTCTCTGGTCCTTCCGCTGCAGCGGTTGCGAATGTCGACCAACGGAGGTAAGGCGAGTGTGGTCGCGGCACAGCAGGACGGTCATGTCATTGCCATCCATAGTGGCAGCTTGTTGGATCACTACCCGCACTGCTGCCGGGTCATGGAGCCGGCTGATTCCATCGTCCCGCTGGCGCCCCCGGTCCCGGCCAACGGCTTGGAATCTGACCTGCGGCTGGCCATGCATGACATCGAACTCGCAACGCGGCCGACCGAGTATGTCCGCGCCACCGGACTGGCGTTCGGCAACGATACTCAGAAGGCACGAATGAATGAGACCTACCAGCGACTTCACCTGCGTCACATCGGCGTCAACGTCGACAGTCGGGACGCCGACATCACGGGCAACGTGGATGCTGAGAACAAGAAACGTCCGCCGGGAAAGAAACTTACCTTGGCCCAAAAACGGCAAGAAGTTGCCGCGCGCATACTGAAGCAGCTTGATGCGAACGTGAAACAAGCACTGCAGCACCCTTACGATCACTTGATCGTTCTGTTTCACGACATCAATCCTACCACTGTTGAGCGGTTGGTCGATTTCGTCACGGCCATCAAATCCGCCGTAGTGAGCCTTGGCCACACGGCGGCGTTCCCCACGAACCGCAACGAAGCCGAGTCGATCTTGCAATCCGCAAAAGCGGTTTACGAGTGAATAAAGTGATGAACATGAAATATCCTTTGCTAGGTTACGGCGCGGGGGGCGTGCGCGTTGCTGAGATCGAATCTTCCCCAGGCCCCCAGCCGCAGTGCACGCTCAACTTGCCGGCCACCAACGCCGTGATCCCGCTGTCGCGGATTCTTCTGCCCGCGCCCGGCAGGCCGGAGCAGTACTTGATCTTCGACTTTCTTCCCACAGCCGACGGTCAGTCCTCGTCGACCAATAGCCTGACCGTCAAGCTGACGCCGAGCACGCGCAAGGTCGAGACGGTGAAGTTTCGCGGTCAGCTGCGCGGCTATTTGGCCGTTCAAAGTCCGTTATGGGTCGAAGGAAAACTGCATGCCACGAGGGATCAGCTGGTGTGGGAGTTGCTAGCCATTCACCAGCCGCAATGGACGGCTCAGTTCGACATTAATACGGATCTTCGAGGGCAGCGACGCACCCTTAGTGCGTCGCTGCCGGCGCCGCTTTACAAGACTCTGGGATTAGATCCCTCCCAGGGCCTGCTGGGGCAATTTGAGTTCGCTCTGGGCGCGCAGCCTGCCTCTCACGTAGAGAGTCTCGAAAACCTGGACGAGCAACTGGCTGTGCCTCAGAAGCCGGACAGTGCTCCAATCGTGGTACGGATGCGACAAGAAGTTCCTCTGTCTTTTGCCCAGAATCAGGGACTGCTCGCTGGGCAGATGTCGTTGTCGCTTCCCCGGGAGATGATCCGCCGCGCCGACTTGGATGGGGATCGCCCGCTGTGGCTGGTGCAAACCCACGCTGCATTGGATCAAGACGGAAGCATCAATCCTCACCAGAACGCCTGGATCGTGCGTGTGCAAGGCGTGCCGACGGTCGCAGCGCTGGAGGCCTACAACAGGGCCGCAGTGCGATACCTCAGTTCGCTGCAGACGGTCCTCGACGGTCGCCCTGTTTCCGGCATTCCGCAGTTCGACGCGCGGAGTTGGGATCCCTCGACCACTTGGAACGATCCGAATAACCAGCAACCCTCGGATGTCGAATACCGACGCCGATGGACGTTCACGTTCGACGTCAGCGACAGTTTGAGCGAGCAGACCATGTTGTCGGTCGACGCGCTCGCACGGTCGGGGCAATTGCGGTTTCGCGCTGCCTTTGTCGCCGAGCCGGCCCCGGAATCCGAAGACAAGAAATACAAGTACCGGATTTGGCTGCCGGGGCTTTTGCGGCAAGATTTCTATCGCTATCCGGAAGTGCCGTCAACTTCATTGCGGCCTGGCGTGTTGGCGATGGATTGTGTGCTCGATCAGATTCCGGCTTTGTTCCCGAAACAAGATCCCGATTCGGCGGCCGACAGCGTCTGCTGTGGCTTCGCTCTGCAGCTGACACGGCGCTATCCCGACCAGCCTGGTGGCACAGCTTCGCCGATGCGGCAGTTACAATGGCTGCGGATGGGAGCGCTCGATATCGGTTTCGCGCCGCCGCTGGAAGACCTACCAGCCAACTATTTCGACCAACATCTCGATGTCGGCGGGGTACCGACCAAGAATCGCGGCTTCCCCGACGAGGCCGTCGCCAGCAGGCAGCGAAGCCTGGTGATGCTCGGTTGGCGCGACGCGCGCGGCAACTGGAGCCCGGACGTTCCCACGGCAGTCGTCGAGATGCAGCTGCGCGTCGATCGGGCATTGCCCGGAGGCCAAGACGGCCTGCCTGATGAGCCATTTGATCCCATCGACGTAGTCGAGCCGGTGTCGCGCGGTCCTTGGGATCCCTCGCCTACGGCGGTCAGTCGCCGCTTTGTCCGAGAAACGGCCCTGGTCATCCCGGCGACGGACAAGACGTTGCCGACTACACAGTTTCTGATGCGTCTGCGCGAGAGCACGGCGCGGAGCCAGTCGCAACGCGTTGCCCTGCAGCTGTTCCAGTGGAAGTCGGGCGTCACGCCGGCCGCCAGCGAGAAGTTGCCATTGGTGATTATTGATCGGCAGCCATTTTTAGTCGCCATGGTCTTGGCCCCCCAGCTATTGGGCATCGGCGGGGTCGACGGCAATTTGGAAGTTGGAAATTGGTCGGCTGAAGGCTTTGAGGGAGCTTCTTGGGAACTGGGAGGAGCGACCGAGGGATTTCAGATGGCCTTTCCACCACAGGCCGTCGGCGAGTCGATGGAGAAACATGACGGTGTCGATGCTGTCGAAGGCAAACCGGCGCAATTTCGTTTGGGGCCACTGACACGGTTTGAACTTGATGCCTCGTTCTTCAAGCAGAACTTCGTCGAAGCGACTTGGAACCTGCGGCGCATCCTCGGATATCCCGGGCAACGCGCCCCCGGGGCCGCCATCCACAGCATCGATTTCGAGTTGCTCTACGGACTCGTTTGCAGCGTGCGAGCCGACGGGTTGCGACTGGCCGAGTTATCGGCCCGGTTGGGCAACGTCGCCAAGTCGCTCCCCCCGCGCGTGTCGCGGATTCTTGGCAAAGATGTCGACAATCGAGAGATCGACTACCTGCCGCTACGCGACCAGATTTTCGCGTTTCTCAATTATCGTTGGTCCCGGCAGTATCAGGCTTACAGTTCCCGATTAGGAATCTATCAACCCTGGGTGGGCAGCCTGTCGTCGACTCTCTCCCTGACCTCGGGCGTCAGCTACTTGCTGCGCGATCCCACGCAGATCATGCAGGATCCGACTACCGGCGAAGCTCCGCCTGCCCCCTCGGCCAATAGGATGCCAAAGCTCGAAGGTGGCGCGCTGTGGGGTTTTGAGTTCAAGGCCCAATACGATCCTTTCGTACTCCGACCGGAACGCAGGTTGTCGACTGCCGGCGAACTCAATCGGCCAGCCTTCTCGGCCTTGGGAGGCTGGGGGCATCAGAAGGCGGTGTTTCAGAACGGCTTGACCACGATCTACTCCGACACCGCAATGGGGCGCACGTTTTTCTACAGCGTCGAACGGCGCGGGCGAATCGCCGGCTACTGGAACTATGCCAAGCACGTCGTCATCTACGAACGAACGGTCGGAACGTCGATCCAGTTTCGTCCGCTATGGAAGGATGACGGCACGCTGGACGTGGGGAGCCAAGACCATCTTGCTGGGCGCCCTGTGTTGCGCAAGGTGCGCGAGTACGTCGAGATCCTCCAGCCCCGCCGTTCCTATCCCGATCTGGGTGGGGGCGAAATCGCGCGCGGATTCGTCGAGTCGATTCAATTCCATTCGAAAATCATCCCCGTCGACGGACGCTGGGGACATGATGTCATCGATCAAGTCAAGAATGACAACGTGTTTGAGCTGCAAGCGATCGGCTACGTGATCCCGCTCTGGCAGACCGGCGCTGATCCGGCCGTGTATCCAAAGCCCCACGTCAGCCTGAGCGTCGCGGGGGCGTCAGCCGCAGGGGACACTTTGGTCGCCGAAATCGACGATCCACAAAAGCTGCTGTTCTTCTCGATTGCCGACATCGATCCGACCTCGCAGATAAGTAAAGAGCTGAACACGGACGATTGGCCGGCGATACGGAACGTCGACTTTCCGGACGTGGCCTGGCCCACGGCAGCGCCTGTCGAGTCGCTGTCGCCAAACCGGTTGGAACGGCCCCTGGCCGACGAACAGGTCCTGGCCGGCGGCTACGAACAGTTCAGCTACCAGATTGTGGCCGCCAAGCCAGTCAACGTCGTGGCCAATCGTACCGAAAAGGCTGTGGGCGCCATGTTGCGCAACGTGACGATGGTCCGCGCAAATCCGCTCAGTGAAGCGTCGGCCGGCACTCAGTCCCAAGAACGTGCTCAGGCCGCTACCGCGCGGGCGAGGACCGCGGAGGCCGGCAGCACGTTTGCTCAAATCGACGCGATCCTGCAACAGAATCTCGCCGCGGCCGGTACCCGCAAACAAGTTCTCGACGCGATCGGGAGAATCAATACCGCGGTGACCGAGGCCGCGGATGCTTATCAGCAGGTCTTCCCCAAAGAGTCGACCGGTCAACCGGTGGCCATGATCACGCCGCGAGATTTTCCCACGCTGATGGCAAAGTCGATCGAACGCTGGCACAAGCAGAGCTCGCAAGTCATCACCCAGGAGTTTGAAGATCGACTGTCGAAGCGGATCGCACAACTCACATCGTCCAGCGATCCGGCGAAAGCCAGGTCGCTGGCCACCAGTTACGTGCGTGAAAGCTGGGATATCCTGCAATTGGCAGCCCCCGGCGTCGATACCGGGATGAACGAGCTACTGGGAAAACTGAATCGCGTCGTTGCCATTCCCCAGGAGATCATCCACCACATCGAAATCCAACTGACTGAGCTGCAAGCGGCCTTCGAGGCCATGCTGAGCTTCTCGCTGCCGGACGTCGTGCCGCCGCAAGACATCGTCGACCAACTCGTTGCACTGGTCGATGCCGCGCTGCGTCAGATCCAGGCAGTGGTTGCCCGTTTCGTAGGGCAGGCCGTGGGCGCGCTCGCTAAGCACTTCGACGTCGCTCTCGCCACCGACTGCCGCAAGATGGCCGAGGACGTCGACAAGCAGTTGAACGATTGGCGCACAAAGCTCGTCGCCATCTTCAGCCACGGGGCCGACGAAATTCTCGACGCGTTCGACGAGGTGTGGAACCAACTGGCCAACCTGGAGCAGGTCCTGCAGACCACAATCAAGATCGTTAAGGATCGGCTGCAGGAACTGCAGACGAAGGTGGACGACATCTCGAAGCTGGCGGTCGGCGCGGGCGATGCACTCGAGTCGATCCTGAATGTCAAGAAACCTTTGGACGACCTAGTGGCCGAAATCGCCAGATGTGACGTGGCAAAGCTTGGCGAAGTCGTGTCCAAGGCCGTCGACGACTACAAAAAGCAGGTCAACAAGCTGAAAAGCTTGGCCGACGTTGTCGATACAAGTGGCCTGATCAAGCAACTCAATACCGCCAGCGGACTCTTGGGAACGATTAAGGCCGCGGATCTCGGCGGAAAGATCAAAGATACGGTCAAGAATTGGGAGCAAGACGTCAACAATGCCTTTGACAAGGCGCTACAAAGCGGTGATCTCGGCGCGCTGGCCCGGGATATTAGGAACACGCTGGGCTCGGTTCGCGGGCAGTTCGACGGCATTATTGACGGTCTCGCGCAGCCTCTGGCCGCGAAGTTCCCCGCCGGCGTCGTGCAAGAAGCGGGGAACGTTCTGCGGATGGTTCGCGCGTTTGGAGATTCGCCCATCGTCCAGGGCATGGAGTTCACTCGCAAGCAGCTTGCTTACTTTTACGATCCCGCCAAGGCCCTCAAAGGCGTACCGATCGATATGTCGCCGGCAGTCGCCCTGGTCAATCGCGCTGGGAACCAGCTGAAAGCAATGGGCGTGAGTCTCCCGTCGGGCAAGCTCCTGGACCAGGTACTGCCGGCGGCCGACGACTTTATGAGGCAGATCGATCTGGGAAAAATGCTTCCCGACTTCGCTGGGATGAACCTCAGCAATCTCCTTCCGGATTTGAAAGCTCCGGCCGGCTTGAAGGACAAGGTCAAGATCACGCAGGATTTTGACAAGCAGTCTGGCCGCGGGTGGGTCCAAGCCGATATTCGCATACCGATTGCGGGTCCATCGACGCTGTTCGACGCCGCCTCGCTCAAGGTCAGTCTCCGCCAGGTGCTTTTTACCGCGGTGGTGCGCATTGAATCGGGACTCTCCGGGTCGCCAAAACGCACGCAGCACGGCAGTTTGAAGGCTCATTGGGATCTGACGCTTGGCGGCACGGCGCTGGTGACGTTTCTCGATACCGAGTTGACGTTCGACGAATCGGGCAAGACCCACTTCTCGTTGGATCCGACGAAAGTCGAGCTCAACGGCGTTTTGTCGATGTTGTCCGACGTGATGAAAGCCGTAAGCGATCCCAGCAGCGGCTTCACTTTGCGCATCAAGGAAGAAAACGGCCTCCCAGTGGGCGTTGAGGCGATCCTCAACATTCCCCTGCCGGACATGACGTTCGGTGTATGTGCCCTCTCCAATTTGCGCTTCGGCGCGGAATTGTCGCTGGTGGCCATTCCGGAGTTCGCCATCACACTCCGCGTCCACGTCGCGGAGAAAGCCACGCCGTTCTCCCTCACGATTTTCATCTTGGGGGGCGGCGGCTGGATCGATGTTCGCGGACGCTACCTTCCCGGCAGCGCGCGAATCGTCACCACGGCCTCGCTCGGACTGGCAGCGGGGGCGGCCCTGGCTATCTCGTTCGGCCCAATCAAGGGAAGCGTGTTTGCATTCTTCTTTGTCGAAGGCGAGCTCAATTTCGACTCGGCCCGCTCCGGCGGCGCTCAGCTAACAATTCGCATCGGGCTGATCTTGGGAGGCAACGTCGACGTCTGCGGACTGGTCACCGTGACGATCCGCTTACTGCTGGAACTGGAATATACCGGTGACACCGGCACTCTGATCGGACACGGTTATCTCTCCGTCCGCATCAAAGTGTGCTTCTTCTTGACGATCTCCTACAGCGCTGGCGTCGAGAAGCGCTTCGCGGGCTCAGGAGGTCAACGTCAGTCGACGGAGGCGGAGCGCCAGAAACGCGTCGCTGACGCTTGCGATTCTCATCTCGAACGCACGGCTTGAGGCTTACCGAGGACGCCGAATCATGACGAAAAAACTGGCGCTGCTCTGCGACGCTCAGCGACTCTTTTCACACGAGAACACAACCGATCGATCGTTGGTCGTCGGTCTGTCATTGCAGCTGACCTTCACCGAGGGGTTCGACGTCACCAGTGATGATGATCTCCGGTGGGTGGAACTCTGGCATTGGGAGCCCATCGTTGATTGCGACGTCTGGTTCTTCGGCGGAACACTGCCCCCCGGCGGCCAGCTTTTGCCCGCAGTAGCAACTTGGCCGTTGCCGGGCGCCGTGGCGCCGGCTGAATGCATCGCTGCCCTGGATCGTCGCTTGGACGAGTTGCGGAATTTCGCCAAGCGCGTGGCATTCGAATGGGATATCAACAACCCGCAGGCCCCCCCGCCGCAGGAAGGTCATGTCTTGCAAGTGCAGGCAGCCGCCGCACGCATCGCCACAACAGCCGGCTACGGGCTCAACTTGAGCATGGTGCTCAAGTTGGACCACTTGCAACTTCCCTATGCCGGCAATCAAGTGCCGAACGACGCTCGCATCCTGATCGTGCCACGATTGCAATTCCGTCGTACCACGGCTCCCGCGATCGACGTCAAATACACGCCCAAGACTGCGCCCTTGACGGCACCTGCGCACGGTGAGTCCATCGCTTGGGAGTACGATGCGTCAGTCACGGTCGGCAATGCCACTGATGCGCCTCAATTGACGGCCCTGATTGCGCCGTTCGACATCGAATCGCACGATACGTCGGGTCGCTTTATTCAGTTGTCGACAGGGTGGGTCCGCTCCACGCTCGGGGCCACGGCGACTCCGCCTGATCAGAGCGACGATTGGACGCTGAAACTACTCCAGCGGGTGGCGGAAAACTGGGACCTCGCTCGGCATCTGCTGGACGCCGTCAGCGGCCACGTTGCCATCCCGGATTTTCGCTTGTATTGGCAGATGATCGTCGCCGCCCTGCGCGATCGGGCTTCGTTGGGGTTGATTGATACGACGGACGGCAATGGCCTGTTGCGGTTCGCCATCCAACAAGCGGTGCCCTTGGTGACCAGCACTCAGCTTCCTACGACGCAGGAAACTGTCCTGCGCGACGGATATCTGCGCTCGTTGCAGGCTTTGCTGCGGATCAAAGAGCAAGAGGGAGCTGAGATTCCCTCGAAGTCGGTCAAGGCATGGTGGGAATCGCTCTGCGATGCCTTGTCACCCGACCTGCAGGAGCGAGCCAAATCGATAACCGATGCTCCACAACCATCGCGGCAAGTCCACATGGCCTGGCCGCCGGGCCTGGCGGTCGACACGTACTTCGCCGTGCAGAATGCGCAGGGAGGACCTTACGTCTCAACAGCGTCCCTGAGGGTTTACGCCAACCGTGACGACGACGTAACGGCCCCGATCGCCGTCATTCCCACGCTGATCGACCCAGCGCATGTTCGCACCGCTGATGGCGGGATGGAGACCCTTTTCGACGCTTATGCTCAGGGGACGCCGTTGCCCTCAGGTTGGTACGAAATAACGCTCACTATTCCGTCTACTACCGCGCCCCCCGGCTCGCCCAGTGTGCATACGTCGCCGCGGTCGTTGATCCGACCAACTCTGGCCGAAGATCTCGGTCCGCTGATCCGTGTCTGGAATGAGTTGCAATTACCGGCCACGCTGGCGCGGATGATCGAACCTGCCTGGAACCTCGCTGCCAATAGCGACGTCGCCTTGCCCCAGCAGACGAATTCTCGTCCCTGGTACACGACCATTTGGACGAGCGTAGACGACGCGGCCGGCTACCCGATCTCGTATGCCGAACTTGGTGAAATCAGGCCCGCCGATGGTCGCAATTGGGTCGTCACGTTGGGAAACGTGACGCATCGAGCCGTCGGTACGGACGTATCGTCGTGGATCGACGGCGCCGAGTACGCGCTAGAATTCGCCGCCAGCTACCAACCTGGCGGCGTGCCCGACAAGCCAACGGCCATGGTCCGGGTTAAGCTGCAAACGAGCGGCGCGGGACAGAAACAATTGCAGTTAAAGCTCACGCTGCACGATTCCACCGGCGACCATGAACTCGACGCCAAGACTTTTGATGCCAGCGGTGGCGCGTATCACTTGCGCTGTGAGTGGAAAGTCCAGCGCGACGGCAAGGCGAAGCTCGCGGCTTTCGTAGGCGAATCGGTGACGACCTGGACACCAAGCGTAACAGCTACATTTGCGGACCGCAGCTTGGGTCGTTGCGGACTGCGGCTGATCAATAACTTGGGAGGCACGAACCATGTGCTCGTTGCCAGCGCGCCTTCGTTGTTGGCCGCTCCTGACGTTCTCGACAACCTGCCGCAGCTGCGCGATGCCTGGTACACCAGCTTCAAGCCCGTCGAGTCGTTTTGGCAACAGGTGGGACCGTCAACCTTGGCCGCACTCCCTCGGTTCGACCTGCCGCAGCGGCTGGCACTCGGACAGACTGCCCGATTGGTTACGGTTTGGAATAAGCAGCTTCTCACAAACGACACCGACTACGCAGGATATTTGAATCGCAAGTTCACCGACTTGATTACAACGCTTGCCGGTCAACGCTTCGATCTACCAGCTGGTGCGAAAGTCAACAGTATCTTCCGAGATTTCTTGCCGGAGATTTCGGCCGCCGGCATCTCTGCTGAACTGGCCCAGGTCGTCACCGATCACCTCAAGCGTGTGGCCGCGCGTATTTCCTTGGTGCCGAATCCGAAGCAGCCCGGATTTGGCGAGCAGCCGTCGGACCGGTATCGCGTGCCGACTCCTCACGCGGTCAACATCCAGGTCGATCGGCCGGCGATGTTCAGCGACACGATCACGCAAACCGTGGATGAAGATCTCTTACGACAGCTGTCGGGGTTCGGCCTGCTGATGCAGCAAGCAGATCGTGGTGCCGCCGAATCTCCGAACGTCGACGATTATTTCAAGGATCAACCTTGGCGAATTCTGAACTGCGTTGACGTATGTCCCAGAAACACTCTGCAGCCCGACCCCAAGAAGCCGCTCTATGCGTTCTATGACGCGCCTGCTGCATATCGGCGCCAGGTGGTGAGCCTGCCTCTGCAATACCAGAATCAAGTCCGCCAGGTCACTATCGCCTATCAAAATCAGCATTTGGGGGCGCTTAGCCCTTTGGCAGACATTGCCGATGTCTTCGACTTCGGCAATCAACAGGACGGTCAGCCCGACCTGCAGCAGGCGCTCCCGCCTTTCTTACACAAGATCCCGTCTCCCGCTGCCGGCGGCAATCACGACTGGGGACTCTTGCCGACACTCAAATTCGGACAGTTTTACCGTACGCTTGTATTCGTTAGCGGCAACTGCGGCAACTTGCCGGCGCTCCTCACCGCCGGCGCCAGCGCTCATCCCGCGGCGCTACGCACCTCGACGATCACGACGGCCGAGTTCGAAGCCGAATCCCTGCGGCTCGGCAATCCGGCCGTTCCAGCTGAGTTGAAGTACTTCCAACAGATCATCCACGAGTCCGTCTATCTCCGCCGCGTCGGCATCGGCACCCCCCGACTGGAACGTCCTGAATGGCCCGCATCCGGGAAACTGACCAAACCCGATCGCCCGCTGCTGCCGGAAGTGCCGCCCGAAGTGCGACCACTCGCCAAGGAATGGGGCATCGTCGGGCTCACGTCATCGCAACCAGCGCTGCGGTGGAACTACGACGACTTGCGCCGCGAAGGTGATATTGCCAACACGGAGAATTGGCTGCTCATCGTCCCACGCGTCATCGTGGCCGGCACGTCGGATGATTCCAACGACGGATCGGTAACGTTCACCATTTCGATCGGGCTTCGCTCGACCAACGGTGCGGCGATCGACACCTGCGGCGTGAAAATCGAACGCAACGGCTCGAAGTTGACGGTCGATGGCGTAACGGCCAACGACAATCTCGTGCACCCCGACATCGGAACCCTCAGCAGCGGACCTTTGGATTTTCGTCTGGGGTATGTGGGGGGCAATCTGTACTTGTCCTGGCGCCGTTCCGACCGCCAAGAAGCCTGGCTCCCTTGGCGTGCCGATGGGGAGTTGGTCGGCGCTGCTGCGCCGGTCACCGAGAACGCTTGGGTCGAAATCTCTTGCGCCACCCGCGCCGATCGCGAACTGGTCATCACGTTCGGCACGCCGGAGTTTTCAACCGGTTCAACCGCACTTGCCGCGCAGTCCTCAGCACAAGTTCGTGACGACCAGATGGGAACGCGGCCCTTGGCGGCACCGACGGCTCCGCTGATCGTATTGCGCCCCGACCCACGCGCAAGCAGCGACCTGACGTTTCGCCTGCGTCCGCCGGCAACCGATCTCGAAACTTGGGACGCATGGACACAGATGGATCAAGGCGTCGGCGCGGCTCAGCGCAAAGCGATCTGGTCGCGCCACAAGTATCTGTCAAGCACAGGCGGCGATGAAGAAACCACCGCGCGGCTCGACCCGAACTCGGGCCCGCGCTACGATGGATCGATCGACGATCCGGCGGTGGAGAATCTGCTGGTTGAACTTGTGCCGCTGCGCACCGACGCGCCTAAAAGCGTTTTACGCGCACTCTGGTCTCCGGCGGCCAATACGCTGGGATTCGATCCGATCACCGGCGCCCCCCATCCAAATCCTCTAAACGACGTACAGCGGCTCCCGGCGAAGTTTGTGATCAAGGCGCTGACTCTCTGGGATTCGGCCCCGGGTGACCGTCTCGTGCTGCTGGCCGACGAAACCTTTCAAGTGACGGTCCAGGAGCAAGAGATTTGGCAACTCCGCATCTACCCGCTAGTGCGCGCCAGCTTCTTCGACGCCTCGGCCGTGGCGCGACCTGGCCGCCAACGATTCCACAGCGGCTTTTGCGAAGGCGGCGAGTATACAGACGACGCGGGAACCAAGTATCGCTTGTTCGACCCCTGGTCACTGACGATCGAAGCCGCCACGGACGAGGTCGTCCAACTCGTCTCGCATCGTGATGAACTGAAATTCCGCCAGGACGTGCTGGCCGCGTCACCTCAGGAGCGAAACAAGCTCAAGGCCGAAAGCCGCGACGCCCGACAGCAAATCCTGCTCGCGTCCTTGGCGCCAGACTTCAACGGCCAGGTCGTCACGGCAGCGCTGATGAAGTCGTCGCCGCGCGTGTTTCGTTATGCAGGCCGAATTCGCTTACTGCGCCAGGTGTGGCGCTGGCGAGGACGGCCCGTGCCCCCGTTCCCTCTCGGTTCGCTGAGCGAAAGCGGATTGGACCAGTTTCCTGCCACCTCGGCCGTGGATGTCCAAACTGCCGCGGAATTGGAGACGCCGGCACTCCCGATGCTTTGGGACGCGATCGGCTTTGGCGATCGCTCGGCGGTTGATTTGCTTGACGAGTCGCGCTCGATCGTTTGCGATCAACCTCGAGCCAACTTGTTTCGCGAAGACGTGTCGGGGGATCGTCGTTCCTTGTACTATCGCTTCACCCTGCATGCCCTCAGCCGCTATGAACCGCTCTACGCCGAAGTTCGGCCGATCGTCATGGCGTCGGAATCGCCACCTAAAGCGAACCCGACACGTCCATTAACATTGACCGACAAAAACGACCCGCGTAACGCCTGGCGGCGACTTTTCGTGCCCTGCCGACGTGAGCAGACACTGCCGCGGCCCGCGGTCCGCTTTATCGTCCCGTTGACGGAATCTGAAGAAGATTCGGCCAAGGGAGGCGTTCCCGGTTTGTTGGTGGTCCTGGATGATTCCTGGTTCGCGGTCGGCGGCTTGGCAGAAACGCTGCAATCCGAGATCGTGCAGACCAATGATTATTGGGAAACGAGATTCCCCGCGGGCGACAAAGAACCAATCGTGCGGCCCGAGTTTGGACCCGACCCGGCCGAGACCGCAGCGGGCTGGACTCGCGGCGCCATGGGGGAAACGCAGAACCCCTCAGGGGTCCCTGACAAATCCTTGGCGATGGACTTGGTGGGGCCCATCGGCCATACCTTCGACACCGACGCTGATGCTCCGTTATACGGCGCTTCGTCATTCATCTTGCGACCGCCGCTAATCGAAGGTGTCATGCGCGGGGGCAATGGCGAGCGGGGCCTGGAGTGGTACTTTGCCAAGGTCCGCTTGCGCCGCATGCTTCTGCCTGAGATGTTCGCGGACTATCAAGTTCCGCAGCCGGTGGCCGCCGCGACGCTGTCCTCGCCCATCGAATTGCAGCTGAGTGATGCCCAGCCCTGGATCATTGACATTGTCAGCGTACGGCTCTCGGCCAGTTCCGCGATTCGCTTGGCTGTGAAGCTGACCGATACCCCTCCCATCACGTCAGGGACAGATATGGGTGGCCGCGGCACGGTTGAGATTCAGGGGGACAGCACCATGTTGAACCTACGTTGGACGCCGCAAAACACCGCGGCCCCAACCGCGGCGGTCGACCTCGCCGGAAACAGCGGGACGTGGGATGAGGCTCGCATCGACATTCGCTTAGTGCTGCAGCGCGACGGCGAACCTGGTACGAACAATGGGCAGCCGGCCCCACCTCCGCGACATCTGATGGTGCAATATCGGCTCGACGGCATGTGGCGCAAGGATCCTACGGACGGGGCATTGCAGCCCCTAGAAGCCGAAGTCAGTCAACGCGTCTGGCGAACCTTGGCGACACAGCTCTGGAAAGGAGACGGTACATGGCCGTCGCAAATCGCGTTCGACGTCACCGGAGACGTCACCTGCGCTCCGCCACTCGTACTGCCGGCGCGATTGAGCACGTTTTCCGCGCCCTATTGGTTGCAGTTCCTGCCTGACTCGCAATTGTTGCTGCCGCGTTTCGACAGTCCGGAGAATTCGTTGCTCTATCGGCCGAGCGAGTTTTGGCTGGCCTGGCAACCGCAGACCACGCCGCCCGTGGCACCGGCCTGGAAGTTGTTCGAGCAAACGTCCCGCGGCAAAGAAGATGTCACCAAAAAGCTCACGAACCATCCGGATGCGGAGCCGAATTGCGACATGTCGTTCCAGCGGCGCATTCTCCTCACCGAGATGCTCAGCGACGTTCGTGGTCAGCTAGGCCATGAACGCTATTGCGGGCTGTACAGGCTCGACAAGCCGGGCCAACCGGATGCCACCCTGGTTGAAGTCCACGCCTCGCCAGTTCTCAAACAGCAAGGATTGCGTGCGGACACGCTGCTGCCGTCCGCCACCAAGATCGCGCGGCGAATGCGGGCTCGTGTTGTCGAAGTGCAGGTCGTCCGACATCAGAGTGACGGCGCTCCGCAACTGGCTGAAAAGGTCTGGACCGAGTTGTTTCCGGTCGAGAGCGATTCCCAATTCTCCGACGTCCGTGCCCGCATCGTCCGTGTTTCGCCCCCCATCGAGCTGCAGGAAATTGCCGGTAGTTAAGGCCCGCAAACTGTCATCTACCCGCAATACCGTTGAAAGGTCCTTGACCGTGCCGAATTCCGACGGCGCCGATAAGATCATCACGCTCTGCGAGGCGTATCCGCCTGGCAATATGGGCGATTGCAATGCGTTTCTCAAAGCAGTGGGCCACGATCTGGGATTAAGTTTTAGCGGCGACGCCGATCAGATCGTCGGCAGCCTGATGACGGATCTCGTTTGGCAGTCCGTGGCGTAGCCGCCCGCGATAGCGCTGCCGTAGGATACTTCGTCGTCGGTCGGATGCGCTCGGTCGATTACTTCACGGCCGAGACGCATGGTCATTTGGACGTGGTGACCAAAGGGGACTTGGCGTTCCAAGAATGCCCGACTGCCTATTGAGGATCGATCGGCGGATATCCCGCAGGCATTCCCAATGGCCGTCCCCCAGCAACCTGAACTGGTCCTGGAAGACCGCGGATCGCGATTACGTCATGTACTGGCGAATCTTCAAGGATGATTGGAATGCCTTAGTAACCCCCTAGCCGACAATGATGCGGCTCGACCAGTACAAGCTGCAAGTGGTCCCTGGCCCATAAATACACTGCGTTTCTGGCGGCTATGCGGGGCAAGCCTCGTCATCACATCGCAACGGACGCGCGAGCCGCCGGCGACAACACTCATTCCTAGGCAAGGAGTTGGCAAATCTTGTCGCTCGATGTCATCGGGTGACCGAGTCGAGGCGGCGGGAATCGAACCCATCCCCGGGATTTCGTATCGGCTTACCGGATAAAGAGTTAGGCGAGGCGGTGCGCTGGCTGGCTGCGCCTGGGCACCGGACCAGCGACACTGCTTGTCGCTCAACGACACTTTCTGACGCGCGACACGTCCCACGTCCGCTAGTGCGACTCGCTGAGGCGTGGCCGCTTCTGCCTCCGCACGTCCGCGACGCCATCGTCACCATCGTCGAAGCCTGCTTGTTTTCGGCCACGGCAAAAGCGAGCGAAACACCGGCCGAACCATAACCTTCCGTTCCGTAGACCGCGGCCAGGTTGACGTAACCTTAATCGCTGACAGCAGGTTACATCGAGAGGAAGATTCTGGTTGCAGTCAGGGTTGCAGGAGCAATTGTCCTGGCATGACGGCCGATGACGCTCAAGGACATGTTTCTGGCCTCATCGACCTCGCCAAAATTTGGCCGAGACTGCCGGACTCCGTGCGCTCGGCCATCATCACGTTGGCGCGTGCGGCGGACCTTACCGCGTGAACTGAGATCGGGCACGATTTGACGTCGCGAGTATGGTGAACATTGCGATTCATCGTGGGCACTACCAGTAGGGCGGCGCTGCAAATGCGCTGCGATCCCGACGTCGCTGAGCGACATCAATTGCCGTCGCTTGGCGCCTTTTTCTCGAATCACATCATCACGGAGGCAATCGCCTGACATTGATCGACGTAAGTTGTCGCTTTTTGTCAGCACGGGGGCGACAGGATTTGAAGCAGCCAGCGAATTCGCCGAAACTGGAATACTGCCATGCGGTTGCGTGATTTGCGAAACCCGCCGCGCTGCAAATGCGCTGCATTTGAGTGACTCGAATTGGCTGCGTTTGGCATCGTGTGACGCTGATTTGCAACGGGTCATCAGGTCGTGGGCGGCACTGCCGGACGTGATTCGCAAAGCAGTGACGCCGCTCGTAAGATCGCTGGCCGACTGTGGTCACGGCAAGTGCGTCCATGCTTGCGATCCGCCTGGCGCGCTACGAAGATCACGATTCCGTACTCAACCAAAGCTTGCCGCCGAGAATTAGGCGCTCCGGCAACTACTTGCCGTCTACCAGCGTAAAGCCAAACGGCCGGAGCTGCACGTGCGGGACCGGGTCTTCTGTGTTTGGCCGTCGCCACTATGGAGTGGGTGGCAATCGGTGCTCGCGATCGTTCAGCCGGCTACACTGTTGGCTGGCATCGGTAAAGCTTCCGCCTCTATTGGGCTTCGATATCGTGGCGGGGCAAGTAGGTCCGGCCGACAATTGAGCTCAAGGTGCGGGTGTTGATTCGACGCGTATCGCGGGACAACCCGCAGTGCGGCGCTCCGCGGCATCAGGCACAACTGAAACTGCCTGGTCATGCTGCCGTCGAATCGACGGCTGCCAAGTAGTCGAACCACACTTGACTCTTATGCAGGCTCCCAATCTGTGCTCAGTACCGCACGGAGAATCCACCGCCAGTGAGTGCCAGATTATCGGCCGCGCGGTTGAGCCCCACGCCGGCGTGCAAGTCGAACTGCACATTCGGCCGCAAAAAGAACTGGAAGCCGCCGTGGAAATAGTGCTGGGTGTGTGCTGCGAGCGCTCCGTTCGGCGCGAGCACAAACCATTCCGTGAACGCGCCCACGTATTTCGAAAGATCATACTCCAGATTGGCCGTCTGGATGAACTCGGCGTAGTAATGCTGCACGTCGTCAACCCGGCGATTCAGTTGCGTGTTGCATTCCAATTCGAGCAGGCGATTTAGCTTCCAACTGTAGGCTAGGTTGAATCCCGGCAGCATCTGACCGGCCGTGAAGGCGCGTCCCCCAGTTGGAATCCGCGTCTGAGGAAAAATCGCGATTTCTGGTAAGACGCCTTGCTGTTCCGCCAGAGCAAGCTTGGCCCCAAGGTACATGTCATCGCTGCCGCGAAGTCGAGAACTCCCGATGCCGGGAGCGCTGGTTTGTTCGATCAGATAGTTGTAGCCCAACCGCAGCTCAAACCACTCTGCGAACACACCGACGCGAAGCAACGGCTCAGGAAACGAATGTGTGCTGACGATCGTGCCGGCGTCGGTGTCGCGAAAAAACGTGTAGCCGGTCTCAAGTTGAACACGCCCGAGTCCAACCAGTGAACTTGCCTCGCTGAAGTGGGGTCGGTCGGTGACCAGTCGATCGTCATCCTCTCCGTCTTCCTCGTCGGCTGCACCTGCCCAAGAGAGCAGCGTCTTGCGGGTACTGCGTTGCGCAAACCGCGACGCCTCACCAAACTCGAAATCTTCTTGAGCTGCGGATGAAGCTGGAGCGGCGCAAATCGCCGCCAGCAAGAACGCGCTCCAAACAAATTGCCAGCAAAACCTTGGCATATCCAAGATATCGACAAACGAAGGGTTTTTTGGTAGTCAAAATCAATTTTTTTGTCTTTCAAAACAACTCGCCGCTCGATTCCGCTCAAGTCCCAGGGATCAGTGAGGTGCCGATTCAAGAAACGCTATTTTGCTCTGGGAGTTCGTTCGCAAATCGATCCAGGTCACGACTCGTCGCCCCCATTCTAGTATCGCAACGGTTGGGCAACCAAAACTCCAACCGGCAGTTTCGCCGGGATTGATGACAGGTCGCTTTCGTTCATCCCAGCTGAGCCTCGCCTTATGCGTATGACCAACGATCGCCAAATCATAGGCGTCAACTAGCTCACGCAACTGGCGTCGCATGTGGGCCAAGGCGATCGTTGGTCCTTGTGCCGTTTTGAAAACGAAGGGCCCATCGACGAGCTGACCGACGATGCTGATTCCGGCCCGCAATCCGAGCTTGTTGCCTTCGTTATCGCCGAAGCATCCCAGGAAGGGGCACCGTAGGGCGCGCAGCGGTGGAATAGCAATCGTGGACACGAGGTCGCCAGCGAACAACACCTGATCGCAAGCCGTCGAATTAAAGACGCCGACCGCCTGACGGATGTTGTCGAGATGGTCGTGGGCGTCGGCAAACAGTCCTATTCGCATCGCTGGTGGCCCGGTGAATCGCGGGGCGACCGATAAGTTGTCCGCATTCAGACACTGCACGCATTTGCGTGTGGCGCACCGACGGAACTGCCTTTGATATATTCTGTTTCGGATAAGTTCAACAAGCAACCTGACAGCGAAGCGAAATCACCCGATCAAGGAAACACACGCAGCGCTAAGACGGTATTGACGTGGAGCGCGGCGCGGCGTTGCCGAATGAGCGTATCGCGAAACTGTCGGACTATGTCGCTGTATTCGCGCTGTGCGGCGAGGTAGGCGACCACTCCTTCTTCGCCGCTCTGCAACAATCGCAGAGTGCGATCGCGCACGCCCTGCGCGCGCGGCAGGACGTTCTGTTCGAGGCGCTGCGCCGTACTCTCGGCAAGCCGATACTCGGCCACGGCCGTACGCACTTCCAATTCGATCTGACGCTGGAGCTTGGCCAATTCCACGCGCGTCTGCGCGGTATTGATCTCGGCACGGCGAATGTTTCCTTGGTTTCGATTAAAAAGCGGCACCGAGGCCATTACCCCCAGGCTCCAGGAAGTAGCGTCCAGGCCGCCCGTGGGCGTGTTGTTCCGGTAACCGTACGGCGTGTAGAGCACGAATACGTCGGGATACGCCTCTTTCCGAGCCAGGCCCACACCGGCCTCGGCATGATCGATCCCCAGCCGATAGGCCATCAAGTCGGGCCGACCCGCCTGGGCCAGGCCCACGAGGTCGTCAACCGGGGCCAAAGCGACTGGTGTTGTGCGAATCGATCCGCGAATCTGCACGTTTTCAGCGAAGGCGGCTGGCATATTGAGTTGGGTGGCCAAGAGATGGATCGCTTTTCGGAAGGCGATTTGGGCTTCTTCCAGCGCCACTTGGGCCGTGTCGTGTTGGATCGCCATTCGGTCAATGTCCAGCGACGCGCGCTGTTCGTTCTGAAGCTGTCTTTGCAGGGCGGCCAGCACCTTGTTCAAACCGGCCACGCTGGCTTCCAGGTAGCGCACCGTCTCACGGGCGGCAAGCACGTCGATGAACGTTGTATAGAGATTGTCCAGTTCCAGCCGCACCGCTTCCTGATATTGCGCGTCGATGACGCGCTTGGCGCGCTGGGCCGCGAGAACGCGCACGGGGCGCTTGTGGTTGATGTCGAGCGGCTGAATGATGGTCACGCCATAGGCATTTTCTCCAGGCCGCTGCGGCGAGTATTTCCCATAGGGAACATCGTCAGCGCTAGCGAAGACCAACGGATTGCCGCGCAAACCGGCTGACAAGATATCGGCGTCAGCCTTGGGGATTTCCTGGAACTTCGTGCGCAGGTCGAGGTTCGTTTGCACTAGTCGGGCGACGGCCTGATCGAGCGTTAGTCCGTCCGGCGGACCATCGTCGACGGCCTGTGGCAATTCAAGCGAGCCATAGATCGGCAGTTCCGCCGGCCTGGCTTGCGGCGTCGGCGTCGCCAGCAATTCCGCGCCACCAGAGGTTCGTGCCTGCATCCCAGGCCTGGAAGCTGCTGCCAGCACGTCGGGGCCTTGCGCGGGCGAACTGCCTAGAGTCTCCCCCAAGCGCGGCTCGTCGGTTCCTGGTCGGAATCGGAGGCGATTGTCGCCACCGCCTGGCGCATTGCCCAAATGCGAATTCGTACGACTTGATTCCTGGGAACGCAGTCCCTGGGAAAGCAATACGATATCATCAGCCAATTGGGCCTGGGCGAAGGCTTGCCTCGCCGAGCAGGAAAAAGTCAGCAGCGCAAACGCTGCCGCAAGCAGACGGCGAATCGCGATTCGCGTGTTCGTTTTCAACGGTATGTGTGTGAACATGGCGCTCGAACCTCCCTGTTCGCGTGCGACCTGATCGTTTAGCCAATCCCACTGATTTTGGAAGGATAGTGCTGCGGGGCGCGCAGCAGCCGCAGGCCGTTAAAGATGACCGCCAACGAAGCGCCCGTATCGGCGGCAATTGCGGACCACAACGACGCATAGCCGGCGAGCGAGAGCGCGACGAACAGAATCTTGACACCCAGCGAGAGGAAAATGTTCTGTCGGATGGTCCGCAGCGTCCTACGCGCGTGTTGAATGAGCCAAGTAACCGCCCTAAGATCATCAGTCATCAGCGCCACATCGGCGGTTTCCAGAGCCGCATCGGTTCCCACGGCCCCCATGGCGATGCCCATTGAGGCGCGCGCCATAGCTGGCGCATCGTTCACGCCATCGCCGATCATGGCGACGTGCCGATGTTCGCGCACCAGTTGCTCGATGCGCGTGAGTTTGTCCGCCGGCAATAGCCCGGCATGCACCTCGTCCACGCCCGCTTGCCCGGCGATGGCCTCCGCTGTCCCTTGGTTGTCGCCCGTGAGCATTACGACGCGCCGGATGCCCGCTGCCCGCAGTTCGGCGACGGCCTGTCTGGCTTGTGGCCGGATGCGGTCGGCCAAGGCAATTGTGCCGCAGACATGATCGCCTTCGCCAATCACGATCACGCTGGCCCCTGAGGCTTCGGTGTCCAATAGTAACTGATGCATCTCGGGCGTCTCTTGTCCGCGTTCTTCAAGCAAACGATGAGAACCAAGCCAGACCGTGCGACCATCGAGGGTCGCGGTGGCCCCTCTGCCATGCAAGGCTTGAAAGTCGTCGGCCGCGCGCACCGGCAGGATTCGCTCCTGGACCTCGCGCATAATGGCCTGGGCCAAAGGATGACTGGAGCGAGCTTCCAAAGCGGCGGCAATTTGCAAAACTTCATCCGCGGTATGACCCGACCAGGGCGTAATTGAGCTAACCTGTGGTCGTCCCTCGGTCAGCGTTCCGGTTTTGTCGAGCGCTACCGCCACCAGCCGGGCCGACGCTTCGAGATAGGGCCCGCCTTTGACGAGCACGCCGCGCCGGGCCGACGAGGTTAGCGCCGCCACAATGCTCACCGGCGTGGAAATCACCAGCGCACAGGGGCAGGCGATGACTAACAAGACCAGCCCTTGATAGAACCATTTGGCCCACCCGGCGCCCAACAGGAGCGGTGGCAGCAGCATCACTAACAACGCCAAGATCATGACCGCTGGCGTGTAGTAACTGGCAAAGCGATCGACCCATTGTTCGCTGGCCGAACGATTGCTTTGGGCGTCTCCCACCATGCGAACAATCCGGGCCAGCGTCGTGTCGCCGGCGGGTTTGGTAGTAACGATTTCGATCGCGCCATCCTGATTGATCGTACCGGCGTAAACTTCGTGCCCTGCGCCTTTGGCAATGGAGGCGGATTCGCCGGTAATCGGCGCCTGATTGACGGTCGTTTCACCACGGGCGATCTTTCCATCGAGCGGAATCTTTTGACCTGGCCGCACGACGACCGTGGAACCGATCGCGACGTCTGCCACGGGAATGTTGGCTTCCGTGCCATCGGCCCGCAACACGGTGGCCTCGTCCGGAGTGAGCGACATCAGCGCCGCGATCGCGCGCCGTGCCCTGTCCACACTCCAAGATTCCAGCGCCAGCGACACAGCAAACAGAAACGCGACGGTGGCCGCTTCCATAAATTGGCCGATGGCGATTGCTCCTAGCACGGCCACGGCCATTAGCAGGTTCATGTCGGGCCGCGCGCGCCGTAAGGATCGCCAGGCCTTGGGTGCGACAAACCAGCCGCCGGCGATAGCCGCCGCAACGTACACGAGGCGCGACGCCAACGGCGGACCGACACCTTCGGACTCTCCTAGGGCCGAATGCCAACCTGCGCTGACTGCGTGCGTCACAAAGCCGGTCGCTATCAGCAGACCGCTGCCGACTGTGGCCAGCGTGCGGGAGTTCCACGCAACGGGCGTGGATACTGTTGTGGTAGACTTCGTGTTTGACCAGACTTCGGCCTCCATGCCCGTGGCTCGCACGGCCGCCAGTAAGTCGGCGACAGCGACGGTTGCCGGGTCATGTTCGACGGTCAGCTTGCCGCCCAAGATATCGAACGACAACGCCCCCACTCCCACCAGCGGTTCGAGCGCCGCGCGCAGTACCACAACCTCTTCGGCGCAATCCATGCCGCGGATCGTGAAGACTTGGTTCGTCATGCGTGACTCTCGTAGCCTAGCGCGAATCGATGGTCAGTCACAAATCTACGAAACAACCTAGGCTGCCCGAACCGTTCGTAACTCGGAGGCGGACAGCACCACGCCCTGATCCATTTTCCAGATCGTCGCGGCGCGCGACGCAGCGGCCAAGTCGTGCGTTACGGTCACGATCGTACAGCCCGCCGCATGAAACTGGTCGAAGAATTCCAGCACCGCTTGGCGGTTGTCGGGATCAAGGTTGCCGGTGGGTTCGTCGGCGAGAATCACGCGCGGGTCGTTGGCCAAGGTCCGCGCAAGCGCGACGCGCTGCTGCTGACCGACGCTGAGTTCGCTCGGTTTATGTTCGAGGCGATCGGCCAAGCCGACGCGCGCCAGAAGTTCCGCTGCGCGCTCGCGCTGCAGGTCCAAGGATACGCCTGCCAAACAGAGTGGAACTTGGACGTTCTCTAGCGCTGTTAGATACGGCACGAGATTGAAAGTCTGAAAAACAAACCCCAGCTTCTCGCGCCGCAATTGGGCGCGCTCGGCTACCGACAGATCGTACAGCGAAAGTCCGCCGAACGAGACGACACCCGACGTGGGCGACAACATGCCACCCAACATTGAGAGCAGCGTCGTCTTGCCGCTGCCACTGGGCCCCACGAGCGCCACATAGTCGCCCGTGGGGATTTCCAATTGGTTGGCCCGGAACGCACAGACGTTCGTGCCGCGCCTTGAATAGACTTTTGTTACGTTTTCCAAGACATACATGGCTTCATGCCTCCTGAAAGCAAATGCAAGGATCAAGATTGGCGGCGCGGCGCGCAGGCAGGTAGGCCGCCACAAGCGTTACCATCAAGGTGACGACCATGGCAGCGACGAGCAGGCTGGCCAGCGGTGAGACGCGAACGCCCCCCCACTGCGGACCCAAGATCATCGCCAGCCCCGTGCCTAACAGGCAGCCGCCAATTCCGCCGGCCAGACCCAACCAGACCGCCTTGAGCAAGAACAGCCGGCAGACGAAACCGCGCGATGCGCCCAGCGCCATCATGGTGCCGATTTCGCGGCGTCGTTCTCGGACATTGGCGGCTATCGAACTGGCCACACTCACCCCGCCGACCAGCACGAGCACGACGAGGACCAGCAGCGACGTTCGGGACATCAAGCGGTTGACGCCCACTTGTGCCTGCACCACTTGTGAAATCGTGACCACTTTGGTGTGCGGCAAGAGTTCGCGAAGCTGTGGCACGAGTTGTCCGGCTGCATCTTCGCAACACCCGAAGACTTCGATGGCGTTGACGACTTCCCCGGCGCCCGCCAATCGCTGCACCGTGTGCAGGTGCGCAAATACGCGGCTGTCGTCGTAGGTTCCCGTTGGCGGCAAAACAGCCAACACGCGGAAAGCCTCGTCCCAGAGCGGAACGGAGTCTCCCGGCGACAACCGCGTCGCCTGAGCGACATCCGCACCCAGCACAAGTTCGTGGTCTTGCAATTGGGCGATCGTACGCTTCGAGGTCAGGGCTGAGGGCAATGCGTCGGCCGGATCGGGGGCGGCACACGCTTTCTTGCAACCCACATGCGCCTTCCGCTGAAACAGCCCGACCGTTTGCCATGCCGACTGCGCCTCGAATTCGGCCTGCGGTAGTATGCCGGTCAGTGGCGTTGTCTGCCCGCCGAACTCGACGGGCACGCAAAGCCGTGGCGAAAGCCGTTCGACCCCCGCGAGGCCCGCCAACATGATCTGCGCAGCATATTCCTCGGGCAGAGTTTGGCCGTTGCGATCGGCGGAGTAGTAATCTTGCAACGACGCGCCATCGGGCAAGATCAGGATATTCGCGCCCAGCGAGGCAAGTTGCCGCCCCACTTCGCGTTCGGAGAATACCGTGATATGCCGGATTGCGACCAGGGCCGCGACCCCGAGCAGAATGGCGACAATTCCCGTCGCCACGCTGGCCGGACGCTCCCGAAGTTCTTTCCAGACGATAGATCGGAGGGTCATGGCTATTTCCTTTTTCCACGAGGCGCTTGATTAGCCTGTCGCGGCGCAGAATTTCCGGCCGGCGGCGACGTACCCTTGGCGTGCTTGCAATTCGGATCGTCGCAGCACTTGCCCGCTTCGTGCAGCGCGGCCAACACCTCGGCTTTGGAGGCCGTGCTCTTGAACTTTCCAACCAGCACGCCGGGAGGGGCCAGCAGCACAGTCGTGGTCCCTTGCAATGAGGTCGGATCGATTTCCATTTCCGTCAGGAAACGCGACTCCGCTGGATCAGTCGCTTGGAACGACAGCACGCGGATGCGATCGGAGAATTCCTCATCCGCCAACAAGTCCTCGACGGCCTTGGGGGTCGCGGCGCGATCGGAAGTCTGCACGCAGACCACGGCGATCTTGCCCCCTTGCATGGCCTGCATGCAATCAGCCATCGTCGGCGTCACCAGGGCGTCGGCGATATGGGCGTCGGTGAGTTTGCGCGAATAAATGCCGGTCATCGCGCCGTTGGGCGCGACGGCGACCGTGAGCGGCAACGGCGCTCGCCCGATGCCGAAGCGTTCGACCAGACCGCGTGCCGCCGGATCGGTCACGGCTACCTTGGCATAGACGGCTTGCCCAGCGCGCTTCGCCAGTCCCGCCTCCAGCGCCTTTTGCATGGCGCCCGTCGCGGGGTCTTCTTGCTTGTAGAACAGTAAAAACGCAAATTGCGACTGGTCAGCCGCCTGGCTGAGCAGATCGCCTGGACTGGCTGGCGCACCGGCCGCAAATACTAGCGTCGCCGGTTGCCAAGCCGCCAGGCACGCCGCTGCTACGATACTTCTCCTGAGCGTGTTCATGTCGAATCCTTTCTGGTAAATACTCTGCGTGCGATGATCCGTCATCAGCACGTGCTACGAATGTGAGTCACCCTCGTCGTGATGATCGTGTCCCTCCGCGCCGTGCGGCTTGGGAGGTTGCTTGCCGTACTTGGCTTCATACTGCGCGGCGAACTCCGCTTCTCGCTCCGGATGGCAGACAAAGCATTGCGAATCGGGCCGCTCATGCTTCTTGCACCAGTCCCCCTTGGCTTTGAAGCCCGCCACCAGATTCGCGTCGCAAAGCGTGCAGACTTCTTCAGGCACGCCGTGCTCATCACACCACCAGCCGCCGTGGCTGTGCCCTGGGTGGCCATCATCTGCGACGGCCTCGGTCGGAGGCGCTGATGTTGACTGGGAACAGCCGGCGAACGTGAGTCCACCGACGGCGAAGAGCAGTGAAAATGTCTTCAAGATCGTCATGTTCTTCATTCTCCTAGTTGAAAATCGTTCAAACGGTCGCCAATTCTTCCAGTGGCTCTTCGACGGTCGCCGTGGGCGGTTGTCCCTCGTCGTCCGAAGACGAGCCGAGCGTGTTGAACACCATGTACAGCACGCGCAGCACCAAGAGCGACATGATCATGGCCCCAATGACGCCGCCAATGACGACGGTGGCGAGCGGCCGCTGCACCTCCGCTCCTACGCCAGTGCTGAACGCCATCGGTAAAAAACCCAGGCTGGCCACGAGCGTGGTCATCAGCACCGGCCGCAAGCGGGTCACGGCGGCTTCTTGCACGGCATCCTCCAGAGAGCGCCCACGCTGCCGCAGTTGCCGCACGTAGGACACCAGGATCATGTCATCGAGCACCGCCACGCCCGACAGCGCGATGAACCCAATGGCGGCCGAAATCGAGAAGGGCATATCACGCAGCCAAAGCGCGAAGATGCCTCCCACCCAACCGAACGGCACGCCCGTGAACACGCGCAGCGCGTCGACGAGGTTGTTGTACGTGAAATAGAGAAGCGTAAAGATCAGCACCCCGGCCAATGGCACCACTACCAACAATCGGCGGCGCGCCGCCTGGAGGTGTTCGAATTGGCCGCCGAATTCCACAAAATAACGGCCCGGCGGCAGCTTCAGATTCTGGCGGACTTTTTCCTGTGCCTCGGCCACAAAACTGCCCACGTCGCGGCCGCGCACATTGACGGTCACGTTGATCCGGCGTTGGCCCGATTCGCGCGTGATGGTGGCCGGACCTTCGATCACGCGTATGTCGGCCAACCGCGAGAGCGGCAACCGCTCGCCTGAGACAGTAGGAATCAAGATCGTGCCAATGCCCGCCGCACCGCCGCGATAGGCCTCGGGCAATCGCGCGATGAGCGGAAAACGCAATTGCCCTTCGATGACCTCGCCCAAGGGCAGGCTGCCGATCGACTCGATCACGTCGGTCACGGTTTTGGCCGGCACGCCGTAGCGCGCTAGTTGCTGCTGATCGAGCTTGATTTCAAGGACGGGTTGCCCGGTGATTTGCTCCGCTGCCACGTCGGCCGCGCCGCGAATCGAATTCATGATCGACTCGATTTCTTTTCCCTTGGCGGCCAACACGTCCAGGTCATCGCCGAATAGTTTCACCGCCAAGTCGCCGCGCGTTCCCGAGACCATTTCATTCATCCGCATTTCGATGGGCTGCAAGAAGACCAACCGCTGGCCCGGCATGTCGCGGAGATGCTTGTCGAACAACTCGGTCAACGCAGCCTGGTTCTCCGCCTTCTTCCACTCCTCCCGAGGTTTCAGCGAGATGAACATGTCGGTCAGTTCCACGCCCATCGGGTCGGTGGCGATCTCCGCCGTGCCGATGCGGCTCCAGACATGCCGCACTTCGTCGGGAAACTCCTTCAGCAACGCGGCTTCCATCTGCGTGTTCAGCTTTACCGAATCGTCCAGGTCGGTGCCGGTGAGCCGGACAATGCTGATGGCGACCGCCCCCTCCGACAGCCGTGGCACGAACTCCGAGCCGAGATTGGGAGCGATCAAGCCATAGGCCACAAACAGCACGACGCCAGCGAAGACCATGATCGGCAGTTTGTGATGCATGGAGAACCGCAGCACCGGGTTATGGATGGCATGCGCTAGTCGCATCAACAGCGGTTCACGCTCTTGCATCTTGCGCGGCAGGATCAAGCTCGCCAGGACGGGCATCAAGGTGAGCGACAAGAACATCGAGCCCATCAGCGCGAAAATCACCGTCAGCGCCATTGGGCGGAACAGTTTTCCCTCTATGCCTTCCAGCGTGAGGATCGGCAGATACACGATCATAATGATCAGTTCGCCGAACATGGTCGGCTTGCGGACCTCGATGGCCGCGTCCCGCACGATGTCCACCATGCTCCGATTCTTGGTTTCGCCATGAGCAATATGGCGGGCACAGTTCTCCACCATCACGACCGAACTATCAACGATCATTCCGAAGTCGATAGCCCCCAAGCTGAGCAAGCTGGCGGAAATCCCGAACCGCAACATGCCCGAAAAGGCGAACAGCATCGACAGCGGGATCGCCAAGGCCACGATCATGGCGGCCCGCATATTGCCCAGGAAGGCAAACAGAATCACGACCACGAATAGTCCGCCCTCAAACAGGTTCTTCTGCACCGTGTGGATCACATGATCCACCAGTTCGGTGCGGTCGTAGACCGGCAGCACCTCGATATTGGCTGGCAGTGTGGTCTTGATTTCGTCGAGCCGAGCCTTGAGCGCCTGCGTCACCTTGTGCGTGTTCTCGCCCATCAGCATGAAGCCTAAGCCCAAGACCACTTCGCCACGACCGTCGGCTGTCACGGCCCCGCGACGAATCTCGCTACCGATCGTCACGTCGGCCACGTCGCCCACGCGGATCGGCACACCTTCCCGCGCGCGGATGACGATGCCGCGAATCTGGTCCTTTGTGTTCGTACGGCCGACCCCTTTGACCAGCACCGCGCGGGTGCCATCGCGCACCATGCCGCCGCCGACGTTTTGATTGTTGTCGCGGACCGCTTGGGCTACCTCGTCGAACGTTAAGTCGTACTTGATGAGTCGATCGGGATCGATGCGAACCTGGTATTGCTTCTCAAAGCCGCCCCAGGTGTTGATTTCGGCCGTGCCCGGCACGGTGCGCATCTTGGGTTTGATGACCCAGTCGTGCGCCGTGCGGACGGCTGTGGGATCCGGGGTATTGCCGGTCACCACGTAGTGAAACACCTCGCCCAAACCGGTGGCCACAGGCCCCATCCGCGGGCGGCTGATCCCCTCGGCCAGTTCGACCGTGGTCAGCCGTTCGTTAATCACCTGCCGGGCGAAGTAAATGTCCGTGCCATCCTTGAACGTCACGACGACTTGTGACAACCCAAATTTTGAAACGGAGCGTAAGCTCTCCAGCGCGGGTAGTCCCCCCAGCGCCTGTTCGATGGGGAACGTGATGCGCTGTTCGACCTCTTCGGGACCCAGCGCCGGGGCCACGGTGTTGATTTGCACCTGGACCGGCGTGGTGTCGGGAAAGGCGTCGATGTCCAGATAGCGCAGCGATGTGCCGCCGACCGCCGCCATGACCAGCACGACGACGATCACCAGCAGCCGGTGCCGCAGCGAGAAATCGATGATCCAGTTCAACATGGTGACACTCCGTCGTCGATGCGTTGGGCTCGGGCGCTAGTGGGTGCAGCCACAACCTTCTCCCAGCTTGCTTTTGAGCAATTGCGCTTCAAGCACCACACTATTCTTACTGGCGATCACTTCACCGGGCGCAAGTCCGACCAGGATTTCCGTCGACTCTGCGTCTTGCACACCCACGCGCACCTTGCGCACGTGAAAGAACTTCGGTGCGCCCTCTTTGAACCATTGTTTGTCGCGCACAAACACGACATTGCAGTCGCCGTCCCAATGCAAGGCTTCGCTGGGAATCACCAAGGCCTGCGGCTCGTCTCGCAACACAATCTGCCCAGTACCAAACGTGTTGGCCCGCAAGCGGAGTTTAGGGTTGGCAATTTGTACGCGGACTTGGACGGTCCGCGTCTGCTCGTCCGCCGACGTGTTAATCCACGCAACTCGACCTTCCACGTTGCCGGCGCCCGCCGGCGGATCCTTGGAAGGGTCGCTGGCCCGATGATCGTCACCCAGGTGAAACCGAACCGGCTGGCCAACCTGGACGTAATCCACGTCCTCTTGACGGACGTTCAAGAGCAACCACATCCGCGCCGGATCGGCCATCGTGAACAGCAGCTTGTTGGAGTCGACAACCTCTCCGATGACCACATCGCGCTCCACGATGGTCCCTGCCAAGGGCGCTCGCAGTGCGAACAAATTCGACGACAGGCCAATCCCGGCCAGCGCCTGTCCGCGAACAATCGACAGCAGTTCGTCGGGAATCCCCATGAACTGCAATTGCAGCGCGATCTGGCGCGTCGGCTGGTCTGCCAAAGAATTCAGATCGACATCCATCCCGAGATTGACCAGCGCCTGGTGGCTGGCTAGCAGCCGCGCCTCGGCGGTTTGCAAAGCGGCCTCCGCCTCGCGGAACTGGCGAACAGGTATCGTGGCGTCCGCAGCCAGCGGCCGCAGACGTTCGACCGTGGCGTCGGCCAAGCGATGCTGCGTGATGCTTTCCAACAGGTTGGCCTTGGCCCGACCTACTTCGGTCGAGTCGATCAAGGCCAAGACCTCGCCGGGTTCGACCGCTTCGCCAATTTGCTTTTCCGCGTAGACGACGGTGCCTGCCGCACGGCTCGAAAGGTGGGCGACCGCCGTTTGGTCGTAGACCAATTCGCCATTGCCGACCACGGTTTCAGTCACGGGCCGACGAGCCACGACGGCGATGTCTACGCCCGATTTGGCCAACGCCTCGTCCGAGACAAACTGAATTCGCTTTTGATGGAGCTTGCACAAGGCGTTGTTCTCCACTCGGGGACGAAGCGCCAACCCCTCGGCCGCTCGCTGCAAGTCCTCAGGAGCGGGCTGAAAACCGGCTTTCAGTTGTGCGATCTCCGGGTGGTCGAGCAAGCACTGCGCTACACCATGTTCGGCGCACCAACCGTAGTCTTCGTCGGTGGGCGCTAATTTCGGATCGCAGGCGATGCACAGTGACTCGGGCACGCTGTGTTCCGCGCACCAGTCGTCAGGCGCTGCCTCGGCGCGTTGCCCGAGTAGCGCCGAAAGCTCCGACAGACGCCAGTCCGACCGGTAGCCCCAATAGGCAATTGCCCCGACACCGCCCAGCAGCAAGCCACTGAACAGCACCCGCCGCAACCAGAGCCAACCCCTGCGCAGTGACCGCGTTGTTTTCTGCGCAACTTCCGGGTTTGCCTGACTAGGCACTGTGGGCGCAACCGATCCGGGAATCATGGAAGTTGCCATGAGGATTTCTCCCTACTGGAGAGCCGGGAAAGGACACGTTTGGCGTCAGCGATGGACGACATTTCGTCCATTCACGCCGTTACGTGATGTTGCAACTACGCAAGAGCGCGCAGCGCGTTCAAATCAGCAAGACTTGCTGAATAAGATGCAGCCGAAGCGGCGGCGGCGGTGGAGAATCACAGAGCGCAGTGCCGATCGTTGCCGGAAGACAGCAGACCTCCGGCATGTCGAGCGCGAGAAAACAAACGAAGTCCAGATCGGGCTGATTACCGGCGTCGATCGACTTCATGCCGCCAAGATAGATGCAGACGCCAGCACATTCGTGCGAGCACGGTTCGTGATGCGACTGGTCTTGGTCCCCAGCACCATCGCTTGCGTGACGGTGGCCCGGGCAGCAATGGCGGTCATGCTGAACTTTCGACGCTTGCTCAGCACGTAGCTGGCAACTCTGGCAGTCGTGCGCATGGTGCCAGCAGCACCCGAGCACCGCATGGATGCCGAGGACAGCAGCGAGCAAAATGGACAACATGGACTGCACAGCGATTACCCGAAAGACGAAAAGCCCAAGGCATTCTTTCTTAGCATCGGCCATTGGGCAAGGCGGGCTCCAAAGAATATATGATCTACAGCTCGCAACTTGCCGCGTTATTTGTTCCGCAACCTGATTGCTCACAAGAGGTTAGATCGGCATTGTGGATCTCGGTCTTTATGGCACGCCAAGCTCGCTCGAATCCACCTAGAGTGAGCTTCCGGGCCCCAACGAGGTAGCAAACGCGCGGCTGTCGACAACGCTAGACGGTCTTGTCTCGCCGCGTAAGTCAGGACTGGCTGCTCGCCCCACTCAATGTAGATGGGCCCCTTCGAACCTTTTGAGGCCAAACAAGCAACCGCACTGGTGCGCTGGAAGCGACGGGAATTTGAGTGCGGTTGTCCGGTTGTTTGGCGGTCCCTTACGCTAGAACAATGGCGTTGCTGACACGAAAAGATTTACAGGGCCGGTTTCTCGGGGAAACCTGGAACCAAAGTCCGTTTCTTGTAGAGTTCGAAAAAGGGTGGCGGCGGCGACCAGCCGGACACGTAGCCGCGACGGCGTAGCAGACAACAAACACGACCACCCGATGAGTAGCATCGCGTCGATGAGCGACGCTCGCTTGTCGCGATCAGAGGTGGCCTACTCAGCTCGCCTGCCGGACTCGAATAGTCAAGCAGAATCACCGCAGTGCATGCACCCTTGCACCCCCGACACCGCCGGGCCGAAACGCGAATCTTGCGTGGTTCGTGTGCCACCGCCCGGTAGCCTTTCGTAAGCTGGGCAAGCTGTATTGATCGGCCGTGGGGTTGTCTATTTTGCCGGTCCTGCCAACCGAAACGAATAAGGGGATCGATAGCCCGCCATACTTCCCGCCCAGCGATCCCCCGCGAGGCGACCCAATGCACATCCTTCGTCAACTGGCGTTTGTAGCCGCACTCGTCGGCGCACTGCCGGTGCGAGCGGAGCCGCAGTCGGCCTCATCGACTCCGGCTCCGCCGGCGCCCTTGTCCTTGCCGCTGCTCATCGACGATGTCGTAGCCCGCCATCCGTCCCTATCGGCTGCAATCGCTGCGTGGCAGGCGGCGGCCGCCCGGTATCCGCAGGTCGTTTCGCTCGACGACCCGATGTTCGACTGGATGATGGCCCCCGCCTCGATCGGCTCGAATGATGTGGACTTCGCCTATGTCATCCAGGGACGTCAGAAGTTGCCGTGGAGCGGCAAGCGCCCCTTGCGCGGGGCCGTGGCTGCGCGCGAGGCTCAGGCCCTACAGTTCGACGCCGCCGACGTTCGCGTCGCGTTGGTGCAGATGACCAAGGAGGCGTACTTCGAATACTTCCTGGCCAGCCGGACCCTGGCGCTTAACGACGCTAGTGCGGCGGCGCTCGGCGGATTTCGGGGCAACGCCCTGCGGCGTTACGAGTCGAATCTCGTTTCGCGGCAAGACGTGCTCTTGGCCGACGTGGAACTGGCACAACTCGCTCGGCGGCGACTCGAGTCGGAGCGGCAACTACGTGTCGGCATCGCCCGCATCAACACGCTGCTTCTCCGCGATCCGGGAGCGCCGTTGCCTCCTGCACCCAAATCGCTTCAGGCGCCAGGAGCAGCCCCCGACGTCGAAATGCTGCGGGCAATCGCCTATGGACAGCGTCCCGATCTGGCGGCGGCCAACAGCCGACTGCGCGCCGAGCAAAACGCCGTGGCCTTGGCCTGTCGAGAGTACAAGCCGGACCTGGAACTGGTGGGGCGCTACGACACCTTCTGGCAGGCCCCCGAACAACAACTTCAGGGACAAGTCGGGGTGACGCTCAATATCCCCGTGGCATGGCAGCGGCGATTCGCGGCGGTGCGGGAAGCACGAGCCAAAGCACAACAGCGGCAGGCCGAACTGGCAACCCTGTCGACAGAGATTCAATTTCAAGTGCAAGAGGCCCATGCGCAAGTGGAAGAAGCGCTGGCAGCGGTGCAACTCTTTAGCGAACGGCTCATTCCGGCGGCCCAGGCCAGCGTCGAGTCGGCCGACGCAGGATACGTTGCAGGGAACGTGGACTTTCTACGATTGATCGAGGCCCAGCGGCAATTGATCGCTCTGCGCCAGGAGGAGGCAGAGAACTTTGCGGAGTATCATCGCCGTTGGTCACGTCTGGAGCGGGTCGTGGCGGGGCCGCTGGAGTCGGTCGGGTTGCCGCCGAGTGCCCCGCCGGCCGAGCCCATCCCCCCCGGGCGCGTTCGTCCTCCGGCCGGCGCTGCGGGCCAAGGGTCGGTTCAGGCGCAGTGACTTGGCGGTTGATTGTTGACCACCGTCCGTGCTAGACTGAAAGCATTCTCGTAGGGGCGATTCGAGCGGGGGGACGGCAATGAGGTCCCGACCAATCTGTTTCATTGCGCAGCGACTGTTGTTGGCGGCGCTCACACTCTGCGTGGCACAGCAACAGTTGCGATCGGGGACTTGCTGTTGCCAGCGGGTGTCGTCGGTAGCCTTGACTGCGCTGGCGACTGCCATACCACCGCCGGCGTGCCCTTTCTGCGCCCGCTCGGCCACGGGCGCCGGTAAGTCCGCGGCGGTTGACTCCACCCAAGCGCCCGTTTCCGGCCGAACGTGTCACTGTTGTCGGCCGACGATGGCTGACGCGACGAAGGTGGGCTCGCCTCAACAAATCGAGGGACGCTCGTCGTACGTCAATCCAACTCCGGGAACGACGCTCGTCTCTGTCAGCGACCATTCTTCAACTCTTGCTGGACGGTGTAGCGCCACTCTACCTGTCGGCACCGCCCTTGCGCGGTGCATTCTGCTGGGCCGGTTGATCATTTGATGACCCGTCTCTCTTGACGGCGCGTCCGCCGGTCATGTCCGTCGGCGCACGGTTGCTCACTGTGTGACGGCGCCATGCGCTGTTGCTCCGACGCGCAACTGTGATCGGCGCGGTGCACGCGGATTCATTTTCGATCAGCTCTAGGGTCTCCTATTCGCAGTTAGGGTCGCCATGACTAGCCACCACCTCCGACAACTGGCGCTGCTGGCTTTTGGCTTTCTGTTGGTCATCGCCGTGACGTGGTTCATGCGTGGGAGGGACAAGCCGTCCGGTGGAACCGGCCAAATTTGGACCTGTTCGATGCATCCGCAGATTCGCATGGATCATCCCGACGTCTGTCCGATCTGCGGCATGGACTTAACGCCCATCCAGTCCAATGGTGGCGACGAAGCGGCGACAGACGCGGACGAATTGGTCTTGTCGGAGCGCGGCCGTCAGATGGCAGGCCTGGAATCGGTGGAACTGGTCAAGCAACCGTTGTTCAAGGAACTGCGGACGGTCGGCAAGGTGGAGTTCGACGAGACGGCGCTGGTCTACGTCACCGCCCGAATTACTGGTCGGGTCGAAGAGGTATTCGCGAGTTTCCCGGGAACCGCTGTGAAGCAAGGGGACCACTTGGTCAGCATCTACAGTCCCGACTTGCTGGCGACTCAGTCGGAGTTTCTGGACGCCGTGCGCCGCGACCAAGAACAGCGCGGCCGAAGCGGTGGAATAGGCGGCAGCCTGTTGGGAAGCGCACGCCGCCGGCTGGAATTGTGGGGAATCACGGCGGCGCAAATCGAAGAATTGCTCCGCACCGGCAAAGCGGAAGACCACTTGGTGATCTACGCGCCGTTTGGCGGCACGATCGTCGAAAAGAATGTCCGACCAGGGCAGTATGTCGAGACAGGCGAAATGCTGTATCGCCTCGTGGACCTGGGTCGTGTCTGGCTAATCCTAGAGGTCTTTGAAACCGACGTTGCCTGGGTCCGGTTTGGTCAACCGGTGCAAGTCACCTTGGAGGGAATTCCCGAGCAGGCGATGACTGGTAGCGTCGCGTTCATTGAACCGGTTCTGAATGAGGATACGCGTACCGTGCGAGTGCGGGTCGTGCTCCCCAACCCTAAGGGGCGGCTCAAGCCAGGTATGTATGCTCATGCATTGCTGCGGATTCCGATTCAATCCGACGGCCGGCCGGGCCCGACCGGTCTGGAAGGCAAGTTTGCCTGCCCGATGCACCCTTACGTTGTCCAAGACGTGGCGGGTTCGTGTGCTGTTTGTCGCATGCCGTTGGATGCAATGCCGATAGTGGAAAGCAGCGACATCGAATTGGAAACGCTGGCAGTGCCGGCCGACGCGGTGCTGACCACTGGACGACGTCAATTAGTGTACGTCGATCACGGCGAGGGACGATACGAATTGGTAGCACCGCACCTGGGACCGCGAGCCGGGGATTTCTATCCGATGCTGCATGGCCTAGCGCCGGGCGACCGCGTGGTGAGACGAGGCAATTTCTTACTGGACTCGCAGTTCCAGATCAGCGGCAAGCCGAGCCTGATGTATCCCGAGGCGATGCACGGCGGTCATGCGGGTGGACATCAGCATGGGGCGGCCGGCGCGGCTGCTCCCGGCGCACCGACTGCCACGAACTCAAAGATTGCCGCCAATTTGCAGAAGTTGCCGGAGACAGAACAGGCTCTGGCGATGGCGCAGCGAACCTGTCCAATCACCCGTGAGCCGCTGGGCTCGATGGGTGTTCCGCTACGGGTGGAATTAGAGGGGCGAACGGTCTATCTGTGCTGCGCCGCCTGTAAGGAAGAGGCGCTGCAGCGGGCGGGCGAGATCGTCCGTGGGCTTGATGCCAAGGCGGCGGATGCACCGCCGCACCAAGCTCACCCGCACCATGCTGGCGAGCACTAGGGAGCTTGGCCATGGTCAACCGAGTGATTTCCTGGTGTCTGACGCACGCCTTGCTGGTCTTTCTGGCGGCGGGGGCAGCGATGCTTGGCGGCTGGTATGCCCTGAACAGAATCCCCATCGATGCGCTGCCGGACATCGGCGAGAAACAGGTCATTGTCTTCGCCGACTGGCCGGGCCGCAGCCCGCAGGATGTGGACGATCAGGTGACCTATCCGCTGACGATCGCCTTGGAAGGAACGCCGGGCGTCAAGGTGATCCGCTCCGCGTCGGGTTTTGGCTTTTCGATGGTGTTTGTGATTTTTCACGACTCCTTCGACTACTATTGGGCCCGTAGCCGAGTGCTGGAGCGGCTCAACGTGGCTCGCAGCCGGTTGCCGCAAGGGGTGGAACCGGTGCTGGGGCCCGATGCGACGGCGCTCGGACAGGTGTTTTGGTACACGGTCGAAGGGACCGGCTTCGACCTGGCCGAACTGCGGACGATCCAGGACTGGTACGTCCGCTACCAACTCAATGCCGTAGAAGGGGTCTCGGAAGTGGCCTCTGCCGGCGGCTACGTCAAGCAGTATCAGATCGACGTAGACCCCGTGAAGATGCGGGCCCACGGCGTCACCCTGCCTGAGATCACCGAGGCGGTGCGGAACTCGAATATCGACGTCGGCGCCAAGGTGATCGAAATCAACCAGATCGAGTTCTTCATCCGCGGCATCGGGTTTCTGAAGAGCACCACCGACTTGGAAAACGTAGTCCTGCGGGCCAGCGGCGGCACGCCGCTCTACGTTAAGAACGTGGCCCAAGTGACGCTGGGCCCCGATTTTCGCCGCGGGGCGCTCGACAAAGACGGCCATGAAACGGTCGGGGGCGTGGTCGTGATGCGGTACGGCGAAAACCCGTTGGCGGTGATTCGCCGGGTCAAGGAGAAGCTCAAGGAGATCGAGCCCGGACTGCCCGAGAAGCAATTGGCCGACGGCCGCACGTCGAAGGTGCGGATCGTGCCGTTCTATGACCGCACCGGAATCATTTATGAAACGATGGACACCCTCCGCGAGGCGCTCACCGAGGAGGCCCTTTGTGCGGCCTTGGTGGTGTTCGTGTTCCTGCTGCACCTGCGCAGTTCGCTGACCATCATCAGCACCTTGCCGCTCAGCGTGGCGATGTCGTTTCTCGTCATGTACCTGATGGGAGTCGATTCGAACATCATGTCGCTGGCTGGGTTGGCAATTGCCATTGGCGACGTAGCCGACATGGCGGTGATTATGACCGAGAACATCTATCGCCATGTGGCCCAGAACGACGGCTCGAAGTCGTATTTTCAGTGCGTCGAGGAAGGGGCGCACGAAGTGGGTGGAGCGATCCTCACCGCCGTGTCGAACACCATCGTTTCCTTCTTTCCCGTGTTTGCCCTGATGGATCAGGAAGGCAAGCTCTTTCATCCCTTGGCCTATACCAAGACGTTCGCCATCACCGCCTCGGCCGTGCTGGCGATCACCGTGACCCCGGTCCTGGCCTACTACCTGCTGAAACCCACGCATTGGCCGCGCCGCGCGAGCCTGGCGCTCGCGTTGGTCCTTGGGGTTGTCGCCGTGCTGCTGACGGGCGGGTTGATTCGCTCCACGTTATTGACGGAACCGATGCCCTGGTTTCGCGGCTGGCTGTTGGCGGGCGCTGTGGGGATCGGCGTGGCCTTGGTCGTGTATCGGGCTACGCGGGAACGGTTGCTGCCACTGGAAGAAAACGTGGTTTCGCGACTGGTGCTCTCGGTCTACGTCCCCACGCTGCGCTGGGTGCTGCGGCACAAGGCAGGGTTTCTGTCCCTGCCGCTCATGGCGCTGGCACTGGGGGTCGTCACCTGGTTGGGCTTCGGCCGCGTGGCTGTGCCTGTGGAATCCGTCGTAGGCCGGACGGGGATCAACCTCAATCATTGGGCCATCTGGAGCGGCCTGAAACACCGCTTTCCCGGCCTGGGACGCGAGTTCATGCCGGCCTTGGACGAGGGGTCGTTGTTGTTCATGCCCTCACTGGTGCCCGCCGGATCATTGACAGCGGCACTCGAAGTGATCGCCACGCAGGATCGGGCCATTCGCACGGTCCCGGAGGTGGACGTCTGCGTGGGTAAACTTGGACGCGCCGAATCCGCTCTCGACCCCGCTCCGATAGGCATGATCGAGACCATCATCATGCTCAAGCCGCAGGCCCAGTGGCGCCAGGTACGCGTCTCGCGGTTCTTCTCCAATTGGCCCGATTGGCTCAAGGCCCCGTTGGCCTGGCTGCGGCCGGAGGCGCGCCCGATCACGAAGCAGGAGATCCTCGCGGAACTGCAGCAGAAGACCGACATTCCCGGCGTCCTGCCCACATGGCTGCAACCCATTCAAACGCGGATCGTGATGCTGCAGAGCGGGTTTCGGGCCATGATGGGAATCAAGATTTTTGGCTCGGACCTGGGCGAGATCGAGCGCATCGGCTTGCAATTGGAGCCTCTGCTGCGCGAGGTGCCCGGCGCGACCGACGTCGTGGCCGATCGTATCACCGGCAAGCCATACATCGAATTCCGCATCGACCGGGAAAAGATCGCCCGCTATGGCGTGAACATTCGCGACGTGCAAGACGCCATCGAAATTGCCATCGGCGGCGAGAACTTGAGCACCTCGGTCGAGGGGCGCGAGCGGTACCCCATCCGCGTCCGCTATCCGCGGGAGCTGCGCGACAACTTGGAAGACCTCCAGCAGGTGCTGATTCCAGCGGCCGACGGGGCACACATCCCCATCACGCAAGTCGCGGAAATCGCCTATACCGTGGGGCCACAGGAAATCAAGAGCGAGAACGCCCTGCTGGTCGGCTACGTCACGCTGAACACGCGCGACCGTGACGAGGTCAGCGTGGTCGAAGACGCCGAGGCGCTGATCCAAAGCCGCATCGCCAGCGGAGAACTGAAATTCCCGCCCGGCTACTACTACAAATGGTCCGGCCAGTTCGAGAACCAAGTCCGGGCGATGAAACGGCTCAAGCTCCTGGTGCCGCTTTGCCTGGCGGCGCAGTTCGTGCTGCTGTACCTGGGCTTCAATCGCTGGTGGCTGGCGCTGGTGGTGTTTTCGGACGTGCTGGTCTCCGCTTGCGGCGGATTCATCATGCTGGCCTTGTGGGGCTACAACATCAGCGTCGCGGTGTGGGTGGGGTTTATTGCCCTGTTCGGCGTGGCCGAAGACGACAGCGTCCTGGTAGCTACCTATCTCACGCAACTTTTTGACAAACAGGAGCCCAGGTCGGTGGTTGAAGTTCGCGAACTGGTAGTGGAAGCGGGCTCGAAGCGGATTCGCCCCAGCCTGATCACCACGGCCACCACGGTCATTGGCCTGTTGCCGGTGTTCCTGGTCGAGGGGCGCGGCTCGGACGTGATGCGGCCAATGGCGATTCCGTCGATGGGCGGCATGGTGATGTCCGCCCTCACGATGTTCATCGTGCCCTGCATCTACTGTGCGGTGGAGGAGTGGAAGCTGCGCCGACGACAGCGAGGACTCCAGGCGACTTCTCTTCTCGCGAAGGAAACGAAGGAGACGACATGAGAATCGTCGTGCTTTCGAGTTGTGGGGCGTTTGACCGCTACCTAATTCAGGAGTTGAGCCGCGGCGGCCGGCTATCCCATGTGATCCGCGTGCGTTGGGATTCCAACCAGCGGGCGGGCCGCAGGAAGATGTTTCGGCGACCTGTGGACACGCTGATTCGCGGCCTGGAGCGGCGATTGTACTTCGCTCGTCGGCGGACCTGGGTCGAGGCACAACTCGCGCTGCAATTGGGCAGTCCGCCCGATCCCGAGACGTTGATCTCGGTGACGCCGATCCTTTCTCGGGAAGTCAACGCCGGTCGCGGCGCGGAACTGCTCCAACAGCTCGCACCGGATTTCTTGATTACCTCGGCGGCTCCGATTCTGAAGCCGGCAACCTTCAACGTCACAAGATATGGGGCCATAAACGTTCACCGTGGCGTTGCACCGGATCATCGCGGCGAACATTGTCTCTTCTGGGCTCTCTACGACCGAGACAGGTCGGCTTTGGGCGTGACGATCCATCGTCTGGACGAGGGCATCGACACGGGGAAAGTGGTTGCCCGTGAAATTCTGAGCGTTAATCCCTCAGACGATGAAGTTAGCGTGCTCGCTAAGGCGGCTCGCAGTGCTGCCCATCTTGTCGTCGACTTTATCGCGGGCGGCCCGCCGTGGCCGGAGGGACTTCGCCTAGAGGGAACCGGAGTCCTGCACCGTGAGGCGGATCGACGGATTTGGCATGATGTGGCCTGTCGCTGGCGGTTGCGCCGCCGACCATTGCCCGACCAGTGCGGTACGATCGAGCATTTCGCACTTCAGCAGTCGCATGGACCAAGTCAGGCGGAGAGTCGGTGAACAGAACGGTAATTGGACTCCCACGAGGGTGACGACGATTCACTCTACGCTCATTCGGAGGTGACATATGGCGAGCATAGACGACTTCCGCGAAAGACTTCGCGCTGCCATGAGCACCCTTGAAGAGCCCTGCAAACCAGCGGACCTAGCAAGGCTCATGGCTGAACAAGACCATTGGGAAACGCGGTTCTGGGACATTGCAGACCGGCTGTTCCAGGCGGTCATCGAACCACGTCTGACCACCTTGGTGCAGCTATTCGAGAACGCTCATCTCGCGCGGCACAACCCACGGAATGCACGCAGCGTGTTCCTGGGGTATCAAGAGCGGTTCCCGTGCAACGCACGCCTCGACTTCCAGTTGTTTCCCGACTACGGTCGCCGGTCGCTCGTCCTCCTCCGTGAGACACACATTTCACCCGCGTTCATGAGGTTCGAGCGGTTTTCGCGGTGGGAAGGTCCTCTGGAGGAAGTCGATGAGGAAGAGGTGACCATTTGGATCGAAGAACAATTGGTCCTTTTCGCCAAGACGCTGTTGCGCTTCACACGCGAAACCGCCGCTGGGGAGCCTATTCCTGCCCTAGATCCGGTGTGCGGCATGGCCGTTCGAGCGGATCCGGCGAATCTTCTCGCTGAATACCTTGGCCACCCCTATTACTTCTGCTCGGCCACTTGTCGCGCTCGTTTCCTGGCGCAGCCGTTGATGTTCGTCACCGTGTCTCCCGAATAGCATCGAACGCAAAATCCATGGACTCCAGCCATCCTGCGTTCACCGTCGGACGGAATACGTCATACAGCGCTGCGCCTGGAACAAACCCAGGCCGACCAACGGAAGGCCAGTTGTCACAGGTCCAAGTTCTGTGTGACACGGTCAATCCGGGCGCATCGATCTATAGGTCGTTGCAAGCATTCGTCGAATCCGCCCCACTACGATCAGTTGCCGCATCGCGTAAACGCACGATGAACGGGTTCGACCTACGAAACAGGCCCGCGGCACGCTTGTCCGTCGAGTACGTTGGCACTCTTTGGAAGTGCGAAGCCGATGAACGATGAACCCCAGGGAGTGAGCAGCGGTCCACCACGATCGATCGCCACGACAGAACGACTTATTCCTGCCCTGGGCTACCATTGGTTGACGGGACTCTACGATCCGATTTTACGCTGGACGACGCGTGAAGCGACGTTCAAACCTAGGCTGGTATCGCAGTTGCTCGACGCAGACGCTCGTCGCGTACTGGATCTCGGATGCGGCACAGGCTCCTTGACAATCGACCTACGCATGCGGGCGCCCGCGGCACGGATCGTTGGCCTGGACGCAGACCACCGCATTTTGGACTTGGCCCGCCGCAAAGCGGCGCGGGCGAGTGCATCGGTCGAATTCGTGCATGGGTCCGCGACGTCGTTGCCGTTTTGTGACGGAAGCTTCGATCGAGTCGTCTCCAGCCTGCTGTTTCATCACCTGCTTCCGCAAGCCAAACAGCGAGCGCTCGGCGAGGTGTACCGCGTGCTTCGGCAGGGCGGACGCCTACATGTTGCAGATTGGGGGAAACCCTCGACGCGCCTCATGCGATTGGCGTTTTACGGCGTTCAACTACTGGATGGTTTTGCGACCACACAGGATAGCGCCGCTGGCAAGCTGGTCGACTACGCCCGGCAAGCGGGCTTCGCCGACTTTCGCGTCACAGGTCGCGTCGCCACGGCGTTTGGTGAGGTCTGTCTATATTCTGGTCGAAAGACCGAAGGAAACGGCTGACTGCCGTCAGTCGCGCACAGCCGCCACTTATTGACTTTGGCCAAGGTTGCCTGCGGAACAGCCAAAGCCCGCTTCTGGCAGCCCTCATAACACAGGAATACCTGTTGGCCTTTGACGATGAGTTTCACGGGCGGGCCCATGGAGCCCAGCAGACTGTCGTTCAAGACCGCACAATAGCGCTGCGACTGGGCGCATTGCGCCTGCGGAGACGCTGGCGGGCCAAGCGTTCTCGCAACGCCCCGACCTGGCGGCCGCCTAGCAACGATTTCGAGCCGAGCAGGCGTCGGTGGCCCTGGCCTGTCGCGAATTCAAGCCCGATCTCGAACTTGTCGGACGTTACGACACTTTCTGGCAATCACCCCAGCAGCAGTTGCAAGGCCAGGTCGGCGTGACGCTCAATGTGCCGCTGGCGCAAGAGCGTCGTCGGGCGGCTGTGCGCGAGGCCTCCGCGCGGGCGGGGCAACAGCGCGCCACGATCGATCGCCTCGTCGCGCATATCGGCTTTGAAGTCCAAGCAGCCTACGAGCGCGCCATTGCAGCCCAGCAGAGTCTCGAAATCCTCCGCAACCGAGTCGTGCTGGCTCCGCAAGCCAGTTTCAATACCGCCAAGAACAGCTACATGGCGGGCTCGCTGGACTTTCTGCGGCTTGTCGAAGCACAACGCCAGCTCATCATGATCCGCGAGCGCACGATCGAAGCGGAAGTAGAGCATCATCGCCAGATCGCGGAACTTGAGCGCGTCATCGCCGGCCCTCTTGGGGCGACCGGCCAAGCCGCGGAATAACCGGCTTCGGTCGAATGCAGCGGGCGGAGGGCCTGGCTCGCGGATGGAATGACCGCATGTTACCAACCTGCATTCGGTCCGATCGCTCGACGCGGCGAACACCTCGCCGCAACTCGCTTCGGTCGACAACACCGAACCTACGTTAGCGATCGACCGGGCGCCTCCGGACTCCCACCCGTGGCCCGGTTGCCGGTAGTCCTTGCCCACCAATGACTTGGGGCGATTCCGTCATTGCCGCGCTACACGGGCGCTTCAAATCTAACCGCTTTCTCTGTCAGCGAGCGGCATGGATTGGCGCAAGTTGGCACGGGCGGAGCCAGCACGACTTTGAAGCCACCGGACTTCGCGATACCCGATCGTCCTGACAATTCAGCCAAACCGGGGAAGGGGACTGGCAGGCCTCTTGTTCCAGAGCGAATACCCGCCAAGCGCGCTGGTCCCATCCGACATAGCCACAGCAACCGACGCCCAGACGTAAAGCACACGCGCGACTGCTGGCTCCATAACACCTCCCAAGAGGCCCGTTTGGTGCGGATTCTCTTTTGGAAAGTAGAGGTGTTTCATGGCCAAGCAACGTCCCGTGCACGAAGTCCGCCTGGCGAACGTCAAGGCGGCCATCTTCGAGAACCAGACGCAGAACAACGGAATCCGCTACGGCATTTCGCTTCAGCGTTTGTACAAGGACGAGCAGGGCAAGTGGGACTCGACCGCGACCTTTGGCCGCGACGAGCTGCCCATCGTGGAGAAGGTGTGCCATCAGGTCTACCTTTGGATCCACGAGCAACAGGAGGAACGTAAGGCGCTCCAAGAACAGGACGCCGCGTAGTCGAAGTCTGAACGTTTCGGACGAAGAGGCATCAGCGTTTTTTCGCCGCACCAAGCGACGCCTCTTTCTACTTTGCTGGCCGATGCGGCCATCGAGGCCCCATCCGGGCGGACGGCATGCTCTTACCCTGCCCGGCAGTCTCTTTCCTCGTTTGTCGCATCCCACGGACGGCGCAATACCCTGAAATTTCGGCGTTTGCGAAGACCACCGGGTTTCAAGTTTCCGCCCAGAGCGTAGTCGTGGTATGATTGCGGAGTAGGGAGCATTGAATTGCCATGGCGCACGTGAATCTCGATGACCGGACCGCAGAATCCTTGGCTGCGCAGGCGGCGGCACAGGGTTTGTCCATTGACGAGTACGTCAAGCATCTTCTCCGTCGCGAGAACGGAGACCACGCCAAGCTGCCGCGTATTTCCGCCGATGACTTGGACCGACTCATCGACTCAGAGGCGACCGACACGCCCGGACTCCCCGCCGACTTTTCCCGGGCCGACATCTATGCCGACCACGACTAATGGCACACCTGATTGACACAGGTGTTCTGTTGCGAGTCTTTGACCGCAGCGATCCTTATCACGCGGGGATTCGCGCCACGCTGCGCCGTCTCGTGCGAAATGGAGAACGGCTGGTAACCGCTTCGCAGAACATCGCCGAGTTCTGGAACGTGTCGACTCGCCCTGCTTCAGCCAGAGGAGGGTATGGGCATCCAATCGAGCGAGTCTGGCGGCGCATCAGCGCGATCGAGCAGTTCTGCGACGTGCTGACCGAATCGCCAGAATCCTATGCTCGGTGGAAGCAATTGGTTGCCCAACACAGCGTGACCGGTGTCAAGGTCCACGATGTCCGCCTAGTGGCCATCATGGAGAGTTACGGAATCTCGCAACTGTTGACGCTGAATGCCGCCGATTTTCAACGGTTCGGCCAGATTCAGAGTCAAGTCCCGAGCTAGGGCTCGCGCCCTCGCGGCGACTTCTGGTCGAGCCAGCACATTGGTGTCGACGAATACCCTCATGTGCCACGACTGAGAATTGGCGCGGCGTAGATGAGTAGCGCCTCGCGCCATGCTACTCTGGGCGGTCCGTTCGATCTCTGCCATTTTCTTTGGGTAGACGCAGTCTCGCCCCAGTTTCGTCGTGACGCTCGCCTAGCGGCACGCTGAAGCTCGGTGGCGTGCAATTCTTTTCGGTTTTCCCTCGCTGGGAACCGGCTGCCGCCGTGGCTTCTTTTTCGACCGGCCAGTGGCGGCTCGGTCATTTCCTTTTTGGGCGCAGCAACTTCGCTTTGCGCCCGTCATTCCCAGGAGACGGTTATGAACCACGAGCAGGCCAAACAGCTTGCCGACCAGGGGCTCGAAAGCCTGGCCCAGGAACTCGCCGCAGGCCGCAGTCAGCGCCTCATCGAGTACCTCGACGTGTTGGGGCGGTTCCATCACTACAGTTTCGGGAACGCTTTGTTGATCGCGTTCCAGAAACCTGAGTCCACGCACGTGGCCGGGTTCCATGCTTGGAAGAAACTCGGCCGACAGGTCAAGAAAGGGGAGAAGGGGATCGCCATCCTTGCTCCGCTGGTCTATCGCTGCAAAGTCGAGGACCAGGACGATGGGCGGTCGAGCGAACCGGTCAAGGTCAAAGCGCTGCGCGGATTCCGCGTCGTCTATGTCTTTGATGTGTCGCAAACGGATGGGAAGCCGCTTCCGGAATTCGCCCGCGTAAAGGGCGACCCGGGTGACTTCACCGACCGGCTGAAGGTGCTCATCGCCCGGCACCACATTGCTCTGTCCTACGAACCCGTCCTGACGGGAGCGTTGGGCAAGTCGCTGGGTGGTGAGATCGTGCTTCGGCCCGACCTCGCTCCGGCGCAAGAGTTCTCGGTGCTGGTGCATGAACTGGCCCACGAACTGCTGCACAAGGGCGAGCGTCGCAAGGACACGACGCCCACGATTCGTGAGACGGAGGCCGAAGCGGTGGCCTACGTCGTCTCGAAAGCGGTCGGTCTCGAAACGGCCGGCGCAGCGGCAGACTACATCCAGCTTTATGCCGGGACGACCGAGACGCTGGCCGATTCACTGGACCACATTCAGCGGGTCGCGGCCGCGATTATCTCGGCGGTGCTGCACGACGTTCTGCCAGCGGAAGAGGAGGTGGCCCATGTTGCATAGCAGGCGAGTTTGGTCGGTTGTGTCAATCGGATCGGCAGAGGACTTGGCCGAAAAGCTAACCGAGCACACTTGGACCGGGTGCTCGGCCTTCGAGCTTCAAGGCTATCTCTTCCTCAACGACTCGACCTGTGCGGACGGAGCGCAAGAATATGCCGTCGTGAAGCAACTTCCAGACGGCGCGTTCGAGCAAATCGAGAGCATCACGTTTTCCTGGTGCAGCCAGGAAAAAGCCCTCGGCTACATCCGCCAGATTCTGGCCGGTCAATACGACCAAGCGGACTACCGGTTCGCCGTGAAGCCCAAGCTGGAGACGGCTAGGGAGCACGGCGCTTGCCACTTGTGTGCGTAGGTCGGAGTTGTTCCGCTCGAGTCCATTGATCTCGTGAAAGGAGGTTTTTCTGTGAGGCCTAGCAATCTGCACGCCGCCGGGCCTCAACTCTTGTCGTTGACTCGCACAAGCTCGCCTTCGCCAACAGAATCCGGTACTCGACATGCGAACACTGCAATCCGACAGCACTGCGCTCATTGGTCGCTGGCAAGAGGCGATGCGCAGCTTGGCCGCAATCGCCAAGTCTTGGCTCGCGTCGGGCACGCTCCGCGAGCAGTAGTAGCCCTCGCGGTTGCCGAACGCCGTTTGACAATTGGCCACTTGTGGCGATGCCACGGTGCTGCCATCCTTCAGATAAAGTGCGATATCCGAAGCAAACGCGCACCCGCAAAACGGAGTTATGCAGCCCGACGACAACGACGATCTTCCTGGCCTGTTGACCGATGAGGCCGTGCCGCCGGCGTTTGCCGAGCCGACCGGCGCTGCGGTTGCGGAACTGCACGGCGTGATTGCCGAGGCCGTCCGAGCCTGGCTCAGCAAAACGCCTTCGGACAATACACGCGACGCCTACGACAGCGACCTCAGGCAATTCTTGACGTTCGCCAAGATTGACCATGAAGCGCTCGGCGAACTCGCGGCGATTCGGCCTGAACACGTCGCGGCATGGCGGAAGTCGCTGCAAGACGCAGGCTGCACCAACTCGACGGTTCGCCGCAAGCTGACCGCCATCCGGGCCATGTTTTCGTACCTGCAAGTCTACGGCTATACGGGCGCGAATCCGGCCCACGGCAAATTCGTCCGGGCACCGGCCGTGCCGCGCGACGGTAAGACTGTGGCCCTTTCGATTCGAGACTGCCGCCGCCTTCTGGACGCGCCCGAGCCTCACACGCCCGTTGGCGTTCGAGACCGAGCGATTTTCGGCTTGCTGGCCTACACGGGCTGTCGCGTCGGCGAACTCGTGCGGCTCAAGGTCAGCGACTTCAAGACGACCGGCGAACATCGCGTCTTGACGGTCTACGGCAAAGGAGGCAAGGAACGCACGGTGCCGCTGCATCTCGAAGCGGTCGAGAGGCTGAACGCCTGGCTTGCCGTGAACGACCTTTCAGCCGACCGCGAAGGTCCACTCTTCCGCCCTCCCCTCACCTCGCGCGGCAAAGGCCGCGATGGCTTTCATCGGAAGACACTTTCAGTGCGCGCCGTCGAGTACCTCGTCGAGCGCTACGTCAAGCGGCTCGGTCTCGACCCGGCTGTTACGGTCCATTCGCTTCGCGTCACGGCCCTGACCACCGCCCGCGAACGCGGCAGCGACATCATCGACCTACAAGATTTCGCCGGCCACGCTGACCCCCGTACCACCCTCACCTACATCCGCACCCGCGACCGGCTTTCCAAGTCGCCGGCGTACGTGCTGAAGTATTGATCGCAGGGACCAAACTCCTGAGTCCTACGTCCATATCGGGACCGGCCGCTTCGATCATCCGATTACTGCAATTCGTGCGGGCCGGTCATGCCGCCTTGTCCAACGCCGGCTGCTCAAAGGGCTTCACGATCCGCCGCTGGTAGCGGATGCACGTCGTGGGCAGCGGCTCATAGCCGGCCTGTTTGCGGGCACGGTTGATGACGAACAGCAGCCAGAGAAGTTGCTTCCGCACCGGGGCGTAGGGCTCAAACGGCAGGTTGAAAATCGCCCGGGCTAGCGTCTCGGCTTTGCGGTGCGTGGCCAGATTCTCGAAATACGCCAGGATTTCGGCTAACTGCTTTCGGGCGATCTGGACCCGCACTCGGTAGCGGCCGTCGGGCTGGGGCGCATCGTCCTCGCCGGACTTCCGTAGGAAATCCCCCCGGGCAATTGAAATCGAGTAGCCGCCGTAGACAATCGGCGCTTCTCGAATATCGCGAAGGTTGTCGCCTTGTTCGTCCTTGAAAAAGTGCCGGCCCTTGCTCGCCAGCAGCACGAAGAATCGTTCATGCCGCAGGTAGAGCATGTTCGCCTCCCCACGCTGTTTGCGGCGGGCGCGCTCGGTACTGGAAATGCCGATGCGGTACTTCTCAATCAGCCGGCGGTCGATCTCGGCCGGGCACTTGCCTGCTGGCACACGACCCGTCTGGTAAAAGTAATAGCCGTGCCGCAAGAAGTTTGTCGCCAAGACTTGCACGAATCCCTCGATCGATGTGGCCTCCGCTCGATACCGCATGAGCTTCCCCTCAACAATGTTTCCGCCTGGACTGCGTTTCGGCCTGCACTGGCCACATCGCCAGCACACGCAGAAGGGGCCTTTGTTTCATGGCAGGCCCCGAGCCAAAATCCTTGCAGCAAACCGCGGACGAAAGACCTCCTTGCCTTCCTAAGGAACCGCTGCGCGGCAGCCATTCAGCCGGGGACCCGGGCTACATTTCATACCCGGGTCCCCTCAATTCCATACAGCTACCGTAAACACGCTTCGCGGTGCACGATTCGCTTGCTCAAGGCACACGAGTAGCGCGCACCACCAATTCGCTGACAGAGGACAACCGCATTCCTGCAGTTCTCGTCTGACCGCCTTTGCTCCACTCAAGGAGACATTCCCCGCAAGTCCTGGGTGACGTACAAATTCACCCAGGACTTCGGCACTTCGCTGACCTCCACATAGAGAACCCCGATGGGGCTCTCCTCGTGGCGACCAGCCTCGGCAAACTCTCACACGCTGTCGGCCCTTTCGTTCTGGCGACGCGTCTCGGGCACCACCCCGAAACCGCCAACGACCGTGGCACTGCCTTGCACCACCGTCGGTTGATCTTCCGATCAGGTTCTACTTGGGCCACTCTCCCACTCTTCTCCCTTTGAATCACAGCGCCGACCAGGCGCTGCACCGGGAACCTTCCCGGCAGGAAGAGAGCTTCCTGCATTAGCTGCGCCCTTCGCACGCTGGGTCACGTGGCTACACGGAGCGTTACTCCGCAAAGGTCAGGTCGTAGGTGCGGGATTCCTCCCGTCCTAGTTTCCAAACGCCCAAGGCGTTCGATTTCAGGGGACAAAACGTAGAAACTTCCCCTTACCCCTCGACCTGCCGCGTTCGCCGCACGGAAGCGCCTATCGGCCTTCGCGTGCCTTCTCGGCATCGTCTCCCAGCACACTCACAGGCAAGCGGTTGCCCGCCTTTCAAAGTTGAGCTATTCACGCGCGCGGATTTGCCGCGCTGCCCGGAATGGTCGATTCCGATTTGGCCTGTCGCCAGGCTCAAAGCTCCCTTCGCCAGCAGCGGTTGAACGAACCCGATGGGTCCGAACCCCCGAGGTGGGATTACGCAAGGAATCCTTGCCTCACCCACTTTGGTACGCAGCGGCTCTGGTTCTCGATAGAACCATGAGCATGTCTGCATCGCCCACGCTTGCCCGCGTGGGCACAAAATATCGGATAGAAGTGTTGGATTGGGCCGCGCCTCAGAAAGTTGTCTCCGTTACAAAGGGAGTCCAGTTTCACTTGCGGATTTACTCAACACAGCCTCCGTCGAACTGCTCGAACGCCTCTCGACGTAAGCAGCTCTACAGCGACGAACCATGACGGGCGGTTAACTCCGTCCCCTTAGCCACGCTGGTGAGGCGTGGTTTACCGGGTGGTTCGCGAGTTTGGAGAATGTCGTCAAAGCGTTTGCGTCATTGACGATCGCCCGGGCCATCCGACGGCCTGGGTCCGGCGACTGTAACAGCGTTTGGCGAGGCAAAGCAAATTGGCCATGCGGTCGACGCATCTGCTTGCACTCAACAGTGCGTCGCCTGTGAATCGGAAGGACTACTCAGCAACGTCATCATCGAAGCGAACAAGCACGATCTCCATGCATCCGGCTCTACGGGCGTGGCCGCGAAATGCGAAGTTGGTAGCTTCGCGGACCCTTAGCTTGGTGGGCACCAAGTTTACCGGGCGCGCCCCGATATCTGGCAGACATCAGCTCGGCCATTTTCAAGCCTCCTTGACGACCGCAGGACCAATCCGTGTCCTGCGTCCTGCGCCGACCAGGCTACGCGACCTATGCACCTGAAATCAACTGCGCGGTTCTCTTCTTACGCGAGAATGTCACCTGCCAACCCGTTCCCACCTTATGTACCCGGCTATTACAACTCGGCGTCTCGCACCTTCACGCGGTATTCATTGGCCCGTCCAACACGGACACTCTCTCGTGCTCAACCAATGGGGTGCCAACGGTCTGTCCGATACGCTCCACTTCAACAAGCACCGAAAAGTGCTTCGCCTTTTTCACACTCTTTGAAACAACTTCTGCGTTTCGCAAAACTTGCGATGGAATGTCGCCGTCATCACTCTCAGCCATCGAGAACGCTTTTACGGCTCCCGACACACCAATGGTATGACATCCGCCGATCAATATGATCGAGCGCTGTGGATTGTGTCGGTTGGGTAGACGCTCGAAGTAACCAAAATCGCGGTCATCTGACGTATGGCAGTATTCCACGTTTCGAACTTTGTCATACAGGACTATTTCGTCGGGGTGCATTTCCGAGCACATCGTTGATTCAGCGCTCCGATACTCAAATTGGCTCTGATTCCAACTCAGTACGCGCTCCGCAAGTGCATTGTAGTCAGGTCCGCCAATCACCACCAGATGACGGCCGACGTTGAATTTGGTTTGCTCAACCTCGCCCGCGGACATCACGCGCAACTTGACCGCTGGGTATAGCCTGAGCAACGTTACCACAACATCGAAAAATGCGTCTACATCGCCATATTTTAGGCTGTATATGAATTCTCTCGCTTCCACCATTTGCCTGCTGGCTGGATCATCCAACTCAGAACAAACCACGATGACATCGTCTCCGTTTCGGATACCCCACACTCGCTGAAGGTGCCGTGTTCGCCAATAATGACGCACCTTACGAGTTGACATGACAGCTTCGAACAATGAGAGCGCTACAGCGTACACCGTAATCGCGAACCCAATTGAGTCCAGGCTAGACATCGTGCTTTACTGAGTCCTAGGTACTTAATGGAATACACGCGAGGTTCATGATACACTTCGCGGATGCGACCTACTGGAATCCCCGCAGCGTTGGAAGCCCGTCGAAAGATTGCAGCCCGGCTTTTTGCGCAGGGGAAATCGTTGACGGAAGTGGCTGCGGCAGTCGGCTCCAGCGTCTCGTCGGCCAGTCGTTGGCAAACGAGTTGGAAGCGGCGCGGTGTACGTGGGTTGGCGGCCAAGCGACATGCGGGACCAACTCCGCGGCTGACCAAAGCGCAGTGGCGCACTCTGGTCGCCGCGCTGGATCGGGGGCCGCAAGCGTGGGGCTTCGAGCGTTCAGGTTGGACATGCGCTCTGGTGCAAGCGTTGATCGAGCGATTGCTCGGCGTGTCGTTTCATGTCGACTATGTGGGCGCCCTGTTGCACGGCCTCGGGTGGAGTCCTCAGAAGCCGCAACTGCGCGCTCGCGAGCGGAACGAAGTCGAGATCGAGCGTTGGCGGCGCGAGACTTGGCCGCGACAAAAAAAAGGGCCCCCGACAGCAAGCTAGCCTGGTTTTTCTCGACGAAAGTGGCTATCTGCTTCAGCCGCTCCGCCGTCGCGTCTGGGCTCGCAGTGGCCACACACCGGTGCAATATGCCTCGGCTCGACACGATCGTATCACGGCGCTGGCCGCGCTGGCCAAAGCGCCCTGGCCCGCGCGATTCGATTTGTACTGCTGCTTGCTCGATCACAACGCCCACACCGACGACGTGGTTCAGTTCTTGCGCGAAGTTCATCGACATTTGCGCCGTCCGATCATTCTGGTCTGCGATCGCTTGGCGGCCCATCGCGCCGCAGCCAAACAGTTGGAGCGACAGCATGCTGCCTGGTTCTCCGTCGAATGGCTGCCGGCCTACGCGCCCGAAATCGATCCGGTGGAATACGTGTGGGCCCAGCCGAATTACGGCGACCTGGCCAACTTCCTTCCCCACGACATCGGCGAACTCCGCCGCGCCGTCGAACGACTCATCCATGCCTATCAACACGACCCCCAACGCCTACAGTCATTCTTTCAAGCGGCCCAACTTGTGTATTGATTCCTTCCATTAACTACCTAGGCCTCAATAACTTTCCTATTCGAACATTCTAGATGTGGACAACGGGCCCTTCCATTCACGAGGAGGCGTCACCTGGTTCACGCCGTGCGCGATCCGTCTCGGCGGAATGTCTTTCGTAATAACTGCTCCTGAGCACACATAGGCCCTTTCGCCGATGACAATCTTCCCAACCACAACCGCACCGAATCCAACGAATGCCCCAGCCTCGACAACGACGGATCCCTCCTCAACCTCAGGCTCATCCCAGCCGATGGTCGGATCATGCTGCGAATGAATAAGTTGACCAAATACCCGCGCTCCGTCGCGGACAATTACCCGCTCCCCTATCAAGCCACCAATTACGCAGGCCCGTCCAATTACCGCGTCGTTACAAACCTGAGCACGATAAATGAGGAGGCTTCTTTCACCGATGATAACGTCACTCTCGATTGAGCAAGAATCATCGACGATAACATTGTCACTGAGCACGCTTCGTGCGCCAACCAGCGCGTAGTGCCCGATGTAACAGTTGGGACCAATTTGAGTGCCTCCCGGCGTATCGCGCGCTGAGTTTCCCTGCAAGTAGCGAAATGCCTTGCCTACAATTGCGCCACCACAAATGTGTGCGGTAACATCAATTTTGCAATTCCCATGCTTCGCGTACGCGCCACTCGTCAGCATCGCATCTGCTCCTCAATTGCCTTGTAGATACTCTCTTTGTTGACCCTCGACGCACGCGTTACGCCCTCATCGTCGCCTGCCTCCATGAAGCCATGATCGGCCCCATGCAAGGTAATAAGAGTAACATTGGACAGTCCATGACAGGCCTGAACCGTTGCATCATACGGAACCATCGAGTCCCGATCGCCATGGATGACTAAGATGCGCTGATTTAGACCGCGCAGTTCAAGATCAGGGCGAATGAGTCTCATTTCTTCAACAAGGCGATGTCCTATGTAGAAATCAGAATCAAAATACAGTCTGCCAGTCTTGTCCAAGTTGTGCAGCCGATCCTCCGCAAAGACCTCTTTCGCCCATTCCGTTTCGGGTTCCAGGAATGTTCGACGATATGAGAGAACTGGTGCGATGAGGGATACAGATGCGACGCTGTTGGCATACCTCGCCGCTGCAAACAGAGCGGGTGGTGCCCCAAAGCTCGCGCCAATTAGATGGATTCGGGATTGACCGAATTCTTGCGCCGTGAAGTCAAAAACTGCCCGAGCGTCAATGTTCTGCCCGACAACGCAAAAATCATCTGGTGTTCCACTGCTTTCACCATGTCCTCGAAAATCAAAACGGACGGATGAGATTCCCTGTCGTGCGAGGCGTTCTGCACCCTCACGAAAAAATCCAAGGTACTCGTCCTTGTTCACGGATATGCCGTGCATCCAGATCGCCACGTTTCCACAATCGTGAGCATTTACAGACACAGCAAGACGGAAACCGTCAACCGTTTCTATCCGCTGATTTGTCATTACGGCAACTCCCGAAGTGCTCGATTCCATGCAACACGATCATACTCCCAGTCGCCAACAAATCCAGCGCAGTCCTTCGCGGTGATGCCATCGCACACAGCACGAGCATCGTCCACTGCCCTGCGATGTCTGGCGTCTTCTGCACGCATGGCAAGGAGGCGCAACCAAGCTCGCCGAACTGACAAGAACGAGTTCCAACACGCCGTGTCGTGACGCGAGTTATACAGATTTGCGGCGAGCATGGTGAATAAACCGTCGCCAATAATCTCACCCAGTTCCTGAAAGGCCGCCATGGACTGCACCGCGAAGGGGTCATATTGCTCTTGGGAAATCCTTCCGAGCGATGCGACTCGGTTAGTTGCTATCTCAGGAGCCATAAAAATCCAATCCTCGTTGTAGACTGGCGGAAAGAACCCCAGCGTAACGTCCGCACGAAGGAAGACGCAGCTTCCGCTAAGGAATGTGATAACGGACTCGCCCAATGCCAGTTCCACATGACCAATCACTGAAGTGTCTGGAAACTCGTCGACAAACGGCCCGGCTAAGTGCCACCGGTCAAGCGCCGACGCGCCAGCGCGCAGCATCGAGGCAGTCAGACCACGTATGTCATCGTCGAGCAGTAGGATACGTCCAAAACCTTCGCGCCGCGCGTGCCACAAGGCAAAATTGCGCTTCAGCGGCAAATCCCAGTGGGCACTTGAAATCACGAAGCGTGGATTGTTGTAGCAGCGCAGACTGCGAACAAGACCGAGAAAGTCCGAATCTGACATTGCGAGTCGCTCGACTCTTGGTATGTCCCCCTCCAGATCGGGCGGAAGATCTCCTTCCTCTGTCGGCAACAGGTAGACACGGGTATTTAAGTCGAAGAGTTCTGACAATAGCCGTGTTACATGGGCAGGCCGGCCCCTGCATGGCACATAGATTGCGTCCAATTGCGCATCGAGTGGTTCGACGGCTGATCGGATAGGCCAAGGTTGTACGAGGGCGCGAGGATTGAAATCCAAATCAAGTCGTGCGCCAGCAATTGCATCGGACATTCTCCGCACGCTCCCAGACCTTGTCTCGCTATCTGGCGCCGTCTGCCAATTGAAGCGCGGCTGCCATCGCCGAAGCAACTTCGCGAGCATTGTACCAGGCAGCAGCACGAATCCGCACCAGCGGAATTCCCGCAGTATACAATGCTTGGTCGAGAAACGCATCGCGCCGCCGCCGACTTGGCTGCGCGTGCGACTTGTCGTCAAGTTCGATTGCGGCGATGACCTCAGTCGTGCGGTAATCGCACAGCACAAAATCCACGTGATGCCGGGCAATCATGTGGCCAAAGCCTTCGTCCCAGGCGGACTGGGAGCAGGTGATCAGGTCGGCAAGGCGGGCCTTGAAGGCCACGTGATAATTGCGGCCGACGGCCATTCGCAGAACCCGGTAGAACGCGGCTTCGCCTTGGCTGAGGAGCGGACCACGCCGGCGGTAGGGCAGTGATGCTCTCCTCAGTTGGGTAGATGTTCTTGGGCCAGGGGCACGAATTCTCCTGCGTCGCATACTTGGGTTATGCGGGTGCGCACGCTGGACGTATCACAGGCGAAGGAATCTGCGCTTGCCCTACTGTGGTTGGTGTCCACCGCCGCAGAACGCTCCCAAGACTTCGCCTACGTCTTTCCACTGCTTCATGTGGTCGTTGTCGAGTTCCGTGAGTGCTTGGAACCGACGCAACTCTCTGCGCGTCATAAGATTGTCATGCACGTCGAGGCCGTTGAGCAGGATCGCCACTTCCGTAGACAGTTCGTGGACAAATTGGTCCAGCCGCCTCATCCGGCGAACGGCTCGCGGATTCACATTGTTTCTGTCACCGCTGACAATTCCGGCCGCGATTTTCTCCAGTTGGATCACGAGCACCTTGACTCGGCGCAGCTTACGCTCGCAGCGGTCTAAGAATGTGCCGATGATCTTGCACTGCCGCTGTCCCTTCATGGGACGAACATTGCACGGCGGAGGCGGATTGCCAATCCGTTGTCGTGCTGGGTGACTACTCGAATCGCCCGGGGGCCCAGGCCTCGCTGCGACCTGCCCCAGGGTGTGCCTCGGGTGCTGCGACGACCGACGAAGGCAATTTGATTTCGGTCGTCTTGCCCCTCAGACCTTCTCGCTCGGCCCCCCGGCCGCTTCGCGCTGACGGTCGCTTGGATTCAACGCGGGGAGAACGCCCGTGCGGCGAAGGTGATTGGCGATTAGTTCACGGCGGAACGAGTCGAAGAGAGCGCCGCCGGCGGCACGCAGACGGTGGTAGGTGGTGGCGTGAAATGACTCGGCCGCGGCAATGGCGAGCCGTTCATGCTCGCCGCGCGACGACTCATCCAGTGTCGCCCAGAACTGATCGAAGTCGGCATCGTTTGCTACGGACTCAGCTTGACGCAGTCTCTCAACCGGCATTGCGCGTGGGCGTGTCGAACGACTCGGTTGCGACGGTCGCCCACAATGATCATCAAGTTCCCGGGGCAGCGGATAATCCTGGCGAATCGCCTCGATCAAGAAGCCGGGCGGATTCTTGGCCACACGGCGATCTTGTTTGGCCACGAGCCAATCCAAGTACCGCACCTTCTCGGCAATCCGTTCGGCAGGAAACTGCCGGCACAGTTCTCCGGCGCGGGCACGACTCACGCCGCGTTCAACGAGCAAGTCAACCTGTGTGGGCGTCTTGTCGACCTCAGGATCGGCCAACGATTCTGCTTTCCGAGCCCGGTTGAGAAAAATCACCCAGTCCCCTCGTCCACGCTTCAGGTACCGCTTCGCCGCCGGTAGAGACTCCAAAAAACCGACCGACTCCAGTTCGTCGAGCGCCGATTGCAAGCGTCGTTTGAGCTGCGCCGTGTCATACGAACGGGCAAAACCCACGTGCTCGCAGGCGAACGTCCGCAGGTCGAACTCCAAATGTTTCTTGCAGTAGAATCGCTTGTCGAGGAACCGAAACGCTTGCCTGGCAGCAGGATTCTGTAGGCGAAAGTAGAGTTCCAAGTCGAGACGCTTGAGGTTATTCGCCTCCAAGCTCTGGAACAGCACTTCGTTCCACGTGCAGGCCGAGAGCGCGTCGTCATCACGGTCGTCGCGACCGCGAAGTTCGACCGACTCGATCACGTGAAACGTGCGGCTTCGCCACTTGCGACCCGAGCGGTCCCACCAGGCGTGGTTGTAGTACAGCGTCACTCCCGCCCAACGATTGAGCGACTCGTCAAGCCGGCGATAAGACCGCCCTCCCTGATCCCACCCCAGGAGTTTCACCAGTTCGTAGCGGCTGAACCGCACCGTGCGATCGGTGAGACCGTTGCGCAAATTGGTCAAGTAGAGCAGCACCAAGAGCACGTCGCTGTCGCGCGGCGTGGGCAGCCCAAAATGATCGCTGGCCGAGATCACGAGCTTGCGATGCACGGGCTGTTGGTTGCCTTCGTCGAAGATTTTGTCCTCGAACGTCAGCGTACGCACGTCGGAGTCGAGCCGATGCGTGATCGCCGCCAACGGAAACTCAGCCACGTTCAATTCATCGGCTCCTAGCGCCGCTTCAAATCGCAGCACCTGGCCCAGTTGTCGCTTGGCTTCCCCTCTTGCCAATTCCCCTCTGCAAAAAAATTCAGAGCAGCAGCACCGTCCTGTTGTTGATCTTTGTAGATCTTTATTGATCAGATCTTGCCGCCGCGTAACCCCCGATCATTGCAGCGGATTCCACACGAAAACCTGTCTCCAAGCCCGGTAATCGCCACCTCGTTCCTGCCTCGGTTCCCGGTGGTTTCCTGTCTCAAGTCCCGTGACAAACCTGCCTCGAATCCCGGTATTCCTGTCTCGGTTCCCGGTACTCCTCGCCGCAAAACCTGTCTCAAATCCCGGTATCGGTCTGGCGCCTCAGGGGACAGCTTGCTTGCCGTGCAGCGAGCGTCCCCGACGACTTCAACTTCAACCGACTTGAACCTACGCGACCGTATCGCGCGCGGCCATGCTCTGGCAAGCACCAATCGCTGGCTTGCCATCGGGCAACCTGGCTGAATGGCTGCGTTGCCTGCCAGCAAGTCAGCAAGCTGACTGGAATCGTGGCAAGTCTGCCTCGAATCCCGGTGGCAAGTCGGCAAGGCCGCCAGCTTCTCAGCAAAAAAACCTGCTTGTCAGCAAGTCGGCTTTCGAGCTACGGTCCAAATCATGTTCATTGCGCTCGTGAACGAGAAGGGCGGGGTCGGCAAATCGACCCTCGCCGTCCACCTGGCAACCTGGCTCTTCGATCGGGGCGCGAAGGTGGCGCTCATCGACTGCGACAAACAGCGTTCCAGTTCGCAGTGGATGGCTGAATGCGAGCCTGGGGTCACGATCGCGGTCATCGACACCCCCGAAATCCTGGCCTCAGAGGCCCAAGGTTTGCGCCAGAGCCACGATTTCGTGGTGGGGGATGGTCCGGCCGGGCTGGCCGACATTTCTCGCACCTTGTTGCTTCTGGCAGACCTTGCCGTCTTCCCAATTTCGCCTTCGATCCTCGACCTGCGGAGTGTGGCCGAGGCGACTCGCGTTTTGAAATATGCCCTCACCATCAACCAGGGGCGACCCGAAGGGCGCTTGGTTTTGAACCGGATGCGGACCCGCGACACGATCAGCCGCGAGCTTCGCAAAGCGGCTCCGAGCCTGGGACTTGCGGTCGGGACGTCGGTGATCCGCGACCTGCAAATCTATCGCGACGCGGCCCAGCAGGGGACCGTCGTCACGCGGATGGGTTCGCGCGGTCAAGCAGCGGCGCAAGAGATGACGCAACTCTTCGTCGAGCTATTGACCGATAAGCTCGCGTTCTTGGATCAAGCGTCAGGCAGTGAACTTGTGCAGGAGGGAACAGACGATGGCAGAAAGAAGGTCGCTCAGTAACGCCATGGAACTAACGCCCGAGAAGTTGGCGTTCATTCAGAATACGCCGGTGGTGAAGCAGCGAGCCGTGCCCGTGCGGGCGACGCCATCGCCCACGGCCGTCCCACAGGCCGAGGTCGAAGCCGAAGATTCATCCGCGGAGGCCGTCTCGATGATGGAGCGGGCCGCTGAAGAACGTCGTGGCACAGCTTCGCCGCGCAAGCCACGCCGCACGGCATCGCCACAGGTCAGTCTCAGCAACACACCCGCGCCGAACCTCGATCATTTCCGCGTCGGCGTCACGGTTCGCATTCACCCCCACATCGCCGACGCCCTCCGCCGTGCCCACCTGGAACAAAAACTCCGCCGGCAATCGCCCGATACGCAGCAGGAGATCGTCGAAGCGGCGCTGAGCGAATGGCTTCGCCAGAGCGGATATCTCGGCTAGGTCAAAACCGTACCGGCCCTTGAAGGCCATCATCCCCAGAATCAAGGGCATGGCGATCGCCGGCAGGGCTGGTTCGCTTAGCAACTGGACTTGTGAGACACTGTGTTGGGCACGGTTTGAATGGACGCCCTATGACCCTCCTTCTTGACCCGCATGAGGTCGGCACTTCGCCGCCCTGATCAGGGTCTTTGAATGGAGGTTGGGATCATGCGAGCCGTGTTGTTTCGGTTGCCTGTGGCGGACTCGGTCCTGGATGCGCTCGACGGAAAGTTTTTCAACCGCTACCACTTGCTCGTGGATGTAGCGGATGGCAATCCGGTGAGCCTCTGGACCACCAATGGCTTGGTGGCCTGGTACGAGCACGAGGACCGCTCCTGGCAAGACGTAGTCATGGATTACTACGTTCCTTCCCAGGTCTCGGTGGCAGGCCGCAAGGAAAGCGTGCCGCTCATGGAAGTCGAATTGCCGCAAGGCATATTCGACCGATGGCTGCAACACCGCCAGCGGAATGAGGATCTTGCAAAGGATTTGGTCGGCTTTATTCAGCGCGTCTGATGCCTGAAAGTCCGACGAGCGGCAGGGCGCAGAGCCGTTAAATCTGCGCCGTCTTTTCTCGGTCACGACTTCTCACCGATCGACATCTGGCGTTAAGAATCGCTCGACCTCGTGATTGGTGCGAGCACTTTCCAGTTCGACAGTCTGGCTTTGCGGGCACTCACGGATCGCCGCAAACAGCCGCTCGTAACAACGGGCGGGCAATTCGGCCGCCCGGGCGATCCCTTCCAACTCTTCGTTCACCTCACCCAGGTGGGCCGCGATGGCCACATTGATCGCCAATCGATAGCGGGCTGCATGGAGCGGCCCGATCGCTTCGAGCAAGACGTACGTCTCTTGCAGCAAACGTTCGACCGATTCGGCTACCAGTCGCTCTTGCTCTCCAAAGCCGATCGGCGGTCGAGAGTTGCGACCTGTCACAAAATTTCCGATCTGGTCCAAGCCGCGTCCGAAGCGGGCCAGCCAGCCGAGCTTGAGGGTAACCGGGCGACCGTCGGCATTCCGGAACCCTCGCGCAATGGCCGCCATGGATGTATCGAGTCCGAGTTGGTCAATGGCATTTTCGACGTCCGCTTCGTACTTGCCGAACGGACTCTGATCGCCTTCGGACGGACGACGCCAACGCGCGACGAATCGCCGCCAGCGTTTCTCGATGCCGCCTAGCGCTGTCTCGCACGCGAAACGACTCCGTGGAACGGCCGTCCGCATGCTGGCGATGAGCGTTGCAACGGGCCGTTCGATGCCCAACTGAGCGGCAAGTTGGCGGCAGTCGGCTATGATTGCGGCGAATTGCGTGCCGTCTTCGAGCACCGCTTGGCGAGCCAGTTCGCGTTTCTTGGATTCCGTCTCCGCAATCGTTCCGCTCAGATTGGCGATGGCATGGGTCTTTTCTCGATAGCGGTTGTAGCACAATTGGGCCTCTCCCAACTTGATGCCCAAGCGCCAGGCAACCAGGGCGACGTTGGGATGGCCGCCTGTCGCCGCATCGACCGCGTCGTCTGGGCTCGATATTGCAGCTTCTAAGGCGTCGGCAAAGGCGCTCGCCGTGGGAAACCGTTTGTTCGGGTCGGGCGCTAGGCTGCGAATGCAAGCCAGCCGGATCGGCTGTGGCACGGTGGACGCCAGCGCAATGAACGGCTCGGCCGACATCGGGGCCATGCTGGCCATCAAGGCCTCGGCCCCCGACTGGATGTCTCGATAGGGCTTGCCGCTCAATACCTCATACAAAAGCGCGCCCAGTGCCCACACGTCCGAACGCCCGTCCAACTTCGCGGGTCCGCTGGTGAGGGTTTCAGGCGGAGCATAGGGGCGGGACATTGCGGGCCGCGTGGTTGCTGCGTACCGAGCCTCGTCATCCAGGGCCAATCCGAAGTCCAACAGCACCGCACGCCCTTGTTCGGTCACCATCACGTTCTCCGGTTTGATGTCCCGATGCAGCCACCGCGCCTGATGAGCACGCGCCACAACTCGACACAGCCCGGCGACCCATGACGCGGCCCACTGTGGCGCAATCGAACTATGCTCGATAATGGCTTGCAGCGTTTCACCCGCCACAAACTCCATCACTAGCGCCCGCTTTTCACCCGCCAGTGGCAGAAGCTCGACGAAGTGCGGCACGCCTGGGCCGGCAAGCACGCGAAGCGCCTCGGCCTCACGTTCGATGAGGCGGGCGCTTGTTGCCAGACTGCCCGTGCGATCGGGCCGAGGTATTTTTACCGCGACATCACCTATGCCATCGCTGGTGCGGCCACGGAACACAACGCCGAACGAACCAACGCCCACTCTCTCGACCAGCGAATATTTCTCGGCAAGCGTCTCACCGATGCCGTAGGGTTCATTCTCAAATCGCAGGTGCGTCAACTGCACCTGCGCGGCCAGCGGACCAAAGTCATCCCAGGACGCCGACTTGCGGTCACTGCAGCGACCGTCAACGACCCCTTGCAAGAACCGCCGGCCTAGTTCGCCCTCCGGATCGGCCGCAAGAACGCGCTCGAATTTCCATTTCAGCCAGCCTACGTCCCACCCCGCAACCTCGGCCTCGGCCAAAAGCAGTTCGAGGCAGAGTGCTATGACCGTGTCGCCGTTGGTCCAGCGGGCAACGACTTCCTCCAGACTGAACTGCTGATTACCACGCAAGCTCGCCTGATACTGCTCGACCAGCTGCACCGCCAGATCGCATTCGCCCTGTGTGGCAAACGGTTTCCAAGGCATGTGCGCAGTTCCCGCAATGGTCCGGCTGTGCAATCACTCAGGCCGCCAGATCGTCGCCCAGTTCCTCGCGAAGAATCATCCTCGCCCGCTGAATCCAGACATTGACGGCACTCCGACTCGGCGCCTGGTCGCCGTAGGCTGCCACTAGGATTTGGTGGATTTCAGTTGGTGAATAGTGAAACATGAGCCACAACAGGGTGGCGACTAGCCGCTGTTCATGTTCGTCCGCCTCGATGCGTTTCAAACACCGCTCGGCCAGTTCGTTGGCGATCGCGATCTCATCCGGGGTCGGTTGATTCGAGGCGTAATGTGGTTCGACGCCGCCTGCTTCTGAGTTGAGCGAACGCCTTTCCGCGAAATGGCGACGACGGGCAGCCACTACCTTGTCGCTCACCTTGCGATGCAGGGCCTTCACCACATCTTCATGGGTGCGGATTTCAAGCCGACCCTTTTGGGCGTCGATGGCCAAGCTGGCCACGGCTGACTCGACAATGCTCGTTGCCGACGTGCGCCCCTGCAATGTCGTCCCGATTCGGCGGGCGACCATCGCACGGCACTGCTTGTAGTAGAGATCACAAATCCGAAGCACTCGCTCCACGTCGGCGGGATCCTCGAATTCTTCCGAAGGCTCCGATTCGGCGCTCATGGCGGGTGTGTCCTTTTTGCGGTTCGTTGCCGGCCCACGTCGAATCGCGCTTGACTTCTTGCCAGCAAAAAAATGTTTGCGCGGATTGCGACTGCCTGCGGATAGATACGTGGGGCCAAAGCAATCGTAGCAAGAGTCCTGGCGACCGCCAAACGACCGGAACGACGTATTGCTATTTCCCGTCGTTTCTAGTGCCCCGAGGCAGTCTCAAGTCCGCTTCTCAAGAAACACTTCGAGGAGGGTGTCCACGATGAACAAGGCTTCCGAATCAACGACCCGCGTTTCGGACCGCAACGGCCGGCAGGTCTCACTGCCCACGGGGGACGCCTCGACTCCGGACCCCGTCATTCAGGCGATTGTCGACTCGTGCGACAGCAATTCGTCTGGCCTGCGCGACCGGATTGTTGAACACCTCACCCAGTGTCGCCGGGCCCTGGGCCTTGGCCTCTTCCACATCTTAAAAGTCGGCGGGTGCCTGTGCCAGGCCAAAGCAGAGGTTGAGCATGGGCAGTGGGGTAAGTGGTTGGCCGATAACTTTGCGCCGACGTTCGGACTTGATGAACGTACCGCGCAAGTCTACATCCGCCTGTATCGGGGCAAGGACCAACTGATTCAGGAGTTGCGCCGCACAAAAGCGCAGCGTGCTGCGCTTTTGCAAAACGACGACGCATTTTTGGAGGGAGTCTCGATTCGCGAAGCGCAGCGCATCCTGAGCGATGGTCACCCAAACGGAAAACCATCTCGAGACTTCAAGAAAAAGGCGTCTGGCGGACAACAAGCGACCGGCGCTCGGGTCGCCGCACCGACCGGGCTAGGCGTGCTGCTGGCAAGTGAAGAGTCAGCGCGCAACAGGCCCGCCGGTGAATCCGTCGAAGTCGAGCCGACGCGAGGCTGGTCTGTGGCATCGTGGGAGGGGGTCGAAGAAGCAATTGACCAACTCGTGATCGCGGTCGCCGACGACCGCGTCCGACGCGGAGCTCTCGTAGTGCCGCTTGTTCCGAGCGCGTCGTGGTTCTCGAAGGTGACCGAGAATCCCGTCTTGATCCTGCGCGATCCGGTTGATTTTACCGACGCCAGCGATCCGTTGGCGGCGGCGTCCCGACTTCACCCGGCCCTACTGATGTTCGTCGTTGGCCCCGAAGACTACCCAGCTTTGGTCGCCGCTTGCAGACCGCTGGGACAGATATTGATCCCTCTTTGCAGCTAGCGCGACGAGGACCAGACGAAGTCCAAACGAATGAAGGGCCCGACAGTTGTTCGCGTGTGCAGTCCCGGACTGCTTCCCCATCGTACGTTCCTTGCCACGGAGAAATCAGATGTCCAATCATCGCGAGAGCCAACACACCGCCTCGATGCTCAGCGCCCCCGGAGGCGCACCGCATCCCATCGTCGAAATCGCAGACCAACTTGGGTTTGAGTTCGTCGCGGCCTTCGACACCAGCCAGGAGCTGCCCCAGATCGACGTGTCGTACACGTCTAGCTTGGTCGCTAAATGGACCTTGGCCCCGCAAGAGACGGTCGCCACGCTCCTTGACAAGGCGAATGCACCGCAATCGATTCGCGACGCCTTCGCCAAGCGGCCGGGTATTGGCCTCGGGGCAGGCCTGGGCCAGATTCGCTACCTGGGGAAGACGGCTGGCCAACTTCTGGCCAACGACCCGGAGTTTCGCCGCTGGATCAAGCATGACTTCTTGCAGCGCCTGCTGATGGCACATCCGCACGGCATCAACTGCATCAAGCTTTGCCAAATCCTCGGCGCCAGCGGAGCGACCGGGTCTGGCGCTCACCTGGGACTGGAGCGACCGCTCGTGGAGGAAATCTCCAACGCCACCGGTGCGCGTATCCATCAGACCAAGTTCTTGGTCGGCATGATGGCGTACTTGCTGTTGGGCGAGAACGTAATTCCCAACGCCGGCGCTACCACGGCCGACATGCTCGATTGGGCGGCCGGAAAAGATCGCCTACCGCTCGAATCCCGAATGCTGATATGTCTGGAGCTGCCGTCCTGCGGCCAGAACTCGGCGCGGCGGGACATGTTCATGACGCTGGCGATGACCGCGGCGCTGGCGAACCCAGTGCAGTCGCTGCTTGACCGTGTGATGGCCAACGAATCGCTGCGCTCCAGTTGCGGCGCGGTGGTGCAGCAAGGGAACGACTTCTTCGGGGCCATCACGACCGCCGAGATCGCTGCGGACGTAGCGCGGTTGTATTTGCCAGTCATCCGTCGCGTGCGGCGCGCCCCGGCGGATTCCAAGCTGGTCCGGGCCATCGATCTGGACCCGCAGACGACTCCGCAGCCGCGACTGCCGATCGATTCGCTGCTGGGCGAGGCGTACGTTCTTGGCCCCGACGAGATCGTCAACGCCGCATGCGCACCGGGTGAGCAAATCAAAGTCTCCGCTGCCGCCGAACTGGCCACCGGAAAGTCGTTGCGGCTCGACCGGCTCAACGAATACTACGGGGGCAGCTGTCCAACTCCCGAGGAATTCGAGACCCGGTTGAGCGAAATGCGCTCCATCGCTCGCGTCCTGTCCCACGAAATTAACGAGTCCGCACGCACTGTCGAGGACCAACGTCGCGCCCAGAAAGACACAAGCGACAGCCTGCGGCGAGCCATTGAGGTGCTCAAAGGCCAGCCTTGGTGGTCCTTCGCCGTGTCGGACGCCTCTAAGGAGCTTCGGTTCATCGACGCCGCCGCGGCTGCCCGGTCCACTGCCGACGGTCTCCGCCGGTTTGAGGCCGATCACCGGGCGTTGGAGTATTCGTCCGACCAGGTGACCGGCGAGATCGTGCATTTGGAGGAAAAACTCGGCCGGTTGCAAGGCGCGCTGGAACGGCTTGTTCCTAAAGGAAAGGCCAGTAACGGCGATTCGCTGGTACAGCCGGTGCCACTGACCCAGGTATTTGACAGCCTTCTTCAAGCGGTGCGCCCTGGGGCCACAACGCGCGTCGCCGAAATCGCGGCTCGCTCCGTCGAAACCGTGACGCTCGCCGGGCTTGCGGCGACGGTCGGCGCGGCGTCGCCCCGCTTGGACGACGTGATCGACGCCATCCGCACGCCGCAGTTCGTCGCTGAAGGCCCAGCCTGGGGAGGGAAGCCCGAAGACGGAGAAGCGCCGTTGCAGATCACGGCCTTGCCACCGGTGACCGAGGCCTTGGCCAGCAACCTTGCCCGGTATTTGCACGACCTCGATCCGACCCGACTCGTCGCCTTCTCCGACACGGCCAAGACGGGTGTCATCGGGGCCGTCCACCTGAAGTATCGTTTCCCACGCACGGCCCGAGAAGCGGTCACGCCGATCTTGGAGCACGCCATCGCTGAGGCGCTCGCCCACGAACCCGACCTGTTCTTTCCTTGGGGCACGCAGTGTCTTGACCGGATCGGTGTGCAGGTCAAGCCCGCCGACAGTCGCACTCACTAATCACCTAACGCTTAGCTGAAAGGGATGGTCGCCATGCGACGCGCAATGTTTTTCGGTGCTCAGCTTGGGACGCTTGCAGCTACCGCGTATTTGGCCAATTGGTACGACCTGTATCACTTGGCCGTCGCGGCGCCCGTTCTATCGCTTCTGTGGCTCGCCATATGGATTCGCAGTCGCAATGCACGTGACCGAAGGTCACGCACGTTAAGAGTCCATGGCTTGAACCACACCAGCATGGCGCGAAATGCCTGGCTGGGAGTCGTGGCGGGAGGAGCCGCGACCGCCTTGCTGGCCGCGCTATTTGGATCGCTGAGCTACGTTCCGCTCGATCGGCAGTGGCGTGATCACGATCGGGCCGCCGTGGAGCATGTGCTCGTGGCGCTGGAAGCAAGAGGGCACTGGTCCGATGCGTGCGATGTCATTCGGCAGCGTCTGACGCAACCGACCTCGATCCGCTGGGGAAAGGTGCTGGTTCAGCGGCTATGCGATGACCTGATACACGCGGCAGCCGCGACCTCCGCAGACGCCGCCGTGAGGCTTCTCAACGAGGCAATCGCCTTAGCCAAACAGGAAGGGCTGAACAGCCAGGCGGCACGGGCCCACCTAGAGCTTCTAACTGCACGTGCTACCGCGGAAGTGGTGATCACGGAAAACCGTGATCACCAGAACGTGGCAGTCGCGTCGCTGGCCGCAGCCACTGACCGGATACGGTCACTGGACAGTGAGCTGGCTACCGCAAAGTCGGCCGCCGCAGAGGCCGCGGAACGTTCTGTGGCTGCCTCTGCCGAGGTAACTGCTGCGCGCCGCGCGGCACTCGACGCTCTGGTATCGTCAGCCGACCAAATCGACTCACTCGATCACCGAGAACAGCAACTCAAGCAGGCGCTTCATTGGGCCGCCGACTGGGGGCTTGACGACGCGGGAGCCAAGGACCTGCTTGCCCAGGTCGCCGCCGAACGACAGCGGCTTACGCCGGCGGTGCTGCCGGCGAACACGCAGGTTGCCATTCACCGAGTTCATGCCGAGCTCTGCCCGCCGGTTGTCGCGATCGACATCGCCGTGATGTCGGCGGAGGGCGCGGCCATCAGCGGACTTTCAGCCAATGACTTTCGGGTGTCTGTGGACGGCTCCGCCGAGCTTCAACCGAGCGTAGCCTCGATCCAAGTTTCTCCCCAGAGGCATCCGCAGGTGCTCGTGCTGTTCGACCACTCCCGCAGTACCACGGGAGAACCACTGGATGCGGCCAAGCGAGGCCTCGGCGAACTTCTTGCGAAGCTTACCAGTGGTTCCGCCGTTTCACTGTGGTCGTTCAGCGACGAGGTCACCGAGCGAGTTGGCTGGACAACAGACCTGACCTCCGTCGCGACGGCCGCCCGCTCGCTCTCACCTGGCGGAAACACTGCCTTGTATCTCGGCATAATCCGCGCCCTGGACAACCTTGCAGCAAGGTCGGGCGAGCGGGCGATCGTGCTGTTCACCGACGGCAAGAACACCGTTCAAGCCCTGGACCCCGACGATGTGGCGGCCGCGTGCGAGGCGGCGCGCGTTCCGGTGCATGTGATCGCCCTACGGAACGAATCGCTCGACACAGTCTTCTTGGAGCGGATTGCGAACTCCACCGGCGGGACGCTGCGAACCGCTGCCCAGGCCGACGGATTGGGCGAACTGTTTCGTGAAACAGCGGCAACCTTGCGCCAACAACTTTACCGGCTCGTGGCACCGGGGACGACGAACCCGACCGAAATCGCGATCCGCGTCGGCGGGGAGCCAGGCGCGACAGCGATTTGGCGTTCAACCGAGTCCGTTGCCGACGCAACCACCAACTGACCCCACGCACCATGGCACGATGGTGCTGTTCGTGGCTGTAAAAGCAGTCACATTTTTATGACAAGGAGAAGAACATGGCAAAGAACGAAAGCAGTGGTTCAGGAAGTGCCCCAGTGTACGCGATCAACGTCGGACACATTCATTTGGCGGTTTTTGAGAACCGCAGCGACAGCGGTCGCACGTGGTTCAATTCCCACATTGTCCGCCGCTACAAGGACGGCGATCAGTGGAAAGACTCGACGAGCTTCTCGGGCCTCGGAGACTTGGCCTTGGCGGCTGAGGCCATCAAGCTCGCTCAGAAGTACGTCACCGGCCGAGAGAACGTGCAGGTGATGGACGACCGCGTGCTGTAGCACACCGCGGCCGCCGGGCCGCCTACGGCCCCTTTGAATGGGGCCTTCGGCGGCGTCGGCGGCCGTTATCGCATAACTCGACTAAGGAGCAAGCAGCACATGGAAATCATCTCACACTACTCAAGAAGAAAGGCCATCGAGGACGGCGTGCTCGTGGCCGTTTGTCCAAAACTGGCGGATGAGGCCGGCTTTTGGACGCCGATCGCCGTCACTAGGGCCGTGTATGACCGGTGCATCGCCGTGCCGTTTGCCTGCGACTGGCAAGATGAAACGGGCCGCACATGGGACATCCTTCACATGTTGGCCTGGGCGATTCGGCGGTGCCGTCCGGCACAATTCGAGATCGTGTTTACCGTGCTCGTGCAGAACGACGCGGCCGGTGCGCAGCAGGTTCAACTGAAGGCCGTTTACGGGAAGGGCGATGACGGCAAACAAGCGTTGACGATCATGTTTCCCGACGAGGACTGAACGGGCCGCCCCGCGATCTAGCCCCGGGAGAGTCGAGTCACAGGGATGCCGCATCTTACTACCAGGACGCCAACGGCCATGAACAATTACCCCGAACAGAACGAGCACTTCGATGTGTCGCGAATCGCCCGAGCGGCTGGTTGCGACTGCCCAATGGCGATCAGCGACGACGTGTATCGCCTGCTGTCTGACGATGCCGCCCTTGTGGGCGAAAACCTGACGCGACTTGTGCGTCAGACCATCGCCGCAGTTGGACCACAGACCACCCATGCGACCGCTTGCGAATTCACTTGCGAAGTCTTCCTGCTCCAATTTCCCCAGCACAGTTGGGACATCCTGGACGAACTCGAAAACGGCCGGCCGATGCTGGTGAGTTACACGTTCCGTGCCAGCGTACGCACCCTAGACGAAAACGGGCACGGCATCCTCGTCGAGTTCGTGGGCCGGACCCCTGACAACAATTCACCAGGCTGAATTGGGGCTATTTCCTGCCCAGAAAACGTTCTTGACAAATACCTACGCACCGTTGCACGAGGTGCAAACGAACAGATCACGACGAACTAGCCAAGAACAGCAGCCGCAATAAGTTGCGCTCGTCCACAATCCGTAAACATAAAAACATGACGCCCCGCAAACGCTCCGAAACGATTTCGTTCCGCGCCGACGAAGACCTGTTGCGACTCATCGACCAGGCACGTGCGCTTTTTGGCGTGTCTCGCGGAGAGTGGGTGAGGGGAGTGGTTCATGCCGACGTTTACCGCTCGAAGGAGGCTGCGACCGATCTAAGGCTGTCCGAGATCGACCGTGCGATGGAAGAGTTCCGACAGAGCCTCGATCGCCTGACCACGAATCAGGCCAAATCGCTGTTCGCCATCCTGACCGTAGTCGGCGACGTTGCCGCAGACGACGCCAGGAAACTCATCCAACAAAACCTTGTCCGATAGCGTCAAACGAGTTTGTCATGGTCGGCATTATCAAGGCCCTGGGTTCCGGCAAAGCAGGCGGCGGCGCTGCTGATGCCGCACGTTACTTCACCACGGCCGACTACTACGCCAAGGGTGGCGAACCGCTCGGCCAGTGGCATGGCGAAGGAGCGAAGCTATTGGGGCTACGCGGTGCGCCCAACTACGAGACTTTGCTGGCCGTGCTTTCTGGTTGCCACCCCGTCACCAGGCAGTCTTTGATTCCCGTTCGTAAGCCGAAACGAACCGTCGGTCTTGACGAAGGATCGAGAACGGGCAACGAACCAGACCGGTCCCAAAGGAAGCGTCGGGAACGCTGTCCGGCCATCGACTTGTGCTTGACGTTGCCCGAAGACCTGACCATCGCCTGGGCCGTCGGTGGCCCGAAGGTGCGGCAGGCCATCGACGAAGCGGTGGATGCTGCCTCCAAGCGGCTCATCACATACATCGAAGAGAAGTTTCCGCTGGCGCGGCGTGGATTGCACGGCGTCGAGCAACAGCAAGCCAAGCTCGTCGTGGCACTGTTCGACCATGGGACGAGTCGGGCCGTTGATCCGCAGCCCCACCGTCATCGGCATTGCGTCATCGCGAATCTCTGCCAAGGCGAGGATGGGCGCTGGTCGGCGATCAACACCCGAATGCTGTTCGACTGGACCCGCGCTCTTGGGCCCGTCTATCGCTGTCTGGTCACGGCCGAGTTAAGCAAACGCATCCAATTGCCACTTCGGCCGGCCGTCGACGCCAATGGTCGACTGCGGGGTTGGGCTGAAATCGCCGGCGTTCCCGAATTGCTGCGAAAGCTGTGGTCGTCCCGCCACGACGAGATTGAAGAGTTCGTGGCCGGGGATAAGCGGTTGACTGGGCTCGCCACCACAAACGCCAAGGCGGCCGCGCAGATCAAAACGCGGCAGGCCAAACGGCAACAGCCGCCACACTCTGAACTGCACGCGACCTGGGAAAGCGAAGGGCGCAAGCACGGCTTCGGTCCAGAACAGATCGAGGCCATGCTTGGCCGACCGAACAACATCGACCACGCAAACATCTATCCGCAGGCGTTGCGACAAGCGATGGCGGAACTCACCCAGTCCGAAGCCCACTTCACGCGCCAACAGTTGATCCAGCGGACGGCTGAGCTGCTCAGTCATACCGGCGTCGATGGTTTGGAGGTTATCGAGCGGATCGATAGGGACCTCCGGCAGTCACCAGAAATCGTGCGGCTGACGGATCACGAAGGTGATCTTCACTACTCGACGCCGCAAATGTGGGCCCTCGAAAAGAAGCTCCTGGCGGACACGGACGTCCTACTCCGGGCCGAAGGCGCGAAGGTGTCGCAGAAGACAATTGACCGCGTGCTGGCGCAGCGCACGACCGCCACCGAAGAACAGAAGCAAGCAGTTGCCGCAATCCTTCGGTCAACGGCCCAGATTCGCACGCTGACCGGGGTCGCCGGTTCGGGCAAGACGTTTGTCCTCGATACAGTGCGCGAAGCGCTGGAGCGCGCCGGCTATCGCGTCATCGGTGGGGCGCTGAGCGGCATTGCTAAGGAAGAACTGGCCGCCCAAGCCAATATCAAGAGCCGAACCGTCGCCAGCTATCTGCATCACTTGGACCGCGCTGCATGGGACCGGGTCAAAGACATCGTCCGCCATCATACGCGTCAGTTGGTGCGCGCCGCCCGCGGGTTGCCGACGTATGGACCCAGCAAGGTGACGATCGGCAAGAAGCATGTACTGATTCTCGATGAGGCGGGAATGCTCGACACGCACACGATGTCGCGTTGCCTGCATCACGCCAAAAAGTCGGGCGCCACGGTCCTCGTGGTCGGCGATACCAAACAACTTTCGCCGATCGACGCTGGTGGCCCCTTTCGTCGGCTAGTGGGGATCATCAAAGGGCCCCATCTTGGCGAAAACCGCCGCCAACGCCACGCCGTCGATCGTCAGGCCGTAACGTTGCTCCGCGAGGGGCAGGGTGCCAAGGCGTTGGAACTGTATGCCGAGGCCGGCCGCCTGACCATCGGCAAAAACAAACTCGACACGCTGCGAAAGCTCGTTGCACATTGGGCAGAAACGGGCGGCGTTAAGCAACCCCAGGATCATCTCATCTTGACCCAGACTCGCCGCGAGGCGCAGGCCCTGAACCTGCGCTGCCAGCGGGAGCGGCAGGCCCAACGAAAGGTGGCCCAGCACGGCGGAGTGCGCGTGGCGGAAGGGTACATCTACCGCGGCGACCGCGTGTTGTTCCATAAATCGTATCGCGCGGCAGGGGTCGAAAACGGTCACCAGGGCACAGTGCTGTCGGTCAATCCGCTCACACGTCGCATCACCGTGCGACTCGATCATTGGGTTCCGACCGGACGTGATGAGGTGAAACAGCAGCCCGTCGTCGTCATCCCGCTGCGCGCTCTGCAAAAAGACGCGATCGGACTCGCGTATGCCGCGACCACACACAAGATGCAGGGCCGCACGGTCGCCAAGGCACTGATTCTGCTGTCCGGCAAGCTAGTCGATCGCGCGCTGGCATATGTTCAGGCGACTCGCGCCAAAGAAACGAGCCATTTTTTCGTGGACCAGTTGCACGCCGGCGAAACTTTACGTGACCTCGCCCAGGCCGTCTCGCGTTCGAGAGACAAGCTCCTCGCGCACGACCTGGGTAAACCAAGCCGTGACAAGAGCCGCCTACCCACTTTGGAGATCGAACGATGAACGAGCGCCCGCCAAAAACCACGCCCCCATTCATCGATGTGCCGGACTGGAATGAATACCCGCCAAGCTTGCAGCCCCTGGCCAAGGGGATTTTCGTGCTGCTCTTTCCGCTCATCGCCTGCCTGAGGGTTGGGGCGACTCTCTGGGGGGGCGCGATGTTCCTTGCGATGGCCCTGTCCTTCCTGTTCGTCGTCGTCTCGACGGGACCGGTCGCCGTCCTGATTGTGATCGTGGTCACGGTAATCGCCGCACGCTGGACCTTTCAGTCGCGGCCGGAGTCGCCCTCTGGCCACGTCCGCGGCCGTCCCGTCGATCGGCGCACGGCAACTCCGGCCGAACACTCATCCGTCCGTGGTCGCTCCATCGTCCGGCGAACGGTCCGATCGAATCCCGACGAAGGCCGTCGGAGTTAGCGCCACTTGTCAAGAAGGAATTCGTCATGACACGGCTTGATGCCATCCTATCTGGGTGGCGAAAGACGCAGCGGGAACCTCAACCGCCCCAAGGTTCTCGGTCCGAGGATGATCTGCGGTTTGGCGTGGACTATCTCGATCACCGGGAAGCCACCGGCGGTTTCCTGCTGGCGGGGGCGCCAGGCAGCGGGAAGAGCACGCTGTTGAACCTTTTTCTGGGATCGGCGCTGCGCTGCGTAGGCGTTCGTCCGGATGTTCGTGCGTTGATCTACGACGCCAAACAAAACGTTCTGCCGTATCTCAAGTCGATCGCTCCGCAGGCGCGCATCGTGACGCTCAATCCGTGGGACGCCCGCGGAGCGGCCTGGGACATCTGCCGAGATGTGCGCGAACCTCGCATCGCCGTTGAGATCGCCTTCACGCTGATCCCGCAAGTCCACGAGTCTCAGCCATTTTTCGCAGACGCAGCGAGACATTTATTGTACGGCGTAATTCTATCTTTTCTTCTTTCCGGCGTGGATTGGACTCTGGCCGATCTGCTGCGCGCGCTCACTTCACCGAAGTTGCTAAAGCGGGTCCTCGCTCGACATCCCGAAACGCGAACCATATTGCAGCGATACTTTTATGACCGCCGCTTGGTGGCCAACATCATGTCGACCATTGCCACCAAGCTGCTCCCCTTGGAACCGGTGGCGGCCGCCTGGGAAACAGCCACAGAGCGAGTCTCGATCGAAGACTGGGCCGCCAGCGACATGATTTTGGTGCTTGGCGCGTCGGACTCCAGCCGTACCGCAATTGACGCTGTAAACCGCTGCATTTCCAAGCGAGCTTGCGACATCACGCTCAACCAATCCGATTCGTTTACTCGCAGGTCATTTTTCATTTGGGACGAGTTGGCCGAGGCGGGGAAGCAAGACGGCCTGGTGAGCTTGGGCAAGAAGGGCCGGTCCAGGGGTGCGTGCATTGTCGTCGCCTTTCAGTCGATTGCGGGCTTGCGTGATCCCAAGCTCTACGGCACGCACCAGACCGACGAGTTGCTCAGCCTGTTCGCCAATCGCTTCATCGGTCGTCTCGAATGCCCCGTGACGGCCGATTGGGCCTCCACACTTTTCGGCGACCAGGAAATCGAACAGACCTCGACCAGCGTCAGCAGCTCGCCTCACGGACGCAGTCGCTCCGAGTCCAAACAGAAGACGGTTCGCAAGGCCGTGCTTCCTTCCGAGTTGATGTCGACGCCCACCTGTAATCGCGAGAACGGGTTGAGCGGCTACTACATTGTCCGCTCCCAAGGCTGCTACTCGGCGACCATTCCCGGCGATCGCCTGTTCGACGACGAGATGATCGCCCCGGACCCCAACGTGCCCGAATTCGTCAAGCGCGATTGGCGCTGTCAGCTTCTGCAGCCGTGGACGCCCGAGCAAGAGCAGAAGTTTGCCGGTCCGCCGTTGCGTTCGAGGAAACCTCGCCAACGCCGGCGCAATCGGCCGGCCACGCCTCGCAACTACGAACCCTGGAATCCGCTCGACGATCCGCCGCCAGGCGCGGACCGGGCCGATGATTCGCCGCAACCCCCGCCGGAGTTCTTCTCATGATTCGCCGACCGCCCATCGACGACCAGTCGGATGCGGACATCCGATCGGCGAACTTGCTGATCTCGGCCGCAGAGTTCGCTACGATCCTGAGTGTGTCCAAGCGAACGCTCTGGAGGCTACTCAGTGCCGGAAAACTGCCGATGGCCGTCCACATCGGCCGCAGCCCCCGTTGGCGACTCGATGAGATCAACGCCTGGATCGCCGCCGGCTGCCCTGAACTTCACACCTGGAACACTATCGCCAAGGATGGCTCCAACCACTAAACCACAGGAACCCGAGCCATGGCCTCGATCTACAAACGAACGCGCGATCGCAGCAAACGAGTCACGCCGTACTACATCACCTGGACCGACCATCTTGGCCGACGGCGCAATACCAAGGGCTTTACCGACAAGGCGATGACCGAGCAACTCGCCCACAAGTTGGAACACGAGACGATGCTTCGCAAACGCGGCATCATCGATCCCGTCGCTGAGTCTTTGGCCGCCGCGCAATCTCGTCCCATCACGGAGCACGTGAACGAATTCGAGCGACACTTGACCCATCGCTCGACCACACAGAAGCACGTCAAGCTTACGCTGTCTCGCATTCGAGCCATCCTGACCCACTGCCAATTCCATAAGTTGGCGGATGTCTCCAAGGCCAAGATTCAAGAGCATCTCTCGAAATTGCGAGACGACAAGAAGATCGGAAACCGAACGACCAACCACTATGTCCAGGCGTTCGATGCGTTCGGTCGTTGGCTCGCCGACGATGGGCGCGTCGCCGCAAATCCTGTGGCAGGACTCGGTCGACTAAACACTGAAGTCGACGTCCGACACGAGCGCCGTGCGTTGTCGCGAGAGGAAATGACGAAGCTCATCGAGACAGCCGAGATGAGCGAGAAGCCAATTCAAGGCTACACCGGCCCACAACGAGCTCGCGCCTACTACTTCAGCTTTATGACCGGGCTGCGGCGAAAGGAAATGGCCAGCCTCACCGCCAGCAGCTTCAGGCTCGATGTCGACACGCCAACGCTGTCAGTCGCGGCTGCCTGCTCCAAGCATCGGCGCGAGGACATCCTTCCACTCCATCCTGAACTGGTGGAAAAGCTGCGCCTGTGGTTTGCCGAAATCGCGCCGGGGGACAAACTCTTTCCGAGGCTCGATCGCAAGAAGACCTGGCTGATGGTCAAGAAGGATTTGGAAACGGCAGGCATCCCGTATCAGACGGCCGACGGGATTGCCGACTTTCACGCGGCCGGACGGCATTCGCATGTCACCGAACTGTTCCGTTGCGGTGGCACTCCGACTGAGGTTCGAGAACTTGCCAGGCACACGGACATCCGCATGACGATGCGGTATACCCACATCGGCCTCACGGATCAGGCCCGCGCCGTCGCGAGGCTTCAGCCTCCTACGACACCGCCGAAACCCGCCGTCACCCAAACCGCAAACGGCGAATCCTGGCACCGCTCTGGCACCGCGCCAGACGACTCAAGCTGTCACTCGACGTCGCCGACTGTCAATTCGGCAGGGGAGAACACCACGCCCCAGAAACGCGTAAAGCCCAGCCAGGCTGGGCTTTGTGACGCGGTCGGTCACCCGGTGGCACCAGATGACGCTAAGGCCAAAAATTGGAGGCGGCGGGAATCGAACCTGCGGCTCGGTGTTGCAGTGCGTTTCTTGCTAAGTACTTACGCACACCGAAGTTTGCACAAGTTTGCGGCGGACGATTTGGCACCTGCTGCCTAAACTTGGCAGCGTGATCGGGCCAAGATTCTTGCTGCGCCTAGAGGGGTGTTCCGCATGGCTCACCTATTCAAGGTCAAGACTACGAAGCCGATTCCAAGCAACGCGGAAATCGTCGCTAAGAACGACCGTATTCGTCAGGCTGAAGCGATCCGGAAGGTCGTTGATCTATCCCGTTACTGAGTGCGGCACGCGATTCACGCAAGAGTCGCGGAAGTGGTAGATCCAATTTCGGGATGCGACCGGCCGTTGGCAAAGAGTTCCTGTATACGCCGACAAGGAGGCGACAACTCAGTTGGCGGCTGAACTGAAACGCAAAGCTAAGTGGCGCCAGTCCGGGCTTAGCGACCCGCATGAGGACGGTGAATCAAAGCCTTTGACCGAGCATCTCGCTGCATTTCAATGCTATCTCGAAAGTATGGGTATTTCGGCCAAGCATGTGGACCACACTTGCCGCCGCGTCGAGCGGTTCCTGGTCGGCTGTCGCTTCTAGTGCTGGGCAGACATTTCAGGTTCTCAATTGCTCAGGCGGCTAGCGGAGGAACGTCGCTCGAACCGTCTTGGAGTCAAAACCAGCAACCACTACTTGAATGCGATGAAGGAGTTCTGCCAGTGGATGGTCAGGGACGGTTCTGTTCCGTCGAGCCCTTTGGTACATCTTCATTCGCTTAACGCTGAAACCGATATTCGGAGACAGCGGCGCGCCTTGTTCGCGAGCGAACTCTCCAAGCTCATAGAATCGACTCAAACAGGGCATCCGATTCAGGGGCTTGCCGGCGGTGATCGAGCGATGCTTTGTATTCTTGCCGCTTGGACCGGATACCGGCGAGAAGAGCTTGCCTCGCTTACGCTTCGATCGTTCGAATTCAAGGCGCAACCAGCTAGCGTGAGCGTAAAAGCCAGCTATAGCAAACGGTGGAGAAACGACGTCGTTTCTCTGCACCCAGCCGTGGCCGATCGCATGCAGCATTGGCTGGCCAACAAGCCAGGGCTTGACATAGATGGTCCACTTCTCGCCTTCAAGACGACAACCGGCGGGTTGCGACGAACATCCAAAATGATGAAGCTCGATCTCGAACGAGTCGGCATTCCCTATTGTGACGAGGATGGACTGTTCGTCGACTTCCACGCCAATCGCCACACGTTGATCTCGAATTTGGCAAAGGCAGGAGTGTCGCCAAAGCTTGCCCAGTCGAATGCACGACACAGCGATGTCAACTTGACGCTTAACATCTAAAGCCATGTGGGAATAGGCGATCAGGCGGCGACGTTCAAAGCCTGCCTGCTCCGCCACAGGCAGAGCAGGTGCTGCAGGACGCGGCATCACAAGCCGCTGACGAAAAGTTTGCACACAGGTTTGCACAAACTTCCGACTCTGACTGGCAGTCAGAGGCATTGGTTGGCAACAGCGCCCCCGTCGAGAGTGACGAAAGGGCGGCAGGCAAGGCCTTGCCCAAGAAGTAGTTAGTCATCCTCTTTCACGCTCTGACAGAGGATGACGCAAGTAGCGGCGGAGGGAGTCGAACCCCCGACACGCGGATTATGATTCCGCTGCTCTAACCAACTGAGCTACGCCGCCAGGGGGCTGTCCGGCGAAGTCGGCGACCGGTCAGCCGAATAAAGTAGCCTATCAGGAACCCTTCGAAGTTCAAGCCGCCCAGCGACCGCGGGGTTGGCATCTTGATGCCGCCGATCCGTGGCGCGCGACCATGATCAGCGGCACCGGCGATCGAAGCGGCGGAAAGCTGGTAAGGCGGCTAGCGCCTCTGCCCCACAGGTTTACCACGCCCAAAAAACGCGCTCCGCGCGACCGCGTGCCCGGCGGCGATAGCCACACACCCAACAGGCCAACGCGGCGCCGGCTAATCCCAAAGTCGACGGTTCGGGCACCGCGCTCAGGGCCGGCGGGCAGGTGTTCCCAAAATTGGCCGCCCAGAGCGCGTAGTCCGCGGCACCGACCGACCCGTTGCCGTCGAAATCGGCCGTCAGCCCGGCGCCAGTCTGTCCGAACTGAGCCGCCCAAATCGTATAGTCGGCCGCCCCCACCGAACAATCGCCGTTGGCATCGCCGACGAGCGTGCTGCCCGTTCCGCGGGTAGCCGTTAGAACCAGATTTCCACCCAGCGAAATGCCGATGGCATACAGCTCCGGATCGGTGCTGAACACGCCGCGCGCGCCGGTCAGCGGCAAGGTGGCTGTAACGAGCTGTCCACTTCCTTGGGGAGTGACCACGACGGTCATTTGTGCGCTGGCGGGGAACTCGAGCTCCAAGGGGAAATTGGCGAAGTTCAACGAGTTGGTACCCACCACGCCGGCCACGGTGCCCTCGCCGGTGTAGGTGATGGTTCCTGAATTAAGCACCAACGACGAACCAGAGAGCGAGAACTTGGTGGTGCCGGCCGCGGTGGGGGGCGGAATAAACGCCTGGCTGGGCCCCGTGGCGCTCAGCACCAGGTTGGCGACCGTCGTCGAAAGCGTGCCCTGAAAGCCGAGGTCGAAATCGAAATTCGGATCGGCGCCGCTCAGCGCTAAGTTGGCGCTCTTCAACTGGGCGCTGGTCGCCACCAGGCCAAAACCACCCTGGGTAGCGAAGGTTTGGTCCTGAACGAGCGTGCCCGCGACGTTAAACGTGGCGCTTTCGACCAGCCCGCCGTCGAACATATCGACTGAGAACGTCAAGGTCGAAGCCGGCGCGGTGCTGAAGGTGAGCATTTCCGCGAGCGCGGGCCGGCCGATTACGAGCGAAGCGAGCGCGGTAATGAGTGTGCCAGCGCACCGCCACGAACGGATGCCGATCAAGGTTGCCTCCTCAATGAGTCTTGCCGCGAGTTATGCCGCCGGATTCTACCTGGGGACAGAGACCGACCACCGGCGCGCGGGCAGCGCGCAGTCGAAAGACTGGTGTGTCCGCTGCTGGCCTCTTGCGCCCTGGCACCCCGCGTGTTCCGTTTCCCCCTGGTTCGTCGATCATAGATGGGCCGCCCGAGCCTTGCAACGAATCGCCCAATCGCCGCAAACCCGGCCGCCGTAAGTCTCTCGGGGGAAAGCTGAAAATTGCGTCAGCAAGGGAGGGGCGAACAGACCATAGCCCGCCGTCGACAGCCCGATTTGGGCCGCGGAGGCGCTGTTTGGCCACCCTGCCGGTATCAGCCCGGGGTGCTACCAGGGGGGGTGGCTGCAAATCGGCTTCGCGTTAGCTCGATCGCGGTGAGCAGGCCCCGGGCTTTGTTGAGCGTTTCCTGGTATTCCAGTTCGGGGTCGCTATCGGCAACGATGCCGGCTCCGGCCTGGATATAGGCCTTTGAGCCCTGGACTACCAAGGTGCGCAAAGCGATACAGGTATCCATGTTGCCGCTGAAATCGACGTAGCCCACCGCCCCGGCGTAGGGACCACGACGGTGCGGCTCCAGTTCGTCGATAATCTGCATGGCGCGTACCTTGGGCGCCCCCGATACGGTGCCGGCCGGCAGACAGCTACGCAAGGCGTCGAACGCGGTTTTCCCCGGAGTAAGCTGCCCTTCAACGTTCGACGAGATGTGCATCACGTGACTGTAGCGCTCGACCGACATGACGTCGGTTACCCGCACGGTGCGGTATTGGCAAACCCGGCCCACGTCGTTCCGGCCCAGGTCGACCAGCATCACATGCTCGGCACGCTCTTTGGGATCGGCCAGCAACTGTTCGGCCAAGGCCCGATCTTCCGCTTCGTTCGCCCCGCGGCGGCGGGTGCCCGCCAAGGGCCGGACGGTAACCACGCCATCGACCACGCGCACCATGACCTCGGGCGAGCTTCCCACCAGCGTCACTGCGGGGGTGCGCAAATAAAACATAAACGGGCTGGGGTTCACCACGCGCAACGTGCGGTAGATCTCCAACGGTGGCAGGTCGATCTCCAGCTCCAGCCGCTGGCTGATGACGACCTGAAAAATATCGCCCGCGCGAATGTAGTCGACGCAGCGGCGCACCGCGTCTTGAAACTCCTGGCGGGTGAAGTTCGAGCGGTACTCGATCGTGGACTGTCCCAGCGGAGAGATATCGGTCGGGGCCGATTCCACGGCGGGGGCCACGAGTTGCGCGACCCACTCGTCGATTCGCCGTTGGGCATCGGCGTAAGCGGCGGCCGCGTCACCCTCGAATCGATCGAGCCGCGCCAGGGCCACGACCAGCAGCGTTTTGTGAATGTGATCGAAGATCACCATGCGATCGTAAAACGCAAACGAAAGGTCGGGCAAGTGCCGATCGTCGGTCGGGGCGTTGGGCAAATGCTCGGTGTACCGCACCACGTCGTAGCCGGCGTAACCGATCGCTCCGCCAGTAAAGGGGGGAAGATTTGGCGGATCGACCACTCGCAATGATCTGATCCGCTGCTCGACCTCGGCGATCGGGTCGGCCGAGGTAAATCGCTCGGTCCGCGCTTCCGAGGTCACGGTAACCTCGTTGCCGGCGGCCTCGATCTCCAGGTATGGTTCGGCCGCCAGAAAGCTGTACCGGCCCACCTTCTCGCCGCCGATCACGCTTTCGAACAAACAGGCGCAGCGCCCCCGGTCGAGCCGGCGAAAGGCGGCCACGGGCGTGAGGGTGTCGGCCAGCAACCGGCGATAGACCGGCACCAGATCGGCGCGGGACGCCAGCGAACGAAATTCGTCGAGCGGAGGAAAATAGGTCATTGACCCACCAGGGAGGGCTGTCGGCGTGCGGTCCGATCTTAACTTCGGCTTCGACCGCCGAAAAGCCGAACCGGTGCCGGTCGTCTCGTCCTTGCGACGCCGCCAAGGCCCGACCGACCCATCCATGCCGACAGCCGCGGGGCGAACCGCCCAGCTCGCCAGCGGTCCGCGGTCCCGGCTGCAATACCTGTCGGCGTCGCGGCTTTCGGCGCTCGCCCTGGAGCATTGAACCGGATACCGCTCGCCTTGCCACTAAGAGAAAACCTGCCCAAGCGAGGTTCACTCTCCCTCGCGGCAGAGGGGCAGTGCGCCGGAAGGGAACAGGCCCGCGTCGAACGGTCGCGTCTCGGCATCCCCTGGACTCTGTGCCCGAGGGGGGGCCGACGGGCGACGAGGCCGCCAGGCGAGGGTTGGCGAACGGGTAGCCCGGGGCGAAAACGCCCCCAAAAAAGCAAGTGCGCGCACGAAGATTCGAACTTCGGACCTCGTCCTTATCAGGGACGCGCTCTAACCAACTGAGCTATGCGCGCAGCGCACTTCAACCGTGCCGTCCGCGGCCCGTCGCCGAATTCCAGGAGCAGTTCACCCGAAATCGCGGCGATCTTCCCAAGCCGCAACTCCTAGGATGCAGCCCTGGGCGGCAAAACCAACCCCGCGGCACGCTCAACGGAGACCCAATATTCTAGGACCCCGTTGCCCCCTGTCAAAGGGCTGGGTCGAAGGTGCCCCGGAAGCAAAACGCCAATGCTCGGCAAACACCGCTGGCCGATTGGGCCGGCCCTCGGTTGCCCGCCCGCCGATTCCTTGGGCCTGGTCGGACCGGGGGTTGGCCTCGTGGTGCCACCGCCCCGTGGTGCCACCGCCCTGTGGTGCCACCGCCCTGTGGTGCCACTGTCGCGTGGTGCCACTGTCGCGCAGGGCGGCTTGCTGCCGCCCGCTGGGACGCCGGCCGGCACGGTCCGGCACTTCAAACACCAGCGCGGGCCAATCGCGAGCCCCCCAACCGGCAAATTGGGGCAATTCGGAGGATTCATCAAAGACCGCTTCGCCGCCAGGACGATATTGCAAGCGAATCGGGACGGTGTTGCCCGAGGGAGCGCGGGCAGAGGCAAGTGTCGAGCGATCGACACGGACCCCCGACCCGCCCAGGGGAGCGGCTCCGGTTTCGGCCTGCTGCAAAGGTCTACTCGAGCAAAGGAACCATGGTGATGGTACGGCGCTGGCATCTGGCAGGTACTTCGTTAGCCGCGGCCTGGCTCTGTTGGGCCGGCCAAACCGCGCGGGCAGCGGCTCCATCCGCCGAGGTGGCCCTGCAGTTGATGCCGGTTCAGGCTGCCGACGTAGAGTACGACCGCCCCGCCCCGGAGGAAATCTCCAAGTGCACCATCAAGGCCGAGAAGGTCGCCGGCCAGAGCGGCTGGCTGGTGCTCAGCCCCAGCGGACAAACGCTGCGCCGCTTCATGGATACCAATAACGACAACGTCGTCGATCTATGGAGCTACTACCTGGGCGGCAGCGAGGTGTATCGCGACATCGACACCAACTGGGATAGCAAGGCCGACCAGTATCGCTGGCTCAACGCGGGGGGTAGCCGCTGGGCCATCGACGAAGATCAAGACGGCAAGATCGACTCTTGGAAACAGATCTCGGCCGAGGAGGTGAGCGCCGAGGTAACTCGGGCCCTCGTCCGCGGCGAACAGCAGCGGTTCGAACGATTGCTCCTGACCACGGCCGAGCTCGACTCGCTCGGCCTGGGCGAGAGCAAGCGTAAAGAGCTGGCCGACGTGATCGCGGGGGCCAGCAGCCTGTTCAAAGACGTGGCCGGCCGGCAGCGGCAGTTCAGCGACCAGACCGTCTGGATGGACTTCGGCGCCACGCAGCCCGGAATCATTCCGGCCGGCACCGATCAATCGACCAAAGACGTTCTCGTGTATGAAAACGTGCTGGCCGCCGTCGACACCCAAGGACAGCATGGCGAAATCCAGATTGGAACCCTCATTCGAGTGGGCGACGTGTGGCGGGTGATCGAGGCACCCTCGCTACTGGAGAAAGACGCGAAAGAGTTTGCCCAGCGCGGCCAGTTCTTCTATCGCCCGGCAAGCGAACTGGGGGTTCAGGCGAATCTTTCCGAGGGCGCTGAAAGCGGCGAGAAGCTGCAGGCCATGTTCGCTCAGCTCGAAGAGCTGGAGAAGAAGGGCGAACAGGCCGGCTCGACCGAGGAGTTTGCCAAGCTGACCACCGAGCGCGTCGCGCTGTTGCAGAAATTTCTGGATGCTTCGACCGACAACGCCGAACGCGAACAATGGATTCGCCAACTTGCCGACGCCATTTCGGTCGCCATTCAAACCGGCAACTACGCCGAGGGAGTCGCTCGGCTGAAAGAACTGCACGCCAGCATGAGTGACATGGGCCTTTCGGCCGAACTGGGGGCCTATGTCGAATTCCGGGCGCTAACGGCCGAGTACAACTCCAGCCTGCTTGCGCCCAACGCCGACTTCGAGAAGATTCAGTCGACCTGGATCGAAAGCCTGAAGTCGTATGTCGATCGCCATCCCGAGGCTGCCGACTCGGCCGAGGCCATGCTGCAGTTGGGAATCGCCGAGGAGCTCAAGGGCAACGATGAGCCCGCGACCCAGTGGTATGGCCGGCTCGTAACCACGTTCCCCGAGTCGCCCGCGGCCAAAAAAGCCGCCGGCGCCAAGTACCGACTGGAATCCGTTGGCAAGCTGCTCGAACTGAAAGGCAAGAGCCCGGCCGGTAAGGCGGTCGATCTTGCGGCCCGCGACTTCCGCGGCAAGATGGTGCTGATCCACTTTTGGGCCTCTTGGTGCGAGCCGTGCAAATCGGACATGGCCATCTTGAAGGAACTGTATAGCAAGTACGGCAGCAAAGGATTCGCCCTGCTGGGTGTAAGCCTCGACAACCAGCCCCAGGATGCCACCGAGTTTCTCAAGGAAAACCGCATTCCTTGGGCGCAGATTTACGAACCGGGCGGGTTGGACAGCGAGCCGGCGACGCACTTAGGCATTCTGACCGTGCCGACCATGATCTTGCTCGATCCCTCGGGCAAGGTAATGAACCGCAACGTTCACGTTGCCGAGCTCGACAAGGTGCTCCGCGACCGGTTGAAGTAAGCCAACCGTCGGCCCTCTCGCTGGCGCGGCGCTCAGTAGCTCCAGTTCGAGCCCGACAGCCACCGGCGCCAGAGATGCCGGGCAATCGATTCGTCGGCCCGGTAGAAGCCGACGACGGCGGTTTGGCCCGCGGCCAGGTGCGCACTGTCGCGGGGGTCGAGCGCGATTTCGGCCGTGAACCGCGCGGTTTCGAGTTCCCACTCGGCCTCGGGACCCGGCCCAGCCGCGGCGCTTGATCGGTCGCTCGCGGGGCGAACGGCCAGCGATCCGCCGCCGGCAACGGTCAGCGCAGCATCGCTCGGCCGATGGACTGCCCGAGGCTCGACTTTCACCAGCCGCGCTCCGTTCAGGCGGCCATAGCCCAGCACGGCGGCACAAAGGGTTTGGCCCACCCGGCCGGCGAAACGTCGCTGGTCGCGCTGGTCGATCGAGGCCCGCAACCGCTTACCGCTGGGGTCGACGAGCGAGCAAACGGCGGTGCCGGCTGGCAGGAAACGGTCGAGCACCTGCTCGAGTTGCCGGCCAATCACGGTCCCAGCCCGTGGGGCGCAAACAACCAACTGGTCGACCTCGCGTTGTTTGGCGGCCAGGCGAACCTCGAGCGCCGCGATCTCTTCGTCCTGGGCTTGCCGAGCCGCGGTCTGGCGCTGCAGCAGTAGTGAGCGGCGGCGGAGTTGCGCCGACCTAAGCTGTAGCCGAAGCTGATCCAGTTCGGCCAGCAGGTTGGGATTACGAAGCCGGAGCAGTTGTTGGCCGGCGGCGACTTCCTGACCATCTGTCACGGAGACGGCTTCGACAAAACCCGCGGCGCCGGTGTGAACGGCCGTGAGCGATTCGTGCACCACCGTGGCCGGGGCCTGGGTGGGAAGCGGCCACGGCAATAGGAAGGCCGCCAGCAGCAACGTCGCCACCGCCCCGCTCACTGCCGCGACTGCCCGCGCTCGATGGCGGCCCGGTCGGGGGCCCTGGGGCGCGGTCGAGCGGACCAGTTGGATCAGTGGCTGGGCCCACCAACTCGCTGCTGCCAAGAGCGACACTACCAGCCCCAACCCGGACAGCCAGTGCGCGGCCGCCAGCACAATTCCGAGCGTGACCGTGAAGCGCCACACCGCCGCGGCCACGGCGTATACGCGAATCACCCTGCCCCAGACCGGGGGCCTGAACTGGCTGGGCGCCCCCCAAAGCAAGCGCCGTGCCAGGTGCTGGGCGTAGCGCTGGCCCCAGCCAGACAGGTTGGGGGTGCCCAACAACTCAGTAAGCACGAAGTAGCCGTCGAATTTGAGCAGTGGGTTCAAATTCACCAGGGCACTGGCCGCGCCGGCGATCGCCAGGCATTGCCAGGCCAGATCGCGCAGCGGTCCGGGGGCAGCCAGGCACCAGACCCAGGCTGCCACCGCGGCCACGCACCACTCGCCATAGACGCCCGCCAGGGCTACGGCAATGCGTTGTCCGCGGCGTGCAAAGCGATAGGTGCTACTCAGGTCGACATAGGCCAGCGGCGCGCCCAGGAAACAGACGAGGCCCGCGTCAGGCACCGTGCCCCCCAACGACTTGGCCACCACGGCGTGGCAGACCTCGTGCCAAAGCTTGAGCAGCACCAACAACACCAACCCGGTCGCCCAGGCCTGGGGGCGAAGCACTCGCGGGGCGCTCTCGGCTAGTTCGCTGGCGTAGAGCCCGACCAACCCCAGGCCCGAGAGAATCAGCCCGCCGCCGAGTAGCGTGGCCGCCCGGCCAGTGGCCCAGAGAACCCCGGGGCGAAGCCGTTCGAGCAACGGATCGGGGTTGCCAAGCGACCAGCGAAACGCCAAGGGGTGGACGCGCTCCCACAGGCGTCCGCGCCGCAGCCGCGCCGCCGCTTGCTGCAGCCGCTGGGGCGCGGCCGAGTCGGAGGTCGCCGCCAACTGGGTGTCGCACAGCCAGCGGCAGATCGCCGCGGCGTCTTGCTCATCGAGCGCGGCGGCCCCCAATCGGCCGGCGGCTTCGGCCAAGGCCTCGGCCACGGTTCGCTCCCCATCGAGCAGCGACAGAAACGTGTACTCAGCCACTCCCACACGGTAGAAGTGACCCGAGGCGGGGTCTTCAATCAGATAGCTGGGCGGGACTACCGAAGGCTGAAACTGGTGCCGCAGCCCTGCTCGCAGGCGCAAACGTTGGTTGGCCAGCACGGCTACGACCGGGTCGTGGCAGTCGCCTTCGAGCCCGCTTCGGCGCGGGTTGCTTTCGTGCCGCTGGCTATTCATAGGCGGCCCAGCTTGCGCAAATACGCTGCCAGGGGCGCCACAGCCAGTTGACGATCCTCGGTCGTTGGGGGCCCTCGATGCGCCCCGTACCGGTCATCCCCGGCCGCAGCCGCTGGCCAGGGTTATCCAAGAGCACTTCCGCGACGAACACATTCGCGCCATCCCAGGTTTCCGCCACGGGGTGAATCGCCGTCACCTGGCCGCGAAGCCGCTGCCCCGCCAAGGCATCGAGCGCTACCCGCGCGGTGCTGCCCCGGGCCAACTCGTTCCATTGATCGGCTGGCACGCCGATTTCAATTCGCACCTGATCCAGGGGGGCCACTTCCACCAGCGGCTGACCCAACTTGAGCGAGGCTCCCTCGTTGCCATCCATGGAATCGGAAAGCACCATGCCCGAGACCGGAGAGCGGACCTCGAGATGGCTCAAGTGGTGTTCCAGCAATTGCCGGCGAATCTGCAGGTTCTCCAGCTCGCAGCGGGCCAGTTCGGCCTCGGCCGTGGCGTGGGCGGCCAGGTGAATATCGCGCTGCTTGGCCGCGCGAGCCAACTCGGCCTCGAGCGCGGAAAGTTCCAGCCGAAACGGCCGACCGTCGAGTTGGGCCAAGAGCTGGCCGGCTTCCACTAGCTGCCCCACTTCGATGGCCGCCTGCTCGAGCGTGGCTTCGAACGGGGCCGACAAGAGCCGCCGCGTAACTGGCTCTACGCGACAAGGCCCCGCGATCCGCGCCGGCGCGGGCCAGGCCAGCGCCGCCGTGGCCAGTAACGCTCCGCTTATCAGCGCCATCCAGCGGCTTGCGCCCCATCCCTTGGGCAGCCAGTGACGAGGATTGATCCAGGCCAGATGTTCGGCCCGTCGCACCGTGGCAAGGCAGGTGGCCAACGGTTGGGCGGCGGCTTCGAGCAGAGCCCGCCGCTGGGCACCCGAGCCGGCGCTGGGATGAAACATGGCCAGCACCGCCACGGGGTTTCCCGCCCCATCGGCGAGCACTTTCCGGGCGACGTCTTCGGCGCCCAATTCCAGGGCCAGCTCGCGCGAGGTGGCGGTCCACGACCCCGCCTCGCCGGTAAGGTCGGCCGAAGGCTGAAGGGCCTCGGCCAACAGGGTCTCCAAAGTTTGATTGCGCACCGCGCCCAGGCTCACCTCGACCTGGCCTGAAACCGCGGCCAAGCGCACTCGGCGGCGCGAGTCGACCCAACCCAATGCCACTTGAATGCAGCCCAGGTCGCGCGCGAGGCAGTCGACCAAAGTGCGAGCCGCTAGTTCCGGGTGCGCTGCCCCAGCGACCGACTGGACGAGCTCCAGGGTCGACGCCGCGGCGAACGCCTCCCATCCCTGTTGCCGGCAAAGCTGCTGAGTTTTGCCGAGCGCCAAGTGCCCCACACTGAGCTCGAGCACCAAGACCAAGGGTTCCAGCGGTTGGCCAGGGCTCAGAGCGAACAGCGCGGCACAGGCCTCGTCGACGCCACGCGTGGTGAGCACCGGTACGGCGACCGCCACGAGCCGGTCCGCCGAATCGAGCGCGCGAATCTCAAGCGCCTTCTGATCGATCGCCCGGCCGGCAACTTCCGCCAGCAAAGCAGCCTCAGCCGTCTCGACGGACAGTTGCTGGTTTTCGCGCTGCGGGTCATGCGGCGCGGTGCTGGCTCGTGGAAAGCCGACAACGCAACGCGGCGCCCCCTGTTCGGGCCCCGCCCCCAGCTCCCTCGTAAGCCCGGCCCGCCATAGGTCGACCTGTCGGGCACCGGTGAGTTCGGCGACCAGGCGGACAAACTCGGTCGCCAAGGGGGCATAGTCGCGATCCGCCGAAACCAGTTCGTGCAGTCGCCCCGGCAGATTGGCCAGGTCAAGCGGCGCGCGCGCCTGTCCCGAGGTCTTCGACGCGGGCGGAGATACGGGCTCGCACATGACCGGCATCGGCAGCTACTCGCTCGCGGGGCCGGTCGGCTCGGCCGGCTCGTCCAGGTTCCACAGGCACCGCAGGCCACTGGTGAGCGAACCATCGGCGTTTTCGATCAGCAGGTCGACCCGCACCGTCCCGCTTTCCGCGTCGGTGACAGGCGCCACGTAATGAACGAGCGCCGACACGGACTCGGCCTGATCGGCAATGGCCAGCCGAACGCGGCTGCCGGGACGCACTTCGCGGGCCTGGGCTGGCGATAGCCAGTAGCGAACCCGCAGCCGGTCGAGCTCGACCACGGTAAACATCCGCGGCTCGTGGCCGGCGACAAACTCGGCCGGTTGCCGATGCACCTCGGTCACCACGCCGGTGATGGGGCTGCGAACCGTGCGCTGTTGGAGCAGGGTTTCCATTCGCCCGAACTCGAGCGAGGCGAGCTCTTGCTCTTCCTGGGCGGCCAGTTGGCTGGCCACGGCGATCGCCAGGTCGGCCTCGGCTCGGTCGATTTCGTCAGGCCGAGCGTGCCCGGCGCGATCCAGCTCGCGAAGTTTCTCAAGCCGCCGCCCTCGCAGCTCGACCTCGGCGGTCGCCAAATCGAGTTGGGCATGGTGTTGGCTGCGCGCCCGGGCGATTTCGCGGGCCGCCAGCAAGGCTTGATGATCGAGCTGAGCCAGAACCTGGCCGGCCGCCACGCGGTCTCCCTCGTCGACTTCGACCGACATGACCAGACCGGGTTCGGCGGCGGCAACCTCGATGACGTGCCAAGGCTCGGCGAAGCCGTCGAGCGTGGCGGCCGATGCTGGGCCCGCAAGCGTTGCGATCGAGGCCAGTGCCCGGATGGTCTGCCAGACACCTGCCGCGGCTCGACGCGCAGGAAAGCGGTGCGCCCGGCGATCGTTTGCACCGACACGGCGAACGTCGAGCTGTGCAGGGAGTTTATCCGAGGGCATGATTTTCACTCGCGGGCAGGTTGATGGATCCGAGAGAACAAGCATGGTGTGCGCACCTGGCGGGCCGCGACCGGGCTGGCGTGTTTCACACGCGCGGGCCCGCGCACAGGGCAAGTCGGCCGCCCCCTTGCGGCCGGTTGCGCGGGGCACTAGGCGTCGGTTTCGCCGGCCGGCCGCCTGCCATCCAGGTCGCCCAGCAACGTGTCGAGCCAATCGTCGTGGGCCAGCAGTTCCAGCCGCTGCCGGTAATCGGCTCGCTCAACCTTACGTTGCAGCCGGGCCACGCGCGCGGCCAGCGGGTGCCGCGCCGGAAGCTCGCCGGGGCCGAAGCGGTGCAGCGCGGCCCCCAGCGTCGGTCCGTGCGACCGGAACAATTCGTCCTCTCGGCATAGGTAGAACCGGCCGCTCCCCGGGTCTCCCTGCCGGCCGGCTCGCCCCAAAAGTTGGCGGTCGACCCGCCGCGAGCGGTGCCGCTCGAGCCCAATGACGTGCAGCCCCCCTCGCTCGCGCGCCGCGGGAGCCAGGCAAATATCGGTACCTCGGCCCGCCATGTTAGTCGCCACGGTCACGGCATCGAGTTGCCCCGCGCCGGCAACAATTTCGTGCTCGGCCGCGTCTTGCCGGCCATTGAGCAGTTGAAAGACCACGCCCCGCTCGCGCAACAGCGAAGCCAGTTGCTCACTCTGGGCGATGGTGCGGCTGCCCACCAAGACCGGCCGGCCCGTGGCGTGCACAAGCACGACCTCGTCGGCCACGGCCCGTAGCTTCTCCTCGTGGCCGACCGCAACCCGGTCGGGGAGCTCGACTCGGCGCGAGGCGACGGCCCTGGGAATTCCGAACACGGGCAAACGGTAGATGCCCTGAAACTCGCTCACCGTGCCCGTGGCGGTGCCGGTCAGTCCGGCCAGGTGCCGGTACCGGCGAAAGTAGCGCTGCCGCGAAATGCGGGCCAGGCAAGCCGCTTCGGCCCGAATCGCCAGGCCCTCCTTGGCTTCGACCGCCTGGTGAAGTCCATCGCGCCAAGTACGGTCGGCGAAGATGCGGCCGGTTTGCTGGTCGATCAGCTTGACTTGGCCCGCGTCGACCAGGTAGTCCACGTCGCGGGCCAGGAGGTGGTGAGCCCGGAGCGATTGTTCGACATAGCTTTGCCAAGGACGCCGCACTCGCAGCCGCATGGAGTCGGCCGCGCGCTGGCAGGCCGATTGCCCCTGGGGCGTTAGCCACAACCCCGCCCGGTCGGGGGCGATAGCGAAGTCGCGGTCCGGCACCATGCGTCGGGCCAAGTCCCGGGCCAGTTGCCAGGCCGGTGCGTCGTCGGCAGGGCCCGCTCCGCCGCTAATAACCAGCGGAGTGCGGCCTTCGTCGATCAACACCGCGTCGATCTCGTCGATCAGGGCCCAATCGTGCTCGCGCTGCACGGTCTCGGGCCCGGGCTCGACCTGGCCTCGCAGGCGGCGCAGAAAGGAGTGCCCGCTGGGTTGGTTTCCCGCCGCGCGCCGCGCAAGCTGGTCGCGCAGGTAGTCGAAACCAAATTCGTAGCCCATGCCGTAGGTGACTTCGGCGGCGTAGGCGGCGCGCTTTCCCTCGGGCGTGTCACGGTCGCGGAGCAGCCCCACGCCGATGCCCAGCGCGGCATAGAAAGGGCGCAGATGTTCGGCGTCGCGCTGGGCCAGATAGCTGTTGACCGTAGCCAGGTGAACCCTTCGGCCCGTCGCCGCCAGCAGCGCGGCGGCCAGCGCCGTGGTCAGCGTTTTGCCCTCGCCGGTCTGCATTTCGCCCACCGCCCCGCGGGCTAACACCGCAGCCCCCAAGAGTTGCACGGGGTAGGGCGATTGCCCCAGGCGTCGCTGGGCCGCCAACGCGGCCAGGGCCAATCCTTCGCGCGCGGCCGAGGTCGAGGGAATCGCCGAAGGCGACGCGGGCCCGTGCCGACGCAGCGCCGCGGCTCGCTCGGCAAGCTCGCCATCGCTCAAGTGCGCTAGCTCGTCACGGCGGGCCGAAACCGCGCGGGCCAGTTGCCAATCGGCCGCCGAGGGGCCCGCCGGGCGCCGCAGCCAATGGGAAAGCGTCTGCCCGATCGACATGCCTTGGTCCCGCGCTTGCCTGCTCGCCTGTCACCACCGGCAACCCTACCGTACGGTTGACGGCAAGGGCTGCATCCGGGAGCCCGTGCGATACGGAGCGGGGGGCCGCGGAACCATCCGAACCGAAGCCGGCGGCGGCAGCGCAGGGGCTGGAAGCGGAGGGCCTGGCCGTTGTGCGGGCCCAGGCGGCACAGCTTCGGGAGGGGGCGGAGGGGAGCCAGGCGCGGCTGTACCGGGTGTACCGAAGTTTCCGGGCGTGCTGGGCGCCGGCATCGGCTGGCCGCCGTTGGCCTGGCACCAGAGCGTCCCCGTGGCCCGCTTCCATTCAATCCAGGCCCCGGCATAGGAAAGCTGGGCCGTTAGAAAGGCAAACTCGGCCGCCGTCAATCGTTCCTGGATCTCCAGCAGGTCTTCCAGGTACAGGCTGGCGTTACGGTCGTCGCCCGGCAACAGTCGCCAGCGCTCCTCCATGCTATGCAGTTGCTCCTGGCTCGCCGCCAAGGCCCGATACGTGGCCTGCATTTCCTGATGAGCGGTGGCCAGTTCTCGCGTGGCAATCTCCACTTCCGCCAGCACCTGTTCCATGGTTTGCCGCATTTGGTTCAGCATTTGGCGGCGCTGGATCTGTTGTTTCTCCAGTCGGGCCTTTGCCGCACGGTTTCCCCAGGGCATGTCGAGCGTAAGCCCCACCGTGTAGCTCGGCTGCCCCTGGCTGAATTGATCGACCCAAGCCTGGCCGATGTCGGAGTGGCCCCGCAGCCCGGCCACGTAGGTCTCCACCAGCAGGGCCAAAAACGGCAACAACTCGCGCTCGGCTACCTGCAGTCGCACGCTCGAGGAGCGAAGCTGCTGGAAAGCGGCTCCGATCTCCGGACGCGATTCGAGCGCCAGCACCAGGCTGTCGCGCATCTGCGGTGGCGGAATATCGCGAGCCGGCAGATCGCGTGGAATTAGTTCGACCGAGCCCACGGCGCCCAACTCGGGGTCGTTCACCAGCGCCGTCAGGCGGGCTTCGGCGTTCTTGACTGCCATGCCGGCCCGAACCGTGGCGGCCCGGCGACTCTCGGTGGCGGCCCTCGCACGAATGATCTGGCTGGCCGAGGCGTCGATCTCCCGCCGGCTCTCAAGCTCAACCAGGACACGTTCGGCCTCGGCCGACAGCCGAGCCCGCAACGCGGCATTGGCGCGTTCCAGGTACAGGCCCCAATAGGCGCTTGTCACTTCGGCGAGGTGGCTCTGTAGTTCGCCGCGCGAGACCGCCTCGGCCGTGGCGGTGTCGAGCTCGGCCAGCACCACCACGCTTTGGTTGTAGGCACGCCCCGCGCCATTGAGCAGCGGCTGAGTGAAGCTGAGCGCGATCCGCGAGGTGCCCTGGTCCGGCGGCTGAAGATAGATGGAGTTGTTCGAACGATGCCCCAGCCGCTGGGCTAGTTCCAGTTGGCCGCCGGTCGGAGTCTTGCGGCGAACCCCCGCCGAATAGGTCCAGTCGCTATCGCGGTAGCGCGGCGGTCCACCCGTGGTGAGAACGCTGCCAACCGGCTCGTTGGTGTTCACGTATTTCGACTCGACAAAGGCCTGGGGATCCCAGCGGGCATTGGCCTCGGCAATGGCGGTGCGCTGCACCAGCGGCGTATCGGTCAGCACTCGAATTCGCAACGAATGCTGCAGAGTGCGCAAGACCAGGTCGTCGAGCGAAAGAGGATACGGCGTCGACTCGACGCGGTGGCGGCGAAGAACCTCACCCTGCCACCAGGGGACGAAATCTGCCGGAATCAGGCTGGGGGCAAACTGCGCACCTTGGATCGCATCGTATTGAGCCGCCGCGGCCAAGCGCTGGGCGGTCTGGGGCTCGAGCCCCGGCTGTGCCTGGCTCGCGGCCGGTGCCAGGGCGGCCAGCACCAACGCCGCGCCGATTCGCCACGGCCCTCCCCAATGCGGGGCCGCTCGGCCAGCGAGTCGCGACGGAAACGGTGTCACGCAGGGCCTCTTGCGCTGCATTTTCCCTGGCACTCGACTGGTCGGCGAATCGCCCGAGCGAACCCCGAGAAGCGACGAGCCGCGGCTGCCGCGAGCGCTTCCTTGGCCCGGCCTGGTGCGCTCGTTCGAGGAACCAGCTGGCCGCGTCGGCCAGGTCCCCCGGGGCCGAGTTACGCGCGCGGCAATTCCCTCTACGCAAACTATTTCGGCTGGCCGCCCGGGGTGTCCGCTGACCAACCTTCCGGTCGGGAAAGGTTTGCCAACCTTTTTAGGAATGCCGGCCGCAATCCTTCACTAAGCTGCGCAGTTTGCCGAGCGCGAGCGATGGCCAGCCTCGACCCGATCGCGGGGGCTCGATCGCCCCCCCGAAGTGGTCAATCGCCCGCCGGCCCCGCAAGTTGCACCGGCGCCTCGGGCTCGGGCTCGCCAGGCTCGGCTTCCGAGGCAGCCTCGGGCTGCGAGCTCGACGAACCGCCCTTTCCGGTCGTGTCAGCCGCCATCAAGCCGGCTGCCGGGGCCTGTTCGAGCGACAGTGGCTGCCAGGTGCCGTCCAGCGGCGGCGTGCGCAATTCGAACTGTCGACGCTGAGCCTTGCTCGCTGCCGGCGAGCCAGCTTCCTCCGGTGAATGGGTTGCCGCCCTGCCCTGAGACTCGCGATCTTGGTGCCCCGGGTCACGGGCCAGTTCCTCGTCGAGCAACGACTCGACGTGGGCGAGCATTCCTTCGCTCAGCAGCCGATCGACGGCCCGGTCCAGGTGGCGCTGGGAAAGCTGCATGGCCGTGGCCAAGGCCCCCTGCCCCACCGCGGCCGGTTGCACCGGCGATTCGGAGCGCCGCTGCTGCTGCGATAACCAACTCAACTCGCGCAGGCTGGAAAGCGAGTCGTGCAGTGCGCGGTACGAAGTCGGCGCGAGCGACACGGCAGCCCTTGCGTCGAGTTGCGTCGCGACGGGCGTTCGCGTCACGATAGCCGGGTGAATTACTTCGCGAACGCCTTGGGGCGCTGCCTCCAGCGGTCGCGGCACTCCGACGGCTGGTTCCGATGCGCGGAGCGATCCATCGCCTAGACCCAGGTTCGGGCCGCGCCAAGCGCCGATCCAGCCGGAAAGCGACGCAAGCTGGAAGCTATCGTAGGCGAATCGCAAGGGGGTGGCGGGGGCGCTGCTAGGTGCCGCGCTCGACCCACCGGCCGCTTGGCCGCCCCCCGACGGGCGCGGCAAGTTCCCGACCTGAGAGCCAGGAGCACTGGGCTGCGGCACCGGCAGGATCGTCCCACCCCCGGCCGGTGGTGCCGGGGCATCTGGGTCGATCAGGCCGGGCAGGGTGGGCGTAATGCTCGGCTGTTGCTGAGTCCAAAGCTGGTACTGGTCGATGCTGTTGGCCTGGTATACCCAGAAGCCGGCCGAAGAAACCTGGTTGGCGAGCGGAACGATTTGGCCCCGGGGAATCTCCAGGCGGCCGTTGGCTCCAAAGTCGAACACCAGCGTGTTTCCCTCGGTGATGATCGTGTAAGGGCGAGTCGGATCGGGGGTCACGCGCCACACGATTCGCCCCCCCACGTCGGCCCGAGTCGCCAGGTAGGGGTCGTTCCACTCGACTCGTTCGCCGGGCATCACCTGCATGCCACTGTATTTCAGGACACCGTCAACCTCGGAAATCGCCTGCGACATCGGCAGGTCGTTGAACGAGCCGTTGCGGTTCCAGTACATGATCTCGGCGCCCGACAATTCGGCGTGAAAGATCAGTTCGTACCACAGGTCGCTGTTGTAAAGCAGGTTGGAATCGGGCGAGGACGAGTAGAGCTGCGAAACGTCGGGGTTATTGAAGTCTTTGTAGCTGAGCCAGGTGACAATCGGCGCGGTGCTGGCCGCGACCGAGGAGCGAATCCGCATTAGGTTGTAGGAAAACGCGTTCCAATTGGTCTGCTCGTCGGGGGGTAGCGGGTAACTGGGCCCCGGCGCGCCGAAAGTAGGGGCCACGTTCGTGCCGCCGGCCTGGCTCCACATCCAGGTATCGCGCAATTCGCCATACAACGGCATCGACGAATGAGTGCCGACCACCGAGCCGGTCCCCAGCGGAGTCAGGTAATACTTGCCCGATCCGCCGGCCGAAAACGTGCCGGGGGCCTTGGCCGCGTGGTTGTAGTCAAAGGCTTTTACGTCGGGAAAATAACGCTGCACGATACTGACCAGAAAATTCAGGTCGTCGGCCCGCATGGCGTGCAACAGTTCGTGGAACATGAATGCCCGCGGATCGGTCTCATAAGCGCCGAGCGCCGCCTGAAAGTTGCCGAGCGGGTCGTCTTGCCAGCCCAGTTTCTCGGCCAGGGCGGCAAAGCGCGGATCGCCGACCACTTGGGCCACGTAGCTGGGATCCTCGAACTCGACGTCGTACAACAGCGGCGTTCGCTCCATGTCGAACACCAGCCAGTCGATCTGGCCTCCCAGCGCCTGGTACTGGCTCCAGTAGTTGTCCCAAATTACTTCGATTTGCTGCCGCCAGGCGTCGGTCCAAAGCCCCGGCTGGGCGAAGTCCTGGTTCAATACCTCGTTGTCGTAGTAGCCCAGGTTGACCTTGCCGTTGGACCAGGTGGGCAGGTACTCGAACCCCATGCTGCGCACGATGCGGTCGCCCGCCGGTTGGGCGTCGGTGTAGAACTTGAGCTGGGCCGGCGTCTTGTTCAGTTCCTGGCGATCGTTGCGATAGGCGACGTTGACCGTGGCAACCAGGTTCGACAGGTTTTCGCCCGTGTTAAGCCAAGAGATGCCGCGCGTCAGCGCGAGGCCGGCCGAGGTATCGGTGGTCGACTGCTGGTTGGTCAGCTCGTTAATGCGGTCCGCGGTCAGGTATCGCGAGAGGAACCCCGCGCGGTCGGCGACAAAAGCGCTCTCCAGCGCCGCGGCCACGCGCCAGGGTTCGCGGCTCAGCACGGTTCCGGAGAACGTATCGGTGTCGGGATCGTATTGCAAAGTACCGTCGGCCAGCGGCTTGTCGTACCAAAGCCAGTCGAGCACGCCGGCGGCCTTCAGATGGCTGGGTACGTCGTCGGGCAGCCGGGAAAGATAGTTGCGATCTCCCAAGATCGCGAGTACTTCCTGGGGGGTAAGCCGCTGCCACACCAACTGAAAGCTGGCCTCGTTCAGTTGCTGTTGGTCCAGCGGCACCGTATCGAGCGCGCCGCTGATGTGCATCAGGTCGCCGCCGCGATTTCCGACAATGGCGGGGTCGGCCTGCGGGTTGTCGGCCGGATCGCTCCCCTGCGCAAAGCCTCCCCGAGCCCACAGCAATAACGGAGAGTCTCCCGTTGCGCCGTCTCCCCGCGAAATAAGCGCTTCCACCGTGATGGTTACCGGTGCGTCGCTCGGAGAGAGGCTGGTCGCGGGCAGCTGCACCGTGTAGAGCCGAGAGCCCGGCGTGCCACCGGTGACGGGCTGGCCGGTAAGCGGATGGTTGCGGGGCAGATTGATAACCGGGTAAACCAGCTCGCCGTTGGCGTTGAACTCGCCCACGAGCTGTAACGAGAGCGGACTGCCAGCCTGCGAAGCCGTGGCCAGCAGGACTCCGCGCGGCGCCTCGATGTCTACATACGGCCCGTAACCCACCTCGGTCGTTTGCGCCGACGCGTTCTCGAGCGTCACCGTGAATTCGGTCTGGGTGTTTGCCGCTGCCTGATCGGGCAAGTCGACGACGGCCACCGGAACCGCGTTGTACATCAACCGAGGCTCAAGCTGCTCCAACAACCGCCCGGGACGAACTGGGCGCGCAGCGGGCTTCGCGCACAACGACATGGAGTTTCTCCCGACGATAAGACACGGCCGAGACGAGTAGACCAGCCGAGTGGTGAGGGCCAGGTGTGCCCTCCTGCCGTTGAACCGGCTGGCAACGAAACTCTAGTTCGCGGCGGGCCCTCAGGCGGGCACCAGCAGCGCCAAGCTGCCCCGAAATCCCGTTTCTTGGCCCCGCGCCGCGCGAAGCAATCGGTTCCCAGGGCGGGCGAACGCACCGATTATGCGGGCTCCATGGATCGCCCGGGCCTCGCGCATTCTACCGGGGGCCGCGCCGGGGGAGCGTGAAACTCGGCGCGGTCGCAGGGCCTCAGGCTTGCTTTAGCTGGAACCAAAGAAAGCCGTGGGGGCCGAGCGTGATGAAGTAGGGAAGCGTGCCGATGCGAGGGAAGCTGGTTTCGCCGAACATTTCCACTGGTGTGCAGCCGTTGAACTCCGACATGTCGATCGTGGCCGGCTGTGCGAAGCGAGACAGGTTGCTGATGACCAGTACGGTTTGCCCCTCGTACTGTCGCAGGTAGCCGATCACGCGCTCGTTGTTACAGTCGATGAATCGCAGGCTGCCGCGCGAGAAAAGCCGGGATTGCTGCCGCACTTGCAGCACGCGCTTGAGCCAGTTCAACAGCGAGGTGGACGAACGCTGCGCGGCTTCGACATTGACAGCCTGGTAATGATAGATCGGGTCGGTAATGATCGGCTGGTAAAGCCGCGAGGGATCGGCCCTCGAAAACCCCGCGTTGCGGTCGCCCGACCACTGCATCGGGGTGCGGACCCCGTTGCGATCGCCGAGATAAATGTTGTCGCCCATCCGAATCTCGTCGCCGTAATACAGCACCGGCGTTCCCGGCAGAGTGAACAACAGCGAATGCAGTAGCTCGATCTGCCTCCGCCCGTTGTCGATCAGCGGCGCCAGGCGGCGGCGTATTCCCAGATTGAGCCGCATCCGCGGATCGCGGGCGTACTCGCGGTACATGTAATCGCGCTCGTCGTCGGTCACCATCTCCAAGGTCAATTCGTCGTGGTTCCGCAAAAACACCGCCCACTGGCAGGCGGGCGGAATGCTGGGGAGTTGCTCCATGATGTCGACGATCGGACGGCGCTCTTCCCGGCGAATGGCCATGAACATTCGCGGCATCAGCGGAAAGTTGAATGCCATGTGAAACTCGTCTCCCTGGCCAAAATAGGCCGTCAAGTCGGCCGGCCACTGATTGGCCTCGGCCAAGAGCAACGTGCCCGGGCGGTACTCGTCGACGAACCGCCGCAGCTCGCGGAGAAAGGAGTGGGTTTCAGGCAGGTTTTCGCAGTTGGTTCCCTCACGCTCGAAAAGGTAGGGCACGGCGTCGACTCGAAATCCGTCGATCCCCCGGTCGAGCCAGAACGCCATCACCTCTTTCATCTCGCGCTGCACCCGCGGATTGTCGTAGTTCAAATCGGGCTGATGCGCGAAGAACCGGTGCCAGTAGTACTGCCGGGCAACCGGATCCCAGGTCCAGTTGCTGGTTTCGCTGTCAGTAAAAATAATGCGCGCGTCGGGGTAGCCACAGTCGTTGTCGCTCCAGACGTAGTAGTCGCGATAGGGCGAATCCGGGTCGCGACGGGCTTCCTGGAACCAGTAGTGCCTGTCGGAAGTGTGGTTGAGTACCAGGTCGGCAATCACACGAATGCCCCGGGCATGGGCAGCCGCGCACAATTCCTCGAAATCGGTCACGGTGCCAATCGCCGGGTCGATCTTGCGAAAGTCGGAGATGTCGTAGCCGTCGTCGCGCAGCGGCGATTCGTAAATCGGCATCAACCACAGGCAGGTCACGCCCAGGTCGGCCAGATAGTCGAGCCGGTCCACCACCCCCCGCAGGTCGCCAATGCCGTCCCCCGTGCTGTCTTGAAAGCCGCGAACGTAGATTTCGTAGATCACGGCATCGTGATACCAGTCGTCGGCGCCATCCATCTCAGAGTCGCTCCACCGTGCGTTCGGGGTTAAGCACCACCAGCAAGCGGTCAGCCCAGTTGTTCAAGCCAAGCCAACAACTCTGCCACATCCTCGGGGTCGGTGGCCGAAAAACGGGCCGCCGTGGGCCTGCGCGATCCGACCTGAACCGATCCGATCGATGGCAACCGTTGGAACACGTCTTCGTCGGTCAGGTCGTCCCCCAGGTAGAGGGATCGCTCCGCGGCGAGGTTCCATCGCTCGAGCAGCCACGCCACGGCGGTCGCCTTGTTCCAATCGGCGGCCGGCCGGAACTCCCAGACGCGGTTCCCCGCGTGCAGCTTCAGCTCGCGGTGCGACTGGGCCCAGGCCCTGGCCCACCGCTCAACCTCGGGGTGGCGCTGCTGGGTCACGTTGCGAAAATGCAGCGAGCCGGTGAATTGTTTGTCTTCCCAGGTAAGCCCCGGACATCCCGGCGCTGCGTCGCATGCCAGTGCCGCCACCGAGCAGAGCGCCGCCCGGGTCCCCTCGGGTAGCGGCCGCTGCCACTGGAAATCGGGCCCCTGAATTTGCCACCCGTGGTTCCCCACGTAGGTTACCTCGGGCAGTCCCACCCGCCGCTGCACATCGCCAAGTTCCCGGCCCGAGATAATGGCCAACTTCACCCCGCTTAGGCGGCCCAGCCGCGCCAACCGCGCTTGGCGCTCCGGGGCCAGATAGGCCGATTCCGGCCGGGCGACCAAGGGGGTGAGGGTGCCATCGTAGTCGCAGGCAAGGCAGCGCGGGGTCGGCCCGGACCAGCGTGCCTCGAGCTCGGCCTGGGCTTGTCGCCACGGTACCGGGCTGCTCATCCCACTACTTCCGTCGCTTCCAGCTTGAGCAGGCTCGAAAGGATTCGGCCGGCCCAGCGATAAACGTTGTTTTCGCGAACCTCGGCTCGCATTCGCTGCATGCGCCGGGCTTGCTCGTCGGCGGGCATTTCGATGGCCTGCCAAATCGCCTCGCCGATTTCGTGCGTGGCAAAGGGGTTAATCGGCAGGGCATCGACCAGTTCGCGATAAGCTCCGGTGAAGCGGCTGAGAATGAGCACCCCCTGCTCGTCGGTGCGGCTGGCCACAAATTCCTTGGCCACCAGGTTCATCCCGTCGTGCAACGAGCTCACGATGAAGAAGCGGGACAACCGGTGCAAGGCCGCCATGCTCGCGCGGTCGTGGTGCTCTTTGAGCAACAGCACCGGCTGCCAGCGATCGGTGCCCCAGCGCCAGTTGATTTCGTCGACCACGTGGTCGACTTCGTCTTCCAGACGGCGATACGCGGGTAGTCGCGAGCGGCTGGGCACCGCGATCTGAACGAATTTGACGCGGCCGACTTGCTCAGGATGGTTGACGAAAAAGTCTTCCAAGCCGCGCAGCCGCTCGACAATTCCCTTGGTGTAGTCCATCCGCTCGATGCCGGCGCCGAGGATTCCGTCGTCAAGCCGCAACAGGCGGGACCAGCGCTGCATGGCCGCTTGTACCGCGGGACTGTCGGCCAGCGTCTCTTGGCTGCTCATGTCGATGCTGATTGGGAAGTCGGCCACCCGCGTGACGTCGCCCGCCCGATTTACGTCGTTGCGTTCGTAGTCGATGCGGGCCTCGACGAACCGGTCGACGGTCTCCAGGAAGTTGCGGCAGTGATACCAGAGGTGAAAACCCAACAGGTCGTTGCCCAGCAGGCCGTCGAGCAGCTCTTCCTTCCAGGGAAAAACTCGGAAGGTTTCCACGTTGGGCCAGGGAATATGCCAGAACTGGGCCACGGTCAGATTGCGGCTGCCGCTTTGTTTGAGCATCCGCGGCAACAGGCCGAAGTGGTAGTCTTGCAGGAACACAACGGTCGGTTCGTCGCCAGCTTCTTCGATCACGGCATCGGCGAAACGCTGATTCACCGCGCGGTAGCAGTTCCAGTCCGTGGCTTCGAATCGCGGCCGCGTGAACGTGACATGACACAAGGGCCAGAGCCCCTCGTTGCACAGCCCATAGTAATAGCCCTGCTCCTCGGCTTTGCTCAGCCAAACGCGACGGAGCGTATAGCGAGGATTGTCCGGCGGCACCAACACGTGGTCTTGCGCGTCGACGACGCGGCGATCGGCGTTCCCGCTGCCATGGCCAATCCAGGTGCCGCCGCTGGCCACCATGATCGGGTCCAGGGCCGTCGCCATGCCGCTGGCCGGCTTCTTGCACACGATTTCATCCTGATCGAAGACATGCAGGTACGGTTCGCGATTGGCCACGACGATTACCTTTTGATCGGCCAAGCGATTCTGGATGAGTTCCCGTAGGGCAGCCGGACTCCACATTCGATGACCTCCGCATCTGAGGCGCGCCGATCCCTTCCATAACCATTGCCAACTCGGGCGCTGGCCGGGGATCGCTTCGGCGAGAAAAGGTCGCACCCGACCGACGCCTTGCGCCGGCTGGCAGACCGTGAAAAGTTCAGTGTGACCGGGGTTGTTGAACGCGCCTAAATCATGAGGCGCCCCTGGCGATGCTCAGCAGTTTAGCAAATCCTCGGCATTCTCACCACCGATTGAGGCGGTTTCCATGCAACTTGCTGGTATGCCAAGGTTTGCAGGGCGGCGTCGCGCCGCCTTGTTGGCGCGATGCGTCCGATTGCTTCACGGCGCGGAAGAATTGCGCTAAGCACGTAAGCGCGCCCAACAGCTCGCCCTGGCCCCTCGCACTCGTGCCGGCCGCGATCGAGACCCCTCCCCGAACCGTGCGCCCAAGCAGCCGCGCCCTGTGCATGCTAGGCCGAGGGCTCGACGCGGCGAGCCGGGCTGGCCAGGCCAACGGCGAGCGGCGCCGGGGCGATGGTTCGCGCGAGCGCGGCCTCGATCCGCGTTGAAGCCCAAGCCGGCCAAGCGCCATCGCTCGAGAGCGTGCTCGCGCGCCTAGCGCTCCCTGGCCTGGCCCGCTGAAAAGCCTGCCTGAAATCCGCCCCCTCCCCCCCCAATCTCCAGCGGCTGTTCGCCGCCCCGTCCGTGGCGGTCTGCCGCCGCGAGGAATCGACAACCCGGCGAAGCGCTTCCTATAATTTGAGGGTCGGGAGTCGGGCAGGGCACCGGCGGCAAGATATCGCCGTGGCCGATTCCTACGGGGCGGGCAGGCGGAAACACCCCATCCGCGGGGCAGTTGCCTTGCCAAGGCCGCGACGTATAGTTGCCGAAGTTGCCAAGCGGGAATGCTCTGGCCAAGGGTGGCACGATGCCAATTCTCCTAGAAGGAGGGCATCTTCCGTGACTTGCTCGAACGGGCGTTTCCTGGCGATCGCGAGTTTGCTTTGGCTAGCCGCGGCCAAGGGTCAAGCACAACCGGCGGCCGCCACTGCGGCGCCACCTCCGGCGGCTGCTGAAGCCAGCGATGGCGACGTGGCCACGGCCAACGAGGTCGCCGCGATTCGCTCCGCGATCGAGCATTATGTCACGGTGTTCAACGCCGCGGATGCGGCCGGGGTGGCGGCCTGCTGGGCCGCCGACGGCGTGTACGTAACCCCCGACGGTCAGCGCCTCGGCGGAACCGCCGCCATCCAAGAGCACTTCGCCCGCTCCTTCGCCGAAGCCCCCGACCAGCGGCTCGTCGTGCATTTGGATTCGATTCGCTTGCTCGATGCCGACGTCGCGCTCGAAGAAGGCACGGCCATCGTGGAGCAATCGGGCCAGGAAACGGGCAGTTCCACCTATTTGGCGATTCACCGCCGCCAAGATGGCGTTTGGCGGTTGGACACAGTTCGCGAAACGCTCGTGCCAGAAGTGGCCTCGCCCAGCGGGCCGCTCGATGCCCTGGGCTGGCTGGTGGGCCAGTGGAGCGACCAGTCGGAACCCGGAGTACACGTTCGCTCCAGCTATCGCTGGGCTCGTGGCGGGCAGTTCCTGGTCAACGTTTTCCAAGTGGTTGTGGCCGGCGAGATCGATCTGGAAGGGACCCAAATCATTGGTTGGGATCCGGCCGACCGCGTGGTGCGATCTTGGTTGTTCGATTCCGATGGCGAATTTGGCCAGGGAGTTTGGACCCCGGGCGAAAATCCGGGAGACTGGGTCGTGAAAACGCGGAGTGTGCTCCCCAGCGGCGGCTCGGCTTCCGCCCTGAACCAATACCACCGGGTCGACGAGAACCTGTTCACCTGGCAGTCCTCGCACCGCAAGGTGGACGGCACGACGCTGCCCGACGTACCGCCGATCGCCGTCCGGCGGCAGGGCGATGCTCCCTAGGCCGCTCCGTTTCCAATGTCCCGTTCCCGCGCGGCGAACCGACCACGGTGTTTTTCCTGCTTAGGAATTAGAACATGCGACAGACTGCCCACTGCCTACTGACCACCACCCTGGCGGCCGTTATCGCCCTGGCGCCCACCCTTTCCCACGCTCGCGGCGGACGAGGGGGCGGCGGTGCCCGGATGGGCGGAGGTGGGTTCGGCGGCGGCGCCCGCATGGGCGGGGCTGGTGGCTTCGGCGGGGCCGGCGGCTACGGCGGGGCGCGCGGTCCCGTTGGCGGGGCTGGCGGCTACGGCGGAGCGCGCGGTCCCGTTGGCGGGGCTGGTGGCTTCGGCGGGGCTGGCGGCTACGGTGGGGCCGGAATGGGGGCCGGCGGTTATCGTGGCACGCCTTCGCTAGGCCGGGCCACGCCGCGGCCTTCGCCGGTTGCTGGCGGTCGATTCGGAGGAGCAGGTAGCGGCGCTGCGCTCGGCGCGGCGGGCGGTGCCGGTCGCTTCGGCGCCGGAGCCGGAGGCGGCCGACCCTCGGCTTCCGATTTGAGCAGCTTCCTCGGCCTGCCCGCGGGGGGCGGCGGGGTGGGCGCCGGTTCGCGCGGCTACGGCACCGGAGCGGCTCCCGCGGCCGGACAGTTGCCCGCCGGTAGCGCTAGCGGAGGCCGGCATTCACAGGTTTGGCAAGGCGACCACTTCACCATCGGTGCCGCCGGCGGTTCCGGCTCTTACACCGGGCCACGCGGCAACACCATTGGCGGGGCGGGCGCCGCGGTCGGTATTCAGGGCCCCCGCGGAAACACCGTGGTCCGCGGCGCCGGCGCCATCGGCGCCACCAACGGTGTCGACTCCGTCGGGCGCGCCGGCGGGTTCGTCGGCGCCCAAGGGCCCGCCGGAAACCGCGCGGTCGCCGGTCGCGGAGCTACCTTTGCCAACGGCCAAATCGTGGGGGGCCACACCTGGTCGGCCGTCAATGGCAACTTCAACCACTGGAACTGCTTTCACCCAGGCTGGTACGGACGCTACCCGGGCGCCTGGTATCCGGCTCGCTGGGCCGCGGCCAGCGTCTGGACCGCCGCCAGTTGGGCGGCCCTTTCCGGCTGGTGGGGCTATGGCGGCGAGCCTGTCTACTACGACTACGGCGGAGACGTAGCCTACAACGACGGCCAGGTGTACTACGGCGATGAGCCTGTGGCGACCCAGGAACAGTATTACAACGAAGCCACCGACATCGCCGCAATGGGCGACCAACCCGCGGCCGACGACGAACAGTGGTTGCCCCTGGGTGTCTTTGCAGTCGCCAACGACGGTCAAACCAATAGCGACAAACTGTTTCAGTTGGCCGTCAACAAGGCCGGGGTGTTGCGCGGCAACTACCACGACCTGATGACCGATCAAGTGGTCGAGCTCGAAGGCGCTGTCGATCGCCAGACCCAGCGGGCGGCCTGGCATTTGAAAGACAACCCCACGATGATCATGGAAACCGGCATCTACAACCTGACCAACGACGAAGTGCCGATCCTGGTTCACTACAGCGCCGACAAGACCGAACAGCGAATGCTGGTTCGGCTCGACAACCCCAACCCGCCGGCTGCCGACTCCGAGACGGGCACGCCCGCCGAGGGCGCGGGCGGAGCGGCCGCCGACCCGACGAGCGACTCGCCGCCGGAAACACCGAGCGCCCCCTCGGATCGGTAGCCCGGAATATCGGCCGCCGACCAAATCCCCGTGGCGGCCGGGGCTTGCGGGCGCACCGCGCCGGCGGTCGAGGCCTTCCGACGCTGGGAACGGCCAATTCGGTCGTCGCCTCGTGCAACCGGGAGCACGAAGACCTTCCGGACGACACGCTTGTGCGTTCGGCACTCCACTCCGAGCATCAGCGGGCATCCGGGCTCGAACCCTCAACCCCCGGCTTGCATAGCCGGTTCTCTCCCAACGCAGCTAAATCCCCCGTGCTGCTTTGCGAATCGGATTGAAGCGCACAAACCGAAAGCCGCGGAGTAGGCCAACGATCGTAAGCGCGGTGCACCCCTGCGGCAGCCAGTCGCCAAACCTCGCATAGAGACTTTGGCGACGGTCCATGGGCACGAACAACACGTCCCGGGTCTGTGGATCGCCGCGTCGTGCCTCCATCGGGGTGAACCGCCCGCGCGAATCCACGAGGCCCGAATAACCCTGTTCAACGTTCCGGACGAGAGGGCGGCGGCATTCGACCGCGCGAAGCTGCGCGTGCCCGAGCATCGACGCTTGTAGCGACCACCCCACGTCGAGCGACTCGCGCGACGAGACCGTAAAGAAGTCGGGCGGTCCATCACGGTGAGGCGTCCGCATGAACTCTCGATATACCTCGGGAAAGCAGACGTCGTAGCAAATCGTGGACGCCATTGAGAAACAGGAACCGTCCGAGTTGCGAGAAAGACGGAAGGTACGGGGCACTCCTCCCGGAAGCAAGAACCCGGGCCAAGTTTGATCGTTTGACGGTCGCCAAGGGTGAAACTCGCTAAACGGCACCAACCTCAGCTTGTCGTAATACCCCAATACCCCCCGCACGGGGTCGACCACGACGACCGAATTATACGACCCGCGTACAGGCCCTCGGCGAGCGGCGCGAACGCAACCCACGACGCAGGTCGCCCCCGCGGATTGCGCGACACGTTCGAGATTCGAAATTGGCGTCAATGTCCCGAGCTCACATACGGTTTCTGACCAGAGGAGTACTTCGGCCCGATTTTCGCGCAAGGCCTCGACCGAGGGCTCCCAGCGACCGTCGCCTTGGATTCGTGAAGGCAAGGCGTCGGCGGCCATTAAGCGGACGGAAATTCCTCGCCCGAGCTGCGCCTGCGTCAGTCGCAGAACGCCGTAGCCAAGTGTGCCTAGGAGGAGTGCCCCCGCGAACCCCGCAGGCAGCCATCGGATTTCTGGACGCGCCCCCCATGAAACCGGCCGCTGCCAAATGAGGTCGACGATAGCGCCATTCGCGGCCGCGATCACGAAGGTGATCCCCCAGACTCCAGCCAAGTCAGCAATCTGGATCAGGGGCAGCCACCCGACCTGGGTGCTGCCCAACTGAAACCAAGGACACCCGGTTTGGTCGATGGCGGCCCAAAGGTGTTTTCGGGAATACTCGAAGGCCACCCAGCCGCACGGCAAGAATACCGCCTGCGGACATCGTACCCGCGACAGGACGAACCGCGCGATCAACCACCAGTTGGTGAAGTGCAGACCCTGCAAGATGCCGATCACCAACCACCAGCGAGCCTGCGAGTTGAGGAATCCGAAGCTGCCGTAGGCCGTGCGGACCCAATCCAGGACGATGAGGTGAAACAGGGTCCCGCCGACGAAGGCCCCCAGACCTGCGGGAACTAACCTTCGGGAAGGGCCCAGCGACAGACCGAGGGGAACCAACCCCACCCAGGCCAGCAAGGCGCAGCCCGCGGGGGGAAAACTCATGGCGAGGGCGACACCGCTGAACACCGGCAGGAATAAATCAACTACCCCGTTCGCCCAAGCAAGCCCCCGCCCGACATCTGACCGATTTGATTGTCGAAACGATTGAGCCAACACGTTTCGCAGTGCCTCGTTGGATGGTGCACCCGCTGCGTAGTTTCTAGGTCAGCGCGATCAGTGTCTCACCGTCGACCTCGCTGCACGGCGAACCCCGCGACAGGTGAAATGGCGATGTAAGTCGTGATTCTGCGAGCCGCGACGAGCTTGGCTCGGCGCTTGGCGAGGTTCAAGAATGCCACGAGGGCTATTTTCAACAGACTGCTAGGACAGGCCGGCCCGCATCGTTGGGGGGAGTGAGCGAGCCATGCGCCGGGCCATCTCGCGCGAGCCAAGGAACCTCAGCAGCAACCGCCTTACCAAGTCGCCTACGACTGCCGTCGCGTCTTGAATCTCGAAGCGGGATTTCAATTCGAAATCGTTCCACCGGAGCCTGAGCGTTGGTCGAGTTGCCCGGGAGGAAAAACGCTCCCCCCGGCGCAACGCTCACGCGGGCTGACCATGTCGTTTGAGCCAATAGCCGGCAGTCGTAAGGATTACCGCCAATGCGGCCAACAGCGACCAGAGCAACCAATGGGACCGCGGTGGACGGCCAAGTTCCGGCAAGCCGAATGCCGCGAAGGAGAAGTCCGACTCAGGCGGAGCCTTGGTGTCGAACCGCGTGACCTCGATCGAGCGAACGTCCCAACGCTCCTGAGTCTCGCGATTCTCGTTCCAGAATTCCGCCGCGGCCAGCAAGGGAATATCGCCTCGCTGTTCGGAGTAGTCGAATCGGCCTCGGACGAGCACGTTCTTACCGGATGCGAACTCTCTTAAGGCCCAACACCGTTCCGGCCAGAATGCGAGAAATCCCGAGGCATGAAAGTGCTTTCCGTCGGCGAGCTTCCCCTCGCGCTGAAAACGAATCGTCCGACGGGTCGTTCCCTGTTCCATTTCGTCTTCAAGTCCAACGATCGTAAGATCGTCGAGGGCCAGGAAATCGACCAGCGATAGCTCGTACATCGAAAAGGGAAGCAGCCCCAAAGCCCCCCCTCCCAGCCGCAGACCCTGCAGCGAACTGTCATACTGCGAGCTTACCGATTTCAGCAGGTACCGGTCGGACGATGCCCCACTACCCACGTCGAACGAGACATCGGGCCTAGTGACAAACGCAGTCTTTTTTTCCGAGTCTTCCGACAGACGATCATAATCCACGCGAAGGTTTCCGGCGGCTCCGCGAAAGGTGACTCGGCGAGTTCTGGTCCCCGGATTACTCGGCCAGTCTCGCTCGGTAATTTGCGCTTCGATGACGGAATTCAGGTAAAGGTCTTCCATGGGAGCCGCGCCCCGGCGAATCTCCGCTACCAAGGCCTGTTTGTCGATCGGCTGCGCCGAGGCACTGGAAATCCCCCTGGCAAGAAGGCCCCAGACGGCCAAGAGCGCCACGCACAATGGCCGAAAACGCAAGCCTCGGAATCGTTGCCTCGTTACCCGACCGCGTCCGACTCGAGAATTCATGGCCTAGCTCCTCGGCGACGACTCTTCCGCACCAATCCAGAAGGCCGGCAAATTGCCGCGCTGGCTGACGGTTCGTTGCAGAGCCATCAAGACCGTTTGGCGAAACTCTCGCTAACTCGCGCGCAGTCTCGCGCATTTGCAACCATTACTGGCAGAGTAACATTTACAGTTTGCGTTTTGAGAGTTGCAAGGCTGCCCGCCGGTATCAGAGGTGCACGTAGGCCCCTCCGGCTCTGACACGCATTTCAAAGTTGTGTCGTTCGTGCATTGGATGTACTGACCTTCGGCTATGGCGATTGCCGGCGCGGCAAGAATCACGGCCAGCGCGCCAGACAACAACCCCAGACCCACGAATAGTTCCCCCACCCCTCTGCTTAGTCGGCGCATCGGAAACCTCCCGATCAGTTCACTGCAATGACTACTTGTGAACCCGAGCGCTACGCATTCGCTAGTATGCAACTCGATCATGCGTTCATGTCCCCGCCGGTCCTCCCGCGGAGCACGGCCGCCGGGTCAGCGGCTAACCCCGACGATGACCGGGTTCGCTGAAACGTCTTGATGGAACACCGCACCGTTTGATGACACTTCGCCCATAATCCGACAAACAACGCGACGACTCGCAGGCACCGTATACAGCGCCAACGACTCATCGATTTGGCGGCGGGCATCGGTCGCGCGAGAAGTAATCGAGAACCGAATGGTGCCGACCTCTCCCGGGGGAATGGTAAGTGGCAAATCCGATGTCACGAGTCACCCGCAACTGGTCTCCGCGGCGTACACGGTAACGGGCCGCAGAAACAAGAGATTCTGAATTTCAAATTCAGCACCTGGGACCGAGCTCGAGGAAACCATTCCCAACGATCGGATCGACTCGCGCACATAGATTGCGTCGCCCAGTCGGTAGGCGAGAAACGCTTTCGACGATTCAAAGTGCAGTGCGCCGAAGACGACCAGAACCGCCAGCCCAACGACAGCAATGGCCACGGGCAGGCCCAAGAAGCGGCCCACCCGAAATCCCACTCGGCGAAGGAAGCAGGCCGATCGGCCTAAAGCAGCCTGAATCGTGCTTGAAGTGGCGTGCATTCCACACCCGCGAAGTAAGTGGCAATTATTCTACCCGAGGTTTTCGATGGTTTTTAAGCCTAACACTCGTGCAGATGCACTGCTGCGGGGATCGTAACAATGCCATCCCCCCTGCGTCAAACGCGCAGCGGTGTCCTTAAGTTGGGTTCTTCGGGGATCTCAGTGGGGCACTGCAGCTGCAAGAGCCCCGTGGCGGCCGGGGCTTGCGGGCGCACCGCGCCGGCGGTCGAGGCCTTCCGACGCTGGGAACGGTGGAACCGCTCCGCGACTCATGTAATCGCGGGAGTGCACCCCCCCCCAAGAACGATCTGAACCAGCTTCCCGATAGACGGTGCTGCGTCGCCAGCCCCAGCGCCGCTGGAGGCGATCGCCCAAACGCGGCCGTTTCCGCCCCCCCAGCAACTCCCCCGGCTCGTTCCGCCAACGGGCGCGACGCGGGCCCACCGCTTGTTACGCAACCCAAGATCTGGAAATTGGTTGCGAGCACCCATGCGCGAGGCTCTCCGCGTCACGATTTCAGCCGATTGGGAAAAAAGCTCGGCCCACACGCCGATCGCTTGGCACCCCCCAAGTGAGCGAGTAAACTAAGGCGATTCCGCTTGGCCGGTTTGGGTGGGCTATTTCCGACGCGCGGGAGCCGGCTCCGGGTGACCATGTCGAGCAGCGTTGAAGAGCGATCGTCGGCCGATCGTGAGCGACCTCCCCTTTCGGGCCAGGGGTTTGTCACGACCAATTGGTCGATGGTGTTGGCGGCCGGCCAGTCGAGCCAGGGGCGGTCTCGCTCGCTGGCCGAGCTTTGCGAGCGCTACTGGTTCCCCCTCTATGTGTACCTGCGACGGCAGGGCTATGCCCGGCACGATGCCGAAGACCTGCTTCAGTCGTTTTTCTACTGGCTGATAACCCAAGGTGTGATCAAGCGGGCCGATCGCCAGCGGGGGCGTTTCCGCACCTTTCTGCGGGTTGCGCTACGGCAGTTCTGCGTGCGCGAGAGCCGCCGTGCCCGGGCTCAAAAGCGCCGGCCGCCCGCGGGGCTATTATCGCTCGACTTCAGCGCGGCCGAGAGCCGCTACGACCAGGCCCTGGCCGACCACTGGACCCCGGAGCGCCAATTCGACCATTCCTGGACCCTGACCACGCTAGAGGTAGCAACGGCCCGTCTACGAGAAGAGTATCGCCAAGCCGGCCGGCTCGAGCGCTTCGAGAGGCTGGCCCCCCTGCTCAGCGGTGGTCCGTCGCTAGACCGCGACGCCCACGCCGCGCAATTGGGGCTGAACACCGCCGCCTTTAACGTGGCGCTAAGCCGGATGCGCCGGCAATTCGGCAAGATTCTGCGCGAGGAAGTGGCCCGGACCGTAGCTGCCGACGACGACGTGGAAGACGAGCTGCGCCAGATGATGGCTGCTCTGTCGCCGAACTGAGCTACGGGGGTGGCACCGTGACGGCCGATTCCGCGACATCGACGTGCAACCAATGTGCCGCGGAGATTCCGCCGGGCACCCCGCTCGGGCAGTGCCCGGCCTGCCTGCTACAGTTGGGCATCGCCTCGGGAGGTATGGTCGACGACCCGCGCAGGTATCCGCTGGCGGCCGAGGTGGTTACCCAGTGGTTTTTCGACCTCGAAGTGACCGACCTGATCGGCTTCGGCGGAATGGGGGCCGTGTACCTGGCCCATCAAAAGGAGTTGGGCCGCGACGTCGCCCTGAAGCTGGTGCCCTTGGACCAGGGGGACGACCTGGTACCGCTCGAGCGATTCACCCGCGAGGCCCAGGCCCTGGCTCGGCTGAGCCATCCACGAATTGTCACCATCTACGAGGTTCGCCGCCTGCCAGAGCATCTTTGCCTGGTCATGGAATTGGTCGACGGCGGCAATCTCCGCGACCGGCTCCGGCGCGGCCCCCTGGCCGAGGCTGAGGTAATTGCGCTGCTGGAACAGGTTTGCGACGGGCTCGCGCATGCCCACGAGCAGGGTGTGGTGCACCGCGACGTCAAACCCGAGAACATCCTGCTGGCCGAAGACGGCAATCTGAAGATCGCCGATTTCGGTCTCGCCAAATTCGCCGCGGCCGAATCGGTGCTCTCGCCCACGCTGACACGGAGCGGGCAAGCCATGGGTTCGGCCCACTACATGGCACCCGAACAACTAAGCGCCACCGACGCGGTCGATGCCCGAGCCGACCTGTATGCCTTGGGCGTCGTGTTGTACGAAATGCTGACCGGCGCGTTGCCGGCGATCGATTATCAGCCACCGTCCCGGTTGCGGCCGATCGACCCGCGGTTCGACGGTGTCGTTCAGCGGCTGTTGCGGCGCGATCCGCTGGCCCGCTACTCGTCTGCGTCGGAAGTGGCCCGCGAACTGGCTCGAATTCGCCAGACGAAGCCCCCCCGCTCCCACCGCTGGATCGCCTGGGCGGCGGCCATCGTCGGTTTGGCGGTGGCGCTGGAGCTGGCTCGCCAGGGCCGTCGCCTGCCGGCACGGCCGGCCGTCGACACTTCGGCCCGCTTGACCGAGCTTCACGGCGCGCTGGCCAACGCCTATGTCGACTTGAAAAACCCGACGGCTAGCTACGCGGTCGAAGACGAATCGCGGGAACTTTCGATCCGCGGCACCGTCGACGGGGTGAGCCATGCCGGCGGCTGGTCGGTCCGAGGGGGGGAATACCGCCCGCAGGCGGCCGTCTTTCAGACCGTGGTGCCGATCACCGCCGAGCAGTTGGTGATTGAAATCGAGAACGACGGCGGGGGGTTTCCCGGGCACAAACCGCGCCGCTTTCGCGTTTCGAGCACCACCCACCCCAACCCCACGATCAGCGACGGCCCCGAGATCTGGTCCCCGCTCCCCCGGGCGAAAGCCACCACGACGCACTCCGAGTCGCAGGTGCGATTGGAAGACGACGGCGTCACGTTTTTGGTGAGCGGCAGTGGGATGGTGCCCGACGATTACATCGTCACTTCAGACGGTTCTTTCGAGAACATCACCGGGTTTCGGCTCGACCTTGTGCCAGGCCCTGAGGGATATCTGGGGTTCGGCGGTCCGACCGGCATGGATGTGCACGTGACCGAGTTCGAAGTCTTGTGCTACCCGCCACAACCTCGCCCGACTCCGCCCACGGCCGTTCCGCTGGCCGACGCCACGGCCAGCAGCGGGACGCGCGAATTTCACGGCGTCTCCGAGCTGATCGATGGGAACCTGCGCGGGGCGAGTTTCTGGCTGTTGGACCGCGGAGCGCAGCGGCAGCCCCAGGTGGCCGTGCTGCGCACGCGCGAGCCCCTTAGCGCGCCGCGATTGGTCTTTGAACTGATGCACAACGGTCGGTTTTGGCACCACAAGCTGCAGCGATTCCGATTTTCGTACACGACCGATCCGCGGCCCGCCGTGGGCGATTCGGCCGTCCGTTGGACAGTGATTCAGCCGAATCAGGCGGCGGCCGACCCCCCCGGCCCCGAACTGAATTGGGATCGCCAGGGCTATATAACGGCAACCCGGGGGGAAACGATTGCCCAATGCAGCTACCTGATCACGGCCGACCAACCCTTCGACAAGGTGACCGGCTTTCGACTCGAAGTCGAGCCCGGCCCCGGCGGCACGCTGGGCTTTCCCCAACGCGACGGGGAAGTGCAGCTCAGCGAATGGCGCATCTTGGCGCCAGATGGCGCGCATTAAGTCATTAAGAGGACTTGAAATGCGACGCAACTAGACTTTCTGACCGCGCCCCGCGTTAGGTTTTTCGCCGAATCGCTGTGTTGCCGCCCCTCTCGGCGACGAACGCGCTGGTGGAAGTGGAAGAAGGACAGACGGCGACCAACTCAGGTACCTAGCCGCCGTTCGACTCGACGGGTGGAACTTTGCTCCGCGCTAGGTGCTTAATGAAATACGCCACAATGGCTTGCCTCGCCGGTCGACCCGCGCCGCTGAAACGAAGCGGCTCCAGCAACCTCGCAAACGTTTCCCCGCTGGCCAGCGCCTAGCGGGGAACCATCGCACGGGCGGGCCATTGCGCCAAAACCCAGCAGCGGATGGGGAGGGATTCGAACCCCCGGTGAGCTCACGCCCACAGCGGTTTTCAAGACCGCCGCCTTAGACCACTCGGCCACCCATCCTCGGCCCGCCGACGGCCGCGCGGGGCGGGTCGGTCCGGGTGAATCCGACAATTATAGCCTGATTCCGGCAGCGCCCAATCCGGCCAACGTTTCCGCGGTTGGCGGGCGAATCGCTCCCGACACGGCGCGGCACAACTCGAGCCGGGCGAATCACCTCGGCCTACACGCTTTTGCTCGCTCGCGGCGGCGGATCGAGGCCGAGTTTTCACCGCTACCTGGGCCCGGGCCCCCCGGTGTTTCCACCACCGCCAACGGGCTCGGCGGGGCATCCGGCGAGACACCAAACGAACAGCACGGCGAAAACCAAATCGCCGCTGGCCATGGCGACCAGTCGTACAGTCGCTTCCCCCGCCAGCCAAAGCACCGAGACGAGCGTAAAAGCGCCGGCCTTTCCCCAAGCCGCGAAGCCCACCAGGGGGCGTACGACCGTCGGCTGAATCGCCAGCCAAACGTAGGCTGCCCCGAAGAACAACACGAACAGCGAAGTGGCCGCCCGATAAACCATCGGCACTTGCGCCGGTAGCCCAAGCGCGGCACCACCGCGCGATGCCGGAAACGCGAACAGATAAGCCGCGGCCGCGTTGAACACGCTGGTCAACCAAAGCAAACGTCGCAGCAGCAGTTCGCGATTGATCATTGCGGTCTTCCCTAGCAGTCCGCTGAAAAAAGCCCTGGTGGCGCTTTTCAACCTCGCCAAGCGCCAAGCCAAGCTCGTCGCGAATCGCCGAACGACGACTTACGTCGTTATTCGGGCATCGCATCCCCGCGATGACGTAGCCCGGGCCATTCTTCGACACGCCGCTAGCGGTATCTTGCGTCGGGAGTATACCGCGGGCACGGTGGCGTGCCGACCCGCCGTGAAAGAGACCGCGTCTCGCCGCTCGGTCGCCTGGTTCTGGCAAGCCAACCGGAAAGGACGCCCCCGAGGCCCTCTCCGGATCGCCTGCCAAGCCAAACGCCGTAGCGGCGCTACGGCCGGAGTACGCTACTCGATCGGCAGCGGCAGTTCGCCGTCGGACCGGTTCCCCAACTGCTTCAGTACTTCCCGGTCCAGGTTTTCGGAAAGGAACCGCGACGAGCCGTCGGCGAAGCTGACGTTGATGCCGCCCGGGTGATGGCTGCCGAACCCGCCCACGAAGAGCGGTTCGCGCTCCACCTCGACCGCGGCTGCGCCCCCGGGCTGCGCGGGCTGCCGGCCGCGCGGTCGGCCCGACTCGATCGAGCTCGTGTTGCGGAGCGTGGCCCGGGTTCCCGATACCCAACCCAGCCGATCGGGACCCGTGAGCGCTTCGCCCAGCAACATGGTCTGTGAGCTGCCATCGAAGATGTCGGAGTAGCGAAGCTTTCCATTGAGAACGAGCAGCCCGTTACAATCTTCGTCGATGGGGGCTTCGGCATCGTGATAGCAACCGACGTAGCTGCTGCGAGCCACCTGGTGATCGCGATCGAGGAACTCCTCCGGATCCGACGGGCATTGCAGTACGGCTAGCACGGTCGCCCGCACCGGGCTGTTCGCCGGGGCATAGGCGCCCGCCTGGCGGTCGAAGGCGCTGGAAAGCGCCCGCTGTTCCATGTAGGGCAGGATCTGAACGATCCAACCCACGTCGATTCCCGTGGGTTCGTTGCGGACCGGCCCATCGGGGTTGAGACACCCGGCCGGCAAATGCTCGAAGTGAAACTCGAAGCTATGAACCGCCAGCGAAAGCTGCGTGATGTTGTTCAGACACTGGGTGCGCCGGGCCGCCTCGCGGGCCGCCTGAACCGCCGGCAAGAGCAGCGCAACCAGTATGCCGATAATGGCAATCACGACCAACAACTCAACCAGCGTGAAAGCACTTCGCCGCATCGAACGGCGCGGTGGTTGACAGGCTGCAAAACGGACCATGGCTGACTACTCCTCGGGCGGATTCGAGTGGAAAGTGGACGAAAGCAAACGCGAGCGCCGGACCGAGTACTCGCTACCGAGCGGGTATTCCGCGGAAACTTCAAACTGCTGGTTCTGGTCGTCCTGAACCGGCAACGGGCGAATGGTGATCTGCGCGGCCATGGGCAAAGCACCTTCGGGCGGCGCCCAAGTTTCGCCTTGATAGCCGCGGTCGGCCGTCAGCCGAGCCTGGGCTCGGTCGACCCCGGCTTGCAGCAAGAGTTCGGTTTGCCGAAGGTTTCGCTCTTGGTGCAGGTGCCGCCGCGCAAGCAGCGCCCCCTTGAGCAAAGCCCCCACCAGCGCGGTAACCACCAACAGGCAAATGAGCGCCGCCACGAGCACCGTGCCGCGGCGGCGCGGTAGCCGGCGGGCGGCTGGCGAGCAACGACTGCGGGAAAAACGGTTCATGGCCTGGCCTCCCGGCGCTCTGCTTGGCTGTCGCGCGCCAAACACGCCTCGACTCGCAGACAGGCCGGCACGAACGAGGGGGGCAATCGACTAGCGGTTTTCCCCGCTTCCTCTTGCGGCTCGAGGGCGAAAAGCTCGAGCAATAGCCGGCGCGGGTTGTCAAGTTCCAACACGCGCCAGTCCGTTCCGGCCGGGTAGCCATACTCGTCGCGCGCCGTTATCTGTCCGTTTCGGCGGGCGGTACGCAGCAGTTTGCCGCGGGTAAACTGGTACGCGACTTCGTCTCCCGACTCGCCTTGCAGGGAGAGCAACGGCCGATCGGCGCCATCGGGCAGCGAGGCCGTTCGGGCCGCGTGGACATCGCTACGGAATTGCCTGGCCAGCCGCCGTTGGCTTCGCTCGAGGTTGTAGAACTCGGTGGCTCGGCCATGTGCCTGGTAGAACCGCTGAATCAACTGAGCGCTCATGGTCAGAACGACCGTCGCCAGCGACATCAGCAGCATGAGCTCGGGGAGAGAAACCCCGGCCGACCGACGGCAGCGCCAAGAGGCTCGTTTCATGGCTTGTCTCCGGGGCTGGAATCCGACGCCGCGGGCGTGCGATCGACCACCCAGCCAGTCAGCACCAACGGTGCGGCTCGCCGCGCCGGGTCGCCCCAGGCCAGTGAAAGCGTCACTCGCGTGCCGATCGCGTCGACCTGATGGCTTGCTTCGAGCGCGGCATCGGCCAACCGGCTTTCCGCCAGCTGCGACAACGCGAGCGTCTCGATCGCGGCGGGCACTTCGGTGGAAGGTAAATGGGTAATTCGCTCGAGCTGATTGGAAAGCTCGTCGAGCGCAATGCGGTAGCTGCGCTGCTCGGCCAACAGTCGCGAATGCCGCGCCACCAAGGGAACGGCCGCGCTGAGCACCGCGGTCAGCAGCGTGAACGAAACCAGGATCTCAATCGCCGTCACCCCGCGCTGCTCGCGGTGGCCTCCCGTGCCGGCAGGCCGGCGGACCGGGGTCGCCGAGCCGCCGGGGCCCCCGGTTTGCCGTGGATTGGTCGGAATTCTGCCGATGGCCATCAGAGCATTCCCCGGATGAATTCGACCGTCGTTTCGAGTATCGCCAGCGCCTGTACCAGCACCAGTCCTCCCGCCAAGATCACCAGGCTAGGCAATACCAGAGCCGAGAGCCGCTCAAGGCGGCGGGTAACGCGGCGTTTCTTGGCGCGGGCCACCTGGGCCAGAGCCCAGGCCCGGTTTTCAAGCCGGTTGGCCGATTCCAGCACGGCCGCCTCGGGCTGCGTAAGCAACTGAACCGACGCCATGCTTTCCCAAACGTCGGCTCCCAGTTCCACCTCGTTACGCACGAACAGCAGCTTGTGGCGGGTGCTGGGGTCGAAATGATAGCGAGCCAGGGTGGAGATCGACGCGGGCACGGGGCGACCCGCCCCGGTGGCAACGCTGAGCCGTTGGACGATCTCGGCCGCTTGCCAATCGCGCAGGGGGCGCAGCAGGCGATTCATCAGCGACTGTCGGACGAAGCGCCCTCCCCGCGTCGAAACCGCGGCCCAAATCGCCAACAACACCAGCAGCACCGGCAGCCACCAGTAGCCAGCCAGCGCATTGCCGGCCCACTGGGTCCACCGCAGCGGCACGACCGGGGACCCGGAGAACTCATGGACCAATTTGAACATCACCGGCGTGATCTTGAGTTGGATAAACGTGAAGATCGTCAGGCCGATCACGGTCATCAGCACGAAATACACCAACGCCCTGCGCAGGTCGGCCGTCAGCCGTGGCGAATACAAGTCTCCTTGACCCAGGCTCTCACGGACGGCTCGCGACAAGACTCCTGCCTGGCTGCCGAATCGAATGGTCAACACATCCTCATCGCTAACCACGCCCGGCACCTGTTCGACGGCGTCGGGCAGCGCCACGCCTCGCTCGATCAAGTCGGCCAACCGCTCAACCCGACCCGACTGAGGGCCCTGCTCGTCGGCGGCCCAGGCCCGCAGCAATGGGGCCAGCGACAATCGCTCTTCCGTGGCGACGGCAATCAGCCGTAAGACCGCCTTCCGCTGAGCCGTGCTGGTGCGGCGAGGCCAGAACCAGATGGCGCGTCGGCCATTGGGGAGCCAGCTTCGCAGCCTGTTCAAACTCGAGTCGACCACGGCAAACATCCCTCAATTTGACGCTGAATCAGTCAAGCGCGCACCGGGTGGCGCCTGGGTTGGGCTGCCAGTTTCGCCGCAGCGCTGCGCCCCGAGCGCCGCTAGGCCAGGTTGTTTACTAGTTGAAAAAGAGGTTGAAACAGGCCGATCACCGCGCCCGCGACCAACAAACCCACGACCAGGATCAGGATCGGCCCCAGAATGCCGGCGGCCAGCGAGGGGCGCCGCCGCGCTCGTTCGAAATGGCACTGGCTCAGCTCGTCTAACAGCCGAATCCGCGTGTCGCGCGAGGCCTCGCACCGCAGGGCATAAACGAACGACGCCGTTAGCCCGAACGAATCACCCAGTGGATCCGCGATTAGGTCGCCTCGCAGGTACTGTGCGAACTGGCGAGCGCCGTCTGTCAGCGAGCGCTGACCGGGAATCTCGCCGGCTAAAATCAGAGCATCGCTGGGGCTAAGGCCAGCCCGCAGCAGGTCGGCCACGTCCAAGGCCAGGCGGCCGGCCCGCGTCGCGCGGCCGGGCAGAAAGCCGGTCCAGCGGGCCAGGGGAACGGTGATCGAATCGGGCAACCGGCGCAAGGCCAGCCGCGCTCCGAGCAGAACCGCGGCCCCCCCCACCAGCCATAACGCCGCCTTCCCGCTGACCACCGAGTCGCTCACGGCGAACAGCACCGTGGTCAGCAGCGGCTTGGCGACGTTGAACGACACAAAAATGTCGCGAAAGGTCGGTACCACCAGAATGCTCAGCAAGAAAAGGATCGTCACGGCCACCAAGGCCAGCGCCGCGGGGTAAGCCAACGCCCGGGCCCATTGCCTTCGCAAGTCGTCGATTTGGCGCGAACGCGCGATGAACCGCTCGAAAGCTTCTGCCGGCGAAGTCTCTTCGGCCGTGGCAGCCAACAGGGCCAGCCAGACATCGCTGCGTGCCGAAAAGCTCGCCAGCGCGGCGCCGGCCTCACCTTGTTCAATCGCGCGCCGCACCAACTGGAGCTGCTGTCGCCGCCTGCCCGGCGGGGTTTCCTCGGCCAAGCGGGCCAAGATGGGGGCCAATGGCTTGCTACGTTCAAGCATCTGGGTAAAGGCGGGGCGAAGCGGCTGGAGCACCTCGTCGCGCGACATCGAATGGCGCGGCCCCGTCTTGCGAGCCAATTTGCCCACGGGGAACTCGGGGCGAGCTTTGGGTCCCGCCGAGGCACTCGGTACCAGCCCAATCGATTGCACCGTTAGCCCTTGCTCGGCCAGCAGCGCAATGGCTTCGCTAACGGTGCTGGCCTCGATTTCGCCTGAAATCAGACGTTCGGAGGCGTCGCTCGCTTCGTAGCGGAATCGGAGCATGGACCTGTACCAGCGATTTCGTGTTTTACCTGGGAGAACCGCGCCGGTTCCCCCGCTTCCGTAAGCGCTTAACCCAGCAGCAGACCCGCCCGGCTGCGTCTCGACCCCGGTTGCCAGGCGCCGCTCCTCGGCACGAGGAACATGCTCGAATGCCACCCTCGCTCAACGGCCACCAATTTCTCCGTGCGACAGTCCGAGCAGCATCTCGACCAGCGGTAGAAAAAGCATTAATCCGTAAAGCAGCGTCACGCCGCCACCGATCAGCACAAGCGTGCCGATCGGCAGGAGCAAATGCAGGCGGGCAGACCGCGCCTCGGCCGAATCGCGCAGCGCGCCTGCCACGGCCCGCAGGGCCCGGCTGCGCTGCCCGTCGGACTCGGGAACTTGCAGCGCCCAGGCTAGCAGCGGCGAGAGTCCACCGGCCGGGCCCTTGCCCCGGGCGACGGGCTCAGTCGTATGGCCCTGGGCGAGCTGCTCGATCGCAGCCGTCAGGCACCGGTCGCCGCTGGCTCCCGCGGCAAGCTCCATCGCCTCGGCGCTGGAGCAGCCCGCCTCGAGGAGCCCAGCCACGGTCTCGGCGAACTGCGCTCGGCGCAGCAGGCCGGAAATCGAGTGAAGTGCCGGCGACCAGGTAAACCCTAACCCTGGCGGGCTGCCACGCAGAACCCTGACCAGCACCACCAGGCTCACAACCAGCGGTGGTAGCGGAGCCCAGATCGGAAGCGCCGCCCGCAACGCCTGAACCGACCGCAGCGCGGGGCCGGGCACGTATTTCGGCAAGTCGTACATCAGCGTCAACGCCGGCACCACCTCCAGGCAAAACCAGATGCTTCCCAGGTAGGCCAACGCGCAGACTAAAAGCGGGTAGAGCAGGCTCGCCCGGGCTTGGTAGCGCCAGTCGTCCACGCGGGCCGCTACGTCGAGAGAACGGTCGAACACGGTCGACCATTGGCCACTTTGTAATCCGAGCAACAACAGAGACCGAAGCGCCTCGGGCACCTGGTTGCTAACCCGCACGGCTTCCGTGAGGGTGCTTCCTCGGCCCACCTGTCGAGCGACCGCGGCGTTGAAGCGCTCGAGCTGCGCCGACGACGACTGGACCGAGGTTGGCAAGCCGGTTTCGAGCGGAACGCCAGCCTCGACCAGGGCGGCCAATTGCTCGTTAACGGCCATCAAGCGGTCGAGATCGGTGGATGGCATCCAGGCACGCTCGCTTCGTTACCGTTGAAGGCAGCCGCTGGCACAATCGACACTGGGGGCATCGCCACGGGCGCCTCGCTTCCTGGTCTCGCGGCGTTCCCTACCCTAGATGCGCTCGCGGGCGCAATTTGCCTAAAGGTCGGAAGAAATACTCGCAGCGAGAAGCCAAGCAAGAGGCGCGCGGAACGAACGACCACGCGCACCCTGGCCCGCAAGGGCCGTAAAGACTGCCCAGCGGTTCGGCCCGGATCAAGGCCTCGACCGAGGGCCCCGCGACGCTAGCGCAATGGCCGGAGCGTTTCGGCCTGGCGATCGCGAAGGTCGGAAAAAACCTCCACGAGCCCCCAGTCGAACTCGATTCCGCGGACAACCGCCCGGGCCTGGGCTGAATCGAATAGTTCTTCGGCGTCGACAACGTGCCGCGAAAAGCCCGCGGCGGCGCTGGAGGTGGTTCCCGCTTCTCCGACGGTGCTGGTCCAACCGCTTAGAACCAGCACAAAGCTTGCCAATCGGCTGACCCGCGAGCGAGTACGCTGCTCGCCGCAAACCGAATGGGCCGATTCCAGAACCCGGGGCCGCAGGTCTTCCGAGGGGCGCACGTAGCCACCGGCCTGTCGGACCAGGTCCTCCAGGTCAGCGCCGATGCCATCGTCGTTTGGCCACTCAACCACGCGGCGCCCCTTGCGACGAAGCGGATAGCTGCCGAGCCAACTTAGCCATGGCATATTGATAGCGGCTGGCAATCGTATTCGGAGAGATTTCAAGCAGCTGAGCAATCTCGGCGAAGGTCATTGCTTCCCAGATCTTGAGCACGACCACCTCGGCCTGCTCGCTCGGCAGCGAGCGTAGCGCCCTCCAGATGGCTCGATGAGTCTCCTCGCGCTCGATCTCGTCAACACCGCAATGAGTAACCAAATCTCCCAAATGCGCGGCCTGAAACCAGCGCCGTTTCCGGCGGCCGAGCACCAATGCTTCGTTTCGCACCATCCGCAGCAGGTACGACCAGGGACACGCCGCCGAGGCGAGCAATTCGGGCCGGCCCGCCACGCGGACCAAAGCGGCCTGGACGGCGTCTTCGGCATCGTGCTGATTGCGGTTAACGGCCACCGCCAGGCGCACCAAGCGCTGCGAAGTCAGGTCGAACAACTCGCTCAGCGCATCGGCTCCTTCGCGAGCGAGCCGCTCGGAGCATTCTTGGACCCGTCGGGTGAAATCGCCGGAGTTGATCACAACCGCTAAGATGCGCCGCCCAACGGTTTTCGTGCAACCAACCCCGAAAAATTTTCCGGGGGCGCCCGTTGGGATCGGCCAGGCCCATTAGGTCGGGCCGCCGCGATGGCTCAGCGCTGCCCCGCGCCAACAGCACTTAAGTAACGGTTTTACAATGAGTTGCGACAACTCGAAGGCAGTCGCTCGACCTTGCTTTTGGGTCCCTCGCTTGGGCGCCAGCGTGGCTCCGCGAGGCAGCTTTCCCGGGCAATTCAACTTGCGCAACGCCGCCGAGGAAGTTATCAATTGCACCGAGCCGCCGCCGGCCGCGTGGCTGTCGAGCCGGCCGACCCCAGCAGCGGCGTCCGCAGTCGGTTCCTGCGGCCGATCCCGGGGGGGGCGGTTCGCGGCCGTTTCGCCACGGCAAACGAGGCGCGCCATCGCCCGCTGAACATCGACCACACGCACCGATGCTAGCCAACTGAACAAGGAGCCCAAGCGTGGCCAACTACGGCGACTTTCAGATCGAAATCTACCTGGCCGGGCTGCGCGGAGAACGGCCCAAGTTGCCGATCGACGCGCGCGAGCTCGAAGCCAAGGCTCAGGCGGCGATGCCGCGCGATATTCTGTCGTACGTGGCCGGCGGCGCGGGGGACGAACGAACCCAGCGGGCCAATGTCGCGGCCTTCGAGCGCTGGGGACTGGTGCCGCGGATGATGGTCAGCCCGGTCCAGCGCGACCTGTCGATCGAGCTGTTCGGAATGAAGCTTCCTTCGCCGCTCTTTCTCAGCCCCATTGGCGTGCTCGGCATTTGCTCGCAAGATGGTCATGGCGACTTGGCGACGGCGCGGGCCGCGGCGCAAACCGGCGTGCCGATGATCGCCTCGACCCTGATGGTCGACCCGCTGGAAGAAGTTGCCAAGCACCTGGGCGACACGCCCGGCTTCTTCCAGCTTTACACGCCGACCGATCGAGAGCTCGCGGAAAGTTTCGTTCATCGGGCCGAGGCCGCGGGATACAAAGCCCTCGTGGTCACGCTCGACACCTGGGTGGCCGGCTGGCGACCGCGCGACCTGACCATGGGCAACTTCCCGCAGCTTCAAGGGCTTTGCCTGGCCAATTATTTCACCGACCCGCGTTTCCACGCCTTGCTCGGCCAGCCGCCCGAGAACGACCCGCGCACGGCGGCCCTGGTTTGGGCGAGCATTTTCGGAAACCCACTGACCTGGAACGACCTGCCCTGGCTGCGCTCGATCACCCGGCTCCCGCTGATTCTCAAGGGGATTCAGCACCCCGACGACGTCCGGCGTGCCATCGACGGCGGAGTCGACGGCATCTTTTGCTCGAACCACGGCGGCCGGCAGGCCAATGGCGGCATACCGGCCGTCGACCTCCTGCCCGACGTGGTCCAAGCCGCGGGGTCGGTGCCGGTGCTCTTCGACTCGGGCATTCGCACCGGCGCCGACGTAGTTAAAGCCCTGGCGCTGGGCGCCACGGCCGTGGGGATTGGCCGTCCCTATCTGTATGGGTTGGCGCTGGATGGAACCGACGGCGTCCGGCATGTCATTCGATGCCTGCTCGCCGAGGCCGACCTGCTGATGGCGGTCGACGGCTACCCCACGCTCAAAGACCTGGTGCCCGAGGCCCTCCGGCGGGTCGAATAGCGTCGCTGGTTTTCAAGACCGGGCCGGTTGAACCGGCGACCGTGGATTTCGGATCACCCGCCCGGTCCAAGGCGCGGCTCGACCGTCGCGGCGTGGGTCGCGTTCGCCGCGCTGCAGGCCCTATCCGGGGTCAGGCGGAGCCCTGACGCGGCTCGCTAGGTCGCGAGCGAGCCGGCCGCAATGCGAGTCGCGCGCCACCGGGCAGCGGAATGACCCAGCAAGCCTTCCTTTTTTTCCAAGATTCTCCCCCGGCCAGCGAATTACGGCCGATGCGTTGTCGTTTTTTCTCGGGGGGGCGGGAGAGGGCCCGAGCCGCCAGGCCGAAGCGCGAATTCGGTTGATTCCAAAAGCAGGTCGCGCGTCGTCTTAGCCACTGCGAGCACTGCATGTCGCTGGCAACTGAGTCTTCCGGCACCCCGCGCCCGCGCCATTCCCAGCCGGCGCAGCGGTCGAGCGCCTCGTGGCTCGTGCCGCTAGCGGGCGCCGCCCTGCTGACGCCGTTTTCCAACGGCAGCCATGTCGTCCCCGCTGCGGCCTGGTTGGCGCCGTTGTTCGTCATTCGCTTTCTGCGCACTCAGCCGCCCCTGCGCGGCCTGCTGGTGGTTTACGGCTTGTTTCTGGCCCTGTTCCCTTTTCAGTGGGCCAAAATGGTTCCCCTGGAAGGCGCGGTCTTGGCCATTTTTGCCGTGGGCTTTCAACTGGCGTTTCTCGCCCCCTATGCGCTCGATCGGCTGCTGGGGCCAAGGATCGAGGGGTTTGCCTCAACGCTTGTTTTTCCCGCCGCCTGGACCTCGCTCGAGTACCTGGTGACGATCCTGAGTCCTTATACCAGTTGGGGCTCGGTGGCCTACACCCAGTATGGCAATCTGCCTCTGCTGCAATGGGCGTCGGTCACCGGCCTGTGGGGCATTACTTTTTTAATGTGCTGGTTCGCCGCCGTGGGAAACTGGGCATGGAGCCACGCCGGCCAGCCTGCGCGGGCCGCCCCCGGAGTGCTGGGATACGCCTCGGTGTTGGCGGCGGTGCTGCTGCTGGGTGGCGCGCGGCTCGCCCTGTTTTCCCCCTCGGGAGAAACCGCCTGCGTCGCTTCCCTTACCGTCGAACCCGGGGAGGCGCTGCGCATCTGGCGGACCCGCCGCAAGGACACTCGACCGGGGCTACTCAACGCCGTTCGCCACGATACCGGCGCCCTGCACGACGCGCTGCTGGCTCGCACGACTCAGGCCGCCCGGGCAGGAGCGAAACTGGTGTTCTGGTCGGAGTTGAACGGTCTGGTCTTGGTCGAAGATGAGCCCGCCCTGATCGAGCGCGGACGCGAATTGGCCCGTGCCGAGGCGATTTACCTGGGAATGTCGTTGGGAACGATCACGCCGGGCGAGTACCTGATGCAGAACAAGCTGGTGCTGATCGACCCCCAGGGCGAGGTGCTCGCCTCGTACCACAAGGCCCGGCCGGTGCCCGGCGATCCGGAAACGGGGGCCAGCCCCGCGATGCCGACGGTCGATACGGCCCTGGGCAAGATCGGGCTGGGCATTTGCTACGACCTGGATTTTCCCGGGCTGGTGCGCGCCACGGGCCAAGCGGGGGCCGACCTGTTGATCGTGCCCGCCCGGGATTCGGCCGCCATGGATCCGTGCCACACGCATATGGCGCTGGTGCGGGCCATCGAGAACGGAGCCTCGATGGTTCGCCAAACCGATCAGGGCTTGTCGGCGGCCGTCGACTACCAGGGCCGAGTGCTGGCGGCAATGGACTACTTCGCGACGGTCGATCGGCTGATGATGGTCCACGTTCCCAGGCGGGGGACAATCACGGTGTATTCTCGCGTCGGCGACCTGTTCGCTTGGGGCGCCATGGCGGGCCTGATCGTACTGATCGTTCGCGCATTGCGGCGGTCAACGCGGACGGCAACTTCGGCGGCATGATCCCTGCCCCAAACGTCGGCGGCCTCGGTTTTGCCCTTCCACAAGGCTCGCCTGGGCGGCCGAGGGCGCCAGGCGCTGTGCGCGGGTTCCGGTCAGCCGTCACAGTCTTCGGCCAACTCGCGGAGGTAAGCCAGCGCCTCGGGAACCTCGGGAACCTCCGCCCCTTGCTGGCGCCCGCGCCGGTCGCAAGCGTAGAGCAGCTTCAACTCCTCGAAATCGTCCGACTCAGCCAGGCGACGCAAGGCCCGGGCTCCCAGGGTCCCTTCGCTGAGCATCCGCGCGGCTGCCAGGTTCTCGATCAACCAGGCGGTGCGCGGGGTAATCCAGGGAGTTAACAGCTCCAGCCCCGCGACCAGGTGATTGTGCACGTCGACCGCTTTACCCACGTCGTGCAACAGGGCGGCCAAGAGCAGCTCTTCATCGTAGGGCCGCTGCTGTTGCACCAGCGTGAATACCTGCAGGCTGTGGTAGAGCGCGTCCCCCTCGGGATGGTGCTGTCGCGATTGCTGCACATGTTCCAGCGGCCAAAGCAGCCGCTCGAATACGGCAAACCGCTCCCATCCGCTGGCCGGGTCTTCCGCATCGCTCGACCGCTCGCCCACTGGACCGCCCAACGAGCCCCCAGCGGGTTGGCCGGCGCCCCCGGCCGCTGGCCCCGGGCCAAAATCGGCGGGGCCGCAGAAGGGCGCTCTCGCGGGCGCCGCGCGCCGCCCGGCTAATTGATCAAGTTGGCGGTGAATTTCCTGGTCGCTGGGCATGCCGGCATCGGGCACCCAGCCCCGCACCAGGCGGCGAGCGGCCCGCATCCGGGCTCTCGGTAAACTAGGCTCCTGGCCCAGATGCAACAGCCGGGCGGCTTCTTGGGCGATGAGCAATCGCAGTTTTTCAGAGGGCATTGGTAGGGAAGCGGCCAGTAGGTCGGCGGGCCCACGGGCAGCCGGCCGGCCGTGGACCCCGTAGTGCGCGCACCGCACGGCGCCGCATCTGCGAGGCTAACCGAAGCCCGGGCGGCTGTCGATCCAAGTGGCTTGCCTTCGGGCGGGCAACGGGGTGAGAATGGGCCAGCCAGAAGTGGGGCAGCAGCGCGGGCAGCGGCTGGGCAGCCGATCGCACCGCGGCACCAGCCCCCTCGAATCGCCCGCGGAGTGCCTGGATGCTGGCCAAGCTGCGCACCTTTTCCTTGCTGGGTATCGACGCGCTGCCGGTCGAGGTAGAGGTTGATGTCTCTCCTGGCGCCATTCCCAAGACGGTGCTCGTCGGCCTGCCCGAGGCGGCGGTCAAAGAGAGCACCCACCGTGTCGAGCGGGCCCTGGTGAATTCCGGCTTTCAGCGTCCGCTCGACCGGGTGGTGATTAACCTGGCCCCGGCCGAGCTACCCAAGCAGGCCGCCTCGTTCGATTTACCAATGACCTTGGGCCTGTTGGCGGCCAGCGGCCAGCTTCAATCCGACAAGTGGGACCAGTACGCCGTGGTGGGCGAACTGGCCCTGGACGGTGCCACGCGACCGGTCAAGGGGGCGCTATCCATTGCGCTGGCCGCCAGCCGCCAAAAGGGGCTGCGAGGTTTGGTGATTTCCGCGGCCAGCGCGGCCGAAGCCGCCGTGGTCGAATCGATCGAGGTGATCCCGGTCTCCAGCCTGACTCAGGCCGTGGGCTTTCTCGGCGGCGCGCTAACAGTGACGCCGGAGCCCTCGCGGCTTTCCCAGTGGTTCGCCGAGTTGGCCCAGTACGAAGTCGATTTCGCCGACGTCCGGGGCCAAGAGATCGCCAAGCGGGCCATTACCGTGGCGGCCGCCGGCGGACACAACCTGCTCATGGTCGGGCCGCCGGGCACCGGAAAAACCATGCTCGCCAAACGCGTGCCGACCATCTTGCCGGAGCTGAGCGCCGCCGAATCGCTGGAAACCACTCGCATCTACAGTTCCCTCGGGCTGCTTCCAGGGGGGCAGGCCTTGCTGGCGATTCGCCCGTTTCGCGCACCGCACCACACCATCAGCGATGCGGGGCTGGTCGGAGGGGGGTCGGTCCCCGTGCCCGGCGAAATCAGCCTGGCCCACAACGGAGTGCTATTTCTCGACGAGTTGCCCGAATTCAACCGGCGCACGCTCGAGGTGCTCCGGCAGCCGCTCGAAGACGGGGCGGTAACCATCAGCCGGGCCACGGGAAGCACCTCGTTCCCGGCCAGCTTCATGCTGATCGCGGCGCTCAACCCTTGCCCCTGCGGGTACCGGACCGATCCGCGCCGCGAGTGCCACTGCACAGTGCCGCAAATCGAACGCTACATGTCGAAGATCTCCGGGCCGCTACTCGATCGAATCGACCTTCACCTCGAGGTGCCCGCCGTATCGTACCGCGAACTGAGCAGCACCCAGGCGGGCTCTTCCAGTACCGACCTGCGCTCGGACGTGGCCCGCGTCCGCTCGATGCAGCAGCGCCGCTTCGCCGAGAGCCGAACGCGAACCAATGCTCAAATGACTTCGCGGCAGATTCGTCAGCACTGCGTGCTCGATCGCGGCGCGGCCGAACTATTGCGAGCGGCCATGGCCGAGTTGGCGCTTTCGGCGCGCGCTCACGATAAGATTTTGCGCGTCGCCCGCACCATTGCCGACCTGGCCGATAGCGACCAGGTCGACGCGGCCCACATCAGCGAGGCCGTGAACTACCGCATCTTGGACCGCAAGCTTTGGACGTAGGGCCGAGCGGCCCCAAGCCGGCGGCCCCAAGCCGGCGGCCCCTCGACCGGCGGCCAGCGGCGCCGCGGCCGCGCCCGTGGGCGGCGAGCCCTACAGCGCCGGCCAGTCGATGTCGACCCGGGTGTGAAGCCGTTTTGCCGCTTCCAGAACTTGGAATCGACCATCGAGCAGCCGCGAAGCCACGTGGCGCAGCGGCATTTCGCCCACCTCGCGACAGAGCAGTACGTCGCTGTCGTCTTGCAGAATCTCGGTCGCCGGCTGCGGCAGCTCGGCGCTGAGCCGCTCGCCAAACCCCTCCGGAAGCATTTCGGCCCCCGCCGCCAGCAGCGCCCGCCGCCGCCCGCCGCAGCCCGAGAGCACGGGGGCCGCGGCACGGACCGTGGCGGCGATCGTGTCGTCGGCCCGAGCCGAGGGTTGGATGGTCTGGGCCACATTCTTGACGGCCAACTGCTTCAGCGCTTGGAGCGCCGTCACGCGCGCCGTTCGGCGAAGTACTCGTACGAGCGAACTCCGCACGTAGTTCACCGGACGCGTGCCCAATTGCGCCAGTTCGTCGGCCAATTGGCATTCCATTTCGGCCACTAGCTGTTGAATCGACGCGGGCGACACCAGTTCCTCGGGCAGGGGCGCTCCTCCCACCGAGCCGCCCGAGACCGCGACCAGTTCGGTCCCCCGGTGGAATTCCTCGCACAGGCGCCCCAAATCGGCCGAAAGGTTGCGCAGCTTGTCGTCGAGCGCCGCCAGGTGGGCCGAAACCAACGCGGCGAGACGACTCACACCATTCGTGGCCAGTTCCTCGACCTGGAGCCGGAAAAACTCGGACAGGGCCTTGTCGGGCACATCGCGACGGTTCCAGCTCCAGCCGCGACGCTGCACCCAACCCCGGCTTTCGCGGGCAGGCGAAACAATTTGTTCGCGCAACGTCCGGCACCGTGCCCGCGGAGCATCGAGCTGTTGCTGTGCGTCGCGCCCCAGGGTGCGCAAATGCTGCACCAGGCAGCTGGCCGCGCGTTGTGCTCCCGCCAGGCGAAACTCGGGCGACGCCAGCAGCGCGTCGACCCAGGCCTCGAGTTGCCGGGCTTGGTCGGCGGCCAGCCGTTGCAGATGGGCCTCGAGGGCCGTCTCCAGGCAGATTGCCCGGTTCTTACCCACCGACTCCTGGCGCATCAGCGAGTCGAGCGTTTCCAGGATCACGGCTCCGGGGAGTTGCGCTTGGTCGCCTCCGGCGCGGCACTGGTAGTTGTTGGTCAGGTCCTTAACCACGGCCACGAGGTACGAATCCAGGTCGCTGCCCAATTCGGCTTGGGCCAGCGCGAGCAACTGGGGCCGCGCCATTTCGGGTTCGAGCCCCACCCGGCGGCAGCGGTCGATCGCCTGACAGCGCAGCGACTCTTCCGATAGCTCGGCGGCGAACTGCGGAGCCAGCAGCCGATTGGGGTCGGCCATCGACACTTGCTCTTGCTCAAATTGATCGTCGCCCGGGGTGCGCCACCGCAGCAGCAGACGCAGGCAAAGACCGTCGATGAGCGGCGCCGGCAGGGCGTCGGCCGAAAGCCCGAACGAGGCCGTGCCAAACGTGCGCAGTTGGCGCCGAACCGGGGCCTCGGCCTGCGCCGCCGATGGGCAGCGGGCCGCGTCGAAGAACTCGGCCGCGGGCGCAACGCTGTTAAGATAGATGAATTCGGCCAGCTTCTCGGCACCAGCCTGAAACCCCTCGGCGTCCAACTCTTCGCCGAAAGAAACCCAATAGGTGTGGTCGAAAGGCCCTAGCCCGCCTGGAACAGCTTGCAGCCCGCTGCTGGGGTCGCCCGGAAACGCAACTTGCGGATCGGCGAAGTGTGCCCATTCGGTCAGACAGGCATAGCTATTGGCCACGGCCAATTCTCGGGCCCGTGGATTGCGCCCGGTGCCGTGGGCGAGCAGGCCGAAAATGGAAGCCGGCTCCACGGCCGATTCGCCGAGCAGTTGGCGCACCAGGTAACCCAGGTCGAGGGCCATGCCGCTGCCGGTTCCGCCGGTCGTCGAGGCCACGACGAACACCCGGGCTGGTCCCGCCTCGAACGGCAGTCCCGTTTGTTGCGCCGACAGCAGCGCGGCCTGCGGGTCGAGCGCCCGGTCGAGCACTCGCCGCACGTGCTGGGCCACGCGCTGGCTGTGGTCGGCCAGCGCCAAGCGCCCCAGCGGGCGAAAGCCCTCGGTCTCCAGCGAGCGGGGAATATTAAAGATCCATCGCCGGCTAAGCCAATGGAAGCGGCTCACTTGTTCCTGGCGGTAGTCGCTCGGTTGTCGCAAGGGAAGCAGCAACACCGCGTCGTTTTCCAGCGGAACCGGCTGGTCCACGCTGGTGGACGATTTGATCGTTAGCGGGTCGGTGTCGAGCAACAGGGGCTGGACGGCGGGAATCTGGCTTAGGCCATTGAATCGGTCGCTCAGCCGTCGCTCGAGGGCCAACAGGGTTTGGGCACCCACCCCGCCCACCCCGATGACGACCGTGGGCCGGTACTTGGCCCCGGCACCAGTCACCGGTAACGGAGGCAAATCCGTCGGCTCCAGCGGCGCCTCGCTGGGGTGCGTGGCGTCTGCCCGCAGGCTCGTAGTGCTCGAGGCCGATTGGGCCACCGCTCGTAGCGAATCGGGCGATAGTACCTCGGTGCGTACCACCGCGTCGCTACTCACGGAGCGGGGAATGGTGGTCACCGGCGGCGCCGGCCGCGCCGGCGCGGTGGGCGAGAGCAACCGGTCGATCAGCTCTCGGCAGCTCGAAAAGCGCTGCGCCGGCTGCTTCGACAGCGCCCGGGCAATCGTGGCCTGGTCGGTCAACGCGAGTGAATCGAGCCGGGGTTTGCTGTGCAGGTGCTGTGCGGCCAGTTGTGCCGTGGTGCGCCCCTGAAACGGCAGCGTGCCGGTCAACAGCTCCTGGAACACAATGGCCAGGCTGTACTGGTCGCTGCGGTCGTTGGGGCGCCCGTCGAAGATTTCGGGGGCGGCGTACAGCGGCGTCAGCCCCCCCACCACCGAACTCTGCACGTCTTGCAGGTCCTTCACCAGCCCGAAATCGGCCACCTTGACGCGCCCGCCCACCAGCAGCAGGTTTTCCGGCTTCACGTCCAAGTGCTGCAGCGCGTGTTCTTGACAGATATAGTCCAGGGCATCGGCCGCGTCGCGCAGGTGCAAGAGCAGCGTTTCGCGCGGAATGCCCGGATGGCCCTGGGCGCGCGAATGCTCGAAGAGTTGCTTCAGGGTCGAACTGGCCAGTTCGGTCACGATGACCAAATGGCCTTCGAGCAACTCGATCCGGTCGATCGAAAGCAGAAAGGGGTGCCCCACCGCCTTGATTCGATTCAGGGCCGACAGCTCGCGCTGGGCTCGCACGTCGTCGCGGCAGCCGTAAACAATCTTGACCGCCTTGGCCAGGCCGCCCGGTGCCGTGGCGCGCCAAACCTCGCCGTAGCCCCCCGCGCCGATCCGCTCTTCGAGCCGGTAGCCGGGAATGGGTTCGCGCGGATCGAAAACCGCCACCGCCGCCGACGCGGGGAGCGAACTCGAGTCGTTAAGCGCTGCTTGCGACATAGTGAAACTTCCGCCGACCGCTAGTCGGTTCCCAGCACCGTGGCGAAGTAGGTCTTCACCGCGCGGTCGAAGTAGTCCGGACGCAGCTCGACCGCCTGCCGGGTGTAGTTGCAATAGCTGCGGATCTGTAGCAACAGATCGCGCGGGTGGCAGCGCCGCAGTCGCCGACCGCTGGGGCGGTAGTGGCGGGCCAGCAGATCCTCGATCATCTCAGGCCGGTAGTCGCAGCCGAACGAGTGGCAGTACAGTTGAAACAACTGGTGGAACTCTTCCTCGCTAGGATCTCCAATCTCGATTTTGAAGGGAATCCGCCGTAGAAAGGCCTCGTCGACCAGGTCGCGCGGCTCCAGGTTGGTGGAAAAGATCACCAGCTGATCGAACGGCACTTGCAGCTTCTTGCCCGTGGTCAGCGTGAGAAAGTCGTGCCGCATCTCCAACGGCACGATCCAGCGATTGAGCAGCTCGGCCGGCTCGATCCGCTGCCGCCCGAAGTCGTCGATCAACAGGCAGCCACAGTTGCTCTTGAGCTGCAGCGGGGCCTCGTTAATGTTGGTCCGCGGGTCGTGCCGCAGCTCCAAGTTGTCCATGGTCAACTCGCCCCCCACCACCACCGTGGGCCGGGCGATGCGCAGCCAACGGCGATCGTACTCGCGGCACTTGATCAGTCCGCGATGATTGCCGGTGGTGGGCTTGTGATAGGCGGAATCGAAAAACTTGATGATCTGGCCGTCGACCACCAGGGCGTGCGGAATCCAAATCTCCTGGCCAAAGCACATGGTAATCCGCTTGGCCAGGGTCGACTTGCCGTTGCCCGGCGCCCCGTACAAAAACATGCCGGCGCCCGAATTGATGGCGGGACCCAGCGCCTCGAACAGGCCCGTGTCGATCGAGATGCCGGCCACCGCGGCTTCCAGACGCTCGGGCCCCGGCGCCTCGGCCGTAATCGACTGGGCATCGACCGAGGTCAGGTAGTCCTCAATCGGCACCGGGGCCGGCCCTACGTAGGAACAGGCGTCAAGGAACGACATCGCCCGCGTGCGTCCCTGGGCCGTGAGGGTGTAGTAGTAGTCGTTGAAGGGGGCCGAGCCGGCGTGGACCACGATTTGATTGGTGCGCAGACTGGCCAAGAGCGGTTCGACCACGCGAAAGGGGAGGCAAATCGCCTCGGCGATCGCCCGGCCCTTGGCGGCCCCGTACACAGCCAGAAACTTACTGATGAGTTGCTCAACGAATTCTTCGCCCAGCCCCGCCTCTTCGACCGAGTTGGGTTCGGTCGGCGTGAAGTTCTCGTCCGAAAGAAACAGGTCGAGCAGGCTTTCTTTGACGTCGAGAGTTTCATTGCCCATGGCAGCCACCTCAAGGAAAACCGAGCTCTTTTCGAACCGCCAGCTCCGCCTAGGCACCGAGGCCGCCCTGGCACCCCGGAGCGCTCGGCAAGCGACGAAAAACCGCGCCGGCGAACCGTTGGGGCCGAGTTTGTGGGGCCTGGCAACTCTAAGTCACACTCGGCGCCTGTCGAGCCCGATTCCCCGGCGCCACGGTGGGCTGCCTCCCCGCCGTTCTTGGGGTCGCGCAGCCAGGAACAACCGGCCCCGGCCGCAGAACCGGCGCGTTCGCTACATTCGCCGCCAGCGCGCCCGCCAGGCGCACCGTTACCCCCTCGACTTGCCTATATGCGGAAATGATCTAGGGTTGCACACCGGAAATGCGCCCGGTTCTCGAAACAATGCGCGCAGGTCGGCCACGATGGCCGGGTGGGTACACCCAGTAGGCGAACATGGCAGACTCGGTTTCACTGGCCACGACAAACGCGGTTTGGTTTCTCGTTGGCCCCCTGGACCAGGCCGATGGGGTGCGCTATGTGCCCGTCAGCCAATTGCCGTTTCAGATTGGCCGCCGCCAAGGTCTGGCGTTGTCGCTGGTTTCGCGCGCCGTATCGGCGTTGCACGCGGAACTGTGTGAGCTGCCGGGCGGTTTAGGAATTCGCGACCTGGACAGCACCAATGGCACTTATGTCAACGGCCAGCCGGTGAGGGGCACCCTGCCACTGGCCGAAGACGACCTGGTGCAGTTCGCCGATACCGCCTTTCGCGTCTGCAAGCAGGCCGGCGGCCACAACACCCATACGGTGCGCGAGAATGTTTGCGACCAGGCCCTGGCCCTGGTGCAATTCGACAAGCTCATGGCCGAACGGGCCGCCACCCCCTACTTCCAGCCGATTGTCGATCTGACCGACCGCCGCGTGCTGGCCTACGAGGTGCTCGGACGCAGCCGACTATTCGGGCTGCAGAACCCCAGCGACATGTTCCGCGTGGCGGCCCAGTTGAACCTGGAGGCCGAACTGAGCGTGATGCTTCGCTGGGAAGGAATTCGTGCCGGCCAGGCCTTCGACCCGGCGCCGCTGTTGTTCGTCAACACGCATCCGCGCGAGATGAACTCCCCCCGCCTGATCGAATCGCTGGCCGACCTCCGCGAAGGTTACCCACAGCAGCCCCTGGTGCTAGAGATTCACGAGTCGGCGGTCACCAATCGGCACCAGATGAGCCGCCTGCGCGGGGCGCTCAACGAGCTGAATATTCAGCTCGCTTACGACGATTTCGGGGCCGGCCAGTCGCGTCTCAATGAGTTGGCCGAGAGTCCGCCCGATTATCTCAAGTTCGACATGTCACTTATTCGCGATATCGACCAGGCACCGTCCCAGCGGCAACAGGTACTCTCCTCGCTGGTATCGATGACTTGCGACCTGGGCGTGGTTGCCCTGGCCGAAGGAGTAGAGACCGAGGCCGAGCACGCGGTGTGCCTCGAGCTGGGGTTCTGCCTGGGCCAAGGGTTCCTATACGGCCACCCGGCGCCGGTGCCCGCCAGTCTGCGGCGACAACACTAAGCGCCGGTCGAAGCATTCCGCCGACGGCGCGACGGCGGCAGCGCCATCGCCCCACCGGCGTCGTAAACCGCTATCCCGGGGGCCGTGAGCAGCTCGGCTGCGAGCCTGGGTGGCCCCTCCCTGAAAGAGCTTTGGGTGTCAAGTCCTGGTGGGGGCTGACGGAAGGCGGTTTTGCGCGGGGTTTGAGCGCAGTTGGGTGGCATGGCCACTGTGGTACCCCATCGTGGCCATGTTTCAGGATTCTCCTGCATGTCCACGGCGAGTGTGGACAGGGCACCCAACATTCTCTCCAGCAGCACTGGGACATGCCATCCAGCCGAAGCACGCAAAGTCGCCGGCGGGTTATGCCGGGACTATCCTGCTGTCCACCGGTCAGCATCGTTCACCATCTCCCCAACTTCTCGTAGACAACTCCTCAACTCGTCCTGGCCCAATCGGGATGCCCCATCTCCATATCGCGCAGAGGGCCGCTCCTTCATTAGACGATTGAATGCGCCGGAGTGCTCGCCCGGAACTTGTCCGTCGCGCGTTGCAAGATTGAATCTAGTTTTGATCTGCTGATGCGATACGCGCTTCTTTGCCCAAGCAAACTGACCAGTGCAGATTACTTTTACTTTGGCTGCCAACTCGGCGGCACTGAACAACGTATCCGCACAGGGACCCAGTAGTCCTCGCTCGAGACATAGCTTCGCCGCCTCATGAAACTCCTTGGCCTTGACAGCGAGCCTCCGAGCCGCAGCTCTATTGTAGACAAAATTGAATCCACCAATCCAGTTCTGTCCGTCCCATATCACCGTGAAGTGGCCGAGGTCTCCCTCGTCGTCGTGAAGCCGGTATCCAATTATTTCGCCGTCGCCTTGGTGAAATTCCTGACCAATACTTGGCGCGGCCCCTTCATCTAATCGAACAATAGCGATCGCGCGAACCTCTTCGTTCAATCGAACCATTGGTGCGGCGCCGTCGATCCGAAAAATCACCTGGAATCCCGTTATCGACCCCAATTGAATTGCAGAGCCTGCCGCTTGTCTCCGGTTGATTTCTGGAATGACCAATTTGTCGAATATCTCTTGGACAGCGTTCTGCTGCCAGCTCGGGTCAATTGGTATGCGATCATTGCTCATTCAAAGCGCCTTCTGTAGGCCGGCGAGAGACCCAAAGCAAATCATTCCGCCGTACAATTACTGCTCGCGTCAAGTTCGATCGACTACTTCGTAGTAGTCTTTGTGCGATAGCCCAGGACTTTCGGATACCGGCGGGGGTGTGCCTTACGCCGTTTCGGCCGGGGCATTTTCGGCCTCGAACTGGTTGGGGGGGTTGTAGCCCAGCGTCTGGTGGAGCCGGCTGGAATTGTAAAACGTTTCGAGATACTTGAACACGCTCAGTCGATCGCGGCCTGGCCCCTGTTGGCCAGATTGTAAATTTTCCCGCCTGCCTTGACGACCGCGCCCGCGCAGCTTGCTCTCAATCGGCACCCTTCACCCTGCCGCTGGTGTACAATCGCGCCCGTCGGTTCAGTGCCTTACGGGCGCCGAGTCGATTGCCAGCGAGGCCCCAGCCGATGCCCAAGCGCTCTTCCATAGTCGTGATCGCCCCACCAGAACGTCGTGCGCCGCTCAGGCTCGCTCGCAGAGCGCTTGCCCTGGCCGGCCATGCCACATCGGTCGTTTGGCTGATATGCCTGTCGCTGTTGGTCGCCGGTGAACGAGCCATTATCGCCGACGAGCCCGCGAGCGAGTCGGCGGCTCCCTCCCAGGGCGAAGCGATGTTTCTCGAGCGGGTGGCCCCGCTGCTGCAGAACCGGTGCCTGGGGTGCCATCGCGGGCTCACGGCCCGGGGCGGGGTTTCGCTGGCCACGCGGGCTGAGCTTTTCGAAGGGGGCGACAACGGCCCGGTGATCGTTTCCGGGCAGCCCGACGAGAGCCGGCTGATCGAGGTGCTCACGGGCGAACCCGCCGAGATGCCGGCCGAAGGCGCGCCTTTGAGCGCCGACGAAGTTGAATTGCTTCGCGACTGGGTCGCCGCCGGCGCGCCCTGGGCCGAGGGGCGCGAGCTTCAGGCCACGGGACCGCGCCCGGCCTGGTGGTCGTTGGAACCGATTCGACCCGTCGAGCCGCCGGCCAGCATCGACCCCGCCTGGGTGCTGACGCCGGTCGACGCCTTTATTCGCGCGGCGCTGAGCGAGCAGGGCCTGGAGCCTTCGCCCGAGGCCGACCGCCGCACCTTGATACGCCGGCTGACGTTCGACCTGCACGGGCTGCCCCCGACGATCGACGAGGTCGAGCAGTTTCTGGCCGACAGCGAACCGGGCGCCTACGAGCGGCTGGTCGACCGGCTCTTGGCTTCGCCGCGGTACGGCGAGTGTTGGGCACGGCACTGGCTCGACGTGGTCCATTTCGGCGAAACGCACGGGTACGACAAAGACAAACGGCGCGAGCATGCCTGGCCGTATCGTGACTACGTCATCCAAGCCCTGAACAAAGACTTGCCTTATGGCGAGTTCATTCGCCAGCAAGTGGCCGGCGACGTAGGCCCCCAGCCCGACCGCCGCGGAATCATCGCCACGGGTTTCATCGCCGCCGGGCCCTGGGATTTCGTGGGCCACGTGGAATTGGGCGAGTCGACCGTGGAGAAGGCCAAGACGCGCTCCTTGGATCGCGACGACATGGTCGCCACGGTCATGTCGAGCGTGTGTAGCGTCACGATTCACTGCGCTCGCTGCCACGATCATCCATTCGACCCGTTTCCGCAGCAAGACTATTACCGGCTGCAGGCGGTCTTCGCCGGCGTGGACCGGGGCGACCGCGAGTTGCCGGCCCCGGCCACCGGGGAAGAGGACCAGCCGAAACTGGTCTACGCTGTTCGACCGATCGCGCCCCGCACCATTCGGGTGCTGTACCGGGGAAACATCGAAGCTCCGGGCGACGAGGTCGGTCCGGGATCGCTGTCGGCGATCGCCGAGTTGCCCTCTCAGTTCGAATTGGCCGCGGAGGCCGGCGAGGGGGCTCGCCGCGCGGCCCTGGCCGACTGGCTGACCGATCCGCGCAACCCGCTCACCTGGCGCAGTATCGTCAACCGGGTCTGGCAGTTTCACTTCGGCGCCGGGTTGGTCGACACCCCCAGCGATTTCGGCCGAAACGGTTCGCTCCCCACGCATCCTGAATTGCTCGACTGGCTGGCGGGCGAGCTGCTCGCGCGGGGGCAATCGCTCAAGTCGCTACACCGCTTGCTGGTAACCAGCCGAACCTATCGCCAGCAGTCGGCACCCGATCTGCGGTCCGCGTCTTCGCAAGGGGCAGCTTCGCCTACGGTCGGGGCGGAGTCGGGGGAAGCACCCATCGCCGACGAACGCGCTCGGCGCGACGCCGACAACCGCTGGTGGTGGCGCGCCCAGCGGCGCCGGCTCGAAGCCGAACAGGTGCGCGACGCCGTACTGGCGGTCAGCGGAAAACTCGACCTGACGCCGGGCGGGCCGAGTTTTGTTACCTTCGACTTCGAGGACGATCATTCCCCGCGGTACCGTTACAACTTTGCCGACGACCCGGCCCGCTTTCGCCGCTCGGTTTACCGCTTTTTGGTTCGCAGCGTACCGGACCCTTTCTTCGAATCGCTCGACTGTGCCGACCCTTCGACCCTGACGCCGGTGCGCAACACCACGCTTACGGCCCTGCAGTCGCTGGCGCTGTGGAACAACCCCTTCATGCTTCGCCAGGCCGAGTACTTCGCCCAGCGGCTCGCGGCCGAGAGTCCTACGCTCGAGCTTCAAATCGAGCGGATGTATCGGCACGCCTTGGCGCGGCCCCCCCGGGCTGAAGAGGCCGCCGCCTGCGTGGCCTATGCTCGCCACCATGGGCTGCCGGCCGCCTGCCGGGTAATGCTGAACACCAGCGAGTTTCTGTTCGTCGACTGACAAAGTCGATTCGAGAACGGGAAAGGTAGTCGAAGCGAGGGTCGGGCAGCCCGCGAGCCTCGGCTTGGTCGGGGGGTTGGTGGCAGCCATGCGGCTGCCTCAGGAGCCAGGAGTCGGACAAGGCCCAGGCCCCTGCCTTCCCAAAGCACCCAGCCTGTCTTGACCGTACTCGCGCCGAACCCTATCTTCCGCGGCCCTATGGGCTTCCGGCGACTAATCGCAATCTTCCTCTGTGCCCTGGCGTGTGCCGCGAGCGCGACGCGCGCCGAGGAGCCACCCGAGGCGCGAACCGGCACTCAGCTCGTGCTTTTGGTCGAGGGTGGAATCCTTCGCGGCCAGGTCGAGCGGCTTCCCAGGCAACTCGTCGTGCGAACCGACGGTGGCCAGATTCGCCTGCACTCCGACCAGGTTCTGACCGTGGTCGACAGCTTGCCCCTGGCCTACGAATTCCTGCGCCAACGCAGCCGCCCCAACGTGGTGGCCGACCAGCTCCAGTTAGGCGAATGGTGCCTGGCCCAGGGGTTGCTTCCCCAGGCCGAGGCGCACCACCGGGCTGCCCTGGCCCTAGAGCCCGGCAGCAGGCAGGCAGCTCGGTTGGGCCGCGCGATCCAGTTGCGCCGGCAGCCCGAGACGGCATCCCCGATCGCGGTTCTCGTCACTCCGGCGAGTGCCACGCGCGACCCGGATGGCTTGCCGCCAGGAATCTCGAGCGAAGCGATCGAGGTTTTCGTTCGCGACATCCAGCCACTGGTGCTAAATGCCTGCGCCACGGGAAGCTGTCACGGTGCCCGCTCGGCCAGTTCGCTACGGCTGACGCGGCAGTTGGCTGGCCGTCAGACCACGCGCCGCACCACGACGCGGAATTTAAAGGCATTGCTAGACCAGGTCGATCGCAACCTTCCCGAAGCGAGCCCCCTGCTCAAGCGACTTTCCGAACCCCACGGCGGGCAAAGCGCCGCGATGCTCACCCCCGAGCAATGGAGCCTGCTGGCCGATTGGGTCGCGCTGGTCGGCCGGCCGGCCGACGAACCGCCCGAAAGCGCCCGGCAGACCGCGAGCGCCCGAGCGCCGGGCCCCACGTTGGCCGAGCGGCTAACCGGCTTTCAAACCGAGTCGAGCGCTTCGGAGAAGGTCTTGCCACTCGAACCCGCACCCTCCGACGAGCGTCTGGCGCCGGGCAACGAATCGGACCCACTCGATCCGGCCGCCTTCAACCAGCGCTACCACGCTGAACCTTAAGGGGGTGGCTTTCTCGACTGCCCAGGCCCTCTCTAGGGGCCTCGTCGCACGCTCAACCCTCGGTGAGCGCGAGGCAAGCTACTGGCCTCCTCCCGAGCGTGCTTCGTTGATCGGCAGCCGAAACTCGCCCCGCTGCCAGGCATCTAAAAACTCGAGGTTGCTCGGCAGTAGCTCGGCCAAGCCGCGCATCTCGGCCGGCGTGTGCCAATGCACCGAGGCCACTTCTGCCGGGTTCGGAACGGGCTGGTGATCCTCGGCCAGCTCGGCATGCCACCAGGCAAGCGCAACTCCCCAGGGGGTTGTCGATTCCCAAAGACGGCGGACCGGCGAAACCCAAACCCCTAGCTCTTCGTTCAGCTCGCGCACGAGGGCCGTTGGTTCATCTTCGCCCAGTTCGATGCCTCCGCCGGGAAAGCAGTACGCACCGGGCGCGCGGACGAACCGCGAGCGGCGAATGACGAGCAACCGCCCTTGCCGACAGACGACCGCGACCGCTCCGCGCTGTGCGGGCCGTTCGCGGAGGAGGGAATCCGCCGAGCGATTCATGCAGGTGGGAATGCTTTCTTCATGCCCCAGGGGGGGTGAACCACGCCTTGCCATCAGGCTCGATACCGATCTGTCCAGGCCCACCCCAATTGGCCCGCGGTCGGCGTGGTACCGCGGCGGCTTACTCGGCGGCTGGCTTTTTGCGTCGACGCTCGCGCTCGTAGCGAATGGCGCAACCGCGCGCCGGGGCCTCGGCAACCTCAGGCGCCTTACCGGCCAGGGCCGCTTCGATGGCCGGTTCCAAGTAGCGCTCGGTCACCTGGGCGGGATCTGAGTTGTTGTCCATGCCACCGAGAAACACCACCCGGCGCTCGCGGTCGAGCACGAAAAACTCCGGCGTGTAGGTCGCTCCGTAGTCTTTGGCGATCTGCTGGCTTTCATCGAACAGGTACGCAAAGGGAAACTTGCGTTCGGCTGCCCGTTTTTTCATGGCCGGCAATCGGTCTTCCTCGATCTTGTTCACGTTGACGGCGACCACCTTGACCCGGCTGTTGGGTTCGGCGTAGCGCGCCGCCAACTCGATCATCCGGTCTTCGTAGTCCTGGGCGATCGGGCAACTGTTACAAGTAAAGACCAGTACCACCACGTCGTATGATTCCAGTTCGGCCAGGCTGTGGGCACGATCGTCGACCCCGGGTAGTTCGCTCCACGACGGCGCCGCGTCGCCCGGGCTGAGCACGGGGTTGTACTTGCCAGCCCAGGCGGGGGCCCCCAGGGCCAGCACCACCACCCAGGCCCAGACCAGCGCCCATCGGGAAACGACACTCCGGGCCATGTTCGTGGGTTCTCCCTGTTCAATCGCCTAGCGGACGGCCTCGATCAACCGCGGCGGGCCCCCCCGGCGAGTCTGGTCGCCGCGAAAGGAAACGGGGGCGCCGCCAGCAAACCGTGGCTGGCTCCAGGGCCCTAGTGTAGCCGGATGGATCCAGATTTGCCGAGCGCTCGGCGGTTTCCAGGGGAGACAGCCGGCCGAATGCGGCGAACTTTTTCCGGCGAGCTGTCACAAACAGGCCCCCTGTTTCGTCGAGTGCTTTGAAGGGGGCGAGGACATCCAGGAAAAACGCCCGCCCCCTCTCGGCAAACCGGAGAAACGACCATGAATACCAATCCCGACGTGCTCATTGTGGGTGGCGGCCTGGGGGGTCTTGCCACTGCGACGGCGCTGGCTCGCCAGGGCCGGTCGGTGACGGTTTTGGAGCGCTCGCGCCACCTGGGGGGGCGAGCCGTCACCCGGCGCCACCAGGGCTTCCAGTTCAACCTGGGACCCCACGCGCTCTATCGCAACGGCGCCGCCTGGCGCGTGCTCGAGCACCTTGGCATTCGTTGGACTGGCAAGTCGCCTCAGGTACGCGGCACGGCCCTGGCCGCCGGGCGAGCCTATCCCCTGCCCACCAGCCCTGGCGGACTACTTTTCGGACGGCTGCTTAATTGGCGCGAGAAGTGGCGCGTCATGCGATTTCTCAGTTGGCTGCCCAAGGCCAACCTGATTGAGCTCGACCGGGTGCCGCTGGGGCCGTGGCTCGAACAAGAATTCGGTGATACCCGCGCCGGCCAGTTGGTGGCCGCCCTCTGCCGGTTAACTTCGTACGGCCATCGGCCCGAGCTGGCCAGCGCCGGGGCCGGACTTCACCAGCTTCGTCTCGGCATCCAGCAAGGGGTGCAGTATCTGGACGATGGGTGGCAGTCGCTGGTCGATGGCCTGGCTACCGCGGCCCGAGAGGCCGGCGTGCGCGTCGAAACCTCGTGCGCGGTTCGCGACATCCGGCCGCTGGCCGATGGCTGGCAAATCTCGACCGGGGCCGAGTCCGAGCCGGCTGGCGCGGCCAGCGATGCCGGCAGGTCGCACCCACTGCCGAACAGCCTGAGTTGGAAGGCCAGTTCGCTCGTCTTGGCGGTCGATCCGCGCACCGCGCGGAGACTGCTTGGAGCCTTGGCTCCGCCGGCGCTCGCTCGCCAGCTCGCCAGTTGCCTGCCGGTGGAAGCGGCCTGCTGGGACCTGGCCGTGCGGCGCCTGCCGCGCCCCGAGAATACGTTCGCTCTGGGGATCGATCAGCCTTGGTATTTTTCGGTCCACTCGGCCGCGGCCAAGCTGGCGCCCGCGCCGGGCGCATTGATCCACGTGGCCAAGTACCTGGGAGCCGATTCCGGGAGCGACCCGCGCCAGGTGCGCGGCGAGTTGGCCAGCCTGCTCGACCGGCTCCAACCCGGTTGGCAAGCCGAACTGGTCGAGGAACAATGGCTGCCACGCATGACCGTATCCCCGGCGCTGGTCACGGCGGCCCAGGGAGGCTTGCCCGGCCGCCCGCGGGTTGTCGTGGAAGAATTGACCGGCCTGTACCTGGTGGGCGACTGGGTGGGCGACGAGGGCATGTTGCTCGACGCCAGCCTGGCCAGCGCCGAAAGGGCCAGCCAGCACCTGCTAGCGCGGCCGCGGCAGCGTGCGCGCCCCCTGCCGGTGACCCGGTAACCCCCCGCCGGTCGCCCCTGAGATGGAACCCGCGATGACCGCCCGTGCCCGCTCGGTACCGGATTGGCTCCCCCCGCTGCGCGAGCGACTGTTGGGGCTGGCCTATCGCATGCTCGGCTCGGTCAGCGACGCGGAAGACGTGGTGCAAGAGGCACTGTTGCGTTGGCACCAGGCCGATACGCTCTCGGTGGCTAACCCGTCCGCCTGGCTGACCACCACCGTCACCCGGCTGGCGATCGACCAGCTTCGCTCTGCCCGGCGGCGCCGCGAAACCTATCCGGGCCCTTGGCTACCGGAACCCTGGCCCATGAACGACACGCCCCCCGCCGACCAGACCACGGCGCTGGCCGAGAGTCTTTCGCTCGCCATGCTGCTGCTGATGGAGTCGCTCGATCCGGTGGAGCGGGCCGTGTACCTGCTTCGTGCCGTGTTCGCTTACGACTACGCCGAGATCGCCACGATTGTCGATCGCAGCCAGCCAAACTGTCGCCAACTTTTCCATCGCGCCGAGGGGCACCTGGCGACCGGCCGTGCCCGCCCGCTACCGCCGCTCGAAACGCAGCGCGAGCTGACCCAGGCTTTTCTTACGGCCTGTGCTACGGGCGACCTGGCGGCCCTGTCCGATCGGTTGGCGGCCGACGTGGTCGCCTGGTCCGACGGGGGCGGTCGAGTCGCCGCCGCCCGGGTTCCGGTCCGGGGCCGCGAGGCCGTGATGCGCTATGTGCTGGGCGTAACGCGCAAGGGTCTGGCCGGTGCGCGAATCGAGCTGCGGCAATTCAACGGGCAGTGGGCCGTGGCGGCCATTCATAACGATACCGTTACCAACCTCGTGTTTCTGGAGTGGGATAACGGACGCGTCACCGCGATTCGCACCCAGCGCAATCCCGACAAGCTGGCCCGAATTACACCCGCGGCCCCGGCCGGCGACTGGGAAGGATAAGCCGCGTGCCCGCCAGGCTCGGGCGCGATGCCCCGTTGGCTACCTGCGCTGGCCATGTTCGGTTGGCTGCGGTCGCTGCCGGCCGCTTGGCAATACGGCAGGCGACAGCGATAATAGGGCCACCGGAATCGGGGGCTTCCGGGCCGCAGTGCGATGCCGAGGGTTTTTCGCCCGGAATCCCTAGGTCGGTTGCGGCACCCGTGCGGAAACGGGACCGAGAGGAGAGGTCGATGCGTTCTTGCGCGCCGTGGGTCGTGGGTTGCAGTTTTCTGAGCTTGCTTGGCCCAGCGGCGTTCGGCGCGCCGCTTACGTTTCAGCTCGCCCCTGGCAGTTCGCTCCAGTGGACCGTTTCCTCGCCGACCTGGCAGGTTTCCGATTCGGCGACGCAGGCGTTTAGCGGTTCGATCACCGCGGATCTTACTTTCGGTACCCAGGCGCCGTTCGGCCAGGTGGCCACCATGGCTGGCCTGGTCGATGCCGATCTCTCGGCCGCCGACGTGGGGGTTCAGCTCGATCTGGGTTTTCTTGGCGCGCTGGCAATTTCCACCAGCGGCGTCGGCGCCAAGTTGAGCGGCCCTACGTCGGGTTTTGTGCCGCCCCCCTCGGGTACGGGCATCACCAATTTCGCGCTGCCGCCGGCGATCTGGCAGCTCGATCAAGGGTCGCTAACCTACGAGGGGCAAGGCATTATCGCCACCGCGGTGGGAAGCAGTACGACGAACCTGGCCTCCAGTCCGCTCGTGTTTGACTTTCTCAGCGGAAGCCAGTTTACGGTCGCTCTGACGGGCGCCTCGACTCCGTCGGACAAGATCACGTTGACGATTCCAATTCAAATTACGGAGCGCTGGATCAGCGATCCGTTTCTGCTCGATGTCACGCTCTCGGGCACTTTGGTCGCCACCTACATGGACGAATGCGTGGTTTCCGCCCTGGTGGGCGACGCCAACAACGACGGCTCGGTGGGCGCCGCCGACTATGCGATTTGGGCCGCCCAGTTCGGCCAGTCGGGCGATTGCCTCGCGGCCGACTTCGACCGTAGCGGCAGCGTGGGGGCCGGCGATTACACGCTTTGGGCGGCGAATTTCGGCAACACGCTCAACATGAGCGCCGAACCGCCCGGGGCGCTCGCCGCTTCGATCAGCGTTCCCGAGCCCACCGCCTGGCGGCTGGGCCTGGTGGCCCTGGCCAGCCTGGCCACGTTGGGAAGCACCCGACCAGGCGCGCGACGTAAAGGGGGCTGATCGCGCGCAGGTAGCAGCACCGCTGGCCATTGGCCGCTGGCTCGTGGCCGCCTAGGGGCCGTTCGCCGATTGCGGCGGCCGTCCCGGCGCGTGGCGGGGGGGGACACGGCACCATCAAGCGAAGGAGTGGGGATGTCGCGGTTTTCAAGGCTTGGGCAGTCTCGTAGTGCGCGCCGGGCGCGCGCCAGCCGGCTTCGCAGCGCCCGGCTGGAAGGCTTGGAAGCCCGGTTGGTGCTCTCGGCCGAATGGTCGTTTGCCCCCGAGGCGCTCAGCGGCATCGTCGGCCCACTCGCCGCCGGAGAGACCGAATCGGGTCCGCTGCTGGCACAGGTCGAGTGGCAGGGGGCCGAGCGCACGGTGCTGGCCGGTCAGTGGGTCGCGCGGTTCGACTGGCAAGGCGGCACCCTCGGAGACCAGGTGCAAACGCTGCGTCAACTCACGGCCGGCAGTTCGCTTCCCCTGGCTGTCGACCGCCACCTGGGCGCCGATGGCTTGTTTCTGCTTACCGCGCCCCCCCAGGCCTCGGCCGAACAAGTATCGACCGCGCTCGGCGCCCTGCCGGGTTTTCGCTACTTGGAACCCAATTTCGCGCTGCGCGCCGACAGCCTGCTGCCCAACGACCCTTCCTTCGGTTCGCAGTGGGCGCTGAACAACACCGGGCAAAGCGGCGGCGTGGCCGATGCCGATATCGATGCGCCCGAGGCTTGGAGCCTGACCACAGGTTCCTCCGGTGTGGTCGTGGGCGTGATCGATACCGGGGTCGACTACACCCATCCGGATTTGGCCGCCAACATGTGGCATAACCCGGGCGAAACTCCCGGCGACGGGCTGGATAACGACCTGAACGGCTACATCGACGACATCTACGGCTGGGATTTCGCCAACAACGACAACGACCCGATCGACGACGCCGGCCATGGCACCGCGGTTTCAGGCATTATTGCGGCCGTGGGAAACAACGGCACGGGGGGCACCGGAATCAACTGGGGGGCCCAGATCATGGCCCTCAAGTATCTCAACGTCGTCGAGATCGGCGCCACGGCCGACGCCACCGCCGCCGTGAATTACGCCACGATGATGCGCACCCGATACGGCGTCAACGTGCGGGCCACGAACAACAGCTACGGCATCGCCGGCTACTCTCAGGCCATGCGCGACGCGATCGCCGCCGCCGGAGACGCCGAGATTCTCTTCGTGGCTTCGGCCGGAAACACCTCGTCGAACAACGACGTCGGCGTGGTTTACCCGGCCAACTTCGACCCCCTCAATGTGTTGTCCGTGGCCGCCACCACGCGGACCGATGCCCTGGCCAGTTTTTCGAGCTACGGGCCGACCTCCGTTCACCTGGGCGCGCCGGGGGCCGAGATTTTTACCACACGCCTCGGCGGCGGCTACCGCAGTTCGTTCAACGGCACCTCGGCCGCCGCCCCGATGGTCGCCGGCGTGGCCGCGCTGGCCTGGTCGGCCAATCCCTATGCCTCGCTCGAGGTGGTCCGCGACGCCATTCTCTCGGGGACCGATCCGCTGCCGGCCCTGGCCGGCATCACCATCAGCGGCGGGCGGCTCAACGCCTTGGGCACCCTGACGGCTCTGGGCTTCTATGTGCAAGCCGCCACGCCGGACGCGGGTGAGATCGTTTCCACCCCGCCGACCACGTTCACCTTCGACCTTTCGGCGCCGGTCGCCCCCGGCTCGCTGGCGGCCGGCGCGCTGGTCGTGGGGGGAATTCCGGCCGACCAGGTTTCGCTCCTCGATGCCGATACGGTTCAGTTCACCTTTCTCAGCAGCCCCGTCCTGACCGAAGGACTGATTACTTACCAGTTGCTGGGCGGAGTTTTGCTTCGCGATGGCGACTCGGCCGGGCTGGCCAGCTTCTCGGAGCAGTTCCGCTACGCTGCCGCGCCGCTGCAAGTGGTCGCTATCAGCCCTGCGGTCGAATCGGGAGCGGAACTGCCGGTTTCCGAGATCCTGCTGACCTTCAACCAGCCGGTCGATCCCGCCACGGTCGACCAGACCGACCTGGGTTTAAGCGAAGGCCAGGTGGTCGGGGCCGAGCTGGCTGCCGCGAATCAGGTGCGCTTTTTCGTGTCGGACGTATCGCACCAAGGCCCGCTGCAGTTGTTTCTGCCGGCCGGGCAGTTGGCAACCTCGGCCGGTACGCCATCCGAGGCCCTGGCCGTCACGCTCGAAATCGATGTGGCTACCAGCCCTCTGGCGGCGTTTGAGCGGGTGGAACCCCTGGGAAGCCTGATTTACGTGGCCCGCCAGGATGGGCTGCTTCAAGCCGGCGACGACGTGGACCAGTTCACGTTCCCGCTATCGGCCCCCGATGCGGTGAGCGTGCGCCTGGTGCCCACCGATCCCGACGCCGTGCTCGCATTAGCCCTGGTGGGGGTCGGTTCGCCCGCGGTTTCCCCCGGGCCCGGGCAGGCGGCGGTGCTGTCGGCGGCCCAACTCGCAGCGGGAAGCTACACGATCGCCGTCTCCGGCGATCGCGCCACCGAGTACCGGCTCGAGGTTTGGCGCGGCGCGGAGCTCGAAGCGGAAGACACGAGCCCGGCAATGCCACTGGCGATGGATGCCAGTCGAACGAGCCTGGGGAAGGTAACGCGGCTGGCCGTGGTCGGCAGCTTTGCGCCCGCCACGATTTCCGAGAATTTCGACGACGGCAGCCTGGACGGTTCCTGGCAAACGTATTCGTCGACGGCCCAGGGGCGCATCCAGCTCATCGCCAGCCCTAGTACGGCCGAGGCGAGTGCCCGGGCCATGATTATGGATACCTCGACCAGCTCCACCTTCACGCTGAACGAAGCGATCTGGACGATCGACGTCAGCGGGTCGGAAACGGCCCGGCTCGAGTTCTATCATGCCGATTTCGGCGACGAGGAAACGTCGCTGGGGGGCGTGTTTACCGAGCACCGCAACGGCGACGGAATCGCCATCAGCGGCGACGGCAACACTTGGCACCCGATTTGGAATGCCCCCAATCAGGCGTCGGGCGTTTGGCAGTTCTACTCGCTCGATCTGGGCCAGGCGATCGAGCTGGCCGGCCTCGACTGGGGGCCCGGGTTGCGGATCAAGTTTCAGCAGTACGACGACTTCAGCGTGCCGACCGACGGCCGAGGCTACGACCAGATTGCCGTGCGGCTCAGCGACGTCGACGCCTATACGCTCGATCTTACCGACCACGTCGGCAAGCCCATCGACGTGGTGCTGGCGGCGCGCGAGGGCGCGGAACCTGGCCCCGCGCGGGTCGAGCTGTGGGACCCCAGCGGCGCTACGCTGCTGGCCGCCAGCGACCTGGTTCCCTACGGCGCTTCGGCCACGAACTTCGCGGCCGCCATCCAGGGCTACGTGGCCGCGGCTCCGGGCCATTACCAAATCCACGTCCGCTCGGGCGCCAGTTTTCCATACACCCTGCTCGTTACCGTCGACACCACGTTCGATAGCGAAGCCAACGATTCCAGCGAGGACCCGCTCCGTTCACTCGACCAAAGCCGGGCCGCCCTGGGCCACCTGGGATTGCCACCGGTGCTGGGCAGCTACCTGCTCACGATCGACCCGGCCCAAAGCGTGCTGAACCTGGTCGGCCAGGTTTCCGACTCGGAACAAACGACGAGCATTCCGCTCTCGGCACAAGCCCCCGGCAGCCTCACCGCGGCCCTGGCAGGAAGTTTGCTGGTGCAGGTGAGCGAGCAAGCCGTCACCGTGGTGAGCGGAACGCTCGACCCCATGGCCAGTCCGGGCCCCTACACGCCGTTTGGAACCTCGGCCGACTTTGCGGCTCAAATCCCCCTGATCGGTCCGCTGAATGCCTTCGCGGCCATGCGGAACCTGGGCTTTTCGCTCTTCAGCCAGGCCCTGCCGCTCGACGCCGATGGCTACTTCTCGGCCCAGGGCGTCGGCTATAAGTTCGTCACCGGCGGCATCGACTACGAAATCGTCGGCGAAATCGGCTCGCTGCCCGTGGCCACGCCCGACCGCGGCAACGACCCCGACGCGCCCGGCCACTGGGAAGAGCTGCCCGGCCAGCTGCGGCTGACCATACCCTTCCATGTCGATTACGAGGTGACCGAGCCCATTACCGGGCTGTTGGTTCAATTTGAGTTCATTGGCCAGGTCGTGGCCTGGGTCAGTCAGCCGGTGCTCGAGCCCGACCAGGCCACTCTGACGCTGACCGCCGGCCAGCAAGTGAAACTGGTTACCCGCACCCCGGGAGACGGGCCAGGCGAATCGCCCGCGGAAACCCTCGATCCGCGAATCGACGTTTTCAACCCCGCGGGGGAACCCCTGGCGGGCGACGACAACGGGGCCGCCGACGGCCGCAATGCCGCCTTGGTGTTCGTGGCTCCCGCCGACGGCGTTTATCGAATCGCGGTTTCAGCCGTATCGGGTTACGGCGACTACACGCTGGAAGTGCAGGATGTGCCAGAGTTGATCGGCGACGCCAACGGCGACTGTGTCGTGGGGGCGGCCGACTACGCGATTTGGGCCGCGCAGTTCGGCCAAATGGCCGCGGGGTTAGCCGCCGATTTCGACGGCGACGGATCGGTCGGCGCCGGCGACTATGCCCTTTGGGCAGCCAACTTCGGCAAAACCTGCGCAGCCCCCGAGCCTCCCGAGGCGTTGGCTGCCGAGACACTGCTCTCGATTCCGTCCGAGCAAGCAACCGCCCCCGCGCTGCCCGACTGGCTGAACGACTACCTCGACCGCCGCGCGACGAACTCGACCGACAAAATCGTCGTTACGACCACACCCGGCACAACCATTACAGTGGCCGACGATCGGCCTCTGGCGATTTCCCGGTCTGAATTCCCCACGCGACAAGTCGAGCAGTCTCGACAACTTCGCGCGGCGGCGATCGATCGGCTGCTGGCTCGCGGCGATCTGCTTTAGTTGCCAGGCACGCTTGCCGAAAACGAGCAGAAGTCGGCGAAAAATCGGGCCAGGATTACGGGGCGAACCAGCCGCAGGCGGCGGCAGGGCAGCTTTCACACCCCCCGTGGCGCGGCAAGCACCTGGCATGGCGGATGGCGCCGCCGATCGACGCCGGATGGTCAGGTCGGGTTCCCCCAGGCAGGGCCGTGAACCCAACCGAGAAGTGGCCTCCACAGAGATCGGCCCCATGAATCGTGGAACCGCCCTATTGGCCGTCGCGGCCTTGTTGCTCATGGCCAACGGCTGCACGCCCGTTGCCACCCGCGGCCGGTTAACCGCCGACCAGCGGGCCGCCATCAAAGCCACGCCGCTGCTGGAGCGACCCGACCGGCTGGGCCACATCTACGGCAACACGGTGCGTTGGCTGCACTACGGCCACCGCAATCACAACGGCCGGCTGTAGCGGGCCGCGGCGGGCCATCTCGACCGGACACCTACGGCTTGACGTAAGTGGCGGTGTAAAACCACCAGCCCCCTTCGACGCCGGTGCTCAGAAAGCCGGCCCCCTTGGCTAGTTCGTCGACCCGGCCGCGGAACTGGTAGTGGGGGTCGCCCGCCATTTCGGTCACGGCCAGGCGCCCACCCGGTCGCAGGACACGCCAGGCCTGGGCCAGTGCGGCGGCGCGATCGGGAATTTCTCCCAAGGCGGTGCACAAGATCACCAGATCGCAGCTCTCCGACGGCAAGTGCGGTTGGGTGGCGTCGCCGCGCACCACGCGCAAATTCTTGCATCCGGCCGCGGCGGCCCGGCGCTCCAGCCGGTCGGCCATTCCCTGCTGCAGCTCCACCCCTATGGCCTCTCCGCCCGGCATCACCCGCTCGCTAATGGGAAGCAGGAGCCGGCCCGGGCCGGGGCCGAACTCGACCACGGCCAGGCCCGGCCGCAGCGCAAGCCGCCGCAGCGTTGTTTCGGTGCCGTTGAAACGGTTAATCCACTCGCTTTCGAGCATCCAAGCCAGCAGGGTCGGGCAAGGCAGTTCGCGCCGGCGGCTCGCCCAGCGCCAGGCCAGGTTCAGCGCCGCGAACAAGCCGACCAAAACCCCGATACCGATCAGCAGGTCCTTCATGTGTTCCTTTCCCAAAGGGAACCTCAGCCGCCCCCGGGTGGCAGGGTACACCCCGGGCGGATGTCGCGCGCCAGGCCCCGAAACAACCGATCTTCTGAACCCGAGCGGGTTTCTGGTATATTCCCACGCATATTGAACGAATGTCCAGGCCGGGCGGCGTCCGATTGGTTGTAGTAGGTATTCGCGAGTCCGACGGCCATCTTGCCGGAAAGAGTTTCTCGCCATGGTTCGCGAGCCGCTAGTGCAAGATCGCACCCTGGAAGCCGAGGACGACCGGGCTCTGCGTCCGCAGCGAATGGTCGACATGGTCGGCCAAAGAGAGGTTTACGCCCGGCTGCAAATTGCCATCGACGCGGTGCAAAAGCGGGGCGAAACGCTGGGCCATATTCTGTTCGACGGCCCTCCGGGCTTGGGCAAAACCACCTTTGCCACGGTGATTCCGCGCGACCTGGGGGTTCCGCTGCAAATTACTTCCGGCGCCGTGCTCAATGCGCCCAAAGACCTGGTACCCTACCTGACCAACGCCGAGGAAGGCTCGGTGCTCTTCATTGATGAAATTCACCGCCTGCCCAAAACGGTCGAAGAATTTCTCTACCCGGCGATGGAAGATTTCCGCATCGACATTACGCTGGGCGAAGGGGTCAATGCCCGCACCATCAACATGCCGTTGCGGCCGTTCACCCTGATCGGCGCCACGACCCGCACCGGGTTGCTCTCGGCCCCGCTCCGCGACCGATTCCAACTTCGCGAGCACCTGGATTTCTATTCGCTCGAGGAACTCGCCGAAATCGTCCGCCGCAGCGCCCTGAAACTGCGGGTCGAGATTACCGCCGATGCCGCCGACGAAATCGCCCTGCGGAGCCGCGGCACCCCCCGGCTAGCCAATAACCGCTTGCGGTGGGTTTTGCTGTACGCTACCAGCCAGGCCGACGGGCGGATTACCCGCGCCGTGGCCCAGGACGCCTTGACCATGCAAGAAATCGACCAGCGCGGGCTCGATCGTCAGGATCGCAAGTACCTGGAAACCATCGCCCGGGTCTTCGCGGGCGGACCGGTTGGTGTGGAAGCGCTGGCCCACACGCTGAACACGGCCACCGATACGCTCTCGGACGAGGTGGAGCCGTTTCTCCTGCGGACCGGCTTTTTGATCCGCACCCCACGGGGCCGGCGGCTGACGGCCGAAGGGTTCTTGCACCTGGGCCTGGAGCCCATTGCCGATCCGCTGGAAGGACCGCAGCGCACGCTTTTTGAAGCGTGAAGGCTCCGAAGCGCGGAGCCGGTCGGTTAGCCAGTTGGCCGCTGCCCGCGCCGCCTGGGTTCTGGGCCAACGGCAAATTCGCGGCCCGCTCGGTTTCTCGCGCGCCGAGTGCTGCCACGAGCAAATCGAAAGGCCGTGTTTCGCCGCGCGCCACCCAGGCGAGTCCCTCACGGTTCGACGACGGTGCGCTCCACGCTGAGCGGCCATTATGGGTCGCCTGCCCACGCCAGGGCCATGCCGGGGTGTATGAAACGGCCCTCAGTACCTGTCCCTTGGCGCGCCTATCTTCAGAGCACTGCCCCAATTATAGTGCCAGTCGGCTGCACTGCGGTTCGCGGCCGATCCGTCGATTCTCCTCGGGGGGAGCAAGCCATGCCCTTTTCCCGCCCGCCGGCAACCCGGACCCATCGCAGCCCCCGGCGACGCCGCGGGCGAGGCAGTTGGCGCGCGGCCGAACGGCTCGAATCGCGCTGGATGCTTGCCGCCGACGTAGCCGCCGAGGGCGGGCAAACGACCGGGGTTTTGTTGAGCGAGCCCGGCGCGTCGGACAATTACACGCTGCTGTCTCCCAATACGTCGACCTTCACTTACCTGATCGACAAACAGGGGGAGGTCGTCCACCAATGGGAAAGCGACTACTTGCCCGGGCTGATCGGCTACTTGCTCGACGATGGCAGCCTGATTCGCGCGTCGTCTCCCAATGGCCAGGGGGGAAACGGCAGTATTCAGGCCCTGGGGGCCGGCGGGCTCTTCGAACGGTTTGATTGGGAGGGAAATCTCACCTGGCAGTTCAGCTACGACAGCCCGACCTATCTGGCTCATCACGATTTCGAGGTCATGCCCAACGGCAACATTCTGCTGATCGCCTGGGAGCTGAAATCCTACGAAGAAGCCATTCAGGCCGGGCGTCATCCTTCCTTGCTCGCACTGCCAACCAACTACCTGTACCCCGACAGCATTGTCGAGGTCGCGCCCGATCTGGAGAACGGCGGCGGCCAGATTGTTTGGCAGTGGCACGCCTGGGATCACCTGGTGCAGCAGTGGGACCCCGACAAAGACAATTATCTGGGGCCCACCGGCGTTTCCGATCATCCGGAACGGATCGACATCAACTTCACCTCGGCCGACGAATTCGGCGGATCGCCCATCGAGGATTGGACCCATTTCAATTCCATTGATTACAACGCCGAGCTCGATCAGATTCTGATCTCGGTCCGCGAATTCAGCGAGATTTGGGTCATCGACCATAGCACCACCACCGCCGAAGCAGCCGGCCACACCGGTGGTCGCTACGGCAAGGGGGGCGACCTGCTCTATCGCTGGGGCAACCCTCAGGCTTACGGCCGCGGAACCTCCGACGACCGCATTCTGTACTACCAGCACGATGCCCAGTGGATCGCCGACGAACTGCCCGGAGCGGGCAATTTCCTCCTATTCAACAATGGCTTCGGGCGCCCCGGCGACGACTTCTCCGAGGTCATCGAACTCACCCCTCCGGCCGATCAAGACGGCATTTATCCCGCCCTCGCCGCCGGCCAGGCTCACGAGCCGGTGAGCCCGTCTTGGGTTTACCAGGCGCCCACTGAAAAGTTTTCGCCCGTCATTTCCGGTGCCCAGCGGCTGAACAATGGCAACACCCTGATCAGCTACGGCGTGCTCGGCAAGTTCACCGAAATCGACTCGACCCGCCAGGAAGTATGGGAGTATGTGAACCCCTATACGGGCACACGCACGTTAGGGCCCACCGAAACGATTCCCAGTCTGGAACTGCCCCAACCGGGACTCGACGTGGTGCTGATCAACTTCACTTTTCGGGCCCTCGACTACCCGCGCGACTATATCCCCCAATTGCAGCCGCAGTTGATCGGCGACGCCAACGGCGACGGCAACGTGGGCGCCGCCGACTATACGATCTGGGCCGCGCAGTTCGACGACACGGGCGACGCGCTGGCGGCCGATTTCAACCAGAATGGAACCGTTGGCCTGGGCGACTACACTCTTTGGGCGGCCAACTTCGGCAACTCGATCGAGTCCGTCACCGACCAACTAGCCGTTTCCGAGTCGCTCTTTGCTCGCGCGCTCGCGACCTCGCCCACGGCAACGCCGATCACGGGGGGCGCGGTCCCCGACCTTAAGCCAACCCCCGCCGCGGCCGAACCTCCCCGGCTTCACGAGCGGCTCTTCGCCCTGTCGGGCGCCGTGCCAGCCGCACCTCGCCGGCCCGCGGCGCCTGCCCGCCGGGCGCTCGACGCGCTGTTCAGTCAATTCGCCGATCGGCCCGGCGACGACGACCTGTAAGAACAGGTCCGCGCACCCCTCCAAGCCGGGAAACTTGCAATGGCCCGTCTAGGGCTGTGTCACCCGTAGCATTACGGGTGACACAGCACGACCGCCGAACACGCAGGTGGTTCGGCGGCAAGCAAATAGCTAGTGCTCCGTGTTACGCCCGGAACCGAGATCCAAGTTGTGACAAAGCACTAGGGCTTTCGCCGCCGGCGCGATGACGCACTGGGGCGAGCATCGCTGCCCTCGTTTCTCAATCGCCCGGCCGCCGGCTTACGGCGACTGGCGCTGCGCCGAATGGGCGAGATGCCTTCCGGCTGCGGTTCTTCCGCCACCGGTTCCGTGTCGGCATTCTCGGCGCCGTCGTCATCGAACAGGCCGCTGTCGAACAACAGCCAATACTCTTCGTCCGGATCTGGCCCGCAGCACATCGAATCGCTCCTGTTGCCGAAACGAACTTTGCCACCCTGCCCTCAGAACCGTTGCCGCCGCGTTTCAGTCGGCCTGGTCATACTCGACTTGGAACACGTAAACATACGAACCATCGCTGGCCGCCCAGGTGCGTCCGTCGCGGCTGGCCACCATCTCATTCTCCTTGTAGGTCGGGATCGCACAAGGAAACCAGCCAATGGGTTCGCCGGTGTCGCGCGTTTCGAGCAGCACCTCGTCTGGGAACCGAAGGAGCCGCACTGCCGCGGGCAATTCCGGCGCCGCTTTAATGGGATGAACTTTGCTGCCCTCGGTAACGAGCGCAAAGTGCTGCTGATCGGCAGCACTACCCTGCCCGAGCAACGGGCGCCCGTTGCCGCGGCTCATGCGTCGCGACGAGTCGAACGACCCATTCGGTCTCACAACAAGCCACGCCACTGAATCCTAGTTTAGCAGCCTGTTGAAGGATTCCCCCGGACTGCGTCCTCGCTGGGATGCGATGCCAGAATAACGACGTAAGTCATTATCTTGCGAGCCGGGACGAGCCTGGCTCGGCGCTTGGCGAGGCTGAAAAACGCCAGGAGGGCCTTTTTCGACGGACTGTTCGTCGAATTCCAAGCGTTTAACACCACCCCCGCAATTCAGTGGCGTCGCATGACTTTCGTCACATCTTGAGCCAAGCCAAAAGCCTCCCGCCCTGGGTTCGAGCCTCCTTCTCGACGAAAGCCTTCTCGCACCGATTCGATGCCACCAAAATCTTGCGGCAAAGGCAACGCGTTGGTGTACCGCGCGGGCTCCTGAACCGCCGATTTGACACGCCTTAATACGCTCGATACGGTTAATGCGCCTTGAGTCCGTACGACCCGCGGCGCGGTTGCCTTAATCGGCCCGCCGGGGCGCTGACACCGTTAGGCCGCTTGGCGGTCGGCCATCGCAACTAGGGGCACACCATGGCTAAAAGCGTAAAGGTATTGGGCATTCACGGCCTGGGCGATCATCGCGATTCAACTTGGGCAGCCGACTGGAAGCAAGCACTCTCCGAGATTCAGCCTGACAGCGCCCAGCAAACGCTTCTTTTCAAGCCTTTCGAATACGACGAACTATTCGAAAAAGTGACCATCTCTCCTCGAGAGGCGCTGGCCGCCTTTTGGAAGCTGGCCGGCAGCGGCCTGGGCCTGCCCCGCAACATGGCCGAAGCCCCTGGCGTTCGCGAGCGCACCGTCAGCGCCACCCGCTTTCTCCGTTGGTACGCCGGCTACGTCGTGGCCTGGCTGGCCGACGACGGGTTTCGCGCTCAGGTGCGCACCAGCCTGTTGAAGGCCATCAACACCCACCGGCCCCAGATCGTGCTGGCCCACAGCCTGGGATCGCTCATCAGCTACGACGCTTTGACAAGCACGAACGAGTTCAAGAAGTATCCTGGGCTGGCCGAGCACCTCCGCAAAATGACCTATATCACGCTCGGCTCGCAATTGGCCAACCCGTTTGTCGTGGGCAACCTGACGCCGGGGCGGATCGAATTGCCGCCGGTACGGCAGTGGTACAACTTGTTCAATCCCAACGACTCGGTCTTCACAGCCTCCATTCGCTTGCCGCAAGAGAAGAAGTTTCTGCAAGTCCGCACTCCGTTCGACATCGAGGGGTTTGCCGACCACGACGCGGTTAGCTATTTGAAACACCCCGCGACCGCGCGCGAGGTGCTGGCCCCGTCGTGGCTTCATTATTCGCCCGTCGCCGCCGCGCGAAAGCTTGCCCGAGGCATGCAGCGGGCCATGCAACCAGTGGCGGGGAGGCGCGGCCGCCGCCACCGCGCACTGTTGATCGGCATTAACGACTATCCCAACCCCGCCAATCGCCTGGGGGGCTGCGTGAACGACACCTTTCGGATGAGCGCCGTATTGCAGCAGCAAGGCTTCAAGGCCGGCGACATCCGGGTGCTGCATAATCACCGGGCTACTCGCAAAGGCATTCTCGATCGGCTGGAGTGGCTGTTCGACGACGTCCGCGCGGACGACAACCTGGTTTTCTACTTCAGCGGCCACGGGGCCCAGCTACCCACTTACGGCGAGGGAGACTCGGTCGACAAACGGGACGAAACACTCGTTCCCTACGATTTCGATTGGTCGCCCGAAACCTGTATCACCGACGACCAGATCTACCATCTGTACGCCCAGCTTCCCTACGAAACCCAGCTGAAAATGATCTTCGACTGCTGCCATTCCGGCGGAATCCACCGCGACGGCGGCCCGCAGGTGCGGGGGCTGGAGCCTCCCGACGACATTCGCCATCGTTCGATGCGCTGGGATCCTAAAAGCGGAATGTGGCAGGCGCGAAAGATCAAGTCGCTAAACAAAAGCCTGGTGCCAACCAAAGGGGTCGAGGGAAAGGCACAAGCCCGTCTCTACGCCGGAGCCGACGGAAACGTTTTGCGAATCGGCCGTGCCATGCGGTTGCGAACCATGTCGCACACTAAGTACGACAGTTTGAAGCGGAAGCGCAAAGACAAAGGGCCCATTGGGCCGTTCTTGCCGATTATTCTCGAAGCCTGCCGCGAGGAGCAACTGGCCTACGAATACCGGCACGGCGTCGAGAGCTACGGCGCGTTTACCTTCGCCCTCACCGAGGAGATGAAGCTAGACCCCAGCGCCTCGTTCAACACGCTGCTCAAGAAGGTGCGTCGCCGGCTGACCAAAGTGCTGGGGTATAACCAGGATGCGCAGCTTCTAGGCCCCAAGATGGCCAAGGCCGCCGCCAAGCCGTGGAAATAGTGGAAACAGGTACCGCCCCCGGCCCCGCGCCTTGCGCGCCGTCTTGTCCGCGGCGTGCAGCCTTAACCGCGCCTCACACCGCCGTTTCCGCCCGTCGCAGCAGCCGCCTTGGATCAGCGCGACCAGACTCCGCCGCCTGCTCAGTGCGGGTGACCGTCCTGGCGACACTGGCTCGCCGACGGAAGCCTCCGATTCCGCGCGATTTCATCGCCCCCCAAGTCAGGTGTTGTCCGTCTGGACTGCGAACCCCGACACGAACGGCAAGGGCGCCGGTTCACCGACTCTTGCCAAGCGATCCTGCGACAGGCGCCGGTTCGGGACTCGCCAAGAGGCGCCGTTCGGGCCTCGCAGTTTGTTGGAATATGCCGTCGTGGCATCGTTCAACCTCGCCTAGTGCGGAGCCGAGCTCCGCACGGCTCGCAGAAAATAACGACGTGCGTCGCTGTTTTGGCATCGCATCCCTGCGAGGACGCAGCCCGGTGAAACCTTCAACGGACTGCTACGGCACCTCGGCCTTGGCGGCCGCGATTGGAGTGGCTGGCCGACCGTCCAAAATCCAAACCCGGTCATCGACGCTCACCGCGATCTGGTCTCCCGTCGAAGTGCAGGCGCAGGCCGGCCAACTGCCGAATCGCGGCAAACTGAGAAGCGCCTGCCCGCTGGCCGTTTCCCAGATCTCAAGCGATTGATTCCTCGGGCTGGCAAGCAGCCGACCAGTATCGCCCAGAAAGCGTAGGCCGTGGGGTTCCTGTTCAAGCGTGATCTGGGCCGAGACTTGCCAGGTGGCCGTGTTCCAAATGCGCACTTTCCGGCTGTCTGAAATAGTCAGCAACTGCGCGGCGTCGGGAGTCAGATCGAGTTCAACCACTTGGCTGTCATCGACCAGATGCTCGGCAAGCATCCGCCCCGTCCGGGCATCCCAGATACGCAGGCGTCCATCCACCCCGCCGGTCACGCACCGCCTCGAGTCGGCCAGCCACAGCGAGCGACGCGTGGGAGACGGCAAGGAAATCTGCTGTACTAATTTTCCTTCGGGAAGCGCCAGGATCGTCACCGTATTGCTGCTGGTGGCGGCGAGCAGCGATCCGTCGGGGTTGATTTCCAGGGCTAGAACCAGTTCGGGCAGGGTGAGTTGCCTAAGGGTCTGCCGACGTTGCACGTCGCGAATCGAAAGCCGGCGCTGAGAGTCGGCCCAAACCAGGCGACCCTGCCGCGGGGCAATGGCCAAGGCCGCGGGGTTTTCGGCCCTAACTTCGTCGAGTAGCTTCGCGCCGGGCATCGAAAGCACGCGGACCAGCTGGTCTCGGCGGGCCAGCGCCAGCCAGTGCTCGCGCCACAACAGCGGGCGATCGGATTCCCGCGACACGTCGCCGGCAAGCTCTCCAACGGCCTGTTCGATCTGCCACTGGCGCACCGTGCCATCGCGCGAGGCTGAAACCAACTGATTGTCGCCGGGGCCATAGGCTAGGCCCTCGATCCGGTCATCGTGTCCTCGCAGCACCACGGAACTCGACTTGACCGCATTCCCGAAGTACGAGGCGCGGATCGTCGAGTTCTCCAGTCCGAGTGCCAATCGCGAGTTTGGCCCCGCCGCCAAGGCCCGAACGCGAGCCAGCTCACGGATCGGGAGACGTGGCACCCCGAAGCGAGCCGGCCGGGTATTCCAAAACACCAGGTCTGCGGAACGGAAGCTCGCACAGAGTGCCTCGCCGTTATCCTCAAAGGCGAGCGCACAAGCCCAAGAGCCGGTGACGTTGCTTAGCTCGCCGCTGGTCAACCGTTGGTCCAAGGCCAGCCGTTCGGTATTCCAAACCAGCACCTTGCCGTCCTCGCCTGCGCTGACCAGTAGCGGCTGATTCGGTGCAAATGCCAGGGCACGAATCGTGTCGACGTGGTGCTTCAGTTCGCCGGCCGGCTGACCTGATTCGGTCGACCAAAGGCGTACCACGCCGTCTTGGCCACCACTGGCCAGCCGGGTGCCATCTGGCGAGAAAGCCACGGCGGCGACCCAGCCCGCGTGGCGCAAAGAGTCGGCCACGACTTCGCCGGCAGGTAAACGCCACAGGCGCACCGCCCCGTCCTCGTAGGCCGCCGCCAGCAGCGTGCCATCGTGGGTAAATGTCACTGCGTTGATTTTTGCCGGCAAGCCCGCCGCCAGTTCTCGCACGAGTGCGCGGTCCTGGTCGAAGATGCGTACCTTCCCGTCCTGCCCGCCGGCGGCGATCCACCCCCGGGCCCGACACGTGGCCACGGACGTAGCCCCCCCAGGCAAACGCACCACCACTTGCGAACGCTCATGAAACTCGCGCCACAGATACCACCACTCGAAGCCACGCAGTCTTGCCAGCCCAGGCACCGCGGCATGCCGAGCCAGAATCTGTCGACCCGTTTCCATATGCCCCGTGACAAACGCCTGGCTGAGCAACCGCAGATCGGCCGTATAGGCATAGCGCTCGGCCTCGTGGGTCTGCACATCCGCGACATGGCGCGCAGCGCGGGCTTCCTCCAGCAGCGTCGCCAAGCGGGCGTTGGCCCAAAGGCTCACACCGAGCACGCTTAGCGTGGCCCAAACACTTACTGCAATCAGTCCGGCCCAGGCCGGATGGCGCCGGCTCCATTTAACCAGCCGCTCGGCCGGCTTCAGTGGGCGGGCGAGCGTCGGTTCGCCGCGGAGGAAGCGGCCGAGCTCGTCGGCCAGCTCTTGAGCCGAGGCATACCGCCGGGAGGGAAGCTTCTCCAGGCACCTCAGACAAATTGCCTCCAGGTCGCGGGGCACGTCGCAACGCAGTTTGGCGAGCCGCGGCGGATCGTCATGGGCTATCTGTCGCAAGGTTTCAGTGACGGAATCCGACAGGTACGGCGGCCGGCCCGCCAGAAGTTCGTAAAGGATGGCTCCTAATCCGTACACATCGGTGGCCCGGCCAACCTCTCCGGCCCTTCCCCCCGCCTGCTCCGGTGCCATGTAGGCAAACGTGCCCAAGAGCATCCCCGAGGCCGTCGCGTCGCCGGCTTCGTCGACCAGCTTGGCCAGGCCAAAGTCGGCAACCTGGGGCGTGAACGGAAAACTGTCGGGCGAACGCCGGGGGCTGGCGCCGCAGCCCATGGACAGCGCAGCGCCGACGGCAGTGTGGCCGGTTGCAAGCTCGCGGGGCTCTAAGAGCACGTTGCTCGGTTTCAGATCGCGGTGCAACACGCCCCGGGCGTGGGCATGAGCCATTCCGGTGGCCAGTGCGGCTACGATCGTGGCTGCCGTTTGGCAGTCGATCGGCCCGGTTTGCTGCCGTAGCCATTGGGCCAACGTCGGTCCTGGGCAATAAGCCTGGGCCAGGTACACCACCGGGCCCAGCTCTCCCGCCTCGTACACCGTGAGCAGATTGGGATGCTTCAGAGTCGAGGTGGCCCGGCCCTCGCGCAAGAACCGCTCGCGCATGGCCGGAGTGAGCAGCACTTCGGGCCGAGGCATCTTCAGGGCCACCGAGCGACCCAAAAGCGGGTCACGGGCCAGGAACACCACCGACTGTCCGCCCCGACCAAGCTCTTGCTGAATCTCGAAACGGCCCAGCCGGCGAGGAAACTTCGTCGCCTCGTCCGAGCCGGCCGGCTTCAGCTCGTCGACCGCCGGAAAATGTTCACGATACACCCGCCGGACCCGTTCCAGGCGTTTCAGGCAGGCGACGGCCCGGGCCAGAGGCAGGTCGGCCCCATCAGCACAGCTCTCGTCTCGTAGTTCCGCCGGCGCTCGTCCCGCTAGCAGGTCGGCGTGAAGGGCCGCCAATCGCTGGGCAAAGAGATCCTCATCGCCCGGGCCACTCGGGCAAGGTCCGGAGGGACTGAGGGGCAGGCTATCGGCCACCGGATAACTCTTCTTCCAAGCGGACCACGGCTCGAGACCAGAGTTTACGGGCCGCATCTTCGCTGCGTGCCAGGCGCTCGCCGATCTCGGCAAAGCTCAGTTGCTCCCAGTTTCGCAGGGTGATGGCCTGCTGGTATTCCCGTGGCAAGCGCGAGAGGGCTTGCTCGACGAGCTCGGCCTCTTCCAGCGCCGAGAGGATGGCCGAGGGGGTCTCGTCGCCGGCCGCTAACTGGAACGACTGCGCGTTTTCTTCGAGCGAAATCTCGCGGCGAACGTCGCGCTGGGCGGTCCCCAGATACCCGCGCACCAGGCCCGCCAGGTTATGGCGCAGGATCGCCCGCAACCAAGCCTGAAACTCTTGCTCGGTCTCGCCACGGAACGCGGCGAAGTCGGCCTGCGCTTCCAGGAACGTTTCTTGCACCACGTCTGAGGGGCCCAACTTGGGCCGAAGCTCGGCGGGAACGGTGCGCTGCGCCACCAGCAGCAGGTAGTCGCGGAATCCTTCGATCAGCCGGCCCACGGCCGAATGGCTGCCGCCGCGGGCGCGAGCCATCCAGAGCGCAAAGCTTTCCGTGGCGCTGGCGTCGGCCCCGGCCGGGGGCTCGAAAAACTGGGCCGAACCGCTGGCATCCGTCACAGTCCCTATCTCCTAAGGCACGCCGCGGCCAGGAAACCGGACGCAGAAAAAGCGCCGTATTGGTGCCCTGTGCAGCTAGTATGCGTCCACGTCTCCCGCTGGGCAAGCCAGACGCGAAGCAGTCGACCAGCTCTCGGAACGACGCTCGGAGGCCGACCGAGTCGTCGACCTCGCCACGCAGTGCACCGTCCACCAAGGGCCAAACCCTCGGCTGGGCCGAGTCGTCTGCCCCCTTCGATCCGCGTCTCGCCCCTGTGACAAATCCGCACAGGCAGGTTCGTGCTGAACTGGGTGTAGTTACCGCTTGCGAACTTTCTTGACGATTTTTCTCAAGATCGCGTCCGGTCAAGCGGACTGGACGTGCCCTTAGAAGTGTCGGGGAAGGTCGCGCCTCTCGGAGTGGCCTTTTCCAAAGACCATGCCTGTCGCCGAGACCAGACTGGCAATGAAGCGCGGAACTGGCATCGAAGCCGGGGCGTCGTTGCTCGTCCGTAGCTCGCCCATGCAATTCGTAAACTTACACGCCAGAAGCGAGAACCATGCCAACTTTCAAGTTCCCGCCGCCCGAGTACGTCGAAACCGTCCTCGCGAAGCCCGCCTTTCAGCAGTCCACCAATCGCTGTCGCGGTCGCTCGAACGACCGCCGCGGAGCAGCGCCCTGGCGAAGCCTGCCGCTTTTGTTGTTGGCGATTTGGGGGCTGGCCTGGCAAACACCCGTGGCGGGCCAGACCTGGAATTCGGCTGGCGGAGGCACCTGGAATGCCGGGGGTAACTGGACTCCGGCAGTCGTTCCATACGGTCCGGGAACGGACGCCGTCTTCGGGCCGACGCTACCCTCGGTTGCTTCGAGCACGATTACCGTCAGCCCAACCATTGCTGTGGGCACCATACGAATGGACAGTCCGCGGACGATTGAGATCACCGGCTCCCAGGTTCAATTCAATGGCTGGGGCGTCATCCAATCCGCAGGTAACCTAACCATTTCCAGTCCCATTGGCATGCATGGCACCGGCTACTTCGACGTTTCCGCAGGGAACTTGTACCTGAATAGCCAAATCACCGAATTCGGTCCGTATGGACTTAACATCAATAGCTTGGGTGGAACTGGATCAGTCTACTTGCAAGGCTCAGCCGCCAACACCTTCAGCAATACGTCGATGGTGAACAACGGCACGCTTTTCCTGCAGAAATCGCCAAACGTGGTGGCTGTGCCGGGCAACCTGACGGTCAACGGCGGCACGGTGCGTTGGGACAGCAGCGAGCAGGTAGCGAACAACAGCACGGTGACGCTGAACGGTGGCACGCTTAATTTCAACAGCCAAGCCGAGACGATCGGCCGGCTGAACTTCTACGGCGGCAGCATCCCGTATCCGTCGTACGGACTAGGGCTTGGCTTGTCTGGAGCGGGCGACGCGTTAGTCATGCGCAATACGGGGCTTGGAATTCCTGTAGCGCTTACTGCCGGCTCACCGAGCAATGTGGTTTTTGATGCCGCCAACAATGGCACAGCCTATATCAGCGGCGCCCTCGACCTGGGAAACGCCACGCGGACGTTCAACGTGGCCAACGGGACTGCCGCAGTCGACATGCAACTTAGCGGCAGCATCACCGGCGCGGGTGGCCTGACCAAGAGCGGTCCAGGGACCATGGTGTTAAATCAGTCGTCGTTCCAGAACTTCTACACCAATCCCTTTCCCCCCTACAACTTAAACACGAACAGTGGAGGCAGCTACGCCACCTATGGCGGTACCACCACGGTCACAGACGGCGTTTTGCAGCTCGACGCGAGTCACAGTTTCTGGACCAGCTACCTTGGGCCGCCGTCCGTCTCGGGCCAGCAGGCGATCCCAGGGCCCCTGACCATTAACGGGGGAACGGTGCAGTATCTGCGTGACAACCAATTGGGAAGTTCGCTCATTACCGTGGCTGGGGGAACTCTCGATGTAAATAGTCACGTCGATGGCATCGGCCCCCTCCTGTTGCAAGGTGGCAACATCACGGGAACCTCGGCCGGGCTGCTGCTCGGAACGAGCTACGAACTACAAAGCGGTAGCGTCAGCGCCCGCCTTGGCGGCGCGGCCAACCTGGACAAAACGACCGCGGGAAGCGTCTACCTTGGCGGTAGCTCTGCAAATACGTACACCGGGACCACCACCGTCACGGCCGGTGCGCTCAATCTGCAGAAGTCGCCGAGCGTCGTGGCCATTCCAGGCAACCTCACGGTAAACGGCGGAACGGTCCACTGGGACAGCAGCGAGCAGGTGGCCGATGGCAGCACGGTGACGCTGAACGCCGGCACGCTCGACTTTAATTCTCAGGCCGAAACCATCGGCCGGCTGAACTTCTACGGCGGAAGCATTCCCAATCCATCGTTCGGCCTGGGGCTGACGATGGCTGGCGCGGGCGACGCTCTCGTGATGCGCAACACCACGCTCAGCATTCCCACCGCCTTGACCAACCCAGGGGGAAGCAACGTGGTGTTTGACGCCACGAACAACGGTACGGCTACGATTTCCGGCAACCTTAACTTGGGCAGCATGCCTCGCACATTCCAGGTGGCCGACGGGTCCGCGGCCGTCGACATGGAGGTGTCTGGCGCCCTGTCGGGCAGTAACTCAATTCAAAAAACTGGTGCGGGAACCCTGCGGATCAGTGGCGCTGCGGGCAATACACACGCGGGAATCAATGTACAGAACGGCGCATTGGAATTGGCCAAAGCGCCCGGCGTGGGAGTTGTGGCCGCAAGCGGTAGCGTCGGAGTGTACGGCCCGGGGTCGTCGGCACTTTGGCTCGCAGTCAATCAATTGGCCGGAGCCGGGCTTTATCTGACTGGCAATGTCGACCTGAACGGCTACAGCGACTCGGCCGCGGATGTGCACGTCTATAGTGGCGGACACTTGCAGATTCCCGCCGGCAGTCAACTCACCGCCAGTGCTCAGGCTCTTGTTCAGGGCGACGTCAATTTGAATGGCGTGTTTATTGCGCCCAGCTTCGACCTTTCCGTCGCCGGAGTCTTGCATGGTTCGGGGACTCTCCAAGGAGATCTGATCGCATCGGCTGGCGGTACCCTCTCCCCCGGCAATAGCCCGGGCACCATGACCGTCATCGGCAACGCCACTTGGGCCGGCGGTGCGAATTACCTCTTCGAGATCAACGACGCCATGGGAGCCAGCGGCAGCGACCCCGGCTGGGACCTGCTCGATATCACCGGCTCGCTGGCCATCACGGCCAGTGCGGGCAATGAGTTCACACTCGACGTCGATTCGCTAACGATCGTCAACACGCCAGGCGCCGCCGCCAACTTCAACCCGGCCAATAGCTATAGCTGGACATTCGCCAGCGCCGGCGGCGGCATCGTGGGCTTCGACCCGTTGGCGTTCCTCTTGGACCTGTCGGGATTCTCGAACCCCTTCTCGGGCACGTTCTCGATCGCTCAGCTCGGCAACAACCTGAACCTGCTGTATACGCCCCCCTCGGCGGCTGTTCCGGAACCGGGCACGCTGGCTATTTGGAGCCTGCTGGGTGGCCTGGTCGGCGCCAGCGCCTGGCGGAGGAAGAGACGGTCGCTGACGGCGGTCCAGTGACGCCCGTCGCGCCTGGTTCGGGGCCGCGCGAGGTGGTTTCCCTGGCGTCGGATCCTGTCGGTTCTGCGTCACGCGTCGCGAATCGCTCGACTCGCACAGACGCGCTCGGCGACAACCGGGGCTCCCGCTAGCCACCAAGGCCGGGGAAGGACCCGAAAATGAAATCGGCCGCGCGGCGGGCGCTACAAGCAAGCGCGCGCCGGCGGCCGAAACAACATCGTGATTCGTCGCACAGTATCCAATCGCGGGTCGCAACCAACCGCGAGCCGTATTCAACCGCTACCCGTTGGGCCACCAACGGCGCGCCTCGCTCGGCGAGGGTGCCACGCGGTCGGTTCACAACGCCGCTGCTACAGCAACCCCTTCAGGGCAGCCATGGCGGCCTCGTAGTTGGGTTCCGCGGCCACTTCCTTCACCTGTTCGGCGTAAACGACCTTGCCGTCCTTGTCGAGCACGAACGTGCCCCGTGCCAAAATCTTGAGCTCTTCGATCAACATGCCCCAGTTCGTGCCGAAGCTGCGGTCCTGGTAATCGCTTGCCGAAACCAGGTTGGTAATCTGCTCGGCGCCACAGAATCGGTTCATGGCAAACGGCAGGTCCAGGCTCACCGTCAGGGCATTGATCTTGTCGCCCAACCCGGCCAGTTCTTGATTGAACTTCTTGGTCTGAAGCTGACAAACCGGCGTGTCGAGCGAAGGCACCACGCTGATGATGGTGGGCTTGCCACGCAGGTCGGCAGGCTTCCAGGCCTTCATCTGGCCGTCTTTGAACGAGTGCAGGGTGAAGTCGGGGGCGCTCTGGCCCACCTTCACCTCTTGCCCGGCCAGCGTCATCGGATTGCCCTTGAAGGTTACAGCACCTTGGCGTCCCATAGTCCGGTCCCTCTCTTCGTCGTTTTCCTACAGCACCAGCCCGGTCGGCTCGCGGCAGCCAACGCCGCGGAGACCGGACGGAATCAATGACCACAAAGCGGTTCGGCCCCCGAAGCTTGCGTGCGAGCAAGCGGGTCAAAGGCCGCCGGTAGTATTGCGGTTTCTCAACCCGGTTCAAGGGGGCGAACAGGCCTGTGGCGACTAGGGACTGGTTGCCGCGGCCCGCGCGGATTAGGATTCTCTCTCGTTCCGGGGGGGCCGCGGAGCGGGGGTTTTCAGGGCCCGTATGTGCGGGGGTAGCCGAGCGGCCGGGAGCCTACCTTGTTTGGCTCACCGCCGTCCGTGATCGGCTGGGCATCTTCCACGAGTTTGGGAGGAGTTGGCTCCCATGTTGGAATTCGCACCAGGCTGGACAATCGCGTATGAAGAACGCAGCGAATGGCTTTGCGCCCATCTCAAGGCACCGGCCCAAAGGGCCTTCGATACTCCGCCGCTCGCCGAGCATTTATGGGGAATCTTGACTGAGCGAAACAAGAATCATCTCGTGCTCGACCTGTCCGAGATTCCGCTCGTTTCCAGTTGGCTCATTGGCCAGTTGGTCATGGTCCACCGCCGGCTGACCGTGCCCGGGGGTGTCATGCGGCTCGTTGGCATGTCGGCCGACAATCAGAGTGTGCTGCGGGTGATGGGCCTGGAGCCGCGGTTTCCCCTCTATGCCACGACCGAAGACGCCCTGCTCGGCCACGTGGTAGTGCGCTAGCCTAGGCCCGCCCGACACCGCCGGGCCATTTCTGACACCGCCGGGCCGCGGCGATTCGCCGCCCGGGCGGACGAAATCCGCGCTCTTGGCTAGAATGCCGCTCCGTTTGGTGTCTGGTGTCACCGGCTACCCCCTGGTTCACCGGCTACCCCCGTTTGGAATGCCTACCTCCTCCCGCGCCAATTTCGACGCGGCCGCCCCGCTCAATCCTTGCCGTCGATGCTCGCCAAAGGATGGATCGCCATGCATAGCTTCGTTCGCCCAAGCGTTTGCCTGCTGTTAGCGATTGTCAGTAGTTTGGCTCCCCCGGCCCGGGCCGACGAACCCTTCGATATCGCCGCGCTGCGCAAAGCCCTGCAGGCGGTCGATCTGCGCACCCTAGAGCTACCGTCCAACGCCGAAGTGGGCCAGTTCAGCGTGGGGCAATTGTTCTTCTCGCTGCCCTCTCCGATTGGTCCCTCGCTTGACACGGTCAAAGCAACGCTCACCGCCGCCGGGTGGAAGCCCGCGCCCGACGATACCCCGCAGGCGACCGAGGAGTATGCCCAGGCCCGTTATCTGCGCGACGGTTTCTCGCTCTCGGTGAGTCTCTCTCGTCAGGACGACCAGACTCAGGTCATGTTGCACAACGCGGGCCGCTTAGATACGGCCCGGTTGGCGCGACCCGAGGGGGCCACGTCGGTTTACGAAAGCGCGGCGAGCTCGATCTTCACGGCGCCAGGAAGCGTGGCCGAGGTGGCCGAGCGCTGTCGCCAACAACTGAGCGCGGCCGGCTGGCGACAGTTCGCGCCGGTCGACACGCTCGTGGTCGAAGATCCCGAGCGGGCCCTGCTCGAATTCTGCGCTGGCCCCGCCGTCTTGGGCGTATACGTGTCGGTCGCTCCCGCGCAGGGGGGCAAAACATCGGTTCAATACAGCGCCCGGCTCTCGGGGCACGAACAGCCCTGGCCGGCCGACATTGCCCGGGCGGAATTCGACGAACACCGCGGCATGCTCAAGACCCAGTCGACGCAATCCCTGGACCAGGTGCTCGACTTCTATCGCAAACAACTTCCCGAACTAGGCTGGTCGATGGACGCGGCCTGGATTCAGGTGTTCGACGACCATGCCGAAATTCTCTACACCCGCGGGGTCGAGCAACACCAGATGCTGCGGCTGTCGAAAACCGACGAGGGAACGCGAATCGTAATCGAGCCAATCACCCACGACGAGTTGCGGGCCCTGGTTGAACACGCCTTGGCGGCCGACAGCCCCCCCGCCGAAGAAATGCCCGCCGAGCCAGGCGAGGTAGCCGCCTCGGAGCCCCAGGGGCCGCTGGCCCGCGAGTTGCCGCTGCCCGACGACGCCCGGCAAGTCGAGTACGACGCCGACGAGGAAGAGATTCGCTTTCGCAGCCCGTCGGCGATTCGCAAGCTGGCCCAGTTTTTCCGCGATGGCTACGCCGAGGCAGGCTGGGAAGAAGGGGGCATCTCGATTGTGACACCCCAGGTAGCCAATTTCGAACTTCAGCGGGAAGGGGGCCTTGAGCTGTCGTTCACGATGATCGACCCTGGGCTGGGGGATGGTACCCAGGTGACGATTTCGACCCGGGGGGTTTCGTACGGCGAAGCTGCCGCCAGGCCGGCTCCGGGCGATTTGGCCGATGGCGATGTTTCGCCGAGCGATTCCTCGCCCGCCGCCGACGCCGAAATGCCCGAAGAGCCCCTGCCCGATGAGCCGGAGCCGCTCCGAGCGGAGGAAAAAGACGGGTTCCCCTTGCCGCACAACTACACCCAGTACGGCAACGAGCGTACCCCGTTCCGCCGCACCGTCGAGTCGTCGACCCCGTCCAGCCTGGCCGAGGTGGCGGCGTTCTACCAGGTGGAAATGGCCCAGCGAGGCTGGAAAGCCCAGTCCGGCGGCGGCACCGAGAGCGAGGATCGCGTGGTCACCACCTACGTGGGCGACTCCGGCACCGTAACCCTGACCCTCGCTTGGGACGGCGAGCAAACCCGAATCACGCTGGCCACGCGCGACGCGGCCGCCGCCAAGAAGGCCGGTGTGCTGCCGAAACCGGGCAAGGCCCGGGTGATTTTCGGCAACGATTCGCCCCTGCCGGCCAAGGTGACCTTCGGCGGCAGTCCTTTGCAAATCGGGGCCAACGTGGGCACCAAGCAGCCCGACGGCCCCGGTTTCGACGTGCCGCCGGGCAAATACCGGCTCAAGGTCGAGCGGCGCGGCGAGGCGGCGCTGGAAGAAGTGATCGAGGTCGGCGCCGACGAAACTTGGGGAGTGATGCTGACCGAAGGGGTGATCTTCCCGATCCACACCTACTAGCGCGGGCCCGGCACGTTCGCGGCGGCTATTGCGCGGCCCGCCCGCTGGAGGAGAGTTGCCTGGCGGTTTGCCCCAGATCGGGCAGCCCGGTGCGCAGGCCCGTCCAAGCCCGCTGGGCGCCGGCCAATTCGTCGACGGCGCGCATCGCGAAGAAATCGTGATAGATCGACTTTCCCACGCGATTGAGCTTGTTCTGAAACTGGTCGATGAATTCGTGCAGCCCCTGGCCGATGATGTCGGCAACCTGGGCGTAATCCAGCTCCGAGCAAAGCTGCCCCAGATAGCGTTCCGAGGGGTGGCGAAACGCCCCGGGCGCCGTGCCGGTTACGGCCAGCAGCGATTGCTCGGCTTTGATCAGGCAGAAGTGCATCGAGCGGGGAAATTCGCGGTCGAGGACGAGGAAATCGACCACTTCCTCGGGCGTAATCGGCCCTCGGCACTTGCGATACATTTCCAGCGCGCTGGCCGAGCGAAGCAGCGAGGCCCACTGGATCGTATCGAGCGGGGTTCCCACGTCGCCGGCATGCGGCAGCAGAATGAAATACTTCACATCGAGAATGCGCGAGGTTTTATCGGCCCGCTCGAGCAGCCGGCCCATGCGGGCAAAGTGCCAGGCTTCGCCGTGCACCATCGTGGCGTCGGTAATGCCGGCCAAGAGGTGGCTCGAAAGTTTAATCTGGTTGAAAAAGTCGTAGGGCAGTTCGAGGGCCCAGCCGCCGGTGGCGGCGCCGCGCACCGTTAGATAGAACTTGTTCACCTCTTCCCACATGGTCGACGAAATGATCTCGCGCACCGAGCGAGCGTTTTCGCGGGCCGCCCGCAAACAAGAAAGAATGCTGTTGGGATACTCCAGGTCGAAGGTGAGAAAGTCGATCACGTTTTTCTGGGTCGATTCGCCGTACCGCTCGCGAAACAGCTCGTAGTCGCCGGTGGTCATCACCAGCGGCTCCCACTGCTGCTGTTCCAGGCCGCCGCGCAGATCGAGCGTGAGGTTGAAATTCACGTCGATAAAGCGCGCGATGTTCTCGGCCCGCTCGATGTAGCGGCTCATCCAGAATATGGAGTCGGCAACGCGGCTGAGCATGGCTCAAGCTCCCCGAATGCAAATTAGCGGCGTCGATCTTGCGTACAACAACCTTGGGAATCGCTCGAATTAGTGTGCCAGGGGGTGTCGCGCCGCCGGCACGGAATGGCCCTGGCCGTTCCCCGCGCCCTCCGGCGTGTTGACCACCCAGGTATCTTTGCTGCCCCCTCCCTGCGACGAATTGACCACCAGCGAACCCTTTTTCAAGGCCACCCGCGTCAGCCCCCCCGGCAGCACGTAGATTTCCTTGCCGTAGAGAATATACGGGCGCAGGTCGACGTGGCGCCCCTCGACGTGATCGTCGACGATCGTCGGCACCCGCGACAGAGACAGCATCGGCTGGGCGATGTAATTGCGGGGGTTTTCCTGAATCAGCCCGCGAAAGGTTTCCAGCTCCTCGCGACTGGCCCGGGGCCCCAGCAGCAGGCCGTAGCCGCCCGACTCGTTGGTGGGCTTGACGACCAACTGGTGTAGATGGGCCAAAACGTGCTCGCGCTCCTTCGAGTCTTCGCAAACGTAAGTCGGCACATTGGGCAGCAGCGGTTCCTCGCCCAGGTAATAACGAATGATCTTGGGCACATAGGCGTACACCGCCTTGTCGTCGGCCACCCCGGTGCCCGGGGCGTTGGCCAGCGCCACGTGACCGGCCCGGTACACTTCGAGCAGCCCCGGCACGCCCAGCATCGAATCGGGGCGGAAGGCCTGCGGGTCGAGGAAATCGTCGTCGATTCGGCGATAGATCACGTCCACGCGTTGGAAGCCGGTGGTGGTCCGCATGTAGACAAACCCGCCGCTAACGGTCAGATCGCGACCTTCGACCAGTTCCACGCCCATTTGTTGGGCCAGGAACGAGTGCTCGAAGTAGGCCGAGTTGTAAATACCCGGCGTCAGCACCACCACGGTCGGGTCGTGGGCTCCGCCCGGTGCCAGGTGTTGCAGCGTTTCCAGCAGCCGGTCGGGGTAGTTGTCGACGGGCAACACATTCAAGCCGGCGAACACTTGCGGAAAGGTGCGTTTCATCACCTGGCGGTTTTCCAGCACATAGGAAACCCCCGAGGGACAGCGCATGTTGTCTTCCAGCACGTAAACCGTGCCGTCCGTGTCGCGCACCAGGTCGGTGCCGGTCACGTGGCACCAAATCCCGTGCGGCGGGTTCAACCCCCGGCAAGCGTCGCGGAAGCACTTGGCACTATGGAGCAGGTGTTCCGGCACGACACCGTCGCGCAGAATTTTGCCGTCGTTGTACACATCGTCGATGAACAGGTTCAACGCGTGGATGCGCTGCTTGAGCCCCCGCTCGATGCGAACCCACTCGTGCGATGGCAGCACGCGGGGAATGATGTCGAAGGGCCAGATCTTCTCGGTCCCCGCCTCATGGCCGTAGACCGCGAAGGTGATGCCCATGTTCAACAGCGCCAGGTCGGCCGCCTTCTGACGCTGTTGAATCTGCGATTCCGACATGGCCGACAAGCGGCTGGCCAGCAACTGGGCCTCGGGCCGAACCTGGCCGTCGGACAAAAACATTTCGTCGTAAAAGCCTTCCCGGTCGTAATTGGTCAGGTCCATATTCCGCGGGGGGTGAGAAGGGGGGTTCCGGGAAACGCGACGCCAGGTCCAGCCGCCGACATGCCGGTTAGTCGGCTACCGCGCAGCCAACCAATCGGCAGGACTAACCAGCGGCATCTTAGAGGCCCACCCGACATCAAGCCCAGACCAAACGCCGAAGAGCCCCGTCCGGGGTGCAGCAGTCGCGCCGCCGGCGGGCGTCGCCGTCGATTGGGTCCGAGCGATTTCGATCGAAAGCGGGCAGTCGTGCGTCGGTGGCCGTGGCAGACGGCCTGGCAAGGGGCATCGGTTCAGGGTTGCTTCCCCCGATGCCACGACCGGGCGTTTAGCCCGGATCGTACTGGGCGGCGACCCAGACGCAACGCCTTGGATTCTAACTCAACCCGCCCCCAGTTCCAGACCACCCACGTCCAGTCGGCCTCAGTTTCTGGCGGCCTCGGATTGGCCTCACCCCCCTGGGTCGGTCCCCTCGAAAGGACCCTCTCCCCCACCCTTCCCGTCCGGCCGCGCGCCATTGCGAACCCGGGGCTCCCTCGGCCGATTTCCTCCCCCCTGGGCGCTCGCCTGGGGCCAGTCCGGGCAGCCGCGCTAGTCGCATCGGCGGCCAGCGACTAGCATTTTGACCACGCGGCCTCGGCCTGCACGGGGCCTGGGATGCGGCGGGGGTGCCTCCAACTACTTGGCAATCAGCGCGGCCCAACGGGGCCCACCCTGGGGAGATTTCAGCCAGCATGACCCATCGTTGGATCGCCGACCGCATGGGGCTCTTCGACAGCTCGGGCATCCGCAAGGTGTTCGACCTGGCCGCCCGAATGAAGGACCCGATCAACCTTTCGATCGGTCAGCCCGATTTCGACGTTCCACCGCCGGTGAAGCAAGCCGCCGTCGACGCCATTGCCGCGGGCAAGAACGGCTACGCCCTGACCCAGGGCATGCCGGTCCTGCGCGAAAAACTACAGGCCCGGGTCGACGCCGAATTGGGCCACGCCGACCGGCGGGTGTTTGTTACCAGCGGCACCAGTGGCGGGCTCGTGCTGGCACTGATGGCGCTGGTGAACCCGGGCGACGAGGTAATCGTTTTCGACCCCTATTTCGTCATGTATCAACCGCTGGTCAGCCTGACCGGCGGCCTCCCGGTGCTCATCGACACCTATCCCCATTTTCGGCTCGACCTGGATCGCGTGCGCGACGCCATCGGCCCCAAGACTAAGGCCATCTTGGTCAATAGCCCTGCCAACCCGACCGGGGTTGTACTGCCGCGGCGGCAACTCGAGGAGTTGGCCCAACTGGCCGCCGAGAAAGACGTGGTGCTGATCAGCGACGAAATCTATCGCGCGTTTTGCTACGACGAGCCCTTTGTGTCGCCGGCCCAATACAACGAGCGGGTGCTGGTGATCGACGGTTTGAGCAAGACCTACGGCATGACCGGCTGGCGGCTGGGGTTCGCCCACGGCCCGGCCGAACTGATCGACGAGATGATCAAGCTCCAGCAGTACACCTTCGTGTGCGCGCCGCAGCCGATGCAGTGGGCGGGCGCCGCGGCGCTCGACGTGGAAATGACCCCCCAAATCGAAGCTTATCGCGCTAAGCGCGATCGGCTCTTGGCGGGGCTGGCCGATTGCTATGAGATCGAAAAACCCGGCGGCGCGTTTTACCTGTTTCCCAAGGCGCCCCGGGGAACCGCCAGCGAGTTCGTGGCCCGCTGCATTCAGCGCGACCTGCTGGTGATTCCCGGTGGAATCTTCAGCCGCCAGGATACGCATTTCCGAGTTTCGTACGCCGCCAATCAGCGCACGATCGACCGCGGAATCGAAGTGCTCCGGGATCTGGCCCACGGCAACTAGCGCCGCGGCGCCATTCAACCCGCCGGCCTTGCAGACAGGATCGCAGCCATGCCACGTTGCCCGTCGTGCGGCCAGGAAAACTTGCCGGGGACGCCTCGCTGCCGCAAGTGCTTGACCCGGCTCCCCGCGTCTGCAGAACCGCCCCAGGGCGCGACGGCGCCCACGGGGCCCAAGCCCGGCGGCGAGCTCGAACCTGCCGTGCTTGAAGCCGTTTTGGGAGACCTGCGCAAGCAACAGAAAATCGGGGCCATTAAGCGCTACCGCGAAGCCACGGGCACCGGGCTGAAAGAGGCCAAAGAGGCGGTCGAGGCCATCGCCGCGGCACACGGCGTTGAGTCGCGCGGGGGCTGCTCCTCGGCCGCTGCGCTGCTGGTGTCCGCAGTGCTCATGGTCGCCTGGAGCACGGCCGGAGGGTGCGGCGCTGGGGGTGACAGTGCTTCGCAGCAAGTCGCCCACCCAACCGGCGCCCCGGAGTCGCCTCCCCTCGACCCGGCGGCAAGAAACCAATCCCCAGCCATCGAGCCAATTACCGCGGGCGCCACTCCCACTTCCGAAGCTGCCGTTGCCTCGGGCGAGCCCGACCCAGGGGTTCCGCATGGTTCGGCACCCCAGCCAGCGGCAGCGCCCAACGCCGATGCGGCAGCGCCCAACGCCGATGCAACAGCGCCCAACGCCGATGCAACAGCGCCGCAGTCGACCGAGGAAGCCGCCTCGCCTGAGCAGCCCCCCTCCGAAGCTGATGCACCCCACTTGGCAACCGACGCAGCGGCGCCACCCGATTCAGCAACTTCAACCGACGCCGCGGCGCCAACCGACGCAGCAACCTCAACCGACGCAGCGGCTCCGATCGACCCGGCGGCGCCACCCGATTCAGCAACTCCAAACGAGCCGGCCGAGCCTACCGAGCCCGCGGCCGCTGGTGACTCGCCACAGCCACGTGCCGAACCACTTGCCGCGCCCGACGCTCCCCTGCCAGCGGCGACTGAACTAGCCGCACCTGATCGGGCCACCCCGGACCCGCCCGCACCTCAGGCGCCCGCCCCTGAGCCGGTCGATGAGAAACCGGTCCTGCAGACCCTCGTTGAACCGCTGCTGGCCCAAGGCGACGGGGTCGAGGCACTGCGGCGCTACCGCCAATGGGCTGGCGAACAAGTTCCCCGGATTCAGGCCATCGACAGTTACACCATGGAATTTCGCAAGCGCGAACGAATCGACGGAGTACTGGCGGACCAGGAGAAAATGTTCGTCAAGGTGCGCCACCACCCGTTCAGCGTTTACCTCCGGCATTTCGAGCCTGACAAGCTCGCCGGCCAGGAGGCCCTGTATGTGGCCGGGAAAAACGATAACAAACTCATCGGCCACGGCGTGGGGTTGCGCCGCTTTCTGGGCACGCTCAAGCTGCGTATCGACAGTAGCCTGGCGATGGACGGCAACCGCCACCCGATTACCCATATCGGCATCTTGCACATGGCCACCGATTCGCTGAAGAACATCGATCGACAGCTCGAACTGGGCGACCTCGAGGTCGCATTTCGTTTCGACGAGCGGGTCGATGGCCGCCCTTGCACCGTGTTCGAAATTCGCCGTACCCGCCCCGTGCCGGGCGACGAGTTCCGCCGCGATCTGCGGTATATCGACAACGAGTACTTGCTGCCGGTGCGCTATACCAAGTACGGTTGGCCCACCACCTCCGGCGAAGCCGACCCGCTTCTGGAAGACTACCAGCACACCAAGCTCAAACTGGAAGCGGGACTGACCGACGTTGATTTCGACCGAGCGAACGCGGACTACAACTTTTAACTAGGGGGCACGCCGAAGCCAGTCTGTGAAGGCCGGCGAGCGGGGAAGGCGCTCGACTTTGGCGGTTACGGAAAACCTTCGCTCATCCCGCGGCTTCCGGATCGAACCTGGCCGAGGCCGCCGCTGTCTGTTTCCCGGCGACTCGACTCCAGTTCCTTCCCGATCCGAACCGCGGCGGCTACGACCATGGCAACCTCTGGCCTGTTCGCCTGGACCGATCACGAAGAGCTTCTCGCCGCCATCGAGCGGCACAGCTTCGGGCTGCTCATTACGCAAAACGCGGCTGGGCCCATGGTTTCGCATCTGCCCATGCTCGTCGAAAGGCCGGCAGCGGCCGGGCAGCCCCCCGCGCTCGTTGGCCACTGGAGCGACGCCAACCCACAGGCCCGCGAGGCCACCGGTCAATCGGCCCTGGCGGTTTTTTCCGGTCCGCACTCGTACATTTCACCCACCTGGTACGGCGCCCAGCCGGCGGTACCCACCTGGAACTACCTGGCGGTGCACGCACGGGGAACGCTCGAGGTGATCCCGCCCGGGGCCAAATTGACCGACCTGATCGAGCGGATGGTGGCGCAGTACGAGGCAATCCAAGAGGTGCCCTGGCAGTTCGACGCCGCGCTCCCTTGGGCCTCGGGGCTGTTGCGCCGCATTGTCGGCTTTCGGCTTTCGATCAGCGAGCTTTCCGGTACGGCCAAGTTGGGGCAGAACAAGCCGCCCGAACAGCGCCGCCGGGCTATCGAAATGCTGCGGACCCAGCCGAGCGAAAACTCGCAAGCAATCGCCGAGCGTATGGCCGGTACCTTGGCCGAGTCACCGCGCGCCGGCGGTTAGCTGCGGGCCTGGAATGCCTGAAATCTACCCCTCGCTCACCCTCGCGGCGCGAGCCCGCTGGCCGGCCGGCAATACGAGTTCGCTGGAAGTTGGCGAACCGATCACGGCGCTCGTTTAGCGCTGCGGGCGATTCTGCGGATGATTCAGCAGCCCCGAAGCCGAGGCCGCCATGGTCACGCGCGGCGCTGCCTGGAGATTGCCGGGCAGCTTCGTCGAAGTGCCCGCCACTCGAACGGGCCTCCCGGCGGCCCTGCCCGTGGGGGCGCCACCAGGCTTGGGCGCGGAGCCCGGAATGGCCGCTTGCGAGCGGTTGCCGCCGTAGCTCATCACGGAAGTTTGCAGCTCCTGGTCATCGGCCAGACTGCGATGAGGACGAATGCCCAGCCGCTCGAGCACCGCGTGATAGGCCCGCACGGCTTCCTCGGGCGAAATCGCCCCTTCGACGATCAAACGCAGGAATTGCACGAACGCCAACTGGTTTTCGGCGTTGTTGATCTTACGGCCGAAAAGCGCCACGCGGGCGCCATATTTCTGCGCTTCGGCGATCAGCTTAAACGCATCGTAGGTGGTCCCCGCGCTGCCGCCGAGAATGCCCACCACCAGGTGCGGGTCGTAGGCCACCAATTCTTCCATGGCTTGCGGGCCGTGGTAAACCACCTTTAGGAACAGCGGCCGGCCGGCCTGGGCCACACCGGCCAGGGTGCGGGCGATCGAATCGTTGACGAAGGCGGGCACCTGCTCGGGCGACAGGCCCTGGGGGGCATTCGGGTCGAAAACTTCCAGGAAGTGGCGAAACCCCTTCGACTCGGCTTCGAGCCGAAAAAGCCGATACTCCTCGAGCGCGGCCAGGTCCTCGTCCAACCGGTTGTTCAGCGTCATGCTGTACAGGCCCAGGTCGACTCCTCCCGCTCGCTCCGAGGGACTGCAATCGAGGTGGCCGCACTGAATATGATCGATCGCCGCCGTGCGAAACGGCCGCGAAGGCTCAGTTGCGTAACCACCCCCGCGGACCACGAAAATATCGCTGGTGTCGTTTGCTCGGGCGGCCGGTGTAACGGCGCTATGCTCAAACAGCCGCTGGGCTCGCACCAGGGCGTCGCTGGTGCTGGCCGACATCAGCATGATGTCGACCACCCCTTGCCGGACAATCTCGGCAATCTGCCCTCGGTACTCCCCCAGGGTTCGGCAGCGCAGCTCGCCGGTATGGGTCTCGGGCGACTGGCCGGGGGCGCCGACTCCAAAGGCCATGTCGGCGTCTTTGGCGTCGGCCAGGATGAATTCCCGGCAACCCGACGGATCGGCATGGATGGCGGCCAGTTTTCGGTCGAGCGATTTTTGCATGGCTGCTGCTTCCGCCGCTCTGCGACTGGCCGCGGCTCGTCTTCGGTTCCGCCGGGCCAGGGGCTGTCGCGGCACCGGGTGGGGGCTACTTCAGTTTCAACCGGCTCAGTACGGTCTCGATCGTCTGTCGCAAGACCTGGGCGCTGCGCCGCAGGGCCTGCGTTTCTTTCGGCCAAAGCTCGATCTCGTGTGTGCCAAGCACCCCGGCCCGGCCCACCACGGTGGGCACGCTCAGCGCTACCTCGCGCACCCCGTACCGCCCGTTCTGCAGGGTCGAAACCGGTAGCACCGCGCGCCGGTCGAGCGCGATTGCCTCGATCACTTCGCGAATGGCCAGCCCCACGGCGAACCCCGCTCCCCCCTTGCCTTTGATCACTTCGGCGCCCGAGCCCTGGGTGCGGGTAAAGAGTTCTTGGGCCAGGTTGGGCGTCCAGCCGGGGTACTTGTCTAGCGGCAGTCCGGCCGCCGTGGCGCTCGACCAGATGGGCACCATGCTGTCGCCATGCTCGCCCAAGATCAGCGCCGCCACTTGCCGGGGCGCCATACCGAGCCGAGCCGCGATCAGGCTGCGAAACCGGGCCGTGTCGAGCTGGGTGCCAAGCCCAATCACTCGCTCGGGGGCGATTGAAAGAACCCGGGTCGTCAAATACGTGAGCACGTCGACCGGGTTCGATACCACGTGAACAATCGTCTCGGGGCGCAGCCCCGCCTGGCGCACCTGATCGAGAATTCCCAGGTACAAGTCGACGTTGCGATTGATTAGGTCCAGTCGGCTCTCGTCTGGCTTGCGCCGCAGCCCCGCGGTAATGCAAATCACGTCGCTCGTGGCCACGTGTTCATAGCCTCCCGCCACAATGGTCTGGTCGGCCACCAGGCTGCTGCCATGCAGCAGGTCCAGGGCCTGCCCTCGGGCCATCTCCGCGTTGGCGTCGATCAAGGCGATTTCCCGAACGACGCCCCCCATTTGCAAGGCGAACGCCGTCGACGAGCCCACCAGGCCGCCGCCGCCAACAATGCTGACTTTCATGGAGTTGGGTTTCCTCTACGTCCGGGCCGACAGGGCGGCCATCACCCGGTCGGTAATCAGTTGCACCAGGGCTTCGGTGTCGGCCGGGGGCGCCACAGTCGCTGACGAATCCGCCGCTGACGAAACCGTCGCTGACGTAACCGCCGCTGACGAAACCGCCGCTGAACAAGCCGTGGCCGAACCTCCCGCCGCCGGCGCAGCCGCTCCGCCCCGGGCGGGCATGGGCGGCGGGGGCGCAAAAGCCCGCCGCTCGACGCCACTGTGCTGCCAACTGTCGCGAAACACGTCGTTGGCGCAAATGTCGCAGTTCTCCATCTCCTTCGAAAACCGCGCGTCGGACCAGCCCCATTTCTGCTTCAGATCCAACAGCTCGCGCTCCTGCGCTTCGTTGAAGTAGTTCACCCGCCCTAGCGACCGGGCCATCATCAGCATCCGGCAATAGGCGTCGAGAATTTCGGTCCACCAATAGGCCTGCTCGACGGTTTCGCCGTAGCTCACCGTGCCGTGGTTGGCCAGGATGATAATGTTCGTCTTCTTCACGAACGGCAGCACCGTATCGGCGAATTTCTGCCCGCCGGGCGTTTCGTATTTGGTAATGGGCACGTCGCCCAGAAACACCTCGACTTCGGGCAGCACGCACTGCGGAATCGGTTCTCGGGCAATCGCGAAGGCCGTGGCATGGGGCGGGTGGCAGTGCACCACGCTCTTGACCTCGGGCCGTTCCTTCATAATCGCCAGGTGCAACAGCACCTCACTCGTACGCTTTCGCCGCCCCGAAAGCTGCTTGCCCTCCATGTCGACCGTGCACAGGTCGTCGGGCTTCATGAAGCCTTTGCAGATCATGGTGGGCGAGCAGAGCACCTCGTTCTCGCCCAGGCGAATGCTGATGTTGCCGTCGTTGGCCGCGGCGAAACCCTTCTGGTAGAGCCGCCGGCCAATTTCGCAGATGTCTTGCTTCAGTTTGTGCAGATTGGTCGCCATGTTTGGTCCGTCGCTCGTTCGGCTAAAGTTCAGTGATCAAGTGTTTGGGCCGGCCCGCCGTTCGTGTGGCCGGCCGTGGTAATTTGGTTGGCCCCGCCATGCCCCCGGTTGCCGGTGGCGCCGCGGGACCGGTTTGATTATTGAATGGGGGCCGTGCTCACCTCATCGAGAATGGCTGCGTTGTAGGCGTCGATCGGTTTGCCTTCGGGGTCGAAAGGCTGAGCCGCCTCGCGCCCCTCGCTCACCGCGATCCGGCAACCCACCCCCGCGCCCAGGTCGTCGTACACCACCATCGCCTCGGCGCGCGCCCCACCCGTGCCGGTCAGGTTGGCCAGCGAAAGCGGCACCGCCAGCGGAAACCGCGCCGCCTTGAGCGAGGGATGCGCCTTGGCCAGCGTGAGCGTGCCAATGACTTCGGCGATTCGCATGAACGTCGTGCCTTTTTGTGAACGGTTCTTCGATTATCGAGGCCGGCAACCGCAGCCCGGCTGCGAAGCGGCCGGCTGCCTGCGAACCAGTTCCCGGAGCAAGTCTAGCGCCTGGCGTCCCGGCACCCGCCCCGGCCCCCAGACCGCCACGTTCGGATCGAACTGTTCGACCAGGCGGGCCCATTCCTCGGCCGAGTCGACCACGGCGGCCCGCAGGCTGCCGTGCCGATTCAGTTGACAGGCCACGGCCTGGGGTCGGTCGCTGATCACGAGAGCCAAACCCGAGTCGGCCAGACGCTCGCCCAAGGCCAAGGTCAACTGGTCAGCCGGAGTGCTTAGCACCGCGGTCGTCAGGTTCTGTTGCTTGGCGCTCGCGGCCAGCCGCTTCAGGTCGGTTTCTCCGCCCGCGCTGGCCAGCAGCACCGGTGCTCGGCCGCCGCCGGGCGCCGCGCCTTGCTGGGCAGTGCGCACCAGCCGTACCTCGCGCTCGCGCAGCCAATCCATCGCGGCTGGTGTAACCACGGTCCGGGGCAACACTTCCAAGCGGCGGACTCCGTTGAGCTTGCTAGCCAAATCGGCCTGGGTAATGAGCCGGGCTTCCAGGCGCAAGGTACCGGGCTCGGCCGCGGCGCCAGTGGGTTTTGGCTCCCCCCCACATCCGCACGAGCAGCCACTTGGCTTGGGTTGCGCCGGCTCGGGCTGCGCCCTCGTGAGCTGGGCCAACTCGGCCGTGGGCCGCGCAGCCGCCAGCCCCTGACGCGTAAGCGCTTCGAGCACCAACCGGGTAATTTCCTCGACCGAGACGCTCATTCGTCCACGATTCCCATCACGCTGTATCGGGCGGGAGTGCGCTCGTCGCCAAGCAATTGCTGAACTTCGTTGCCGTCGGTATTCAGGAGCACCGTGTCGCCCGCCCCCGCGCCCAGCTCATCGATCGCCAGCACCGGGTCGCCGTCGGCACGAACGCGATCGGCCAGCAGCGGCTGCACCACCAGCAGCTTTGCGCCCGCGAGCGAGTGGTGTTTCACCGTGGCCGTGGCGGTTCCGACTACCCGGGCAATCTGCATCGCACATCCTTCTCGGGAGCACCGCCCGCGAGCGCCGCTCCCAGGGTCTCGTCGCACTAGGCCTTGGGGCTTCCCAGAATTCGCAGGTCGTCGATCAACGAACAGCGCCGCTCACGGGTGAAGGTCAGCGGCGTGGTCACGCCTTCGCCGGTGGGCGTGGCGATCGAGAACGACAGGTACCCCTCGCCCCCCAGCCCCAAGGCGGCCATGCAAGGGCCGTTTTTCACGAACAGCGTGGTATCCATCGTGCGCCCCATTCGGGTCATATTTCGCACGTTGTTCGAGTGAATGATGCTGGTGTGGCGAAATCCATGCTCGTAGTGCTTGGCCTTGGCGATCGCGTCGTCCACGTCTCGGCAACGCACAAAGGGCAGAAAGGGCATCATCTGCTCCACCGGCACGAACGGATTTTGCTCGTCGGTTTCGCCGAACAGCACCTCGGTCTGGGCCGGGACCGGTTTGCCGATCCCCCGGGCCAGCTTCGCGGCGTCTTGCCCCAGGAAGTCTTTGTGCGGAGCGTCGTGCTTGTGGTCTCCCTCGCCCACCTGGGTAATGGCGACCCGGGTCAGGGCGTCGACCTCGCGGGCATTGAGCCTGGCGGCCCCGGCGCGCTCCATGGCGGCCAGCATGGCATCGAACACCGAACTGACAACGAACACCTCTTTCTCGGCAATGCAGAGCAGGTTGTTGTCGTAGGCGCAGCCTTGAATGATGTTGCGCGCCGCCCGGTCCAGGTCGGCTGTTTCGTCGACCACCACGGGCGGGTTGCCGGGCCCCGCCACGATGGCCCGCTTGCCGCTGTTCATGGCTGCCCGGGCCACGGCCGGGCCCCCCGTGACGCAAATCAGTTTGATGCCGCGGTGTCGGAAGATTTGGTCGGCCGTTTCCAAAGTGGGCTCGGCAATAACGCAAATCAGGTTGTCGATGCCCAAGTCGCGGTAAATCGCTTCGTTGAACCGCCGCACTCCCTCGGCGGCCACGCGCTTGCCGCTCGGGTGCGGGTTGACCACCAGCGTGTTGCCGCCGGCGATCATGCTCACGGCGTTACCCGTAATGGTGGGCAGTGAATGCGTAACCGGCGTAATGGCTCCGATCACGCCAAAGGGGGCGTGTTCGATGACCGCCAACCCATGATCGCCGCTGAACACCTCGCTTCGCAGGAACTCGACCCCGGGGGTCCGCTCTCCCAGCGTGCGCAGTTTCTCGTGCTTGTGCACCAGCCGGCCGATGCGGGTTTCTTCCATTTCCATCGTGCCTAACTCGACGCATTGCTCGATCGAGATGCGGCGAATGTGGTCGATGATTCGCTTGCGGTCTTCCAGCGTGCGCTCGCTCAGCTGGTGAAAGGCTTCGGTTGCGGCCTGCACGGCCTGGTCGACGCAAGTAAACACCCCGTGCCGACCGGTCAAGCGCGAGGCGGGGGTAACCGGCAACTGGTTGCCCAGTTTGGCCAGCACCTCGGACACGACGCTACGAATCAAGGTTTCCGTGGCTTGCATGGCTCGTTCAGATGAAGGCTAAAGGATGGTTTCGTCAGGCGGGTCGTCGGTTTCTTGGCGTGCGGGGCACGGGCCGGGCCCGTGCTCGGCGTCTCGGTTTCAGGGTTTCCGTCTGGGCGGCCCAGCGGCCGGCGCTATCCGCCGTCGTGCACTCGGCGGTACACGTGCTGCGAGCCCAGGTGCATGCTGTCCACAATGCCGATCACCACGCAGTCGACCGGCAATTGCTTGGTCTCGGGCGTCAGTCGGGCGCTCGATCCCTGGGTAATCAGCACCAGGTCACCCAAGCCCGAGCCGAGCGTGTCGACCGCCACAAAGGTTCGCCCCGTGCTCTTCAGCCCTCTGGGGTCTTGCTCGTCGACTCGGTAGGGCTCGACCACCAGCAGCTTGTGCCCGCGCATCGAGTCCACCTTTTGCGTTGAAACGACGCTGCCGGTTACTTTGGCGACAAACATGGTTCGCTCTCTCCTGCGCCGCGCGAGCGCGGCGCCAACGGCCTTAATCGGTCCTTTGCCCCGCGAGCAAATCGCGGGCGGCGCGGGCCACGATCAGCTCTTCGTTGGTGGGCATGATCCAAAGCTCGACTCGGCTCGCCGGTCCGTGCAGCGTGGCTTCGCCGCGGGCGGCGGCGTTACGCGCTTCGTCCAGCTCGATTCCCAGCGGGCCCAGGCCCCGGCAAACCGCGCTCCGCACCGTCGCGCTGTTTTCGCCGATGCCCCCCGTAAACACGACGGCATCGGCCCCGCCCAGCTCGACCAGGTAGGCCCCCAGGTAATGGCGAATCGCGGCCACGAACACGTCGAGCGCCAAGCGGGCTCGGGCGTCGCCGGCGGCGGCCGCGTGCTCTAAATCGCGCACGTCGCCGCTGGTGCCGCTGATTCCAAGTAAGCCTCCCTGGTTGGCCAGCCTGTCCAGCACCTGCTCCAAGCTCAAACCGGTCTCGCGCATCAGCACCGGCAGCGCAAACGGGTCGAAGTCGCCCACCCGGTTGTTGTGCGGCAACCCCGACTGCGGGCTCATTCCCAGGCTGGTCGCCTGGCTCTGCCCGTCGCGGATGGCACACAGCGAACTGGATCCGCCCAGGTGACAGGAAACGATCCGCAGCCCGGGCCGGTCCAGCAGTTGCCGCGTTCGGGCGGCAATGTAGGCATGGCTGGCCCCGTGGAACCCCCACCGCCGCACCGCGAATTTCTCCGTCCACTCGTAGGGAATGGCATAGGTTCGCTGGGCTTCGCTGATCGTGCGATGAAAGCCGGTTTCGAACGCGGCCACGAGCGGGATTTCGGGCAACCGCTCGGCCAGCAGCCTCATGGCCGCCACGTAGGGCGGGTTATGGGCCGGGGCGACCGCGTTCATGCTTTCCATGGCCGCCAGTACTTCGGGCGTTACCCGCTGAACCCCGCTGAAGGGTCCACCGTGAACCGCCTTGAAGCCGATGGCGGCCACCTCGCCGGCATGGGCCAGGCAGCCCCGCTGGGGGTTGGTAAGCTGATCCAAACAGCGGCGCACCGCCACTGCGTGATCGGCCACCGCGATTTGCTCCTCGTACCGCGTGCCCCCCATCTCGACGAACGACCGGCTCTCGGCCGCACCGATGCGTTCGGTGCCGCCGCGGGCCAACTGCCGCTCGTCGGACATATCCAGCAAGCGATACTTGAAGCTGGTCGAACCCAGGTTGGCTACCAGAATCTTCACCGCGCGATCCTTCGGCTAAGCGTCCGTGGCCTTCCGCGGGCTACGACAGGTAAGCGTCGTGCAACCCCTCGGCCGGCCGAGGAATGACATGGCTGGCCACGAGCTCGCCCACTTGCGAAGCAGCCGCCGCGCCGGCTTCCACCGCCGCCCGCACGCTGCCGACGTCGCCGCGAACCACGGTGGTTACGTAGGCCCCGCCGATTTGCACCTGCTTCAGAATCCGCACGTTGGCCGCCTTGGCCATGGCGTCGGTCGCTTCGATCGAGGCCACCAGGCCCCGGGTTTCCAACAAGCCAATCGCGTCTTGCATGATGACTTCACAGCCTTTCGGGAAAGTTGTTATGGGAATTCGGCGACGGTCGCTCGGCAGCCTGGCCCGCGGGCCGGCGCCGGGCTCAGTCGCTGCCGCCGGCCACCTTCACGCGCACGCTGGGCAGCACGTTGCGCACGTCTTCATGCGGCCGGGCAATTACCTGCACGCTGACCACTTCGCCGATCCGGCCCGCCGCGGCGGCCCCGGCATCGGTGGCGGCCTTGACCGCGGCCACGTCGCCGGTCACAAACGCCGTGACCAGGCCGCTGCCCACCTTTTGCCAGCCGATGAAATCGACATTGGCGGCCTTCATCATCGCGTCGCTGGCCTCGACCAGGGCCACGAAGCCCTTGGTCTCGATCATGCCCAGCGCCTCCATCACATTCGCCATCTCGCAGTCTCCTCTCGAAAAGGAAGGGGTTCGATTCGTTCGCTTAAGGCCCCGCGCTGGCTCGGCTACTCCGGCCCCGGGGGCCCACGGCTTCAGGCGTGCGCCTCCTGCTTCGCCCTGGCCAGTATTCTCTCTCTAATTGGTTCGATCCGTGGTTCTCGGCGATCTGCTTTCGTTGTCTCGTCGCGCTCGCTTGGCACCTGCGCGGGGGCCGGTAAAACTCCGGCTTACGGCCGCAGGAGTTCGACCCGGGTGGCATGGTCCAGATCGGCCGCGTTCCCCTCGTCGGTATCCAGGTGTACCTCGAGCTTGCTCGTGGCGTCGGCCCGCACCAGCAATCCTTCGAGCACCAGGGGGCAACTCGATTGAATCCGCAGGTTCATCCGATCGCCGTTTTTCACCCCGTAGTAGGCCGCGTCGGCCAGGCTCATGTGTACGTGCCGCTCGGCGCGAATCACCCCCTGGTCTAGCTCCACCACCCCTCGGGGCCCCACCAGCACGCAGCCGGGCGTGCCCTCGATCTTGCCGCTGGCCCGAACCGGCAGGTCGAGCCCCAGCGAAATCGCGTCGGTAAAGGCCAACTCGACCTGGCTCGCCGGCCGTGTCGGCCCTAAAACTCGCACGCTGGGCAGCATCCGCCGCCGAGGGCCAACCACCATCACCGTCTCTTCCGCGGCGTAGAAGCCGTCTTGATACAGCGGTTTGGCCGGCGTTAGCCGATGCCCCGCGCCGAAGAGGATTTCCACGTGCTCGTCGGTCAGATGCAGATGCCGGGCCGAAATGCTCACCACCAGGTTCCCCGGCGCGCTTGGTCCGTTGGCGGAGGGCGATCCCGCTTCGCCGAGCACGATTCTCCGGACGATCTCCTCGATCGTGCGGCGGTCGATTCCCACGGGCTCGGCAGCCAACATCGTCGCGGTCATCGCGATGCTTCCTCGGCTCGGTCGGTCAGGGTGGAACGGTCTTCGGCAGGTACAATCGGAGCGGCGGGGGTCGGTTTCGCGGTGTCGGTCGAATCGCCCTGGGCCAGCGAGGCCAGTTCCACGGCCACGCCCGCTTGTTTCAATCGGTGACGCCATTGGGGGCTGAGCGTTTCCTCCACCACCAGCCGGTTGGCCGCGCCCAGTTCGGCCAGGTGGGCCAGGCTGCGATGGCCGAATTTGCTCGCATCGGCCACCACGATCACTTCGTCGGCAGCTCGCATCATCGCCCGCTCGGTTTCCACCAACAGCAGGTTGCTGTTGAAGTAGCCTCGTTCGGTGATGCCCCCTACCGAAAGCACCGTCCGCCGCACGCTAATGTTGGCCAGCATCGCGTCGGCGTGCGGCCCCAGCGAAACTCCGGTTCGCGGGTACACGTATCCCCCTACCAGCACCAGGTCGGTCGACGCGCTCGCGGCGAACAAATTGGCCACCGGCAGCGAGTTGGTCACAATCTGCAGCGGCCGCCCCACCAACAGCCGCGCCACTTCGTAGGTGGTGCTGCCCCCGTCGAGTAGCAGGGCGTCGCCATCCTCGACCAGGTCGGCCACCCGCCGGGCAATCGCCCGCTTGGCGTCCCAGTGGGCCGGCTGCCGTTCCTCGAACGGAGGCAACAGCGACGAACCTCCGGTAAAGAAAGCGCCGCCGTGCGTCCGCTTGGCCGTGCCCGCTTCACCGAGGAAGTCTAGGTCACGCCGCACGGTCGATTCCGACACCCCGAGCTGTTCGGCCAGCTCGGGCAGCGAGGCAAAACCCCGCTCCCGAATCAGTTCCAACAACCTCGCTCGTCGCTGCTCAACCAACACGGCAGGTTCCTCCCTCGGTCTGGCGATTCCCTTCGCCTGATGAACAATATCTTGCGACTTATGATAGTTTACAAGCAAATTCTATCACTTTTTCTGATTGATTGTGAAAACTACTCTGGTGAAGTTTGCAAGAAGTAGCTCGACTGCCCGCGATCCGTTCTTCGATTCGATACGTAACCTATTCAGAAATAGCTGGTTACAATCAACGCACTGCCCCGGCCGTCGAACTCGCGATGCAGAGCGGGCGACAAGTCGTTCATGGCGGCGACACCCTGGTACGCCGCCCGGCAGGTAGTGTCCGGCCCCGTTCCAGGCGAGAATCAGCCGGTTATGGCCAGCGTGTTGCAACTCACCCGCCGCCTTATCGAGCGACCGGTGCCCGAGCCCGTCTCAGGGCTGGTCCTGCGCACCTATGCGGGCCCCGACGACTGTCCCCGATTTCTCAGTCTGCGAGAGCGGGCCTTTGCCCGCCAAAGCGTGGGAATACGGTCCTGGGATTCAGCCGACTTTGCCGTGGAGTACCTGGAAAAGCCTTGGTGGCGACCCGAACACCTCTGGCTGGTGGAAGCGGCGGATGCAGCTGCCGCCGCGGGCGACCCACCACTATTGGGTTCAGTGACTCTGGCCCTGCGAGGTTCGGGCACGGGCGCCCAGGCCGTGGTCCACTGGCTCATGGTCGATCCCTGGGTTCGCCGCCGAGGGCTCGGCCGGTGGCTGCTCGCCACCCTGGAGTCGCGGGCATGGGACCTGGGCTTTCGTGAAGTGTCCCTGGAAACTCACGCCGCCTGGACCGCCGCGGGTCGGCTTTACGAGCGACACGGCTACCGGCCGGCGCCGCAGGGAGCCGGCAGCACCGGGGGAAGTTAAACTACGCTCTGACCAGGCCGAAGAAAGGTGCTGGCCGACCGCGCCGCTGCTTCGGCCGCTGGCCAGGTGCCTGCCGCTCATTGGGAATCACCGATGGGGAAAGCCCCCAGGCAAACGCTGAACAGGAAACGCCGCCCGATGACCCCCTCCCCTGCCCTGCCGGCTCGCTTTTCACCCAATGGTGCCTGCACCGGTCGTGCGCCCGCCGCGTGGTTTCTTTTCGGCGCGGTCGGCGTGGTCCTTGCGGGCGCCTTGAGCGCGCGGGCCGAGGAATCGTCCGCGGCGGCCGAGGCCTATGCGGGCTCGATTCGTCCGCTGGTGCTGAAGTATTGCGGCGAGTGCCATGGCGACCAACTGGCCGAGGCCGAGCTCAACCTGGCGGCTTTCCAAACGGCCGAAGACTTGCGCCGCCGCCCGGCCGCCTGGCAGCGAGTCGACGAAATGTTGGCTAGCGGCCAAATGCCCCCCAAAGATTCTGCCCAGCCCACTGTCGCCGAGCGGCAAACCCTGGCCGGTTGGGTGCGGACCTTTCTAAGCGAAGAAGCTCGGGCCACGGCGGGCGATCCGGGGCCGGTCATCCTGCGGCGGCTGACCAACGCCGAATACACCTACACCGTTGGCGACCTGACCGGGCTGGCCGATCTGGAGCCCGCTCGCGAGTTTCCCGTCGATGGGGCCGCCGGCGAGGGGTTCACCAACACCGGCGCCGCGCTGGTGATGTCGCCGGCGCTGCTGAGCAAGTATTTCGAAGCCGCCAAACAGATCGCCGCGCACGCGGTGTTGCTTCCCGATGGGTTTCGATTCGCCCCCGGCACCACGCGACAAGATTGGACCAACGAGCTGGTGGCGGAAATCCGCGGCCTTTACGCCGGCTATGCCGATGCCGAGGGCCGGGTGCCGCTGGAGAAGTACCTGGCCATTATCGCGAAGCACGAGCCCCAGTGGCTCGAACTCGAGCCCGAGGCGGTTTCGGCAGCGATCGCCCGCGAGGCCAAGCAGGCAGCGTTGAGCCGGCCCTACTTGGAGCAACTGTGGCAAACCTTTTCGGTGATTCCCGAGCCCGGCATGTTGCAGTCGCTGGTGGTGCACTGGCAACAGCGGAAGCACCGCGATGTGCCAGCCGCCGTGGCCGAGATTCGGCGCTGGCAACAGGCGCTCGTCCGGTTTCAAAACGTGGGCCACATGAAGCGGTGGCAGGAACCGGTCAATCCGCTGCGCTCCAAAGTGGAGCTGCGCTGGAAGGCGCCGAGTTCGCCCGTTGATCCGGCCGATCCGAGCGCGGTGACCGTGACCCTGTCGGCCGGTACGGCGGGCGACGGCCACGGCGACGACTGGCTCGTCTGGCGCCGCCCGCGGCTGGTGGCACCGGGCCGGCCCGAACTGCTGCTGCGCGACGTACGCCACACGAGCCAGCGGCTTCTGAGTCAGCGCCGCCAATTGCTCGAGTCGACCGCGGCGTGCCTGGCGGCGGTTGCCCAGACCCCACCGAGCCCTACTCCCGGGCAAGTGGCCGATTTGGCCAAGCAGCACCAGGTGCCAGAGGAGTTTCTCGTGGCCTGGCTCGCGTACCTGGGCTTCACCGCCGATCAGCGCCCCGTCGTGCAAGGGCACTTTACCGAGCGGCAGGAGAGGGTATCGGGCTACGACTTCGTCACCGGCTGGGGCAGCAACGATACACCGAACCTGGCCGCCAACTCTTCAGATCAAGATGTGCGCATCCCCGGTAATTTGCCCGCGCACCGAGTGGCCGTGCACCCCTCGCCCAGCTTGCGAGCAGCCGTGGGGTGGCAATCGCCCGTGACGGGCCTGGTTCGCGTTTCCAGCGCGGTAACCCACGCCCATCCCGAATGCGGCAACGGCGTCGAGTGGAATCTGGAGGTGCGGCGCGGGCCGACGCGGCAATCGCTCGGCTCGGGTATCTCGCATGGCGGCCAGCCTGTCGTATTCGGACCCACCGAACCGCTGGCCGTGCGGCCGGGCGACGTAGTTTCGCTGCTGATTGGCCCGCGCGACGGCAACCACGCTTGCGACCTGACGCTGGTCGACCTGGAGATTCGTGCCGAGGGGCAGGAGGGGCCTGCCTGGAATCTGGCTGCCGAGGTATCGCCCCGGGTAACGGCTGCCAATCCGCATGCCGACGCCCAGGGAAACCCGGGGGTGTGGCACTTCTACACCGAACCGATCGAGGCCACTCAAGGCCCGTCGATTCCGGCGGGGTCGCTCTTGGCTCGCTGGCTCTCGGAAACCGATCCCGCGGTCCGCGGCGACCTTGCCCAACAGCTCACCCAGTTGGTCGCCGCCGACCAACCACCGGCCGAGGCAGGGCCCGATGCGGAGTTGGTCCGCCAGTTGCGCTCGCTCACCGGGCCGCTGCTGGGGGCACTGCCGGCGCCGGCCGATGCCCCGATCGATGCGCCGGCCGACGCTGGCCAGCCCGCAGCCGGCCGAGGTAATGAGGCTCCCTGGGGCCTGGCGCCCGAGCAGTTTGGCAATATTGACGGCGAGCCCACGCTCGATCCCGAGAGCATTTGGGTTCGCGCTCCCTCGGTCATCACCGTGCGTTTGCCGCGCGACCTGGTGGCCGGGGCCGAGCTGGTTGTCGAGGGGGAACTCGATCTCGACGCGGGGCTGGAAGGCAGCGTGCAGCTTCAACTGCTCGACGCGCCGACCGCCGACAACCTGGAGCGCCTGCCCGGCGTGCCGATCGTGATCGTGCCCGGCAGCGAAACCGAGCGCTGGCTAACCGAGGCCTGCGACCGGTTTCGACAATTGTTCCCCCCGGCGGTGTGCTACCCCCAAGTGGTGCCGGTCGACGAAGTGATCACCCTGACGCTCTATCACCGCGAGGATGAACACCTTGCTCGGCTCTTGCTCGAGCCCGATGAGCGTGCGCGCCTGGACCGGCTCTGGCAAGAGCTGCGTTACGTGAGTGCCGACGCGCTGAAGACGGTCGACGCCTTTGCCCAGCTCATGGAGTATGCCACGCAAGATTCCGACCCGGGGCTGTTCGAACCGATGCGCGAGCCGATCCAAGAGCGCGCCGCCGCGTACCGCCAGCAACTGCGCGATACCGAGCCGGCCCAGTTGGCCGAGCTGGTCGCCTGGGCCCCCCGGGTCTACCGCCGCCCGTTGGTCCAGGGCGAAGCCGAGGGCCTTCAAGCGCTGTACGACCAACTGCGAGCCGAAGAGCTGAGCCACGACGAGGCCTTTCGGCTCACTCTGGCCCGGCTGTTGATCGCACCCGATTTTCTCTATCGCCTGGAGAAACCGGGCCCCACCGACCAGCCCAGCGACGTTTCGGCCTGGGAGCTGGCCAGCCGGCTCAGCTACTTCCTCTGGTCGACCATGCCCGACGAATCGCTTTGGCAATCGGCGGCGGCGGGCCGGCTGACCGATCCGGCCGAGTTGCTCGCGCAAACACGACGGATGCTAGCCAACCAGCGCGCCCGGCACCTGGCCGAGGAGTTTGCTTGCCAGTGGCTTCAGATTCGCGATTTCGACCAGCTCGACGAGAAGAGCGAAAGCCATTTCCCCACCTTCTCGGCGGTGCGCGGGCTGATGTACGAAGAGTCGCTGCGCTATTTCACCGACTTTTTCCAGAACGACGGATCGGTGCTCGACCTGATCGACGGCGACCACACCTTTGTCAACGCCCCCCTGGCCGAGCACTACGGCATCCCGGGAATCGAGGGGGACCAGTGGCGCAAGCTCGAGGGCGCGCGCCAGTATGGTCGGGGCAGCGTGCTGGGCCTGGGTACCGTGCTGGCCAAACAATCGGGCGCCTCGCGAACCAGCCCCATTCTGCGCGGCAACTGGGTCTCGGAAGTGCTTCTGGGCGAGCGCCTCCCCCGGCCCCCCAAGGGCGTGCCGCCGCTGCCCGACGATGAATCGGCCACGGCCGGGCTTACGGTTCGACAGTTGGTCGAGAAGCACCGTAGCCTGGCCCAGTGCGCGGTGTGCCACGACCGGATCGACGCCTTCGGCATTGCCCTGGAAGAGTTCGACGCCATCGGCCGCCACCGTACAACCGACCTGGGCAACCGGCCCATCGACACTCGCACCACGCTGCCCGATGGGCAAGCCATCGACGGCGCCGCCGGCTTGCGGGCGTATCTGGCCGCGCAGCGCCAAGAGCAAATCGTTGCCCAGTTTTGCCGCAAATTGCTCGGCTATGCCCTGGGTCGGTCGGTGCAGTTGTCCGACCTGACTCTCATCGAGCACATGGCCGACCAACTGGCCCAGCACGATTACCGCATCTCGGCAGCCGTCGAGGCAGTGGTGCTTAGCCCTCAGTTTCGACAGATTCGCGGGCAAGCCTTCCCGGTCGACGAGCACGAAGCGGCGCAATAAAAAAACCGCTTGCCGGGGCCCCCGGTGGCCTCGACAAGCGGTTTGAGCCATCACTCTCGATCGGGCAGACCCCCGCCGGGCCGACTCAGCGGGCCACGTAGCCCCAGATGGCCAGGTAGTGGCACACGGTGCCGGCCATGACGAACAGATGCCAGATCGCGTGGGCGTAGGGCAGGTCGTCTCGCATGTAGAAGGCCACGCCCAGCGTGTACCACAGTCCGCCGGTCAGAATCAGTGCCTGGCAGCCGGTCGGCATCGCCTGGAGCAGCGGGCCGGCGGCCACCACGGCCGACCAACCCATCAGCAGGTAAACCACGGTCGAAAACACGTTCGACTGTTTTGGCTGGCAAAGGCGGCCGACGATGCCCACCAGGGCCAGGCCCCAGACCACCGAGAACAACAGCGTTCGGGTCGATCCTTCCAGAAAGGTCAGCGTCAGCGGCGTGTAGGTGCCGGCAATCATCAGGAAGATGGCCGAGTGGTCGGCCACTCGGGCCAGATCCTTGAGCCGGCGGTCGCTGATGGCGTGGTAAATCGTGCTGGCGGCGTACACCGCCACCATCGAGGCCCCGAAGACCAGCAGCCCGCATTGCTTCAGGGGGTTGGCGCTCGATAGGGCGGCCAGCGTCAGTTGGCTGGCTCCGGCCAGCGCGCCGGCCAGTCCGATTCCGTGGGTGACAAAACTGGCGAACTCTTCTTGCTCGGCGGTGACGACGATCGCACGATCGGCAACGCACCTGGTGGCGAGTGACTGGCTCATGGTCAGCTCCTGGGCTTACGCTACTTCCGGGATGGAAACCTTTTCGGAGCGGGCGTTTCGGTTCGCGTCGCTCTCTCCAGGATTTCACAGCGGAAGTGGAGCCCGATCGTTACCAGTCTGGAGCGCGAATCGGCCAAGATTTCGGCCCCGCGGCGCCGGATAGCCTGCCTGCCGGGGGGCTACCGGCCCGCGGCACCCGACAACGCTTCGACTTCGTCGCGCCGCGGCAGCGAAGGCTGTGCCCCGGCCCGCGTTACGGCGATCGAAGCGGCCCTCGTGGCCCACTGGGCGGCCTCGGCGATCGTGCGTCCCTCGGCCAGGGCCACGGCCAGGGCCCCCGTAAAGGCATCTCCCGCCGCCGTGGTATCCACGGCCTGAACCGGTCTGGCCGGGATGAACGATCGCTCCCCACCCACCAACACGGCGCCGTCGGCCCCCAGCGTCACCAGGCAGTGGCCACATCCTCGCTCGTGCAAGGCGGCTGCTGCCGCCACCGCGCTCGCGCGGTCGACGACGGGCAACCCGCTCAACGCGGCAGCCTCCCCTTCGTTGGGGGTGAGCACATCGACCAAGGCTAAGATTTCCGAGTCGGCCGCCCGCGGATCGGCGGGAGCCGGATTGAGAATGGTGGTCAGGCCGGCCTGCTTGGCCAAGCGCAACCCCTGTCGCACGCTCTCGAGCGGCACCTCCAAGCCGGCGACGAACACGGCCGATTGCCGCCAAACCTCGGCCGGAACCCGGTTCAGGTCGTCGACTCCCAGGGCATGGTTGGCCCCCGAGGCCACGCTGATCAGGTTTTCGCCCGCCGCATCGACCAAGATCAAGGCCACGCCCGTAGGGCGATCGGCCACGGTTCGGACCAGGCTCAACTCGAGGTTTTCCTGGCCCAATCGCTCAAGCGACCAGCGCCCCAGGGCATCGCCGCCGACGGCCGCCACCAGCGGCACCCTCTGGCGCGAAAGCCGGGCGGCCGCCACGGCTTGGTTGGCCCCCTTTCCGCCAGACGCCTGAAAGAAAGTGCCCCCGACCACGGTTTCGCCTGGCCGAGGCAATCGCGAGCCGCGGACCACCAGGTCGACGTTGATCGACCCCAGTACGATCACCCCTTGGCGTGTCATGCGCGTGCGTCCCTGTGATTTCCTCGTGCCCGCGCGGCGCGTTCGTTGCCGATCGGCCGGCGGCCCGCGCCGGCCCGTCGAATTGCATTACTTGCCGATGCAAAACCGGCTGAAAATCTGGTCCAAGATGTCGTCGGTCACCACGGCGCCGGTAACCCGGCCCAGTTCGTCCAGCGCGCTGCGCAGCTCGATGGCAACCAGTTCTTCGCCCTGGCTTTGGGCGGCCAGCCGCGCGGCGGCCTCGAGCGACTGGCCGGCGTGAACCAGGCTGTCGCGGCAGCGGGCAGCCGTGGGGGCAGCCATCTGCCCTGCTTCCGTCTCTCCGAGCGCGGCGGCCACCGCGGCGGAAAGCTCGGCCAGCCCTTGGCCGGTTTCAGCGCTGACTTCAAGGGCCCCTAAGTCCCAATCCTCGGCCCGCGGCAAATCGCACTTGGTGCGCACCAGCAAATGGCGCTTGGTTCCGTCCGCGGAGCCCGGTGCCGTCGGCCGGTTCATTGCTCGCCGCTCCCAGGCCGAGAGCGGGCGCGACCCGTCGCAGCACCAGAGTACCAGGTCGGCGCGGGCCGTCTGCCGTGCGGAGTGCCACTGGGCGACCTGGGCCGGAGATGCCGCCGGTTTGGCTTCGAGGTCGAAATCGCCGGCCGAGCCGCGCGAAGCGCCGCCCGCGCTGGCGGCCGCCCAATGCGGCTCCTCGCCATCGACGCCCGCGGTGTCGCAGAGCAGGCACTCCAGCCGGGGCGAAACGCGCCAGCGACTCATCAGGTAGTCGCGCGTGGTGCCCGCCCAAGGGGCCACCAACGCCGCCTGTTGCCCCCCCAGCAACCGATTAAACAAACTGCTCTTGCCCGCGTTGGGCCTCCCTCGCAGCACTACCAGCGGTTCGCTCTCGGCGACCCCGCGCTGGGCCAGCTGCGCCTCGATGGCCGCCAGGCTCGCACGGGCCTGGCGCACCTGGGCAACCAGTTCTTCGGGCGCGATGAAGGTCAGGTCCTCTTCGACAAAATCGAGTCCCGCTTCCAAGTGGGCCAGCAGCTCGAGCAACTTCTCGCGCAGCTCGGCCAAAGGGTGGCTCAAGCCGCCGGCCAACTGGGCCAGCGCCGCCCCCAAGGCCGCGTCGCTGCCGGCATCGATCACGCCGAGCACGGCTTCGGCCTGGGTCAGGTCGATCCGGCCCCCCAGAAACGCCCTCAGGGTGAACTCGCCGGGTTCGGCCAGGCGCATTCCATGCCGCGACAAATGGGCCAACACCGCCTCCACCAACGGCGGCGAGCCCGGCAGGTGCAGTTCGGCCGTGGGCTGAGCCGTGTAGCTGCGCCGGCCAGGCCAAAGCAACAGCGCCAGCGGCACCTCGCAATCCCACCCCGTCAGCCGCACGCGGGCCGCCAGCCGAGTCGGCCGGTTTACGGCGGCCAGCCGCTGCGGGGAAGGTTCGGTCAGCGATTGGGCCAGAACCCCAAGCAGCCCCGGCCCGCTGATCCGTACGATACTTCGCGGGGCGGCGCCCGGTGGCGAAGCCAAGGCACCGATCGTGTCGTCGAGCCGACCGAACATCGTGGGCCCCGCTTCTGCGCCACCCGACACCTTGGCAGCCGGGCCCTGGGGCCGCTGGCGGCTGCCGGGCTCCCCCCAGAGGCTGCTGTCACGGCGGTAATCATCTGCCACGCGACGCCGCGGTAATCACCTGCCACGCGACGCGGCGGTAATCTCCTGCCGCGCGACGCGGCGGTAGTTACTTGCCGCGCCGGCTGCGAGCACGATCTTTGGGCTTGCTCTCGCCATTGGTACCGCCAGCCAGCGCCCCGGCAACCGAGCGCTCGGCCGCGGCGGCCGGCGAGGGGGCCGCGATGGTCTTGGGCAACAGCTTCTTTTCCGCCAGACCCCAAAGGCTGCTGGCGATAAAGTACAGACACAGTCCGCTGGCCACCTTGAAGAACAGCACCCCCATCACCAGGGTCATGATCTGCATGGTCTGCTGCTGCACCCGGGCCTGCTCATCGGCCGGAGGGGGCATCAGCATCTTCTGCTGAACCAGAAACAGCCCCACGGTTACCAGCGGTAGCACGTTGAAATACGGCCCCAGCCATCCGAGCACGAAACCCGGCATCACCGAATCCCAACGGAAGAGCATGTCGGGGGCAGACAGGTTGGTGCACCAGGGAAAGCTGTTCCAGAACAGGGGTGCCTGGCGCAGTTCCACGTCGACCGAAAGCGAACGGTAAAGGCCGATGAAGATCGGCATTTGAATCACTAACGGCAAACACCCGCTGAAGGGGTTGTAACCGTGCTTGCGGAACAGCTCCTGTTGCGCCTTAGATCGGGCTTCCAGGTTGGTCTTGTACTTCTCCGTCAGCTTCTTGATCTCCGGCTGCAGCTCTTGCATTTTCTGAGCGTTTTGAAGCTGCGCCCGGCTCAGCGGGAACATGGCCAACCGCACCACCACGGTCAGCATGATGATGGCAATGCCGTAGTTGCCCACAATTCGGTAAAAGATGTGCAGCATGCCCAACATGGGCCGCGACACCCAACCAAACCACCCGTAGTAGTTCAAATTGGCCAGCCCGTAGGCGCCCAGCACCGACTCTTGCTTGGGGCCGGCGAATATGCGAAACCGTTGGGCCAACTGGTCTCCCGGACCGGTTAGCTTGGCCGGCTTGCTGACCAGCCGGCACGAGGTGTTCACCACCTTGTAGCGAGCCTTGTCGGCCGGCACGGGCCCCACCCGCAGCGGCTTCATCCGCTCGAAGCGCACCTCCTCGGAGTTCTCCTGCTCTGGAAGCAGAATGCAGGCAAAGTACTGAGCGTCGACCCCCAGGTACTTCAGCGGCTCGTCGCGCCAATCGGGCGGTGCCTCGCCGGAAGCGATCTCGATCGCCGAAATGCTCGATGAGGTCGTTCGCCCATTGTGGGTGAACCCGACCGCCACGTCGCGGATGCCGGTTCCGCCCCAAGTGCGGCTGATCTTGCTGGCATACCACTCCCCCTCGACGGGCAGCCCGGTCGGGCCGTCGAGCCGGTAGGCCACGGTTTGCGGGGTTTCGCCTTGCTGGCGAATTTCGACGTCGAGCAGCAGGTCGTAACCGGGCGTCTTGGGTGCCTTACCTTCGGCAGCGGACGAGACGGGCTCGAGCGTGTAACGCTTCACCACCTCCAGCCCGTGCTTTGGCAACCGACGCACGAACTCGACCCGGTCGTGCTCCGCGGCGGCCACTTCCCAGTTGCCGGTGCGCAGGTCGAGCCCGGCCAACTCCTCGGCATCCTTCGGAATCAGGTCATCGCCCAGTTGCTCCAACGTCAACAGAAACGAGCGCGGGTCGCTTCCCTCGCGATGCACCACTTCCAGCGGGGGGCGAATCAGGGCGACCTCGCGCGTCAGGGTCTGTCCGCCGCGCGACACTTCCACCGGTACGCTTTGTCCCGGTTTGGTTTTGCTGGCTAACACCGTTCGCAGGTCGTCGGCCGCCCCCACCGGTTCGCCCGCCAGCGACTGAATGGTGTCGCCCACTTGCAAGCCTGCCAGAGCGGCCGGCGTGCCAGGGGCAACCACATTGACCAAGGCGCCCGGCGGGTTCGCCGAATCGGTCGCCGCCAGGTAGCCGAAATACCCTCCCGGCGACTCCTGCTCCAGGGCCCGAAAGCGCGGCTGGTTCAATTCGATGGTCTCGACCGCGGCACCCTGATTGGTGACGGTAACCACCATCCGATAGGGGCTCTGAGGGTCGGCCGAACCAAGCGCCAGCCACTGCGCGGGCACCTGCGGCGGTGGCTGGTCGGTTTCGGCGGTCGCTTCGGCGCCACGCTCGCCGGCTGCGGCCTCGGCAGCGGGGTCGGCCGTCGATTCGTCGACTTCCACGACGATCTTGGGGGGCAGCTCGTCGCCAGGTTTTTCGCCGCCGGCGTCCTCGGCAAGGGCCTCGCCCTCGGCCGCCGGGGCCTGAGCCGCCGGACGCTGGGGGGGCCAAAGCCAATTGACCAACAGGGTTTGCCCCATCACCAGGGCAAAGCTCAACACCAGAAACAAAACCAGCCGCTTTTCCATTGGGTACTCAGTCCGCCCCCCGCTTGCAGGCGGCCGTAAAAAGAATCGGGGCCCACTCAGACCGTTTCCAAGAGTAGCATCGGTCTTCCCGGGCGGGGTCCGACCGGGTGGCCTCTGGAAGGCCTATTTTCCCGGTCCCACCCGATCTTGCAATGCCACCCCGGGCCGCTCGTGGGGCCCGGCCTCGGGGTCGAGCCGATCCATCGGCCGCGAACGGCGAATCGCGCCGGGTGCCACGACTGGCTTGTCCAGCCGTGCCCTACGACGACCGGGCGATGGAAGCTCGAAGTCGGCTGGATGCCACTGCCGAGCCGCCCGAACCGAAGGCTTGTACTCTGCCTGAGGGTGCCACTGCCATTGCCAGTGTTAGGGCTGGACAGATTCTGGGGTTGTCGATGCAATCACGTGAATCCCTACCCGGCCCAACACCGCTAAGAACCAGTGGAACTCGAATCAGAGGCACAAGCCATCGATGGCAATCAGCTGACAGTGCCACCCAGGCGGCAAAAAAAAACCGCCGACCGCCGGGGGAAAACCCAGCAGCCGGCGGTGCGAGAATCGTCCATTCAAGCTACGGGGCCGGGGCCGGAGCGGGCGCCACCGACTCTTCCAGTGACGAGCCCGCCAGGGTGCCTTGCACCGCCTTGACCGGGGGCGCCGGCGGAGTCGCCGCACCCGCCGTGGGGCGCGGCGCGGTCGGCGCCAGGAACGACGAACCCCCGGGGGTCGTGGCCGCTCCGCCGCCAAAATAATCGGTCTGCCGCCAAGGTGCGTTCGGGTTGCCGGCCGAGCCGCCGAACAGGCTCACCCCGCCGCCTCCGGTGGCACCCGCGGCGCCCGTGGCCGGGGTGTTGCCGAACAGGCTAATGCCCGTTCCGGCCGCGTTGGCGACCAAGGGGTTGCCATCGGCCTGGCCGTCGAACAACTCGATCGAGTTGTCGGCCAGCGCCAACCCTACCTCGAAGACGCCCTTTTCCAACTTCTTTTGCTTGGTCTTGCCCGTGCCCGAATCGAAGCGAATTTGCATCGGATAGGGCGAGGTGTGGTCCTTGGTTGTACCCGCCGCCAGGACCATGGCCTTGTTGTTGAGCACGTAATTGAACTCGAACGTATTCTTCGAGTTATCCACCGTTACGCTGAACGACTGCTTGAACAGGTCCCAGCCGGCGTCGGTGGTGTTGAAGGCATAGGTACCCTCGTCGAGCGTGTACCGGGCCGTTCCCTGATCGTTCCCCTTGTCAAACGAAATGCTCCAGGTTTTGCCGGCCGAAAGCGTCTGGGTGTAGCCGGGCTGCATGGTGTACGACTTGCCGTTGAGCACGTAGTTCACCTCGGTGTCGGTCCGGTTGACCAGGTACACCCCCTCGGTCACCAACTTGGCTTCCGACTCGGCCACGGGGTTCGACCCCACGGGCATTCCCAACGTGCCCGCCACCGAGCCCGTGGTAATCATCGGACCGCTGCCCGGCCCCAACAGGCTGGTACCGACCAGGGCGGCGCCCGGACCGAGCGGAATGACCGTCCCCGGCGGCAGGCCCGGAATCAGCCCTAAGAGAACGTTTCCGCCCCCCGGAATCGAGTTCAATCCGGCCTGGGCCGTGTTGAGCATGTCCATCAGCCCAGCCGAGGTACCCATGTTGTTGAGGATGTTGTTCGCATTCGTCGCCCCCGGCGAACCCGGCGGAACGAACGGCCCCAGCGCGGTCGCCAAATCCTGGAGCTGGTTGTTACTCAAATTGCCCGAGATGGCGGCATCGGCCGCGGCGTTGATTTGCTTATGCCCTTCGAGCACCGCGGCGATTTTGCCCTGGTCGGCCGGCGACAAGCCCGCGCCGTTCAGAACCGCCACCGAGGCCGGATTCAGAAAGCCCGATTCCATCTCCGAGGCAATCTGCTTGGCGTCGACCGCCGAGACGCCCTTGGAGATCAGAAAGGCTTCGGTGTCGGCCTTGCTGGGCAGCATATCCTTCAGGTCTTGTCGGTCCTGGTTGATCTGGTCCTTGGCCTGGTCCTTGAGCTGCTGAATATCGGCCGCGGTCAGCATCATGGGCGTAAAGACAACGTTCTTCTTCGCTTCGACCGGCTTGGCCGGAATCTTGTTCGGCCGGGGTTGCTCGACCGGCGGGCGGGGCCGCGGCCGGGGGCGCACCGGCACGTAGTCGTCGTCCGGGCCCTCGTCGATGAACTGCTGATCCTGGTCAATGCGGTCCAACAGGTCCAAACCGCCTTCGAGTAGTCCCGGCAGCCAATCGTTGGTCGAGGGGCCGCCTTCACCGCCATCGTTGCCGAACAACACCCGCCGACCGCCACCGCCACCGCCACCACCTTGACCCCCGAAAAATCCCTGGCCAAAGCTGCTTCCCACGGGTATCGCAACCATTACCGTGGTCAGAATCGCCGCTCGCAAGGTTTGCTGGGTCAATCGCATGGTTCAATCTCCGGATACTGGGGGCCGGCCTTGGTGTCGCTGGGTTCCAACACCGGTCCGATTCGCTCGTAGCCGCGTCTGATGCGGGTCGCCCACCTTGCGACCCAGGCCATCATCGCTGCCCCGGCTCCGATCCCCGCCGTTGGGTTTCGTTGTGAGCCACGGTTGGGAACCGCAGAGTAACAATCTTCGTGCCATGGGGTGGGATCAAGGTGCCAATCCGAATCGCAACCCATGGCCCTGAGCATACTTGCATCAGCAAGTAAAGAAAGTGTAACAATCCCCCCTTCTGCCCGCAAATAAATCAATTCGATTTCACGCGCCATCATTCCGATGGCGCAATGGGCGGCGCCGGCACTTCGCAGCGGAAGTCTTCGAATTTGCCATTCGGGCCCAGCGGTAGCCGCTGGTGATAGCTCAGCGAGACTGTCAGTGTCCAGCCAAATGCTCGGTCAACTTCCCGCGCCAACTGGCGTTGCTCGGTATCGTCGAGCGGCCGATCGGCCACCAGCAGCACCTCGACTTCGCTCAGGCCACGCTGAACGACTTGGAACTGCCGGATCGGCGACCGGGCGGTCAGGTCGTCGATCCCGGAGAGCACAATCGACGGCCGGTGGCGGCCTCCGTCGGGAGAAATTGCCAGGTTTCGCTGTCTGCCCACCACGCGCCGCAGCACCGGCAGCCCTCGTCCGCAGCCGCAAGGCTGGCCCGGCTCAGCCCAGTCGCCCACCTCGTATCGTAAGAGGGGCCCCGCGAAGTTGTGCAGCGGCGTCAGCACCACCCGACCCAGCCCACCGGGCGGGGTGGGCTGGCCGTCGGGGTCGAGCACTTCGACCAGCACCGCCTCGGACTGCACATGGTAGTTCCGCGGCACCTGGGGGCACTGGAGGGCGACATTGCCCCCCTCCTGGGTGCTGTAGAGGTCGACGACCGGCACTCCCCATTGATCCTGACACAGGCGGCGCGTTTCGTCGCTGCACGACTCGCCGATGGTGCGCACCTGGCGCAGGCGAGGCAACCGCCCGGCTCGGGGCCCCAGTTCGCCAATCAGCGCCCTCAGTGCCGAGGGGTACGTGAGCAGGTAATCGGGGTCTTCGGCCAGCAGCCAGGCCGCTTGCTCGGCCGGCGAACTTTGCAGGTTCAAACTCACCGACGGGCCAGTCTCTACCACGTCGAGCGTGGCGGATCCCCAACTCTCGCTTCGTTCACCCTTGGGCGGCCGAGCCCGCTGGGGCGGCAGCCAGCGAATAGCCGCCAGTTTGCCGCTGAAATCGCGCTCGTGCCAGCGATGGTCCCGCAGGGTCAGCGCGTTCCAGACGAGCCCTGTCAGGGCCGTGCCCACCACGCGTATCGGCTGGCCGGTCGAGCCCGAAGTAAACCATTCGCTCTGCCCGCCGTGCTCGCGGGGCACCTGGCCTGGTTTCAAACGGTTGCCCGCCTGCTGCACTTCGTGCCGGGTCAAAAGGGGCATCCGCCGCCAGTCCTCGGGCTCGAAAGCGCTGGTTGGCTCGATCCCGGCCGCCCGCATGCGATCTCGATAAAAGGGCACTTGCCGGTAGCAGTGCTGCACCAATTGCCTGAGCTGGCCAAACTGTCGCCGCTCGATCTCTGCCGCGGGCAGCCACTGCGACTCGTCCAGTTGAAACAACAGGGCCAGCAACTGCGACCCTTTGCCGCCAGGCATGGCCGGCCAAACCACGCCGGGCAGTTTGCTGGTGAGCGGCAACGGAATCATCGCGGAAACGTGCTCCTCGGGATTCTGGCGGTCGGGCGGCGAGCGCCGTCACGCGCCGCTTGGGGCGAATGCTAGTCTGCCCGGCCGCCGAATGCATCCAACGGGCAGGGCCCCGCAATTGCTGCCGCGCCCGAATCTGGCTGGTCCGAGGCTGGGCCGGAAAACCTCGGGGCGCCTTGACCGCAATGGCCGGCCACAGGCCGCTTGGGCACCTATTGCCTGCGAAGCGCACACGCGCTGCCCGGGTTTGAAGCAGCTTGCCACCTGCACTGGAACTCCGAATTCGGCTCGAAACACTTATGCCAGAAATGGTTTGCGCAAACATAGCGGAAAGGGGCGTCTGTGGTATCCCATTTGCCCTGGCCTGGGTGGTCGCTGTCGCGGCCACGGGCCTCTGGAACCCGGACCTGATGCAGATAGCGGCGTGCAGGCGGACAACCCATGCAACAACCGGCCCCCCTTCCGGTGGCAACCGGCGAGGTGATGGTGGCGCTGCTCGACCCTACGAGCGGGCGCCCGATTCAGTCGTGGTCATTCTCGGGCCAGGCTGAGATTACCATCGGCCGCTCGCCCGATTGCCACGTCGAAATGCGCGATCCGTACGTGTCGCGGCTCCACGCCCACCTGCTGCTGCGCGACGGCCAGTGGACGCTCGTATCCCTGGGGCGGCACGGCGTCGTGGTTGGCAACCGGATGATATCCGAGCAGCCGGTGAGCGGCGAAATTCGCTTCCGCCTGGGCATGGCCGGCCCCACGCTCGAGTTCCGCACCACGACGGTATCGGTCCAGCAACTGGCCACGATCAGCTTCGACCCGTTGCCGCTGTTGAACCTGCATCTCGACGAACGAAAGCTCGAGGACGAAGTCACCCGGCTGGCCGACTCCGACTATTTCAAGAATCTGCAGCAGCGTGCCAAGGAGCTGCGCCGTCAGCGCGACCAGCCAGGCTAGCGGGCGCCCTGGCGCGGCACCCGCCGCCGGCCCGCACCACCAACCCAAGGCGAACCGCCCCCCGAACCCACCAAGGGAGACCTGGTACTTGGCAAAGATCATCTCCACCCACTCGTTCCGGGGCGGCACGGGCAAATCCAATACCACGGCTAATCTGGCCCTGCTCACTGCCCAGGCTGGCTACCGAGTGGGCATCATTGACACCGACATTCAGTCGCCCGGCATTCACGTGCTGTTTCAGCTTGAGGAAGGCCGGATCACCCATTCGCTGAACGACTACCTCTGGGGCCGATGCCGCATCGAAGAAGCGGCCTACGACGTTACCGACCGGGTGCTCGAAGGGGTTCCCCCTTCGGCCGAGCGCCCCCGGCTGTTTCTGATTCCCTCGAGTTTGAAGACCGGCGAGATCGCCCGCATTCTCCGCGAGGGCTACGACGTGGCCCTGCTGAACGACGGCCTGCAAGATGTGCTCAAGCGGCTCGACCTCGATTTCCTGTTCATCGATACCCACCCGGGAGTGAACGAGGAAACGCTGCTGTCGATCGCCGTCTCGGATTCGCTGGCGCTGATCGTCCGGCCCGACCAGCAAGATTTTCAGGGCACCGCCGTGGCCGTGGAACTGGCCCGCAAGCTGCAGGTGCCCGACATGTTCATCATCGTCAACAAGGTTCCCGAGGGGACCGATCTGGTGACCCTGCGAGCGCGTGTGGAAGACCTGTACCGGACCGAGGTGGCGGCCGTGCTGCCGCTGAGCCTGGAGGTAGCCCGCACGGCCAGCAGCGACGTGTTTTGCCGACGGTATCCCGATCATCCCTTGACGCGCGACCTGGCCGCGGTGGTGCAGCGGCTGATTGGCCAGCCCGTCCACTAGCGCGCCTCCCATCTGGGCAGGAGAGTTCACGCCGTGAGCGCCCCGACGAACGACACCGAGTTGGACCTGTTGCTCGGACGCATGAAGGCGGCCGCGGCGCCACTGCGCGAAGTGCTGCGCGAAATTCACGCCCGGCACGCCGGCAACGACCAGGGACGCGTCGCCGATTACATTCCCGAGCTGGCCAAGGCCGACCGCCGTGCCTTCGGCATCGCCATCGCCACCGTCGACGGCCAGGTCTTCGAGGTCGGCGATTCCAAAACGTTGTTCACCATTCAGTCGATTTCCAAGCCGTTTGTGTACGGCCTGGCATTGGAAGACCACGGGCTGGAACACGTGCTCTCCAAGGTGGGGGTTGAGCCGACCGGCGAGGCGTTCAACGCCATCGTGCTCGATGAGTCGTCGAACCGGCCCTTTAACCCCATGGTCAACGCCGGGGCGATCGCCACGGCCGACCTGGTCCAAGGGGCCGACTACCCCGAACGCGTCAAGCGCATGCTCGATATGTTCGCCCGCTACTGCGGTCGCGAAGTGTACCTGGACAACTCGGTATTCATGTCCGAGCGAATGACCGGCCACCGCAATCGGGCCATCGGCCACCTGATGCTCAACTTCGGCATGGTGGGCCCGCGAATCGAGGAATCGCTCGAGCTTTACTTTCAGCAGTGTTCGCTGATGGTCTCGGCCCGCGACCTGGCCGTGATGGGGGCCACGTTGGCGGGCGGCGGTCTGAATCCGCTCACCGGCCAAAGGGCCATCCAGCAGCCCTATGTGAAGTACCTGCTCAGCATCATGCTTTCCTGCGGCATGTACGACTACGCCGGCGAATGGGCCTACCGCGTGGGCATTCCCTCCAAGAGCGGCGTGGGGGGCGGAATCGTCGGCGTCGTGCCTGGCCAGTTCGGCATCGGCATTTATTCCCCCCCGCTCGACGTCAAGGGAAACAGCGTGCGAGGCATCGAGGTCTGTCGCGAACTGTCGCAGCGATTCGGCCTGCACTGCTTCGAGTCGGGCTACCAAGGACCGCAAATTCGCGACCTGTTCTCGCCCCACCGCGCGGGCTAAGCGGCCCGCCACCCAGGGGCCGACGGTGGCCATCGCGCCGGTGGAAACCGCACTCAACCGCCGCCGCTTGCGAGCGGGCGGGTCGCGGGTCATGCTCTTGGTCGATGGGCCGGCCCCTGCCCGGTTCTTGTTTGGTGGCTCGGCGCCGCTTGCGAGCGGCCGCCGCTCTCCCTTTGGTTGGACGGTTTCCATGCCCAGCGAGCGCGAGTTGTTGCTCGGTACCCTGGCCGTGCAGTTAGGCTGGCTCACCGCCGATCAGCTCGCCGAGGCCGCCCTCGCAAGCTCGAGCACCAAGCCCGCGTCGCTCGCCGACCGCCTGATCGCTCAAAAATGCCTGCAACCAGAGGATTTGGCTCACCTAGAGTACCTGGCCGATCGCCAACTTGCCCAAACGGGCGGCGACCTGCGGCAAACGCTGGCCCATACCTCGACCGACCTGCGGGGCATTTTGAGCACCATTAGCCAGGGGCCCTCGACCGACACCTGGGAGTCGGCTCGGGCCACGCTGGGTTACGCGGCCAGCGTTGCTGGTACCGACGCCGCAAACCCCACTACCGAGCCGCCGCGCGAGCGCTACCGGCTGAATACCCTGCATGCCGCGGGCGGAATCGGAGAGATCTGGCTGGCCCAGGACCTGGCCCTGGAGCGCGAAGTGGCGGTCAAGCGCCTGCAATCCAAACAGGCCGTTTCCAACCTGGCCAAGTTGCGGTTCCTGCGCGAGGCTCGCATTACCAGCCAGCTCGATCACCCCGGGGTGGTGCCGATTTACGAGATTTGTCTCGACCCGGTTACCCACGAGCCCTACTACTCGATGCGTTTCCTGCGGGGGCGGACGCTGAGCGAAGACATTCGCCAATACCACGCCCGCCGCGGTACGGCCGGCGGCGACTATCAGGCATTGCTCGCGCTTTTGAATGCGTTCTGTATCGTCTGCAACACGGTGGGCTATGCCCACTGGCGCGGGGTGGTGCATCGCGATTTAAAGTCGGAAAACGTCATTCTCGGCGATTACGGCGAGGTCGTGGTGATCGACTGGGGGCTCGCCAAGAAGCTGGATGCCCGGGAATCCGACGCGCTCGGCCCGGACGAACCGCCGGAACGCGCTACCGAGAACCCGCTGGCCACGCTGGCCGGGCACATACTGGGTTCGCCCGCCTACATGGCCCCCGAACAGGCCGCCGGCAAGCACGACCAGATTGGCCCCGCCACCGATATCTACGGCTTGAGCGCGGTCTTGTATGAAATCCTCACGGGCCGCCCCCCCTTCGTGGCCAGCACCCTGACCGAGGTGTTGGTCCAGGTGCAGTACCGGCCGCCCCAGCCTCCCACGCAGCTTGTACCAGGCATTCCCGAGGCCCTCGAGCAAATCTGTCTGAAGGGGCTGGCCAAATCACCCGCCGAGCGTTTTGCTTCGGCCGAACAGTTGGCCCAGGCCATTACCCGCTGGATCGGCGAGCTGGCCCAGCGGCGCCAGGCGGAAGAGGAACGGGAGCGGTTTTTCGCGCTTTCCTGGGATTTACTGGCCATTGTCGACCGCCAAGGGGAATTGCGCCAGGTAAGCCCGGCCTGGCAGCGGCTGTTGGGCTACGGCCGCGACGAACTGTTGGGGCGCTCGTTCCTGGAATTCATCGAGCCGCTGGATCGCCCTGTGATCGAGCCCTGCCTGGCTCTGACCGAACTGCCCGATCGCGGAGCGGCGCGCGAGACGCGCGTTTTGCATTGCGACGGCTCAACCCTTTGGGTCTCGTGGAACGTGACCGCGATCGCCCAGGAACAGTGCGTGTATCTGGTGGGCCGCGACGTCACCGAACTAAAGCGATCGCAGCGCCTGTTTCAGGGCATTCTGCATTCCGCCCCCGACGCGCTGGTTTTGATCAATTCCCAGGGCCAGATCGTATTGGCCAACGAACAGACCGAGCGGCTCTTCGGCTACGAACCGTCGGAGCTGGTCGGGCAGCCTATCGAAGTTCTGGTGCCCGAAGACGTGCGACCCGCGCACCCGGCCCACGTGGCGGGTTTCTTCGCCCGCTCGAGCGTGCGGCCGATGGGTTCGGGGTTGTTGCTACGCGGTCAGCACAAAAGCGGTCGGCAGTTTCGCGCGGAGATTTCCCTCAGCCCCATCGTCACCGACCAGGGCAAACTGGTGGCCGCCTCGGTCCGCGAGGTTTCCGATCATCGCTAACCCGTGGCCCCGCAGCGGCATCCTGAGCCACTGCCAACCGGCCAGCTCGCATACCCCAGGTTCCTGGCAACCCGGCGGCTCGTTCCCATCACCGCGCCAAAAGCCGCGGCACGTAGTCGCGGTAACGCCCGTGAGGCGGGTCGACCTCGGGCGGGTCGCGCCGCAGCGCCTCGAGCACTGGCTCGCCCTCGGCCCCCAGCGAGCTGAGCACCTGGAGCGCGGCGATCGAAGTGAATACATCGCTGCTCATTCGAGGCCGCTGGCCCAGTACGGCGAGGGCTTCGGCCTGCTCGGCCGGGGTGCCGCAGCGGGCCATCACTTCGGCCGCGGCGATCGCCACGCAGGAAGACTCGTCGTGCAGGGCGGCCGTAAGTTCCTCGCGAAGTTCCGCTGCCAGGGCTGGCCCCTGGACCAGCGCGCCCATCGCCCCCCAATAGCGCACCGCCGGGTCTGGGTCGGTAAGCCAATTCCGCAGTTCGCGGGCCTCGCAAGGCTCGCGGCTCGAGGCGACCAAGGCTGCCGCCAGGATTCGCTCCAAAGGATAAACGCCTTCTTCCCGGGCCATATCGTAGGGACTTTTCCCCTTGGCCCGACGATGCATCTCTCCCTCGGGTAGCAGCCCCACGTCGCGAACCCGAAGGATCTGTTCCTCGACGGCCTGGCGCAGCCGGCCAAGCACGGCCCGGTGTTCCGACGATGGGGCCAGGTTCAGCACTTCGTCGGGGTCTTGGTTCAGGTCGTAAAGCTCTTCGCTCGGCTTGGGCAGCCAATAGGCCGCCTGCACTGGGTTCAGCTCGCCCCGCACGAAGCGATCGTACCAGACCTGCGTGGTGGGGGTCTGGAACATATAGGAAAGGTGCTGGCCGGCCGGCCGGTGGGGCATGAAATTTCGCACGTACACGTACCGCCCGTCGGTGACGCTCCGCACCAGGTCGGTCCGCTCATCCATCCGCCCGCGATAGCCGTGCAAAAAAGCGTTTGGCTCAGTGGCAAACGGCCCCAGAAAGGCCTTGCCTTGCATCCACGCCGGGGGTCGCACCCCGGCCAGGCTCAGAACCGTGGGCCCGAAATCGACGAAGCTAACCAGCCGGTCGCACACGCCGCCGGCCGTGTAGTCGGCGGGCCGCAGGGCTGAGAGGGCCTCGGGCACCAGCACGATCAGCGGCACCTGCAGCCCGCTATTCGTCGGCGACCGCTTGTGGCGGGGCATGCCCGAACCGTGATCGGCGAAATAGAACACGATCGTCGAGTCGGCCAGGCCCGCCTCGGCCAGCTCGCGCAACCGCTCGCCCGCATCGGCGTCGGCCCGAGTAACCACGTCGTAATACTGGGCCCAATCGCGGCGCACCTCGGGCGTGTCGGGGTGGTAGGGAGGCACCCGCACCCGGGCCGGGTCGTGCACGGCCTGGTGAGGCCGAACACGAATCTGGCTTTCGTGGCTCTTGGTGCAGTTGAACACCGCGAAGAACGGCTGCCCCTCGGCCCGGTTGCGCCAATGAGCGCTGGCCGACGACTGGTCCCAAACCTGGCCGTGGGGCAAGAGGTTGTAATCTTCCTTCGCGTTGTTCGTGCAGAAGTACCCCGCCTGGCGCAGTAGCTGCGGGAAGAAAAGCGCTTCGGCCGGCGCGGGGACCATGCTCCGCATGTGCTCGGAGCCGGTCGACGTGGCGAACATGCCTGAAATCAGCGTGGTTCGGGCCGGCGCGCAGACCGGCGCATTGGACCAGGCCCTGGCATAGCGCAGCCCCCGAGCGGCCAAGGCATCGACGTGCGGCGTAGTGGCCAGCGGATCGCCATAGCAGCCCAGGTGGGGGCCATGATCCTCGCTGGTGATCCAGAGGATGTTTGGCCGTGGCCTGGGGGTGACGGCGCCGTCGGCCCCCTGCCCCGCCCTGAGCGGCACGTCGGCCCCCCACCGCACGGCGGCTACCAGCAGCCAACAGGCCACCGCCGGCGCCCGCCATCGGGCCGCACCAAGCCAGCCCGCGCTGGGCGGTCGCCCGGCCACGACTAGCGTCCCTTACGAATCAGGGCCCCCAGGGCAGAGCCCTCGGGGTCCAGCAGCTTGGCGACCCCTTCGAGATCGACGTCGGCCACGATGATTTCGCCCACCTCGTTGTTGACCTGCGAGTAGATCCCGTGCGACTTCATCTTGGCGGTCTGATACTGGTTGTCGTCGGTCGGGCTCACGTAGTGCACGGCCACCGCCTTGTAGCGGTGAATCAGGAACAGGTGCAGCAGCGTCATCAACCGCTTTTGCCGCAGGGCGGTGTCGAAGGTGTTCTGGTCGCGGACCGAGAGAATCGTCCGGCCGCGGCGATCTTGGATCGTGGCGAAGATCACGTTGGCCAGCTTCTTCTCGTCGGGTCCCAGCACCTGTAGCTCGAGCAAGTCGGAACCCGAACGGTTGGGCCGGAGCTTTACCCGCAACGGCTGGGCCAGCGAGTAGTGCTTGGTCCACTGGCCGAGCCACTCCTGCAACAGGCTGGTGGGCACCTCGGTTTGAATCAGGTGCTGGAACTGGGTCGAACCCTTGCCCATCGCCGGCGTCGAGGCCGTCCGGCCCGAGCAGGCAATCAGGGCACCGTCTAGCCGCGGGCCGCCTACCAGCGACTGGGGCGTGCTGTAGGGCGACTCAACCAGCCGCAACTTGCGCTGCAGCCGGGCCAGGGCCAGCATGCCGTCTTGCCGCAGGGCCAGGGCAAATTCCTCGCTGGCCAGTCCGTCGATCTGGTGACCGCCGTAGGTGATGAAGTTAAACACGAACCCGAGTTTGCCCAGCTCGATCGGGAAATCGCGCATCTGCTCATCGGTCATCCCGGTGGTGTCCCAGTTGAACGACGGCGAGAGGTTGTAGGCCAGCATCTTGTCGGGGAACTGGGCGTGAATCGCCTCGGCAAAGTGCCGGGCATCGGCCAGGTCGGCTGTCTTGGTTTCCATCCACAGCAGGTCGGCAAACGGGGCCGCCGCCAGCGACTTGGCAATGGCGTACTCAATTCCCCCCTGCACCTGGTAGTAACCCTCGGGCGTCCGGGCACGGTCACAGTCCCAAATGATCTGGATGCCCATTGCCTTGGCCACGGCCTTGGCTCGGTTGAAGGAAGCGGTACTGCCGAACTCGATCCACTTCTCGACCGACATCGGGAATTCTTCCCCCTCGCCGGCTCGAAACTCCATGACGTCGGCCACGGCCCGGGCATAGGTCTTCACGCCCGCTTCGCTTTGCCAGGTGTCGGTGATGCGCGAAGAGACCTTGTCCAGCAGGGCGTCGGGGTTCAGGCCGGGGTCCTGCAGGTACTTTTCCGCCGCGTCTTTAATCAGCCGGATCGAGCCGCTCCGTTCGAGCCAGGCATCGGCCTCGGCGTATTCCTCGGCCGAGACCGCGTAGAGTTGGTAGCCGTTGAACTCCTTCACGCCGGCCTGGTGGAACTGTCGCAGGATCGAGAGGAACACGACCTTGAAGGTCGGAATGTCGATGTTCGTGGCGCCCAGAATAAACGGCTGATCGCGCTCGTCTCCGTTGCTTTCCAGCAGCGTGGCCGACTCGGCGTCGGTGCGGGCCACGATAATGCCCGGCACCCCCATCACGTCGAGCTGAAAGCGGGCGGCGTTCAACCGCTTGATCTGTTCGTCTTCGGCCACCAGCACCTTGCCCCCCTGGTGTCCGCACTTCTTCGAGCCCGGTCGCTGATCTTCGATGTGATAGCCGGGCACCCCCACCTCGACGAACCGGCGAATCAGGTTCCGCACGTGCGCGTCGCCGCCGTGCCCCGTATCGGCGTCGGCAATGATAAAGGGGCGAAAATCAATCGCCGGCGTGGCGGCCCGCTTTTCGGGCGCCATCCGCAGCCGGGAATAGGTCTGGTTCTTGTCGGCAATGAGCAAGGCTCGCACCAGGCCCGCCGCCTCTTCGGGAACCTGGCTGAGCGGGTAGCTGGCCAGGTCGGGGCCAGGGTCTTCGTGCGAGGAACCCTTGGCCGAGGTGGCCCACCCACCCAGGTAAATCCCCTCGATCCCCATCCGCTTCATGGCCACGGCCTGGCCGGGCGAATAAGGGCCAAAGGTGGTGATCGAACGCTTCGACTCGAACAAATCGCGCAGCCGGGCATAAAAAGCTTCGGCCGCCTGCTTCGCGATCGGATACGAGGTGACGATCGAGCCCCGCTGCTCAACGACCTGCCGGGCAGTATAGAGCCGGGTAATGCCGCGAAACCGCGGGCTGGTCATCCACTGTTGAACGTCCGCGACCTGGCTCTCCAACGAACTCATGCCTGGAACTCCCCGTGGGTGGGCGGCGCGCAAACGGTCCGACCCGTGATGTGTGGTTGCCCTCGGCCGAACGTCGCCGACCCCTGGGGGCCGACGCCGGGCCGAGCGGATGCACCGGCCCCCAGTGCCAAGCGCCAGCCAAGGGGCTTCGCCCTCCGGCGGCGGAGCCGGTGCAATCGCCAAAGCCCTATCCTAGGGCGAGGGATGCTGGCTTTCTAGCGGGTTGAAGAGGCCCTTTTCTCACGATTTTTCATTCGCGCCGGGAACCTTTGCCAAGCTAAGCAACCGCCTCGGACCCGCCCCGACCAAAGGGCCGGTTGTGCCGCTGGCGCCGCCCCTGCGGGCCCATGCCCGGGCAAAATCTCTGGACCGGCAAAAATGAGCTAAGGTTGGTTCAGCGGAAAGACGCAGGCCGATCGGCGCGGCCGGTTCCGCCGAGCTTCGTTTGTCTCCGTGCTCCTCCGCTCACTTTCGACCAGGCCCCGAAACCTGCGCGGCCCCCACCGGGTGCCGGGCGAGGGATCGCGAGCCGCTCGTCTGGGCCCAAGTGAGACCGATTGCATCGCTGGCCTCGGCTGGCCCGACCCCCTGGGTTATAGGCCGCGCCGAGGCGCCTTTTCACACCACGTGAGTCCGCAACCAGAACCTGAGCCGGGATGCCCTAACACCATGACCTGTCAAGAATTGGCCGCCCGTATCGAACAAATGCAGCCTGAAGCCGCGCCGCGCGACGTGGCCCGGTTGTGCCTGCTGTTGGCCAACCACGTCCAGGACTGGGACGAGCTCGAGGTCGACCAGCAGTTGAACGAGAGCTGGAAGCAGATGTCGCTGCGCCTGGAGGCGGCCACCGATCAGCACGCCGCCATGACCGAGGAGCTTGAAGGCCTGGCCGCCGAGTCGCCGGAGCGGTTTACCCCCGAGCAAATCTGGACGCTGATCCGGGCCATCAAGGTGCAAAGCCAGGTGCTGCAGCTCTACGTGGCACCGTCGCCGTCGCCTGGGGCCTCGGCCTAATCCGCCCCCGGCCCCGCGGGGGTCGACGACGCCGTGCGGTTCGTGCCCCGTGGGGGGGCTGCCGCGGCTGATGCGGGGACTGGTCTCTCGGCCGAAATGCACCCGGGCAAATTCCGGCTCACGTGCCGAGCAGCCGCAGGGCCACTGTCATGTAGACCACGATCCCCACGATATCGCTCAGGCAAGCGACGAAGGGGTTGCTCATCAGGGCCGGGTCGAGCCCGAAGCGGCGGAATACGAGCGGCAGGATCGAACCGAGCAGCGTTCCGCTGGTGACCACGAGCACAATCGTCAGCGGTACCACCAGCGCGGCGCGCAGGTCGGGTGCCAGCGTGGCCGCCACCAGGTAGCCGATCGGCCCCAACATCGTCCCCAGCATGATGCCGGTCAACAGTTCGCGGCGCACCACCTGCCACCAATCGGCCAGCGATACGTCGCCGGTCGACAGCGCCGTAATGATCAGCGTCGCCGATTGGCTACCCGAGTTTCCGCCCGTGGAAATCACCAGCGGCAGAAACAGCACGAGCCAGGGAATGGCCTGGATTTCCTTGGAAAAGCTCTGCAGCGCGTAGGCCGTGGAAAGCGCGCCGACGAACAGCACCAGGAGCCACATGGCCCGCTTCCAGGTGATGGTCCAGAGCGAGGTTTCCAAGTAGCCGCGGCGCAGGGGAACCACGGCACCGATCCGCTGGGCGTCTTCCGTGGCTTCCTCGCGGACCACGTCGATCACGTCGTCGTGGGTTACGATGCCCACCAGGTGCCGCTCGTTGTCGACGATCGGGATGGCCAGAAAATCGAATCGGGCCAGCGTCCGGGCCACTTCCTCCTGGTCGGCGGTGACCGGAACCGTGACCAGGCCCCGCTGCATCAGGTCGGCGATCTTCACCTGGGGCTTGGCCAGCACCAGTTGCCTGAGCGAAACCAACCCCCGCAAATGGTCTTCGGCGTCGACCACGTACAGGTAGTAAATGGTTTCCAGCTCTTCCACTTGCCGCCGCAGTTCTTCGAGCGCCTCGTTGACCGTCAGGTCCTCGCTGAGCCGGGCAAACTGCGTGGTCATCAGCGCGCCGGCGGTTCCCTGCGGATAAGCGCGCAGCCGCAGAATGTCGCGGCGCTCGTCCGTGGGCAACAGCGGCAGGAGCTCGTCGACCACGGCCGGCGAAACGTCGTGGAGAATATCGACCCGCTCGTCGGCCGCCATCTGGGCAATTAGCTGGCCAATCGACTCGCGGTCGACGGTTTCCACGATTTCGACCTGCCGCGCGTGATCGAAGTACCGAAAGATTTCGACCCGCGTCGCCGGATCGGCGTGGGTCAGAACCTGCCACGCCTCGGCCGCCGAAAGCCCCTCCATAAATTCCGCGGTTCGGGCTGGGTGCAGCGCGGTGCAAAACTCGGCCAGCTCGCTCGAGTTCTGCTCGGCCAGCATCTCGCGAAGTTCCGGCAGATATAGCGTGTTGGTCATGCCGAGATCGCCAGGCCAGGTCGCCGCGAGGCGGAAGCTTGGCCGCGGCACTCACGCACCCACGGCCCTAGGATTGCCAGCAGCGGGCCCAAGTGGCCGCGCCCGCCGCTTCGGCAAATCTACCTTGCATTCTCGCTGGGGGAAGACACCCGCGAAGCTGGTTTCGCAGTTGGGGGCACTCGCTGCTAGCGCCACCACGGGGACCAGAGTCGCGAGAAGCATCACGCGATTAGCGCGTGCATCCCAGCGAATTGCGTTCGACGAGATGCTGAAAGGCCCGCGGCTGCGCGGCGAAATACAGGTGCAGCCGGCTGCCGATCGCCCCTTGCCGGCGCCACAAGTGGGGCTCGGCGGTCAGCGCTTCGGCGGTGCAGCCGTCCATGGGCGAAAACTGCCAGCGCGGGTTCAGGTACCCCCGCACCTGCTCACCGGTACCTCCTAGCCAGCAGTCGCTCGTCAGGGTCGCCGCCACGGCCGGCGGAGTTCCAGCCACCCCTTGGGGGCGCGCGCGCAGCGACCAGATATCGACCATATTCCAGGGTCGATCGGCCTCGTCGCACATTTCGCGGCACAAATAGGCCAGGCCCCCCGCCTCGGCGTAGACCCGCCCGCCATCGAACAAGTGCCGCCGCAGGGCGGCATGCATCAGGTGGTTTTGGCTGAGCCGCTGAGCATGATGCTCCGGATTGCCGCAGCCGAGGTAGACCAGGTGCACCCCCTCGGGCAGACGCTCGTCGTGCAGCGGCGAAAAATCGACCACTTCCGCGCCGGCCGCTTCCAACATCTCGAGCGTGGCGGGAAAGTAGCAGTGAAACGCCTCGTCCAGGGCCATGGCAATCCTCAACCCCGGCGTGGCCGCCGTGGGACGTTCGGATCGGCCCTGGCGCACGCTGGGAAGCTCGCGCGATTGCGCCACCCGCAACAGCCGCGCCAGGTCGAGGGTCGGCGCCAAACGCTGCGCCAGTTCCCGGCCCAACTCGCGCGAGGGGGCCTGGCAAGGGCTGCGCAGGGCCAACTCCGCCCGGAGTTGGCCGCCCACGGGCAGCCCACCCCAAACCGGCAGACCCCAAAGCGTTTCCAACTGGGTCTTCCAAACGGGCCACTGGCCGGCGTCTGCGAGCCCTTCGAGCAACAGTCCATCGACCTTCGGTCGCCGGGGTAGCCGGCACGCGGGAAGCTGCTCGACGTTGACGATGCCAACCCGCGGGGCCTGCAGCCAGTCGGCGAGCAGATCGAGTTGCCCCCCCTGGCCAAGCGCCTGGCCGGCCGCGCCAAGCCCCCCTTCGATGAGGGCCAAATCGCTCTTGGATGCCCCCTGGCTGAAAGCATCGAGGCACTGTTCACGCGACATTAACCAGGTGTCGAGGTACCCCGGTCCGCGCCCCGTGAGCGATCGGGCGGCATCGCAAGGCGCGAAACAAGCCCGGGACTGAAACGTCTGAATTTCCAGCCCCTGGTCGGCGAGCAAGTGGACCAGGGCCCAGGCCACCGGAGACCCGTATCCCTGAGGGCACCGGGGTGCGTGAAACACGGGACCCACCGCCAATCGGGGCAACTTGGGCATACCGTGGGCCTGCTGAATTCGAGGGGGCCAGCGAAATCTGAAGCGGCTGGCGTCGGCGTGGAAAGTTCCCGTGCGGCAGACTAAATCGGAGCCGTTCCGCCGGCCCAACTCCCCGGCATTCACCGAGTAACCAGCCGGTCGGCCGTCGAAACCCGGAGGCGACCAGCGCCACGGGCCGGCTCGCGGTGGATCGCCCGAATCGCACCGCGCCCCGCAAGGCGATTCTTCGCCTGCGAATCGCCCGAGTCAAGGACACTTCTTGAAACCGAAAAATCCGGCCCCGCAAGCACTTACGCCACCCCCCATGCGTCATCTGCCGAGCGAACCTCAGGGGGGTATCCGTCGCATCTTCTCCCCTCGGAGGTGGTGGAAAACCTGTCGTTCCCTTCGGCGCGACGGTCCCAGTCAATCGGCCCAGCCGCGCCATCGACCGGGGGGAGGGAGCGACCTGGGTAGTCGGCCAAGGGCCCTGCCCGCTCGCCCGAAAGGGCCCTGCCCGCTCGCCAGAAAGTGCCCTGCCGGGCCGGGCCACGATCAGACCACCAGCGGGCGCAACACGTTGCGGGCCAGCCGGAGCGAGTTCTTTCGCTGTTCCAGCTCGGGCTGAAAGGCGTCGTCTTCGATCTCCACGCAGATCGGACCCTGATAGCCCACGTCGGTCAGCGCCGACACGAACCGGTTCCAGTTCACATCTCCCAGGCCGGGCGTTTTGGGCGTGCTCCAGCCGAAGGCCAGGATCGACCGGTCGTTGATGACGTCGCGTTCGATTCGCATGTCTTTGGCGTGCAGATGGAACAATTTGTCCCGAAACTCGTCGATGGGCCGCACATAGTCCATCATCAACAGCACCAGGTGCGAGGGATCGTAGTTCAACCCGAAGCAGTCCGACGGAATCCGTTCGAACATCCGTCGCCACACCGCCGGCGAATAGGCCAGGTTTTTGCCCGAGGGCCACTCGTCGAAGCTGAACAACATCGGACAGTTTTCGATGCCGATCCGAATCTGGCGATCTTCGGCATAGCGAATCAACTCGGGCCAGACCTCGGCAAACCGGGCGAAGTTGACTTCGCTGTTCTGGCGGTGGTCGGCACCGATAAAGGTGTTCACGTTGCGCAGCCCCAGCATCTGGGCGGCGTCGATTACAAGCCGCAAGTGGTCGCGGGCCAGTTGGGCTTCCTCGGCTTCGCCTGAGAGCGGGTTCGGGTAATAACCCAGCCCCGAGAGGCCCACGCCGTGCTTGTCGCAAAGTGCCCGCACGTCGTCGGCCATGGCCTGGGTCAGGCTTGTGCAATCCAGGTGGGTCACGCCACCGTACTTGCGCGATTTGCCCCCCGGCGGCCAGCACATCACCTCGACCACGTCATAGGCTTCGGCCGCGGCAAAGGCGAGCACCTGGTCCAGATTCAAGTCGGGCAAAATGGCGGAAACGAAACCGAGCTGCATGATGCGTGTTCTCCTCGATAGGCCGGGAGCAGTACCCTCGCCGCGCGGCGGCGCAACGCCAATTAGTTTCCCGCGCCCGTGCGACGCGACAACTTACACATGGTCGATTTCACATAGGGCGTCGGCCGCCGCGATTTGGGCCGCCGACCAGGGCTCGTGGGGCACCAGCCACTTGAGCATCGTAATTTCGTCGGGGCGGGGGCTGAGCGAAAACCGCCCGCGGACCACGGGCCAATCGGGGAGCCAACCCTCGACTTGCCGGGCCCCTCGCTCCAGGGCCAGGTGCAGCGTGGCGTCGAACAGCGCCGCCAGAAGCTCGGTTTGGCCGGCTTCCACCGCCCAGTCGCATATCTTCCAGGTGCCGGCTGTCGGGGTGATCCGCACGAAACCGGCCAAAGCATCCCCTTCGTCGCGCAGCCAGTAAAAATCATCGTCGGGGCGCCGATCGAGCAGCAACTGCCAGTATTCAGCGCTTCGCTCCAGGCTCAGCGACCAATGGCCGTGACAGCCACTCCAAAGGCCCATCATGCGCCCCAACCCGTTTGTGGCCTTGAACGATTCGAGCCGAGCCCGGGTCGCCGGCGGCGCGGCGGCGTGAGACCCCAATTCGCGGCGGCCCAGGTGGGCCGGGCAGAGTGTGTAGCCTTGCCGGGCGTAGTAGCCGGGGGCCACGTCGGAGAACAGCAGCGAAACCGCGGCTCCTTGCTCGCGTTCGAATTGCTCGACCCAGGCGATGAGCCGGGGGGCCAGCCCCTGACCGCGAAACTCGGCCAGCGTATGGACCGAGGCGATGCCGATCATCGGAAAAACCGCGCCGCCCAGCCGCAGCTCCAGCGGATGGGCGGCCAGCGAAGTTACCACCCGGCCCTCCAGCAGGCCCACGTACCAGCGGGCCCAATTATGGTGCGGCGAACCGAGCCGGCGCGCCAGGTGAGCTTCCGGCGAAAGCCCCTTACTCCACACGTCGTACACGTTCTGGTGTGCGGCGCGCAGCTCCTCGGGCGAGGCGGGATGCATCTCCAAGTGGGGGCTCATCGACTTGTTTCTCGTTAATCGTCAGGTCGCGTTGTCCAGCGGTTAGTGACCTGCCCCGCTCAGGTTCAGCCAAACCACCCCGGCCACGATCAGGGAAATGCCCCCGATTTTTCCGGGGCCCAGCGGCTCTTGGAACCAGCCGTAGCCGACCGCCGTGACCAGGGCCGTACCCAACCCCGACCACACGGCATAGGCCACGCTGACCGGAATCTGGCGCAGCGACAGGTTCAACACTGCCAGGCTGGCCAGGTAACAGATCAGCATTAGAGCGCTTGGCCCGGCGCGGCGAAACCCGTCCGAGGCCTTCATGGCCGAAGTGCCGGCGACCTCGAGGACGATGGCCGTAGCCAGATAAACCCAGGCCATGGTTGCTTTATCTCCGCCGCCCCGGGGGGAGGTTGCTTGGCCAGCGGCCAATAGCTGGGCCGGGGGCGTTGCTGCCCCCCTTGGGTGGTCCGGCCGGGACCGAACGGGGACCAAACGGCCGAGCCCGCGCAGGGGGTGCCCAAGCCGGACTCGGGCGCAACCAATTATCAACAAATGCTGGTATGACCACAAGTGCTTGCCCCTGGCCTGCCCGGATGCGAAAATCTGGACGCAGACCGGGGGTGCGCCAACCGCCGAAGAGGGCCCCCTGCCTCCACCGGGGTGAGGATACCCTGGGCGCGGCCTGCCGCGTGCCTGATTCCCGGAACTTTGCTGGGAGGTGGACCATGACCGTGGGTCCGACGAAGTCGTACGCTGCGTTGTCGGCGATTTGTCTGGCGTTATTCGCCCAAACGCTCGCTGCCGGCGAGGTCTGTTCGCCCGAGGGAGCGGCCGACCCCACGGCCTCTCAGCCCGCTCCGGCTCTGCGGCTGGAGATTGAATCGGCCCCCGCCGAAGGAAAGCCCCTAGTGCTGCGCGGCGCCGATGCCCGCGACCAGCTGGTGGTAACCGCCGTCCTGGCCGACGGTACGCGACAAGACGTAACGGCCTTGGCAACCTATCGCGGCCAAACCGAGGGGATCGTCGCGATCGACCCGAGCGGGCTGGTTACGCCGCTGGCCGATGGGGAAACGACCATCACCGCCGCCTACACGGCGGAAGCGGGGGGCACGACCGCGGAAGCCCAGTTGCCCGTCCAAGTGGTTCACTTTGGCGACCATTTGCCGATCAATTTCCCCAACCAAATCGTGCCGATCTTCACCAAGTTTGGCTGCAACAGCGGCGGCTGCCACGGCAAGGCGAGCGGCCAGAACGGGTTCAAACTGTCGCTCTTGGGCTTTGAGCCCGGCGAGGATTTCGAGTACCTGGTCCGCGAAGCCCGGGGACGCCGGCTGTTTCCCGCGGCGCCCGACCGCAGTTTGTTGTTGGAGAAAGCGACGAACGCGGTGCCGCACGGCGGCGGCCAGCGGCTGGCCCAGGATTCGTACGAGTACAAGCTGCTGCGTCGCTGGATCGCCCAGGGCATGCCCTACGGCAAGGCCGACGATCCGCGGGTGGCGTCGATCGCGGTGGTGCCCGACCGTCGCGTAATGCAGCGCGAGAGCCGGCAGCAGCTCAAAGTGGTGGCCCACTATACCGACGGCACGGTGGAAGACGTGACGCGGATGGCGCAGTTCGACGCCAACGATACCGAGATGGCCGAAACCTCGGCCACCGGCCTTACGCTCACCCGAGGGCTCACCGGCGACGTGGCCGTGATGGCCCGCTACCAGGGGCAGGTGGCGGTGTTCCGGGCTAGCGTTCCGCTGGGGCTCGCGCTGAGCGACCCGCCGGCACCCGTTAACTTTATCGACGAGGCGGTCTTCGCCAAGCTGGCCGAATTGGGCATCCCGGCTTCGGACCTGGCCGACGACAGCACGTTCCTTCGCCGCGTGACGATCGACATCGCCGGCCGGCTGCCGACGCTGGAAGAAACCCGGGCGTTTTTGGCCGACTCGGCCGCCAACAAGCGTGCGCGGTGGATCGATCGGCTGCTCGACAGCCCCGAGTATGCCGATTATTTCGCCAACAAATGGGCGGCCGTGTTGCGCAACAAGCGGCGCGACGCCAGCTATGTGCGTGGCACCTACTCGTTCCACGACTGGATTCGCCAGAGCCTGTACGAGAACAAGCCGTACCACCAGTTTGTTCGCGAGATTGTCACCGCCCAGGGCGAGATCGGAGACAACCCGCCGGTGGCCTGGTACCGCGAGGTGGGCGAGGTGAACCAGCAGGTGGAAGACACCGCGCAGTTGTTCCTGGGTCTGCGGATTCAGTGTGCCCGGTGCCATCACCATCCGTTCGAGAAGTGGAGCCAGCAAGACTACTACGGCATGGCGGCGTTCTTCTCGCGGTTGTCGAAGAAAAAGGGAGAACGGCCCGAGGAGCCGCGGGTCTTCCATCGCCCTGGCCCGGCCCAGGCCCAGCACCCCAAGACCGGCCAGATGGTGCCTCCCACGGGGCTGGGGGCCACGCCGGCGGCGCTCACGCCCGACCACGATCCGCGGCAGGCCCTGGCCGACTGGATGACCGCTCCGGAGAACCCCTTCTTCGCCACGGCCCTGGTCAATCGGTACTGGAAGCACTTTTTCGACCGGGGACTGGTCGACCCGGAAGACGATATGCGGTTGACCAATCCCCCCTCGAACCCTGAATTGCTGGCCGCACTGGCCCAGCATTTCGTTGCCAGCGGATACGACCTGAAGGATCTGATCCGCACGATCACCAATTCGCGGGCCTACCAGCTCAGCGCGCTGCCCAACGATCACAACCTGACCGACAAGCAGAATTTCTCGCGGTTCTATCCCCGCCGCCTCGCGGCCGAAGTTTTGCTCGACGCGCTGAACCAGGTGACCGCCACCTCGACCGAGTTTTCCGGACTGCCACCGGGAACCAAGGCCGTTCAGCTTCCCGACCAGGGGGCAGCAACCTACTTCCTGACCGTGTTCGGCAAGCCTCAGTCCGACACCGCCTGTGAGTGCGAGCGTTCGCAGGAAGCCAACCTGGCCCAGAGCCTGCACTTGCTCAATTCAAGCGAAGTTCAGGGCAAGCTCACTGCCGACACCGGCCGCACGGCCCAGTTGGCCCAGGACGAATCTCGCCCACACGCCGAGCGGGTAGCCGACCTTTATCTCTGGGCCTATTGCCGGCCGCCAGCCCCCGACGAGTTGCAAGTGGCTTTGGCCCACCTCGAGCGCACCGAGAACAAGCGGCAGGCCTACGAAGACCTGGTCTGGGCCCTGCTGAACACCAAAGAGTTTCTGTTCAATCACTAATTAGCGGTTTGCCGAAGTTCGCAGTTTCGACGGCCCAACCCAAGGTCACCCGACCCGTCCGGGTCGGGCCAAGGCTCGGGGGGCCACCGACCGGTCGGGGGCAGATTCGGCGGGAAATCGAGCCCAGGGGCAACTAAACTGGTGCGCTGTTCGAGCCAACCAGATCGATCCCCCCGATAGAAAGCATTCGCGCCACGTAGCGGCAGAACGAAACCGCTCGCGGGCCGCATGACCACCAAGCCGAGCGATCATAGCCCCCGCCGCCACCCGGGCGGCCCAACCGCCGTAAACGATCGGCACCCCCCGCGCCAATCGACCGACCTCGAATTCGCGCCCGCCAGTCTCCGTGCTTGTAACCCACCCCGTGTCGAAGGCGAACCTTCCGATGCGAATTGCCGGTTTTCGTGTTCGTGGTTGGCTGGCGGCCTGCTTGGCCGGCTGCATGGTGCCCGCTAACCCCCTTGCGCTGCACGCCCAGCTTCCGGCCACGCGGCTCTACAGCGTGTTCCCTGCCGGTGCCCAGAGTGGCAGCCAGGTCGAGCTAACGCTGCTCTCGGGAGCCGATTTGGAAGGGGTCGATCGGCTCGTCTTCTCCGAGCCGGGAATCTCCGCGGTTCAGAAAACTCAGGCCGTAGAGGGGCAGGCCGAGCCGCAGCCCGTGGCCAACCAGTTCCTGGTCACCGTGGCGCCGGAGGTGCTTCCCGGGCTGTACGAGGTGCGGGCCGTGGGCAGCTACGGCATTTCCAATCCCCGGTTGTTCATGGTCGGTTCGATTCCGGAGATTGTCGAAACCGAGCCGAACAACGCTCTGGCCCAGGCCACCGTGGTGGCGCCGGGCAGCACCGTCAACGGGCGGCTCGACGGCGCCCTCGACGTCGATTGGTTTCGCATCTCGGTCGAAGCCGGCCAGCGGCTGGTGGGCGACACCTGGGCCGAGCGGATCGACTCTCGGCTCGACGCCCGAATCGAGCTCTACGATCCCTCGGGGCACCGCGTCGTGGTGGCCCGCGACACGCACCGGCTCGACGCGGGCTTCGATGTCGTCGCCGCCGAGTCGGGCGACTACCTGGTGAAGCTGAGCGACCAGCAGTTTGCCGGCGGCAGCGAGCATTTTTACCGGCTCCACCTGGGCCCGCTGCCTCAGGTGGAATGGGCCCTGCCCGGTTCCGGTGTCGCCGGATCGTCGGCCCCCATTGCGCTTTGGGGGCGGAATTTGCCCGGCGGCAGCCCAACCGACGATGTGCGCTTGGCTGGGCAACCGCTCGACCAGGTGACCGTGACGGTCGAGTTTCCCGGACAGCCGGAGCGGCGAACCGAATTGGATTGGGCCTTGCCGGTCCGGCCGGCCAGCGCGGGCTTCGATGGATTCGGTTACCGCCTGGCGACCGACCGTGGGCCAACCCATCCCCTGCCGCTGCTGTATTCCGACGTGCCCCCCGCGGTTGAGGCGGAACCCAACGACGCCCCCGACCAAGCTCAGCCGCTGACCATTCCCGGCGAAGTGTGGGGACAGTTTGAGCATCCGGGCGATCACGACCACTACCAATTGCAGGTCGCGCCGGGTTCAGTCACCTGGATCGAGGTGTTCGCCAATCGCCTGAACCGCGCGGTGAATCCTTACCTGGTCGTGCAACAGGTGACCAAGAACGAAGCCGGCGAAGAGTCGGTCAAGAATGTCGCCGAGTTGGGCATCGATCCGACCGGCTCGGCGGGGCCACCGAGCTTCGACACCTCGACCGACGACATGGCCTATCCCCTGGAGAGCAAAGAGGGGGGCACCTACCGGCTGGTGCTGCGCGATTTGTTCGGCGAATCGCGCGGCGACCCGCGACGGCTTTACCGCCTGGTGGTTCGGCCGCCGCAACCCGACTTCCGCGTGATCGCCCTGCCCGAATACCCGCTCGATCCGACCAACAACGCCAACCCCTGGACCACGCTGATCCGCGCCGGCGGAACCGACAAACTGACGTTGGTCGCCCTGCGGCGCGACGGCTTCGCGGGCGAAATCCGGGTTTCGGCCGAGGGGCTGCCCGAGGGGCTCGTTTGTCCGCCCGTGGTCATACCGGCCGGCCGCACGATCGGCCACGTGGTTTTGGGCGCGCCGGAGCAACAGGGGGCCTGGGCCGGCAGTTTCCGCCTGGTGGCCCGCGCCGGCGCGGCAGACCAAGCGCAGGAGCGCGTGGTTCGCGGGGGCACCGTAGTCTGGCCAGGCAATGCCCAGGTGCCTCCCCCGGCGCGCCTGACCCGCTCGCTTGCAGCCTCGGTGGCCCAAGTGGCCCCCTACTCGCTCGATGTCGGGGTGAGTGAACTGGTGGTGCCGCAAAGCCAGGTCATCGAACTGCCGCTCAAGGCGGTTCGGCGGGGAGATTTCGCCGGGGCACTGGCCATTGCCGCGGTCGATTTGCCCGACAAAGTCACTGGCGACCCGGTGACCCTGGCCGCCGATCAAACCGAGGGGGTGCTGCGGCTGTTCGCCGCGCCCGACGCCGCGGTGGGTAATTTCAGCGTGTTCGCCCAGACGACCACCCAGGTGCCATTCACCAAGAAACCCGACGGCAGCGACAAGCAGAACATCAACGTGCTCGACTTTTCGCTACCGGTGGCCCTGCGGGTCGAGCCTGGCCCTCTGGTGCTGGCGGTCGCGGTGCCGGGCGAGGGGGTGGTGAAACGAGGGGCCGCGATCGAGCTGGCGGTGACGCTGACCCGCCGAAACGGCTTCGAGGGCCCGGTCACCCTGGCGGTGCGCCCCCCGGCGGGAGTCGCGGGGCTCTCGGCCGCCGAAACGGCCGTGGCCGGCGATCAGACCACCGCCACCCTTTCGCTGGCGGCCGCCGCCGACGCCACGGAGGGAAAACATGGGTTCGTGGTCGTCTGGGCACGCTGCGAACATGGAGGGAAGCCGTTGGAAATCCACCAACCGATCACCGTACAGGTGCAGCCGTGAAGCAGATAATCCGTCGTTGTTGGGCGCTCACCACCTGCAACCTGCCGTGGCGCGCCGGGGCAGCTTGCCGCTTCAATTTCAGCCGAACCAATGGCTCGCGCCGGGCGACGGCCCTGTTTGCGCTGGGGGCCTGGGCCGTGTTGAACGCTGCGGCCTTGGCCGACCCCACCCCGATCGTCGAGCCGAGCGGAACTGAGCCGGTCGACTATGCCGCCCAGGTGCGGCCCATCTTGGAGCGCAACTGTCTGGCTTGTCACAACACGACCAAGGCCGAGAGCGACCTGGTGCTCGAAAACCCTTCGGGCATGCAGCAAGGTGGCGCCAGCGGCCCGGCGATCGTGCCCGGCAACGGGGCCCAGAGCATGCTCTTGGCCGTGGCCGCGCTGGAAAGCGAGCCGCACATGCCCCCCGAGGAGAACTCGGTGGGAGCCAAACGCCTGACCAGCGAAGAGTTGGGGCTGCTAAAGCGTTGGATCGATCAAGGTGCGCAGGGAAGCTCCGAACCGCCGCAGGCCGATTCCACCCTGGCCTGGCAACCGCTGCCTCCGGGGGTTCACCCGGTGCTGGCCACCGCGCTTTCGCGAGACGGGCTAGTGGCGGCGTGCAGCCGGGCGAACCAGATCTTTTTGTACGATACGCCGGGTGCGAAGTTGATCGGCCGGCTGACCGATCCCGATCTGCAGTCGGCCGGCCTGTACGAGCGGCCGGGGGTCGCCCATTTAGACCTGGTCCAGTCTCTGGCCTTCAGCCCCGATGGAAACCTGTTGGCCTCGGGTGGCTACCGCGAAGTGAAGCTGTGGGCACGGCCCCATCCGGCCGCGCAGGCAACCTGGCCACTGGGTGATACCGCTTGGACCCTCGCAACCCTCAGCGCCGACGGCCAATGGGCCGCCACGGCAACGGCTGAGGGAAAGCTGCAGATTTGGAACGCCGCCACGGGCCAGGCCGGCCCGGCGCTCGCAGGGCACCCGGCTGCCATCTCGGCGCTTTGTTTCTCGGCCGACGGACAGCGGCTATTCAGCGGCGGGGCGGATAACACCCTAAGGGTTTGGCGCAGCACCGACGGCGCCCTGGTTGGAACGGTTCAATTGCCCTCGCCGGCCCAGTGTTTGGCGACCAGCCCCGACGGCACTCGGCTGGCGGTGGGCTGCGCCGATCGCGCCCTGGTGCTCTGGCCGCTCTTGGATTTGCGGCCGTTGGGAAGCCAGGGGCCGGCGGTGACCAGCCTGGCCTGGACCCCGGATGGCACCCAGTTAATCGCCGGCCTGGCCGACGGGCTGGTGCGGATTTGGCCGCTCGACGGATCGGCTGAAACCCGGCATTGGGAGCTAGGCTCGGCCGTGGGGGCTCTGGTGCTCAGCCCCGACGGAGCCCGGCTGGCAGCCGGCGGAGCGGCCGGGCTGGTGCGGCTTTGGAACGTGGCCGACGGAGACCAACTCGGCGAGTTGATTGGCGAACTGGCCACCGCGGCCCGCGCGACCGAACAACGGGCGCTTCAGGCCGTGGCCGAGGCCCGGGTCACTGCGGCCCAGGCGGCGGTCGAGGCCGCCAAAAGCGAGAAGGCCGCCAAAATCGCCGCCGTCGAAAAGCAAACCGGCGAGTTGGCCACGGCCGCCACCGAGGCCCAACAAGCAACGCTCGCCAGCACCAATGCCGAGGCGGCCAAGGTAGCCGCCGAGCAGGCGGCGGCCAGCGCCACCGCGGCCCAACAGGCGGCGGCACTCACCAAGCAACAGGCCGATACCCGCGCGGCGGAAGTCACCGCGGCGGTCGCCGCGACCAGCAGCCTGGTGACGGCCGCCAAGAGTACTTTGGAAGCCCTGACGGCGGCGGTAACCGCGGCCCAAGCTTCGGCCACGGCAGCGGAAACGGCGCTGGCCGCGCAATCGCAAGACGCGGCGCTGGCCATGGCCCTCGAAGCGGCCAAGCAGGCCGTTTCCCAGGCGGCGGCGGCGGTCGAAGGCGCTCGCACGGCGCTCACGGCCAGCGAGGGCCAGTTGGCGGCCCAGCAGGCTGCCCTTCCCGATCTCGGGACCGCGGCGACCGCGGCCGGCCAGGCCTTGGACCAGGCCAACGCCCAGCTAGCCGCCGCCAACGAGGCCAAGACGACCGCGGAAAAAGCGGCGACCGACGCCGCCACCGCCGCCAAGGCGGCTGAAGACAAGCGCGCCGCCGCCGAAAAGGCGCTCGCCGCGGCTCAGGCCGGCCAGGCCGTGGCCGAAGAATTGCTCGCCCGGGCCGAAACCCACTTAAGCGAGGAAACCGCCAACCAACAGGTTCGTCAAACCGCTGCCGCCGAGGCCCAGGCCGCCGCGGCCGCCACCCAGGCGGCCATCGTGCAACTGGCCTTTCAGCCGGGCGGCGAACTGCTCGTGGCCGATGCCCAAGGGCGCGTTCAACAGGTGCGGCTCGATCCGCTGCTGAGTGCCCAGTCGTGGGCGGCGCACGAGGGCGGCCTGTGGGCCAGTCGGAGCTTGCCCTCGGGGGAAGTGATCACGATCGGCCCCGACCGGCAACTCAAACGCTGGACCACTGAGACCGACTGGAAGCTGGTGGGCCGGCTCGGGGCCGCAGGGGGCGGGCCCGATGCCACGGCCAAATCGCCGCTGGTCGACCGCGTGCTGGCCCTGGCCTTCAGCCCCGACGGCCAAACCCTGGCCACCGGCGGGGGCGAGCCCTCGCGCTCGGGCGAGGTTAAGTTCTGGCGCGTGGCCGATGGCACCCTGCTCGGCGAGCTGACCGACGCCCACAGCGACACCGTGTTCGGGCTGGATTACTCGCCCGATGGCCGGTACCTGGCCACCTCGGCGGCCGATAAATTTGTGAAAGTGTTTTCCACCGCGACCAGCCAGCGGGTGCGTTCGCTCGAAGGGCACACGCACCATGTCCTGGGCGTTCGCTGGAAGTTCGATGGCAGCCTGTTGGCCAGTTGCGGGGCCGACAAGGTGATCAAAATCTGGAACTTCGACACCGGCGAGCAACAACGCACCATTGCCGGCTTCAACAAAGAAGTAACCGGCGTAGCCTTCGTGGGCCAGACGGCTGAAACGCTCACCTCGAGCGGCGACGCCGTCGTGCGACGCCACAACACGGGCGACGGCAAAACGCTGAAATCGCTGGCCGCCGAACAGGCGTTTCTGTTCGGCCTGGCGGTCACGGCCGACGGACGGCTGGTGGCCGCCGGCGGCGACGATGGCGTGCTGCGCTTGTGGAACCCGGCCGATGGGGCGTTGGTGGCCCAGTTCCCCTTGCCCGACGAAGCCGACCAGCAGGCTAGCCGGTAGCGCCCAACCCGGACCAGCATTGGGGGCCGGCGACAGCAAGGTTCAACTCGCGCTGCGAGGCTCGACGCGCGCCGTTCGACTTGCCTCGTGGTTCCCCTCTCACCCGCACACGGCGTGCACGCCGCGGTCGGCAGTCCGCAGGCAGTTCGGCCCTTGAAGCGTGCGGCCCGTCGCTAGGCTCGGCGACGACGCTGGCGACGCTCGCGGCGATCGCGCTCTTCCAGTTGGGTAACCAACAGCGGAGCAAACAGGCTCGCCGTGGCGGCGGCCGCTCCTAGGGCACGGGCCGCACTGGCCGATTGGTCGGGATCACTCGAGCGACGAGCTTCGGCCTGAGTTGTTGCCGCCGCGGACACCATGGGTTGCGCGGCCCCCTTGAGCGGCGCCGCCGTCGGCGCTGACAGGGGCGCCGGCTTCACGGAAGGCGGCACGAGCCCCTCGGTCGGTCCGGTAACCCTGCCGGCCGGCAATTGAACCAGCGGACGATCGACCCAATCGATCGCTTCCTCCCAGGCCGAGAACACCGCGGTCGAGGCCTCGTCGCGAGCCACCACGGCCGCTTCGGCCGGCTCGCCCGCCGGGGGGGTCGCTTCTCGAACCAGTTCCGTGGCCAACAGCGCGGCCAGCTTGTCGGCTTCGAGCTCGCTTTCGAGCGAGGTCTGCTGTTGGTTCCGGGTCGGGGCCACCTTGGTCTTCGACTTATTGCCGTCCTTGTCGGGCGTGGTCTGATAGTCTTGCCCGCCCGGGCGAACGATGTGAGCCACGCCCGTATCGGGGCCGATGGTGAAATTCGGCGCGCCGGCCTGCTGGGGCACCAGCGGGCTTTCGACCAGCACCGTCGCGCTGGCCAGCGCGTAGTTGGTGGTGTTGATGTAGGGGTAGGTGATCCGCTCCAAGGCTGGGCCGGTAACGACACGCGCGCCCGACTGGCCCACCTCGGGGTTGTAGAAGGTAAACGGGCTGAGCAGCAACGCCGCCGGATCGAATTTGGGGGCCTCGACCACCAGCACCGCGAACGACTGCGCGGCCGAAAGGCCGGTGCCGTCGGTCACCGTTACCTGGAAAGTGAATTCCTGGCCGACCTGGTCCTCGCTGGGGGTCCAGGTAATCGCACCGGTTTGCGGATTGATCGACGCCCCCTCGGGCGCGCCCTCGCCCAGGCTGTAGGTTAGCCCTTGCGCCGGCAGGTCGGCGTCGCTGGCCAGTGGCTGAAGCGTCAAGGTGCGCGTGGCCTGGGCCGTGCGGTCGCCGAGGGGCAGGAGCACGGGCGCCGACGGAACTTCCGAGACGGTGATGTTGAAACTTCGCGTGGCGCTGGCCCCCAGGGCATCGGCCACGGCGACCGTCACCGGGTACACGCCCGGCCCCTGGGCCTCGCTGGGGCGGAACGAAAGGGCCCCGCCGTCGCCCAGCACCAGGCCGCTGGGGCCCTGGGTCAAGCTGAACCGCAGCATCTCGTCGGGCAGATCCGCATCGTCGGCCAAGTCGGCCAAGTTCAGCGTGAGCAGTTCTCCCTCGGCCACTTGCTGGTCGGCGATCAACCCCAGCGTGGGGGCCGAGTTGGGCCGGGTGACGGTGACCACAAACGTTTCGAAATCGCTCCCCCCCGCGCCGTCGACCACGCGAACCGTGGCCGCGAAATTACCCAAGGCGCTTCCCTGCGGGGTCCAGGTGAGGGTGCGGGTGCCGGGATCGAACACAGCCCCGGGCAGGCTGCCTTCATCGAACGAGTAGGTCAGGCTATTGGCCGGCAAGTCGGCGTCGGTAGCGCTCACCACGACGGTCAGGGTTTCTCCCCGGTTAAGCGTGCGGCTGGCAATGGGCGCCAGCACCGGTGCTTGGTTCACCTCGTTGACACGGATGTTCACGGTCTGCGTGCTGGAGAGCCCCGTATTGTCCGACACGAGAAACACCACGGAGTAGTCGCCCGGCCCTTGGGTTTCCGTCGGTGTCCACTGAAAGGTGCGGGTGCTGGGGTCGAAACTCGAACCGCTGGGCGCCCCCGACTGGACGGCGAAGGTCAAGCTGTTGGCGGGGGTGTCGGTGTCGATTCCGGTGAGCTGAAATATAACCGGCGATCCCTCGTTGACCGTCCGCGGATCGATCGGCGCGATGCTGGGGGCATCGTTCACCCGAACCGAGAACGACTCGGTGTCGCTGAGCCCCTGGCTGTTGGTCGCCTGCACCTTCAGCAGAAACGTTTGATTCGCCTGGCCAGCGGTCGGCGACCAACTGATTACGCCGGTTTCCGGGTCGATTTGCGCGCCGGCCGGCGGATCGATGAGGCTGTAGGTCAGTGTCGAACCCGAGTTGTATTCCTCGGCCACGACCGTGGGAGCGGGCAGAGACTGTCCTTCGCCCACCGTTACCGAGGTGGTCGAGAACGGAATGACGATCGGCGAGGCGTTCCCCACGATACTCACATTGGTGACGAAGATCGGATTGGCGTCGGTTACCGCGTTACCGTTGGTGTAGTTTCGCAGCGGAGTATCGGTAAACGCGCTGCCGCCGATCTGGCTGTTCACGTTGAAGGTGGGCACCGCCGCAATGGCGTCGACAATCTGCATGCCGTTGCCCAGCACCTGGCCGAACACGGTAAAGCCGCCGTTCTGGTTGTCGAGGTTGCTGGCGTTGTTCCCCAGATTGAAGAAGAACTGGCTCGTGGCGCTGTTGGGGTTGCCTCCCAGCTTGGCCATGGCGATCGTGCCGCGCACGTTGGATCGATTGAACTCGTTCAGCACCGGCGCATCGGTCTGAACCGACTGGGAAAAACCGTTGTCGCTGAGCGAGAAGCCGCCTCCCTGAATCACGAAGCCGGGAACCGATCGATGGAAAAAGGTTTCGTCGAAACGGTCGCTCGTCACATAGTTCAGAAAATTGGCCACGGTCCGCGGAGCCACGTCGTCGAAAAGTTCGACCTGAAAGTTGCCAAGCGTGGTCTGGAATTCGACGGTTACCGTTAACAGCTCGCGGCGCTCAAGCTCCTCACCACCCAGCCAGCGGCCGCGCGACGGGCTCTGGAGGATTCGGCGGCTGCTTCGGCGACGCTTCGAATTCGGCGGGTTGCGCTTCATGGATGCTCGTCAGATTCCGTGGAGGGGTTTCGCAGGGCCATGCGCCCGGCTCGAAATCGCCGCCCAGGCAAGCGGCGGCGTACTCGAACGCCTGGGGACCTGCCCGGCCGCTCTATGCTTCAGTAAAACGCCCCCGGCGAAATGTCGCAAGCAAAAAGCCAGCAACATGTTAGGCTGCGCCGAACAGTGAATCTGTAGCGCTCGTATCGATTACGCCGGAAGATACCCGACGGTTCGCCCCGCCGCGCAGCGGGCTGCCGCCGCGCGGGGCCGCACCACCGGCTACGACCCTGCCAACCGTTACCCGGCCTCCCCCTCGGCCAGGGCATCGCGCAGCGCTGTCAGCACCCGCTGGGCCTGCTCGCCCTGCGCGTTGAAGCGAATGTGACGCCGGCAGGGGGAGAGCACCTGGATCGTCAGGTCGAGCCGTTCGCGCGGCAAACACCCCCTGACCCGGCTGGCCCATTCGACGAGTGTCACGGCCGGCGCGTCGAAGAATTCCTCGACTCCCAGGGCCCACAGTTCGTCTTCGTCGGCCAGGCGATAAGCGTCGAGGTGGTAAACCGGCAGTCGTCCGGTGTACTCGCGGACCAGCACAAAGGTAGGGCTTTGCACTTCGGCCGGGGGGACTCCCAGCGCCTCGCAAAAAGCCCGCACCAGACGAGTCTTTCCGGCGCCCAGCGGGCCGTCGAGGCACACGACGAGCCCTGGCTCCACAACGCCGGCCAGCAGCGTGGCCAGCCGAACCGTGGCGGCTTCGTCGGGAGCCGTGAATTCCCAGCGGCTGAGCAGTTCGGTGCCCACGCGATCATCGCTTTCCCAAGAAGCCGGCGGCTCAACAGCCTAATCACGAGAAGCGGTGCTCGAAACCGTGCGGCTCCAGCGGCAGCCGGTGTTGCTGGGCATCGCGGAGCCAGAGTCCCCGTTCCGCCAGGCACTCGCCGATCTGGAATATCGGGCAGCCCGGCGGTGGATTGCCGACGAGCCGCCGGGCATCTTCCGGCGCTACGGCCAGCAGTAACTCGAAATCTTCCCCGTCGGCCAGCGCGTGTGCTAGGGGCCTGGGTAGCAAGCCCAGCCCCGCCCGCTGCGCGGGTTGTTGCTGCGCGGCTCGCTGTACCGGCTCGTTCGGCGTGGCGGCGAGCCGCCGGGCGGCGTCGCTGATTGGAATTTGATCGGCAAACAGTTCCGCGCCACAGCCGCTTTCCTGGCAGAGCCGCGCCAGATCGAGCGCCAGGCCATCGCTGATGTCGATTCCCGCATGGAGCTCAGCCTGTTGGGCCAGCCACAGCGCTTCACGCACCCGGGGAGTGAAATCGAGGTGGTGCCCCAAAATGCTGCCCCCCAGTGGGCCGGTCACCAGCAGTCGATCGCCGGGCCGAGCCCCGCCGCGCCGCAAAGCTCCCCGATCGGTGGTGGTTCCCAGCACCGTCACGCTAACGGCCAGCGGGGCATCCCAGGCGTTGGTGTCTCCGCCGACGATCGCCACGCCGAACTCTTGAGCCAAGGGAACCATGCCCTCGTACAACTGCTTGGCCAATTCCAGACCACCGCGGCGGGGCAGCGCCAGCGAGACGACGGCCGCCACGGGCAGGGCGGCCATGGCAGCCAGATCGCTAAGATTTACCGCCAGCGCCTTGCGCCCGGCGCGTTGGGGCGCGATCTCTTCCAGGCGAAAATCGACTCCGTCCATGACCATGTCGACCGAAAGCACCACGTCGGCCCGATGTTGCCAGGCCAGCACGGCGGCGTCGTCACCGGGGCCCACCAGTACGTGGTCGGCTCCTGGCAACGTGCGGCGCAAATGGTCGATCAGCTCCAATTCCATCCGTCGAAAAAACCTTCGCTGACGCGCCAAGCCAGGGGGCCGACCCGGCTAGCCGCCGTACCGGGTCGAACGTCGAAATTTCTCCACCATCCGCCCTTTGTCGCGGGTAATGATCGGGCTGGCAAGCAGGCCTTGGGCCAATCGCTCGCGCTTGGCCTCCAAATCGGCGGGGTCGTAGCGGTTGACCATTTCGCCGAACTGGCTCGTGTGAGCGGCCGCGGCCCGGGCCTTGGCCAGGCTCACCGCCTCGATGTCGACCGTGTAATTCGGTTGGTTCGAGTAGAACAGTAGCGCGACCGGCACCTGGTGGGCCGCCAGTCCCGCGGCTTCCAGTTCTGGGAAATACAACCGCCAGGCGGCGGCACGCATGGCGTCGACCGTAATCATGGCTGCCGCCCGATGATCGGACTTGTGCCATTGTTCGTAGGGCGCGCCGGGGTCGATCGTGAAGATGACATCGGGTCGGTACCGGCGAATCTCAGCCGCCACTTGCTTGGTCAGTTCCCGGGCGTCGGCGTATTCGAGCATTCCGTCGTCGTAGCCGAGCCAGGTGATGTTCTCGGGCGGAATGCCCAACTGCCGGCAGGCGTCTTCTTCCTCGGCGCGGCGAATCTCGGCCAGCCGCTCTTTGGTCATCTCCGGGTCGTTCGAGCCGGCGTTGTCGCTGGTGTAAATCACAATGTGAATGGTGTTGCCGCCACGGGCCAAGAGAGCCAGGGTTCCGCCGGCGCTAAAGGTTTCGTCGTCGGGATGCGGCGTTACGACCAGCACGCTCTTGCCGGTCCACGATTCAATCCGGTCGCTACCCTGGTACTCGGGTTCGGCCGAGGCCACTTGGGCCGACAGTTGCCGTGGCCCCAGCAGCAGCGTGGCCCCGGCCACGACCATTCCGGCGGCCAAGAGCGCCCGGTTTGCAAGGTTTCGGCAGCCAGTTACCCGGGCAAGCGGCTTCATCGGCAACCCTCCGCTTCAAGAACAATAAGACCTGGTCGAGCGCACTGCTGGGGCCGGAAAACTGCATCCGGGCAAGCGCTCGCGTAATCGGACAACGCGGCGCTGGAGGCCGCGGCCGGCGCCCGCCACCTGGCGCGGGCAGCCCACTCGGCGACGAGCAAATGGCGGAAGTGCATGGGAATCGAACCCACCTGCGGCACGGATCACGCGCCGCACGACGGTTTTGAAGACCGCGGCCACCACCAGGTGTGCAGGCACTTCCCTAGCGCTCTCGATTCGATCGCGCGCCGCCTCAAATCGCCAGGCAGCCGGTTCGCTCCCGGTCGTCAATCAGCCGGCCCGCTTTCCAACGACCCTAGCCCGTCCGGCTCAGGCAAAATCCAGACCGGTTTCGGCCCGCACCCGTTCGACGTACTCACCCAACAGCCCGCCGATAATCTCCCAGCGGTCGCGCTTGCGCAATTCGATATCGCCCTGGGGGTTGATCCGCACCAGGCTATCGTCGTCCAGTCCCGCGGCCCGCAGCTCGGCCGGGTCGAGCATCTCGGGCTCGACCAGGTGCAGCAGCGTTTTGCCGCGCATCTCGATAAATTTCATAACCTAATCCATAGTCAACGTCGCGAGCGAGCAGCCCCGCGGCCAGCCACCCCAGGGGGAGGCCGACCCTGCACCGGAGAGAAATTCCCCGGCGCGCCCCTGCCCGCCGCATCGGCCCGAGTGATAATAACCGACCGCCCGGGCCGAGCCCAGCAAGTTGCCCCGAGATTCCCAATCGATGCGTTTACCTTTGCGACTTCTGATCCTGGGGGCGCACCCCGACGACGCCGAGTTCCACGCTGGCGGCCTGGCGGCGCGCTATACCCAAGCGGGGCACATCGTGCGAATGGTTTCGGCCACCGACGGCGCAGCGGGGCATCACCAGTGCTGGGGGGCCGCCCTGGCCGAACGCCGCCGAGCCGAGGCTCGGGCAGCGGCTGGCCGTTTGGGCGCCGAGAGCGAGGTTTGGGAGTTTCCCGACGGCGCGCTCGAGCCCGATCTGGTGCTGCGCGAGCGAGTGATCGAGGAAATTCGCCGCTTCCAGCCCGACCTGCTTTTGACGCATCGGCCCTGCGACTATCACCCCGACCATCGGGCCCTGGGCCAGGCGGTGCAAGACGCGTGCTACCTGGTTACCGTACCGGCCGTTGCAGTTGGGGCGCCGGCCCTGCGAAGCGAGCCGGTCGTGGCCTATTTGCCCGATTTGTTTACGCGGCCGGCACCGCTTACGGCCGATGTGGTGCTCGACGTAACCTCGCAACACGGCACACTGGTCGAGCTGCTGGATTGCCACGCCTCGCAAGTTTACGAGTGGCTTCCCTATCAAATGGGCCGAACCGAGCAGGTTCCCGGCGATGCCGACGCGCGGCGACTGTGGCTAGGCCGCTGGGTCGACGACATCTGGGGGCGGCGGGCCGAGCGGTTTCGGGCGGCGCTGGTGGCCCATTACGGTGCGCCCCGTGGCGAGATGGTGCGTTTGGCCGAGGCGTTTGAGATCAGCGAGTATGCCGCGCCGTTGGACGACGTGGCTCGCGAGCGGCTGTTCGGCTGGCTCGATTAGCTGGCTCGTTTAGCTGGCAGGATTACCAGCCCCGCGGCGCCGCCCCTGCCGACCCGTCCCTGTCGACCCGTCCCTGTCGACCCATCCCTGTCGACCCATCCCTGCCGACCTGTCTCTGCCGACCCATCCCTGCCGACCCATCCCTGCCGACCCGTCCCTGCCGATCGCCGCCCGCGGAATGCTTTTTCCCGAGCGGCCAATCTGGCTGACCTTGTCGCGCCACTGCAAAACTGGCGAGCCGGGGGGCGATTGGTTTACACTCTTGCGCTTGGGCGGGTGTTGTCCGCCGCGCGGCACCAGGGCGCTGCGCGGCTCCCCGCGGGGGGGCGATTTCCACAGCAACGATCCGGGTGACCGATGACGAAGCGTGCCAGAGGGTGGGTCTGGGTTTGGATAGGGCTGGCGGCGATTGCGCCGGCGGCGGGCCGATTGCCGTTCGCGGGGGCCGAAGACGCGGCCAGTTTGCTCAAACCTCCGCCGCGGCCGGCCCGCCCCGCCTTGGCCCCCAGCGCCCTGCCGCTGGTGTTTCTCCCAGGCGAACGCGTGGCCCTGGTGGGCAACAGCACCGCCGAACGGATGAACCTGTTCGGCTATTTTGAAACGCTGCTGCAATTGCGCCATGCCGGGCAGGAGCTGGTGGTCCGCAATTTCGCCCGGCCTGCCGACGAAGTAGGCATTCGCCAGCGGCCCAACGATTACACCGCGCTCGACGACCCCCTGGCCGCCTTCGGGGCCGACACCTATCTGTGCTTCTTCGGCTTCAACGAGTCGTTCGCCGGCCCGGCGGGGGTTGAGCCGTTTGAGCGGGCCTATCATGCCTTTCTCGACAGGTTCGCCAAGCAGTATCCCCGCGACGACACGGGCGCCGCCCCGCGCATGGTGCTCGTCTCACCGCTGGCGTTCGAGCCCACCGGCGACCCGCTTTTGCCCGAGGGTGCGGTGGAGAACGAAAACCTGGCTCTCTACAGCCAGGCGGTCGGCCGCGTGGCGACCGCGCGGGGGGTGGCGCTGGTCGATATTTTTCAGCCCAGCCTGGCGGCGTTTACGGCCGAGCCAGGCCTGCAACTGACCATCAACGGTTGCCATCAGAACGAGGCGGGCGACCGAGCCCTGGCCACCTGGCTCGATACCGCGCTGTTTGGCCCTGGCGGCCCAGCCGCCGAGGGGGCCAGCTTCGAGCGGCTGCGGGCCGCGGTGAACGACAAGGCCTGGGTACACCAGCAGGACTATCGCATGGTCAATGGCTGGTACGTTTACGGCGGGCGGCGCACCTGGGATACCGAGACTTTCCCGCGCGAGTTTCTCAAGATTCGCGCGATGGTCGCCGTGCGCGATCGCTACGTGTGGCAGTTGGCCCAGGGGCACCAGGTTTCGACCGCGCCCGACGATAGCGTAACGGGGGAATTGTTTGTGCCGCCGACACGGTTCGGCGACCCGCGCCAGAAATACTCCGAGGCCGAGGAGCTGCGCTACCTTTCGCCCGAGGAGTTCGTGAAAACCTGTACCTTGGCGCCTGGTCTGGAGTTGAAGCCGTTTGCCGACGAGTCGAAGTTTCCCGAGTTGGCCAACCCGGTGCAGATCAGCTTCGACGATCGGGGCCGGCTCTGGGTCGCCACGATGCCGACTTATCCGATGTGGCGCCCCGGCGACCCGCGCCCCGACGACAAGCTGCTTATTTTCGCAGACGAGAACGGCGACGGCGTGGCCGACTCGTGCAAGGTGTTCCTCGATGGGCTGCACTGCCCCACGGGGTTCGAGTTTTTCCGCGACGGCGTGCTCGTGGTGAGCCAGCCACGGCTGCTCTGGGCGCGCGACACCGACGGCGACGACCAGGCCGACCAGGTCGTGCATTTTCTCGACGGCTTTGCCACCGACGACACGCACCATACGATTGGCGCCTTCGAGGCCAACCATATAGGCCTTTTGCACATGCTCGAAGGCGTGGCCATGAGCACCACGGTCGAGACGCCCTGGGGGCCACTGCGCAACTTCGGCTCGCCCGGCGCCTATGTGCTCGACCCGGCCGCGCTGCGGCTGCGCCACTACGTTACTCCGGGATACGGAAACCCCTGGTGTTATGTGTTTAACCAGTGGGGGCAAGGCATCGTCGGCGACGGCACCGGCGCCGTGCAACACTGGGATACCCCCCTATCCGGCGCGCAGTTTGGCGGCCGGATGGGCCTGAACCCGGTGTTTAACAACGAGGGAATGCGGCCGGCGATCGGCAGCGAGTTTCTGGTGAGCCGAAGCCTTCCGGACGAGGTGCAGGGCCAGTTCACCTATGCCTGTGTGATCAACATGAACGGCATGCCGCGCTTCCAGATCGACGACGACGGAGCCGGTTACAACGGGCACCGGCTCAAGCACCCAGACGGCCGGCCGGACGACCTGCTTAGCTCGACCGACAAGCACTTTCGCCCGGTCGATCCTCAGATTGGCCCCGACGGCGCCCTGTGGTTTGGCGACTGGTCGAACGCGCTGATCGGACACATGCAGTATTCCCAGCGCGACCCCAACCGCGATCACCAGCGGGGGCGGATCTATCGCCTGACGGGAAGCGGTCGCCCGGCACTAGAGCCGGTCACGCAGCACGGCAAGCCGATCGAAGCACTGCTCGATCAATTGCGCCAGGTGGAATGGCGCACCCGGCAGCGTGCTCGCCGGGCTTTGGCCGATCGGCCCTCCGCCGAGGTCTTGGCGGCAACCCGGAGCTGGGCCGATGCGATTAAAGACGATGACCCGCAGCACGACCGACTGCTCTGCGAGGCGCTCTGGGTTCAGGCGGCCCATCACGCGGTCGAGACGACTCTGCTTGGCCGAGTGCTGGCGCTCCCCACGTTCGAGGCCCGGGCCGCGGCCACCCGGGTCGTGGCCGACCAGCGCCAGCGGCTCACGGGGGCCTACGAACTCCTGGTCGCCATGGCCCAAGACGAACACCCCCGCGTGCGCACCGAGGCCTGGCGGGGGCTGAGCTTCTGCGACACGCTCGACTCGTGCCGGGTAATGCTCGCCGGTACCGAGCGGTCGCTCGACTACTGGGAGGGGTACACGCTCGACCAGGCGCTGGCGGCCAACGAAGCGGTCTGGCGGCCGGCGTTTCTCACGGGCACCGTGGCCGCCGACAGCGACCGGCAGCGCCAGGCCTGTATGCGAATTCTCGCTCGCTCGAAAACCGGAGGCGCGGCCGCGCCCTACCTGAGCACGCTGTTAGGCCCGGGCTCGCCCTCGGCCGAGGAGCGGAACAAAGCCCTTCAAGCCCTGGCCGACATGCCGGGCGACGCCGGCAACGGGCGCGAGGTGTTTGCCCGAAGCTGCACGGCTTGCCATAAGATTGGCGAGTTGGGCCGGGAGTATGGCCCCGACCTGGTGCAAACGGCCCCCAAGCGCACCAAGTTTCAATTGGCCCAGTCGATTATCGACCCCAACGCCGAGGTGGATGAAAAGTATGTTTCCACCGCGGTGCTCACCAGCGATGGCCGGACGATTACCGGTTTGCTGGTGAGCGAGTCGGACGTCGAGCTGGTGCTGTTCGACGGCAAAGATTTGCAGTCGATCGCCACGGCCGATATCGAAGAGCGCCACCGGCTCAAGCAAAGCAGCATGCCCGAGGGGCTCGCGGCGTCGCTGGCGCCGGCCGAGTTTCTCGACGTGCTGGCCTTTCTTGCCACGCTGAAACCGTAGCGGCTTGGGGCCCGGGCGCGGTACCGAAGGAGAACACGATGGGCCAGCAATTGCAGAGCACACGGCGGGGTTTTCTTCGCGACGCAGCGCTCGGGGCTGCCTTTACCTCGCTGGCGGCCGCCCTGCCGGCCGCCCGGGCCCGCGGCGACCAGCCACCCGCCCCCAGCGAGCAGATCACGCTGGGCGTGATCGGCATTGGCCCGCGCTCGCAATACGACCTCAAGGCCATGCTCAAACTGGCCGATGTGCGCTGTTTGGCCATTGCCGAGGTCCAGGCCAAGCGGCGCGACGCCGGCAAGGCGCTGGTCGACAAGCACTACGGCAACACCGACTGCGCCACGTATCGCGACTTTCGCCAGCTGCTGGCCCGCCCCGACATCGACGCCGTGCTGATCGCCACCGGCGACCGTTGGCACGCCGCCGCCTCGATGCTGGCGGCCCAGGCCGGTAAAGACGTGTACAGCGAAAAGCCCTGCGGGATCACGATCGACCTTTGCCAACAGTTGTCGGCCACGATTCGCGGCACGCAGCGGGTGTTTCAGGCCGGCACCCAGCGCCGCAGCGTGCCGAACTTTCAACAGGCGGTCGAGCTGGTTCACAGCGGCAAACTCGGCAGGCTGCACACGATGCACGCCTCGGTCTATGTGCCGGTGCTCGACAACACCTGGCTGCCGGGCGAGCCGACGCCGCCGCGCGACGTGGTCGATTGGAATCTCTGGCTCGGCCCCGCCCCCTGGCGGCCCTACAACAGCCGCTATACCAACGGAGAATGGCGCGGCCAATGGGATTTCGATTCCGGAGCCCGGCTGCTCGACTGGGGCGCCCACACGGTCGATCTTTGCCAATGGGCCAACCAGGCCGACGACACGCTGCCGGTGGAGTACCAGCCCGGAGAAGCCAACATCGTTTGCCAATACGCCAATGGCGTGAAGCTCATCATCGACTTCTTGGCCACCCCTTTCGGAGACCGTTCACCGCATTACATCACCCGGCTGGGAACCTGCCCCGTGCGCTTCGTCGGCGACGAGGGCTCGGTCGAAACCGGCGATTCGGGCGAACTGGTCGTATTGCCGGAATCGCTCCAGCGCGAGCTGCCGGAGACCAAGAAACGGGTGATCGGGCTCGACGTGTCGGCCCATGCCCGCGACTTTTTCGATTGCATCCGCACGCGCAGCGCCACGCGGGCCAACGCCGAAGTCATGCGCCGCTCGCACCTGGCCAGCCACGCGGCGGCCATTGCCTGGATCTTGCGACGGAAGCTAACGATCGACCCGGCGACCGAGGCGTTTGTCGACGACCCCGAGGCGAATTTGCTCCGCAGCCGGGCGGCTCGCGACTGGAGTGTGTAGGCCGCGCAGCCGATTCGGTGCGGAGCGTTTCGAGAGCAAGGATGCGGCTGGCCTACCTGCGCCTGGCCAAGTACGTAAGCGGCAGTCGCGGAGTTCCGGATGGCGACCACTCCAGGAGCGCTTCCCCCCACGCGGCCCCGAGCGCCTTGGCACTATCGCCTGGCCAAGTGGATCGGCCGCCACACCCCCGTGCCTGGTTCCGGAGTTTGGATCCGCACGGCCCACCGGCTGGGGCTGCTCAACTGCGTGGTCCGCTACCCAGTGGCCGGCGAGCTGACGATCGACGTGCCGCTTTATCGCCGCGCCACCCAGTGGGACGCCCAGCAAGTGCTGGACTACGAGCGCGGGCTGCTCGACACGCTGGCTGCCCAGGCCCGGATTCTGTCCGACCCGATTTGGCTCATCGACTGCGGGGCCGATATCGGGCTATTCAGCGTGGGGCTCTTGGCCCGGCTGCCCCGCTTGGCGCGGATCGTGGCCTTCGAACCCGACTCGGGCGCGCTACCTGTTTTGGCTCGGAACCTGGCCCGCTTGCCGGTGCCGGCCGAGGCCCGCGGCCAGGGTGTGGCCGCCTGCTCGGGGCGGGGCGCCTTACTTCGGCCGCCCGGCGAACTCTCGGAGCACGCGCAGCAGGCCATTGTTGACCGCGCGGGACCGCTCGAACTGGTGCGGCTCGATCAAGCCCTGGCATCCGGCCGCCCGCAAGAAACAGGTGCGGGGGGCCCCTGGGGAAGCTTGATTCTGAAACTCGACGTCGAAGGGGGAGAGCTCGACGCGCTGCGCGGGGCCGAGCAACTGCTGCGCAACACGCGGTCGTGGATCGTCGTTTGCGAAGCGCACCCCGGCGTGGCTCGGCGGACCGGTCAAGACCCGATCCTGTGCGCGAGGCTACTGGCCCAGCTTGGCGCTCAGCGGCTGCTGCTGGCGGAACTGCCTGCGCACGAGCTCAAGCTCGACCGCGAGTTGTTCGCCCAAGTTCCGGCCGAGGGGGTGTACAACCTGCTGGCGATTCGCAGGGCGGATTAGGAGACTTCGGCCGGCTGCCGAGCGTGGCGGAACCGCGGCGCTGCTCGCCCCGCGCTCGTCTGCCGGCGCGCCCTCGTCCGCCGGCGCGCTGGCCTAATCGGCCGGCTCTGCAAACCGCGACTCGATCCACTGTTCGAATTCATCCGCCTCGGCGCGGGAAAGCGCCCGGCGGTTGGCCGCGGCCGAGCGCAACAGGGCCTGGGTCAGATCGGTCCCCCGCAGGTACTCGCGGTACTGGGCCAGTTGATGCAGCGTTTCCTGCGACGCCTGGTACTCGGACCGCAGGGTTTGAATAATCGCCCGGCCGGCCAGCCCAAAGGCCTTCTGCTCCAGGTCAGCATCCTGGCTGGCGAATTGATCGAAGAGCTGCCAGGCTTCGTCCAAACGATCTTGTTTCAGGTACAGTCGGGCCAGTTGCTGTTCCGCCCGGCGGACAAAATACTCCTCGCCGGGAAAGTAGCGCTCGATGCTGAGCCAGGCTTCCTCGGTGCGGAGGCTGAGGGCGGTCATCCACTGGGCGTAGACCGTATCGCCCCGGGGCACCGCCAGGGCGGCCCCCTGGGCGCTGGCCAGCGGATCGCCCGGGCGAAGCACCCAGCCGAGTGCGGCGCCGGCAAGCGCGGCCGCCGCGACGGCCAAACCCCAGCGGGCCACCGTTCGCCCCCGGCCCTGCTGCGGGGGAGGAAGCTGCAAAGCCTGGCTCAGTGCCGTGAGCGCTTGGGTGCGGGCCACCTCGTCGGTCGATTCGTCGTCGTCCGCGCCATCCCAGGCCGGGGACTCGCCGGTTGCCTCGTGCGGGGTCACGCCAGCCAGCAAGCGCAGGTCGCGCAGCAAATCGCGCGGAGTGCCGTAGCGGTCGGCCGGCCGCTTGGCGAGCAGGCGGTGAACGATTCGGCACAAGCCCGAAGGCAGGTCGGGGCGGAACGAAGCCAGCGGTTTCGGCTCGGCCTGCAAGTGCTGCACGGCCACGGCCAGGGGCGAATCACCGGTAAACGGCGGCTGGCCGGCCAACATCTGGTAACAGGTGACCCCCAGCGAGTACAAATCGCTGCGGCTATCGAGCGGCTTGCCTTCGGCCTGTTCGGGGCTCATATACAGCGGCGTTCCCAGGGTCACCCCCACCTGGGTTAGCGCCATCGAAGCCGCGCTGCCTGGCAGCCGCGCCAGCCCGAAATCGGCCACCTTCACCTCGCCGCTGGGCGAGAGCAGGATGTTCTCGGGCTTGATGTCGCGATGCACGATGCCGCGCTCGCCCGCCTTGGCCAGGGCCGCCGCGGTCTGGCGCAGCACCTTGAGCGCCCCGGCGGCATCGAGCGGGCCGTCGCGCCGCAAGCGCTGGGCCAGGTTCTGCCCGGCGACATACTCCTGGGCGATGTAATGCCGCCCGTCGATGCAGCCGACCTCGTAAATCTGCACGATGTGGGCATCGACCAGCGAGGCCGCGGCCTGGGCCTCGAGCTGAAAGCGACGAAGAAAGGTGGGGTCGGCCGCCAGCGGGCTGCGCAGCAGCTTCAGGGCCACCTGCCGCCGCAGCGATTGCTGCTCGGCCAGATACACCTCGGCCATGGCCCCCTGGCCCAGCCGCCTCAATAGGTGATAGTCGCCCAACCGTCTGCCGGTCAGGTCTTCGCCAGCGGTTTCGGCGAATTCAACGGCCGACGGCCCAGCGCCAGAGGCCGCGGGGGGCGGTGGGTCGCTGGGGTCTTCGTGCGGCGCTCGGTCCATGCGTTTTATGATACCGCGCCAGCCTTGGCCGCGGATCAGCCCGGGCGAACCTACCGGGCCAGCCGAGCCCGCCGCCTGAAGCCGGCACCGCCCACCAGGGCCAGGCTGCCCATCACTCCCATCGCCCAGGTCGAGGGCTCGGGGCAACACATCAGGTTGGTGATATACACGGTCGAATCCACTTGGGAATCGCCCGTGTCGCCGATGATGAACTTCAGAATATTGTCCTGGCTGCCCGGCGTCACCGCGGCCATGATCCGCAGCCGCGGGCTGCCGTTCTCGAAAATCACCCCGTTCAGTTCCGTGGTCTGGGGCGGGGCCGGGTACTCGGCCGCGCCTGGGTTGTTGGCGGCGGTGCCCTGGCCGTTGGCAATGGCAATGTTCGTGCCGTTCAGATAGGCGGCGAAGGCGTCGTTATGAAAGGTGAACATCTTCAGCCACTCTTCCGTGCCGAAGACCAGGTCGAAGCAAATCTTCGGCGCGTTGCCCATGTCGAACTTGATCGTCAATTCGGTCACGTCGAGAAAGCCGAAGCCGTCGCCCGCCACCGGCTTCAGCAAATTGGCCTGCTCGGTGGTGGCAACCACGTTGTACTGGGTGCTCATCATCATGTTGGTGTTCGGGCCGCTGCCGTACACCAGGGCGTTGCCGGTCGACATGATCACGCCGTCGGGCTGATCGTCGTAACCGTTGGCCGGCACCAGATCGTAGTCCGAGGTACCCGGTGCAGGCGGGCTAAGGGTAAAGGTGCCGATCGAGACGGCCCCGTTCAGCTTGCTCAGCGAACTGACTTGAACGTCGGTAATGCTGATGCAATTGCTCCCGCCGCCCCCCGCCACCAAGGCCGCGCCCAGCGCGGCCGGATTGTTGGTGCCCGTGACCATGATCGCTGCCTCGAGCGGCGGCGCCGCCAGGCCGATCGATAGCACTACCCCCAGCGCCCACGCCAGACGCTCGTGACGTGACACGTGCCGCATGTACGAACTCCCTCTCAAGGTTGCCTTGCTTCTCTGTGCTTTTTCGCAGTGCTGCTGCGTCTCTGGGCTGCTGCGTCTCTGGGCTGCTGCGAGCGTTCTTGCCAACCAATCGGGAAGTCGAATCACCAGGTGGCCAACGGCCGGCCCGCTACCCTGGAATTGCTTGCCAGGCGGAGACGAACTAGAAGCGCTTTCGCGGCGCCCAACCGGTAGCACCAGGCGGTGCAAACCGACCGAATGAAGCCGAGGCCGCGCCATGCAGCGGCAGGGCCAAGCTCATCCAGAAAGGGCTCGCGCCATCGCTCGAACTGAGCAGGCGCGGCGAAAGCAAATCGGGGCCTCGAGCCAAGCAGTGCGTCACCCCATCCACGGCCGAACCGATACCGGTCCAGCCAGGCTGGCGACGTTTAGCTCCCCGATTGGTTCATTAGCGGTTCCGAGGCGGCCAGTATTTCGTTTGCCCGCGGCCTAGCCCAATGACGCGGCCTGGCCCAATGAGTTTGTCGCCGCAATGTCAGGCCGCAATTGGCCTGTAGCTGCGGCAACTTCGCCGCGCTGACACCCACTTCTTGAGTGTGATCGAGCCCGTTCGGGGCGTCAAGAAAACTTTGCGCAATCGGTACTTTCACTCCCCGCTAGCCGTGGGGATTGGCTATCGAAAACGACCACCCAAAGGGGCCCGGTCCGCCGCTTCGGGGGGTGCCGCGAGAGTGCCCCCCCCCGTTGGAGACCACGCAGAGGCTGCGCTGCCGGCGCGCCGTGAGCGCTGGCAACTGGTGCCCGGCTCCAATGGGCTAGACCGCACCGACCGAACTGGGCTGGTCGACGCGCTCGAAGACAAACTCGCCGTCGCGCACATCGATCCGCACCCCGGCACCCTCGGGGAACTCGCCCTTGAGGATTTCGGTCGCCAGCGGGTTTTGAACCTGCTGCTGGATCACGCGCTTGAGCGGACGAGCACCGTAGACCGGGTCGTAGCCTTCGACCGAAATCTGGTTGATCGCCTCTTCGGTTACCTCGAGCACCAGGTTCTGGGCTTCGAGCTGTTTGCGGAGCCGCGCCAATTGCAGTTCCACAATCCGCCGAATCTCCTCGCGCCGCAGCGGATGGAAGACGATGGTTTCGTCGATGCGGTTGAGAAACTCGGGCAGGAACCGCCCTTCCAAGGCCTCCTTCACCGCGGTCCGTACGTCTTCCTCGGAACCACCCTCGCGAGTGATTTCTTGAATCGCCTGGCTGCCGATGTTCGAAGTCATTACCACGATGGTATTGGTGAAATCGACCGTGTGACCCAGGTTGTCGGTCAAGCGGCCGTCGTCGAGCACCTGGAGCAGGATGTTGAACACGTCGCGGTGGGCCTTTTCAATTTCGTCGAGCAACACCACCGAATAGGGCCGGCGGCGCACCGCCTCGGTCAGTCGGCCCCCCTCCTCGTAGCCCACGTAGCCCGGAGGCGCCCCGATCAGCCGGCTCACGGTGTGCCGCTCCATGAACTCGCTCATGTCGATGCGGACCATGGCCCCTTCGTCGTCGAAGAGCACCTCGGCCAGGGCCTTGCAGAGCTCGGTTTTTCCCACGCCGGTGGGGCCCAGGAAAAGGAACGAACCGATGGGGCGGTTCGGGTCTTGCAGGCCCGAACGGCTGCGGCGCACGGCGTTGGCCACGGCCTGGACCGCTTCGTTTTGCCCCACCACCCGCTGATGCAGCCGTTCTTCCAGCACCAACAGCTTGGCCCGCTCGGTTTCTAGCATTCGCGATACCGGAATGCCGGTCCAGGCACTGACGACTTCGGCAATTTCTTCGGGTCCCACTTCGCGGCGCAAGAGCCGTCGCCCGCTGGTCGGCGGTTGGGACTCGGTCGCTTTTTCCAGGGCGGCACTCAGCTTTTTCACCTGGGAATCGAGCTCGAACAGCCGCTGGTAATCGGCCTCGGAAACGAGCATGCCCTGGGTTTGCCTGTCCTTGACCGCGGCGCTGAGCTGCTGGTATTCGAGCTGGGCTTGCTCCAGTTGGCTGCGCACCTGTTGGGCGCTGCCCAGGCCCGATTGTTCGGCGGTCCACTGCTCGCGCAAGTTGGCCAGCTTTTTCTTCAGCTCGGCCATCTCCTCTTCGATGTCGGCCAGCCGGTCTTGGGCGTGCTCCTCGGTCTCCTCGGCGAGCTGCCGGGCGGCCAGCTCCAATTGCATCAGCCGCCGCTGCACTTCGTCGATTTCGCTGGGCACGCTCCCTAGTTCCATGGCCAATTTGCTGGCCGCTTCGTCCATCAGGTCGATGGCCTTGTCGGGCAAAAACCGATCGGTGATATAGCGGGCCGATAGCTGAGCCGCGGCCACCAGGGCCGAGTCTTTGATCTTCACCCCCGCATGGTGCGCCTCGTAGCGCCCCTTCAGCCCGCGCAGGATGGCGATGGTGTCTTCGATCGAGGGTTCCCCGACCGAAACCGGTTGAAACCGCCGCTCGAGCGCGGGGTCTTTCTCAATGTATTGTCGGTACTCGTCCAGGGTCGTGGCGCCAATGCAGCGCAGCTCGCCACGGGCCAAGGCCGGCTTGAGCAGGTTGGCGGCATCGCTCCCCCCCTCGGCGCGGCCGGCGCCCACCACGGTATGTAATTCGTCGATAAACAGAATCACATTGCCGCCGGCGGCCTGGACCTCGCGCAGTACCGCCTTCAAGCGCTCCTCGAACTCGCCGCGGAACTTCGTGCCCGCGATCAGGGCTCCCATGTCCAGGGCGATCACGCGTTTGTTCTTCAGCGCCTGGGGTACGTCCGACTGCACGATCCGCAGCGCCAATCCCTCGGCAATCGCGGTCTTGCCCACGCCCGGTTCACCGATCAAAACCGGGTTGTTCTTCGTGCGCCGCGAAAGCACCTGAATCACCCGGCGAATCTCCTGGTCGCGGCCGATTACCGGGTCGAGTTTGCCCTGGTTGGCCCGGGCCACCAGATCGATGCCGTATTTTTCCAGGGCCTGGAATTTGTCTTCTGGCGTGGGGTCGGAAACCCGGGCCGCGCCGCGTACCGCCTGCAGGGCGCTGAGCAGCTCTTTCTCGCCGATGGCATTGAGCTTGAGCAGGTTCTTGGCCTTGGAATCCACTTTGGCCAGCGCCAAGAGCAGGTGCTCGGTGGAAACGAAGTCGTCCTTCATCGCGTCGGCTTCACGCTGGGCTCCTTCGAGCACCTGGCGCAGGCTCTCGGCGGGCTGCGGGGGAGCGCCCCCCCGCGCCTTGGGCAAATGCCCTAGTTCCGCCGAAACCATCGACTCGAGCTGACTCCGGTGGGCGCCGATCTTGTCGAGCAACGGCGCGACGATGCCCTCGGCCTCGCCGAGCAGCGCGGCCAGCAAGTGGAGCGATTCGATCTGCGGATTGCTCTGCTCCTCGGCGAGCTGCTGTGCCCGCTGCACGGCCTCGGCCGCTTTAACCGTAAGTTTGTCGAATCGGAATGCCATGGGCGAACCCTCCTCTTCCCTGGTTTTCAAGCGCCCAGGGCGCGCAGTTGCAGCGCAGAGCCAAACAGCGCAGACCGGCGCGCTCAACGGGGGCGCGCCCAGGTATCAGCCAAAGCAGCCCGTTTCCGCCCGCGTGACCGGTCATCCCGTGCTGGAAAGCCGGGAGCCGCGCCGCGCGGGCGGTGGCCGAGCCGCTTAGTTCTTCACTTCGAAATCGGCGTCGATCACGTCGTCGTCCGAGCCCCCCGTGGAGCCGCCCGGCGAGCCGCCCCCAGCCTCGGCAGCGCCCCCCGCCGCCGCGGCGCCTTCGTACAGCGACTTGCTCAAGGCGTGCGAAGCGGCTTCGAGCTGGCTTAGCGCCGACTTGATGGCGTCGACGTCTTGCCCCTTGGCCACTTCGCGCGTTTTGGCGATTGCCGACTCGACCGCCGACTTGTCGGCCGGGTTCAGCTTGCTCTCGTTCTCCTTGATCACCTTCTCGAGCTGGAAGCACATCGACTCGCTCTTGTTGTGCAGCTCGGCCAACTCGCGCTTCTTTTTGTCGTCGGCCGCGTGGGTCTCGGCGTCTTTGCGCATCCGTTCGATCTCGGCATCCGAAAGCCCGCTCGATTGCTCGATGCGCACCGTCTGCTGTTTGTTGGTGCCCAAATCCTTGGCCGAAACGTTGAGAATGCCGTTGGCGTCGATGTCGAATTTCACTTCAATCTGCGGCATTCCCCGCGGGGCCGCCGGAATGCCCTCCAGGTTGAACTGGCCGAGCAGGCGGTTGTCGGCCGCCATTTCGCGTTCGCCCTGGAAAACGCGGACCGTCACCGCGGTCTGGTTGTCATCGGCCGTCGAGAACACCTGCTTGCGCTCCGTGGGAATCGTGGTGTTCTTCTCGACCAGTTTGGTGAAGATGCCGCCCAGGGTTTCAATGCCCAGCGACAACGGCGTTACATCGAGCAAGAGCACATTCTGCACTTCGCCGGCCAACACGCCCCCTTGAATGGCCGCGCCGACCGCGACCACCTCGTCGGGATTCACCCCGCGGTGCGGTTCCTTGCCGAAGATCTTCTTGACCAACTCCTGCACCTTGGGAATCCGGGTCGAACCGCCGACCAGCACCACCTCGTCGATATCGGCCGGCTTGAGCTTGGCATCCTGCATCGCCTGCAACACCGGGCCCCGGCAGCGCTCGATCAGGTGATCGACCAACTGCTCGAAGGTGGCCCGGGTAATGTTCATCTGCAAGTGCTTGGGCCCGGTGGCGTCGGCCGTGATAAAGGGCAGGTTAATGTCGGTCGATTGGGCCGAGCTGAGCTCCTTCTTGGCCTTTTCGCAGGCTTCTTGCAGGCGCTGCAAGGCCATCGTGTCCTTGCGCAGATCGATGCCGTGGTCTTTCTTGAACTGGTCGGCCACGTAGTTGATCAGCACCTCGTCGAAGTCGTCGCCCCCCAGGTGCGTGTCGCCATTGGTGCTGATGACCCGGAACACGCCCTCGGCCACTTCCAGCACCGAGACGTCGAACGTGCCGCCCCCCAGGTCGAAGACCACGATCTTCTCGGCCTCTTTCTTGTCGAGACCATAGGCCAGCGAGGCCGCCGTGGGCTCGTTGATGATGCGGGCCACTTCCAGGCCGGCGATTTCACCGGCATCCTTGGTGGCTTGGCGCTGCGCATCGTTAAAGTAGGCCGGCACCGTAATCACGGCCTTGTTCACCTTGTGACCGAGGTAGGCTTCGGCCGATTCCTTCAGCTTCCGCAGCACCTTGGCCGACACTTCCGGCGGCGTGTGCTCTTTCTCGCCCACGCGCACTTTGACGTAGTCTTGCGGCCCCCCTACCACCTGGTAGGGAACCATCTTCTCTTCCGACGCCACCTCGTTGTGGCGGCGCCCCATGAATCGCTTGATGGAGTACACCGTACGAGTGGGGTTCATCACCGCTTGCCGGCGAGCCAACTCGCCGACCAGGGTCTCGCCCTTGTCGGTGAACCCCACGACGCTCGGCGTCAGGCGATTGCCCTCCTGGTTGGGAATCACCTTGGCCTCACCGCCGTCCATCACCGCGACGACGGAGTTGGTCGTGCCGAGGTCGATTCCGATGATCTTTTCGCCTTGTGCCATGGAACTCTCCCTTGATGCTTGACTCCGCGATGCCGTCGTCGGCCGGTCGCAGAGGTGAATTGGCTTGTTAAAGTCGGCCGAAAACCGGTACTGGCCGGTCAACCTGCCGACGACGGGCCTGGGGCGCCCCCTCGTACAACGCGGCCTTTGGCGCAGTCGATCGAACCGCGATTTCGGTTCGAACCGTACTACGGCCACCCAGCGACCGGTTGATCGCTAGGACTTCAGCGAGACCCCGAGTAACGATTTGGCGCACTGGACCCGATATCGACCTTCGAGACGCAAAGCACGTGCCGCAGACAAACAGCCCGAGCATTCGTCCTAAGTACTTATCATCAAAATTGTTACGCAATTCGTCTCGAACCCAACCGCAGAGCCACCAGGATCGGTACCGCGCATTCGCTGCCAATCTGACATACCGCCCTGGCTGGGCTTCCCAAGGCTGTCACATTGGCAGCTCAATCCCGCAACCGGTTGCCGGTCTCGTGCGGTTGCCGGGCCGAGCAGGCACCTGACCAGGAGTTTTCGACCCCCCAGCGGCCGCCCGGCGCCAGGCCTCGACGAAATGACCTAAACTAATTCAGAACGCACGGTTAACCGCGTTCCAACTGCCGCCAATCCAGGGTCTCAACCGGGTGGCTCACCCGCGAGGTTCGACTCGGGCATGGTAACACTCGGGCGGCTTGCTTGACACTCCCCCGGCGCGAAATTACAAGGGTGCTGCCGGCCCGGGGGCGAGGCCGATTTTGTGACGTAGCTGCTTATCCACTATGAGTTTGGGGCGGCCAAATGGCCAAGAATTCGGCGCCAGCCAAGACACCTTCGAGCACGCGCTCGTCCGGATCGTCGATTGCCGCCATTCGCGCGCAAATCGACAAAGTCGATCGGCAGCTCGTGCGGCTCGTCAACCAGCGAGCCGAGTTGGCCCACAGAATCGGCCGCCTGAAGCAGCGCGACGGCCAAGTCGTGTACGACCCGGTGCGCGAAGAGGAAGTGATCAGCCGGGTGCTCGCGCTGAGCCAGGGACCGCTGAGCAACGATTGCCTCCGCGCCGTTTTTCGCGAACTGATCTCAGGTTCGCGCGCTTTGGAGAAAGTACTCAAAGTCGCGTTCCTAGGTCCGCAATACACCTATAGCCATCTGGCGGCGCTGCACCGCTTCGGTCAAAGCGTGGAAGCGGTGCCGGTATCAAGTATCGCCGCCGTTTTCGAAGAGGTGAACGCCGGTCACGCCGACTTTGGGCTGGTTCCGCTCGAAAACTCGACCGACGGGCGCATTGCCGACACCCTCGATATGTTCACCCGGCTGCCGGTGCGCATTTGCTGCGAGGTGCTGTTGGAGATTCACCATCACCTGCTTGGCAAATGCCCCCGCGCCGAAATCAGCGAGGTGTACAGCAAGTCGCAGCCCCTCTCGCAGTGCCGCAATTGGCTGGCCCGCCACCTGCCCCAAGCCCGTTCGATCGAGGTCACCAGTACCGCGATCGCGGCCCAGTTGGCCCTTGAAAAACCGGGGGCCGCGGCCATCGCCAGCCCACAAGCGGGCGTTTTTTACGGGCTCGACGTGCTGGCCGAACAAATCGAAGACAACCCGGGCAACCTCACCCGCTTCGCCGTCATCGGTCAGCACGGCGCCCCCCGCACGGGCCGCGACAAAACTTCGCTGATGTTCGAGGTCGAGCACCGCCCCGGCGGGCTGGCCGATGCCCTGAATCTATTCAAGCGTGCGGGGCTGAACCTGACCTGGATCGAGTCGTTTCCCATCGCCCGACCCGAAGGGGGCTACTTGTTCTTCGTCGAGCTCGACGGACACGAGCACGACAGCCGGGTTCGCAAGGTCGTGGAAACGCTGCGGCGCAAAGCGCTGCGGCTCGAGGTACTGGGCTCGTACCCGCGGAGCCAGCCCATCGGCTAGCCCTCGGGTTGGCCTTTCCTGCCGAGTTCTTTTGCCGGTCGCGATGGGGCCTCCCGGGACAGCCGCCCCGGCCCTGCCGGGCGACTTTTGCGCGGGCAGGTTCAAACCCGCCAGCACCTTTCCGAGCGGGCGCCCGGCGCTGAGCGCACTTGCTCCCGGGAGAATCCCAGCGGCCGTCGGCCAGGCACCGTCCGACCGGGCCGGGCTTAATCTACTAGCGCCCGAGGGTTGCGCGGGGGCCTTACCCGGGGGGCCCGGTCTATGTTATCCTTCGCGATTCGCCCGAAACGGCCCGGTAGCAGCCGGTGCGCGGGCTCTGGCGGGTCGATTCCTCGGCAAACAATCGTTCGGTTAAAGGTGCGGTCGTGATCATTGTTTTGCAGGCGGGCGCCACCGATCAGCAAATCGACCACGTGGTCGAGCGAATCGAGGCCCTGGGCTTCAAAGCTCACCTAAGCCGGGGCAGTTACCGCACCATCATTGGCGTCATTGGCGACGAAGCCAAGCTCCAGGCCGAGCCGCTGCGGGCCATTCCGGGCGTGGCCGACGTGATCCCGATTCTGCCGCCGTACAAGTTGGCTTCGATCGAGGCTCATCCCGAGCCGAGCGTGGTCGAAGTGGGGGGAGGCAAGACGGCCACGGTGAAACTGGGGGGCAGCCACCTGGGGATGATCGCCGGGCCGTGTGCCATCGAGGGCTTCGAGCGGCTCGAGGCCATTGCCGCCTCGGTCGCCAAGTCTGGCGCCAATATACTGCGGGGCGGGGCGTTCAAACCGCGCACGAGCCCCTATGCCTTTCAGGGGCTGGCCGAAGAGGGGCTGAAAATCCTCCGCGCGATCGGCGACCAGTATCGCTTGCCCGTGGTCACCGAGGTGATGGACCCCCGCAAGGTCGAGGTCGTGGCCGAGTACGCCGACATGATCCAGATCGGCGCGCGGAACATGCAGAACTTCAACCTCCTGACGGAAGTGGGCAGGACCAACCGCCCCGTGTTGCTCAAACGGGGCATGAGCGCCACCATTACCGATCTGCTGATGAGCGCCGAGTACATACTTTCCCAGGGCAACGCCCGCGTCGTGTTGTGCGAACGGGGCATCAAGAGCTTCGACACCGCCACGCGAAACCTGTTCGACGTGGCCGCCGTGCCCCTGGCCCGGCGGTTGTCGCATCTGCCGATCGTGGTCGATCCGAGCCACGCCACGGGCCGGCCCGATTTGATTCCGGCCTGTGCCTTGGCCGGCGTGGCGGCGGGTGCCGACGGCGTTCACATCGAGGTGCACAACTGTCCGGAACAGGCCTGGTCCGATGGTCCGCAGGCCCTTTTGCCCGAGCAATACGCCGACCTGGCCGGCCGAATCCGGGCCTTGGCCGCGCTGTTGGGCAAGCAGATAACCGACCCAGCCCACACCGCTGCCTAGACCGTCTGCCGACCCCCGCGAGGAGCCCTCGATGAGCCACCCCAGGCGTCCGCTGGTTGCCGGGAACTGGAAAATGCACCTCAACCGCTCTGGCGCCGTGACCCTGGCCCAGGGCGTGGCCGCCGGCGCTGGCCAAGTGGCCGCGGCCGAACTGGCTGTCTGCCCGCCGAGCGTTTACATCGACGCGGTTCGCCAGGCCCTGGCGGGGAGCCCCGTCGCCTGGGGCGGGCAGAACCTGTACCACCAGGCGCAGGGCGCCTTCACCGGCGAGATTAGCGCCGGCATGCTGGTCGACTTGGGCTGCCGGTACGTCATTCTCGGTCACAGCGAGCGCCGGCACCTGATGGGCGAGACCGACGCCATGGTGTGCGACAAGACCAAAGCCGCCCTGGCCGCGGGCCTGGTGCCGATCGTCTGCCTGGGCGAACTTTTGGCCGAGCGCGAGGCGGGCCAAACGGCCGCCGTCATTGCCCGCCAGTTCCAGGGCTCGCTCGCGGGCCTTGCCGCCGACGACGTGGCCCGGCTGGTAATTGCCTACGAACCGGTTTGGGCCATCGGTACTGGCAAAGTGGCCACGCCGGCTCAAGCCCAAGAGGTACATGCTGAGCTTCGCAGGTTGCTGGCCGAGCGATACAATCCGGCCACGGCGGCAACCGTGCGAATTTTGTACGGGGGCAGCGTTAAGGCGGCCAACGCGGCGGAACTGCTCCAACAGGCCGATATCGACGGGGCGCTGGTGGGCGGTGCCAGTCTCGAGGCGGGCGAGTTTCTGGCCATTGCCCAAGCGGCACCGGCCGGATAGCCGGCAGCCCCGTCGCCCGGGACACGGACGTTACAGTCGCTCGAGTGCTTTGAATTCAGGGAGCTGGTGCTCATGTTGGGAACGTTGTTAATGATCGTGCTGGTGCTCTTGTCCCTGTTCATGGTCGTGCTGATCTTGCTTCAGCGCGGTAAAGGGGGCGGCTTGGCCGGCGCGTTCGGCGGTCAAGGTGGGCAGAGCGCCTTTGGCACCAAGGCGGGCGACGTGTTTACCAAGGCAACCGTGGTAACGGCCCTGTTCTGGATCGTGCTCTGCGCGGCCGCGGTCAAGGTCTATACCGGAACCGGCGATCGCATCGATCCAGGGCTGGGCAGCGAACTGCCCGTCTCCGACGAGCCGCTTTCCGAGAGCGCTAGCCCCTCGCAAGAGCCTGAATCTCGCGAGAGCGCCACCCCAGGCACCCCGGAAACCCCTCCCGCCGAGCAGCCCAGTAGCGAAGGCAGCCCCGAGTGAGCGGCCGTAGCCCCAGCCGGCGAGCCACCCCGCCACGGGCGGCGCGGGTGGCCCCAACCGACGCTCACGCTCGATTCGACCTGCCCGGCTGCGGCGTCAGTGGTGGAGCGGAAGCCCGGCGGCGCCGAACGGCATTTTAACCAACGACAGGTGTCGCGTGCTGTTGAGCATGACCGGCTTTGGCGAAGCCCACCTCCAGCAAGACGGGCTGGCGGTTTCATTCGAGCTGCGCACGATCAACAGCCGTTACTTCAAGCTGACCTATCGCAGCCCCGAGTCGCACAACCTGCTCGAACCCGAGGTCGAGGCCGTCGTCCGCCAGCAGATTAAGCGCGGCACCGTACAGGCCAATCTGCGAATCGACCGGGCCAGGCAGCCCGATGACTACCGCCTGAACGCCGACGTTCTGTCGGGTTACCGGCAGCAATTGGGCAAGCTGCAGTCCGACCTGGGGCTGCTCGGCGACATCGACTTGTGCAGCCTGCTGCAACTGCCCGGCGTCATCAGCGAATCGGGCCCCGATAGCGCGGCGGCAACCGCCGAATGGCCGCTGATTCGCCAGGCCCTGCAACAGGCGCTTTCCCATCTGGAACAGATGCGCCGCGACGAAGGCCAGGCCATGGAGGCCGACCTGCGGCTCCAGGCCGAAACCATCGCGCGCGAGTTGGCCGAGATTGAAACCCGGGCCCCGCTGGTTTCGCAGGGGTACCGCACCCGGCTGGAAGAGCGAATTCGCAAAGCCCTGGCCGACTTCGCGGTGTCGCTCAATCCGGCCGACCTGATCAAAGAGGTAAGCATTTTCGCCGACCGCAGCGATATCTCCGAGGAAATCGTTCGCCTCCGCAGCCACCTGGTGCAGTTCGCCGCCTTCCTGGCCGAAACCGATAGTTCGGGGCGAAAGCTGGAGTTTTTGACCCAGGAAATGTTTCGGGAAACGAACACCATCGGCTCCAAGGCCAACGACATCGAAATCGCCCGCCACGTGATCGAGATCAAGGCGGCGATCGAGAAGATGCGGGAGATGATCCAGAACGTCGAATGAGCGGCCCCGGGCGATCGCCGGCGGCACCCGGTCGGGGCGGCGCCGGGGCGGTGGTCCGGCATACAGCCCCCCCTGGACCTGGCAAGCCATGACCAGCGCTGAGAGCGGACACCTGGTGATCATTTCCGGCCCCTCGGGGAGCGGGAAATCGACGCTGCTCGACCGGCTGCTCGAGCGCTGCCGGCTGCCGCTGGTGCAATCGGTTTCGGCGACGACTCGCCCCCCCCGGCCGGGCGAAATCGACGGCCGGCACTACCATTTCCTGAGCGCCGAGCAGTTTTCCCAGTTGCGCGAGGCGGGCCAATTGCTCGAATCGTTCGAGGTTCACGGCCGCGGAACCTGGTACGGAACCCTCCGCCGCGAAGTCACCCCTAGATTGGCCCAGGGGAAATGGGTAGTGTTAGAGATTGACGTGCAAGGAATGCAAAGCGTTGTGGCGCAATACCCAGAGGCAATCACCATCTGGGTCCACCCCGGCTCCCAGGACGAGCTGGAACGGCGTTTGCGGGGGCGCGGCACCGAAAGCGAAACTCAAATTCAGCGCCGGCTGGAAAGCGCCCGCCGCGAGTGGGCGCAGGCCGATCAGTACCAGTACCAAATCGTTAATGACCAGGTCGACCGTGCCGTAGACGAAATCTGCACGCTGCTCGTCCGGGTCGCCGGGGCGTCGCCCGCGGCTCACTGAAGTCACCGTCTCAGGAGAACCCAAGGGATGATCGAGGAACTCCGCGAAGAGGAGATCGTCAACAAGGTTGGCGGCCGGTTCAAGCTTTCGACCCTGATTCAAAAGCGGCTCGTGGCGCTCAACGCCGGGGCTCGCCCGCTGGTCGATATGAAAACCGCCGATCGGCTGCAGATTGTGATTCAAGAGATCATGCAGGACAAAATCTTTCTGGACGCCACCAACACGCTCCGCACGGTCGACGCCTCGCCCGAGGCCGGCGGCCCGCCGGAACTGGATCTGTCGGCGCTGTAGGCGGCGCTGGGGGGGCTCGATTCGCCGCTGCGGGGCCGGCAGCAGGGCCCGGTCCTGACAAGCGCCCCGGGGGCCATCGTTCATGCAGGGTCGCCAGTTGGTTCTCGGCGTAACCGGAGGCGTGGCGGCTTATAAGGCCGCGGCGCTAGTCAGCCAATTGGTCCAGGCTGGCGCCGGTGTAAGCGTGGTCCTGACCGAAGCGGGAGCGCAGTTCGTCGGGCCCGCCACGTTCGCGGCGCTCAGCGGGCGCCCGGTGGCCCGGCAGGCGTTCGACCCCCACTACCCGCTGGGGGCCCACATCGAGCTGGCCGCCCAAGGCGAGCTTCTCGTCGTAGCCCCCGCCACGGCCGACTTTCTGGCCAAGGCCGCCGGGGGCCTGGCCGACGACCTGCTCTCGACGCTGTATCTGGCCTTCGAGGGGCCCGTGCTGCTGGCCCCCGCCATGAATACCGCCATGTGGGACCACCCGGCCGTGCAGCGCAACGTGGAGCAGCTTCGCGCCGACGGAGTGCACCTGGTCGACCCGGTCCAGGGATGGCTCAGTTGCCGGCGGCGCGGCGCCGGGCGAATGGCCGACCCCGAGCAGATTGCCGCCCGCGTGGCCGAGCTGCTTCCCAAGCGGGGTTGATCCCCCCCTGCCCCAGCGGGCCGTTGCGAAAAACCGTCGTGACGTATTCCAAATCACGACCAGCCCAGGGCGTAGCTACTCACGAAAGGCGCGGCATTTCGCTTTACGGCGTTAGTCTAAGAGCGCATCCATGCGATCTCAAAGCCGGTTGAATGCTCCACCGGCCTGCTCCCCCTTGCCCCTGAATTGACTCGGCATCTCGGGCCCATAAAATCTGCTTGCGGTCCGCGGCAGGACGCGCCATGCTGTTCTGCTGGCAGCGGGCCCAGCAGTCCGTTGAAAAAAGCCCTCGTGGCATTTTTCAACCTCGCCATGCGCCGAGCCAAGCTCGTCGCGGCTCGCAGAATCACGACTTACGTCGCTGTTTCGGCATCGCATCCCTGCGAGGACGCAGCCCGGGGAATTCTTCAACAGGCTGCTAGCGCAGATTGCTGAACGGCGTCCAGACGACGGACGATCTGCCCACGCTCCCCGGGGAGTCACCCTGGAAGCCACTAAGACCTTGTCATCAAAGGCCTATGAATCCTGATAACGACGCGATTTCGGCCCTGCGCAGCGCCCTGAAAATCTCTCCCGAGAATATTCCGCTTAGGCAGCATTTGGCCGATTCGTTGCTGCGCAGCGGTCAGTGGGAAGACGCGGTGACGGAATACCGCGAAGCCGTTCGGCTGTCTCCCCAGGATTGGAAACTGCGGCTCGGATTGGCCACGGCCTACTACCGCCAGGGAAAGTATAGCCAATCGTCGGTTGTAATCGACGACTTGCTGCGCATGGCGAAAGTTCCGCCGTCGGTGTTGCTGCTTCAGGCGCGGCTGCACGAGCAGCGCGAGGAAATCGAGCAAGCCCGCGAGGCATACCAGGCGGCGGTGCGAGCCGACCCGCAACTGACCGACCCCGATTTGGCCGCCCGACTCGGCGCCGCCAAAGGAAGCGAGCCCGGTTCCGTCGACGAGGAATTCGTTTTTGCGGACCTAATCGACGACGAAAGTTCGGACACGTTCGCCGATGCCGACGAGGCGTTCGATGGCCGTGTCCGCGAGCGGGCCGGAAGCCTTTCGGGGGACGGAGTATCTGCCGAGTTCGAGCGACCGCCAATTCGCTTCGAGCACGTAGGTGGAATGGAGCACGTCAAGGAAGAAATTCGTCTGAAAATAATTCATCCGCTGGAACACGCCGAGCTCTATCGGGCGTACGGAAAGGAGGCGGGCGGAGGGATTCTGATGTACGGGCCACCCGGTTGCGGAAAGACGTTGCTGGCCCGCGCCACGGCGGGCGAGATCAAGGCCGCCTTTCTGGCGATCGGCATTAGCGATGTGCTCGATATGTGGCTGGGTAACAGCGAGCGGAACCTGCACGAGTTGTTCGATCAGGCCCGGCGGCGGCGTCCCTGTGTCATGTTCTTCGACGAGGTCGACGCCCTGGGCGCCAGTCGGACCGATATGCGCCACAGTGCGGGGCGGCACCTGATCAACCAGTTTTTGGCCGAAATGGACGGCGTTAAGTCGTCGAACGAAGGAATCTTGATCTTGGGGGCGACCAACGCGCCCTGGCACTTGGATGCCGCCTTCCGACGGCCGGGCCGTTTCGACCGGGTTCTGTTTGTACCGCCGCCCGACGCCCCGGCCCGCGCCGCGATTCTGCGGGTAATCTGCCGCGATAAACCGATCGACGCCGTAGACTTCGATGGCGTGGGCAAGCGGTGCGACGGTTTCTCGGGCGCGGACCTCAAGGCATTGGTCGATCTGGCGGTGGAGGAGAAGCTGCGCGAAGCGATGCGTTCGGGCCGCCCCAGCCCTCTGGCCACACGCGATCTGCTGACGGCCGCCAAGCGGGTGCGCCCAACCACCCAGGAGTGGTTTGCGACGGCCCGCAACTACGCCATCTACTCGAACCAAGGCGGCGTGTACGACGAGATTCTCAAGTATCTCAAACTCTAGGCCGTTTTGGTCGGCGCGGCGTCCAGCGCCGACGGGGCGAAGACGATGCACGCAGATCGCGGCCAATTGCTCTATCGTCAGTCGCGGTACGCCGCGGCGGAGCGTGAATTCCGCGCGGCCCTCCTGGAATGCCCCGGAAATGCCGAGGCTCGCGCCTACCTCGCACTGTGCCTGTTTCAGCAGGACAGCATCGACGAAGCTCGGGCAGAGGCCAGTGCCTCGCTGGCGATGCACCCCGATTCGTTCGTCGCGCACATGGCCGTCTCGACCATCGAGTTTGGCCAGTGCCGCTACGATCGCGCGATCGCCGCCGCCCGCGAGTCGCTCCGGATCTTTCCGTACCAGGAGTGGGCTTTCGGTCAAATCGCCGCCTGTTACCTCAACCTCAAGCAATGGCCAGAGGCGCTCGAAGCGGCCGAATCGGGATTGTCGATCAACCCCACCGACGCTGACTGCCTTCGCATGCGAAGCGTGGCCCTTCAGGAATTGGGCCGACCGAGCGAGGCCAAGAGCATCGTATTGCATGCGCTGGCCGAACACCCCGAGGATGGAGAGCTATGGACCTGGCGCGGCTGGCAGCAGCTGCGCTCTAGCCAGCACGGTCAGGCCCGTGAAGCCTTTCTCGAAGCACTGCGATTGGACCCCCACAATAAAGACGCCCGACAAGGTTTCCTCACCACGCTTCATTCTCGAAACCTGGTCTTCCGACTGATCTTGCCGGCCCTGATTCGCCTTGGCTCCCTGAGTCTGCGCCAGCGGGCGACGGTTGTCGCGGGCTGGGTCGTGTTCAGCTACGCCCTTCAGACGCTGCCCAGCCTGATTCCCTCGGTGGAGCCGCTCGTGGGCCCAATCATGCTCCTCGCACTGGGGTTTGCCGCGCTGCTCTGGATTGCCGAGCCCGTGCTGAACCTGATCCTCCGTTTCGACCGGGCAGGCCGCCGGGCGCTGGATCGCGACGCAATCGCCGAATCGAATTGGGTAGGGGCATTCCTCGCGCTGTCCCTCGTTGGGTGGCTGAGTTGGCCGCTCACCAACAGCGGCAGTTCGATCGCCGTGGCGACCATGAGCCTGATTATGGTTCTACCGACCCGAACTGTGTTTCGCGTGCATCGTGGACCGCGCAGGCAACTGGCTGCCATGGTGGCCACGTATATCGGCTTCTTGGCGGTTTGCGGGACGGTAGCCTACTGCGCGGTTCATCCCGCCGAGAAAGGATCGGACGAGGTTCTGTTGGAAGCCGGCGGATTTCTCATGATGGCGGCGGCTTACGCTGCATCACTTCTGTTTATCTGGTTTCCGCTGGTACTCCGCAATCCGGAGAGAAATCGACCATGAGACGGCCACGGTCGACCAGTGGACTGCCAGCCTCCGCGGTGGACCGACCGCCTTAATGATGCGGCTCCAGTTCTTCGAGCTTCTTTTGCCTTGTGGAAGTCAGCTCCCCGATCCAAGTTTGTCGAACCGCCCGACCTGGCTGCGCCTCGAACACACGGTAACCCTTTTTGTCGGCGGATTCGCGTACGCCGACCACTTCGCACCTTCGAAGCGCGAGAGGCAACTACCTCGGCGATATCACCAGCGGACCCTACCATGACCACGCATTACGAACGCGGCCGACTTCTGTTTGAACAGTCACGCTATGTGCTAGCCGAGCGCGAGCTGCGCGCGGCGCTCTTCGAGGACCCCGGCGACGCGGATTCCAGGTCTTACCTAGCGCTCTGCTTGTTTCACCAACAAAAGACGCAGGAGGCCCTGACCGAGGCTCAAGCCGGACTGGCGCTCCATCCCGATTCGGCGTTCGCCCACAACGCCATGTCGATCATTGAGTTTGGTCGCAAGCGGTTTGCCGAGGCGGCGGCTTGTGCGCGTCAGTCTTTGGAACTGATGCCGAATCAACCCTGGGCCTTTGGACAACTTGCGGCGTGTCACTTGCGTTTGGAGGACTGGCCGAAAGCACTCGAGGCGGCCCAGTCCGGGCTGGCCACCGATCCCGACGACGCCGACTGCCTTCGCTTTCGCGGAATCGCACTCGATCGACTCGGCCACCATGCCGAGGCCCGCGCCGCTGCCCTCGAAGCAATCAATCTGCATCCGGAGAATGCACAACTATGGGCCTTGAAGGGGCGTCAACAGCTGCATGACGGGAAGCCCACGGAGGCGCTCGAATCGTTTCACGAGGCCCTCCGCATCGACCCGGAACTTCAGAGTGCTCGTAGCGGCGTGGTAACGGCGCTCAAGGCCAAGAATTTCTTTTATCGGCTGTTGCTCTCCTATTTTTTCTGGGTCTCGTCCTTCAGTTCGCAAACCCAAATGGCGCTTCTCATCTCGGTGGTTGTGCTGTTGAAAGGGCTTCAAAAGGCTTCCCAAGCCTTCCCCGCCCTCGCGCCCTACGTGTTGCCAATCGTCCTCGTCTATGGAGTGTTTGGCTTCCTGGTATGGACCACCGACCCGCTGATGCACTTGACACTACGACTCAATCGCTTTGGTCGATTGGCGCTCGACCGCGATGAACTCGCCGAGTCGAACTGGGTGGGGGGTTGCTTGCTCGTGGCGGTGGTCGCGGGCCTTTGCTGGCCACTGACGCATCACGTCGCCACGATCGCCCTGGCGCTGATGGCCCTGCTTATGATGCTGCCGATCAGCGTGACCTATCAGATGGAACCCGGAAATGGTCGAAAGCTGCTTGCCGCGAGTACGGCCTGCATCGCCCTTCTGGCGGTTTTCGGAGTAGTGGCTTTCGGCATCGGTTATGGCGCTGAGAAGGGCACGGCGCTTCACCGGTTTGCCGTCGCAGGTGCCACGGCCATGGTCGGCTCACTGAGCGCGTCGATGTTGAGCACCTGGGCCCCATCGGTGCTTTCCAACTCGTTTCGGAAATGACTCGGCTATCGCCGACGTCGGCCGACCAGGCCGGCTCGGGATCGCTTGCTCAGGGCAATTCGGTTTCGCAGCGGCCTTGTTCCACTATCTCGCTATCCTCGCCGCCGCTGTCCCTGCCAACGCGGCCTGAGAAACGCCAGCGTTACCAAGAGCCCCGCCACCGCCAGAAACAGCCGCGGACGCCAGGCCACGACCGCCACGGCCAGGACGAGCCCGGCCAGCCTCCACGGCCGAATGGCCAGCACCTCGGGCAACGCCAGCCAGAGGGCCGCAATCAACAGCCCGCTCCGCAAACACACCGCGGTCCAGGCCGCGCGGTCGCCCGAGCCGGGCTGAAACCAGGCCAGGCCCAGCCCGATCGTAACGAGCGCAATCGCGGCCGCCAGCAGCCAGACGCGCCGCACCCCGCCTGTGGGCTCGCGCGACATCACAGCGCGTCGAGCCGATCCAGCCAGGCGGCCAGGCGGGCCCGGGCGGCCGAGCTGCCCGGCCAAGGCCCCGCCAGCGGCTCGACGTCGACCGGAAAACCGGCCTCGCGCCAGAGCGCTACCGCCGGCGCGGCCGCCTCGGCCATCGCCTCGCCCGAGACGAAATTCAACACCGCGAGAAACTGCTCCGGGTCGTTTTCCCGCGGCTGGCGAGCCAAGGGAACCTCGACCAGCACCAGCCCCCGTACCAGCTTGGGCAAGGCTCGGGCGGCAAACCCGGCGACTACCCCTCCGGGGCCGGCGCCGCCAAATACAACCCGCGACCAATCAAGAGGGGTCGAGCGATCGAGCTCGCGCACCCAGGATTCCAGTTGGGCCACTTCCAGTGGGTTCCACCGGGCCGGGTCGACCGACTGCGGCAACAGCAAGGCCAGGTTCTGGTCTCGCGCTAGTTGCTGCCAAGCCGCGAACCACTCGCGGCGCGTGGTGTCGGTCCAGCCTTCGGGGCCGTGCAGCCAAAGGAACACCCCCGGCGGTCCCTGGCGCGTTTCGGGCGGCGGAATCCAGGCCCAGGCGGCGTTGGGCATCTCGGGCAAACGCAGCTCGATCGGCTCTGGAGCGAGCTCGGCCGGCGGCGGCGGTGGCGGTGCTTCCACGTTGTCGCCGGGAGCAGGCAGGTCCGCGGCGGCGGGGGGCGGCGACGAAGCGAGCAACCGATCGGGCGCGGCCGCCAGCGTCATCTCCGCGGTTTGGCGCTTGCCGTCACGCAGCCAGGAGATCTTCACCTGCTCGCTCGGCGTGCGGCGGCCCAGGGCCTGGCGCCAGACAGCCGCATCGGCCAGCGGCTGCTGATCGAGATCCACCAAGGCATCGCCAGCGGCGAGCCCGGCCTGAGCCGCCGGAGTATCGGGCTGGACCTGGCGAATCACCAGCCCCGCCACCCCCTCGGGATTTTGACCGCGGGGGGAAACCCCCAGCCAGGGTCGCTTGTATACCGGCAATTGATCGACCAGCTCGATCTCCACTTCACGCTCGGCGCCGTCGCGGCGCACCCGCATGGCGATTCGATCGCCCGCATAATGCGGCCCCAGTTGGCGTTTGAATTCGCCCAACCGCTGGACCGGCGCACCGTCGATCGCCAACGGCAAATCGCCGGAGAGCAGCCCCGCCTTGGCGGCCGGCGAGCCAGGGCGAACCGCCGCGAGCGGACCAAGCGGCGCCAAGAGGTCGCTCGAGGTAAAGGAAACACCCAACACGCCGGGGCGAAGATCCTCGCCCGCCGCCAGCCGCGGCGCCACGGCCAGCGCCTGGCTCCAAGGTATGGCCAGACCGATGCCGGAATCGTACCACTCGACGCTCACCGAATCGGCCGAACCATCGGCCGCCAGCGGCACCAGAACTCCCATCACGCGCCCCAGCACGTCGATGAGCGGCCCGCCGTAGTTGGCCGGCGAAACTTTGGCATCGGTTTGCAAGGCGCGACCCCAAACCCGGTCGAGCGCGCTGACGATTCCGACCGAGCGGTTCGGGTGTCCCTCGCCCAGGGTTCGCCCCACGGCAATGGCCCAAGCCCCCACCTGAATCTCTTGCGGCGGCGACGGCTCGGGCAAGGCCAAATCGCCGGCCCCCTCGATCTTCAGCAGCGTAAGCAACCGGGTGTGGTCGGTCCCCAGCCGAAGGGCGCGGTGCTGAGCGCCGTCGGGCGTGGTCACTAAAATGGCTCGCGGAGGCGGTTGAAACCGGTGGGCGCTGGTAAGGACCAACCCATCGGGCGAGACCACGACGCCGCTGGCGGGGCCTCCCTCGTCGGTCGAGCTGACCAGGTCGATCCGCACCACGCTCGGGGCAACGCGGGCCACGGCCGCTTGCCAGGCAGCTTCCTCGGCGGCCAACAACTCCGACGAATCATCGCCCCGCTCGGCGGTGAACCGGGCGGGAGGCTGGCCCGCCCAAACCACCCCAGGCGCGGCTGCCAGCACCATCAAGACCAACAGCAGCAAACGGCCCCGCGCAGTCCGTTGCCCTAATCCATCGTGGCTGATTTCAACCTGGCCAAGCTCGCGGCCGAGCTGCCGGCGGCTCGCCGAACAACGAGTTGCATCGCGATTCTGAAATCGCGTCCAGGAGGACACGCGGCCCGTCGAACGCCGCACCAAGCTGCAAGCCCGGGGCCTGCGGCCAGTTGGCGACGGGGCTGGTCGACGCGCCTGCGGGTTCATGGCTGCGCTCCGCTCAGGGGGTCGGCCTGGCGGCGTCGCGGGTCGACGAGCATCTCGACCAGCTCCTCTCGGCGAAGCACCGAAATCGCCAGCGGCCGGAGCGGATCGGCCGCCGCCAGGGCTTCGCGCGCGGCCTGGCAACTGCGAACCACCTGCCCGCCGATCGCCACGAGCAGGTCATCGGGCAGCAAACCTGCCGCGGCGGCGGGCGAACCAGTTTCGACGCGTTCGACGTACGAGGGGGTCTTGGCAAGCACCTCGGGAATCAGCACGATTCCCAACCCTTCGGCCGTCAGGCCCGAACCGGCCGGGCGCGGCTCGGCGGGCGCGGTCGGGCGGCGCTGCTCGGCCAGTTGCGCGATGGTCTCCCGCAACTCGTCGATCGGCAAGGCGTAGTTCAGCCAGACCCCCTGTGCGGAACTGCGAAGCTCTTTGCCGAGCAAGCCCAGCAGACGGCCTTGCCGGTCGACCAGGGCCCCGCCGGCGGCGCCCGGGTTATTGGTCATGGCATCGAGCAGGTAGGCCGGCCCGCGATAGGGGGAAAGAAACACGCCTCGCTGTGCGGCCAAGGGGGCGATGGCGGCGATGACCCCATGCTGCACGCTGACCGGCTCGTTTCCCTGCGCCACTCCGAACAAATTGCTCAGTGCCCAAATCCGCTGCCCCGGCGCGGCCTCGAGCGGTTGGTCCCAGCGAAAATGCGGCAGGCCTTGCGGCGAGGCTTCTTCCTCGGCGCCGCGCTTCAGCCGAACCAGCGCGATCTCGCGGCCCGGATCGGCCCCCCAAAGCTCGGCGGAAAAGGCCCGACCGTCGTCGAGCGTGACCACGATGTGGTCGGTGTCGAGCACGGCGCTCCAAACCGTGAGAACCAGCCCCTCGGCCGAGATCAAGACGCCGCTCTGATAGGCTTCCAATCCGGCTAGTCCGCCAGCACCATACACCTTCACCACTCGGGCCTGGGCTTCGCGCCAAGTAGTAGCCCGGGCGGCCGTCGGTGGCGCTAGCACCAGGGCCAGGCCAAGCACGAGCGGGGCCAGCGCTCGGTTTCGCCGCGGCCTTGCTTGGCCAACGCTGTGGCTGCTCGCGGGCTTCATGGCTGCGGCTCCTGGGCCGGTTCGCCCGCGGCGGGCCCGAATTCGAACTGGTCGAATTCAAGCTGGCCGTATAGTTCGTCCCCCACCCGTACCTCGCAACGGTTGGGCAGCAAATGCTCGCCTCGCGGTCGGTAGTCGCTCAGATACACCTCGCACGGGTCGGTGCGATCTTCGGCCCAGAACTCGACGAGCCCCAGTTGTTTCGAAGCGGGATCGAACATCAGCCGTGCCCGGGCGCCGCCCTGGGTAAGCTCGACCACGTCGGCCAGGGGGCCATCGCCCAGCCAGGGCGCGGTTCCCCAATAATAGGCGTCTTCAAAGCCTGCGGGCCCCTGCCGCACCCAGCGCTGCCAGATCCAAAGCGCGGCCAGCAGACCACCGCTGCCATCGGGCGCCAGGGCACTGGTGAGCGAGCCGACCAGCGGCTGCCGCACCAGGCCGCCGGGCAAACGCGCCTCGGCCAGTTCGGCGGCCAGCACGAATTCGGCTCGGCTGCCATTGGCCAATCGGCCCGCCAATCGCCAGGGCAATTCAGGCCCGGACGGGTCCCCTGCGCCCCGCTCGGCCGTTACCAGCCGGGTCATCTCCAGTTGGTTGAAATGGTAATTGGCAAATCCGGGCCGCTCGATCACCGGGGTCGCGCCATTGTCCGAGGCCTCACTGGCGGGGTCCGCCGAAGAATCTGCCGGCGTCCGCCCCGGATCGGCTGGGGCTTTCCCTGGCTCGGCAGGCTCCTTCTCTGGCTCGGCGGGCCCTTCCCCTGGCTCGGTCGGGGGCTGGCCCGGGGGCGTGGGGGGGCGCTCGATCGGGGGCCCTCCGAAGCGAGCCGCCAATTCCTCGAGCTCGCCCGGGCGATGCACGCCGGAAAGCCGCACCAACATTTCGCGGCGCTCGCCGTCGCGTACCGCCACCAGCGGCACCCGCCAACCGGCCGGTAAGGTTCCTAACACATTTTTCAGGGCGTTAGTGGTCTCGACCGGCCGCCCCGCCAGGGAAACAATCTGGTCGTCCCACCGCAGACCGCGGCGGAAAGCGTCGCTGTCTTCCAAGATATCGGTCACCACCACTCGGCCCAATTGATCGCTGCCGCACACGGCGCCAAGCGTGGCGTGGTCGACGATCCGCCCGCTCTTCAGGCAACCGAGAAACTGGCCAATCTGGCGAAGCGAAATCGCATAGGCCACGCCCACATTCACCCGCCCGCGCTTCTCGAACGATCCACGCCCGTTGATGCCGATCAACTCGCCCCGGGCATTGAAGAGCGGGCCGCCCGAATTGCCCGGGTTGATCGAAGCGTCGGTTTGCAGGCAATCGGTGTATTCCAGCAGCGTGCCGGCAGGGCCCTGGTAACGATGCATGCCCGAGAGAATGCCCAGGGTGCAGGTGGGCCGAAAATCCGTGGCTAGCAGAAAGGGGTTGCCCAGGGCAAAGACCCAGTCGCCGACCTGGGCGGCATCGCTCTCGCCCCAGGGGGCCGCGGGAAAATCGCTACGCCCCTCGAGCTTCAACAAGGCCACGTCGCCCGTGGGGTCGACTCCCACGATCACGGCCGGATAAACCCGCCCGTCGCTTAGCCCGCAGCGCATCCGGCTGCCCGAGGGGCGGGTCACGTGAAAATTCGAGATCGCAAACCCATCCGACGAGATCAGTACGCCCGATCCTCCCCCTTCACCCTCCCCTGTGCTTCCGGCAAAGATGGATACGACCGACCGGCTGGCGGCGGCGATCGCAGCCACTCGGGCCTGCTGGGCATCGAGTACCTGCTGGGGGAGCAAGTCGCTCGTTTCGGCGGCCCCCAGCCCGCTCGAAAACAGGCCGCAGGCCAGCACCAGGCCAAGGCCCGCGGCAGTACCGGTTCGGCGGAGTGGTTTGGCCTGTGTCACTTGACAATCCTTGCTTCGACCAGGTTCAAGTGATCGGCGACGTCCAGGTCGCCGGCGAAATCGACGACAATCTCCAGCCGTTGGGCGCCGCGCAAGTCGCAGTCGAGCGGCACCGGATCGGTTTGGCCGTCGAGCACTTCGTCGAACAGGGGGCGTCCATCGGCCGTGACCAGTAAGCGTACCTGGCCCGCGGGCCGGCGCCGATCGTCGATGCCCGCCAGGGCGAGCAGCCGCGACGACTCGGGCGGCAGCACGTAGACCAACCGGGTTCGGCTATGCAGCGCCAATCCACGAGCGTACGATTTCCCGCCCAACAAGAGCGGGCCGCCGCCCAGCGCCCGATTGCGCTGCGGCCGGCGCTGTTGCGCCAGCCGGGCAGCGACGGCCGGGGCCGCCAACGCCGGCGCGAAATCCTCCACTTCGGGCGACAACTCGGCCAGGAACACCACGCGACCGGCCTGAAAATCGAGCCGCAGAATTTCGTCGGCAGCCCAGCGCCGCCGGCCGCCGGCCACCAATTCAGCATCGAGCCCGTCGGCCGTCCACGTGAACCGGGCAAGGCCGATTTGCCCCCCCTGGCTCAAGTGAAGCACGGCCAGGGGAGCGGCGGGCGTTTCCCGCGCCGCTCGATAGTACACCCAGCCCTCGACCCGGGGCCATTTCACAGAAACCGTTTCCTCCTCGATCGTAAACTCGATTCCCTCGGCCGTCGCGGCGCCGAGAACCCCTGGGAGAAAATCGACTTCGCCCTCGCGCCGCACGACCAACAGGTCTTCCTGGGCCGGTTCCGCCGCGATTCGCTGCCATACGGCCCGCGCCGGCGCGGTCGGTTCCGAGCGCGCTACCTGCCGTACGGCATCGAGCGGCAGCTCGAGCGGCAGCTCGCATTCGGGCAGAGTCAGCCGACAACCATCGGTGGTCGTGGTAATCGACTCGGCGGGCACCTGCGAGCCATCGGCCAGGTGGACCGTCCAGGGAGCGACACTCGCTCGCGATCCGTCGGGGCGCGCCCCGGCCAACGAACGCACCTGGTCGAGTGGCCATTGGCGAAGCCCGCTGGCATCGCGCAATGCAAGCGTTTCGCCGTCGAGCTGCGCCAATTCGCCGTTGGCTATTTCGCCGGAAGCGAGCCGGACCGTCCAGGGGGAAGCGTCGCCGGGCCAAACCAGGGCGAACGCGAGTAGCATCAGGAATTGCATGGGCAAATCGTGCCGCCGGATGGAGGTTACGAATCAGGTTTGGAAATGAGGGATCGGCAGCTCGGGGGGGTGAAGGGTTCGGCGCGTACGGTCCATCGTACGCTAGGGAGTGGGCGGGGCCGACGGTGGCGCCGCGTCTCCTTCGGCCAGGCGGCGGAAATACTGCTCGACTACCTCGCGATAATGTGGAGGAAAATCGCGTCCAATCTGCTGCAAGGCCTCGCCCCGCGCTTTGGGGGGCAGGTCGCCCCAACCGCCTCGGTCTTCCAGGCGGCGGCGGTCGGTCCTGCCCGGACCGCTACCCCCCAGAATTCGGCTCTCGTCGGCTGGCCGGGCACCCTGCGGCGGACGGGTCGAACCGGCGGATCCGGCCCCTCCGCCCGACGACTGGTTCTGCTGTTGTTCGAGCTCGTCGATCAGCTTATCCAGATCGGAAAGCACCCCGTCTTCGACCTCGAGCACGCGGTTGCCCGACTCACCCAGCGCCAACCGCCGCTCGACATCTCGCATGCGGCGGGCGATGTGATCGAGCGAGGCATCTTCCAAGCTCGCCAGGTCGTCGCGGATCAATTCAGCCACGGCCCGGTAGCGGACCGGCACCGTCGCCACGCCCCCCAGCAGCCGGTTCAAATCCTGCAGGGCCGGTTCACGCTCGAGCAATTGGTGATGGGCGACCCCGCGATAAAAGAGCAAGCTTGCCGGGTCGGCGGTTTCCTCGGGCGTAAGATCGGCGAGTTGCTCCTCGGCGGCGTCGTAGCGGCGCGCCAGGGCCAGCCGCACTCCCAGCGCCAGCCGAAGCGATTGGCGAATCAGGGACGGCCAATCGGGATTCGGCCGCCACCCGGCCGCCGGCAGGGCACTTGGCGACCCGGCTGGTCCGCCCGCGGCCGGCCGCAGCCACTGCGACCACTGGGCCAGCTCGGCGTCGCAGCCCACGGCGGCCTGCCAGAGCACATCCACCACCGCGGCGCCGCTCGCTTCGGCGTCGAGCCGATTCCAGGCGTGCTCGACCGCTTGCCGTGCCTCGGGCGCAAGCGGCAACGAAGCCAGCCACGGCCCCACGACGGCTTGCAACTGCTGGGCCGTCGGAGTGGCGACCGGCTGGGCGCCCGGCAAATCGCTCGCAATCAGCCGGCTACCGCCCGCGGCGAGCGCGGTCCACAAAAAAACGGCGGACCAGCACTCGGGCCGGCGCCACGGCGGGCAAGTGGTGGCGGACATCATCGTCGCTCCAGGTTTTGCACCAGCTCGCGCGTCACTTCGTAGATTCGTTGCTGCCGCGTGGCCAGGTCGGCCAGGGCGTCGGAAATCTGCCGGTCGGCCGGCTGGCTGGCGGCCAATTGCGCTAATTGCTCGGTCCGGCGATTCACCCGGGCCTGCAGCGCGCGAATGGTCTTCAGCTCCGCCAGGGCATCGACCAGCGGCTGCTGGGGGGCTTCTCCCGATTCGGCCGGGCTGGGTTCGGGGGGTTCGGCCCCCTCTTCGCGAGCCCGCTCGAAAGCCGCGATCAACTCTTCCAGCGAGGCGATGATGTCGCTCTCCACGGCCTGGGTAAGCGGGCCCACGTCTCCGCCGGCGAGCCGCTGGGCCACCTGCTCCACGTCGATTCGCAATTGCGCGACTGCCTCGGGGATGGCCACCGCCGTTCCGTCTTCGGCCAAGAGCAACTGGGCACGATCGATTTCGACCAGCATCTGAGCCTGGCTGCGGCTCAGCCGCCCGGTTTCGATTGTGTCGCTGGGTGTGCGTTGCGGCTGGGGAATTTGGTCGATTCGCACCGTCGCGTCGTAGATCTTCCGCTCCAGCACTAGCAACCGCCGGAACCGCTCTTCGAGCGAAGCCAGCAATTGTTCGCGCTGCTCCTCACGCATTTGCCGCAAAACCCGCTCCAGTTCGGCCTGGGCCTGCTCCAATTCGCGAAGTGCCTGGTCCTGGGCCTGCTGGGCCCCCTGCTGCTGGGCCTGCTGGAGCGCCTGTTGGGCCTCGCGCATGCGGGCTTCGGCTTGTTTCAGCCGCTGTTGCACTCCGTCGGTCGGGGAAGGGGTTTCGCCCGGCGACGACTCCTCGCCCGAGGGCTGTTCCCCGGGCGCCATGGGCATCGGCGAGCTCGAGTCGCTCGGCTGGCCCTGGGCCTCTCCGCCTTCGGAACCGCTCTCGGCCTCCTCGCCCGGTTCGGCTTGCGGGGCTCCCTCGTCCGGCTCTTGGTTTTCGGGCGACTCGCCGGCAGATTCACTTGAATCGGCATCGGACTCGGCCTGCGCGCCGGACTCGGCCTGCGCGCCGGGCTCGCGTTCGCCAGGCTCGGCTTCGGGCTCAAGCTGGCGCGAGACTCCGCCCGTTCGTTCGGCCAACTGCTGCTGCCGTTCGGCCAGGCGCTCGCTCGGGGACTCACGCTCGGTCAGCCCGCGCAGCCCCCTCTGTTCGCGGATCAATCGGCCCACCTCCTTGAGCGCTGCCCGCAACTTGGCCTGTTCGCGGGCTGCGCCGGTATCGCCGGATTGGGTAAGCAGCACTTCGAGCAGATCGCGCAACTGACCGGCAAGCTTCTCTTGATCGGGGATGGCGCCGGCCAACTGGCTTTCGTCGAGCAGTTCGACAAGCCGCTCGAACTGAATGCCCACCAGCCGTTGCTTGCTTAGCCCGACCGCTCGTCGCAGGAGGTCTGCCCGGGAGGGATCTTCGGCGGCCGTTAGCTCGGCCAGCCGCAGCATCAGCTCTTCCAGCCGGCGGTAGCGTTCGGCGAGCCGGCGCTGGTCGTCGGCCAAGGTGGCCCCAGCCGAGTCGCCCGCCGCGGCGGGGGGGCTAGTCGGTAGTGGGTCGCCCGCGGGGGCCGAGTTGGCCGCCGCACCCTCGGGGCTGGCGGGGGGCGCGGCACCGGCCTCGGCGGGTGGCGAATCGCCTGCCGCGGGCTGGGCCGCCCAAAGCGGTTGGCCGCCGGCCAGGGCCAGCAGCCCGAAGGCGCCGAGGCCAGCCAAGCCGAAAAGCCAGGGTCGCAGCGTCCGCTTCATCCTCGCTCCCGTCTGGGGCGAACGGTTCCCGCCGCCGCCCCCAGGGGAGACAGACGAGCGACGCGGGAAATCCCTACGTCTCTATTCTACGCTCTCTCGGCGTTGGCGCGAGCCTCAATCTGGTTTTCGGCCGGGGGCTCGCCGCCCTGGGTGCCAGGCCGCGGGCCGGGGGGCCCCCCCGCTCTGGCCCGATTCGGGCGGCCGGACCGGCGGTCGGCTAGCAGCCCGTTGCAGGTTTCCTCGGGCTGCGTCATCGTAGGGATGCGATGCCAAAACGCCGACGCAAGTCGTATCTTTTTTGCGAGCCGTGCGGAGCTTGGCTCCGCACTTGGCGCTTGTTGAAATAGGCCAGGATGGCAGTTTTCAACAGTCTGCTAGTCGTCGAGCAGCCGCCGGGCTTTGCGCTTTCGCTCGGCCTGCGTTTGTTGGTTGAGCTTTTCCTGTTGGGCGATGATCTCGCGGAGCGTGTCGACCGCTTCGTTAAAGGTTTCCAGTTCCCGCATTTGGCCCAGCACCTGGTCGAGCACCGCCAGGATCTCGCCGTATTGCCGGCCCACCTCCTGCTGCGGCTGGGCAAACCCGCTCGAGGCCCCCAGCGTCAATCGCAGTTGCTCGGCCGTTTCCACCAATCGCGGCAGGCGCTGGCTCGCCACCGACCGGAGCGGGGCCGCGATTGCCTGACTCAGCCGCGATTGAAGCTGCGGGGTATCAATCTGGTTGTGCACCATCTCGTCGCGGATTCCCTCGACCGCGGCCGCTAGCCCTAATAACTCGTCGGTATTCTTCCGCGCCAATTGAATCAGCCGCACCACCGCCAAATCGCGGGGGTCGACGGGCGGCTCGGCCTCGTCAACCACGGCGCCGGCGGCGGCCGCCGGCAAGGCGCTCGCGCTTGCCGAAGGAGTGGAACCATCCGCCGGCGCTCCCTCGGCTGGCTGGGTGCCACCGGGGAGTTCGCCCAACTGCAGGAGCTGCCGCCGTCCTTCGGTTACTTCCTCGGCAAGGGTCTCCAAGCTCCGCCTCAGATTCACTTCCCGCGCGGCCAAGAGCGCGTGCAGTGTTTCGGGGGTTACAATCTCCCAGCGAAACCAGTCGCTCACCGCGGTATTCGCCTTGCCCCAGCCGCAGCGGTCGCGAGCCACGACCGAAAGCGCCAGCCGCTGGCCCGGCTCCAGCCCCAGTGCGTCGACGTCGAACCGGGCCGCGATCGAAACCCGATCGCGGCCGGCCACTTGCCAATCGCTCGGGCGCTCGCTGGGCGCGGCACTGTCGACCGACCATTGCCACCAACAAGCGTCTAGACCGTAATCGTCTTGAACCAGGCCGACGACGGGAATCTGGGCCCGCGCGGTAATCGCCGAGCTAACCCCCGGAGTCTGCAATTGCCAGGTCGGGGGCCGGTCGGGCACCGCTCGCACCGAGACCTGAATGGGCCGCAGGGTCGAAATTCCATCGCGATCGCGCAGGGTCAGCAGCCAGGTCTCATCGGCCGCCAGCGGCCCGAGTTCCGCGCTCAACTCGGTATGGTGGCGCAACACAACCGGCACCAGCGGGCCATCGCCCGACGGCGCGGCGTTCCCCGAATCGGCTCGGTCCGGCGCCTCCGAGGCGCGCCCCAAGGAATCGACCGCTGGCCCGCGCTCGGGCTCGCGCGCCGGCCGGCCCCCGGCCGCCGCGGTCTCGGCCGCTTCACTTCCCGAGCGGCGCAGCTCAACCTCGACCAAGGGTTTGTTGCTGTGAGCCTTCAGGGTCACCCGGGTGCCCGCCGGCAGCGAAACCTCGGCCGTGGCGGGTATCTCGGCCGGCGGCCGGCCAAGGTACTCGGGAAACTGGCACTGGAGCGCCACGTCGACCAGGACCGGCTCCTCGACCACCTCGATCCGCAGTCCGCCCAGCCGATCGTCGCCGCCCGCCACATCCAGCTCCAGGGAGCTGAGCACCTGATCGAAGGTGTGGGTGAAAATTTGAAACTCGTCGCGATCGGGCCGTGCCCGGCCCTCGCGCCGCAGATTGGCTCGGCCGCGCACGCCTTGCTCGGTGCGGAAGCGAACCTCGACCCAGCCCGGCACCCGCTTGGCCAGCGTGGCCCCCACCCGAAGTTGGGTATCTCGGCCGCGGGCCACCTTGCGCACGCCCCCCGGAAAACCCTCGACCATTAAGTGGGTTTGCCGCGGCCAGCGCTCGGCCGACAACCGAAAATAGCGCCGAGCCCAGGTGCCGGCGGTCTGCGGGGCGCTGGCCAGGAGCATGCCGACCGAGGTGGCCATGAGCAGCCCCGCCACCGCCGATCGGGTAATCGGCCCGGAGTCGAACAATTCGCCCAGCCGCAAGCCGCGGGCCCGCTCGACCGCCTGTTGCACCGTGGTGCGCAACAGTTCGTCGTCGATCGGCGCCTGGCCGGCCGCCGCCTTCCCGGGCGCGTCGTTCAGTTCGACCGCGGTGTGCAGGGCATCGCCCAGTCTTGGGAATCGACGTTCCAGGAGCAAGGCCAACGGTTTCGGGGGCAACGGCGCCAGCAGCCGACCAAGCCAATGCCGCCAAAGCAGCGCGCCCACCACCGCCACGCCGACCGCGGCGAAAACCAGCCGCAGCCAGGCCGGCGGCTCGAAGAAGAAATCGACTGCCAGGCTAGCCCAAAACGCCAGCCCCGCCGCGGCAAGCACCACGCCCAACCCTTCGATGGCCACGTAGCCGCGAATGCGTCGCCGAACTGCGCGCAACAGCCCCGATAATTCTTGCGGCAGCGGCGGGGGTTGGTTGGGAGAAGTCATCAGAACTCAAACGCTTGCAAACGACGAGATGGTTTTCGGTAGCCTCAGGCCAACTGGGCCAGCCTGCGCAGCAGCCACTCCAGGGCCAGCAGCCCGCAGCCAAGGGCCATGACGTAGGCGTTGTCCCAAAGCGGAATCGGCGCGCCCGACAGAAGCACTGTTTGACTGCGATCGGCAATTTGCTCCCAAACGGGCCGCCCGCCCGAAAGGCCCAGGGCTTCGCTCATGCCCCGGTAGTAAATTCCTCGCGTGGCCCGGGCCAGCTCGGCCAGTTCGGCGTCGTGGCGCTCAGGTCGCGTCCGCTCGAGGTCGGGCACCTGGGCCAGCAAACGGCGCGTGAGCCGCTCGGCGGGGCTCTCCGGCACCACCAGTTCCAGGCGGTAGCTGCCTTCGCGCCGCAGCGGCAATTGCCCCCGGTAGGTGCCCGGTTGCTCGGGGCTGGCCACCAGGCGCACCTGGGCCAGTTGGCCATCGGGGCCGAGCACGTCGACCACGACGCTGTCGGCCGCCAGCGGCTGAAGCTGCGGGTTCTTCAGTTGCGCGACGATCGTGGCCGTTTCGCCCAGCGTATAACGGTCGCGCTCGACGAGCAGCACACCATGGGTTGAACCGCGGAGCAGCCTTCCTTGCGAGAGATAACGCACCATCTGGGTATACAGCCGCTCGAAGTAGGCTTCGTCGAGCCGGCGGAGGCGCCAGAACTCGCCTCCCCCCAAGTACAACACCCGCCCCGCTCCGTAAAACTGCCCGACCACCAGCGGCCGGGCGTCGGCTTCGCCGCCGGGGCGGGCCTGTCGGGCGTAGATCGTGGCCCCGGGTTTGATTTGCCCCGCCTCGTAACACTCAAACACCCCGGCGAACCGGGCCCAGGCCTCGCGGCTTTCGCGCGGGTCGTCGAGCAGCCGCAGGAACTCGGCCGCTTCCCCCTCGCGGGTCAGCTCCACGGGCCAAGGCTCGTCCGAGGCATCTTCCTCGTCGTCCAGCACCGCCAGGCGCCGGGCGAACTCGAGCGGGTACAGCCGCCGCACCCCCTCGAGCGCTGCGTCGGCCGCCCAGCGCTCGGTGGCCACCCGGCCCGCGACACACAATAAACCGCCGGCCTGCTCGGCAACCCAGCGCTCCAGGAGCTCGGTTCCGGTCGGCCCCACGGCCCGCCAATCGGGATCGAACGCCAAGACCACGTCGTAATTCCAAAGCTGCTCGCGAGTGTTCGGAAACTCGGCTAGCACGTTTCGGCCTTCTTGGGCCACCCCGTCCGCGGCGGTTTGCAGATATACGTCGACCGCCATCTGGGCATCGCGATTCAGCAAGTTGCGCACGAACTGATACTCGCGCGAGGGTCCGCCGGACACCAGCAGCACTTCGGTCGGCCGCTCGATTACTTCCACGTCGATCTGCTGGCTGTCGTCCTGCGGATTGGCGTCCCCCTGCGGCACCACCACTCGCAGCCGATAGGTGCGCACGCCAACTTCGTCGGGCGACACCGTGAACGCAACCGGTACGGCGCCGGAAGCCTGGGCCAGCGTCACCGCCAGCGTACCCTCGAGCCGGGCTCCGCTCGCCGGCCCCCCCTGCGAATCCGCCTCGGTGGCGGGATGGGAGGAAAGTTCGACCGTTACCGGCTCGCTCGTCGCCCCGTCGGATTCGATAAACCCGGTGATCTGGAAATTGTCGTCGGGAGCCGTGCGCGCCGGGCCCGCCAGGTCGCGCACCCGCAGGTTGCGAGGCCGGTCGGGGGAACCGAACCCGATGGGCAGAATCGGCACGTCCGCCGCCGCGGCCTGCTGGGCGGCCGCCGCCAGGCCGGTGCCGGCGTTCTGCGCGCCGTCGGTCAGCAACACCACCCCCGCCAGCGGCGCACCACGATGGTCTTCCAAGGTTTGGAGCAAGGCTTGCCCCAGGCGGGTTTCCGCGCCGCGGGCTGCCAGCCAATTCGGCCAATCGAGCGACCGCCGATCCTCGCCCTGCGGCTCTCCCTCGGCCGCCGCGGCGCCAGCTTCGTCGGTCTTGCGCAGCGTGGTCAGCCGCTGACAATCTTCGTCGAATCGGGCGATGACCACGTCTTGGCGAGCGCGGAGCTGCGCCAGCAGGTCGCTCTGCTCGAGGGCTTCGGCCACTTGTTCGGCGCGGGTCGGCCCCTGTGGCACCGAAGGGCTGGCACCGTCGGAAAGGCCCATGCTCAGACTCGTATCGACCAGCACCACCACCTGCGACTGCGTGTTTACCTGCCGCGACACGCGCCACTGGGGTTCCAGGTACACCAAAAGCAGCGTTGCCCAGGTTCCCAGTCGCAGTGTAGTGAGCAGCCGCACCAGCCACACCGGCAGCTCGGCCTGTTCGCGGCGATAAACCCAGCGCGAGTAGAACACCAGGGCCCCGACCACGACCAGCGGTAGCAGCCAGTCGGCCCGCGATTGGATTCGGCCCCACTCAAAGGTGCGAATCGTGTCGGGATCGGCCGAGCCGGTTTCCCGGTCCGATCGCCCCGGTTCCGCGAGCTGAGCGCCGCGGGCCGGCAGGACGGCCAACGAAACAAGCGCAAGCACCACACCGACCCAGACGGCCCTGGCGGCTCGTTTCAAAACGGAGGCCAAGGGGGCGGCGAGAACATCGCGCGCGCCGCGCGCGGTCCGGGGCTTGCCGGTCCTGCCAATACCGCCGAAACGATCGTTCGGACCAACAAGCGGGTCGCTCATCGCGGGCGCCCTCCGCCGACCCGATGATGGCTGGCCCGATAGGCCAGCAGTTGTTCGCCCACCAAGATGCCAACCAGCACCAGCAGCATGGCGGCGGTTAGGTTCCAGCCGGCCAACTCGCGCGGGCTGCTGGAAAACTGGCTCGCTCGATGCCAACGGTGCGGAATGCCACCGAGGCTTTCCTCCCGCTCGGCCTGGGCCCACAGGGTCAGGTCCCCCTCGCCGGGCTCAACATTTACAGCCAGCCAGCGAGCCCGAGGGGGCCCCTCCAGAGCCGTCATTTCGGCGCGGTATATGCCCGGCCGCGCGGTGTCGTCCAACCGGGCGGTCAGTCCGCTGCCGGTGGCGGTTGCTTCGCTGACCTGGCTCAAGGGGGATTCATCGCCGGGAACCTGCCAGGTAATCGCAGGCTGAAACTGCCCGCTCCCCAATTCCAGTTCGATTGGCTCCCCCACCCGGTAGCCAGCCTCACCCCCGCCTTGGCTGGCCAGGGAACCGGCCAACTCCAAGAGCGCGACCACGTAGCTAGGATTGCGAGCCCAGTTGTTCCAGTCGGGGGCGGCCGAGGTGAGCACCGCCACCACCTGGCCACGGCCGAACCGCGATCGAAGCACCAGGGGCGCATCGTTGCGCAGGCGGGCCAGCACTTCGTACGGAGGCCGGTCGCTCGCGGCTCCCCCGATAACGGGCAGGTATTGTTGCACCACCACGCTGGCCAGAAAGCTGTTGCGCTGGCCGGCGAAGACGCGGAACATGGGATGCTCGCCGGGCACCAGGTCGGCAGCGGAGTCGAGTTGCTCGTCGATCAGTTCGGCCGCCGGGCCCACGGCCGTGGGAAACCAACTCTCGCCGTCGCGATACCAGGCCCGGGTAATCTCCTCGCTGTCGGTTTGCGGACCCACGAACACCACCACGCGCCCGCCGGCTTCGAGATAGCTCTCCAGCGCGGCGATCGCTCCGGTCGACAGCCGGCCCGGGTCGGCCAGCCACACGGCCGACCACCGTTCGAGCGGCTGGCGGTCGAGCCGGCTGGCCGGCTCGAGCTGCGCCGTCAGCCCGGTCCGAATCGTGCCCCCCGGCGCCAGGGCCCGGGCCAGAAACGCGGCATCGGTCAGCTCGTCGTCGGCGGCTACCACCAGTTGGGCGTTCTCCAGGGGCACCTCCACCGCCGCGTAGCGCGTGTTATCGACCACGACCGGGTCGCCGGGAAGCCGCGCCTCGATCGCGTGGGGGCCCGCGGTGCCAAAGGCCACTTCCACGCGGCGAAGCTCGGTTTGGCCAGGGCCGATGCGATCCAGCCGCAGACTGGGCCGCGGCTGGTCGTCTTCAGCCAGCTCGACCGGCACATTTTCGACCAGCGAGGTGCCCCAATTCGTCACCCCCAGCAGCACGCGCGCGGGCACCCCCGCCGCGAGAATTCCGGGTTCCAGTTCAAGCCGGGTCAGGGCCAGGTTGGCCCGCGCGGCATCGGCGCACTGCACCAATTCCAGCTCGCCCCCGGCCACCGTCCAGTCACGGAGCTGATCGAGTAATTCGGGGGCTTCGTGCCAGTTGCGCTGACGAAAGTCGCTAACCAGGTACAACAACCGCCGCTCGCCCGAGGGCTCGCCTAGCAACTTGGCCAGCGCGGCCAGCGCGTCGCCGGGTCCCCAATCGCCAGCGCCTACTTTCAACCCGCGGAGGGTGTCGGCCAGCCGGGCGGGAAAATCCCGGGTGAGCGGCTCCGCCAGCAGATCGGCGCGAGGGCGATCGCCCGGGGCGCGCGAGAACCGAAGCAGGGTAAACACCCCCGGATTACGCCGCTCGGCCGCGGCCAGCCCCAAGCGCTCGACGACCCCCCGGGCCTGATCGAAAGCCGTATCGGCCTCGCCCCGGTCCGCCATCGAATAGCTGTCGTCGAGCAGCACCACGTAATGCGTCCGGGCCGTGCCCCACGCGGCAGCCCAGCGGGGATTCATCACCGGCTGGGCCACCACCAGCACAATGCCGGCGATGGCCAGCATTCGCAGCAACAGGAGCAGCCACTCTTCCATCCACACTTTGCGCTTCCGCTGCTGCTGGCTGGCCAGCAAAAACTCCATGGCGGCCCACTCGATCGGCCGGCGCCGCACCCGGCTGAGCAAATGAATCAAGACCGGCACGGCCACCAGGGCCAGGCCAGCCAAGAGCGCGGGATGGGCAAACGTGGGCAACATGGATTGAGGTCAATCGGCCAGGGCGTAATCGGAAGCGCGAACCGGTTCGGGGTTCAGGGTCAGCGACGGTGTTGAGGTTGGTGCAGGCGGCGCTGAAGCAGCGCCACCAGGGCGGCGGCGAGCGATTGGCTGGTGGGAATCAGGGTGTAGTCGACACCGATCATGGCGCAGCCGCGACGCACTTCGTCCAGGTACACCCCCAGCGCAGCCAGGTAGCCGTCGCGCAGGGCGCGGGGGTTGCACAACAGCCGCTCGCCCAGTTCCATCCCCTGGAACCGGCTGGCCCCGCGGAACCCGAACTCGAGCTCGTCGTCGTCCAGCAGGTGCAGCACCACCACGTCGTGTCCGCGCTGCCGAAGCAGCTTCAGCCCGCGCCACAGCCCGGCGCGGGGCGCCAACAGGTCGGAGAGCAGCACCATCAGGCCCCGGCGGGGAAAAGTTTCCGCCGCCTGGCGAAGGATCGCTTCCAAGTCGGTCTTGTCGGCCGGCTCGTGCTTCTCGAGCGCGCCGACCACGGCTTCGAGCTGGGTCTGACGGGCCCGCGGCGGCACGGTCACCCGCACTTGTTGGTCGAAGACCAGACAACCCACCGAGTCTTGCTGGCGGAGGGCCAGCATGGCCAGGCTGGCCGCGATCGTGGCGGCGCATTCGTACTTACTCCATAGCGCCCCCCGGTATTGCATGCTCCGCGAGGCATCGACCAGCAAAACCAGGTCCAGATTCGCCTCTTCCTCGAATTGCTTCACGTAGAGCCGGTCCTGCTTGGCCCAGGCTTTCCAGTCCACGTGGCGCAGGTCGTCGCCCGGCGTGTAGGCCCGGTGCTGCAAGAACTCGATCGATTGGCCAAAGTAGGGGCTCCGGTGCAGCCCCGACAGAAAGCCTTCGACCACCGTCTTGGCCCGCAGTTCCAGCCGCTCGATGCGCTGCAGCGTTTCAGGATGCAAAAATTTTCTGGAAACGGACATCGCGGGTCAGGTCGTCCTCTTTGGTGGGTGTGGCGTCCAGCAGGGCATCGATCACCTGGTCGGCCGAGATCCCCTCGCTTTCGGCCGCGAAGTTCACCACCAGGCGGTGCCGCAGCACCGGCTTGGCCAGGAAGTGAAGGTCTTCCGTGGTGACATGCGAACGCCCGTGCAGCAGGGCCCGGGCCTTGGCGCCCAGGATTAGAAATTGAACCGCTCGCGGCCCGGCTCCCCAACTAAGCTGCTGGTTGACGAAGTCGGGCGTGCCGGGTTCGCCGACCCGGCTTTGCCGCACCAGTGCCAGCGCGTAGCGAACCAGGTGGTCGGAAATGGGCACCTGGCGCACCAGCCGCTGCAGGCTGGCGATTTCCTCGGCCGAGAGCACGCTTACCACGTGGTCTTCGACCAGGGCCGTGGTGCGCTTGGCGATCTCGAACTCTTCGTTGAAGCTCGGATAGTGCACGAACACCTTGAACATGAAGCGGTCTTGCTGCGCCTCGGGCAGCGGGTAGGTTCCCTCTTGTTCGATCGGGTTCTGCGTGGCCAGCACAAAGAACGGGTCGGCCAGCGGATGCCGGGTGCGGCCGACCGTTACTTGCCGCTCTTGCATCGCCTCGAGCAGCGCCGCTTGGGTCTTGGGCGGCGTGCGGTTGATCTCGTCGGCCAACAGCACATTGGCAAAGACCGGCCCTTCCAAGAAGCGGAAGCTTCGTGTTCCGCTGGCCCGGTCTTCCTGCAGAATCTCGGTGCCCGTGATGTCGGCCGGCATCAGGTCGGGCGTGAACTGAATTCGGCTGAAACTCAGGTTCAGCGAGCGGGCCAGGGTGCTGATCAGCAAGGTCTTCGCCAGCCCGGGCACGCCTTCCAGCAGGCAATGGCCCCGGCTGAACAAACAGATTAAGAGCTGATCGATCACCGCCTCTTGGCCCACGATCACCTGGCTAAGCTGGTCGAGAATTTTTTGCCGGGCCGCGCCCAATCGGGCAATTCCCTCGGCATCGCCGATCGCGGAAGGTTGGTTCATAGGGTTCTCGCGCTTAAGGAGTGTTTCCGCCGCGGGGCCTGCGGCACCCGGCCCTCGAGCCCGGGGGGCACCAGCCGCGCGGCGGCTAACGCTGATACAGCGGCAACGCCGCCCTTTCCAGTTGCAAAATGGTGAGATTCATGGCCGTGGTGTATACGGGGCCAATATAGCCCTGGTTCCAGGAACCGTCGGGGCTGGCCTCGCCGACCAGCTTGGCGTAAATCGGGTCGCGGTAGCGGGCCCAGGTTTCGCCCCCTTCGCGATACAGCACCTGGGAATAGTAATAGTGGGCATAGTGCCAGTGCCCAAAGCTTTCGTTGGTGATGTTGGAAAGATTCCGCTGGCAGTAGTCCATCAGCTTCGGCACAAACTCGTTGTCGTACTGGCCCGCGTTGAACAAACAGGCGATCGCCGCCGCCGAAATCGCGGGCCGCGCTCCGCCCCCCTGCGAGCTGTACTGCACGCCGCCGTTGGGCAGCGTGCACTTGCGGATGTAGCCGATCGCCCGGTCGATGATCTCGCGCGGCACCGTAATGCCGGCGTTGCGGCAGCCGCGCAGGGCCTGTACCTGCGTAATCGTGGTCGAGCCCTCGTCCCGCCCCAATCCATCCTTGGCGCTCACATAGCCCCAGCCACCCGCCTCGGTCTGGGCCTCGCCCGTGAACTGCACACCCCGCTCGAGCACGTCGACCAGCGTTTCCCGACGCTCCAGGTCTTCTTCCTCGCCCAACACCTGGGAAAGGAACATCAGGGCAAAGCCATGGCCATAGGTGTACCGATTGTCGCGGGCCGGGTCGCCGATCAGACCGTTGGGGCGGCTGCGGCTCACCAGATAGTCGACCGCGCGGCGAACCGAGGAGGCATAGCGACCCTGGGTGGTGGTCGATCCCTCGCACAACAGCGCCATGCCGGCCAGCGCGGTCATGGCCGTGGGATATTGCCCCTCGTTGGCGCTCCAGTGCCCCAAGCGCGACTGGGTTTGGGCCAGCCAGTCGAGACCCCGTCGCACGGCCGCCTCAACCTTCGGGTCGTCGAGCGCGTGGCCCGAACCCGCCGCCGGCCACAGCCAGACCAGGGTCCCCAGACAAAAGGCGCAAATCGCCTGACCCATCTTCATGGACCCACCTCGTCCAGCAGGACCCTAGAATTCCCTGCCCGGACCGGCGCGGCTTCCAGCCGCCTCCTAAGGCTGAAGACCCGCGGGGCCATTGTCCTCGGCGTCGAGGGGCTTAGCGTGGCATGGTCACCAGGCGCTGCCTCCTCGGGCGCTGCCTCCTCGGGCGCGTTCTGGCCGGCATCCTTCGCGCCCTCGACGGGGGGAGCGTCGGGGGCCGGGCGCTGCGGGGCCGCCTCGTCGCCGTCGGCCGATTTCTCGTCCTGGCCCGGGCCGTCCTCATCCGATTCGTCCACGTCGCCAGGCTGTCGAGGCTGGCCGGCCTCTTCGCCCGCCGCCGCGCCGCCTGCTTCGTCGGGCGGCGGCCGATCGGTGAATTTCATCGTCACGGTCTCGCGCAGCAGCCGCAGCGACAGGCTAGCTTCCGCGAAATTGGCGGTCAGCGCGTAGCCCGACAGACCGGCTTGCAGTCGATCTTGATAGGCCGGCCGCCCGGTCCGCTTGTCGAGACACAGAATGGCCACGTGGTTCCGGTTCTGTCGGCCGCCAGCCACGGGGCGCTCGTACACGTGGCAGGCCAGCACCAGCACCGGCAAATCGCGGGGTTGCCGGGTCACCATCGCTTGCCGCTCCACTTGGCGCGTCCAAAGCAGCTTGCCGCTCGATCGCTCGAAACCCGCTATCAGACCGTGAACCAATCGGCTGTCGGTGCCGCCGGGAATGGCCCGCAGCCAGACGGTGCCTTCGGTCTGTGGGCGATTGGCAACGACCACGTATTGTTCGGCCGAGGGCACCACGAGCAATTCGGTCAGCTCGGGGGTTTCGGGCAAATCGGCCTCGATTTCCACGGTGCCATCGGCGATGCGCAACACCCAGAACTTGCCCTCCGGCTCGAGCACCGCCAGGCGGTCTTCTTCAACCAGGTCGGCCTTGGAACCCTCGGCCACGGTGCGTTGCCACAACTCGGCGCCGCTCCAGGCATCGACCAGGTGAAGCCGCCGCTGCCCATCTCCCTGAGCGGTCCAGGCCAGCACGTGCCGTCCTCGGCAGGCCACCCGCTCGGCCACCGACGGCAGCCGCCGGGTTCCCAGTTCGCGGCCGTCCCAGGCCCGCAGCACAATCGCTTCGCTGCTGTCGATCGGCAGGGCGAAGATCAATTCGTCGTCGCCAAAACACTCGCAGCCAGCGGGCATTTGCTGCCGGGTCCAAAGCACCTCGCCGGTCCTCGGATCGAGCGCCGTGAGCGAGCGGTGGCGAGGCACGATCAACAGGTCTTCGCTCACCGGGCCGAACATCGCCAGGGGGCGCCCATAGCCATCACTGACCGTGGTGCGCACGGTGCCCCAGTCCAACTGCAGGGCCTGGGTCTGCATCAGCTGCGTGCCGGGCGTGCCGGGCAGCGCATCGCTGGTGTCTTGGCTCCAGAGAATCCGCTCGCCGTCGGCGGCCGAGCGCGACCAGCCGTCGATGGCCAGTATGCGGCGACCAATCGAGAGCAGCACCAGGTGCCCCTCGAGCTGGGCGTGGTTGTACAAGGGGGTAAACTCGTAGCCCACCCGCTGGTGCAGTTCAATCAGCGGCTGCTGCCACAATTCGCGACCGCTGCCATCCAGCGCCACCAGAGGTTGGCCCTGCCGGGCCTGATCCCACTCGAACAACAAGTCGGCCTGGCCCTCATCGATGGGCCCGCGCAGCGAGAGGTTGGCCCGTTGATAGGTGGGTTGCGCGCCGGCCGACTTGCTCAATTCGACCGCTCCGCGCGGCCAGCCGCCTGTTGGCATCTCCCCCTCGGGCGCTGCCGATTCCACCAGCGCGGCCAGATGCTCGCCAACGGTTCGGCCGTCCTGCAGGCGGCGATCGGCCATGGTTTCCTTCAACCGATGGCGCAGCGGCAGGGCCTCGCGCGTTCGGCCCCGCTGGGCCACTAACTCCGCGAGGCGCCACAAAGCCTGGGCCGCCAGGTCGCTCGGCTCGCCCCGCGACAATCGCCGCAGCAAGAACTCGAGCTCCAAGGCATCGTGCTCGGGATCCAACCGCTCGGCCAAAGCCCAGCGGGCCTGGCTGGCCAGCGGGCTGCCGGCGAAGAACTGCAGAAACCGCCGTAGCGCGGCCGGACCGGGCTGTTCGAGCGCCTCGCCGAGCCGCTGGGCCAGGGCCGTCTGCATTGCCTCGCGATCGGCGGGGGTCGCCAGTTCGAATAGCGATTCCAACTCGGCCCGCACCCAGCGGTCGCGGCGCACCTGCCGCGACTCATCAACTTGCTCCAAGTCGTCGGGCCCCACCACCGGCTCGGCCAGGCGCAGATACACCCGAAACGCTTCCAGGTGCTTACCCTCGCCTTGCCAGCCGGCTGCCATCGAGCGGAGATAGGCGGCCCGGTCCTCGGGGCGCTCGACCAATTGTTCCAGTTCGGCCGAGGCTTCTCGAAACGCGGAAAAGTCGCGGCGCAGGCCCTCGAGCAGCACCGCCACCAAGAGCTCGCGCGTGGCGGGGCGGTCGCGCTGGGCCAGGCTGGCCCGCAGCGCTTGAGCGGCCGCGACCCAATGCCCCTGCTCCAGCAGCACCTCGCCCTGCGCCGCCAGGGCCCGTGGATCCTGGGGGTTGGCGGCCAATTGGCTGGCCACGGTCGCCTCCAACGCGGCCAGTTCGGGGTAACAACTGAGCGCATCGACCCCCTGAGAAAGGATCGATCCTTGGTGTGCCAGCAAGTTGCCAGGCACATCGCCGCCGCGCGAGGCGACGCGGCTCGCGATTCGGCAACCTTCCAAGTCGATCACCGCGATTTCTCGCGAGGTAAGCGGCAGCAAGTAGCCGTGGTTGTCGGTCCACACGCCGCGCCCGCTGGGCTGGCTTCCCTGGGGAAGCGCTAGGCTGGTGGGCCACTGCTCGGTTCCATCGTCGAGGGCCAGGCTGCGCAATTGACCACGGCCGACGACGAGCACCCGCCCCTGGTCCACGCCGGCCAGGTACAGCCCATCGCCCCGAACCGCTTTCCACAACACCCGGCCCGTCGTCAGGTCCAGACAGTGCAGTTCATTGGTCTCCACGGGCGTAATCAATACCCGGCCGTCCGCAATCAGCACGGTCGAGTCGAGCCAGCGCTCGCCGGGTCCGTCGGGCCCGGCCGACATCAATCGGCCGAGCGCAACGCCGGGGCCCATCAATTCCTGCCGCTCGGCTTCCAGCGGCCGCGGATACTGGTAGCCCCAGAGCAAGGTGCGGCGGGTCAAATCGACCGCCACCACGGCACCGGCCACGGTGGGGCACACCAGCACCCCCTGGGCATAACTGGGGCTGGCGCCCCCCATGCGGCGCGGGCGGTGCTGCACGACGCTATCTTCCACAACGGCCAACTGCTGCGACCAACCGAGCCGCCCCGTGGCCCCATCCAGAACCAGCAACCTGATTTCGCCCGCCTTCTCGGCCAGAACAAAAAGCTCTCCGCCCACCGGCAGCGGTGCCCCCAGAAAGAAGCTGCCCGCCTGGCCCAATTCCTCTTCGCCCGAAGGCCCGCCGAGCTCCCACTCCAATCGCCCGGTCGCCAGGTCGTAGGCGGCCAGTCGGTTCTCGGTGCGCGCCACCGTGGCCCCGCTCCGGCGGCGTAGATTCGCGAGAATCGCCGTGGGCATGGCGCCTAGCCCTGGCCCCAGCGACAAATCCTCGACACAGTACACCCGCTTGCCATCGCTCGAGAGCGTGCCAAACGTGGCGTCGTCCCACATCCGCTGTTCGATCCCCCACTCCATCTGCGTCGGCAAGCGGGCTGAGGTCCAAGAGCTGCGCCCGGTCCACGACTGTTCGGGCGCCGCCGACGAGGCCGATTCCCAAAGCCATTTGCCGGTGCGAAAGTTGACGGCCCCCAGGGCCGTGGCCGTACGAACCACGACCCGATCGCCAATCACCAGCGGCTGCAGGCCCGGCAGGGCGCTCAGCCCCCGGTCGCGGTAATCGCCGCCCAATCGCTGCAGAATCTCCTCGAGCAGCGGATCGTTGCTGGTGCGCACCCGCCAGCGAGCCGTCAGGATCGGCGGCGAGCCTTGCGCCGAGCCGTTGCGGGCCGCATTTCCGCGATGAACCAGCCAATCCGACGAGGGGCCCTTGGCAACCGGGCGCTCGGAGACCACGCCAACCTCATTCTGCAGCCAGGCGATGGGGTCCTGATCGGCGTGAAACACCGACAGGGTGCGCCCGCCAACCGAGACGGTTCGGCCTTGGCGCTCTGCCCAGGTGCGAAGCACTCGGCGGGCTTCCTCGGGCATTCCGGCCCGCAGCCAACCGCTAGCCAGCGAGAGCGAAAGGCCCGGCTCGAAACCGGCCGCCACCTCGCCCATTTCGGCCAAGGGGGCCAAACACATCGCCGCGGATAGGGGGCGCCCCTCGTCCAGATGCTGGCAACCCGTCAGGTAGGCGGCCTGATAGCCGGCCTGGGTATGAAAAAACCTCCGCCCAACCTCGGCCGCCCCCTGCCAGTCGCCCCCGGCCAAGGCATCGACCAGCAATTGCTCGGCCTGCGCGCCGAACTGCAACTCGTAGGCCTCGCGACCGGCGCGAGGCAATTTACCGATCAGATTCTGCGATTCGGTTTTCAGACTCGCGAAAACCGGCTGCGACTTGTCGGGCTGAAAAAAGAAATCCTGCGGACTGGCCAGCACGCTATCCAGAAAGCGGGTGGCTTCGCTATATCGCGACTGGCCGAGCAATTCGCGGGCTTTGTCGAGACGCTGCGCCAGTGCGCGGTCGCTGACGAAAAGCGATGAATCGGTCACCGGCTCGTCGGTTCCGCTACCGCCGTCGAATTGCGCCACCAACGGCACTTGGGCCGCCGCGCCGCGCGGCGGGCCGGGTTGCTGCGCCGCGGGCACCGAAACCCAAACCCCTAGGCCAAGGGTCGCCAGGCTCGCCGTGGCCCATTTCAGCAGGCGACCGTTTCCGCGAGCGGCAGGCCTTTCCGGGGCAGCATGAGGCGAGTTTGCGGGACGTAAACGGAGTGTGAAGTCCATCTCACCGGTTCCCTGGGGCGCGGTCCGTGGCAGACTGCCGATGGTCGACCGAGCTTGATTCGGCTCCCCAGCAACGGCAGCCTCCACTGGGGCGGCTGCCCACCTGGCGGGGGCCTGGGGAGGGAATCGATACAACCATCGTAACCCTTTAACTGGCTATATCTTATGCAGAATACCCCGTTTTCGCAAGCAATCGCCCGGTAGAGTGCCACCCCGGCCATCGACCCGCGCTATTTCAACTTGGACATGGCGAGGCCCCCGCCGACCGCTCAGGCGGGCACCCAACACGCATTGCGGCCCTGGTGCGCCCCAGCCCCGCCGGGGGGGTCGCGAGCCCGAGACCTCTGGTTGCCAGGCCGGCCCCCGGAATCGTGCACGATCGTGGTGAATCGCGTTTTTTAGGCCGGTGCGCGGTGGAACAGACGGAAACTACGAGAAAACCCGAGCGAAACTGGCACCCTTTGCCGGGTTTCTTCGTAATTCCCGCGGGAAAACGGGATTCTTGCTTGCAATTTTGAGCTAGATCAGTCTAATCATCGCCCGTTCGCACGTGACGGACGGGCGGATTCCATTTCGACCTCGCAGGGAGGACCCCAAGACTATGGCGAAGGCCGCACCCAGCAAGAAACCCCCCACCAAGACGGACATCCTCAACAGCATTGCTAGCGCCACGGACCTGAGCAAGAAACAGGTTTCGTCGGTGCTCGAGGCCCTTCAAGCCGAGATCAAGAAGGCTTTGGGCAGCCGCGGTATGGGAGTCTTCGCGATTCCCGGTCTGGTCAAGATCGAGCGCCGCAAGATTCCGGCTCGGCCGGCTCAGAAGCGCCCCAACCCGTTCAAGCCGGGCGAAATGATGGAAGTGGCCGCCCGCCCCGCTCAGAACAAGGTCAAGGTGCGCCCCCTGAAGAACCTCAAGGAAATGGTCAAGTAGTTGGCCAGCCTGGGGGGCTAAATCCAGTCGTGTTTGTCTGACGCGTCCCGCGGGGAGGTCAGGCACCCGGCATCCACCGCCTCTGGCGAGGTCTGGGGGCCTAGATTGGTCCAACCAAGCTTGCCGCGGCCAAAATCATTGGCCGTGCGCACGGCAACGCCTGCCTGAATGCATCGTCGCCGCCGAAACGCGGAAAGACGGTGGCCAACCGGAACCAGTACGGCGGGGTAGTCCCAGATCGGGCTGCCCCGCCGTTTTTCTTGGAGCCGCGGGCGCGGCGCGAAGCTACGCAAAGCTTCGGCCGCACGACTACGAGCGCTTGGCCAATCGGGCCAGCGACAGCTTTTTGAAAGCCCGCACCGTCGCCGCGTGTTGGTGGCGAGCCAAAGCGTTGATCTGCTGAATCGCCTGGCGATGTCGGCCGTTGACCACGTCGAGCGAGCTTGGCTGCTGCGGCCCTTCGACCGCTTCGACAATATCCCACAGCGAAATCTGCGACGCCGGGCGAGCCAACCGATATCCGCCTCCGGGGCCCGATACCCCTCGCAGCACTCCGGCGTCGACCAGCCTTCGCAGTACCCGGTATAGAAAGCGGGGCGGAAACTTGCTCCCCTTCGAGATTCGGGCCGCGGTCATCGCTTGCCCGGCAGACTCAGCATGCACCTTGAGCAAGATCCCCACGGCATAGCTGACCGAACGGGTCAATTTCATGGCAGTTTCGCCTGCGCTCTTCGTCCGTGCGAACGCGGCTGGCCGGTCCGGGAAGGGCGGCGCCGCAGCCCGGCTGATCTTGGCCTTTGGTCGAGGGGAATTCAAGTGTGCGGCGAAAAAAGCAAGCAGGTGACAGGTAAGGAGTTGCAGAAAGCCCTCCCCACCCGGGTGGCGTTTGTGGCGCGCTACCGGACCGAAACAACCGGCTCTGCCGCGCGGGCCCAATCGCGGCGACTTCCACTGTCCATCGGAACTTAACTGAATCTTCACATTCAAAGTCGAGAATCCTGAGCGACGCGTCGATTCGGTCGCGGCCCGAGCTGGCCGCCGCGCTGCGGCCGTTCGACCGGCGCCGGCCTGCCAGGGTTGCTTTTCAGCTCTTGGCGGCGGCCCCGATCCTCGACCGGCCAGCAAGGTAGCCCAGCGTGTCCGCGACCGGCCGTTTTACCGCCTCGACGGAAACGCGGCGACGTTTGCGCCGAACCGGGCACCGCGCTTCCGCGGCACTCTTGGCCCTGGCCGTCGCGCTAGCCCCGCCAGCGGCTGCCCAAGGGCTGCTCGACCCGAAGCTGCCGGTTTACGAGCCGCGTCCCGGCGTATCGGGCACGATCAAGAGTGTCGGCTCCGACACAATGAACAATCTGATGACGCTCTGGGCCGAGGGCTTCCGCGGCTACTACCCGAACGTGCAAGTCGAGATTGAGGGCAAGGGCTCGTCGACCGCCCCCCCTGCCCTGAGCGGCGGCAGCGCCAATTTCGGCCCCATGAGCCGCGAAATGAAATCGTCGGAGATTGAGGATTTCGAGTCGCAACACGGCCACAAACCAACCGGGTTGGCCACCTGCATCGACATGCTGGCCGTGTACGTCCATCACGACAACCCGATCGCCGGGCTCACGCTACCGCAGTGCGACGCCATCTTTTCGCGAACTCGGCGCCTTGGTTTGCCCAGCGAAATCGTTCACTGGGGGCAATTGGGCCTCGAGGGTCGCTGGGGCTTGCGCCGCGTCAGCCCTTACGGGCGCAATGCGGCTTCCGGCACCTACGGCTACTTCAAGGAAAACGTACTGGGCAAAGGGGATTTCAAAGACTCGGTCAAGGAGCAGCCCGGTAGCTCGTCGGTTGTGCAGTCGATTGCTCGCGACCGATTCGCCATTGGCTACAGCGGCATCGGCTACCGGACCGCCGACGTGCGCGCCGTGCCATTGGCCACGGCCGAAGGCGCTGAGTTCGTGCCCCCCTTGGCCGAGTTTGCTTACGACGGGCGCTACCCGCTGGCTCGGCCCCTGTTGATCTATGTCGATTACGATCCCGACGCGGCTTGGGACCCCCTCCGGTCGGAGTTCGTCCGCTACGTGTTCAGCCGGCAGGGTCAAACCGCCGTCGTTAAAGATGGTTATTTTCCGGTCAATGCCGAACTGGCCGCCGCGGCGCTCGAGTCGGTGGGGTTGGCCGCTTCGCCCCGGCACTCAGACCAGCCTTAGGTAGCCGTGCCGCGCGTTAGCGCCCAAAGTCCAGGATTCGACTCGATCCACTGGCGAACACCACGACACGCAAAGCCTCCGATGAATCCCCCTCCGCACAACCCCCTACCACGTCGATCGCGCCGAACCCGACCGCTGGTCAAGCTGACCGACCGGGTTGCTGGCGCGCTGATCCGGGTCGGAGGAATCGGCACGATCGCCGCGGTGATGACGGTGTTTTTCTTCCTGCTCTGGGTCTCCTGGCCGCTATTGCAGCCCGCCCAGCTTGGCTCGCCACAAACCAAGCGGTCTGCGGAACCGCCGGCCGATTCGACAGGAAAACTGGTCGTCGACGAATACCGGCAGCTCGGTTGGCTGCTGGACGACGCGGGCCATGCCCGGGCGATCGAGCTGGCCACGGGCAAGCCCTGTGGCCCGGCGCGCCCCCTGGGAACTGCCCCGCTGACGGCCATCGGGCCGCTTGCTTCCAGCGGAAAATGGCCCTGCGGCTTCGCCGATGGCTCGGTCGCGCTGGTACAGGTAGCCATCGCCAGCAACGATCTGTCCGCCGCTGAATCGGCTGCCCAGGCGGTCGACCTCGCTCCCGAGCAGTCGCGTTCCCAGGGCGACCTGCTGCTCTACCGCACGGCCCAAGGCAAATTGCGCGAACAGCGCCTGGTGGTCGAGGCCGATGCTCCGCTGGTGCCCGCCGGCGGACCACCGATTCAAGCGGTCGACTACCTGGCGTCGTCTTCTGGGGCGCGGCTGGCCGTACTCGACGAGGCAGGCCAATTGCGGGTAGTGACCACCAAAACCGTTGCCGATCTGGAAACCGGCGAGAAGCGAAAGCAGCTTACCCAGAGCCAACTGCCCTGGCAGCCCAGGCCGGGTCGCCGGGTTCTGAAGCTTTTTTTCCTGGGCGGCTCCGGAATTCTGTGCGCGGTGTGGGACGACGGACGCCTGGTGCGCTACGATGCCCGCAAGCTCGACACGGCCCACGTGACCGAAGAGCTCAACCTGGTCGAGGCCGAATCGCAACTCACTTCGCTCGAGCCGCTCGCCGGGCGCGGCACGCTCTTGGCCGGCGATTCCCGCGGCAGGCTCCACGTCTGGTTCCCCATACGGCCCCCAGGGGCGGAAACCAGCGACCGGGTGGTCCTGGTCAAAGCCCGAACGGTGTCGATCTCGAGCGCACCGATTACGGCGGTCGCCACCTCGGCCCGCAAGCGCTTGGCCGCGGTTGCCACGGGCGATGAACAGCTTGCGCTGCTCAACATCACCACGGGCAGCGTACTCGACCGCAGTCCGGTTCCCCTGCAGCCGGTAGCGCGATTGGCTTTGGCCCCCAAAGACGATGCCGTGGTGGCGCTCGGCCGGCAGGGGGTTTGCCAGTGGGCGCTTTCCGCGCCGCACCCGGAAGCCACCCCCGGGGCCCTGTTTGGGCCGGTCTGGTACGAGGGATACCCCCAACCCTCGTATACCTGGCAATCGACCAGCGCTACCGACGACTTCGAGCCCAAGCTGGGGCTCTGGCCGTTGGTCTTTGGCACGCTCAAGGGTACGTGCTACGCCATGTTGTTTGCCGTGCCGATCGCCTTGGGGGCCGCGATCTACTCCAGCGAGTTCATGAACCGTTCGCTCCGCGGCCGGGTGAAGCCGACGATCGAGCTGATGGCCAGCCTGCCCAGTGTGGTTCTGGGCTTCCTAGGAGCGCTGGTCATCGCGCCCTGGGTCGAGCAAATCGTACTGAGCGTGCTCGCCGCCCTGGTTACGGTGCCCTTGGCCATACTGATCGGCGCCGGGCTTTGGCAAATGCTGCCGAGCAAGGTGCTTTTCCGCTGGTCGCAATGGCGCCTCTGGGCGGTCGCCGCCGCGGTCGGAGCCGGCTGCGCCGCCGCGGGCTGGGTGGGGCCCCTCTTGCAAGATCGGTTGTTCGAGGGGGACCTGCATGCCTGGCTCGACAGCCAGACGCCGCTGGGCCGACCCTGGGGGGGCTGGTGGCTGATCTTGCTGCCCGTGGCGGGGCTGTTCGTCGCCACCGTGCTCACTCGCAACATCGATCCCTGGATGCGCAGCCGCACCACGGACTGGTCGCGCAAGCGGCTAGCCCCCATCGAACTGGCCAAGTTGTTGGCTGGCGTGGTGGCCGCGCTGTTTTTGGCCTGGATCGGTGCTGCCAGCTTAGACTGGGCCGGCTTCGACCCCCGGGGAACCATCGTCGACAGCTACGTTCAGCGCAACGCCCTGGTGGTCGGGGCCATGATGGGCTTTGCCATCATTCCGCTGATTTACACCATTGCCGAAGACGCCCTCTCCACCGTGCCGCAGAGCCTGCGTTCGGCTTCGCTGGGGGCCGGGGCCACGCCCTGGCAAACCGCGGTGCGGATCGTCATTCCCGTGGCCACCAGCGGGTTGTTTTCGGCCGTAATGGTCGGCCTGGGCCGGGCCGTGGGCGAAACCATGATCGTGCTCATGGCGGCCGGCAACACGCCCGTGCTCGACTGGAATATTTTCAACGGCTTTCGCACCCTTTCGGCCAATCTGGCGGTCGAACTGCCGGAAGCCGCGCGCCACAGCACGCACTATCGCACCCTGTTTCTTTCGGCTCTGGTCCTGTTTTCACTGACGTTTGTCATCAACACCGTGGCCGAAGCGGTGCGGCAACGCTTTCGCCGCCGAGCGTACGAACTATGAACCAGGGCGCCGTTTTCAGATTGCCGAACGGGCCGACACCCGGCCCCGGGCCCGCGCGGGCCCGGGCGCCGCGCGCCCACACCGCGATCTCGGCCCACGGCGAGCCGCTCGTCTGGCTCAGCGGCGGGGCCCTGGTGCTTTCCCTAGCCATGATCGCGGCTCTGCTGGGTTTAATTCTGGTCGAAGGTTTTCGTACCGCCTGGCCGGTTCCCATCGAGCGGCTCGAGCTGCACGACGGCCGCATACTGTTGGGCGAAGTAAGCCGAGTCGAAGCATTTCAGCCCGAGCCCCACTGGCTCGACCAGCTTCCGCCAGCAGCGGCTGAGCAGGCTCGCCGGCAACAAGCCGGCGGCCGCCAGCTACGACGCCGACTGTTGCGCACGGGCAATTTCGAGCTCTCCGGATCGCACTTCCAGTGGGTGGCCGATGTCGAGGTAGCCAACCGCCAAACGCCGGCCGACGCGCTGGTGCTCGAACGCGAAAGCTGGGGTCGCTTCTACGGCACCGCCGCCGCGCTGATCGAGAACGGCCAGGTCCGGGCATCCGACCCCGAGCAAGTTTGGCAGCAACTCGAGCAGCGGCTTCCCGCCGTGCGCGCTCGACTCGAAGCGCAGCGGCGGATCGAGCGCCGCCCGATGGGAGAGCTGAACCGCCGGCTGAATCAGGCTCGGCTCGCCCTCAGACAGGCCCAGCTCGACCAGCGGCCTGCTGCCGAGATCGAGGCTGCCCGCGATCAGCTTGCCGAAGTTCAGCGCACGGTCGAGCACGATTTTGGCCAGTACCAAAGCCAAATCGCCGCCCTCGAAGCGGAGAACGCGCCCTGGGCCCTGAGGATGCGAACGGCCGACGGCCAAGAGGCCGATTTGCCCTTGGCCACCTTGGTGCGCGTGGTGCCGAGCAACCGCCTAAGTTGGCTCGGCAAGGTGGGGGTGTACCTCGATCGCTGGCGCGAGTTCGTGCTGGCCGATCCCCGCGAGGCCAACAGCGAAGGGGGAGTCTTCCCGGCCTTGTTTGGCACCGTGGTCATGACCTTGGTCATGTCGCTGGCTGTGGTTCCCTGTGGAGTGCTGGCCGCCCTTTACCTGCGCGAGTACACCCGCGCCGGTTGGGTCGTCAGCGCGGTGCGCATTGCCGTGAACAACCTGGCGGGGGTGCCCAGCATCGTGTTCGGCGTGTTTGGCCTGGGTTTCTTCTGCTACGTGGTGGGCAGCGCCATCGACAACAACCTGTTCGAGGCCAACCTGCCCAACCCCACCTTCGGCAAGGGGGGCCTGCTCTGGGCCTCGCTCACGCTGGCCCTGCTGACGCTGCCCGTGGTGATCGTGGCCAGCGAGGAAGCCTTGGCCGCGGTGCCCAACTCCATGCGCGAGGGTTCGTACGCCTGCGGAGCCAGCAAAACGCAGACCATTTGGCGAATCGTGCTCCCCCGGGCGGCCCCGGGAATCATGACCGGCATGATCCTGGCCATGGCCCGCGGCGCCGGCGAAGTGGCACCGCTGATGCTGGTGGGGGCGGTCAAATTGGCCCCAGAGCTGCCGCTCGATGGCGTGTTTCCTTACCTGCACCCCGAGCGCAGCTTCATGCACCTGGGCTTCCACATTTACGACCAGGCGTTTCAAAGCCAAAACAGCGAGGCCGCCCGGCCCTTGGTGTTCACCACCACGCTGTTGTTGATTGTAATCGTGACCGTGATGAACCTGGCGGCCACCTGGCTGCGTTCCCGCTTGCGACAGCGATTCGAGGGAAATCAGTTCTAAGCGTACGATGGGCGGGCGAGCTTGCGAGGCGGGCCCGCCCAGCGCCGCACCCACCCCGAGCACGCGGCCAACGGCAAACTTCCGCGAACCAACACCGCAGGAAACCGGACTTTATGGAACCATCGGCTCCCGGATCGAACTTGTCGCCGCCCCTGGCGGCGCCCCGTCCGTCGGCAGCGGGCGCCGGCAGCCGGCTGGAGGCGATTCTGCGCGGTGAACCGGTCTCCGCGGTCACCCATGACGAGGTCGCTCGCGAATCCCCAATTCTACAGATCGACGGCTTCTCGCTCTGGTACGGCCAGAAACAGGTGCTGTTCGATATTTCGCTGCACATCCCCCAAGGCAAGGTGACCGCCCTGATCGGCCCCTCGGGCTGCGGTAAGTCGACGCTGTTGCGGAGCGTGAACCGGCTCAACGACCTGATCGATTCGGTCCGCGTGGGGGGCGATATTCGCCTGAGCGGCGATTCGGTCTACCACACCTCGGTCGATGTGATCGAGTTGCGCAAGCGAATGGGCATGGTCTTTCAGAAATCGAACCCCTTCCCGATGAGCATTTTCGAGAACGTGGTGTATTCGCTCCGCATCGATGGCGAGCGGCGCCGCTCAACCCTCGAAGAAGTTTGCGAGCGCAGCCTGCAAAGCGCGGCCCTCTGGGATGAAGTGAAAGACCGCCTGCACGACAGCGCCCTGCGGCTTTCGGGCGGCCAGCAGCAGCGGCTTTGCATCGCCCGGGCCATCGCCGCCCAGCCCGAAGTGCTGCTGATGGACGAACCCTGTTCGGCGCTCGACCCGATTGCCACGGGCAAGATCGAGGATTTGATCCGCGAGTTGGCCGGCAACTACACGGTGCTGATCGTCACGCACAACATGCAGCAGGCCTCGCGCTCGAGCGATTACACGGCCTTTATGTACCTGGGACACGTGATCGAGTACGGCGCCACGACCGACATTTTCACCCGCCCGCGGCTGAAGGAAACCGAGGACTACGTCACGGGCCGCTTCGGCTAACGGCCCGTTGAAACGATCCGTTGAAACCCTCCGCCGTGGCCTGTTTAAATCAGAGCCAAGCTCAGGGCAGAGTGGCTCGCTCAAGCATGGAATGGACGACTTACGTCGTGATTCTCTCGCATGCGTCCCCGCGATCACGCGGCCCGATGAAACCTTCGACAAGCTGCTAAACCGGGGCGCCAAGTCGACTCAGCCGCCGGGCCCGGCACCCGAAGGAAGGCCGCGGCACGCCGCCTGCTGGTGGCCATCGATTGGCGGAGCGACGTCGCCAGGGTCTAGAATACCCGCCGGCGATTCTTGTCCGCCAGCCAGACGTGCTTGCCGGCAATATCTACCCGCTGGTCAGAAAAAGCAGCCGTTCAACCTTGCAGCCGTTCAACCTTGCGGCCGTTCAACGGGAGTCGCCGCCCCCGCTGTACGGGGCCGTCGCATAGCAACCCTAGGGGCATACCGTTCATGGACTTTACGCTGTTGTTCTCCCGGATCGTCGGTCCGATTCTCCTGCTGAGGGCGGTTTCCATTGTGCTGGACCGCGGGCATTTCCTGACCATGCTCGAACGCCTGGAGGACGAGGTGCAAACGATATCGTTCTCCCTCGTTCCAATCGCCCTGTTCCTGGCGGCGGCGGCCATCGTGAACACGCAGCACGATCGAACCAGCTTGGCGGCGATGCTGATCCAAATCATTGCCTGGGGCGCACTGCTTAAGTCGAGCGCACTCATTCTGTTTCCCCGCGCGGTCGCCGCGAAAGCCCGCTGGCTCGGACAACACGGCATTTTGAACCTGGTGCTGATCGCGTGCCTGGCCGCGGGCACTTACTTCACCTGGTTCGGCTACCTGGCGGCCAGGGGCTAGCCGTGCGCTGAACGAACCGTCCGTAGAATTGCGCCCGTGGGGCCGGATTCCAATCGGCGCCGACCCCCGAGCGCAGCTCTGAGCGGATTCGCGGAATACCGTCACACGTCGGCAAACTGCCGCGCTTCGCGCTGCTCTTCCTCGAGACGCTCGAACACCTCTTGGCGGTGCACGCTCACGTCCGAAGGTGCCTCGATGCCCAACCGCACTCGGCCCGAGCGAAGCTGGACCACGGTGACGGTAATGTTGTCGCCAATGACGATCGATTCGCCGATGCGGCGCGCCAAAATTAGCACGGGCCGGGTCCTCCGCCAGGGGTTTGGGAGTCTGAGCCAGGCGCGGATGGCAAGGCCTCGGCCCTGGCAATCGTTGCGCCGCCGAAGTCCTCCGCGACGTCCAGTCGCTAGCAAGCTGGCATCGCCGATTGTGCGGCAAACTACCCCGCTAGCGTGAGCGTGCGATTAAGCCCGGGTGAATTCGATCGGTCTGCTACCAACAAAAAAAGTTCTCGGGGAGATTTCCGTGGGTCGTTGCGGCTTCGAAAGATCCCCCTGGCAGCCTGTTATAGACTTCCCCGGGCTGCGTCCTGGCCGGGATGCGAGGCCGGAATAACGACTTACGTCGTTATTCTGCGACCCGCGAGGAGCTTGGCTCGGGGCTTGGTGAGGTTGAAAGAGGCCACGAGGGTTTTCAACCGACCGTTTGCGCTCGGTGCGACGTTGACCGCCGGTGCTAGTGAGAGGATTCAAGGGAACGTCTTGGACGAAACTTGTGGCGCTCAGCTCAGGCTCGACGGTTCGCTCAAAACTGCGGGGTAGTGCCCCATCACCTCGAACACGCTCTCGAACACCTCGCTACGGTCCGCAAGCGCGGGGGGCGGGCCGAGGCGACGGTGACGGCCCAGGGGCTTCGAGGGCGCCATTCCCAACGGGACAAGCAGTCTCCCAGCCTTGCCACCCGCTTCGCCATGGCCCTGCGCCAGCGCGCCCAGCCGAGGCTGAGCCGGCCCTGGGCGACGCACGCGACCCGAAGCGCGGGCGGGGCGCGCCCCTGCTGCTTGCGAGCCCGAGCTAGAGGAGCTTGAGCGACCGGGTGCCAGGAACCAGGCATCAACGTCGGCCGCTCCCCCCCTGAAGTATTCCGCAGAACCACAAAAAAAAAGGGGGCGGTCGATCCCTTTGCGGGACCGAACACCCCCTAGGTGGTTGCCGATTGCAGCGAAGCCGAAGGTTAACGGCCGCCGGCTTGCTGCGGCTGGCGGAAAGCGCTGGGCAGCACGCGCTTTTGTACGTCGGTTTCCAGCACGCCGAAGGCCGCCTCGTGGCGCTGCAAAGCCATCTGCAGTGCGGCCATCATCCGCTTGGCGGTGTAAAAGTTCACGATGATGCGCTGCGTGATCTGCAGCGATTCGACCGGCGCGCCGAACGGTTGAGGATTCAGCCCGAAATCCAAAATCAACTCTTCCGGCGACCCGGTGACCCGGCAGAAGTTAGCGTAACAAGCTATCAGGTGCGAATCGTCGAGCTTGATTTGGGCCCGCGGCGGCGCCGCTTGCTCGGCCGGCTGAGCCGCCGGGGTTTCTTCCGAAGCGCCTTCGGGTTGATCGCCCGCCTTTGCCATGAAACTCTCCTTTACCAGACTCTGGGATCCGGACGAAGACGCGCCGCGGATCGTTGGTGATTTGGTCGAGGGTACACGCTCGCCCCTTGAAACCTCACATCGTACCATCCGGCCGGGGCGTGGCAAGTAAATCGACGGTCCGGGCGGCACCGGAAGAACTCGACCGAAACTTCCTGACCGGCAAAGTCGGCGGGGCAGCCGGTTTTCGCCGTCCCGGTGGCATGTTTTTCACGCTGCCGTCTGCGCCGCAGCTTGCGTTCTCGGCTACCCGCCGGCCCGAGCGCGCAGGTCGGCGACGGCGGCCTGGGCCGCGTCGCGCCGCTGGATCAGTTCATCCAGGCTGGCCCGCTCTTTGGCCACCACCTCGGCCGGAGCCCGTTCGATAAACGTGGTGCTGGCCAGCTTTTGCTGCTTCGACTGAATGAAACCGCCCAGTTTGGCCAATTCTTTCTCCTGCTTGGCCAGCTCGGCCGCGACATCGAGAAACTGCGACAAATCGACGAACAACTCCAGGCCGGCCAGCGTCGCTTGCACATGCGTCGCCGGCGGCGCCACCGCTGGCCCCCAACCGGTCGCCTCGGCCCGGGCCATCGCGAGGAAATACGGCCCCATGGGGCGAAGCAACTCGGCCGTTTCGGCGTCGCAGCGCACGGCGAAGGGCATCGTCTCGCGGGGCGGAATATTCTGCCGGCTCCGTACCTCGCGCAAGGCCGCCAGCACCTGTTGAAACCGGCTGAAACGGGCTTCAATCGTCGCGTCTTGCCGGGCCAGGTCGGCCTCGGGCCAGGGGGCGATCATCACACTGGCCGCCGCGGGCTCGGGGTTGCGCAGGCCGCGCCGGGGGGCCACCTCGGCCAGCCGTTGCCAGACGTCTTCGGTCAAGAAGGGAATCAGCGGGTGCAACAGCCGCAGCAACTGGTCCAGCGCGCCCGCCAGCATTTGCTGCGCCGCCGGCCGGCTTGCGGCATCTTGTAGCCGGCTCTTGACCATCTCCAGGTAAAAGCTGCAGAACTCGTCCCAGGCAAACCCGTACAGCGAGCGGGCCGCGTCAGCGAAGCGATAGCTTTCCAGGGCCTGGGTCGTTTCCTGCGTCACCGTGGCCAGCCGGCTGAGCAGCCAGCGGTCTTCCACGGTCAGGTCCGCCTCGTTGAGCGGGCCCGGCCGGTAATCTTCCAGGTTCAGCAACACGAACCGCGAGGCATTCCACAGCTTGTTGCAGAAATTGCGGGCCAATTCGAAGCGCTCGCTCACCACGGCCCCGCGGGGCAGGGCGCAGTCGTCCTCTTTGCTGGCCCACTGGGTGGCAAACGGCTGGCCGCAGTGCCGGCACACAATGCGCGGCAGGGTCCGGTTCTGCTTGGTTTGCTCCACTAGCTTGTGGCAGTGCGGGCACTCGAACTCCACGGGCATCCGCACGTCCTGCGTTTCCGTGGTCAGGTAGGCCAGCCCAAAGCGCAGAGCGTCGGCACCGAACTTCTCGATCACGTCGAGCGGGTCCACCCCGTTCCCCTTGGATTTCGACATGGTCTCGCCGTATCCGTCGAGAATCTTGGGGTGGATGAACACCTCGCGGAACGGCACCTGGCCCACATTGAACAGCCCGGTAAGCACCATTCGCGCCACCCACAGGGTGATGATGTCGCGACTGGTCACCAGCACGCTGGTGGGGTAGTAGTAGGCCAGTTCGGGCGTCGGTTCCGGCCAGCCAAGAGTGCTGTGGGGCCACAGGGCCGAGCTGAACCAGGTATCGAGCACGTCGGTTTCTTGCCGCAGTTTGTGCCCCGGCACCGCGTCGTCGGCCAGGTCGCTCTCGCGGGCACAAATCAACCAGCCCTGGCCCGTGGCGTTCGGCTGCCAATCCACGTCGTCGCGCCCGGCGAAGGCCGTGCGCAGCTCGGCCTCGCTGGCGGTCTCGCAATACCAAATGGGAATGCGGTGGCCCCACCAAAGCTGCCGGCTCACGGGCCAATCGCGCTTCTCGCTGAGCCAATCGAGATAACCCCGCGCGTAGCGCGGCGGCACAATCTTCACGCGGCCGTCGGTCACGGCGTCCATGGCGGTCTGGGCCAGGTGATCCATCCGCACGAACCATTGATCGGTCAGGTAGGGTTCGATGGGCGTTTTCGAGCGGTCGGAGTGAGCCAGCTCGATTTCGCGGTCCTCGATCTGGGCCACCAGTTCCAGGGCCTCCAGGTCGGCCACCACGCGGCGGCGGGCCTCGGCCATGCTCAGGCCCGCATAGGGCCCGGCGTTGGCGTTGAGCGTGCCGTCGGGATTGAGAATGTTGATCATCGGCAGGCCCTGCCGCAGGCCCACCTCGTAGTCGTTCGGGTCATGGGCCGGAGTAATCTTCACGCAGCCCGAGCCCATTTCGGGCTTGGCCCACCCGTCGGCCACGAGCGGTATCTCGCGGTTCAATAGCGGCAGCCGCAGTTTGCGGCCCGCCTGGGCCATCTCGCGCAGTTGCTCCAGGCCGGCCAACATCGTCCCGCGCTGCGCGGCCAGCTGGTCGATTCGAGCCTCGATTTCGGGGCGCTCCTTGGCGGGCGCGGCGGCCAGCTTTTCGCGAAGGGCCGCCCGCACCTCGTCGAAGGCCGCGGCCGGATCGGGGTGCACGGCCACCGCCGTGTCGCCCAACATGGTCTCGGGCCGGGTCGTGGCGATCGTCACATGCGTGGGCTCGCCCGGCCGGGGGTCGATCACCGGGTAGCGCAGGTGCCAGAAATGCCCCTGCACCGTATCGTGAAACACTTCGTCGTCGCTGATCGCGGTCTGCAGGAAGGTGTCCCAGTTCACCAACCGCTGCCCCCGATAGATCAGCCCCTGGCGGAACAGGCCGAAAAAAGTGTAGCGCACCGCCCGCGCGCAGACGGCGTCGAGCGTGAACCGGGTGCGGGCCCAGTCGCAACTACAGCCCAACTGTTTGAGCTGGCTGAGGATCCGCTTTTCGTACTGATCTTTCCACGACCAGATGCGGCACACCAGCTTTTCTCGCCCCAGGTCGTGGCGCGTCAGCTTCTCTTCTTCCAGCAACCGCCGCTCGACCACGGCCTGGGTGGCAATGCCGGCATGGTCGGTGCCGGGCATCCACAAGCAGTTGAACCCCTGCATCCGCCGGGTGCGGATCAGAACATCTTGCAGGGTGTTGTTCAGCGCGTGCCCCAGGTGCAGCGCCCCAGTCACGTTGGGCGGGGGAATCACAATCGAAAACGGCTTGCGGGCCGGGTCGGGCTCGCTATGGAAGTAGCCCTGATCCAACCAGAACCGCGACCATTTTTCCTGCGCGGCCTGGTGTTCGTACTGGCGGGGCAACTCGCCGGTTGCCGAATCCGTGCTCATGGGGTCCGTTCCTCTAGATCACGGGCCGCCGGACCAGGAAGGCCGGGCGGCACGGAAAATGGGGGCGTGCCGTCGCGCGGGTGGGTTATACGCTGGCCACGGCCCGCCGGGCCGGTTCGATGGCCGGCTGGGCCACCGCGTCTTTGGCCAGTTTGTACTCGAAACTGTCGACCAGGGCGATCCAACTGGCCTCGATCACGTTGGTGCTTACGCCCACCGTGCCCCAGACCGAATGCTCGTCCCGGCTCTCGATCATCACCCGCACCCCGGCCGCGGTGCCGGCCTCGGAATTGATGACCCGCACCTTGTAATCGACCAGTTGCATGCCTGCCAGGTTCGGGTACACATCGGCCAGGGCCTTGCGCAGGGCCGCGTCCAGGGCGTTTACCGGGCCGTCTCCCTCGGCCACTTCGTGGCGCGTCAGGTGGCCGATCCGCAGCTTCACGGCGGCCTCGGTCGTGGTCGGTTCGCTCCCCTCGGCCGCCACGTTCACTCGAAACCGATCCCGCTCGAAATGGGGCTGAAACGTGCCGGCACACTTCTGGACCAGCAGGTCGAACGAAGCCTCGGCCGCCTCGAACTGGTAGCCCTCGTTCTCCAGTTTCACCACCTGGGCCAGAATTCGGTCCATCAGGGCCCGATCGTGCTGCAGGTTGTACTTGGTGGTCAGGGCCATGATGTTCGATCGGCCCGAAAGTTCGCTCACCAGAATTCGCCGTTCGTTTCCCACGGCCTCCGGGTCGATGTGCTCGTAGCTGCGCGTGGCCCGGGCCACGGCGTGCACGTGCATGCCGCCTTTGTGGGCAAAGGCGCTCTGCCCCACGAACGGCTGATTGGGCCTGAGATGCAAGTTGGCCGTTTCGTACACGTAGCGCGACAATTCGGTTAGATGCTCCACGCCGTCGCCGCGCAACACCTCGTACCCGCGTTTCTTCAAGGCCAGGTTGGCGACGACCGAGACCAGGTCCACGTTGCCGCACCGCTCGCCCACGCCATTGACGGTGCCCTGCACCTGCACGGCTCCGGCATCGACCGCCGCCAGGCTGTTGGCCACGGCCAACTCGCAGTCGTTATGGCAGTGAATTCCCACCGGCACGTCGAGCGCGGCCTGCGCCTCGCGGGTCAGGGCCGCGATCTCCTCGGGCAGGCTGCCCCCGTTGGTGTCGCAGAGCACGATCAGCGTGGCCCCCGCTTGGGCCGCCGCCTGAATGGTCTGGCGGGCATAGCCGGGGTTGGCTTTCCAGCCGTCGAAGAAGTGCTCGGCGTCGTAGATTACCTCGCGCCCCGCTTCTTGCAGGTACCGCACGCTGTCGGCGATCATCGCCAGGTTTTCCTCGAGCGACACGAGCAGCACGTCGGTGGCGTGAAAATCCCAGGTCTTGCCCACGAGCGTCACCGTGGTGGTGCCGGCCGCCACCAGGGCCCGCATTCCCGGATCGTCGCTGGCCGCCACCCCCTTGCGGCGAGTCATGCCAAACGCCGACAGCCGGGCATGGGCGAACTTGAGTTGCCGGGCCCGGGCGAAGAACTGGGCGTCTTTTTCGTTCGAGAGCGGGTACCCTCCCTCGATGTAGTCGAAACCCATCTGGTCGAGCCGTTGGGCAATGAGCAGCTTGTCTTGCAACGAAAAACTGACCCCTTCGCCCTGGCTCCCATCTCGCAAGGTGGTGTCGTAAATCTGGACGCGACGCATCTCGGGGGTATCTCGCTTTCCACGGAGGGGCGGGTCGGCTGGCAACCAGCCACGGGGCCCAAGTTATGCTGGTGGTGAATAAGCACCCTGGGCCACTCGCCAGGGCCCAGGTCGGCTGGCCTTCGGCCCCCGGGTCGAGCATCGAACCCTGGGGGCCGCTTGGGGCAACAAAAAAACCCTGACGGCCGCGGATGCAGCCTCAGGGCAGGTGCTTATTGCAGGTCGCTCGTTGAAACCGCCCCGAGGCAATCCCTCGGCCCATGCATCGGAGGCCTCACGCCTCCACGATAATGGCGATGGCCTCCGCCAGGCCGACACCACCCCCCCAGGCGGCACAGGCCGGCCCTAAGACCAGCCGGCTCAGGTTGGGGCAAACGGGCGACATGGCGGTTTCCAGTCGAAAATGGAGCGCTTCAAAGAAACATACGGCGCGCTTGGGGGGCTGTCAATCGAGGGTGCAGCCGCCGCGGGCCCTACAGGGCGCATCCCTGGCCCAACCCGGCACGCTCCCAACCGCGCTTCGCGGCCAGGCCGGTAGCCGGGCGCCGCGCGGGGGGTTACAAACTTTGCTATGAGCCAACTCCTGCCGCGCTACCTGGTACCGTTTCACCCCAAGCGGGTTCCACACCATTTTACCGATGTACTCATCGTCGGCGCGGGGTTGGCCGGCCTGAGGGCCGCCATCGGCATCGACCCGGCCCTGAGCGTGCTGGTGATTAGCAAAGACAAGCTCTGGCAATCCAACAGCAGTTACGCCCAGGGGGGCATCGCCAGCGTTTTCGATCCCGAGGACCGCTTCGAAAACCATATCGAAGACACGCTCACGGCCGGCGGCACGCTCTGCGACCGCGAGGTGGTCGAAATGGTGGTCCGAGAAGCCCCGGAGCGAATCCGAGAGCTGATCGCTTGGGGGGCCCAGTTCGACCTGGTCGACGGCGAACTGGCCCTGGGGCGCGAGGGAGGCCATAGCCATGGGCGAATCGTTCATGCCCTGGGCGACGCCACCGGCAAAGAGGTGATGCGGGCCGTGATCGAACGGACCAGGGCCTTGCCCAACATCGGGGCCTGGGAAGACACCTTCACGCTCGACCTGCTTACCCACCAGGGGAGCTGCCGGGGGGCCCTGGTCTGGAACCCCAGCCACGGCAAAACCCTGGTTTGGGCCAAGCAAACCATTCTGGCCACGGGGGGCGCGGGCCAGGTTTACCGCGAAACCACTAACCCCGAAGTGGCGACCGGCGACGGTATCGCCGCGGCCTACCGCGCCGGGGCCGCGGTGCGCGATTTGGAGTTCATGCAGTTTCACCCCACCATGCTCTACATCGCCGGCTCGAGCCGGCACCTGATCACCGAGGCCATCCGCGGCGAGGGGGCCCACCTGGTTGATCGGCTGGGCCACCGGTTCATGCCTGATTACGACCCCCGGGCCGAGTTGGCCCCGCGCGACATCGTGAGCCAATCGATCGTGGCTCAAATGCAGAAGACCCAGCACTCGTGCGTGTACCTCAGTCTGCGGCACCTCGACCCGGCCCGGGTTCGCGGTCGTTTTCCGGGGATTGCCCAGCTCTGCGCCCAGTTCGACCTGGACATTACCAGCGACCTGATCCCGGTTCGACCCGGGGCCCACTACATGATCGGCGGCGTGACGATCGATCTGCGCGGCCGGACCAATATCGACGCCCTCTGGGCGGCCGGCGAAGTGACCTCGTCGGGGCTGCACGGGGCCAACCGCCTGGCCTCGAACAGTTTGCTGGAGGGATTGGTGTACGGGGCCCACGTCGGGGCCGGCGCTTCCGAAGCCGCACGAGGGGTGGCCGACACCTACCAGGCGCTGCCGCTGGAAAATCCCCCGCTCGAAGAGCCTGGCGAACCGCTCGACCTGGCCGACGTGCGCAATTCGCTCAAGAGCCTGATGGGCCGCCAGGTGGGCATTTGCCGTGACCGCCAAGGGCTGGTCGATGCCCAGCAGCAGGTCGACCACTGGTGCCGCTATGTGCTGGGGCGCAATTTTCCCGACCCCGCGGGCTGGCAACTGCAAAACATGTTGACCGTGTCGCGGCTGATGATCGCCGGGGCCCTGGCCCGCGAGGAATCACGCGGGGTGCATCTGCGGCGCGATTTCCCCAACCTGGACGACGCGCATTGGGCTCGACACCTGCAGTTCGCCAACGGCACCGAGCGGACCACGCGGTAATCGCGCCCCGGGGGTCGGGTGGCTGGGCGCACCTTTGCCCCTGGTGCCGCCAACCAGGTTGCTCCGCGGCTGGGCGGCCAGGGCCTCGACCTGACTGGCACCGTCCCATCCTGGGGCCTTTCCCAATCGGTTGCCCATCCAGTACAACCCCGGTGAAGGATTCGCTGCGGGCTTGCGCCGCGGACAATGCGCGACTTGCGCGGCCGAACGCGCCCGTCGGGCCGCTGCTCACCCCCCAGGGGTGCCGCGCTGCAGCCGCGCGGTGGTGCGGGGCCGATCCCCCTAGGTGGCCTCGGCCGCGAGCGGCACTGGCGGCTGCCACGGTTTCAACGCATCGCAGGGCGATGTTCCTGGGCAAATCGCCCCGCCGATTTCAAATTCCGGGGGAAGCCGCCTCGGCTGAGAAGACTTCGCGCCGGGTCGCATGGATCGCCGCGAGCGTCAGGGAGGTGGCATGCACGGCAATCTCGATCTGATCATGACCGTGGCCGCCGGCCTCTCGGCAGCCTTGGCCTTGGGCTACCTCACGCTTCGACTCGGGCTTTCGCCCATCGTGGGCTACCTGCTCGCCGGTGTGCTCATCGGGCCGTACACACCGGGCTACCAGGGCGATTCCCAAATCGCGCATCAGCTCGCTGAAATCGGCGTCATTCTGCTGATGTTCGGGGTCGGGCTCCATTTTCACCTCAAAGATTTGCTGGCGGTCAAGGGGGTGGCGGTGCCCGGCGCCATCGGCCAGAGCCTAGTCGCCACGGTCTTGGCCGTGGGCACCTTTTCGCTGTTTGGCGTTCCCTGGCAGTCGGGCGCCGTGCTGGGAATGGCGATGGCCGTGGCCAGCACCGTCGTGTTGATGCGCGGACTGATGGATGCCGAGATGCTCAACTCGACCGAGGGACACGTCGCCGTCGGTTGGCTGATCGTCGAAGACATTTTCACCGTCGTGCTCCTGGTTCTCATACCGGTCTTGGGCACCCAGCTCAACGGCAACGAAACGGATCGGTTGGCGCAAGGCCTGTCGCTTTGGTCCACCCTGGGGCTGGCGCTGCTGAAACTTGGTGCCCTGGTGGCCATCATTCTGCTGGCCGGTTCGCGGATCATACCGCGGCTGATGGTGCACATCGCGCGGCTGCGCTCGCGCGAGCTGTTTACGCTGACGGTGCTGGTGCTCTCGATCGCAATCGCGGCCGGGTCCTATGCCTTCTTCGGCGCTTCGATGGCGCTGGGGGCCTTTCTGGCCGGCATGGTCGTGGCGCAGTCGCCGGTGAGCCACCAGGCTGCCGCCGATGCCCTCCCGATGCGCGATGCGTTCGCCGTGCTGTTCTTCGTCTCGGTGGGCATGATCTTCGATCCGACGCTGTTGATCCGAGAACCGCTGATGGTGGCGGCGGCCCTGGGAATCATCTTGCTGGCCAAGCCCCTGGCGGCCCTGGCCATCGTCGTGCTGCTCGGGCACTCGGCCCGAACCGCGATCACGGTCGCCATCGGGCTGGCGCAAATCGGCGAGTTCTCGTTCATTCTCTCCGACCTGGCGCGGCGCCACTCGCTCATGCCCGACGAAGGCCACCATGTGCTGGTCGCCGCCGCCATGATCTCGATCACGCTCAATCCGCTACTTTTCCGGGCAATACCTTCATTCGAGTCGTGGCTCAAAGCCCGCCCCTGGCTCTGGCGTGCCCTCAACGATCGGGCCGAGCGCCGGGCGGCCGCCTCGAATCGGGCGATCGCCCAGGAGTTGGCCGCCGCGGACGATGCCAGGCAGCAATTGGCGATCGTCATCGGCTTTGGACCGGTAGGCCGCTCGGTCCATCGCCTCTTGCACCAGGCCAAGCAGCCCACCGTGGTGATCGATCTGAACATGGAAACCATTTCGTCGCTGAACGACGAGGGGCAGCCGGCGATCTTCGGCAATGCCTCGCACGAAAGCATTCTGGCCCAGGCCGGCATTCAGCGCGCCTCGCACCTGATCGTCGCGCTCCCCAATACCTCCGACCGGGCGGCGGTGGTCGCCGCGGCCCGAAACCTTAACCCCAAGGTTCGCATTCTCGTCCGGGCCCGATACCTCCGCGAACGGGAAGACCTGGAACTGGCCGGCGCGACGGCCGCCGTGTTTGAGGAAGTGGAAGCCGCCGTCGCCCTGGCCCGCTTGGTAATGGCCGACACCGGCCTGCACCGCGAAGCGGCCGACCGCAGAATTAAAGACCTTCGCCTGCAACTCATTCGCGACAACCTCTCCAACATTCGCTCGCAGCGCGTACGGAGCGTGATGGTTCCCTGGGCTCGCGTTCGCTACCTGACCGCCACGGCCGACCGCGACGCCGTGCTCGAACAGGTATCGCAAGAGCGATTCTCTCGCTGGCCCGTGGTCGCGCTCCCCTCGCAGCGCCCGCTGGGCTACCTGCTGACCAAGGACCTGATCGCGCGCGCCGCCTCGTCCGACTGGGTGGCGCTGGTGCGCCCGCTCAAGGCAATCCGCCCCGACGACACGATCGATTCCGTCTTGATGCGCATGCAGGATGAAGGCGATACCGTTTACCTGGTCGGCGACGCCGAACAACCCCTGGGAATTGTCACCCACGAGGACATTCTCGAGCAGGTAGTAGGGCAAATCGAAGACGAATACCCGCACGAACCTCCGGTATCGCTGCTCGACGCCGTGAATCGCGGAGCCATGCTGCCGGAACTGGCGGCTCGCTCGGCCGCGGAGGCCATTGCCGAACTGGCCCAGGCCATTCCCAGCGGGAGGTTGCCGCCCGAGGTCGATTGGAAAACCATCGACTGCCTGGCGCAGGCCCGCGAAGACCAGGTTTCGACCGATTTGGGCAACGGGGTCGCGATTCCGCACGCCCGCTGCGCAGGCCTGGCGTCGCCCGTCGTGGTTTTCGGTCGCAGCCAGGAGGGTATCGTGTTCTCGCTCGATTCGCCGCAAACGGTTCAGCTCGTCTTCCTGCTGGTTACCCCGGCCGAACAGCCCGAGACGCAACTGGGGCTGCTCAAGCAATTGGCCCGCCTGTGCCACGAGCCCTCGGTGCTCGATGCCTTGCGGAGGGCCGCTTCGCCGGGCGACATGCGCGGGGCCCTGGACCAGGCCGGTTCCTCCGGTGAAAAGCGCGGTTGAATCCTGCCGGTTGATCGCAACTTGGTGACCCGCTCTCAGGGCGTTAAGCTGTCCGAGCGCTGCAGCGGCGGCGGCGTCGATCGGCGTGGACGCCCAGGCGTCGCCGGACGGCAATCGACCTCGTACCTTGTGGGGGAGACCACGCGAACCATGGCTTTCCAGTACAACCGCCGATCGCAATCCGCGGCCCATCGCCGCCGACCACTCGGCCGCGTCCTCGGGCTGGCCTTGGTCGGCCTGGCGACTTCCGCGGCCATGGTTTGGGCCGGTTGGCCGAGCGAGTTGGCGCACCTGCCGGAGCGGGCCAACGCCATCGGGCTGATCGACCTGGCCGCCTTGCGCGGCCTGGCGCAAGAGGGCCGCGGCGAAACCAGGCCGATTGCCGAGTTTCTGGAGCAATACGATTCGGGCTCTTCCGGCCAAATCGAGCAATTGGTGCTGGCCGCGCAGCTCGATCTCGACGCTCTCGAGCCCAACTGGGAGATCGCGGTGGCTCACACCAAGGCGGCGATCGATCCCAGTCAGGTCGCCCGATCCGAGGACGGCTACCTGGACGACATCGGCGGGCGCCAGGCCGTCTGGTCGCCGCGCAACGCCTACTTTCTGCCCGCCCTGAAACCGAATCAGATCGTGGCGATTCGCCCGGCCAATCGCCAACTCGTGGCTCGCTGGCTGCAGTTGGTCGCCGACGAGGACCTGGTTGGGTTGGGCTCGTACCTGACCTCGATCACTCGTTACTCGACCGACGATATTCCGCTGTTTCTGGCAATTGAACTGCGGGGGGCCATTTCGCCGGTTCAGGCGCGGAAGAAACTGGAGGGCATGCCGGACCTGGCCGCCTCGCCCCGGCAACTCGAGGCCGCTTCCCAACTGGCGAGCGAGTTGCGGGGCCTTTACTTTGCGGTCCGCGCCCGCGACGGCCTGACCGGCAAACTGCAGCTCGATTTCTCGGCCCGGCCCGAGGCACTGGAGTCGCTCGGTAAACGGCTCGTCGCCGAAATACTCGAAGCGCGCGGCCTGCCGGTGCCGGAAATCGAACGATGGCAGGCCCGGGTCGACGACGACTCTTACTCGCTTTCCGGCGAGCTGACTCCTAAATCTCTGGCCCGGGTGCTCGACGTGCTGCGCAGCCCGCGCTTGGTCGGTTCGATGACCGTTTCGCCTTCGCCGCCGAGTGCCAGTGAGACCCCCTCGCAGTCCGACACTCAGGCCGCGGCCTCGAAGCGCTATTTCGATTCGGTGCGGAAGATACTGGACGAAGTTCGCGATTTTTCGCCCAAATCACCCGGCAACCGGGCCGAGCACGACGAGCGGGTAGCGCGAAAGATCAATGACCTGCCGATTTTGAACGTCGATCCGGAGCTGATCGACTATGGCATGCAAGTCGCCGCGCTGCTGCGCGGATCGAGCCTGGGCTCGCGCGAGGCCGCCATGCGGGCCGGAGTAGCGCGGGCAGGCCAACCGGGGTCGTACACCAACTACTACCGCTACTACGGCGTCCGGGGAGTAAACACGCCCAACTACGGGGCCCGCCAGTCCGACACCCAGGCCCGCGCCACAAGCCAGCAGGGGTATCTGAGCGCGATGCAGCAGATCGACGATTTGACCGCCCAGATTCGCCGCACGATGACCGAGCGGTTTCAGCGCGAGTTTTAGAGCGGAAGCTGCCCTGCGCGGGGCGAGGGTTTTCCACAAGCCGCACCGAGTCGCCTCTCCCGGGCGTGCGGGAGAGGGCCGCCCCTGAGGGGCTTTCGGCGCCGTGCCCTTAGTTCTTTTCGCCGGGCGAGGCCTGGTCGCGATTCAGCAGCCGCCTGAGATACCGCGCTCGCTCCGCGTTGCGCTGAGCGGCCTCGAGCGAGAGGGCACGACCATCGCGGCCAGGGGTCGCAAGGCTCGTCAACGGATCGGGCAACCTTCGCCATCTTTGCAAAACCCACGGGGGCTAGGGTCTGCGTCGACGCTCGGACAAAGCGTGGGAACCACCGATGCCGCGCTTGGCACGCAACGAGCCTTCATCGTGGCTGCTGAGTCTGGCACGGTCGGGTGATGGGGGGCCGTGGGTTGATCACCGGCTCAATTCACGCCATGGGGGTCGTGATCGGCGAACCGATTTCCGAGGCCCCGTCGCGTCCGCCACCACAAGATGCCCATGCCGGTGACGGCGCTCGAGACTGATCCGCCAAGAATTCCGATCTTCGCGGCATTGAGATCGTCACCCTCGAGGGCAATGCCGGCGATGAACAGCGACATGGTGAAGCCGATCCCCGCCAGGCACCCGGCTCCGAGGATCATGCCCCAACTGGTGTGCTCGGGCAACCGCGCCAGCCCGATCTTTACGGCCACCCAGCTCAGAGCGAAGATCCCCAGCGGCTTGCCGAGCACCAAACCGAGCATGACGGCCAGCGCCACGGAAGCGGACGACTGGTCGGCGCCAATGGCAACTCCCGCGTTCGCCAGCGCAAAGGCCGGCAGAATGGCAAAGCTCACCCAGGGATGCAACCTCGCTTCCAGGTATTCCAAGGGGGAAATGGCCTCGCGCGTTACGCGACGCAGCAACTCGACTTCCTCGGGGCGATGCGGCATTTCCACCTCGTCGTCCGTGCGAAGCACTTCCCGGGCCCGCTCGAGAAACTGCTTGAAGACATGGTCGCTGACGTAGCTGCGGGCGGGAGTCATCATGCCCAGCACCACCCCGGCAATCGTGGAATGAACGCCCGATTCATGACAGGTGAACCAGACCCCGGCCCCCAGCAGCCAATACATTGCGATGCTGCGCACGCCCAGCCGTGCGAACAGCGAGACCACGGCGATCATCATCACGCAGAGTCCAAGCCAGCCAAGGCTGATTCCGCTGGCGTAACCGAGGGCGATGACCAGGATTGCACCGATGTCGTCGGCAATGGCCAACGACAACAGCATGATTCGCAGGCTTTGGGGAACCCGCTTGCCCAACACGGCCAGGCAACCCACGACAAAAGCGATGTCCGTGGCCATGGGAATTCCCCACCCACGTTCCGCAGGCTGCCCCGCTTGCAGCGCGAGAAAAACGGCGGCCGGCGCGATCATCCCTCCGACGGCCGCCGCGAGCGGAAATGCGGCCCGCCGGAAATCGCGCAGCTCGCCCAGCACCAGTTCTCGCTTCACCTCTAGCCCGACGACGAAGAAGAAAATGGCCATCAGGCCATCGTTGAGCAGGTGCAGGAGCGATTGATGAAAATGGAAATCACCCACCCGCAGGTCGACCGGCGTGCGCCAGAAATCGAAGTACTGCGGCGCGATGGGAGAATTGGCCAACACCAACGCCGCGACCGACGCCGACAGAAGGACGAAACCGCTGGCCGCCTCGATCTGCATAAAGCCGACCACCGGGGCAACCATCCGGTGAATCGGTTCTACGGGCAACTGAGGATGTTCCCTCGGTGAACGCATCGTTGCAGCACTCCGGCGCGATTACGAATGATCCCCGGGGCGTGAACCGGGGTGCCGACCGGCGCTTTCGCCGAGCTTTCCTGGCCGGCGCCGGCTTGGCCAGGCCGCTCGGCCGCGAACCGACCTGTACGCCGTTTGGCGCTCTGCGGCTCAGTTCTTTTCGCCGGGCGAGGCCTCGTCGCGATTCAGCAGCCGCCTGAGATACCGCGCTCGCTCCGCGTTGCGTTGAGCGGTCTCCAGCGGGTCGCCGTGCAGCTTCTGCAAATGGGCCGGCTGGGTATGAATGAATAGCTGGTTCACCGTCCGCATTTCCAGGTTGTCGATCAGCCGCAGGTTCACCCCCATCCGCACGCTGGAAAGCAAGTGCAGCGTTTCCTCGGAGCTGATCGTCTGGGCCGTCCGCAAAATGCCGTAAGCCCGGCTCACCCGGTCGTGCAGGTTGTCGTGATTCTCGCGGACCAGCGCGGCCCGGGCCTGCCGCTCGTACTCCAGAATCACCGGCACCACGTCGCCCACCTGCTTCACCAGATCGGTTTCGCGGCGGCCGAGCGTGATCTGGTTGGAAATCTGGTAAAAGTCGCCCATGGCCTGCGACCCCTCGCCGTACAGCCCCCGCACGGCCAGGTTGATCTTCTGCAGCGAGCGAAACACCTTCTCGATCTGGCGGGTCATCACCAGCGCGGGCAGGTGCACCAGCACGCTCACCCGCATGCCAGTGCCCACATTGGTGGGACAGGCCGTGAGGTAGCCAAGCCGGTCGCTGAAGGCGTAGCGCACTTCGCTTTCGATCAAATCGTCGATCTCGTTGATCTGTTGCCAGGCCGATTCCAGGTCGAGCCCGCTGTGCATCACCTGAATCCGCAGGTGATCTTCTTCGTTGACCATGACGCTGAACTGCTCGCGGCTGTCGAAGAGGACGCCCCGGGCCCCTTCCGCTTCGGAGTGCTCGCGGCTAATCAGTTGGCGTTCGACCAGAAACTGGCGATCCAATAGCGGCAACTTGGCCACGTCCAGGTACTGCACGTCGCCGCCGAAATCCAACGCGCTAACGCGGTCGCGAAAGAGGCGGTCGATTTCCGCGCGGTCGGCCTCGGAAGCCCTGCTGACAAAGGGAAAGTCGGCCAGGTTCCGGGCCAACCGGATGCGAGAACTCATCACAATGTCGGACTCGGGACCGGTGCCCCGCAGCCATTCCCCGCTTTGTCCGACCAGAGTGTTGATGTCCACGAAAGTTCCAGTCCCCGGATATTCTCTCGAGCGCGCCCCGGCCACTTCACCACGGCGTACCAGGGCGGCAGGCGCTCTTGGGCTCAGATGGGCTGCGATTCCTCGGCTACGTGGCCTGGTTCTCGATGCGGCGTATCTCGTCCCGCAGTTCCGACGCCCGTTCGTATTTTTCCTGTTGAATCGCCTCTTTCATCTCGCGCCGCAGTCGAATCAGGTCGGTCCGCTGGTCGCTGTCGCCCGGGTGGCGGTGGGGCCGCTTTCCGCTGTGCTCGGTGACGTCGTGAATGTTGAGCAAGAGCGGTTCCAACTCTTTCTGGAAAAACACGTAATCGTGCGGGCAGCCGAGCCGGCCCTGGTTGCGGAAATCGAAAAACGTAATTCCACACACCGGACACGCCCGCTGATCGAGCCGGGCCAACTCTTCGGCCGTTTGGCCCACGGCCAATTGCTGAGCCAGAGCGCCGGCCAGGTTGGGGGGCGAAGCCTCGTCGGTATCCTGGGTCAGATACTCCCGGGCATGGTCCTCGCACAAGTGCAGCTCTTGCGGCTTACCACCGGTCAATTCGGTGATGTGAAACGTGGCCGGTTTATCGCACTTTTGGCACTTCATTCCGCGAGAACCTCGGAGCCCGGCCCGGCCACCCCCTCTGGGGGCAAGCCTCGGGCGTCGGCCGGCATGCAACGACCCGGGGGGATTCTATCAGTGAGCCTTCGAGTGTCAACCCAAGCTGGGGGCGGCCGCGTCGGCGCAACCCTTAGTTGGCCAAACGGATGCGCCGCGACCGCCGGCGCGGCCGTCGGGCTCGCTAGGGCTGCTCGGTCCAGCGTTGTCGAACCTCGACCAGGGGATACTCCTGGATGGTCCGTTCACTACCCGCCAGTTCGCGAAGCCGGCACCATCCCCGGGTAACCAGTTGCTCTTGCTCGGCCACGAAGCGGGGGTCGAGCCCGGCTTTGTCCAGCGGCCCCGCGCAGAGCACCGGCGGGAAGCCTTCGTCGACGATGAACTGGGCCAGCGCGGGATGGCAGCGTATGTGGCGCTCGCGGGTGGTGTGCAGGGTTTCCGGATCGACCTGGCCAATCACGTACCGCAGGTACAGATCGCTCTCCTCGAGGTTTTCCACCTCGCGCCCGCATACCTCGCACAAATAACCCTGCTCGCACTTGGCCATGCGCGGCTCGCGGCCCGCCGAGGGGCCCCCTCGATTAAGTTCAACGACGATTCGAGCCTCAAGCGGCCTGGCAGTTTACAGCCCCAGCACATCGGCCATGCCGTAGTGGCCCGGCGGCTTGCCGACCAGAAACCGCGCGGCCGCCAGGGCCCCCTGGGCGTAGCAATCGCGGCTCGTGGCTTTCACGTTCAGCTCGATCGTCTCGCCCAGCAGCCCAAACAATATCGAGTGTTCCCCGGGGTTGTCACCGATTCGCACGGCGTGGTAGCCGATCTCCCCCGGCGGCCGCGCACCGGGGCGGCCTTGGCGACCGTGGCGGGCCTCGGTCTGGCCCATAGCCGCGGCCACGATCTGGCCGAACTTCAAGGCGGTGCCGCTGGGGGCATCCTCTTTGAAGCGGTGGTGCCGTTCGATAATTTCCACGTCGACGCCCGAGGGGTAATCGCGCAGCGCCTTGGCCGAGATTTCCGTCAGCTTCATGACCAGGTTGACCGACAGGCTCATCGAGGGGGACCACAAAATGGGCAGCTCGCGCGTGGCTGCCTGCACGCGCTGGATCAGTTCGGGCTCGAGCCCGGTGGTGGCCAAAACCAGCGGCAGCTTGCGGTCTCGACAAAGCCGTAGCGCCGACTCGGCCCCGCTGGGGTTGGAGAAGTCGATCAGCACGTCGGCCTCGGTCGTGAGTCGATCGGAGAGGGGAACCTGGAGCGGACCGGTGCCGGCCACGATTCCGGCATCTTCCCCCAATCGCTCGTGGCCCGACCATTCCAGGGCGGCCACGATTTGGATGCCCTTTTCGGCGCTACCCAGCGCTACCAGTCGCTGGCCCATGCGTCCGCCGGCCCCGTGAATCACAACTCGTAGCGGCGCGGTCATCGAGCAAATCCTTGGAGTGTTCTCTGGTCGGGGGTGAGGGGGGCCAGTGGCCGCGGGCCGGCCTTTCGGCCACAAGCCCGCACCCAGGCGGCCAGCTTCCGCTCGCCGCGGACCCGGCCTTGGAAACGCTTAACTGTAGAGGCGAATCGCCTTGACGATTTCGTCGAAATCGTTGGGCACGGCCACCGCACGGTTGGCGAAGGCGGCCCGCCGCACGCCCCGTTTTCCCAGGTATTCGTTGAACTTCTCCTGGTCGGTGGTGTGGTAGGCCACCGTGGCATCGGGATCCTTGAGCTGGTGCCCGGTGAGGATACAGACCACCTCGTCGTTGCGACCGATGACCCCTTCGCTCCGCAGCAGCTTGGCGCCGGCCACGCTGGCGGCGCTGGCCGGCTCGCACCCCAGTCCGCCGGCGCCGACCTGAGCCTTGGCGTCCATCATTTCCTGGTCGCTCACTTCGCGGACCACCCCGTCGCAGGTTTCCAAGGCCCGCAGGCACTTGTGCAAATTGACCGGGCGATTGATTTCAATGGCGCTGGCGATGGTCGAGGCCCGCCGCTGCTGGCGGTCCATCTCGTCGTAGAACGTGTCGACCTTGGCGTAATCGGCCCGGCCCCCCTGCCAGCGCAGCCCCTGCTGTTCGTAGAGGGTGTAAAGCGTGTTGGCGCCCGCGGCGTTAATCACGGCCAGGCGCGGCACGCGGTCGATGAGCCCTATCTCCAGCAGTTCGGCAAACGCCTTGCCAAAGGCACTGGAGTTTCCCAGGTTTCCACCCGGCACCACGATCCAGTCGGGCACGCGCCAACCGAGCCCCTCGAGCACCCGGAACATAATGGTTTTCTGGCCTTCCAGGCGAAACGGGTTGACGCTGTTGACCAGGTAGATGCCCAGTTCCTGCGACACCTCTTTGACGCGCTGCATGGCGTCGTCAAAATCGCCGGCGATTTGCACCGTCAAGGCGCCGTAGTCGAGGGCCTGCGAAAGTTTGCCGTACGAGATCTTGCCCGAGCCGATGAAAATGACCGCCTTGAGCAGCCTCGTTACCGAACAGTAAGCCGCGAGCGAGGCGCTGGTGTTGCCCGTCGAGGCGCAGGCGGCCCGCTGGGCGCCGATGCTGTGGGCATGGGTAAAGGCGGCCGACATGCCGTTGTCTTTGAAGCTGCCCGAGGGGTTCATCCCCTCGTACTGAAGCAGCAATCGCCCGGGCTGCACGCCGACATACTCGGCCACGCGGGGGGCGTTTTGCAGCAGGGTTTGCCCCTCGCCGATGGTGACCACGTGTTGGGGCCGGGCAAAGGGGAGCAGTTCGTGAAACCGCCAAACGCCGCTCAGCGCCAGCGGATCGCCTCGACGCGACCACTTGGACTGGAAGAACTCCCAACTCTTCGGTGGGCGCGCGCGGCCCCAGTCGTAGGTTACATCGAGCAAGTCGCCGCACCGGGGGCAAGCGACAAGTACCTCGTCCACGCCGAACGTCGCCCCGCAAGCGGGCGAAATGCAGCGCTGAAAGGCGACATCCGTAGCGGCGGCCACACTAATGGCTGGTTGCTCCCGTCTGGCAAATGCCGCGTACCAACGCGGTGAATCTGGCAATCTGGCAGTGTACGAGCCGCCCCCCAGAGCGACAAGCGAGAGCCGCCGCGCCGCGGCCCAAGCAGGCATCGCTGGCGCCGGCGGCGGGCCCGGTGGCGTGGCCGGCGCGTGGGGAAGGCGGATCGCCGGCGCGGGCCCCCTCGGCGAGGTTTGACACTCTCGGTAACCGCATCTAAAATAACGGGGCTGCACAGCTTTTGAGCCGAGGCAGCCGGTGGATTTCGTTGCCGGAGAAAGCAGATATGAAGAAGGCCGACATGAAGGTGTACAAGGAACGGCTGGTTTCGTTGCGCTCGCGGCTGCGGGGCGACGTGACCCAGATGGCAGACGCCGCCTTGAAGAAAAACCGCATGGAGAACAGCGGCGATCTGTCGAGCATGCCGATCCATATGGCCGACATCGGCACGGACAACTTCGAGCAGGAATTCACCCTCAGCCTGATGGAGACCGAAGAAGGCACGCTCGGAGCTATCGAGCAGGCGCTGGAGCGGATTGAAGACGGATCGTACGGAACCTGCGAAGAGTGCGGCGCCACCATTCCCAAGGCCCGCCTGAACGCCATTCCGTACACCCCGCATTGCATTCGCTGTGCGGAGAAGGCCGAGCGCGGCTAAGCCGCACGGCCAAGCCGTCTGGCCCCCCGCCTGGTTCTCGAGCTGCGCGGCCGCGTGACGCCGGCGGCTCGACGTTGCCACACGGTCGTACCACAGGCCGCTGCGGCTTTGGGGAGGGCGATTGCCTCATGGATCGGGTTCTCGCCAAACGGGCCGTGTTGTTTCTGACCATCGCCCTGGTCGGTCTGGCCGTCGACTGGACGAGCAAAGGGTGGATGTTCCATCGCCTGGGCATGCCCTATGAAGGGGGCCTGATCGAAATCTGGCCCCGCGTGCTCACGCTGGAAACGCACCTCAACGAAGGGGCCCTGTTCGGCATGGCCCAGGGTAAGGTGCCCATCTTCGTGGCAATGTCGATCTTCGCCGCTTCGTTCATCAGCTTTTGGCTCTTTGCCCGGGGGGCCGCACGCGATCTGTGGCTCACCATTGCCCTGGCAGGCGTTACCGGGGGAATTCTGGGCAACATGGTCGATCGCCTGGGCCTGCCCGGACTGCGCTGGAACTACCCCGTCGAGCGGGTCGGCCAGCCTGTTCACGCCGTCCGCGATTGGATCCACTTCCAGATTCCGGGCCTGCTCGACTGGCCGGTTTTCAACGTGGCCGACAGCTTGCTGGTTTGCGGAGCATTGATGTTGATTTGGCAGTCGTTCTTCCAGCAAAACCCCCAGCGGATCGACGGGCCTGGCTCGGCCACCGACCGCCAGGCTACCGACCGCCAGGCTACGGCCTCCGCTTCCCACGCCCGCGATGCGGCCGCCACTCGGCCGTCGTCCACCTCCCCCTCGCCACGGTAGGCCTCTGGCTGCAAATCGCCTGACCCGCTTGCCGGGCGTCCGGTCACCGGTTAATTCATGGGCCGGGGCGGTTGCGCACGCGAGCGCGAGCCAGACCGTCTACAGTCGATGTGGGGAATATGCGCTTTACACTCCTGTGAGGGGAGCGTAACGTATGATCGCTCGTCACGCGCCACTCTAGGCAGGAGAGGGCAGCTAGGACGGCCCAACAGCCCGGGCCACGCTCGCTGGGCTGCGTGAATCGCAGCGATGCGGTTCCGGAATTGCGACGCAAGCCGTGATTCCGCGCGTTTGAGAGAAGCTTGGCTGCGAAGCCGGCCAGGAAGGAGCAATGCCCTACCGGCATTTCCCTTCCCGAGCCGGTCGAGGCAGATGCCGTGCGAACCGCCTGGGGCTCAGCGAATGCGGCCTCACGGCCGGTAGGTCGCAGCCCAAGCTTCCTTGGCAACCTGGGGCAAGCTGTGCATTTCGCTGCTCGGTCGTAGCGGGGGCTGCGTCCGGCTCAAGTTCGTATTTCCTCGACCTGGGTAACTGCATGTTGAAGTTTTCGCGATCGGTCGCCTATGCCCTAGAGTCGGTGATTCAATTGGCACAGGCCGAGGGAACCAAGCCGATTCCGTGCAGTCGATTGGCATCCGAAGGCAAGATGCCCGAACGGTTTCTGCTGCAAGTGCTGCGGAACCTGGTGAACCACGGAATTCTGGTATCCACCCGCGGGGCCGAGGGCGGATACATGCTGGCCCGCAGCGCTGACCAAATCAGCCTGCTCGAATTGATCGAAGCGGTCGACGGCCAGCTCGACCCGGCGCCGATCCTGCCGCATAAACTGCCCGATCCGATGGCCCGCAAACTACACGCCAGGATCGATCGGGCCGTGGCCCACGTTCGACAAGAGCTTGCCAGTATGTCGGTGGCCGACATTTTGAGCTGACCCGGGGGGTGGCGCCACGGGCATTGGGGGTGGGCGTTTCTGGCGCCGCGCCTGGCCCAGAGCATCGGTGCCGCCGGCGCGCTGCCTGCCCGCGACGGTCCCGGCGACTTGGCAAGCGGCGCGCGCCTGGCTAGGTTGTTGGCCATGAACGACGCCAGCATTACCGATCGACTCGAGCTCGCGATCTCGGCCGGCACCGACGCGGGCCGGTTGACCCTCGAGTACTTCAACCGCCCCGGTCTCGAAGTCGAGCGCAAGGCCGATCTGTCGCCCGTAACGATCGCCGATCGCCAGGCCGAGCAATTGCTTCGCCAGCGAATCGCCGCCGCGTTTCCCGACGACGGCATCTTGGGCGAGGAATTCGGCGAGCATCAGGGCCAGTCGGGCTTTCGCTGGATCCTCGACCCGATCGACGGGACCAAGACCTTTGTCCACGGGGTGCCCATGTACGGCACCATGATCGGCGTGGAGTTCGACGGCCGCTCGGTCGTGGGATTGGTGTACGTGCCTCCGCTGGATGAGGTGGTTTACGCCGCCCAGGGCCAGGGCGCGTTTCACCGCCTGGGGGCCGCCCCCCCCCGGCGTTGCCGAGTCTCGACCCGAAACAACCTCGCTGAATCGCTGCTACTGACCACCGCGGTCAGTAGCTTCGGACCGCGGCGCCCCGCCTTCGAAACCCTCGAATCGCGGTTCTGGCTGACCCGCACCTGGGGCGATTGCTACGGTTATTTGCTCGTGGCAACGGGCCGGGCCGAATGCATGATCGATCCGATCATGAATGTTTGGGACGCGGCCGCCTTGCAGCCGATCCTGGAAGAGGCCGGCGGCACCTTTACCGATTGGCAAGGCCGCCCCACGATTCACTCGGGCGAGGGCATCGCCACGAACGGCCTGGTGCTCGAGGAAGTGCTCCAGGTCACTCGAGCGGCCGGCTAGCACTGGGCCGCTGAGCTGCCGGCGCCGCCCGCCCCACTCAAGGCAACCGCCATCCGGAGTTTGCGCGCCTTCCGTGGCCCACCGACGCGCCCGCTCAGGGCTGCTCGGGCATCGAGCGCAACAATTGGTCGAGCCGGGCCTCGATCGCTTGGAGCCGCTGTTCCAGCCACCGCAGGCGCCCCTCGATGTCGTTGGGGCCGCTGGCTGGCGCCGGCGCGTCGCCGATGAGCGAGGGACCACCGCGCGGCGGCGAGGGCAACCCGGGAACAGCTTCGGCCACCTCGCGCAAAACCAGCCGCCGCTTCTGTAGTTGGCCATTCACGTAATAGCTCAGTTCGATCTCGCGGCCCGGTCCGGCCTTGGTCACGGCGTTGGCCAAATCGGCGGGGGTCTGCACCGGCTGCCCGTCGATGGCCACGATGACCATGTCGCGAGTCATCCCGGCGGCAAAGGCCGGCGAATCGGGCTCGACTTCGGTGACTACCACCCCGGCTTCGCCGGGCACGCGCAGGTAGCGGCGCATTTCGTCGCTGAGCGGGGCGGCCCTCAGGCCAAGCAAGCGCCGCCGCGGGGCTCCTCCGGTATCGGGCGCATCGAGCGGCAACGGTTCGTCGCCGATGGGTCCGAAATTCGGAAAGGCCCGCGCGCTGCTGGCCGGCCGCGCCGCGAGAATTAGCTTGCGCCGGGAACTTTGGCCATCGCGGATCACTTCCAATTCGAGCGTATCGCCAATCTCGGCCTGCAAGATCACCTGCGCCAGTTCGGCCATCTTGGTGACTGGCTGGCCCCCCAGACCCACGATCAGGTCGCCCGCCATCAGGCCGGCGGCATCGGCCGGCCCGTCGGCCACGACTTCGATCACGCGGATTCCCTGGCCCGACTCCTGGCGATCGTCGGCCACGAGCCCCAGGTAGGGAGAGTTGTCGTCGCCCGGGTCGACCTCGCCTTGCGCTTCGCCGCTGGGCTCCAGCACTTGGAGCTGGGCACCCTTTAGGCTCGGGGCCAACAGCGGCAGCCCCAGGGCCAAGACCCCCATGGCCAAGCGGCAAGTGCCGATTCGTCCCGGCTGCACCCACCAAGCACGGCGAAACCGCATGTAAAGCTCCCTTCGTTTACTGGCGAGCCGCCGACCGTCGCGCCGGCCGGAGAGGTTCGGTGCAGCCTCGGGCGCGGCGACATTACTCAGGAAGACCGCCCCAGGGGTGCAGACAACGCCGCCCGCATTATAGTAAGCATCGCGCTGCCCAGGCGGAGTCGCATGCTCTACGTTTGCAGAGAAAACTGAGATGTCGAGCCGAGCCCAACCCGACGCCGCTTGGATCGGCCCCTGTCCGCCCGCCTGGCGCAAGCAAGCCTGGAGCCTGCTCTTGGCCGACCTGGCCGACGAGCTCAGGCCCCAGCAGATCGCCTCAATCGAAGCCGAAGGGCACCGGCCAGGGTTTGAGAACCGGGTTTGGGCCGCTGGCGACCAAGACCAGGTCTACGCGGCGGTCGCCGCTCAGCGGCAGCCCGGCCGGGTCGTTCACCTTTGGGCGCCGGCCCTGGCTGGGCAGGCCCCCGAGACGCTCGCCGACGGTGTGCTGACCGGGTTGCTCGCCGAACTGGACACTTCGCCGACCGAACCCACCTCGTTTCTGGCCCAGGCGGTTTGCCAGCTCGAAGATGGGCTTTCGGCCGCCCGGCTTCAGCGGGGGGGCTTTCGGCATCTGGCCGACCTAGATTATCGCCTGGCCACCCAGGCTGTGTTTCCGGCTCACGAGCCTGCGTTGCCGTTCGACTTGGCTCCGCAGCCCGCCTGGACCGACCTTCAATGGGCCGGGCTGATCGCCCAGACCTATGATGACACGCTGGACTGCCCCCAGCTCAATCCGTATCGCGAACCGGGCGACGTGGTGGCGGGTTACCGCCAGCAATCGGCCAGCGATCGCGGTTTGTGGCTCGCTGTCCAGTTCGGCGGGGAACCGGCTGGCTGCCTGATCTTGGGCGATCACCCGCGGAACGATTTCTTGGAACTGGTTTACATGGGGCTGATTCCGCGCGTTCGCGGCCGCGGCTGGGGGTGCCATCTGGTGCGACACGCGCAGTGGCGAGCCGGGCAATTGGGTCGGCGCTCGCTGCTGCTGGCGGTCGACGCGGCCAATACGCCGGCGGGGCAGATGTACGATGCCTGTGGTTTAGTGCCCTGGGAGCGGCGGCGCGTGTACTGGCGCCCACCAAGCTCCGCCCGATTCGGCTAGCCCGCGGAGTGCCGCGAGCGGGGCGCCGGGCAAACGCCGAAATTGCGACAACAGCTTTTCCACGCCAGGGTGCTCAAGCGAGTGCCAGGTTGCGCGCTGTAAGGTCGCTGTAACTAGCGCCGTTGGAACAGGTTGCCCAGCTCGAGCGCGACCTATGCAATCTTGGCTGGCGACGGGCCAGTTTTTACTTTGACAGCAATGCCAGCACTACTACAATCGGCCACTCGCGCTGGGCCGCAGCGCACTGGCCCGCCTCGCTCGCGCGGCAGTGCGTGCGAAGTGTTGAGCCAGCCGCGGGGCAGCCCGCAAAAAGGACGGCGGTGGATCCGCCGGCAACACCACGAGGGTGTCGCTTTCGCTAGGAATGCGCGTCAGGGGGTCAGGCAGGAAGTGGTCAAGGACGATTCGCACATCATTGCATCGCTGCGCGACGAGCTGGCCCGCCAGGCTGGCCCGCGCCGCGCGGCGGTTTGGCTCGGGTCGGCGGTGGCGCTGGCGCTCGAGTCGGGTGATTTGCGGCTTACGCTTCCTAACCAGTTTCATTTAGATTTCGTTCGCCGCACGCTCCGCGGAGAGATCGAAGCGGCGTGTCGAATCGTACTTGGCCGCGTTCCGAAGCTCGAGTGGACGCTTCAGCCCAGCGGTGCCACGACCCCCGAGCCACGAAAGCCGGGGGAGCTTGTCGCACCGTGCCGGCAGGACGCGGCCAGTACAGGCTCGCCCCCCGCCGAGCCGGGCGGCACCGGCCCTGGCTCCCCTGCCCTGGCCCAGGCTTCGGCGCTCGAGTCTTCGACGTTCGCCAACCCGGTGGGCGGCGACCCTGCCACTTCGCTGGCCGCGCCGAGCGCCGCTGGCCGGGCTGCGAACGGGCCTGCCGAGGGGTCGGAACTCGACCAGTTCGCCTCGGGGCAGAACAACCGCCTGACCCTGACGATCGTGCGATCGGTCATCACCCGGCCAGGCGTGGTAACGCCGCTCCTGCTGCATGGCCCCACCGGCGTGGGCAAGACGATGCTGCTAGAGAGCCTTTGCCAGCAGTTTCGCCGCAGCCGGCCCGGGGCGCGGGTGGTGTGCCTGACCGCCGAGCAGTTCACCACGCTCTTTCTGGGCGCGCTGCGGGGAGGGGGCTTGCCCAACTTCCGCCACAAGTATCGCGGGCTCGATTTGCTGGCCATCGACGATGCCCAGTTCTTTCTCGGCAAGCGGGCCACGCTGGAAGAGGTGTTGCACACGCTGAAAACCCTGACCCAGCAGCGGCGCCAAATTGTGCTCACTTCCGATCGCCCGCTCGAAGCGCTGGGCGAACTGGGGCCCGAGCTGGTCGAGCGGCTGCGGGGGGGAATGCCCTGCCGTGTCGACCCACCCGACCTCGAGGCTCGCGGCCAAATTGTGCTCAGCTTGGCCCATCGGCTAGGGCTCGCGCTTCCCGAGCCAGTCGCCCAGTACCTGGCGGCCGAGTGCCATGAGCATGCCCGGCAAATCCAGGGCGCGCTGCACCGGCTCGATGCGCTGCGCCAGGCCCTCAGGCTGCCGGTAACCGTGGAATTGGCCACCCGGGCCCTCAGCGAACTGGGGGGCGGCAAACCGCGCCCCGTTAGCCTGGGTGAAGTCGAGCGCGCGGTTCGCGACGCACTGGGGCTGGGCGAGGGGCAGCTTCGCGGTGGCGGGCGAACCCGCCGGCTGACCCAAGTGCGGACGCTGGCCATGTTTCTGGCCCGCAAGCATACTCCCGCCGCGCTGGGAGAAATCGGCCGGTACTTCGGCGTTCGCAGCCACTCCAGCGTGATCACCGCCGAGCGCAAGGTTGCCGATTGGCTGGCCAGCTCGGCCGAGCTGGAATTCGAACACCGCCGCCTGGCGGTCCGCGAGCTGATTCAGCGGGTCGAATCGCGGTTGCGCGTGGTGGGGTAGCCGGCCGCGAGTCGTTCCCCAGCGCGGACGAATCGCTTGTTGCGAGTGCACGCGTCGAGTGCACAATTCGCTTGCCTGGTGCGCTTGCGCCGTGCGATTGCTCTGCCCGATCAAGCTGCCCAATCGCGCGGGCTGCTCGCCGCGTCGACGGCCTTAGTTCGCCCGGACCGGGCGGGCCGGCGGTGCGTCGTAAGCGCGCAAGGGCCTCGTTGCCCAGGCGCTACCCGCGCCGATAGACTAAGGCTTTGAAGTTGCCCGGGCCGCGCCGCCTCGGGCCCCTGGCCCTACCCCCGCAGCCGGCTCCCTCGATGCCCCGCGTGCAAGCCATCGTCGAAACCGCGGTCTATGCCGACGACCTGGCCGCGGCCGAGGCCTTTTACCGCGACGTGCTCCAGCTCACTCCCTGGGGAAGCGAGCCGGGAAGACACGCGTTTTTCGCCGTCGGCGGGCAAATGCTGCTGGTCTTTCGTCCTCAGGCCACGCAAACTGGCGAGCTATTGCCGCCGCACGGTGCCCGCGGAGCCGGACACATTGCCCTGGGCATCGAAGCGGCCGACTTCGAGGCCTGGCGAACCCGGCTCGCCGAGCAGGGGGTCGCCATCGAGCGCGAAGTGAACTGGCCGCTGGGAGGCCGCTCGCTATATTTTCGCGATCCGGCAGGCAACTCGGTGGAGCTGCTCACCCCCGGAGTATGGGGCAACCGCGACGGCTGGTAAGTTCGTGCCGCTTCGCCCGCTCGCCCACGTGCCGACCGCGCCCTGCCGAACCGTTTGGCAAGCTCGTCTCGCCTGGCTCCGTTAGGCAATTTGCTCGATGGCCAACAATCCGCTGCAACTTTACGAACTCGTGGTGCTCGCCAGCGGGCTGGTGCTGCTCAGCCTGATGGTCATTCGCGGCCAGAGTGTGTTTCTGGCCGCTCCCCTGTCGGCGCTGGTCGTCTTGGTGTTCAGCGGCGCCGATCCACTAACCGGCATGACCCAGCGGTTCATGCGGGGATTCGCCGGCTACCTGGAGCAGTTCTATTTGATCTTTGTGCTGGGGGCCGCCTTCGGCCGAATTATCGACGAATCGGGCGCCGCCGTGGCCATTGCCCGCGGGGTAACTCAACGGCTGGGTGCCAGCCGCGCAGCGCTCGCCGTCGTGCTGGCCTGCGCCGTGCTTACCTATGGCGGCGTGTCGCTGTTCGTGGTGGGTTTCGCGGTTTGTCCGCTGGCTGTCGAGCTGTTTCGCGCCGCCGACCTGCCCCGCCGCTTCATTCCCGCGGCCATCGCTTTCGGATCGATCACCTTCACGATGACTTCGGCCGGCTCGCCCGAAATTCAGAACTTGATTCCGATCAAGTTCCTGGTCGACGCGGCAGGGCAGCCGCTAACCGACGCGCGGGCCGCCTGGCCGGTGAGCTTGGTCACGGCCGGGCTCATGTTCGGCGCCGGCCAGTGGTATCTCCAGTGGGCAATCGCCCGCGATCGGGCACGCGGAGGGCGGTTCGAGGCGCGGGCCAGCGATCGTCCGGCGGCCGAAAGTTCGCGGGGCGGCATCGATTTGCCCGCGCTGGCCTGGTCGCTGCTGCCGCTCCTGGTCACACTGGCCATGCTCAACGTGGTACCCGCCGCGGCGCGCTGGGCCGCTGGGTTCTGGCCCACCGAGAGGGCTGTCGAAACAGCCGCCTTACCGCTCACCGCGCCCGATCGCTTGCTGCGCTGGGTGCTCCAGTTCCCCGAGGACCCCACCCTGGCGATCTTCGCCGGGCTGGCCACCGCGGTGCTATGTCTGGGAGGCCGCGTCCCGGCGCTTTCCCGGGCGCTGGGCGCGGGCTTTGTCGATGGGCTCACCGCCATCGGCGCCACTTGCTCGGTCGTGGGCTTTGGCTCGGCGCTCCAGGGGCTGCCGGCGTTCGAGCGCCTAGTGGCCTGGGTAACGCACCTGCCCCTGGACCCCTTGGCCGGAGCGGCGCTGGCCGTGGCGGTTATCTCGGGAATCGCCGGTTCGGCGTCCGGAGGCCAAGGGCTGGCCTGGCCAATTCTCAAACCGATTTATATCGACGAATTGGGCCTGGCCCCCCGCGCGCTACATCGCGTGGTCGCCATCGCATCCGGCTCGCTCGACTCCTTGCCCGCCAACGGCTACCTGGTCATGCTCATTCGGCATATCTGCGGCGAAACCCACGCCCAAGCCTACGGGCCGGTTTTCGTGCTCACGGTTGTGTTGCCGGCGCTGGGCACGCTGCTGGCCATCGCCCTGCTGCGGGCCTTTCCCGCCTGGGGAACCATGTAACATGCAACCACTGGCCCGCTTGTCGGTTCCACCCACGATCATCCTAGGGGGCGGCGCGCGGCACGAACTGGTGCCGCAACTAGAGCGGCTCGCCCTGCGGCGGCCCTTGCTGGTCACCGACCCGGGCGTGGTCGAACTAGGGTTCGCCGAACCCCTGGCCTCGGCGCTAACGCGGGCCGGGCTCAGTGTGCAAATTTCGCACGAGGTGCAACCCGACCCCACGCTCGAAAACGTCGAGGCGGTGCTCGCCGCCGCCCGCCGCCACGAGGCCGACGTGCTGGTAGCGCTGGGCGGAGGCAGCCCGATCGACGCTGCCAAGGCCGCCGCGCTGCTGATGGGCAATCCGGGGCCGCTCGGCCAATACCGTGGCTATCACCGCGTTCCGCGGGCGGGGTTGCCCGTGGTTGCCATTCCCACCACGGCGGGCACAGGGTCGGAGGTGACCCAAGTGGCGGTCATTACCGACCCGGCCACACAGGTAAAAATGATGGTGCTCGACGCCCACCTGGTGCCGCGGGTGGCCCTGGTCGACTTCGAGCTCTCGCTATCCATGCCGCGTCCGCTCACCGCGGCGGTGGGGGTGGATACGCTAACCCATGGCATCGAGGCCTATGTTTCGCGCCAGGCGCAGCCGCTGACCGACCCGCTCGCTTTGGCCTGCATCGGCCTGGTGGGGCGGCACCTGGTTCGAGCCTACGACCAGCCGAGCGATGCCCTGGCCCGCGAGGGGATGATGGCCGCGGCTTGCCAAGGGGGAATGGCCTTTGCCAACGCCAGCGTGGCCCTGGTGCATGGCATGAGCCGGCCGCTGGGGGCCGTGTATCACCTGCCCCATGGACTGTCGAACGCCGTGCTCCTTCCCGCCGTTACGGCCTATAGCCTGAGCGGGGCCACCGCTCGTTACGCCACAGTGGCCCGGGCCCTGGGCTGCGCCACGCAGGACGACGACGACCCCACGGCGGCCGGCCGCTTGGTGCCGGCCCTTGAGCACTTCAACCAGGTGCTGGCCGTGCCCCGGCTCCGCGAATGTTTGGGGGTTTCCCAGGCCCACTTCGAATCGACCCTCGAGAAAATGGCGCACGACGCCCTGCAGTCGGGCAGCCCGCAGAACAACCCCCGCGTGCCTGCCGCCGGAGAAATCGTCGAGCTTTACCGCCAGGCCTGGTAAAGGGGACCGTGGCGGCAACAACTCCGGCGGCGCGGGGGCCGGAAAGATTCGGCAGAATCGCGCCTTGGGGCCCGAATCCCCCCAACCCACGCCCCACCGGAAATCAACGGGGCAATGGCTGGGCCGGGCCGGTTTCGAGGCCGAACGAAGCGGGCCCGATTCGACGCCCGGCAACTGCCAGCCGCTTGGAGTTTAACCGCCGTCAGGGTATTATTTTGCGATTGCCGATCGGGGCGCCTGTTGGCCCCCCATGACCGGGGCGGAAACGTGCCCCGACTAGCCCCCACGATTCTCGGTCCTCGAGCGGAGCCTTTCGATCATGAGTACCGTGGCCCGACCCGCGCTGTATCAAGAGCGCACTCAGAGCGTCACCGCTCAGGACCAGATCAACCAGGCCTTGGACGAATTAACGGTGGGCAAGCGCCGCTGGCGCCAGGCCTCGCTCGACGAGCGAATTCGCTTGGTCGACGAGTGCCTGCGAGACACCATGGCGGTCGCCCGACAATGGGCCGACGCGGCGTGCGAGGCCAAGGGCCTGGCGCCGGGCAATCCGCTGCAGGGCGAAGAGATCGGCAGCGGGCCGATGGCCACGATTCGCTACCTGCGCCTGCTCAAGCAAACGCTCGAGGCGATCCGCCGCAGCGGTAGCCCCGAGCTGCCCGGCGAGGTCCGCGTGGGGCCCAGCGGCAAGCTGCAAGTTCAGGTCATGCCCACCAAGGGCTTGTTCGACGGGCTGCTGTTTCAAGGCTTCAAGTCCCACATTTGGCTGCAGCCCGGCGTGACCAAGGAGAACCTCCGCGAGCACATGGCCAGCTACTACCGGCTGACCGAGCGGCCCGAGGGTATCTCGCTCGTGTTGGGGGCGGGCAATGTCTCGTCGATTCCCCCCACCGACGCCTTCACCAAGCTGTTTCACGAAGGCAAGGTGGTGCTGCTGAAGATGAACCCCGTGAACGAGTACCTGGGGCCGATTTTCGAGCGGGCTTTCCGTTCGCTGATCGAGGCCGGCTACCTGCGCATTATTTACGGCGGCGCCGACGTGGGGGCCTACGCCATCAATCACCCCCAGGTCGACGAGGTGCATATCACCGGCTCGATCTATTCCCATGAAACCATCGTGTGGGGCCCCCCTGGCCCCGAGCGCGAACGCCGCAAGCGGGAAAACGACCCGCTCTTGAAAAAGGCCATCACCAGCGAGTTGGGCAACGTAACCCCTTGGATCGTGGTGCCCGGCCCCTACACCGACAAGCAATTGCGGTTCCAGGCCGAAAACCTGGCCGCTTCGATCACGAACAACGCCTCGTTCAATTGCATCGCCACCAAGATGGTGGTGACCCAACGGGGTTGGAAAGATCGCGACAAGTTTCTGTCGCTGGTCGACGAAGTGCTCGCCCGGACTCCCACGCGCAAAGCGTATTACCCGGGGGCCGACGAGCGGTGGCGCAAGTTCGCCGGCGGCGAGCCCCAGGGCTGCCCGGCCGGCACGCTTCCCTGGAAGCTGATTCGCGACCGGCAGTTGGATCGCGACCCGCTGTACTTCTGCGAAGAGTCGTTCACCTGCGTCTGCGCCGAGACCGCGCTCGAGGCCGATTCCGCCGAGCAGTTCCTCGACCGGGCCACCGACTTTGTGAACGAGAAACTGTGGGGCACGCTGGGCGCCGCCGTGATGGTCCACCCCAAACTTCGGCAGCAGCCCGAATTCGAGGGGCGCTTCCAAACCATGCTCGACCGGCTGCGTTACGGCACGATCGGCATCAACCATTGGCCGGCCCTGAGCTACGCCATGATCACTCCCCCCTGGGGAGGCTATCCCAGCGGCACGCTTCAGGACCCGCAGAGCGGCATCGACTGGGTGCACAACACCTACATGCTCGAGCGGATCGAGAAGTGCGTGCTCGAAGGGCCGCTGACCATTTCGCCCAAGCCGATGTGGTTCCCTAGCCACCGCACGGCCAACGTGGTGGCCTGGAAGGCGCTCGAAATGCACTATCAGCCCAGCATCTGGAAGCTGCCCAGCCTGCTGTTTTCGGCGATTCAAGGGTAGTCGGGCTCCCAGCTCGTTTTCGCCCGCCACGAAGCAACGCGGCCGTTTGCAAAACGCGCGTCGGCTTTTCGTCGCCGCTGCCGGCTGGGGGAGATTGGAGCGCCCCGGGGGAACTCGACCGGCGGCCCGCGCCCCTTTCCGCCGCCGCGCTACTCGCCGGAGGGCAAGACCTCGGCGATCACCTCTCCCGAGCTGGGCACGGAGCCGTGGTAGTCTTCCCCCAACAGCGCCGCCAGCGTGGCCGCGATTTGGCTTTGGGTCACGCGGTCGCATGCGGCGCGCTCGCCCAGGGGGGGCGTATCCGGCCCGAGAAAGGCCATCCAAATGTCTTCGGCCCCCTCGACCTTCTGCCCGTGATTCCGCCAGTTCACCAGCCCCGATCCGCGGCCGTGGTCGGTCGAAACGATCAGCGTGGTTTTGCCGCGATACTCGTCCAGCGACTGCAGCGTTTCCCAAAGCCGGGCCAGATACTGGTCGACCGCGTGGGCGGAAGTTAGCAGGTTGTCGTACCGGCCGGCGTGTCCCCAGGCGTCGGTTTCCAGAAAACCGATGAACATTATCCGCGGCTTGTGGCGCAGCAAATGCTCGCGCGCCGCCTGGTACAGAAACGAATCGATTACTTCCGCCGTGTTCGGCCGGGTGGTATCGGCGATCAGCTGGTTGAGCAGCTGCTGGCGGGGGTTGGGATCGGGCTCGGGCAAAGGCTCCCAGCCCCCCATCACGGGAAAGCCGCACCGCTCGCGGTTGATGATGTAGGGGGTTACGTCCCAAGCACTGTACGCGGCCACCTTGCCGCCGAAACCGGGCCGGCGGTGCAGCCACTCAAGCACCGTGAAATTTTGATTGGGTTTCTTGGCATTGCTGTCGATCTGCGGGTCGGCGAAGCCCGTCAGGATTTCGTTGTAGCCGGGATAGGAAAACTTCATCGTATTGGTAATCTGAGCCGAGCTGCCCTTGGCGCGGTTGCCGTAAATCTGGCCCTCGCGGGCAATCGTTTTCCAGAAAAAGGGGAGCAGGGCTTCGCGGCGCTCGTCGGGGGTCTCGCGCCAAAAGGCTTCTTCAATGCCCTTGGTGTCGACCACGCCGCCGTGCTGCCGGTTGATCAGCTCCTTCTCGGCACCGCTGAACACTTCCTGCCAGCGCAGCCCGTCGGTGGTGACCAGGACGATGTTTTGCGTTTTCAGGTCGGCCCCGACGGCCAGGCCAGCGGCCACGAGCAACCAGGCCGCCAGGCAACCGGCCAGGCGGAACCAACGCCTTGCGAGATGCGACATGTATTCTCTCCTGGCGGGGCCAGCCGAGCCCCCCGTATACGAACGATCTGGGTGCCGATTTCAGCGAATGAGACCGTGTGCGATCATAACTTGTGGGCGAGCCGCCAGCTAGCAAGCCGGGCTTGACCGTATTGCGGCTAGTTTCGCAATTAGCGCCGCAGCCAATGCCGCAATGAACTTGGCTCCCCTTGTCGCTCTCCGCGCCCTTTGGCAAGCAGAGAAGTTCCACGGCGCGGCGATGGTATCCACGCGCTCGCCCTGTGTGCATCGCGCGCGTGTGGTTGGCCAGACCCCGAAAAATGCTGCCATCCCAGGGGACTTCAACTATCATGTCGGTGACGAGCCGGTCGGCCGCTGCAAGCCGCCCACACGAGGCCGGAACGGCGCTGTCTAGGGCCGCAGCCGCCCAGCGGCCGATGCGCTGGTAACCGCGGTCTGGTACAGGCCCGCTACGGCATCCAGTCGCGCGGCGGGGGGGCCGAAAACCCGGCTCGCCATCGATACGAGGCGATCGCCGTGGAAGCTCGTTTGGCGGGTGTGGAGGAACGCTCGATGAACGCCCAGGCTGGCATTTTCCGGGAGCGGTCGGACCGGCTTAGGCCCCCCGCGTGCCGGCCAATCCCCATTGCTAGCCACGACCCACTCGGCCATGACCCACTCGGCCACGACTCTGCCGGCCATGACTCTGTCCGCGGGCCCGGAGCCGTCACGGTTGCTTCCCGCGGGAACCAGCTCGCCCACCGCCTCGGCATACTTCCGGGTTGCTCCCTGGCGATGGTCCTCGCAGTCTGGCTCGCCACGTGGTGCTTGGCCGTGCCCAGTTGGGCGTTGGCCGGACCGTTGCGCGTGATGGCGCTGGGCGACAGCAATACCCAAGGAACCGACGCTTATCCGGCCCTGCTGCAGCAAGGACTGGATGCGCGGTACGGCGTCGGCGCCACCTCGGTGGCCAATCGTGGAATCAACGGGCTGACGGCCCACCAATTGGCCGACAAGCTACTTAGCCTGGGATGGCTCGCCGAGGACCCCGACGTGGCCCTCATCATGATCGGCGGCAACGACCTGGCCACGCTGCTGGGCAGCACTTCGCTCAGTAAATTCTTCGAAGTCGTCAGCCAAACCGTGGCCGACATCCAAGACGCGGTCGACCTGCTCAAATCGCACCTCAACCCCAGCGGTCGTTCGCCGATCGTGCTGGTATCCGCCTATCCGCCCAACCTGCTTCCGAGCGTGAACGTCGGCGGTTTGCAGATCAACCCCAACCTGGGCGTGCAGGCGCTCAACCTCGAGTTGCAGAGCTCGCTGACGAATGTTGACGCCTTTTTAACCGACAACTGGGACGACTTGTACGATCCCCTGACGGGCCGCGCGAAGCCCCAGTTCATGCGCGACGCGATGCACCTGAACCAGCAGGGCCGGCAAGTGCTGGCCGACAACTGGCAACAGGCGCTGGCGCACTTCGTTCCCGAACCAGCGACATTGGGCTTGGCGCTGTGCGGCGCCAGCCTGCTTTGCGGACTGCGAACGAGACATTGCCAGCGGCGTGCCACGGCCGCCTGACGCGAGCGATTCGCGAGCAACCGTTTCGACCTGGCCGGAGTTCTGGCGCCGGCGAGTCAACCCGGCGATGCACGGAAAAACGTCGGCCCGCTACTGCGCCACCCGCCAGCGCTTTTCGAATAGTTGTCGCATGGCGGCCAGCGCCAGTCCGTTGAGGATCAGGGCGACCAGGAAGTAGGCGCCCACCTGCGGCCAATGGGCCAGCCGCACCTGGGTCTCTTCCAGGAGCATGGTCAGCGGCACGCGAAACACCGTGGCAAAGGGGCTGGTCACCGTTAGCCAACCGGCCAGTTCGCTCATCGAGGTTTGCGGAAAGAAGGTGCGCGCGAAGTAATCCACCGCCAGCGGCAGCAGGTACAGCGTTACGATCGCCAGGTAGCCCGCCATTTGGCTGGCCGAGGTCTTGCGAAACACCACCGAACAGAACAGGGCCAGCGTGGCCGTGGTCAGGCACGACATCAAAATCACCGCCAGGTAAACCAGCATCGAACCCAGGTTGCCCCAGAACTGTTCCACCATGGCGCAGGCCAGCACCAACGGCCAGACCAGAAACAGCGTCAACACGCTCGAGACCCGCAGCCCGGAGACCAGCTTGGGCCAGAGAATCATGCCCGGAGAAAGAATCGTGGTCAGCAGCAGGTCGAGGGTTTCCCGCTCGCGCTCGCTGGTGACCGCGCCGGCCGAAAAAACGGGACCCACCAAGACGTTAAACAGCAGCACGTACGACACGTACCAGGGGGCCAGCCAGGGCAAAAGATACAAACACCAGCCCATGAGCGGCACGGCCAGCAGCATGCTCACCTGAATCACCACCCGCAGCATCAGCGTGCCTTGGCTGAAGATTTCGCTCCGCATCTCTTTGTCGAACACCGGATTGGCGCCGTCGGCCAACAGGTCGGTTCGTTTGGCGGGGGCAAACAAGTTGTCGGGAAACTGGCCCCGTTGAATCACCAGCCCCACGGCCAGGGCCTGTTCGGTCTCTTCGTCGATTACGTCCTTCCCCTCCGATCCGATGTCGGGCGGGTAGAGCAGCCGCTGCTGAATCAGCCGGTAAAGCGGCACCACCAGCACCGCGCAGCACAGCGGCAGCAGCGTGAACACCGCCACCAGCCGATAGCTGGCGGCCGGCCCCGAAACCACGTACCACAAGAGCAGCCCCACCAGGGCCAGCGGCAGGACCATCAGGTACGAGACCATCAGGGCCGCGGCGGTGCGGCGAAAATAGCTACTGGCCGCCAGACCGATCATGCCGAAGGTGATCGTGGAACACATCAGGGCGAAATACGCCGCCAGCACCTCGTAGAACGAAACTCCCCCCAGCGGCAAACAAAGCACCACGATCGGCAGCGAAGCCACGACCAATAGGCCCAACAGGCACAGCGCCGCCGCCAGCTTGCCCAGCACCACGGCGGCCGGCGTCAGGGGGCTGGCCAGCAACATTTCGTAGGTTTGCCGCTCTTTTTCGCCAGTAATGCTCCCCGCGGTAAAGCTCGGCACCAGCAGCGAAACGAGCAAGTACTGGCCCAAGAAGAACAGGTTCACCAATCGCTGGGCGGCCGCCGGATTGGCCAGGTCGACCCGCTCTACCTGGGGCCAGGCGACCAGCACGATGACCCCCAGCAGGGCCACGTAAACGCCCAGCAGGGCAAAGGCCCGTGTCTGGCGCAGGCTGATGATCAGCTCGCGCTGCAGGACAGGGTTCTCGACCAGGTACATGGCGCTCAACTCCAGCTCACTCAGCGGGGTTCAAGTGACCAACCCCTTGGTGACCAGCATGAATACATCTTCCAGCGTGGGCTCTTTCTCGGCGAACGATCGCAGCCGGGCCCCCGAGGCAACCAGTTGCGTCAACAGCTCGGCCACGTCGGCGTCTTCCGCCTCAAGCTCGATGGTGATCTGCGAATCTTCCACGCGCACATCGCGGGTGTGGGGGCAACTGCGAACGACCGACAACCCTCGATCCAAACCCTCTAGAAATCGCATCTCGACGACCCGGTTGCGGCGAATCTGCCGATAGACGTGGTCCATGGGGCCGTGCACCAAGAGTTGGCCGCGCTCGATAATGCCAATCGAGGTGCAGGTATCGGCCAGTTCCGTGAGGATGTGGCTCGAAATCAGAATCGTTTTGCCCATGCGGCGCAGCTCTTTCAGCAGCGCCTTCACTTCGAGCCGAGCCCTAGGATCGAGCCCGCTCGAAGGTTCATCGAGAATCAACACCGGTGGATCGTGGACCAGCGTCTTGGCCAGGCATAACCGCTGCTTCATGCCCCGCGACAGACCGTTGACGAAATCAAGCCGTTTATGGGCCAGGTCGAGCAAATCGAGCACATCGCCAATCACCTGCTTGCGGCGACTGCGGGGAATTTGGTAGGCCACGGCGAAGAAGTCGAGAAACTCCCAAACCCGCATCCCGTCGTAGACGCCGAAGTTGTCGGGCATGTAGCCCACCAGGCGGCGCACTTCGAGCGGTTCGCGGCTAACGCTGTGGCCCCCCACCTCGCCATCGCCGTGGGTAGCCTTGAGCAGCGTGGCCAGAAAGCGGATCGTGGTGCTCTTGCCGGCGCCGTTGGGGCCGATGAACCCGAACAGTTCCCCCTGGGCAATGCGCAGGTTCAAATTCTGCACGGCAACGAAGTCGCCGTAAGTCTTTCCAAAGTGATTCAGCTCGATCATGCCCGGTGCGACTGCGCGTTTGGGGAGTGGGATGGAATGGTTCGGTTAGCCGCCGCCCCCCTCAGGGCTGGCTGCCGGCTCGCTCGTGGAGGGCTCGCTCGTGGAGGGCTCGGAGGCGCCCTCGACCGGCGCGGGGGGATCGCCACCCGGTGTTGCCGAGGCGCCAGTTGCCGGGGCACCAGTTGCCGCCCCGCCTGGAGTCGAATCGCTGGCTGCCGCCCCGCTCGGTGCCCCGTCACTGGCCGCCGCATCGCCAGGGGCCATCTCAGGCGAGGCATCGCCGGCCGGGGCTTCCCCGTGGGCGTCCGGCCCGTCTTCCGTGGGCTGCGGACGCCGCGGGATTCCCAATTGAATTCGCGAGTTGACATCGGCAACCGGCGTGGCAGCGGGCTCCCAGGCCAGGTGAGCCACCACCACGGCCACGTGCCGCCGCTGCGCCGCCTGGGGAGCGATTGAGAGACCCTCGATCGGCTGGTCGGTCCAGGCCACGAGCCGCGTTTCGTCGTCGGGCCGGCTAGTCTCGCCCAGCTCCAAAAGCTGCCGAACCGAGATCACCTCGGGCGACGTCACGGCCGCCGTGGCCGGGTCGGTATCGCGATGCTCGGCCCAAAGGCCCACAGCGGGGTCCGGCGCTTCGGCCGGTGCGGAGGGCCAGGGGCTGAACTTCACCTCGCGCCGCGAACCGGCCGGCAGCGCGCCGATCCAGGCGGTGCCACGCGGGCCAACGATACCCACGCCGCGCAAATCGAGTTGCGTGTGGTTGGCAACCAGGTCCCCCTCGGCCGATAGCTCGAGCGGCCCGTCCAACTCCCAGAGATGTTCGCTATGCATCAGGCCCAGACTGTTCGAGGCCACTTGAAACCCCTCCAACCGCACTCGCCGATCGCGGCGAAAATACATCGCCGTGCGAGTCTGGCCGGGCAGAAGAAACTCCTGCAAAGCAAACGGCTGAGCCAGCGCCGAGGGGTCGCTAAACGCCAGGTCGTACTGCGTCGACAGCGAGCTATACAGCGATGTGAACCGCGTGACGTGGGCTCGGGCGTACCCGGCCTGCATTTCCAACACGGCGATTTCGTTCTCAGCCCGGATGAAGCCGATATCGAGTTGGGCCAGGCGGGCCACGGCCAGGGCAAAGCCCAGCGCCAAGACGGGCACCATGGCCCAGGCCCATTCCAAGCGCCCTAGCAGGCGAAAAACCAGCCAATTCACCGGCACCAGCAAGAGCAGGTATATGCCCAGCATCCGAACCACGAAGCCGGCTTGGGGAATTTTGATCCCCGAGGCAACTTGCAGCGAACGCCGCACGGCTTGGGCCGTGGGGCCGGCGTCGGTCCAACCCGCCACGCCGGGGCCGGTGTCGTCGGGGGCGATTGCAAACTCCTCGTCCTCCGCCCCCTGGGGCGGAGCCACGGTTTCGTTTCCCTCCCGAACCCTGGGCTCGTCGCGGGTGAAGTAAGCAACGCGGCTGATTCGCTCCGGCATCTCGAAAGAGGAAATCGCCGGATGATCGGCCCAGCGCCAGGTAATGGTTCCCGCGTAGCGGCGAAACTGCCGCGCGGGCCGGCGCAGCAGCCAGCCATTCCAGAACCCATCGAGCCCGGAGAAGGCCAGCAGCTCGCGCTGCGAGAGACGAAAGGCGCTAACCACCACGCGACCGCGGCCAGCCCGCCGTTCGACCAGCAGCGGGCGGCCCTGGTGCGCGAGCATTACCTGGGCGTCGAGCCGTGGCTCAAGCTGTTCGCCCGCCCAAGGCTGTTTCGGTTGCCAAGGGGCGCGGTCTCCCGCGGCCGCCAGCGCGGCCAGCGGCGCCAGCTCATCGGCGGTTAATTGCCAGGTGCCGCGTCCCTCGGCGGGTAGATACGGCGCGAAAGCGGTCCCGCGGAGCAGGTCGAGCGAACCTGGCCCGCTAATCACCCACTGCCCCCCCCAGTGCAACCAATCCAAGAGGGCCGTTTGCTGCTGAGTCGTGAGGCGACTGGGATCGAATTCGTCCCAGACGAGCACCGCGGTATTGGTCCAGGTGAGCGCGCTCGACGAAACCGGGGTTTGTTTATCCACCCGAGGGAGGAGCACCCGATAGTGCGCGCTCGAGAGCGGGTCGACCACGTCGCCCGACTCGGGCACGAAGCAATCGAGTCCCCGCAGGTACTGGAACCGCTCGGGCTGCGCGGCTAGCACCACGGCGTAGAACTGGTGGGCCGGCAGACGCTGTAAGGGAAACGAGCTTTGTTCGACCACGGAGCCGCCCGGAGCCACGAGGTCGATCCCCACCCGGGTCGAGCCGGCTGCCGGGGGCACGTAAAACGTCAGCTCCATGGTCTTGGGCTGAGCCTTGGGGAGGGCCACCGGCCGCGAGGCACCCAATTGAAAGGCAACTCCCGGCAAGTTCTCAGGGCGGCTGACCAACTCGCCGCGGAAGTCGAAGTTATTGGCCACCCCGTCGATGGCGCTACTGGTCCAGTGGCCCGGCTTGACCGCGCTTTCGACGGTATCGACCGAGTAGGGGTTGGTCGCCAGCCGGGTTAGTTCAAAGTCTTCCTTCTGCTGAGCCGTCTTCAGCTTTTCGGTGTTTCCCTGGCTCGCCGGGCGACTGCACCCAGCCAGACCGCCGAGCAGGGCGAGCCCAAGCAGCGTGGCCCGAACTGAGGTTAAGCCAGCGGGACAAGCGCCCGCCCGATCGCCGGTTGGCCGGGCCCCTCCGGACCGCCCCCACTGGCGGACCGCGCCGGGTTTGCGTGCCCTGCGCGGGCGGAATCTGCCGGGAAACCGGAGCGTCATCGATGAGTGACCTCGCAGCACCAGCAGCATCTCGAGGGGGGGCCGAACTCCATCCGTGCGCATGCCCACTAGGCGACACTTCCAACCGGTGCGGCGCCCCACTCGGGGGAGGCCGGCGCGGAAATGCTTCGATCCGTTGCCGGCCGGGCCGCCTGCCGGGGGCCCCTGCGGCGATTCCGAGTGTACGGCCTGGGCGCCGGAGTGCAAAGGCGCCCCGCGGGCCCAGCCTCGCAGGTTGGCGAGCTGACGGTGCCTGGCTACACCAAGACGCCCGAGGCGGCGGGAAGCGATTCCTGAGTCGCCAGGTAGGGCTGCACATCCTTGCCGTCGACGCTGGCAACCCACAGTTCGGGATAAAGCGCCAGGTCGATCTCTTCCAACGACGGGTCGGCGTAGGTCTCGCCCGAAGGGGAACGCAGCCCTTGCACCTTGGGGCGGACCGGGTGGGCCGGGTTGAAATCGACCACCACGGCTTCGACGCCGTTGGAGAGCCTGACCACCTGCCCGATTGGGAAGGGCGGAATCAACTGAAAGAACACTTCCTCGATGGCGGGGTCGAAGAACCCTTTGCACCAGGTGCGCATTTCGTGCAGGGCCTGGACCGGCGGCTTGGCCGGCGAGTAGCAACGCTGGGCCGTGGCGGCGTCGTACACATCGACCACCGTGGCGATCCGGGAAAACACCGGTATGTTTCGCCCCGCCATCGGCGGCAGCGGCTGCCCGGTTTGGCTGTCGACGCGCTGCGGGTAGCCTTTTCCGTCCCAGCGCTGGTGGTGGTTCAGCACCACTTGCGAGGCGCTGGGTGGCACCCGGCCCTTGACCATTTCGTAGCCGTAAACCGGGTGGAGCTTCATCAGCTCCATTTCCTCGCTGGTGAGCTTGCCCGGCTTATTGAGAATCTCGGCGGGAATCCGCATTTTGCCAACATCGTGCAGCAGGCAGCCCAGCCCCAGCTCTTGCAGATTTTTGGCGTCGCGCGCGGCCTTGTGCTTGCGCTCGGCGATCAGGTAGCGATCGAGCTTCAGGCCCAGCAGCAGGGCCAGGTAACACACGTTGGTCGAGTGCGACATCAGGTAATTGTCGAAGGCGTCGAGCTTTTGCAGCAACAGGTTGCCGCAGGGACTACCCTTGAGGTACTCGAACAAGTCCGAAATCGAGACGGTGAAGCTAGACAGATCGAAGTCGACCGTCGCCCCTCGCAACAGGTTCTCGAAGTTGCGGCGCACGTGGTGATACACCTCGCGCTGCCGGTCGCAGAGCCCCTCGTCGATGATCGATTCGAGGAATTCCAGGTCGCGGTGCCGAATCCAGACCTCGGTCACGCCCAGCCGCTTGAGGCGCGGAATCAGATCGGGGGGCACCTGGTGATCTCGCTGCACCAAAAAGATGCGCGGATCGGCTGGCGACACGATCGGTCGGGCCAGCACCATCCAGGGCTCCAGTTTGTGCAGCGGCACTCGCAGCATCGCGGTTCAAACGTCGCCCAAGAATCAGGGCCACTGGCCAACTGCGCTCCGCCTGTCGGACGCAGTGCCTGGGCCAAGCCGCGAGGTCTCCTCCTCCCGCAGCCTGAAAAGGCTAGCTTGCAAACGAGCATCAGGACGGGCGCGCCCGGCACACCGCACCTCGGCGCACACCCGGCTAGCCGCTGAGGTCGACTTTCCAGCGCCGACTCCGACCGGCTTTAACGACCGTAACGGTCGTACTGAGCCCGGTACTGGTCCGGGGTATCCATATCGGGGGGGCGCCGGAAGTGCTCGGGCAACCAAACGTCCTGGGTCGGTCCTTCGGCGAGCAATTGCGAGAGCCCACCCCCCGCCGCGCTGCGCTCCCAGCGCTGCTTCCAGCTCCAAGGCACCAACACCGGGTGACTGCGCCGGCCCTGGTAACACGCGGCCAGGGCCCTCGGGTGCCGGGGATCGTAGGCGGCGAGCAGACCATCGATCGCCCCGGGGGCCAGGAGCGGCAGGTCGGCCGGAGCGGTCAACCACACATCGTCGGCCGCGGGTAGCCCCTGGCGCTCCCATTCGGCCAGGCCCGCGAGCAACGACGACCGCATGTCGGGAGGCGACTGCGGTGGCAGGCACACCTGAGCGCCAGCCCGCCGAACGCAGGCTTCAAGCGCATCGCGAGCGGGCGAATGGGGGTCGAGCACCACCAGGCAGCCAGCCACGCCGCTGGCGCGCCATTGGGCCAACACCTGGTCGAGCACCGTGCCGTCGCGCCAGGGGAGCAACAGTTTCGGCTCGCCCATTCGCTGGCTGGCCCCAGCGGCGGGCACGATCGCCCAAGACCGAAATGCGGGGACACACTGGGCCGGATCGGCGCCGCTCACGAAGATTCGCCCGCGAGGACAGGTTCGAAACGCCCGGGCACCAACCCGCCGCGGTTGCGATGGGCCACCAGTTCGGCCAGGATGCTGATCGCGATTTCGCTCACGGTTTGCGACCCGATGTCGATGCCCACCGGGGCGAATACCCGCGCCAGCCTCTCGGGCGCAACGCCCTCGGCCAGCAAGTCGTCGAAAATCAACCGGATCTTGCGTTTCGATCCGATCATACCCACGTACCGGGCCCCGCGGTCGACCAGGTGAAACAGGGCCTCTTCGTCGTGATTGTGCCCCCGGGTCACGATCAGGCAATAGGTGTTGGACGTAACGGCAAGGCCGGGCAGCACCTGATCCACGGGCCCGGCCAGCCGCTCGGCCGCGCGGGGAAATCGCTCAGGGCTGACATACTCGGGGCGATCGTCGACCACGACTACTTCGAAGTCCAAGTCGGGCGCCCATTGGGCCACGGCCTGGCCCACGTGGCCTCCGCCGACGATTACCAGCCGGCAGCGCTCCAGTCGCGGCAACATGGCCACCCCTTGCTGGGCCGCCACCTTGGGGCGCTCGGCGAGCGGGGTAAGCCGCGACTCGACCGCGGCACGGTCGGCGGCGGTCATCGACTCGGCCCGGAGCGAGGCGACCTGCGCCCCGCGCTCGTCGAAAAGCAAACAGGCCGTCGCCGGCAGGCCGCTCTTCTCGGCGTCGAACACGATGGCCTCGGTAAATCCGGCGCCCGCGTCGAGCCGCTGGGCGAGGTGGTCGAAATAGGCCCGCTGCTCGGGCGTGTGCAAGGGCTCGACCAACACCCGCATCCGGCCGCCGCAGATCAGCCCGTCGTCCCAGCCGTAATCGCTGTCGAGGTTGAACGTAAGCACCTCGGGCGCCCCGCCCTGTAAACAGGCCAGCGCGCGACGGCGGACCTCGGCCTCGACACAGCCGCCCCCCAAGGTGCCGGCCTGCGACCCATCGCCAAACACCAGCATCGCCGCGCCGGCTTTCTGGGGCGTGGAACCGCGGGTTTCAACCAGCCGGCAATAAACCACGGGCCGCGACTGGGCCAATGCCCGCTCTGCGGCTGCGATCAATTCGCGCATGAAATTTCCTGCTGAGCGAGCCACCGAGCGGGCAGCCGGCGCGCAACCACGATGCAGCGGCGCCGGGCCGGAAACCGGTCGCACAAGGGGCAGCTCCGCTACAGGCCGGGCAGGCCCTCGGCGACGACTAAGCCAGAATAGCCAAGCCCGGGGCGCCGTGGCAATCAGCCGCGAGCCAAGGTTTTTTGCCGCCCGGCAAGGCCTGCCGGGGCCAGCGGCGCGACCGGCCGGGGCGCTTAGTTCGGGAAAGCGCTGCCGCCCGAGGGGACCGGCGGGCGCCGCTGCCGGAACAGATCGGTCACGTTGCCGCCCGAGATGGGGGGCGTACCGCTGCGGGGGATGCGGAAATCGGAACCGCGGCCCGAGCGGTAATCCAAGCGCCGCTGCGGATCGCGCCAGCCGACGTGGTCGAGGAACTTCTCCAGCGTAATCACTTCGACCCCGTACTTGCCGGCCTCGATGGTCATGTCGTTAAAGGCCTTGACGAAATCGCCCGCGGGGGTGTCGCCCTGAACCAGGTAGCGGGTTTGCAGCGAAAGCTCGCCGATCTTCTGCCCGTCGTCGTCCAACTCCGCGTCGATGACGCCTCCCGCCATGGTGATCAGGTCGCGAATCGCCTGGCGGTCGGAGACGCCATCGCCGTCGATGTCGAGCATTCCGGACAGGGCGAAGTGCTCCTGCCGCCCCGGGGCCCAGGCGGGCGTATAGATCTTGTCGCCCGGCGCGATGGGGTCGGCGAGCTGATCGTCGAGAATGCGGGCCTCGGCCAACTTGGGCCCGATAACCTGCACCACTTCAATGCTCCCCTTTGAATCGTAGCGGGCCACGTCGTTGGGGTCCTGGCCGTACACGCTGAAGGTAAGTTGCGGCCGCACGTAGTCGTCGCTGCCCAGATTGATCCAGACGGTTTTCTTGGCCAGGTTGGCCCGCACCACCTCGCCATCGGCAACTTCGAAGGTGGTCCGCGTCAGGTTGGCGATTTTGAATTGCAGATCGGCGATCCGCGTATTGAGCGTGGTGATTTCGCTCGTCATGCGCTTCTGGTCGGCGTCGGACTGAGCCTTGACCTGTTCAATCTCGGCCAGCCGCTCGCTGAGTTTCGACTTTAGCTCTTCGTTGATCGCGGTAATTTCCTGCAATTGTTGGGCGAATTTGGCGCGCTCGCCGGCCAGATCGGCCTTGGCGGCCTGGACCGCGGCCACGTGTTCCTGGATTTGCTGGTCTTTGGCCTTCTCGCGGGCCTCGTGCTTTTCCATCAGGTCTTTGGTGCGGTCCAGCTCTTCCTTAAGCCGCTGATTGACCGTGGCCAATTCGTCGCTCAGGGCCTCGAGTGCGTCGCGGTAGCGGCGCTTGTCCTCGGGCAGCGTGGCCGCGAATTTCTGCATGTCGCCGTCGAAATTCTGCTGCAGGGCCTCGATGCCCGCCGCGGCCGGAGTGCCCCCTTCCGGGGTCGGGCCCGCCGCCGCCGCCGCGCCGCTGCCGATCATTTCCCGCATCTGGTCGATTTCCTCGGTGGCCTTGCGCAGGTCGGCCTCGGCCTTTTGGCGGGCCGAGGCGTCGGCCGTGGCCCGATCGCGGGCTTCGTCCCAGTTTCGAAAGAACATGAACGCCGTCACCATCATCACGATCGAAAGCAGGATGAAGATGGTGAGGGTGATCTGCAGACCTTGATTTTCGCTGCTGGCCATGTCGATCGACTCTCGCGCTCGGGAACAAGGCTTTCGGTGGACGAATCGACCCTCAGGCCCGACGGGATACCCGACGAGGGTTAGGGGTCGCGCTGCGCGTTGGAAACTCTCGGAGGAGAAGCGGGGGGCCGCCCCCGACGCCTTGACCGAGGATTCCCTCGCGGCGTCCCTTCCGGCGAAATCTCGAAGGTGTCTGACGGGTGGTCCCGGCAGGGTTGGGTTTGGTTGGACCGTGCGCGTCGGCTCTCGCTAAACACCACGGGCCCAACAACCTACGTTCAGGCTAAATGGGCTATCCAGGGAAGTCAACGAAAAACCCCCCGCTCCCCCCTGCCCTGTCTTGCGCCAAGAGCCAGGCAGGTCCGGTGGTAGCGGGCAAGCCCTCTAGGCCGCACAATGGTGGCCCGCGGCGACACTGGGGCCCGGCCCCCTAAGCAACAGCCAGGAGCCAACTTTCCCAGGCTCGGCATTGGGCCAGTCGCCCAGTAGGATTCCCACTAGTCGTCTACCCGGCAGCTCCCCGGTTCTGGGCCGAAACGGAAGCACAGATGGCGAAAGCCTCGCGACAGCAAACCAGCCTTCCCGGGATGGCTCCCGACCACCCCCCCCAGGACGAGGGAAAAGGTCCATCCGCTGCCGACGAACCGGGGCGCGGGCGGCGGTTGCCTGCCGAGGGCAGGGGAACGGGATCGGCCAGTGAAACGGGCTCGGCACAAGCTTCGTCGGTTCCGGCAGCAGCTCACTCAGCACCGTCCAGGGGGACCAATGCCGCCCCGGCCCAGCCCGACGCTGCCGCCGGCGGGCAGGCTCCCAACGCGGCGGGCGCCGGCCCGCTGGCCGGCAAGCGAGTGTTTCTGGTCGACGCCAACTCGCTGGTGTTTCAGGTTTTTCATGCCATTCCTGAAATGACCGGGCCCCGGGGTCAACCGGTCAATGCGGTGTTCGGGTTCACCCGAGATTTGCTCTATCTGATCGAGGAGCAACACGCCGACTACCTGTTCTGCGCATTCGATCCGCCGGGGGGAACGTTTCGCGACGCGCTGTTTGCCGACTACAAGGGTCAGCGGGCCCCCATGCCCGAAAGCCTGGTGCCCCAGCTGCCGGCCATTCGCCGGATGTTGGAGGCGATGGGGATACCGGCCATCGAAGTTGCGGGCTACGAGGCCGACGACGTACTGGCGACCGTGTCGCGTTTGGCTGATGAAGCCGGCGCCGAATGTTACCTGGTGTCGGCCGACAAAGATTGCCGGCAGTTGATTACCGACCGGGTCAAGGTTCTCAACATTCGCAAGCAGCAAGTGCTCGACCGCGAGGCACTCCTGGCCGACTGGGGCGTTCCGCCCGAACAAGTGGTCGACTTCCAGGCTTTGGTAGGCGACAGCGTCGACAACATTCCCGGCGTCGCCGGCGTCGGGCCCAAGGGTGCCCGCGACTTGTTGGCCAAGTACGGCTCGCTCGACGAAATTCTGCGTCATATCGACGAGCAAACGCCCAAGCGGCGCGAGAGCCTGCGCGAGTTTTTGCCTCGGGCCGAATTGACTCGGCGGCTGGTGCGGCTCGACCAGCACATGCCGCTGGACTGGAATTGGTCGGCCGGCCGCGTCGGCCAGCTTCGCCCAGCCGAACTGGCCGAGCTGTGCGCCGAGTTCGGTTTCCGGGGCTTCGCGGCCAAGTTCCGCCAACTCGAAACGGCGGGGACCGCCGCCCCGGCCGACACGGCTGCTGCCGGCGATGCCTGGCAGGTCGCCTACCAGCTGGTCGATACGCCGGAGGCGCTGGCCGGGTTTCTCGACGAACTCCGGGCCCAGCCGCGGTTTTCGTTTGATACCGAAACCACCTCGGTTTCGCCCACGCTCGCCGAGCCCGTGGGGTACTCGTTTTGTTGGAACGACAACGAGGCCTACTACCTGCCGGTGCGGGCTCCGGCCGAGTGCCGCTGCCTCGACGGCGCGCCGGTGCTCGAGGCGCTGCGCCCCATTCTGGAGAACCCCCGGATCGAAAAGGTGGGCCAGAACCTGAAATACGACATGGTTGTCTTGCGCGCCGCGGGAGTTCGCCTGCAAGGCCTGGCGTTCGACACCATGTTGGCCAGCTACCTGCTCGACGCGGGCGAGCGAAACCACAATCTGGACGATTTGGCCCAACGCTATCTGAATCACACGAATATCACCATCGAAAGCCTGATCGGCACGGGCAAATCGCAAAAGCGGATGGACCAGGTGCCGACCGACCGCGTGGCCGATTACGCGGCCGAAGATGCCCTGGTCGCCTGGCGGCTCGTGGCCCCACTTTCGCGAAGATTGGCCGACAGCACCGGCCTGGAGCAGTTGCTGCGCACGGTCGAGCAGCCGCTGGTCGAGGTGCTGGTCGAGCTGGAATCCAACGGCATCGCCGTCGACGTGGCCCGGCTAGCCCAGCTCAGCGAGGAGTTCGGCCGGCTTCTGGCCGAATTGGAGCGGGAGATTTACGAGCTGGCCGGCTGCGAGTTCAACATCGCCTCGCCCAAGCAGCTTCAAGAGGTGCTCTTCGTGCGCCACAAGCTGCCCGTGGTGAAACGCACTCAAACGGGCCCCAGTACCGACGCCGAGGTGCTCGAAGAGTTGGCATCGCTCCATCCGCTGCCTGCCAAGATCATCGAGTATCGCCAATACGCCAAGCTCAAGGGGACCTATGTCGATGCCCTGCCGGCGCTGGTCAATCCGCGGACCGGCCGGGTCCATGCCTCGTTCAACCAGGTGGTGGCCGCCACCGGCCGCCTGAGCTGCAGCGACCCAAACCTGCAAAACATCCCGATTCGCACCGAAACCGGTCGGCAAATTCGCTCGGCGTTCTTGCCTGGCCCGGCCCAATGGCGGCTGCTGGCGGCCGACTATTCGCAAATCGAACTGCGGATGCTGGCCCACTTCTCCGGCGACGAAACGCTCTGCGGGGCCTTTGCCCGCGGGGAAGACATTCACCAGCGCGTGGCCGCGCAGATTTACAATAAGCCCCTGGACCAGGTGAGCTCGTCCGATCGCCGCAGCGCCAAAGCGGTGAACTTCGGGGTGATTTACGGCCAGAGCCCGTTCGGCCTGGCCCGCGGGCTGGGCATCGCTCAAGCCGAGGCCGCCGAGTTTATCCAGGCCTACTTCGCGCAGTATCCTGGCGTCAGCGTGTTTCTCGACCGCGTGTTGGCCGAATGCCAAACGCAGGGCTATGTAACCACGATCTTGGGGCGGCGCCGCGCCATTCAGGGAATTCGCCCCGAGGCGGCCCGGCGACAGGCCGGTTTCCAGCGCAATCTGCCCGAGCGCACCGCCATCAACACGGTCATTCAGGGTTCGGCGGCCGACCTGATGAAGCTAGCCATGATCGCGGTCTTGCGGAAAATGCGCGAGCGCCCTTTACAGGCCCGCATGTTGCTGCAGATTCACGACGAGTTGGTGTTCGAAGCTCCGCTGGAAGAGATTTCCGAGCTGACCGAACTGGTGGAGCAAGCAATGACCGGCGTCATGCAACTACGGGTGCCGCTCGAGGTGGATGTGCGCAGCGGCGGCCGGTGGTCGGAACTGGAGTAAGGGGGCGAAGGGCGACCCTCGAAGCGCTGCTCGATCCATCGGGCCGCCGACTGCCGCGAGGGAAACGGGAGCGAGCATGCTGGTCATCGGTCTGGTTGGCGGCGTTGCCAGCGGAAAGAGCCTGGTCGCGGCCGAGTTCGTGCGGCTGGGAGCCGCCGTACTCGACGGCGACCGGGCAGGGCACGACGTTTTGCGCCTGCCCAAGGTGCGCGACCAGCTCGTGGCCCGCTGGGGGCCCGGCATCCTGGGGGCCGACGGCGAAGTTGCTCGCCCCGCCGTGGCGGCCAAGGTGTTTGGCACCACCGACGAGGCCAGGGCCGAGCGGGCCTTTTTAGAGGGGGTAACCCATCCGCGGATTGGCCAACTGCTGCTCGAGCGGCTGGAAGCCATCGGCCGGGCGACGCCCCCGGCGGTGGTGCTCGATGCCCCGTTGATGCTCGAAGCGGGGTGGGACCGGTTCTGCGACCAGATCGTGTTCGTCGATGCCCCGGCTCACCAGCGGCTCCAGCGGGCTCTGGGGCGGGGGTGGCGGGCCGAGGATTTTGCCGCGCGTGAGGCCGCCCAGGAAAGTTTGGACCGCAAGCGAGCCCGTGCCGATGTGGTAATTGACAACTCCGGTTCGCCGGCGGAAACCGGCCGCCAGATCCAGCAGATTTGGCAAACTTGGCGGCCGAATTAGCCTACCCTTTGCGGTCGCCCGAGAAACTGATAAGGTACGTTCAACCGTCAGGGTGAGTCCTAGGCGAGCGACTCCTGGGCGAGAGACGGCCCCGGGGCGAATTGGCTCGTCCCAGGGTGAACCGGCCCCGGCGGCGTCCTCTGCCTGTTTCCTGTCTGTTGGTTGCTTCGCTCGTCGTGGGCATCGCGTCGCCAAGAACGCGACGACTCTGCCGATCCGCGGCCGGGCGGTGCAGCACTCCAATCACCCCCGAGATTCCACTGGTTTGCGCACGAGGGCTGGGCCGACCACGGTGGCGTTCGTCGCCGCGGCTCCTGCCCCCCCAAAGGCGGGCGACGATGCGCCCCGCTGCCCCATCCCCAAATCCCGCCGCCGGCCTTCCACCGCCGGCCCCACTTCCGATCACGTCAGGAGTCGTGGTGCCATGAGCGATCTTCGTAGCGGACGCCGGGGCAAACCCGGCGGCCACCGTCCGTCTCGCGGTCCGCAAGACGACTCTCTCGACGCCGGCGGTCTGGATAGCGAACCGCTGAGCCTGGCCGAAGAGCTGGCCACGCAGGGGCGGTTTTCCGACGACGACGAAACCAACGACCGCTACGAGCAGATCAAGCAAGGCGACGTGCACATCGCCGAGCTGCAGAAAATGTCGATGCCCCAGTTGATCGAGGCGGCCCGCCAGGAAAACCTCACCGACTACATGGGCATCAAGAAACAGGATCTGATTTTCAAGATCCTGAAGGAGCGGGTCAAACTCAACGGGCTGATGTACGGCGAGGGCACCCTGGAAGTGCTGCCCGACGGGTTCGGCTTCCTCCGCAGCCCGGAATACCACTACCTGTCTTGCCCCGACGACATCTACGTGTCGCCGAGCCAGATACGGCGGTTCGGCCTGCGGACCGGGGCCACGGTTTCGGGGCAGATTCGCCCCCCCAAGGAGAACGAGCGCTACTTTGCCCTCTTGCGGGTCGAGGCCATTAACTACCACGACCCCAACCAGCTCTCGGAGAAGGTGTTTTTCGACGATCTGACTCCCGAGCATCCCGACAAGCGAATCGTGCTGGAGACCACGCCCGAGGAAATCAACATGCGGGTGGTGGACCTGATTTGCCCGATCGGGTTCGGCCAGCGGGGGCTCATCGTCAGCCCCCCCCGGGCCGGTAAGACGATCTTGTTGCAGAAGATGGCCAAGGCCGTTTTGGCCAACTTTCCCGAGGTCTACGTGATCATGCTCTTGATCGACGAACGGCCCGAGGAAGTGACCGACATGGAGCGCCAGGTCAAGGGGCGCAACTGCGAGGTGATCAGCTCGACATTCGACGAGGTCTCGTCGCGGCACATCCAGGTTTCCGAGATGGTGATCGAGAAGGCCAAGCGGATGGTCGAGTACGGCCACGACGTGGTGATTTTCCTCGATTCGATTACCCGGCTGGCGCGGGCCTGGAACGCCGAAGTGCCCCACTCGGGCAAGATTCTCTCGGGCGGCGTCGACGCCAACGCCCTGCAGCGGCCCAAGCGGTTTTTCGGCGCGGCCCGCAAGGTGCTCGAAGGGGGCTCGCTGACCATCGTGGCCACGGCCCTGGTCGACACCGGCAGCAAGATGGACGAGGTGATCTTCGAGGAGTTCAAGGGCACCGGCAACCAAGAGATCGTGCTCGACCGCAAGCTGGTCGACAAGCGCATTTGGCCGGCCATCGACATCAATCGCAGCGGTACCCGTCGCGAGGAAATGTTGCTCGACCCGGAAGAGCACCGCCGAATCTGCATTCTCCGCCGGGTGTTGAACGACATGAACCCGGTCGAGGCCATGGAGTTGCTCACTACTCGGCTGGCCAAGACCAAGACGAACGCCGAATTCCTGATGAGCATGAAGAGCTGACCGCCGTGCCCCACTTTTTCAGCGGACAACCGACCTGCCCGCCCGGCCGAATCGGCATCGTCGTGGCGCGCTACAACCGCTCGGTTACCCAGCGGCTGCTCGACGGCGCGCTGGCCACGCTGGCCGAGCACGGCGTGGCCGACGAGCAGATCGACGTGGCCTGGGTGCCGGGGGCGTTCGAGATTCCGCTGGCCGCCGACCGAATGGCTCACGGCAAGCGGTACGCCGCGGTGATTTGCCTGGGGGCGGTAATCCGCGGCGAAACCACGCACGATCAACACATCAACCGGGCGGTGAGCCTGTCGCTGGTCGAGTCGAGCCGCCACTCGGGGGTACCGGTCTTGTTCGGCATCCTTACCTGCGATACGCTCGAACAAGCCATCCACCGCTCGGGAGGCAATGTCGGCAACAAGGGGAGCGAGTGCGCCGCGGCCGCGCTGGAGCTGGCCGATTTGCTGAAACAGTTGCCCCCCTAGCGCCGCCAGCGTCGCCCGGCCCAACGTGGAGCCGTCCCCACCCGCCCCCAGCCCGCCCGCGCGGCCCGAGTCGCGCGCATTGAAGCTCACCCTATGGCCCGCCGCAGTCGAGCTCGCGAAGTTGCCTTGCAGGTGCTCTACCAAGAGGACCTCAACCCGGGACAAAGCCCGGCACGGCTCGACGAGTTTCTGCGGGGCCGGCTTGGCCAGCGCGAGCTGATCGAATTCGCCCGCTCGCTCGTGGCCGGCGTGCGGCGCAACCGCGGCGAACTCGATCACCTGCTGGGAAAAACGGCCGACAACTGGAGCCTGCCCCGGATGGCGGCCACCGACCGCAATGTATTGCGGCTGGGGGCCTACGAGATTCTGTATCTCGATACCCCGGGCCGGGTCGCTATTAACGAAGCCGTGGAGCTGGCCAAGCGGTACGGCACGGGCCAATCCGCTCAATTCGTCAACGGCATTCTCGATCGGTTTCTGGCCGGCCGGGCCGAGACGCCGAGCGAAACACCCCCACCCGGCTAGCGGTTGCGCTCGCGGTGGGTCGGTACTCTCAAGCGGCTTCCCGCTGAACTCGGCGCCGTGTCGCCTCGTCCGCGGCGAATAACTGCTCTACGCGGAGCGACGCCAGGGTAATGTCGTGCGGGGTTCCAAACGTCGTAAACATGCTGAAGAAGGCCAATTCTCCGTCTGGGGTCGCATAGCGCGTCGTGAGAACCGGAGCCGAGAGGCGGGCGCCGGGCGACAGCGGAATCGCGTGCCCCAGGCGATGCTCGACCAACTGCCCAAAGGCCTGCACTTTGGCAGCCAGACTGGGCCGAACCGCAGCCTCACGGCGCAGCAGATGAAGCGCCGCGGGCCCAACCTCGTGCAGGTTCACAACCTGCTTGGTAAAGCCCTCGGGATGGGCCAGCAGGTCGAGAAAATTCTTCGGCGTTGCGTCCCACTGACCTCGTAACCATGGTATCAACACCTCGGCCAACCAACGCGCTCCGCGATTGAATCGCACTAGATTCCAATCTTCGTCGATTACAAACGCGGGCATCGGATCGTGGGCCTCCAGCAGCGTTTCCAGCGCCAGTTCGGCCTCTTTCAGGGCAGGGTCCGAGAGCTTCCCAGCGGTGTACACCGGCGCATAGCCCGCCTGAACCATCACCTGGTTGAATACCACCATCGGAAGCTCTAACTCGGTGAGCCAGGCCGCCAAGAGATCGCGGCTCGGTTTCGACCGGCCGCTCTCCACAAAGCTCAGGTGGCGCTGCGAAATGCCAAGACGCAGCGAAAGCTCGAGCTGGCTAAGCCGGCGGGCCTGGCGCGCCTGCCGAAGTTCGTTGCTCAGCGCCTGGGTTGCTTCGCTCATGTTGCAATCACACCTCGAATCGATTCGCAAGACAACTACCTGCCAGGTAATTGACCCCATTACCACTTGACCCGATAGTTCGCCAGGTACGCCACTTTGTCGCTCCGATCACCCGAAAGGAAGCTTGAAATGGTTCGCATGGCCATCGCACTCACGCTCGCCGGGTTTGGGTTTCTCTCGGCGATTGCACTCTACCAGCACGGTTACTGGGGTATTCTGGCACCCCACTTCCGATCGACCAATGCCGCGCAGGTGTTCGTGGACCTGGTAATCGCCTTGATTCTGGTCCTGGTGTGGCTCTGGCAAGACGCCAGGCGGATCGGCCGGAACCCGATTCCTTGGACCATCGCCACGCTCTTGCTTGGTTCGTTCGGTCCGCTGGTCTACCTTCTGACACGGCCTGAGGCCGCGAAAACCGCGCCTCTCTCCGCCAGTAAGCTACGCACCGCGGCGCCGAACTAGCGCGCCGACGGAGATCGGCGGTTCTCCCCCACGAGGCCACTTAACCATCGATGTGCGAGGCCAGGGCTCGGCCCGCCGTATCGAACGGCCCGCCGTATCGAACGGCCTGGCGAATCGAACGGCCTGGCGCCTAGCGACGGCTCAAGCTCGCCTGTCATCGGCATGGCTTGAGCGGTTTGATGCCACCCGCCGACGAAGAATGGCCGACCCTTGTAGCCCACCAAGGGCCGATGACCGCACCGCGCGGCCCGAGACGAGAACCGTTGCTCGGGGCTCAACTCGCCGAGCCGGCTGCCGCGGCGGTGGAGCCGGTGACCGACGATTCCCCCTCCGCGGAACCAGCCGCCGGAGCGGTGGCGGAATCGGCTTCCGGCGGCGCGCTCGAGGCGGTTTCGGGCGCCTCGCTGGCCTCGGCGCCCGGCGGCGAGCCCTCCGCGTCCTCGGGCGGCTGGCCCCCCTCCGGGGGTTTCTGGCCAGCGCTGTTCTTCAAACGCACAAAGCTCGCCTCGACCTGGTCGACCGGCCGGGGGTCGAGGTACTGGCTCAGCAGCGTGCGCGTATCGCTGAACAACCGCTCCACTCGCCGCTTCACCCGGGGCGCATCGCCGGCGGTTCGCTGTTCTTCTTGCTGAACGCGAAAGGCGAACTGCTGCCGGGTCGGAAGCTCGCGAAGCTGGTCGATCAGCTTTTGGGCCCCTTCGACGTTGCCCGCCTCGATTTGTTTCTGAGCCAGAGCCACGAGAACTTCGCGCCGCACGACCAGGTCGACCATCGACTCTTGCAGCCCGGCCACGAAGCCCTCGACCTCGAGCCGCCGTTGGTCGTCGGGCACCGTCGCGGTCAACTGGGCCACCAGGCCCGGCACGATGGGCAGTTTGGCCAGCGGCTGGCTGCCATTCATGATCAAGAGCAGCCTGAGGTAGCTTACGCTGGGCCGAATCTCGATCTCGCCCCGCAGGTCGGTGGTGCCGACCGGTTCGGTGGTGCGCGAATCGGAGGTGTAACCCAGCACGGTGTAGCCGGCCATCGGTTGCGGCGGCTCGCCGGGGGCCTCGAGCTTCAGCCGGGTGCTGCCTTCGACGGGCGGAACGCCCAGCGCCAACCGTTCGATGCGCCCTCGCCGCCGGTCGCCAAGCGCGCCCCGCACGCCCGAGTGAATCTTGGTGGTCAGCTCCGCGCCCTCGGCGCCGGTCACCTCGAGCACGGTCCATTCCACCGGGCGAATCCGCTCCAGGGTGCCGTCTCGGGCGTTGGTGCGCACGATGGGTTGGAACAGGCCCGTTTCGCCGGCCAGATTCACCGAGGGATCGCGCAGCGGCAGGCGGCCTCCGCGCAGCCGCAACTGGGCTGTCCGCCCTTCGACCGAGTCGACTTGGGCCAAGGGGGCAAAGGCCCGCAGCACCACTCGCAACGATTCGTTTACCAGGTCGCCTCGGCAGGCCGTGGTGGCGGAAACCGGCTGGCTCATCGTGCGGCAGCGGTGATCGTAGTCGCGAGCCACGAGCTGGTAACCCTGGGGGCCGGTGCGCACCGCCAACAGGAGCACTTTGTCGATCGCGGGATCGAGCTCGGGCAGCGACTCGGCCGAGAGCGTCTCCAGGCGGCGGGCGATTTGAAACCCAACCGGCGGCGGCCCTGGCTCGACGGTCAGATCCCAGGGGGCGCCCACCACGGTCTCGGCCCGCAACTGCAGGCCCTCGAGCAGCTCGGCCCGCAGCGCCGGCGTGAGCGGGGCCGAATCTTCCAGGCCCAGCCAGAGCCGAATGCGGTAGGGTGAATAATCCCAAACCAGGTCCGCGGCGCGCAGCGCCTGCTGGCCGCCAGGGGGGGCCGCGACCAAGAGCCACGCGGCCAACCCGAGTGCGAGCCCGGCGGAAATCAGGCGCCTCGGGGCGCCCTGTTTCAGGCGTCCGGAGGTAGCCATGCGATGACCTGCCAGAGTTCCACGTTTTGATAAAGCGTGACCGGGCGTACCCCCACCTGGGAGATGCCCTCGCGGTAGGCAAAGAAATCGACCAACTGCCAGAGCGGGATCAGCGGCAATTCCTCGGCCAATAGTTCGTGCAAGCGCAGCAGCCGCTCGCGGGCCGTGCGCCAGTCGGAAGCGGTTTCCAGCTGGCGCAGGGCAAGCGCCACATAAGGGCTGGGCTTGCCCAGTGGCCCGTCGGCACCGAGCAGCCGCCCCAGGTCGACAATCGGGTCGCTCAGCGTGAGCTCGGCGTAGAGCAAGTCGTACTCGCCGGGCGGCGGGTAGCTCACCCCGGGGGCCAGCTCGACCAGGCGCACCGGAATGCGAGCTACCTTGAGTTGGCGCTGAATCTCTTCACAGGCGGCCCGGGCCAGTTCGGTGGCCGGGTGGGCCAACACCAGCTCGGGAACTTCCACTTTGGCGGCAGGCGGCGCGGCCGGCTGCGGCGAGGCATCGCTCGCGGCGGCCGACTCGCCCGAGGCGGGCGATTCACCGGTCGAGGGGGCTTCAGTGCCGGCGGGGGCTTCAGCGGGCACGTTAGCTGCGGCGGTTGCCGTCTCGGCCGAGGCGGTTGCGGCCGCCTCCGCCGCGGCCTGGGCCGCTTGGCGCTGAACGACCACGTTGGCCAGCGTAATGGCCATCCGCGGGTCGTGCGGGCGAATCGGCACCTTGCCGTTATAGGCATACCCCTGGGGAATTGGACCGCTGATGACCGCGGCGCCTTCGATGCTGGCCCCTTGCAGCAGCCGCTGGTTGAGAATTGCCGAGCGCTCGATGGCGTACAACAGGGCCCGGCGGAAGGTGCGGTCGCCGGTGAGCGGGTGATTCAAATTGGGAACCAGGCAGTGAACCGTGGGCACGGCGTAGGGGGCCACGACCACCCCGGGAAGCGAACCAACTTCGTCAAGCTCCCAGGGATTCACTCGGTCGATCAACGAAACCTGGCCCTGCTCCAAGGCGCGAACGGCCGTCTGGCAACGCTCGAAGTAACGCTCGGTAATCTGCTTCGGCTGGCCGCCGCCGATCGCGAAGTATTGGGGATTCAGACGGTAGATTCGCTCCCCGGTCGAGCTGGCATCCAAGCGGTAGGGACCGAGCGTGGCCTCGGCCGAGGTGCTTGCTTCGACCTGGTACCACGGAACCGGCGAAGTAGCCAGCAAGGCATCGGGGCGCACGTGCCCCCGGCGTAGCTGAACTTCGACCTCGCGGAGGCTCGTGACCCGCACTCCGACGAGCAGGTCGGCCCAGTCAGGCGAGTACACACCGCTACCCGGCAGGGCCAGCTCGCTGAACCGGCGAGCCAAGTCGTGGGCCGTTACCGGCGTATCGCCCGCCGACCAGACCAGCCCGGGGCGGACCTGAAACACCAACCGCTGGCCCAGATCGAGCCGTTGCATTTCGCCCAGGGGAAAATCGTACGTGGCCCCCTCGCCTTGTAAGTCGTAGCTCGTCAGTTCCAGAATCTGGCGGTTGAGCAGCCGGGCCGTGCGGCGGGTGCAAAAATCGGCCGGCCAACCAGCCGGAGAGGGCTCGGGAAAACCGCCGACCGCCACGGCCACATAGGGGTACGTGGCCACCTGGTCGGCGAGAAACGTGCGAACGTCGGACAACTGCGGATAAATCCGCACCGCGTCGGTAGCCAGCTCCTGGGCCTGATCCGGATGACCTTCTCGGGCGAGCCGGCGGGCGTTGTCCAACCGGGAAGCCGCCTGCTCCTCGAAATAGCCAGTCAGTTGGCCCACCACCGCTTCATTGGGGAAGCGAGCCGCCAACTCGGTTAGCAGGCGGCGAGCCCCCAAAAAGTCTTCGTTCGCCAGCCGGGCGTCGACCAGATTTCGGGTCACCAGCCCCATGGCCCGCGCCAGCCCGTCGAAGTTGCTGTTTCGCTCGTAAACTTCGAGCAGCACTCCCCAGGCCGCGTCGAACTGGCCGCCGCGCACCAGGGCCCGCGCGTCTTCGAACAGGTAGCGCTGCACCGCCTCGGCCACGCCCGGGTATTCACGAAACGCCTGATCTTGCTCCAGGTACTTGTAGTAGTCGAAGGCGGCGTCGAGCTGGCCGGCGGAAACCAACTGGGCCGCCTCGTCGAGCACCATCTGCTCGAAATCGACGACCGTTTCAATATCGCCCCAGCGCACCTCGAGATCTTCGCCCGGGTTGTCGAGCATCCGCACCGTGAGCTTTTCACGGGCTTCGGGGCGAGGTTCGCGCATGGTCTTCCCCGGAATGCGCTCGATGAGATACTCGCGCGGCTTGCCCTGGCCCACGGCCCGCTCGGTAAGCACGATGCGGTCGTGCTCCGGTTGATCGATCAGGCGCTGAGGGCCACCCGCCTCGGGGGCGGCTTCCTCCGGCGGCGCCGTGTCGGCTGGCGCGGGCGTGTCGGGCGGGGAGGGCGCAGGAACTTCGCTGGCCGTAGCGGGTGGTGCCTCGGCTGGGGCCTGGGCCCAGGCACTCGAAACCACCACGAGGCCGGCCAACAGCCCCCAACCCGCGGCGCGCAGCATGGCCGCCCGTGGGGTCGTGTTTCGCGCGGTGAGCGAGCGGCTGGGCAAGTGTTGCGACTTTCCGAGGTTTCCGAAGTTTCCGAGAGGTAGGGGGGGTGTTTGCGGCTTGGTTGCGTCTGTCCGACACCGGTGCCATCGCCTTGGCGAAGCCGGCCCTGGCCGCGTGGGGCTGCCGTTCTAGGGCGCGGCTACCTCGACCAGGGCCCCGTCGAGCGTTTGAATCCAAAGTTTTCCGGCATCGCCCAGGGCCCAGCCCGAAACCGGCTGCCCCAACGTAAGCTTCCCTACCTCCTGGCCGTCCTCTCGACCGAGGCGGGTCACGGTTCCCGCGTTGGTCACCACCCACAGATGGTCGCCCTCTTCGCGCGGCGCCCCGGCCAGGGCCCCGTCGGCGAGCGAAGCCTTCCACCGCAGCGCCTGGTCGGGGCCCAGACACAACAGCTGGCGATCATCGGTCGCGACGAGCACTTGCTGCCCCACCGTTTCCGGCCCCCAGGCCAAGGGAGCGTCGAGCCGAATGGATTCTCCCTTTTCCAGGTCGGCCAGGTTAAAAGCGCACAGCGTCTGGCTCTCGTCGACGCCGTAGACCACGCCCCCCACCGCCGCCAGCGGCGAGCGAACGGGAGTATTCAGGTCCGTGGCAGCCTGCTGAACGAGCTGAGGCACAGGCTGCTCTTCCGCGGCCAGGCGGACCAGGTGCGGACCATCGCACACGACCAACTCACCCTGCGCCGTCACGGCGGGGCGTGCCCAGTCGACCTGCTGGCCCGCTTCGAGTTGGGGTTGAAACGGAGCCCCCAGCGGCTGGCCCGAGTCGGCTTGAAACCGCGCCACCTGGCCGCTGCGCAGCAAGCACACGAGCGAGCCCCCCAGCGCGGCCGGCGGGCAAGCAAGCGCGCCCGGCAGCGTGAGCGTGTGCATCCGCGGATTTCCCTGGCGCCAGAGCGCCACCGTTTGCCGATCGGGCCCCACGGCCAGGGCCAGAAAGTCGGTGCCCGCAACCGGCCCCCAGTCGCGATCCTCGGCGGGCAGCGGCGGAAAACTGACCGGCGACGACGTAGCCACGGTCTGCGTGCCCGGCTCGCCCGGAGTGGCGATCAACAGTTCACCGGCCTGATTCCAGGACCACAAGCTTCCGTCGGCGGGGTGCCAAACCGGCGAGCCCAGGGGCGGAGTCCCCAGGTGAGTTTCCCAAATCGCCGCACCGTCGTCGGCCCGGACCGCCGCCACGGTTACGCCGGGGCGGCCCGCGGCCCGCCGCACGTGCACCAAGGCGTCGCCCGAAAAAACCAGCGGCTGCAAGAACTCGTCGCCGCGATTGGTGCGGCCCAGCGGTTCAATGCGCCCGGCGGCGGCCCGCAGGTTGTAACGCGTTAGCTGGCGGTCGGCGATGAAATAGCGAGTGCCCCGCACCAGCGCGAAGCGCGGGTAATGATCGGGACCCTCGGCCGGCTGGGAAATAATGGCGGTGAGCGCGGGCCCTTTGTCGGGCGGTCCGAGCTCAAAGGTGGAGATCGCGCCGCGGTCGGTAACCAGGTTCAGCAGTCGGCCGTCGATCGTGGGGGGCTGCGTCAAATGCCCTTCCAGCCGCAGTTCCTGGGTGGGGGTGAGCGAGTTGCCTTCCGGCCCGGCCGAAAACACGCGGAGCGTCGCGTCGTGCAAACCCCGGTTCTCAGCCCAAATCAGGTAATTGAAATCCGGCCCCTGAAACACGATGGGGCGAGAACGAATCGAACCTTGCGACTGGCCCGTGTAGAGCACGTCGAGACATTGGCCATCGGGGCCCAGCAGGTACAGGTTGGAATGGCTGGCGAACTGGTACACCACGTTGCCGCGCGAATCGGCGGCGGGGGCCACTTCGATTTGTTGCGGAACCGAGATCGCGTCGACCAGCTCGCCGCTGGCCGGGTCAAGCCGAGCCAGTTGCCCGCCCTGGGTGGGTACCCAAAGCCGGCCGCCAATGACGGTCGGGGCATCGGCAACCACGCCGTCGATGGCTTGCCGCCACTGGAGCTTGCCAGTGCGGCCGGCCAGGCGAGCCACCTCGCCGCGGACACGGTCGACCACCAGCACATCGGCACCCGGAGTACTTTCCAGCGGCACCGGCACGATGGTGCTGTCTAACCCTACCGGGCGGCGCCAAAGCACTTCGCCCTGGGCCCCGTCGATCCCGTAGGCCGCGCCGGCGGCCAGGGCCGTAATGACCAACCCCTGGGCGGTTCCGGCCGACTGGCCGGCGCGGGGCGCCAGCAGCACGGTCCGCAAGATCGGGCTTTCGGGGTCGCTTGTTTCCGCCGGGCGCCCCTCGGACCGCACCACGACGGCCGCCTTCTGCGCGGCGGTTACGCGGACCATGGCATCGATCAGCGACGGATCGGTTTCCGTGTCGGGGTACGACTTGACCACTTCGCGGCGCAGCTCGTAGGCCCGGTCCGATTCTTGCTTGGCCAGGGCATCGTCGATGCCCGCGACTGCTTCGGCCAAGGCCGAATCGCGGCGCAAGGTTTGTTCGGTCAGTGCCAGCGAGCTCTCGATCTCCTGCATTTTGGTCGTGGGTCGCGAGGTTTTGGGCACATAGCGGTCGATCAGCGCCAGGGCCGTGCGAGCCTCTTCGATTAATTCCGACTTTTTCTCCTCGCGGGCCTGATTGGCCAGCCCCTCGGCGATGCGGGGCAGCGGGCCGGCCAGCTCGGCGCGGGCTTCGCCGAATTCGCGCTCGGCTTCGACCTGTTTCAGCGTGTCGACCGTCAGCTTCAAATTCCGCGCCCAGTCGCCGCCCCCTTGCACGGCTTGCCACACCTGGGCCACGCCGCGCTGCACGCGGGCGGTGCCGTTGCCGGGGTGGCCGTCGTGGTTCAGCAGGTATTGGTTGTACTTGTTAATGGCCTGGGTATAGGCACCGTTGCGATAATCGGTCTGGGCAGCCTCGAGGGCCTGGTCGCCCGTCTCGCGGTTAATGAGCCACCAAAGCACCGGCACCAAGATCAGCAGCGAGATCAGCAGACCGCCGCCCCCCAAGAACAAGAACGAGTCCCAGGTTGCCTTGGGGGGTTTGGGCTTGCGGGTGGTCGATTTCGTGGGCGCCGCCCAAGGGTCGGGGCCCGTGGCGGCGGCAACGGGGGCGGCGTCGGCCAGACCCGCGCCGGCGAACAGGTTGTCGTCGAGCGCACCGAGTTGGGTGGGCACGGGGGGCGGGCCGGGCACCTGCGCCGCGACCGGCTCGGCAGCGGGCGCGCCGCGTGCTTGACGCGGCGATCCCTTGCGCGGAGGGGGAACCAACCGACTGGGCCCTCCCACTTCCAGCGAGTCTTCATCGACCAATTCAAACCCTACGCCGTCGCCACTGGGCGGATGCACCTCGGCCGTCGAGCCGCCCGCTTCGTCGCGCAGGGGAGAAACGCTGAAATCTTGGAGAAACTCTTCCAGGCTGCTGTCCGGCTCGGCATCGATGCGCTCGCTAACAACCGACCGGTTCGAGGGGGCCAGCACCCGGAAAATCGACAGCTCTTCGGGATGCCCCGCCGTCGAGGCCGCAAACGGCGCCAACGCCGCGCTCACCTCGCTCGGGTGCTGGTAGCGCTCGGCGGGGTCGCGGGCCAACATTTTGGCCAGCACCTCTTCCAGCCCTGGGGGCACCTCGGGCCGCAGCGCGCGCACGGGGGGCGCGTCGTGCGTGGTCCGCGAGAGCAGCTTCTCCATCGTGTTTTCGCCGCCAAAGGGCAGCCGCCCGGTGAGCAGCTTGTACAGGCTGCACCCCAGGCTGAAGATGTCGGCGCGGATATCGGCCTTCTTGAAGTTTTGGGCCGCCTCGGGGGCGATGTAGTCGGGCGTACCGATGGTTTGGCCGGCCCGGGTAACTCCGCCACCCTCGCGCACTTCGCTCACGAAGCGAGCCAGGCCCATGTCGAGAATCTTGACGATCGGCCGCTCGGTTTCGCTGTTCCAGGTAACCACCAGGTTCACCGGTTTAATGTCGCGGTGCACCATTCCCTGGTGAACGGCATGGCTGAGCCCCTCGGCCGCCTGCATGGCGCATTCGCAAGCGGCGGCCACGGGGAGCGGGCCATTGACCTTGAGCCATTGGTTCAGGTCCTGGCCATCGACGTATTCCATGACCAGAAAGTGGGTATTCCCCACCGCGTCGGCGTCGAAGGCGGTGATAATGTTGGGGTGGTGCAGGGCGGCGGCCGCTTTCACCTCGCGATTGAAGCGGGCCACGGCCCGGGGATTCTTCAGCAGCTGGTGCGACATCACCTTGAGCGCCACCGTGCGCTCCATGACGGCGTGTTGGGCCTTGAAGACCATGCCCATGCCCCCCTTGCCGATCCGGTCGAGTAGCCGGTACCGGCCCAGGTAAAAGGCATTCCGACCGGCCAGCAGTTGGCGGGCCTGCCAGGGGGAGAGCAGCCCCTTGTCGACCAGCCCCTTGGCGCAGCGGCGCGCGTCGACGCCCGGGGTTTGGGCCACCCGCTGGCGTATCTTGGCCACCGTTCCCGAGGGGATCAGGTTGCTGGCATCCAGCGTGTTTAGGAATTCGTCCGTTGTCATCTTGAGCACAATGCTGGTCGAAAGGTTGTCGGGCGCATGGGGGAGGTTGCGATCCGCGGGGCTTAGTCCTCTTGCTCGTTCAGGGCCAACTGCACCGATTCCATCCCCACGGCATTGCCGGCATCGAGGGCTTTGACCACGTTGTCATGGCGGGCCCCGCCGCTGGCCAGCACCATGAGCGTGGTGGGGCGGCTACCGCCGTCCCCCTCGGCTCGTTCGCGCAGTTTTGCCAACAGGTCCAGATCGCTCAGCACTTCGTCCTCGTCCACCCAGATGGTATTGTCGTTGTCCACTCGAATCACGATCACGCTGTCGTCGTCTTCCACTTGCTTCACGGTGCGCTGCTTGTCTTTTTGTTCGGGAGGGGGAATCTGCAACGACTTTTGCTGGGTAAAAGCCGCCGTCACCATGAAGAAGATGAGCAACTGAAAGACCACGTCGACCATGGGGGTCATGTCGGGGCCTTCGTCTTCGGCCGCCGCGGGGCGCGAAAGGTCCAAGGCGGGCTCATCGCCAGCCAGCCCGCTGAACAGCGAAACCTCGGTCGTTACCTGTTCCGCGTCCGGAGCGGGTACCAGCACCTGGCCCTGGCAATGCGGGCAAATGGTGCGCTCGCCGGCGCGCTTGGAATCGGTCTTCAGCCGCTTGCCACAGTGATGGCAGCGGAATCGGATCAGTTCAGTCGGCATCAGACTCTTCCACGGCCAGGTACAGGTTAACCCCCTCGCGACTGGTCGCCGCCGCCGAGACGCGCGAGACCTCGCGAAAATGCACGGCCCGCTCGGCTTTGACCAGAACATTGGTCTTGCCCGCCGCGAAGCCGTCGTCGACCGCCTGGGCGATCTCGGCCGCCTGCTGCTCGGGGTCGGGGGGCAGCGGGCTGCCGCTGGTGCTGTCGCCCAGGTACACGGCGGCCTGATCCGGACGGCCGCTGTCGGCCACGGTGAGAATGACCGCCGTTTCCGGATCGACCCCCGTGCCGTGCCGGGCTGGCGCCAGCTCGACCGACGACTGGCGAGCCTGGGTCGAACAGACCAGGAAGAAAATCAGCAGCAGAAACGTGCAGTCGATCATCGGAGTGATGTCCATCTCCGAATCGTCGCGCAGCGGACGGTGCGGCAGCACCTCTCCCTGCTCTTCGTCATCCCGGAAGTCTCCACCCCAGCGCTGCGATTCGCTCATGTCCCGCGGCCTCCCCCGGGAAAGGTGAGCTTGAAGATATCGAAGAACGATTGCAGCCCCTGTCCGACCAGGTCTTCCATTTGCTTGAGGCGCATGTTGATCGAGGCCACGACCATGATCAGCGGAATCGCGATCATCAGCCCCAGGGCCGTGGTAATCAGCGCCAGGCTGATGTCGCCGGCCAGATCCTCGGGCTTGACCTGCGAGCCCGAGGCCAGCTTGCCGAAGGCGGCCATCATGCCGAGCACCGTGCCAAACAGCCCCAGCATGGGGGCCGTTTTGATCACGGTCGAGACCCAGCTAATGCGGTACTCGATGTCGGACAGTATGTCGCGGCGGAAGCGGTCGGCGACCAGCGACCGCAGTTTGGCGTAACCCAGTTGCCGGTTGGTCACCGCCAGCAGCACCAATTGCGGCATCGCCCGGCGATCTCCCTCGCAAAGATCGACCACCGCGTCGAAATCGCCGCCGCCCAGCTGTTGCTCGATCTCGCCCAGAAATTCTTCCTGGGCCGCCTCGTTGCGAAAGCGGGTTTGGCTGATACGGCGAAACACCATGATGGCCGAGTAGGCCCCCCAGAGGGCCACGGCGGCCAACATGGCGTAGGTGCTGTTTCCGATAAAGTCGTAGATCGCGCTGGTGCTCATGGCTCGGTCTGCTTCACTTTCTCCACAACGAAAAAGAAACACGGCCGGTGCCGGTGCGCCACCGGGCCGGCGAAACTCCGCAAGGCCGACGCTCTGGGCCCAGCCCCGCGATGGCTGGTCCTCGGCAGGCCCGCTCGTGCGCCCGGGTAGCCGCTGCTGGGCAACTCTCCCCACTCAGGGCGGAGCACGAGCACTAGTTCAATCGCTGCTGATCCATCACGTAAAACTCGAACCCTCGCCCGGCGTTGCGCACGCCGAACCGAGTCTTGCGAATCTGCGAGGCTTTCAGCCCCCGAAACTGCTGTTCCAGGTAGGCCAATTGGTTCTCTAGCTCCGGCGAATAAAACTGGACGATAATGCGCTGCGCATCGTTCATTCCGGCCCGCCGCATCAGGTCTCGGTCGGCCTGCTTGAGCCCCCCCTGGCGCCAGGTCATGTAAAGCCGCTTCTCCTGCTCTCCCGGCAAGGTACGCGTCTGGGGTTTTGGGCCGGCAAAGTTCCAAGCGTAGAAGATTTCGTTCCCCCTTCCTAAGGCGCCGAGTTCGATCTTGAAAAAATCGAGTTGGGCGGCGTAAAGCTCCAGGGTACTTCCCTCTTGGAAGAGAATCTCCCAGCGTTCTTCACGAGGGATGCCGGGTTCCCCGTCGCCCGACCCGCTGCCCCGGCCATTTCCGCGACCGCGCCGGCCCGCGTTGGTCGCCTCGTTCAGGGTGGGGTCGACCAATTCGGCCTGGGTTTCCATCACGGTTTGGGTCACCAGGGCCAGGGTGTCGACGATCTCCGGCTCGGGAATTTCGACCTCTTGCATCAACTCCTCGATGGCGGGCTCTTCCAACTCGCTGTCGGTGGGGGAATTGTCCCCCTCGCCTCCCCCCACGTCGGCAATGGTAACCGGCACCGCCACCTGCCGGGTAAACAGCCGGCTGCCGAGCCAAAGGGCCAACAGAAAGGCCGACGCCAGCCCCAGGATGATGAGCATCGCCAGGATCATGCTGGATACGTTGTCGTAGCTGGTCGTGCTCAGCTCGCTGGCCGAACGGTCGAGCCGGGTGCGGGTCGGTCGCGAAGAATGGGCTACGCTCATGCGTCCACTTTACTCTGGAAACTCGGCGTCGGGACGCAGGGTGCGGTACCAGCTCTTCCAACGCTCGATCGCCGCGGCCACCTCGCCGGGCGGGGCGTTGTCTTCCGGGCCCAGCGAGCGGAACTTGCGGCTGATGAATTCCAGGCCTCGGCGGGCGGCCGAAACCACTCGGGAGTCTGGGTCGCTCAGGGCGTAGATCAAAATCGGCACATTGTCCAAGTCACGCACCCGGCTCAGCGCGATCACGGCGGCCTCGCGGGCCTCGGGGGCTTCGCCGCCGGCCAACTCGCGCAGGCGCTGTTGAAGCTGTTCCCGGAGCGTGGGATCGCGGGAAATATCGAGTTGCTCGATCGCGGCGGCCGCCCCCAGAAACTGGCTGTTGGTGGGGTCTTCCAGCAGCTTGAGCATCGTCTCGGCCGGCCCCTGGAGCGCCCGGGCCTTGACCTGGCCGTCGCGCAGTTCCACCTCGGTGCCGGTCGGCAACCCCCGCCCGCCGGTCAATAACCCAGAGCCAAACCGGCCGGTACGGGAGAGGCTCTTCTTGGTCGAGCGCACCAAAAACAACACGGCGAAGCAGGTGTCGAACTTTTGCGAGCCGCCGGTCGGCGCGGCGGCCCAGCTACCGTCTTCGGCCTGGGCATCTTTGAGATACGCCACTCCGCGATCGTACCAGTCCAGCACCTTGCCCTCGCGCCCCGCGGCCTTGAAGCTCTGGTAGCGTTCCATGGCGTACAGGTAATAGTTCGTCCAAACGGTGCCCTTGATCTCCGGATGCAGGGAAACCCAGGTATTGCCGGCCGTGATCGCATTGTTCAGGTGCGATAAGTCCACCTTTTGGCTGCGCTGCTGCTCGGGCCCCGCCTCGACCGGCTTCGCTTTCTTTTGAAATCCGCTGGGCACATCGGGGTCGACACCCGCGGGGCCAGGGCGAGGCAATCGCAAATGGTCGGCCGCGACGTACAGGGTGCCCAACCCGGCCACCGCCATGCTGTGGCGCACATCGGCCTGGGGAACCGCCTTGCCCTCGTCGCCCGAGTCGCTTCCCTGGTATCCCCAGGCACCGCTGGGATCGCGCGTGCGGATCAGCCAGCCAATCACCTTTTCCCAAACCTCGACCGGCGTTTCGATTCCGATCTCGCCCGCCTCCCAGAGCGAGAGCACCGCGTACTGGGTCATCGACGTATCGCCGGTGGGCCGGACGGTGTAGCCCCAACCGCCATGTTCTTTCTGACGCGACACCATCAGCTCGACGCCTTGGGCCACTTGCTTCTGATAGCGCTCGCCGTCCAAAGCTGTCAGCAGCAGAATGGCCATCGCCAGGGCATAGTTGCCGTTGTCGCCCAGCTCGGCGCCGGAAACGATCTTCTTGGCCTCTTCCACCCCCTTGGCAACCTGGGGGTGGCTTTCGTCGTAACCGGCCTTGGCAAAAGTAAGGCCCAGCAGCGAGGCCATGCCCAGGGTGCCGTCGGACTTGTCGGCCAGGAAGTTGAGCCCCTTCTGGACCAGTGCCTTCACCTCGGGGCTCTCGGGCGAATAACCCGCGGCGCCAGCCCGCGGCGCCGGCAACGAAACCATGCCCAGCGCAAGCGCAAGTACGCAGACGCCGCAGCGCCTGCCAGGCCGGCTAAACTTAGAACCGAGCGCAGTGGGTAGCATGGATGACTGAGTGAAAAGTCGGCGCCTTGCGACGCTCGAGCAGGAGCCCGGCCCACGACGGCTGTTCGGTAACCAGCCGCCCGCGCAGGGTTCCATCGAAAACGGCCTCCGGCAACTGGCCGGTCGTCGGCCAAGGTCCCCCACCCTCCGCCCAGCGACCGCACTTGCAGGTAGGCTACTGGCCTCTAGGGCTCGACGCCCCGTGCCGGCAGCGATGGTAATTCGCCAATCCGGCGAGTGTCAAGCAACGCGTCGTGAACACAAGTCATTATCCAGCTAAGGTTTGTCGCCGGCAATCCCTTGCCCGATCGGAACCGAGGGCGGGACCACCGACCGGCGACCCCCCGGGCCGCCCCCGGGGCCGCTGCCGACCTCGAAACGCGGACCACGCCGTGGGCCCCAGCCGGACCCACTTGGCCCGCGTCAAAGCGTTGATCGCCAACCACTTCCGGCGGCCTGCTGGCCTGTGAAACTATTCCACCGAGAGCAACAAAATCTCCCAGCGGTGGTCTGCCCGGGCAGACTTGGTCGTCAGTTCCACGCGGTGGCTGGCGCCGTCGGCCAGCGCTTCGACGGTAAACTCCAGCCGCTCGAGCCGGTGGGGCTGGTCCCGTTCATAGGCTTCGGCCGCGAACCGGCCCCGGCGCAGCTCGCGCCCGCTACGGTTGATGATGCTCAGCGCCACGCCAACTTCCGCATATCCGCCCGGCGTGACGTTCGAGGTGCGAATTCGGGGGCTGAACTGCCCCAGCGCCTCGATCGAGTAGCTGCGGTAGATTCCCTGGCCGATTTCCACCCCCTCGGCCATTCGCTGCTCGATCTGGGCCAGTTGCTGCAACTGATCCGCGTTCAGCATCCGCCGCACTTGGTCTGCCAGTTGCCGATCGAGGGCCGCCAGTTTGTTGTTGAGTCGAGCGCGCTCGCTTTCGGTCTTGGCCCGGTCGCGCTCGTAGCGAGTGCGCGCCGCTTGCCGCGCCGCGGTTTGACAGGCCTTTTCCACGCGTCGCGCCAGGGCCGGCTCGAGCACTAGCTCAGACCAGGGAAGCGGCAGCGCGGCCGTGTGCCACACCGCCATCGTCAGTACTAGCGGAAGCATTTGAGCCCCTTTCCTGCAAGCCACCCCCGGGCCAGTTACTTGCTTCGGCTGGCAACCCAGCGGAACCAGCCCCAGGGCCCGGTCGCGCGGGAGCCGCCCCAACCAACGGTGGAAGCCCTATTTAAAGAGGCGGCCGCCCCCGCTTCAACTGCTGGCCAGCGGCGGGCGGGGCCAGGGCCAGGCCGCCTCGTACGCGCTGGCCAGACGAAAGAGCGTCGCCTCATCAAACCGCCGTGAGACCAATTGCAAGCCCACGGGCAGCCCGTCGGCGCTGAGCCCCACGGGAAGCGAGGCCGCCGGCTGCCCGGTCATGTTCCAGGGCACCACCAACCCCAGCCAACCCAGCGAGCGAATCGGCTGGCCCGCGATTTGTTTCGGACCCAGCCCGCCGTTGAGGGGCGCGGCGATGGGCGCGGTCGGAGTGGCGAGCACGTCGTACCGCTCGAACCAGGGGGCCACTTGCTCGGTGAATCGGTCGCGAGCCCAATGGGCCTCGAGCAGGTCGGCGGCCGTGAGCTGATCGGCCTGGGGCAACATTTTGCGCATCGCTCGGAACATGACCGATTCCCATTCCGCCCGGCGCGAGCCGAGCGCCGCGGCGGCCTCGCAAAGCACGATCACCTGTTGGGCCGGCCCCAGGTCGGGAAAATCGAGCTCCACTTCCTCGACCACGCAGCCCAGATCGGCCAATCGCCGGGCTCCGGCCGCCGCAACCGACGCCACATCCGGATCAACCGGTTGGCTGCCGAGCGTGGGCGCCCAGCCAATGCGCAGCCCCGCCACCTCCTGGCCGCAGGCCGCCTCGAACGATTCGCCCGCGGCGGGCAGCGACCAGCGATCGGCCTCCAAAGGGCCGGCCGTCGCGTCGAGCATTCGAGCGGCGTCGCGCACCGTGCGGCTGATCGGGCCCTGGTGCGAAAGATTCTCCCAGCCCCGCGGCCACGGCCGATGCGCAATGCGGCCCAAATGCGGCTTCAGGCCGAAAACCCCGCAAAACGCCGCGGGAATACGGATCGAGCCCCCTCCATCGCTGCCCGTGGCCAAGGGCCCCATGCCCGAGGCCACGGCGGCGGCCGAACCACCGCTCGAACCGCCCGTGTTGTGGGCCAGGTTCCAGGGGTTCGAGCAATCGCCCAGTACGGCGCTGGCCGCCAGCGGCAGAATGCCGAATTCCGAGGTGTTCGTCTTACCGATGACGATCGCCCCGGCCCGCTTCAGTCGAGCCACGATCGGTTGATCGTGGTCGGGCACGAAGTTGGCAAAGAGCTGCGAACCCATCGTGGTCCGCAGCCCCGCGGTTAAGTGTAGGTCTTTCACCGTGACCGGAACGCCCGCCAGAGTGCGCCGCTCCTGCCCGCGCGAATACCGTTGGCCGCAGGCGGCCGCCTCGGCACGGGCGGCCTCGCGGTTCCAGGTCACCACGGCATTAAGCCGGGGGTTCAAGCGGTCGGCCTGGGCCAATACGGCTTCCAGCGCTTCGCTCGGCGTGGCCCGCTTGGCGCGAAACAGCTCGACCAGTTCCACGGCCGAACACCAGGCCAATTCGGCACCGGCCATCGGTCCTCCCCCCCTTTCCGGCTCGCTCCCTCTACGGCCTCGCTGCCTTTCCGGCGGCTACGGCTCTTCCGCGGGCACGATCCACCGCAGCAATTGCAACAGCAAGAACACGCACAACAGCACCAACACCGCGGCCGGCCAGTAGCCGGCCAACGGCACGCCGAATCCAGAAGCCACGGTACCGAGGAAAAACACCAACAGCGCGAATAACAACAGCCCGCAGCCCGACGCCGCCATGGTTCCCTTGAAGGCCTGCAGCTCGCTGGCTTCGTCGGCCCGAAGTTCAACGGTTTTGTTCCGATCCAGGCTGCGAGGCACCGCCTCGGTCAACTCCACGGCGCGGGCCGCGTCGAGCCACGCCGGCGACCACGCCGGGGCTTGCGGACCGGTGGCGCCAGCCCGCGCCAGCGCCTCTCGGGCCGGAAGCCAATCGCCAAACCGCAGCGGGCCAAAGGTTCGCGATCCGACCTCGGCCGCCACGGTCCACAGGGCCGGGTCGGCCTCGAGCGAAAGCGCGGCCGTGCCCGCGCGCCCCAACAGCGTAAGTTTGCCCTCGAGCGTGGCCCCCGACCGGGTCGACCAGCGAACCAGCACCCCGGCCGGCCCGGAAAGCTGCACGCCCAGCCCCGCATAGCGGCTTTCGCCCACGGCCGGCGCGAGCGCCCCCACCTGGGTCAACTCGCCAGCCACGCTGCGGGCCAGGTCCAGATCGCGCATGAGCTGAGCCAGCACGGCTTCCGGCGAACGATCGGGCAATTGCCGCTCGATAATCACCTGTTCCAGTGGGCCTAAGCCATCGCTGGGCCCCGCCGCTAACCGTTCAAACAGTTCGGTAACCGCCGGATGCCACCGGGCCGGCAGGTAGGGCAGCAGCCGAGCACCGCTCTCCTGGCGCAGCATTTCCAGCTCGAAGTACTGCATGCTGGGGCCCGAAGGCTGACACACGATGAGCGTGCGGCCGGCCCGGGTCAAACGCTCGAGCGCTTCGTCGCGCTGGCCCGCCGCGCCGCGCCCCACAACAACTCCCTGAATCTGATCGTTCTCGAGCCAGGCCTCCCAGCCGTCGTCGAGCACCGCCGCCGGGGCCAGGCTGGCCACCAGCGCCCGCGCCGGCCCCAGCTCGGCGCCCGCCACGAGCTGGTCGTCGTTCGAACCGACGATGGCCCGGGCCAAATCGAGAGCTTCGGGGTCGTGACCGAGCAGGGCCCACTTCATCGTGGCATACACCGCCGAGGGGGAAGAGACCGGGAAACCGCCCAGCCTACGGGGCGCTCGCCGCAGGTGTCAACGCGTGCCAGGGGGCGTGGGAAACGAACACCGCCTTCGACTCGCGTCGACGGGCGGCTGCCCCCCGGGGGTGGCGCGGGCTGGTGGTTACGCTGTTTTGCCCGACGCTTTGGCGCTTGGCCGCCTGCGAGGTTTGTTCGAAAACAGTGGGGCATCGCCCGTGGTTGTTGGCAACCTCACTGCAAGTGGCCGAGTGAAGTCTCGACGAACGGGACGGAAGGCCGGCACGCACGGCGTGCGTGCCCTACCTGGCTTCGCGACCCCGACGCACTTCATGTGTCGAGGCTACCCAGCGAATGCTCTCTTCCAGATCGACCGAATACGCCTTGACCGCGGTGGTCCCCTCCAGGCGGTAGCCCGTGCGATGCTCTTCGGCGCGGTTGACGACCAGCGACTGGTCGTTGGAATTGCCTGAACCCGAGCCTGAGCGTTTTTCGGTGGTAGTAGGGCTGGTGGAACCGCCGCCTCCGGAGGGTGGTGCGGCGGTGGTTTGGCTGTTTTGCCCGGCGCTTTCGCGCTTGGCCGACTGCGAGGTTTTCTCGAAAGTAGTGGCGGAACTACCAAACTGGACCTGTCCCCGTTTATCCCGAAGTTGTCCGGTCTGTCACCAGGCGAAAGCCCAACCTCGACTCGCTTCAGATACGTAGACTGAAACCGAGCCGCATTTTGAAGAACCGCGTGGAACTCCCGCAGGACTGCCCGATATGCCAATAAGAAAAGATGCTGTGGCGTCCCAAGATCGGGCAGGCCGTTGTCGATGGGCCGAAACAGGTGGTTGTCGTGCTTGGCGCAAAGTCCGGTAAAAGTGGTGGCTTTATTCTTGCCGATTTGCTTGAACTCAATTTCCCCCGGCGGGGGCACCTTCAGCTTCATTTGAGGCATGATGAGATGACCATCGCGAGCCAAACGGTCGAGAACCACACTGCTCGGAATGGAGTGGGAGCGAATTGCTGATTCCCTGCACTTCTCGGAGGGTTCCAGGCAGCCGTCCGTGGACGTGCGGTGAACCTGGAAGAAATGATTGATCGTTTTTAACTTTGCATCGTCGTCCATAACTCATCTATGCGCGCAGGCCCGAATAGGAGGCGTTTGATCCAATGCGAGGCGGATTCCTCGGCGAACCGCTTCCCGCATCGCGAGGCCCTAACATTGAACCTCGGTTATGTCGCACCCCAGCCGACTCCATCGCATATTTCGCACTGCTCACCCTCGTTCTCTCTCGTTCCAAAGCAAATGGGGCATTGAAATCTCAGCGATTGTAGCCGCCAACCCTCAAGGGACCTCTGGAACGATGCTCGTTAGAACCAATCGCCGTTCATCCTGTGCATGGCTTTGATGCGAATACCGTGCGCAAGGCATCAGCAACATCGCGACGGCTCAAGTAAGTATACCTGCCATCCTTATCGACAACCTGGTAGTCAAGAGACCCGCACACCATGTTGATACGAGCATAGCCAGGCGCGCGAGCAAGCATGTTGTCCTTGCCGGGGGCCGCGTGCTTCGCGAGATTCATTCTCAGAAGTTCGACACGTCGATAGGTTGGTTCAAACAAAGCCCAGTCGTCATTTACCTTCTTGCGATACGGCTCATCGCCACAATACCGCTCAAGCTGGGCCTTTTTGATTTGCTTTGGAAGGTGAACCTCGTTTTCCTTAACCGTGAGGTTGGGAATCACTTGAGCGAGCGATCCGCTCTGAAACCATTTTCGGTATTGAAAGACACGATTGCGCCAGACCCGCATCGTCTCATAGGCAGCAAAAATCCACATTTGCGAGAATCCGGATAGTGTCATCGCTGTTGGGATCGGCGGCCTTTCGGTTTCCATGAATTCGCGGTGGAGGTCCTGTTCCCAAAATGTCAGCGTTTCGTCGGTGATCCCGATATTCATGCCTTGCATCCCGAGAAACATGTCGTTTTCCCAAAGTCCAAGCTCTCGCCAGCGGTTTATGAGAATTGAGAAGTCGATCTGTGAGGGCAGGGCGTACTCGTCCACGCTACGGCCTTTCGAGGCATTGTCCTGGAATCCCCGGCGATGATGGACACATTTTATAAGTGCAAGGTTCCGTGGAAATCGGTTTTCTTTTTCATCCAAGGAGACGGTTTTTGTCGCAAATCGTCGCATCAAGAAAAACGCTACCAGCAGTGCGCAATCCCTTCAGGGTCAGATAAGTACGCCGCGAGGAATTCGTCGAATGACGATGCGAGGCGAAAGCATCTGGCCGATCTTTACTGCGATGAACCGTAATAGATATCCAGCTCAAGGCGGATTCCTCGGTGAGCAAGCTCCTCCATCGTCGAAGCCGTAATGTTGAATCCTTGGTTCCTTTCCGCCAAGAATACGCCCACAAACAGTTCGGGTGTAAAGCGACTTGCCAATCGCTGCCACACGTCAACGTCGCGCGACACGATGCCGAGAAGAGCCCGAACCTGGTCGTCAAACGTCGTTCCCTCTGTCGCCCCTTCCGGCTGTTCCAGTCTGTACGACCACACGCCTGTCCTAGCAGGACGCACGAATGGGCCTGATCGCATATTTTCACCTTTGCGATGGGCTTGCGTGGGATCGCGCCGTAGCAACGCCGTGATTTCGCGTGGGTCAAGATCATCGCCACAGAACCGCAATGACACAGTTATTTTCGGGGACGACATTACTGCACCTGTTGCGATTCCAAGACGGACTCAGGATTCTACGAGGTTCGGAACACTTTTAGGGCCTCGTCAAGCTGAACAGCCACTCACGCGTTACGGGGTCAAACACATTCCCGGTCAAGTCAAACAGGAGGTTATCACTCGCTCCATAGCCGAGCGCTTGCTTGCCTAAATGCAATCGCTCGCTCGCGGTAGCGGCATCAATACCATGATATTCCTGCAATCGACGGTATATCTCATCGATACCGGCAGTTCGAGCATTCGACGGAAGTGACGGCAGCTTTGCCTCGGCCGCGCCAAGTGTGCGAATGCCGAACGGGTGCTTTACATTACTACTTGCGGCCGGTGGCCTTGGCGGCCCAATGAAGTCAGGGTCGCCTTCTACGGGAATTCTAGCCGCCTCACCCGCCCGTTTCGCGCGACTGAGCTTGGCGAGATTCGACACGCCGGCGCTGGCGGCACCCGCCGCGACCGTGTTCGC